>CAWIHC010000017.1:0-217376 GCA_963835895.1 uncultured Acidobacteriaceae bacterium | reverse complement strand
AAGAGATGAAGTGAAGAACACACCTCACGCTAGTGAACGGGACTGGTGGAAGAACGCAGTCATCTACGAGATTTACCCGCGCAGCTTTCAGGACACCGACGGCGACGGAATCGGCGACCTGAACGGCATTACCGAGCGCCTCGACTACCTCCGGAAACTCAGCGTCGACGCCATCTGGCTCACGCCCGTCTATCCCTCGCCGCAGGTGGACTTCGGCTACGACATCTCCGATTTTCGCAACATCGATCCGCAGTACGGCAAGCTCGCCGACTTCGACCGCCTGGTGGCCGAAGCCAAAAAGCGCAACATCCGCGTCATCATGGACATGGTCATGAACCACACATCCGATCAGCACAAGTGGTTTCTTGAGTCGCGTTCGTCTCGCGATAATCCTTACCGCGACTGGTACGTGTGGCGCAACGGCAAGGGTGAGACCGCAACCGGCAAAGGCCAGCCGCCCAACAACTGGCAGTCGTACTTTGGGCACTCCGCTTGGCAGTGGGACCAAACGACGCGCCAGTACTACTACCACAAGTTCTACATCCAGCAGCCGGACCTGAACTGGTACAACCCCAAGTCCACGAGGCTTTCAAAAACATCATGGGCTTCTGGCTGAAGCGTGGTGTGGGCGGCTTTCGCTTCGACGCAATCATCGACCTCTTCGAGGATCCCAAGCTGACCGACGAAGGCGTAGTCAACGGCAAGGACGGCAAGCCTATGATCAATGCCTACGGCGACCCGCAACTGGATGAGTCGAAGACCAACAACCAGCCGGGTGTGCATGAGGTCATGCAGGAATGCGCGCTGATGCGGACAAATTCGACTTGAAGGCGTTTCCCGGCACGCGCGTGCTGATCGGCGAAACCTACCTGCCCAACATCGCCGAGCTGGCCAAGATGTACGGCTCGCGGACAAGCCGGAGTTCCATCTGCCCATGGACACCCAGGTGGGCTTCATCAACAAGCTCGACGTGGCGGAGTTCCGCAGCCAAGCTCATCGACGCGGAAACCAGATCGGCGGCAACATGCCGCTGCTGCTCTTCGACAACCACGACAACCCGCGCATCGACATGCGCTACGGCGACGGCGCGCACGACACCGACATCGAGCGCGTGATCGCCACCCTGCTCTTTGCCAGCCGCGGCGCAGCGCTCTTCTACTACGGCGATGAAATCGGCATGAAGACAACTCCGCCCACGCGCAAGCAGGATGTGAAAGACCCTATTGGCATCACCGGCTGGCCCAAGGAAAAAGGACGCGACGGCGAGCGCACGCCCATGCAGTGGAACGCGAGCCGCCAACGCCGGCTTCACTACGGGTAAGCCCTGGCTGCCCGTGCCGCCCAGCGCCGCCGAGATCAACGTCGACGCTGAACAGGACGATCCAGACTCGCTCTTCAACTGGTACCGCACGCTCATCCGTCTCAAGAAAACCGTTCCGGCATTTGAAAACGGCGCCAACATCATGCTCGACACCGGAAACACAAGAGTGCTGAGCTGGATGCGCCAGGCCCCCGGCGCGCCGCAAGTGGTCGTCAGCGTCAACTTCACCGCCGAGCCGCAAACTGTCGACCTAACCATCGGCGGCGTCAGCATCGAACCCCACCGCCTGAAGACCCTACTCAAATCCCCCGGCGCCGCCGATCCGGCTTCCCTCAAGTCCATCGCGCTGGGCCCCTACGGTGTCTATATCGGAGAGCTGTTGTAGACGCCGCGTGAACCGCGCTTTGCCCCCTGTCGCAGCTTTGCGAGGAGATAGGGATTTTGGATTCAGCGTCGCAATTCGGCCCCATCCCGAAAGCCAAGCTCAAAGCTCTTAAGGCGGACTTGAACCGAATCAATATCACTAGCGATTCAATTCGCGCTTGCGGTCAACAATGGGGGGATGGGCTATCAACGAGCGGATCAAGGCGATTCGCGTGCGTCGGAAAAACCTCGGGGAAAACTCAGCCTCGCCCCCTCTCCATCGACTGTTTGCGGCGCGAATAGTAACGCTGGTCGTGAGCCGCAGGTTCGCCGCGCTTTAGGCTATCGCAGCCATGTCTCCTGGGCCTCGAGCCCGCCAGCCACTCGACCAATTCACGTCAAACTTCTCGAAGGAGTTATCTATGGCCCCTCTCCACGCAAGCTTCAAAAGGGTTCTGCAACGCGCCTCATCTCTTCTGCGCAGTCGGCGCGCTGCTTGGCGGTTCTCCGTTTTGATGGGCACACTCTGCCGCCTGGGAGGATGCCTCCTAGCCGCGCTGCTGCTGTGCTCGACAGCTCTTACAGGTCCCATCATCAACAGTGTCAATACAGATCTGGCCCGTTATACGCCGGGTTCGAACGCAACAATCTACGTGAATCTTGCAAACTGGACCGGCGCTTCCGCCAGCGGATACGTCGGCGTCAATCTTAGCCATCTAGAGCCTGTTATTAACTTCATGCGAGCAACCTGAAGAGGTTAGCGATCATGAGGCAGGCGAAGGCCAGGAAGTGGAAGGCTCCGAGGGTAGTGGCGAGTCTTTCGTAGTCGCGGGCCAGGCGGCGGAAGCGCGCGGCCCAGGCGAAGCTTCTTTCCACCACCCATCTTCGCGGCAGCAGTACGAAGCCGCGCTTGGCCTCGCGTATGCTTGACCACTTCCAGTTGGATGCCATGCTCGGCGGCCGCTTCTTCAGCCGCCTCTCCCGTGTAGCCCTGGTCCACGTAAGCCAACGCGACATTCTCCTCCGTGATCTGCTGCACCTGCCGGGCCAGTTCGCCGACTTGTGCGCGATCCTGCTCATCGGCCGGCGTGACATGAAGGGCCAGCAGATGGCCCAGCGTATCCACAGCCGCATGAACCTTCGACCCCTTGCGCCGTTTGGCTCCATCGTAGCCGGCTCGCGCGCCAGACTCCGGCGTGGATTGCAGCGTGCGGCTGTCCAGGATCATTGCCGTCGGCTGCGCCTTGCGTCCCGAGAACTCGCGCAACAGCATGCGCAGATCCTCGACCATGGTCTGGAAACATTGGGCGCGAATCCAGCGTTGCGTCTGTTGATAGACCACCGGCCAGGGAGGAAGATCGTGGGGCATGTAGCGCCACTGGCCGCCGGTGCGCACGATGTAGCGCAGGCCGTTGAACACCGCGCGAAGGCTGTATTCCCGCTGCTCTGCTTCCTCCCGGCACAGCGCCAGATACGGCGCCACAAAGGCCCACTCTTCATCTGTCACATCGCTGGGATAACCGACTTGCCCCTTGTTTCCCATCCTCCCATCGTCAGTGACAATGGGGCACTCGGATATTTCTTTGATTCCAAAGGAATAAAGTTAATAACAGGCTCTAGAAATCTGAGGCATTCAGTTTCCTTCGTCGCCAGGGGGCCGCGCAACGCGAGCGAGCCGCAGAACTGATGGCGGCGTCGCCGCCGCCGTGTGCGGCAAGCATCTCATCCCCTATGCGGTGCGACCAGACGAATTAGTACCGGCCGCAGTCGCCCCGATTGCTGTGTCGAGGCGGCCGCGGCGGAGCGTGCATGCCTTCCGCAATCCCTACTGCTCGAGAATCGCGCCGTAGTGTCCTTCGACGGTTACGGTGAGGTTGCCGTTGATGACCTGATAGGTAGTGTTCGTGAGTAGATCCGTCACCCACGATCCATTGGCCATGCTCAACTGCCACGCGGGGATCGTCACGGATTCCGTATTGGAGGTGTTATTGAGCACCACTGCGATCCGGTGATTGGCGTCCCATCGTCCGAACGCGTAGATGTGGTTGGTCGTATCAACCAACAGCGTCTTGTATTGAGCCCGTCCGCAACTGGGGATACTGGTTGCGGATCGAGATCAGCTTCTGTGTCAGCGCCACGGCCGAATTGCCGGTATTCGCCTGCGTCCAGTCGAAGGTGCGGCGGTTGTCCGGGTCGTTGCCGCCCTGCTCGCCGTACTCGTCTCCATAGTAAATGGTGGGCGTGCCGACGTAGGTGAACTGGAAGATGAGCCCGAGGTAGGTCTTCCAGATATCGGCGCCGCAGCGCGTCGCGAACCGCTCCGTGTCGTGCGAACCGAGTTCAAGGGTCGAGGTCTCCTGCGCATTGATCGGAATGTCCGCGCGGGTACCGAGCAGCCAGCTATCGAGCGAGCTCTCGTTGATCGAGGCGCTTTTGCCGTGGTAGTCCACGCCGCAGATCCATTCCGATACCGGCTGGGTGAAGCCGTTGTAGTTCATGACGTTGTCCCACTCCGTACCGTCATCGAGCCAGGGTGAGGCGTCACCCCAGTACTCGCCGAGAATGTCGGCATTGGGGTTGACAGATTTCACCGCCGAGCGCATCTCCTGCATGACCTGGTGGTTGGTGGCGTCGTTGCCGCCGTTGCCACCCGAATCGAGCGCCTCCGCAACATCCAGTCGCCAGCCGTCGATGTTGTAGGGAGAAGAGAGGTAGGTCTTCACGACCGAAGAGGAGCTGCCGTAGACCTGATTGCGCATCGCCGAGCCGCTCGCGCCGTAATCGAGCTTCGGCATGCCGCCGAAGCCGAAGAAGGCGGAGTACTGGTTGGGCCACGTCTGGAAGGTGTAGTAACCGTCGTAGGGGCTCGACTGCGACTGGTAGGCGCCCTGGTAGGAACAGGTAATGTTGTCGTAGAGCTGCTTTTGGAACCAGCAGTTACTGTCGCCGCTGTGGTTGAACACGCCGTCGAGGATGATGTAGCCCTTCGGACCGTTGGTGCTGCTGTGAATGTCGCCGATCAGCTTCTCCAGGGTCGAACTGGTGCCGAAGGCGGGATCAATCTCGTAGTAGTTCTGTGTGTCGTACTTGTGGACGGTGGGGGAGTTGAAGATGGGATTGAGGTAAATGATGTCCGCACCCAACGTCTGCTTGATGTAGCTCAGCTTCTGGTCGATGCCTGCCAGATCACCGCCGAAGAATACCTCGTGGTTGCAGTTGGTGGGGTCGACGGTGGATAAGACGCTCGTGCCCCACGCGTGTTGCTCGGTCGCGCAACCGCCGTACGTGTACTTGCCGTTGGTGACGTCGTTGGACTTGTTTCCATTATAGAAGCGATCGGGGAAGATCTGGTACACCACCCCGTTCTTCATCCAATCCGGCGTCTTGAAGCCCGGGATGATGAAGAAGTCGCCCGAGGAGGGCTCGCTCGATGTGATGCCGGCGGCGTTGAGCCATGCGGTGGCCGAGCCGTCGTTGATCTGGAAGCGGTAGTGCTTCTCGGAGTCTGCTGGCGGGAATGGTTCCCTGCCAGTAATCGAACGTGCCTGTAGGATCGTTGGATACCCAGACCATCGATACCCAATGGAAGGAGCTGTCCCCCGTATCGTAGTACTTGACGTTCGCGCTGGTGATGTCTGACTTGCAGGTGCGCAGCGTGACAGTTACCGGAGTCGTTGCGGTGGGCTCCGGATTGCTGTCGAACAGCGGTCCCTGGTCCGAGAACAGGTAGTTCCACTCCACGTTGTTGTCGTTTGAGCAAGAAGCCTGCGCACGGCCGGCGCCGCACAGCAGCGCTCCGCCCAGCAGGATGCATATGAGCAAAGGCGTTCGGTGCAGCCAGCGGCTGCGTTGATGTTGGTATTCATGATTGCTCGGCCCATCGTGGGCCTCGCCCCCGCCGTCGCGGAGGCCGCGCTGACGCGCGTCATAAATTGTTCCTGACAATTTGTTAATCGGTCAAGTCCTCCTGTTCGCCGTTCCTCGGCTCTCCCGCCCTGTCTTCATGGTTGGGCACAGGCCGCTCTTTCGGCGGCCTGTGCCCGGTCGGTCCGGATTTTCTCCTCGCGCGCATGCCCGTCCCATCGTGGCGCACACAGGAGGGTTCCGGAGTTAGAAGACGAATCGAGCCGCCAACTGGATCTGGCGATTGGTGTACACCTGGGTACCCTCAATCTGCCCGAACTGCGACGATGTCAAGCCGCCGTTCGGGTTGGTGAACGCCGGCGTATTGAGCAGGTTGAACGCATCGCCGTGCAGTTCCAGCGAGTATCCCTCGGCCAGTTGCAGGGTCTTCTGCAGGCTGAGGTTAACCGCTTTGAAACCGGGTCCGAATATCTGATTGCGGCCCAGCGTGCCCAGGCGTGTATAGACCGTACAGTTGCAGGCTGCGGAGTTCACGACCGGCGGATTCGCGAATGCCTTCGGATTGAACCAGAAATCGCCGGGGTTGCCTCCAGTAGACTTCGGGTAGGAGATCTTGCCCACCAGGTCGGGCCGGTTGCCCGGCGCGTCCTCGCCCGTGGAGAGATCCACCGGCGTGCCGGTTTGCAGCAGCGCGATAATACTGGTCTGCCATCCGCCCACCATCCAATCCATGGGACGCGAGACGCTGTTCGCAAACCTTTGTCCTCGGCCAAAGGGCAACGGGTAAAGGATCGATGTGCTGAATACTTGCCTTTGATCCTGGTTCGAATTGCCGTATCCGGCCATTGGGTCATAGTACAGTGCGGTCGTCTGGCCCTGGAAGGCGCCAGTCGAGTCATCCAGGGTGTGCCCCCATGCGTAGGACGCGGTGCCGACTAGCCCGCCGGAGGCGCGGTGGACCGCGTTTATCTGCAGGCCGTTGTAATTCGAGATGCCGTTGTAGTCGTTGTAATTGATGCCGCCTAGTCCCGGGAAGTTTTGGATGCCGGTTTTGAACTGGTTGATGTTGTACGGATAGTAGGAGGACAGGTTGGATCCGCTCGTTCCCACGTAGGCGACATTCAGAACGTTGTTCGATCCAAACTGATGCTCCACCTGCAGGTTCCACTCTTCCACCGTGCTGGTTTTGCTCTGGGGGTTTACGGCGATCATGCTGGTTCCGGGCGGCGGGTTCGCGGGGTTGAAGTTCGGATAGCCACGCGCCGGCAGCGGAATGCCGGAGTCGCCGCTGGCGCTGTATGCAACCGTTGACGGACTGGTGTAGCCGGTGCAGTTGTATGCGTTGCCGGTGTCGACAGGTGTCGTGATTGGCAGCTGTCCGGTGAAGGTGATGCAGTATCCGTTGCTGGCGTAGTAGTCGTTACTACCGCCAAAGGGCGGCTGTTCGGCGAGCTGGTTACTGCCGCCACCGAAGTCCAGGAAGTAGAAAATCCCGAATCCGCCGCGGAGCACGGTTCTCCCGTTGCCGGTGGGGTCATAGGCAAATCCCAGGCGCGGAGCGAAGTCGCGATAGTCCTGGGCGATGATGCTGTCCGATACACCGTTCTTGCCCGCGATCATCACCGTGCCGGTATCCACGTTGAAGGCGGACTGCTGGTTGTGCGACTCATACGGATGCGAGAGGAAGTCCCAGCGCAGGCCGTAGTTCAGCGTCAGGTTGCGGCTCACGCGCCAAACGTCCTCGCCGAAAAGGCCATCTTCCTGGACGATGTTGGAAAAGTAGCCCTGCTCCGAACCGATCTGGTACTGATCCATACCGCCGGCCAGCAGCTCGGAAACTTCGTAGCCGGTGAAGTCGACCGTGCCCTGGTCGATCTGGAAGTAGCCCTTGCCCTCCTCGGCATTAAAGAACTCCACCTGCCGGCGGATGAACTCGCCGCCGAACTTGAAGGAGTGGTGGCCCTTGTTCCAGCTCACCGCATCGTTCACCTCGTAGGTGTTCTGCGGCACCGCGTAGATGCCGTAGTCGCCGGTGTACTCCAGGTTGCCCTTCCAGCCGCCGATCAGCGCGCCGCCGGTGGTCTCCTGGTTGATGTTGGCGTTCACGATGCCCAGGTCCTTCGACACATAGTCGCCGTACAAGGGCGGCGTGTAGCCGTAGTTGTCGCGGTTGTAGGCAATGTGCGCCTCGTTCACCACGTTGGCCGAGAAGGTGTGAGTGTAGCCCAGGTCGTAGCCACGTGCGTGGGTCGGGTTGATGCCGGTTCCGCCGCCGGCGGGCAGGTTCTGGAATTCAGAGGTCTTGGTGTTCACCGAGTTGTCGTAGCTGAAGCGGATGAACGCCCGGTCGTTGGGGGCCGGGTTCCAGTCGAAGCGAATATCGAAGGTGTTGTACTTGTTGGCCTCGCTCTGTGTATCGAGGTAGTTGTTCAGGTAGCGGTCGCCTGCGCGTTCGCGGGCATACGCCGGGTACGCATTGAGATAATTGACTGCGGCTGGATTCAGGCGTGCCGACGGAATCACGTTCGGCGTTCCGCCGCCGTTTGCCGCGGAGCCAAACTGCGCTGGCGGATTGATTCCATGCGGATCGCAGGTGGTCGGATCGAAGATCAAACCACCCGGCGCCGGGTCTTGCGCCCGCATAGGGATCCTGGTTGCCATGTGGAGTCGGGTCGGTGCCGGGATAGCAGCGCGGATACTGCGTCTCGAATTGGTTCGATCCCGAGCCCGCCTGGCTCAGCAATTCCGTAAAGTTGCCCTGGCGCATGAGCGCGGTGGGAACCGTGAGGTAGTGCGGCGAGACCGCGAGGATCTCGCGCAGCGCCTGGTAGTCGCCGAAGCCAAAGAGCTTGTTCCTGATGATCGGCCCGCCGATGGAGAAACCGGGCTGGTTCCGGAGGAATCCCGCGGCCGGAGTGGCCGGCGCTCCGTTGAAGTGGTAGTTCGGGTTGGAGTCGAAGCTGCGGTCGCGGTAAAACTCGAAGGCCGAGCCGTGGTACTGGTTGGTGCCGCTCTTCGTCGAGCTGATCACGATGGCGCCGCCGGCGCGTCCGTACTCGGCCGAGGCGATGTTCGTGTCGATTTTGAATTCCTGCGTGGCGTCGATGTTGGGATAGAACAGAATCGTGTTCACGAAGCCTTCGTTGTTATCCACGCCGTCCAGGATGTAATTATCCGCCTGCGGACGAAGGCCGTTGACAGCGAGAGCCGCCGAGCCGCTCTCGTTGTTGCGCATGGTCTCAGTCGTGTTGGAGCTGCCGCCGCCCGAGGCGATGTCGCCATACGCGCCGCGGGTGACGCCTGGCGACAAGAGGGCCAACTGGGTGAAGTTGCGGCCGTTCAGCGGCAGGTCCGTCACCTGCTTGCTCTGAATGGTCTCCCCGATCGTGGCGTCCGTCGTGTCTACCAGCGGCGCCGCGTCCGTTACGGTCACGGTGGTGCTTACCGCTCCAGGCACCAGCTTGAAGATCAGCGTCTGGGACGTTGCCACCTCGACGGTGAAGTTCACGACCTGGCTCTGGAACCCGCTCGACCGGACCTCGGCGCTGTAAGAGCCGCGCGGCACGGCGGGTATCTCGAATCCCCCTGCGCCGTCGGACGTCGCCTGAAACTTCAGCCCCGTGGCCAGGTTGCTGACGTTGATGGTCGCATTCGGAATGGCTGCGCCTGTCTGATCGGTCACGGTGCCGACGATGCTGCCGTTGTCGGACTGGGCGTGCGCACCAAGGGTGGTAAAGATCGCAAATATGGCTAGCACGAGAACAGTCCATACTGTCCTCCGTCCGGCTCTGATACCTCGATTCCTCATGCTCATATGTCCCTCCCAAAATCCTTCTGGCCGAACTGTCCTCCGTCCGGCTCTGATACCTCGATTCCTCATGCTCATATGTCCCTCCCAAAATCCTTCTGGCCGATGGCTGATTGCTGTTTTCTGTGCACTGTCAATTCACATTGCCGGACCTGCGGGAACTACACGCGCTTGCGACCATAACCGGCAATGCACAGCAAGCCTTTTTTGTTTCAAATGTTGGTCATCTGAAAAGCTATTGGCTTTCAGTAACATACATAGAACTTTCATCCGGGAAACCGATACAGAAGGGCATTGAACTGAACGTCTCTGAGGGGGGTACAATACAAACTCTAATAATAGTTTCCCTCCTATGTGGGCCTCAGCGGAGCATCAGGAAAAGACGGCGGCACGGTATCGCTTCGGCCTCTTTGAGATCCCGCGTGCCTCAGTCCCGGGGCGAAAGTCCAGGTGGCACGCGCTCGCGTGGACACTGGCTGCCACCGCCGTGGTAATCGTCGCCTTCCTGCTCGGCTTGTCGCTGCGCCTTGCCTACACGCCTCCGCCCCGCATCACGCAGATCGCGTTTTCCGGCCGGGTTTCGCCGGGCGATCCGCTCTTTGAAAGTTTTCCGGGCACGGCTACGGTTGAATCGCGAATCTATTTCCAGGAAATTGAGAACGGGCGGGCCGTGCTGGCACAGGCGCTGATTGCGGACGGAGAAACCGATACTTTTACCCTGCCCGACGAACTGGCCGCGCCGTCCCTGGACGACATCTCGCCGGACGGGTCCCGCCTGCTGCTGCGCAGCCATCTCGCCACCGCGCTCGAGCAGGCGCTCTGGATTGTCTCCACAATCGGCGGCACCGTGCAGCGAATTCCCGGCATCCTCGCGCATGACGCCACCTGGATGCCCGACGGTCAGCATATCCTCTGCGCCAGAGGCGATGACCTCTATATAGCAAGCGAAAACGGTGGACTGCCCAAACGGTCAGAACCTGATCAACGCCTTGACGTTGAGCTCGCCGCCCTCTTGCACGGCGACTCCAGAGTGTATTGGATCTGGTAATTATGGAGCCGCCGTCGTTATGTTGAGTTGTACGGCGGCGACTCAAATTAGCACCTCGGCAACGCTGTGCGATCTCTATGGCAACGGAGGCTGCGGAACAAATAACGGCCCTTCTGGGCTTCTCACGACTTCGACGGCGGAATACCAAGGCGAGGTATACAGTGGTGAATATTGCAATTTGAATTGGTGTTGGGGTGGCAACTGCTACCAACAGCGGATGACACCTTAGACAGCAATCTCATTTGTCCGAGTGCGCCACATTTGCGCCGGGCTGGCATCGAGGCCAACCCGGCGCTATTCAACCTCACCGGGTGAAGATGATGTGCAGCTTCGATTCGTTGGTTTGTAGAAGAGGTGAGCCAACATGGAGACCTGGGTTAAGCCATTTCTGATCTTTATCGCAGGAGCGGCACCACTTTGTTTTCTGGGGTGTGGAGGAGGCTCGACTACTACTACACCACCTCCTCCAGCCGTTCACAACGAATGGGCGTGGATGGGCGGCTCCCAGACGACAGATCAACCGGGAATCTACGGCGCGCTCGGAGTACCCTCGGCCGACAACTCCCCTGGAGCCCGCGTGTGGGCCTGCTCCTTTACCGACCCATCGGGGAACTTCTGGCTCTTCGGTGGGCTCGGTTCCGGCTCCACCTTCCAGGAAGGGTCTTTTGACGACCTTTGGGAGTACAGCGACGGCAAATGGGCCTGGATGGGTGGATCGGATCAGCCGGTCGGAATTGATTACCCCACCCAGCCCGGCCTCTATGGAACGATGGGAGTGCCGGCCGCGAGCAATCAACCCGGCGCAAGAAGTTTGGCGACCTGCTGGACGGACCCGCTAGGAAACCTCTGGCTCTATGGCGGGCTCGGATACGATTCGACGGCGACAGAGGGGCAGCTCGGCGATCTGTGGAAATACAGCAACGGCGAATGGACCTGGATGGCCGGATCGGAAATCGCCGCAACATTCCAAACGGGCAGCACCTGGCAGGGTGAGCCCGTCTACGGGGTAGAAGGGGCGGCCTCCGCCAACAACACCCCTGGAGCGCGGTGGCTTTCTTCGGGCTGGACCGATCCCCAAGGAAACCTCTGGCTTTTCGGCGGGATAGGCGTGGTCCCGAATCCGGCGACGGGGTATGGGGAACCAGAAGACCTCAACGATTTGTGGAAGTACAGCAACGGGATGTGGACGTGGATGGCTGGATCAACCCAGGCCAATCCGTACGGCGCCTACGGAACCCTCGGGGTCCCGGCCACCAGCAACACTCCGGGCGCGCGCACTGGCGACGCTGCCTGGACCGATACAGCCGGTAATCTCTGGCTCTTCGGAGGAGAAGGCGCCGGAACGAGCGAAGACGATTGTGCCGAAGCCGGGATATGCTTAATAAACGACCTGTGGGAATTTAGCTCATCCCTGAACGAATGGACCTGGATGGGCGGGCCGGATCTGGCAAACCAACCGGGCGTCTACGGAACCCTCGGCGTAGCCGCTCCCGGCAATCTCCCTCCTCCGCGCAATGACGCAACGGCCTGGACCGATTCCGACGGCAACTTCTGGCTCTTCGGGGGCGGTTACAACGACCTGTGGAAATACAGCAGCGGCGAATGGACTTGGGAGAACGGGTCGGCCCAAACCTGCCAGGAGCCCGGCGTCTACGGAACCCTCGGAACTCCGTCCGCCGCGAATTATCCAGGCGCGCGTACCGGCGCTGCCGGGTGGGCTGACAAGTCGGGCAATCTATGGCTCTTTGGCGGCGACATCATCGACTGTAGCGGATACAACTCAGGGACGCAGCTCAACGACCTGTGGGAGTACACGCCATAGAGATAAGCCTTCCTCCACAATTCCCCGCCTCCATTTACAAAAATCGACTCTCCAGCATTTTGGGTACACCGGCTCACCGAAGGCTCACGGAAAACCGGTGCCCCGGCCAGAATGGCCGGATGCCTGATAAGGCAGACGTTGATGGGCTGGGCGATTGAAAAAAGTCGGTATCACAGACCTGCGGAGGAACCCGGCAGCACGGCGTTCAGCCGATTCAGCCGATAAACAATCCTGTACCGATCGCCACGGAACGTCGACCTTACGTATTCGGCCGGCTTTCCGCTTTCGAGAAACGAAGTGCGTGTGAAGAGGAGGACAGGGGTGCGTGGCGCGATGCGCAAAAGCGGTGCTTCTTCCGCCGATACTTTGCCGACCTCCATCACTTCGCTGGCGGTGGAGATCTGGATTCCATAGTGCTCCGCGAGAGTGCGGTAGAGCGATGCATTCAGCTCGAAGACTTCGGGCAGATCGGGGCAGGAGGCGGCGGGAATCCAACTGCATTCGACACCCAAGGGAACACGATCGGCGATTCGGACTCGATGCAGACGATACACTTTTTCCCTGGCACTCGACTCGAGAATCTTACGCAATTTCCTGTCCGGCGCGACAAGCCGCAGCGAGAGAACCCGTGAGCGGGACATTGATCCGCGAATCTTCATCTCCTCAGTAAAGGAGAGAACGCGACGAAGATTCTTTTCCACCTTGCCTGGGAGATGAATGTCCCCTTGCCCTGCTGGCTGTAAATCACACCCAATTCGCAAAGCGAGCGCACTGCCTGG
Source organism: uncultured Acidobacteriaceae bacterium (assembly GCA_963835895.1). GTDB lineage: Bacteria > Acidobacteriota > Terriglobia > Terriglobales > Acidobacteriaceae > Telmatobacter. The sequence goes on along the minus strand of CAWIHC010000017.1, from coordinate 204,371 downwards.
CGCGCGGTCATCAGGCTTACGCCATAGCGGACGGCAACCTCCTCGACAGAGGGCAGAGGCTCACTCGGCCGGAAGACGCCAGAGCGGATTTGTTCCATCAGGCCATGCTGGATTTGGCGGTAAAGTGCGACGCCGCTTCCTCGCTCCAGAGGAGGCAGAGGCGAAATCGGATGCGTGCTTATGCGCCGCATAAATACAACCAGAAGTATCACAAAGCAGCGGTATGCCGAGAGCTTTCAACCTTCTATAAGACTAGCGAAGTCTTCGACCTCAAACCGACCAGAAGCGATGGCTGTGCTGAGGTAATATTCGAGGATGGCGACGATTCCGGAACTGCTTGAGGGTGGCGCATTTTCAACGACTTGCAGGGATATTTCATCTGGAACGGATGAAGATGGAGAAAGCCTCGTGGTATACTGAACATGATTCCATTAGAAGAGCAGTAGATGAATTCCCCTGCCATTCTTTCCTCCCGGGTAAGTTTCGGCCTTTTTGAGGCCGACCTGAAGTCCGGTGAGTTGTGGAAAGCGGGTCGCCAGGTCAAACTGCAGAGCCAGCCCTTCAAAATTCTCACAGTCCTGTTAGAAAATGCCGGAGAAGTTGTACTCAGGGAAGAACTCCAGTTGCGTGTATGGGGTCCCGATGTTGTAGTCGATTTCGAGCATTCGCTCGGAAGCGCAATCAGGAAAGTCCGCGAGGCACTGGACGATTCGGCTGATAATCCACGGTTTATCCAGACGCTTTCGAGTCGGGGATACAGATTCATCGCTCCAGTATCACCTCTGAATACGCCTGTCGAGGTTGTTTCCCAATCGGCTTCCGTCACGCCTGCGGAGCCAGGGCAGCAAGGCGAATCTCCTCGATTGGATATGGTCTTTTCGGCCCATGTTGGTTCCACTGCTCAAGCGTGGCCAAAATATAGGCTCGCCTTACTCTCTTTCGGACTCGGCGTGGCGGTTGCGGCCACGACATACAGCGTGTGGTTCGTGCAACCCAGGTCCACACCTCCACTACGCATGTCGCAGATTACGCAGGAGGGAAGTGTCTATTCATCGGTAGATACTTCTTTCGAATCCTTTCCTGCCACAGTCACCGATGGAACACGTCTTTTTACCTCTTCTATCGAACAGGGATACGATGTGTTGTCAGAGGTGACCATTTCCACAGGCGAAATTCGGACCCTACCGCTGCCAGACGAAATTGCTTCGCCTGAAATCAACGATATTTCTCCGGATGGCACTCAGCTGCTTGTGCGCAGTCACTTGTCACCTGCGCCAGAGAAGCCTCTGTGGATTGTTCCTATTGACGGAGGTTCGGCATTTAGGGTATCCAGCATCTTGGCTCATGATGCAACCTGGATGCCTGATGGGAAGAGTATCCTCTACGCGTCCGGCAATCAACTGGCCATGGTTTCGCTGGAAACGGGAAAGCCCACCCCCTTTGCCACGACTCCGGGCCGTGCTTTCTGGCTTCGCTGGTCGCCTAATGGCAAACTGCTCCGTTTTACGCTCATCAATCCCGAAAATCATACTTCCTCGTTGTGGGAGATTTCCGCAGGTCAACATACCGCGCGGCCGGTTCTGAGGGCCTCCGGTTCGTCTCCAAATGAATGCTGTGGCGTCTGGACAGCGAGCGGCAAATTCTTTGTATTTCAGGTAGACACTGACGGCCATACCGACCTATGGATGCTGAAAGGGGATGCCACTTCAGATCCGGTCCGAGTCACAAATGGTCCTCTCTATTATGAAGCTCCAGCGGCCGGGCGAAAAGCAGATCAAATCTTTTTCGTCGCACACGACTACCACTCCAGAACGGAGAAGTACGACCCACAGCGAAAGGAGTTCGCACCTCTCCAGGGTTTTCTATCTCATGCCGACCATGTGAGGTTTTCACGCGATCTTCAATCCGTTGTTTGGCTCGATCCGATGGATCGGCTTTGGCGGGCCAAAGTCGATGGAACCGATAGGGTTCAGCTCACTCCGGAATCTATGCGGGTCTTTTTGGCTGCGTGGTCGCCAGATGGCCGTCAATTGGCCTTAATGGCGCGTTATCGAGGTCAACCATGGCAAATCTTCCTGGTAAACGCAGATGGCGGCAACCCGGAACGTTTAATGCGAGAGGACCGGAATGTGGCGGACCCGTCATTCTCGCCAGATGGCAAATCCATCGTATTCGGCGGCGTGCCCGACTTAATGGGACAAGGAAACACTCCGCGCTCCATCGAAATCCTCGAACTGTCGTCAGGCCGCATTTCCGAATTGCCCCACTCTGAAGGATTGTTCAGTCCGCGATGGTCACCCGATGGGCATTACATCGGGGCTCTCACGCTCGACCAGCAAAAAGTAATGCTGTACGACGTGGCGGCGCGGACATGGAGAACACTTGCCGTAACTTCCGCCGCTGATCCGGTATGGGCTCCAGATGGCAAGGCTATCTATATTCATGCCTACATGGCCCCCACGGCGCCCATTTGCCGCATCAGCGTTCCTGAAGGGCACATGGAGGAAGTTGCAAGCCTCAAGAACCTCCCCGTTGGAACGATCGCCCGATATTTCTTCTCGGGGATTGCGCCGGACAATTCCCCACTGGTTCATGCTGAAACTGACACCAGCAACCTGTACACCATAGACCTTAGTTCCAAACCAGATAGCTTTGCTAGATAAATAGCTCATCATAAAGGCCTTATCGGATGATCCAAAAGTCATCTACAGGTCATGCGTTCTGCATTGCGAACAAGTCCCCGGCCGCTCTTCTGTATAGCTATGCGCGGAATTGTACTCTCTGTCCTTCTCCTATCCTCCTTTGTTGCCGCTTTCTGCCAGGCCCCATTCATCTTTCGGAGCCTTCCTGATGGGTTGGAGGCGCGCCAAGGCGCTCGTCTCTTGAGCATTACGGCATTGACCGACCACATACTACGGGTCAGGGAATCGAACAGCGGCTCATTGCCGGAAGACGCATCGTGGGCCGTGTTGCCCGCGGCCCGCACCGCCCATATTTCAGTTGTGCCGGAACACGACGGATTCCATACCAGTGCAATCAGGGTCACGGTTGGGCCGGACCTGCTCATGACCTTGACCGATCCAGAAGGTCACCTGCTTCAGCAGGATGCTGAACCGATACGCTGGACTGGCACCCGATTTCGTATCTATAAGCGCGAGGAACCGGAAGATCACTTCTTCGGCCTTGGAGATAAACCGGGGCCTCTGGACCGCGCTGGTCAGAGCTACGTGATGTGGAATACGGATAATTTCGGCTGGCAGGAATCGAGCGATCCACTCTACAAGAGCATTCCTTTTTTTCTCGAGTTCCGCGGCGGCCGTGCGCTCGGCGTGTTTTTCGACAATACTTGGCGAACCTTCTTCGATTTCGGTCACGAATTACCAAACGAGTACTCATTCGGCGCGCCGGACGGTCCCGTGGATTACTACCTGATGTACGGGCCAGATCCGAAAGAGGTCGAAAAAGAATACGCCTGGCTCACCGGGCCCACGCCCCTTCCTCCACTTTGGGCACTCGGATTTCAGCAATCGCGATACAGCTATGAAACCGAAAGCAAGCTGTTGAATATAGCCAATCGATTACGTGCAGATCATATTCCAGCCGACGTGCTCTACCTCGACATTGATTACCAGTGCAAATACCGCCCGTTTACGGTAGATGAAACTCCTTTCCCGGGCTTTCCGGAGATGGTGAAGAAACTATCCCGCGATCATTTCCATCTCGTTCTCATTACCGACTTGCACATCGCTGACCTGCCGGGTAGTCACTACGCCCCATACGATTCCGGAATTGCCGGGGACCACTTTGTCAAAAGCCCTGATGGCTCCGTTTATGTCGGTCCGGTGTGGCCTGGACCTGCGGTGTTTCCTGAATTCACGCAGGAGAAATCGCGTGCATGGTGGGGCAGGCTCTACAAGCAGTTCGTCGCGGACCATGTCAGCGGATTCTGGAATGACATGAACGAACCGGCCGTTTTCACATATCCCACCAAGACAATGCCCGATGCGACGCAGCACCGGATTGACGAGCCAGGCTTCCTGAAGCGAACGGCATCTCACCTTGAGATTCATAACATCTATGGCATGGAAAACTCGCGCGCCACATATGAGGGAGTGCTGCGACTCAATCCACAGGAACGGCCCTTCATTCTTACGCGAGCCAGCTACGCGGGTGGGCAGCGTTATGCGGCAACCTGGACGGGAGACAACAGTTCAACCTGGAATCATTTGCGGCAAACCACTCCCCAACTGCTGAACCTCGGCATCAGCGGGTTCGCCCTCGCAGGCGCCGATGTCGGAGGCTTCGCAGGATCGCCATCACCAGACCTGCTCACCAAATGGCTGGAGATTGCGGCGTTCCAGCCCATCGACCGCGACCATGCGGCCAAAGGAACTCGCGCACATGAACCGTGGGTAGATGGCCCGGAGCACGAATCGATTCGTCGGCGGTTTATCGAAGAACGGTATCGGCTGATGCCTTATCTGTACACCACCGTCGAGGAAACCTCCCGCACAGGTCTTCCGATAGTTCGGCCACTCTTCCTAGAGTTTCCGCACGCCACGAAGGACGGACATCCAATGGACCTCGACGCACCGGGAGAATACATGTTTGGCCCCGACTTGCTGATCGCACCGAATCCTTTTCCTGAAGGAATCGCTCCCTATGAGGTTCATTTGCCGCCCGGAGTTTGGTACGACTACTGGACGGGAGAACGATTTGAGCATCGGTCCGCGATAGAGGGTGAGGATTCAGAACAGCGTGACAAGTTGCTGCTCCGCAAGCGCCTGATGGTAACCCCAACACTTTCGGAGTTGCCGGTCTATGTACGCGGAGGAAGTGTTATCCCAATGGCTCCGCAGACAGAGAATACAGATGTCGCTCCGAATGGTCCACTAAGCCTTCGGATTTACCTGGATGATCCTCCTAAGAAACGTTATCCTGCTGAAATCTGCTCAGGAGATGTTTACCGGGATGATGGTCACACGTTCGCGTTCAGGACCGGAGATTTTCTTCGGGTCCACTTCAGCTGTGTCGCCAACCAGGACGGCTCCGTGACAGTGATTGTCGGGAAGCGTCAAGGCACCTATGCTCCATGGTGGAACAGCTTTCGGTTAGAGGTCCATGGTCGGGATCGGTTCATTTCTGCTGATGGCAAGCAGGCCGCGCATGGCTCCGTGATCATCAAGCAAGTCAGGGACAATCCGGAAGGGCTGCACGTGGTCGTGAGATGAACGTTTGGCCGTCAGGTCCCCAGTTCTCACTCAGCACAATTCACAAGGCGGAAATCGCTCTTGAGCGTCTTCCGGTAGGCCTTTGCTGCTGGCAACACAAGCTGCTGAATCTCATAGCAGCGCTGTCCATAACAATTGCAGCCGCAACCGGCTTTGCGGGTACTGTTCGGGCAGATGCGCCGAAGGAACCGAATGAGGCGACGCCGAGCCGTTTACAGGCATTCTGGATTGATCGCGCAACGATACTCATTCCGCAGGCGCACATCTGCCAGGATGGAATCTACACGCTGTTCAGCGATAAACGTGCTGCGTTGCAGGTCACTCCGAAGGGTATCCGAGGAGGCATATCTGCTTCTCTGGCACCGGGCATTGCCCTTACTGCGCGACAAATCGAGCGGTTCCCGCAATTGCGATCTGGTTACGCTGTCCTGAGCCTTTCCGGAGCGTGGACGGAAGAACAGGCTCACCGATTCCTGACCGGTGAGCTGATCGTATCGGTGCAAAAAGCAGATGGATCTCTGCAATATGCGACTGGCGTTCAAACCGCCGGCGTGCTGGACGACCTCTACGCCTACTCCGGAACTTTGGGTCCAGTGATTCGGAACTCCACTGTTTCAGACAGTGCCTGGAGCGATTTTCCCGACGATGCAGCCGGGTTTGCAAAGATCAAGGTTTGGGCGCCGACCGCGCAAGACATGCACTTGAGGCTCTTTCTCGAGGCTGCCCAGATCTCTCCATCGCAAGTCATTCCAATGCATCGCCACGGCGGTGTGTGGGTTGCTGTCATCGATCGCAAATGGGTCGGCCACTACTATCTGATCGACGAGGTTGTCTATGCACCTAGCGCACGCGCTGTCGTCGAGAACATTGTTACCGATCCATATTCAATCGATCTGTCGACCAACGGGGCTAAAAGCCGATTGTCCGACATTACCGCGGATGAAAATAAGCCGGCAGGATGGGACGAGCACGTTTCCCCTCACCTGTCGTACTTTACTGATCTCAGCATTTACGAACTCCACATTCGCGATTTCAGCATTGCCGACGAGACGGTGCCTGCTGCGCATCGAGGAACCTACCTTGCTTTCACCGATGTGAAATCGGACGGCATGAAACACCTTCGCGCACTTGCAGCCTCCGGCATGAAAGCGGTTCATCTGCTCCCAACGTTCCATTTCGATGGCGTTGATGAGGACCGAACCAAGTGGAAGAGCACAGGTGATCTGACGCAATATCTATCGGGCAGTGATCAACACCAGGCGGCCGTGGCCGCCCTTCAGTCCGCCGATGGCTATAACTGGGGATACGCGCCCATCCATTATCTTGCTCCTGAAGGAGCGTATGCGACCAATCCCGACAATCGAATTCGGGAATACCGTGCAATGGTGATGGCATTGCATCGCAGCGGCCTTAGAGTCATCCAGGATGTTGTTTTCAACCATACGAGCGGCTTCGGCCAGGAATCTTCATCAGTCCTCGACAAGATCGTGCCGAATTACTATAACCGCCTGGACGTAAATGGCGTGTTGTTGACCAATACATGCTGTGCCGATACGGCTACTGAACACCTCATGATGGCAAAGCTTCAGAAAGATACAGTTCTGTGGAATGCGAAGTACTACAAGATCGATGGCTTCCGTTTCGATCTCATGAGCTTTACCTTCATCGACAATCTTCGCAATATCAGGAAGGCGCTGTCCGCATTAACACTGGCGAAAGATGGAGTGGATGGCAGCAGGATTTACATCTATGGAGAAGGCTGGGATCTTGGCGAAACCGCTCATAATGCGCTGGGCACGAATGCATCGCAATTGAATCTGCACGGAACGGGAATCGGGAGTTTTAACGATCGCATCCGCGATGGACTCCGTGGCGGCGATATCGCAGGAGATCCACGAATCCAGGGATTCGCAACCGGTCTCTTTACTGATCCAAATAGTTACACAAAACACACGATGACCAAGTCATCGCAAAAGGCGGAGCTCCTGCGGCAGGAGGCGTGGATTCGCGCCGGCCTTGCTGGCAATCTCAGAGATATTCGTATCCCGGACGGTTCTGGAGCCATAGTTCCCGCCTCACAGATTGATTATCACGGGCATGCAACGGGCTATGCTGACACACCGGTTGAAACCGTCAATTATGTATCGGTTCACGATAATCTGAGCCTGTTTGATGCAATTCAGCTCAAGTCGTCGCTGGCGGATAGCATACAGGTACGAACGCGGCGTCAAATTCTTGCCCTGAGCGTCGTTGCTCTCGGGCAAGGTATTCCGTTTTTCATGGGCGGAGACGATCTCTTGCGCTCGAAAGATGTGGATTCGGACAGCTACGATTCCGGGGATTGGTTCAACCACATAGATTGGAGTGGTAAAACCAGCAACTGGGGAACGGGGCTTCCGCTTGCCTGGCATAACCAAATGCGCTGGGAAGTGGAGCGGCCGCTTCTCTCCGATCCATCGTTGAGACCTGCTCCTGAAGACATTCGACTTGCAGAAACGACTTTTCGAGAGTTTCTGAAGATTCGTTATAGTTCGGCCCTTTTTCGAATGCCTACCAGCCGCGAGATAGAAACGCATTTGCATTTTCTCAACGTTGGGCTCGAACACATTCCAGGGACAATCGTCATGATGCTCGACTCAGGCGAGGGAACAAATGGTGACTACAAACATGTCGTGGTTGTTTTCAACGCTACACTTTCGCAGCAGGCGATAATGTCTGCAGCCCTCCGTAAGTTGCCTCTGCGATTGCATCCCGTCCTAAGGACTTCTTCTGACCCTGTTGCTCGGAAAGCAAGATTCGATCGAATATCTGGGACAGTTGTGATTCCTCCACTTGCGACTGCAATATTTGTAAGTCTGAGGTAACACCGCGTCAGCCCGGTCGCTGGCGGAGAGCGCGTGGATGCCTCGGCCGGTAGTTTTGTGGCGGACGGCAGGCCAGACTCATCGCGCATATCCCGGTCAAGTTTGTCGACACCACCCTAGAATCGTGAAGCCCCCAAGAATCAGCGAACAGGGTCGGCACGCAAAGAAGAGAGCAGCAAAAGTGGGCCGTACCCTTTCTGCCCAGAGGCGGAAAGGGTCTACAACCACAGTAGGGACTTTTGTAGGGACTCTCCCGAAAAATGCTGCAAAATCCTGGGTAGCCCCTACAAATTGGCTGCGACAAGAAGTTTCGGCAAGTTTATGAATATAAGCAATATAGAGCAATGGGGAGCACCCCTGGACAAGGCAAAAACCTAGCTGTTAACCGAAGGGTTGTAGGTTCGAGTCCTACCTGAGGAGCCAAGATTATACCCCTATAAACACTGCACTTTATTGACTTCCACTCTGAACTGTACCTAAAATTGTCCTAAACCCGCTATGGGGGTTCACCAGACCCAATATTCGGCAGGGGAAGGACAGACCTCGTGAGATTAACCGTTTGGAGGCGTCACAACAGGGACGTTTGTGACAGCACCAACCGCTATGAGCCTCGGTGCCGTTGCCCGTTGCACGTTCAATTCGTCTGGAAGGGCTCCCCCGGCGTATTTGAGGGCAAGAAGCTCCTCTACCAGAATAAGTGGTCATTGGAGACCCGTAGCTGGTCAGAAGCGCAGTCCAGAGTGAAGGACTTGGAGAAGCGCCTCAAGGACTTCGCCGATGGCAAAGTTGTGCCCAAAGGCATGACCCTGGAAGCATCGTTGCAGGAGTGGTACAGATTTCGCGACCAGAACGGATTGGGCAATACGAAGGCGAAACAGATGGGCGACAAACTCGTGAAGTGGTGCGAGGAGAACAACATTTTGCTCCTGACCGCGTTCACCACCGACAAGGCCATCAAATGGCGTCTGACACTGCCGCATCGGAGCGGGGACAGCAGCAGCCTGAGCGTCCACTGGTCAGTCATTAGCGGGTTCTTTTCGTGGGCTGCGGGAATGGGCTACATCGACAAAACTCCAATCCCGAACTCCAATACGAATCCACAGTTTCGTATCCGCTACGCGAAGGCGGAGGTCAAGCCGCCAACCAAGAAGCAGGTCGAGTCGATTTTGACGACTGCCACGGGGGAAGTTCGGCTCTTGTGCCAGTTGATGCGTGAGACGGCGATGGCGCTGGTTGATGCCACGAAGTACGCCATGTCGCAGGAGGACGCTGAGAAGTACAGGCTGTCGAAGCCAGAGCGGCGTCCCATGATTCAAGGCAAGGTCATTCGCGGAAATCGCACCAAGACGAACGAACGCTATCGGGTCCGCATCAGCGAGTCATTATCAAAGCAGCTTGAGGGGCTGGGCGAACCCGCGTTCCCCGGCACATATCCGCAGTGGCGTGAGCGGGTCAACAAGGCCATCAAAGATGCTGGCGTCAAGACTACACCGCATGGCTTCAGGCATTTCAGAATCACTGAGTGGCTTTCGACTGGTGTGTCTGTTGACGACGTGGCCGTCATGGTGGGCACGTCGCCCAACGAAATCCGCAAGACATACCGTCACTGGATTAAGGAAGCTGAAGACCGCTTGGACGATGTACAGCGTGAGGCGTGGTTGAAGATGGGACTGGACGAGAATGGAAACGAGGTCGTCCACTGAACACATACCTGCACCGGGCCGAGTCGTCTCCCGACGGCATTTTGTGTGCCAAATGTGTCCTTGACCCGAACGGTTTGTTGAGGGGATTCTGTCGGACAATGGCAGGAAGGAAACGGCTAACTTCCTGACCACTTATCGTCTGAGCGGCCGCCACTGTTTCCGCACACTTTCTGCACACCGGGCTCGGCCCGACCTCAGGCAACCCGGGATCAAACAGCCCACGTCAGCTGATGCCGGATCAGCATACCTCGATTAGCGCCCATGTGTGATCTCGCTGTGATCATTTCGCTTTATCCGCCATCTTGGCCGGAGCGCATTTGCTCTTCGGTCTCCTTCGAGAACAACCGCCATTTACCTCTCTGAGCGCGGACCCGGCGTTGGATCGTAACGAAATTGAGCTTGTCCACATCGCGTTCGTCATGAGGCTGAACGCCAGGAGCGTCCGGATCGAATTTTCGGATCTGCTCCATAATGTCGGCTTGGATGGCGGGATCGTTGAGGTTAGGACGGTCCGGATCTTTATGACGCCATGCGGGAAGATATTTGTCCCATAGGCGTACTGTGAGGAACTCGGTATCCTCTGGAGGTAGAGTGGCATAGGAATAAAACCCCTGCCGTTTTACGTTGTCCGGAAACGCTGAGTAATAGGCGTCGAGCTTCTGGAGCTCGGCCTTCAGGTCATGCCCTTCGACGAAAGTCTGGTGATCTGTCAGAAACAGCGGGACGATCTGCCGATGGAAGCGGTCTTTGGACGAGAAGACCGAGCAAAACGGCAGGTAATAAAGATATGCAAGATCTATCTGATGACTTCCTTTCACATCGCGGAGGAGTTGTGTCGGCTGGACGAGCGCAAAGAAGACGTTGATCGAGAGAAGATGAATCAAGTATGGGACGTGGGTGCGCAGCGATGGACGCCGCTGCTGAATCCAATGATTGACAACCCAGTCGCTCGCCTCAGGAACGCCGAACAGATTCATGCCGAAGCGCAGGAGCGTTTCGGGATCGAGATTGTCGATCATGATGTTGGTGAGTTCACGAGCATCCTCTAGCGATTTCGGCTTGCGCCAAGGTCCGAGATTGCCTCTGACTTCATTGACGAGCGTCGCATGATCGATCTGCATAAGAGCTTTTCGCCAGTCTTTTGCAAACTGACGTTCGACCGCCAGAAATTCGCATTTTGCCCAGCGGTAAAGAGCTTCTTCTTCAGGACCGCGCCGGTAGAACATGCCTTTCTGATCGCCGAGTTGGATCGGTTTGCCGCCACTGATCAAAGGCCGCTCCAATTGCCTCGCGAGGTTGAGTTGCCGGCTCAGCTCGCCCTTGAGAATCGTCGTGTGGTGAACGTTTGAATACACCTGCGATTCAGGCGTGCGTTGTGCGAGCGATCCGACAAGTTGCTCCGGGGTGCTGTTGCTCTTTATGGCCTTCTCGAGATCGGCCAGGCATTCGACGAAGAACAAGGGTGTGATGTTCGACACATAGAAGTTGTCTAGGAGGACAGCCTCATCAAGATTGAGGCTCTCCAGTGTGGATTTGTCGAAGATCATGATTGGCCCTTGCGCCATAACCAAAGTTTACGCGCACGCGAAAGGGATCTGCTATGCGGCCGAGCGAGGTTGAAGTGCTTAGCCAAGCCCGAAAACCGTGAGGTCAAAGGTATAGGATTTAGTCACGTTTTGGTGCGACATGGCTGGACCGCCCGTAATGAAATATTGGCTTAACTGGGCCGAGGTGAGCGGCAAGCCAGGCACTATCGAGGATCTTCGAGTCCTTCTCGGCAAATACTCCCGAACGTCCCTCTTGCTGGCCTGTTCCCAACTCAGCGTCCATCTCAATTACGGCCCGGAAGGCAAAACGACGCCGAGCAAAGAGCTAACGGAAAAGTACATCCCTTTCCTGTTTCCACCGGATCTTGCGGCGAAGGTGAAGGCGGCGCTCGACAAAGATCGCGTCATTTTCTTTCAGGGGCAACTTCGCTATATCTGTGCGGAGGTGACGCGCCTAGAGTCGGCGCCGGACGACACTCTTCCCGCGATAGAGAATTACGAGCTGGGCGAATTGCTTCTTCGTGCGGCCGAGCTTTTGATGTTCGCGCACCCGAAACCGACCGATCCTCTGGATGCGGTGGCGAATCTGGTGGCGCAATTTGTGCCGGTTTACGAGCTCGACTCGCCGACCGATCCGTTCACGCAATTGATGCGCATTTACATCATGCTGACCATGAACATCCCCCGCCTGGCCGCGAAGGGGCCGCTTCCATTCGATGTGTCAGTGGAGTTCGAGAGGGTCTTCGGGTTTCCGCTGAAGCTCTACATCGACTTCATGTTTCTGCTGATGATGCACGCGACGATCCAGCGCGATGAGCTGCATATCAACCACCAAGCAACGACCCCGCTCGGACCGCTGTGGTTGAAGAACTCGACCTTGACGCCGGAGACGATCCATCAGGTTCTGTCCACGGTTTCCTTCACGCTCGCCTCGATGACAACGCCAAAAGAGCCGCACGGCTACGCCGATTTCACGTTTCTGCGCGACAATCCGTATTTTTTCCATGAGGACAATTACTACAGCCTCGACTACGAGTTTGGGCTCGGAAAGCTGGAAAGCGGGGTCATCTGGAGGATTTTGGACAATCAGGAGGCGAGCCAGAAGGAACCTTATCTGAGCTTCTGGGGTCCAGTCTTCGAGGATTACCTCGCTTGGCTTTTCGAAACCTACGCGTCGACGAAACATAACACCTACCACGCATCGCCGAAGTATATGGACGGAAATCAGATTTGCGATGCAATTGTGATTTGCGGCACCACGGCCATTCTGATCGAGGCGAAAGTGGCGACCTGCAATATCGAGACGAAATATTCCGGTGAATTCACACTCATGAAGGCCTATCTCGAAACAAAGCTCGTCGGGACACCGAAGAAACGGAAGGGCGTGACGCAGATGCTGAAAGCCATCGAGAATATTGCAAAACAGCGTAAAGAATTTCTGCCGCCCTATCTCGCAAAGATAACGAAGATCATTCCACTCATCGTGACTAAGGATGAGATCGGCTCAAGTTTCATGATCAATAACTACCTGAATCAGCGGTTCGACGACCAGCTGAACAGGAAGGATTACAAGCCCCTGACGATCACGCCTCTGGTGACAATGAGCGCCGGGACCGTGGAACGCGCCATGCGCGCGCTGGCGAAGATGCCGTTGAGCACGATTCTCGAAAACAGGATCACAACGGACGAGAATTTTGGCAGACCCTTCGAAGCAGCGAGCAAGTATGTCACCAAGGGAACTGCAAGGGACATGCCCGAGCATATGAAGCTCATGACGACGGCGATCAACGAGGTAATCAGTGATTTCGGCATCAAGGAAGAGGACGGATCGCCGGGGACGGTCGGCTAGCTAGTTAGAGGAAACTGTTATGAAGTGGTTGGATGCGGGACAAATCGATGCTTGGTCGCGCCTCGTCGACGCTCGGACGAGCCTTTCCGAAATTGTTGCTCAACTCGTTCGAGCTTCTGCTGCCAGTATGAGAGAGTACGATTTCCCAACCGGCGACAGCGCACAACGGCCTGGATTTGATGGGCGGATAATAGCGGTTCCTGCGAGCGGCTTCGAGCACTTTTTGCCGGAAGGATCTTCTGTATGGGAGTACGGGGCCAGCGAAAACGTCCTCAAGAAGGCGAACGGGGATTACAAGGCTAGGACTGAAAAGCCAGGTGAAGCGGTCGATCCCGTGCAAACGACGTTGGTGATTGTAACGGGACGCCGATGGAATCTGCAGAAGCCAACTTTGGCAGACTGGATTGCAGAGAAAAAAGCTGAAGGGCGTTGGAAAGACGTTCGGGCTTATGACGCGATCGCTCTTGAGGCGTGGCTTGAACTCTGCCCTGCTATGGCCGCCGCCATTGCCCGAAACGTTGTTGGCACATTGCCGCAAACAGGCGCCATAAGCCCACAAGAGTTCTGGAATGAATATTCGAGTCAGTTTGAACCCCACCTGAAGGAAGAGGTGCTGATAGCTGGACGCAAGGACCAATCAGAGACGATGCTGCGGGAACTCACGGCTGGCCCGCAGGTACGCCGTTGGCTGGGAGACTCTCTCGCGGAAGTACTTGCTTTCATGGTGGCAAGCATCCGGCTTGCTCCGGAGAGCGATAGGAAATTCCTCGAAAGCCGCGTGCTTCTGCTCGAAACCAAGGAAGCGGCCCGTCTGCTGAATGGCCGGAAGAACCTGATCTTCTCAGTAAACGGCGAGGCGACATCTATGGCGGGGGTACTCGCTAACTCTCACGCTGTTGTTGCGCCGTTGGGCCGCGACTCGCTGCGTGATAACGCTGTGACGCGATTGAATCGGCCATCTGGTTATGAGATGTCTGAAGCTCTCAAGAGCATGGGGCTCAATGAAGACGATTGTCGGCGATTGGCTCAGGAATGCGACAGGAGCGTCACGATCCTCGCTCGACGCATTGCAATCGCAGGCGCGAAGCGCCCAAGCTGGCATAAGGATGCGGTATTAATTCCGGCACTGCTTGCGGGTGCGTGGGACACCTCATCTCAGAATGACCGCTCTATCGTCGCTCGGTTGGCCGGAGCGACTGACTATCAGGGATTCGAGGCGACAATTCGGCAATACCGACAGGTTGAAGATGCTCCCTTGGAAAGTGTTGACACGGTATGGGCAGTACGAGACTCCCGTAGACGTTTTTGTAAATCTCGCCAACCTTCTGGGACCTGAACACTTCGCTGCTCTTCGTCGCGCCGTCGAAGATGTCTTTTCTCAGGTCAACCCGGCTTTGGAACTTGCGATAGAAGATCGGCCATTTGCCAAAATGAGAGGAGCCGGTCCGCCACATTCGCCCTGGTTGCGGGAAGGACTCGCCAACACTCTGCTTATGGTTGCGGCGATTGGGGAAAAGAGCGGATTGGTTATTGGTGGTGCATCTCCTCAGCACTATGCGAACGAGGTGATTGGGAATATCCCGGCTCTTCGAGATAATCATCGCGTGATTGCAAGCCTCTCACATGAATTGCCGCTGCTCATGGAGGCGGCCCCTGACCCTTTGTTGTCGGCCCTTGAGCAACTGCTTGAGGGCGACGGAAAAAAGATTCTTCCGATATTTCAGGACTCGAAGGAGCACCCTTCACTTTTCACAAGCAGCCCCCACACTGGGCTTCTCTGGGCGTTGGAACTCATCGCATGGGACCCGGACTACCTGCTTCGAGCGTCCACGATCTTGCTGAAACTCGCCACAATTGATCCGGGCGGTGCGCTGTCGAACCGTCCCGCTAGGAGCCTACGGCACATCTTTTTGGCGTGGCACCCCGCGACGAATGCATCTTTACAGCAGCGATTGGCCACTCTGGATAGCTTGATCAAGCAGAACGAGTCAATCGCGTGGAATTTATTAGTTGGTCTCCTCCCAAAGGGCTTTGACTCTGGGGACAGCAGCCTGAAGCCAAAATTCCGTGAAGCAGGCGCGTCAGACAGGGAGACAATTACTAACGGCCTGTTATATGAAACCTACGATGCAATCATCTTCAGGGTTGTGGCATTAGCGGGAACATCGAGCGTCCGCTGGGCAGACCTGCTGGAGACGATCCATACGTTCTCAGACCCGCAGAAACAACTTGCTCTTCAGAGCCTGTCCAGTCAGATAGATCACTTCAGCGAGACAGAACGAACGGAGCTGTGGGAGAAACTAGCGAAGGTGATTCGTCATCATCGGGCATACCCGGCTGCTGCGTGGTCGTTGAACGATGAAGCACTTCTCCAACTAGAAGCCATGCTCAAAAGGCTCGAGCCGAATGACCCATTTCAGCAGACTCTCTGGCTGTTCGAAGAATCGTTCCCGTTGATCGAACACAAGGACGGCAAAGACTTTCTGGCTGAAGCTGAGCGGCTCAGAAAGGATGCCGTTGCGGACCTGATAAAAGCTCGGGGACTGCTTGCTCCCCTGGACCTGGCCGCGAGAGCCAAGGCCCCGCGATTCATCGGGCTAGCTGTTGGTCAAGTCCTTGCCACAACTCAGGAACTGGTGAATGTTGCTCAGGCGGCATTCGCCAGAGGGCCGAAATTTGATGGGTTCATTTCGTTGCTTTCGGCGGCGGCGCTTGATCGATTTGGTGACGGCTGGCGTCGCGCCATTCTTGAATGGAATCAACGAGAGAAGCTGGCGGATGAACAGGTCGTGACCTTAACGCTCGGCTGGTGGCATGAGCGAAGCACATGGGACTATGTCTCTGGGTTCGGTGACTCCGCGGATATTCTTTATTGGAAAAAGCGTAGTGCATGGGGAATCCGCGGTGACCAAGCGGAGCTCACATTCGCAGTTGAGCACTATTTGGCTGTGAATCGTGCGGAGGTGATCGTGTTGGAGCTTTTCACGCGGGTCAAGGAGATTGAAGGTCACTTGCTCCTTGCCGCTTTGGATCAGTTCGATCAAAGAATTCGCGAAGAGCCAAAACTCCTTGAAGCGCAGAATCTATATTTCTACCTGGAACAAGTCTTCAGCGCACTCCGCGACCGAGACGACATCACCTCCGCGGAGATTGCTATTCGTGAGTACCGCTACCTCCCGCTATTGAGGGAGAGCCGTGTCTACAGCCGTGACTCACACGCTCTGGAACTGGACAAGTTTATGGCTGAGAACCCTGAATTCTATGTGCAGATACTCTCAGATGTCTTCGGTCCAGCATCGGAACGTGGGCAAGAAAAGGACGTGACTGAGCATGAACGTGCCAAGGCTCATATCGGTTGGACCTTGCTGGAGGGTTTTGTATCCATTCCAGGCCAAACCGGCGACCAAATCGATATAGAGAAACTCAAGGCATGGGTCGCGGAGGTCCGCAGGCTTGCAGAAGAGAACGACCGGCTACAGATAGCTGAGGAAAAGATCGGAGCGTTGCTCACACATGCTCCCGATGACCCCGAAGACAAGCTCTGGCCGCACTCTGTGGTGCGGTCCTGCCTCGAAGAATGGTCTTCCGATCCAATAGAGCACGGGATGGTGATTGAGCGTATCAACATGAGAGGCGTCACGAGTAGGCGGCCTCGCGATGGTGGACAGCAGGAGCGTGCGTTGGCTGATGGTCTGCGCAACGATGCGAAGGGTCTCTCTGCATGGCCTAGGACACAGGATGTCCTACGATCTCTAGCCGCGCATTGGGAGGAAATTGCAAAGCGGGAGGACGTTCGCGCTGCGCAAATGGAGATGAGAGAGTGATGCTTTACTCGGATAGCTACTTCGCGAATAGGCAGGGCAAATGGTGAGCCCATCATTGGCAGTGCACGCACCAGAAGCTGATTAGTACCCTGACGTCGGCATGGCGTCAGTTTTCCAGTAGTAAGAACGCTGGAAAGCCTGAAGCGTGACCCGATTTCCGTTTCTGAATTTGGCCCGGCTCCTGTGACGGCCGCTATTCGAGGGAGAAACCAGCATCGTCCGGACAAGATATCGGCCCTCTCCAGTAAGTGGCAAGCAGCACGATTTGCGGAGCGCGACACACTGGCCGCACACCGGAACTTCGCCGCCAGGAAGACTGGCGCGCCATGACCGAGGTGGGTCTTCTGATGGCCAGTCAGCCTAAAGGCGATGAAAGAGAATGGATCCGCTAGTAATCCCGCAAGAACGAAAAAGCGAAGAAGCGAATGATCGGACGGACACTAACAGGGAAAAGTGGAAAGTCCTTTCGGTTTAGCTTCCGAGATCGTCAATCATTGGCTGGGCTACCGAAATCAGATCGGCCATCTTAGCGGCAGCCCAATGTGCCATCTCGTCTGACCACTGAGGGCAGGGTTTCTTTAGTTGAATTGATGCCCAGCTATCGCGCCAGATGGGGTTGAATTCTAGTTTCCCGCCAACAGCCCTCTCCAACTTTGCCCTTTGCTTTCGGAAACGTTTGAACCGCTGTTGGTTTGTGTGTTTTGATCTACCTTCAAAATGGATAGCTACGATTAGAACTCTCTCTCTGACTGAGTATGACCATTCAAAGTGTACGTCCGCAACGCCAGAATGTATTTTCATAAAACTGCGGGTAGAAGCGGATAGTGGCGCTCTCGCAGGCATCAGCTTGTCAAAATGATTCAGGATCTGCTGATTGCGCTCACGCCAAACCTGCGCGGAGTGGGGCAAGGAGCCTTCAGCCTGTTCCTTTTCCTTGACTTGAATCAGATACTCTATTGCTTGGGGCAGAGGGATGATGACTTTCGGGACAATAGCGAGCTTCTTAGTGCCAGGTAGTCGATAAGGTGTCAGTTCAACGCACGTGATATCGACCCCAAACTTGCCGAGCCACAGCACCGTTGACGTAAGGTGTTGATCCTCAAAGGCGCCAGCTACCAATATGATCTTACGAGCGCGGTCCAATCCTGAACCGGCTTATCAAGAACAGGTTTCCTGTGGGATTCCAAACTACGTGTTACTGCAAGGCCCACCAGTGAAGAACTTCACGCCTCACCAGTTCAGATCGCATAAACTCCCAGCCCCATCTGGCCAATTCGGGAGCATTGAGCTATTCAAGACAGAGGCTTCCTGCGTATGCTTCGTTGTCTCACCATAAGATGTTTGGTAGCCCGGCACATCGATGATGGCGATGCCCGGTACAGTTCAGTCCGTCAGCTTTGCCGGCGCACCGTCGGAACACGATACGCTTGGACAGACCCCTTCGACTCAAGCTCCTTCCTGAGTCGGACCGCATCTCAGCGGTCGGTCAAGAGCCAGCAGGCGAAGAAGATTTGATCACTAACTCATCTCATCCTCCCCGCCGTCATGGCGCACCGAAGTCGTAGCTCCATACATGGTTCTTGCGCTCCGGCCTGAGCCGCACGCACGAGCCATCGTTGAGCCACAACCGCCCTCTTGGCTTCTGTTTCTGTGGAACCTTCAGCCCCTCGCGACGCCAGATTCTCTCTACCCGGTCTTTGCCTACCTGCCAGCCCGCATGTTGCAGCAGTGCCGTGATGCGGCGATAGCCATAACGACCATACTGACTGGCCAACTCGATGATGGCCTGGGTTAGAGCATCTTCGTCTTCGCGCTGTGTCGGCCGATAGCGCTGCGTGCCACGTGGCTGGTTCACCAGTCGACACGCACGCCGCTCGCTCATGCCATGCTCGCAGGCATGGCTTACCGCACCGCGCCGTCGTTCAGGGCTTAGAAGTTTCCCGAGGCGATGTCTTTCAGCACCAGCTTGTCCAAACTCAGCTCTGCCACCAGACGCTTCAGCTTGGCGTTCTCCTGCTCAAGCTCCTTTAGACGCCTGGACTGATCAACGTGGAGACCACCGTATTCTTTCCGCCAGCGGTAGTAGGTCTGCTCCGCGATCCCCGCCTCACGGCAGGCTTGCTCGGTCGATTTCCCGTTTGCTACAGCTACTTCGATCTGACGCAAAAGGTTTACTACCTGCTCAGGTTGGTACCTCTTCCCACGTCCCATACTCGCTCCTTGTTCCAGTGTCTCTTCTCCACTGGCACAAATCGAGCCGGGCACTCCAGCGCTGGTGAACGTTGACCAGCACCGCAAGCGGCTGGCCCCGTTGGCGGCGTAGTGTCTATGAAGAGCGAAAAAGACGCTCCGAGAGAAAAGGACCAAGCCCCTGACACGCCATTTTTGCGCAATCATCGCTGCAAAATGCACGCACACGCGCACGATGTTGCCGCATTGCAAAATCAGGAACCTGCGCAGAGGTTCCCTTTGCGATGCGTATCGCTCGACACTCTTATCTGGAGTGCCCGCCTTGGCCAAGGCGCGTTCAAGTTAGGCCGTGATTCGTGGTCATGCCGGAAGCAAAAGGATTACAGCGCCGTTGTACCATGTCCGAAAGAGGTAAAAGAAGTTGCGATTCCACCGCCTTGTCGTTCGCCCCTTGCGCTCCGTCCTGAGTGGCCAGTCTGGGAAGCACATTCATCTGCTGTGGCTCCCATCTGTTCTTCTGATTTCTTCAGTTTGCGCTTTCGTCGTTCTCGCGCTGCGCGGGCCTCCGGCCCCAGCCCATGCCGCAGGCCAGCAGGGGCAAGCAGCAGGCGGAGGCATGGCCAACGCTGGCCCTCAGGAGGCGGTATTCGACAACCAGCACCGTCCGATCACGGCCGGCGGCTTTGTGAAGACCGGCCCCATCATCTTCCAGGATGCTGCCAAGCAGGCGGGACTCACCATCTGGCGTCACGAGGCAGGCACTCCTGAAAAACGCCTGATCCTTGAAGCCAAAGGTCCCGGCGTGTGCCTGCTGGATTACAACAATGACGGCTGGCTCGACATCTACCTCGTGAACGGCTCAACCTACGATGCGCTGGACGGCAAAGCCACTCCGCCGCATGCTGCGCTCTTTCGCAACAACCACGACGGCACGTTCACCAACGTGGCGAATTTCGCCGGCGTCACCAATGACCGCTGGGGCTACGGCTGCGCGATCGGCGATTACAACAATGACAGCTGGCCCGACATCTACGTAACCAACTACGGCAAGAACCGTCTTTACCGCAACAACCACGACGGGACCTTCACCGATGTCGCCGAACAGTCCGGTGTCGCTCTCGACTCATGGTCTACCGGCGCCACCTTCGGCGACTACGACGGCGACGGCAATCTCGATCTGTTTGTTGCCGGCTATATTAGTCTTGACCTTAAAAACGCTCTGCTCTCCGGCTCCAAGACCGCTGGTTATAACTTCTGCCAGTACCGCGGCGTGCAAGTGATGTGCGGTCCGCGGGGGTTGAAGGGCGAGCACGATCACCTGTATCACAACAACGGCGACGGAACCTTTACCGACGTCAGCAAGAAGCTGGGCGTGGACGACCCCAACGGTTATTACGGGCTCGGTGTGCTGTTTGCCGACGTTAACAACGACGGCAAGCCGGACCTCCTGGTGGCCAACGACTCCACGCCGAACTATTTGTACATCAACAAAGGAAACGGCGCCTTCGAGGACGACAGTTACGCGAGCGGATTTGCGCTGAACGGAGACGGACGCGAGGCGGCCAATATGGGGCTCGCCGTCGGCGACTATCAGAACAATGGCCACCTCTCGGTGGTGAGCACAACCTTCTCAGATGATTACCCCATACTTTTCCAGAACGATGGCACAGGGTTGTTCAACGATGTCAGTTACCAGGCGGGGATTGCCCAATCTTCTATCCCCTTTGTCAAATTTGGCGATGGATTTCTCGATTACGACAACGACGGCTGGAAGGACCTGTTCATTGTCAACGGCCACGTCTACCCGCAAGTGGACCAGCATCCGGAGTGGGGACAAAGCTATGCCCAGCGCCCGCTGCTCTATCGCAACCTGGGCAACGGCAAGTTCGAGCTGGTGCCCGCGGTCGAGGGAACGGGGCTGGCGTTGGTCACCGTCGGCCGCGGCGCTGCCTTCGGCGACATCTTTAACGATGGCAAAATCGCCGTGGTCATCAACAGCATGGACGGTGTGCCTATCCTGCTGCGCAACGTGAATCCCGATCATCATCATTGGGTCGAGCTGAAGCTGATCGGCGGCCCCAAAAGCCCGCGCGACGCGGTTGGCGCAACCGTCTACCTGACCGCAAACGGGATGCGTCAACGGGGAGACGTTCTGAGCGGCGGAAGCTACCTGTCCTCAAACGATTTTCGTGTCCACTTCGGACTGGGCAATGCCACCGATGCCGGCGCGGCCGAGATTCACTGGCCCTCAGGCAGCAAAGAGACCCTGAAGCTGCCGGCGGTGGACCGCATCTATACCATCACCGAAGGTAAAGGCATTACCGGCGCGATGTGCGACGGCAAGCCCTGCGACCCATTCCATTGATTTCGTCGTCTGTGGACAACCCGGTAATCGAGAGAGTGTCGGCAACTATTACAACCGCCAAATCCAGTTGAGCGGAAATATTACTTGATAATATGGCTGTGGGAATCGCCATTACGCGGACCGGAGGCTTTCAAGAGTGCTGGCCCACGGCTCCCCTTTTGCATTGCAGAACAATTGCGTACAGTCTGGCTGGTATGCTGGTATGTATGGTAAAGAACAACGTGAAGACGTTTCATCGGCCTGAAGCGGCAGTAGGCAGACTGGTTGTTTACAAGCTGTTTCATAACCGGATGCTGCTCTTGCCTCAGGCGCTAAAGCCCTCCATTTTGCTGCCGATTTGCGGCACGACTGTAGTCGTGCCCTGACACAAACCAGGTTATGAAACAGCTTCTAGCCTTCTGAAGCGTCGAACAGAGATGGTAAACGGAAGAAAACAATGAAATTCACGCGACGTGCCGTCGCAAAGGGACTTGCCGCGGGAACTGCGGCAGGGCTTTCTGGCCTATTACGCGCCGAAAGTTCGATGCAAGAACACGCGTCTCCGAGTGCAGAAGAGACGTTACTGGCTCCGATGTGGAGACGAGTGTTTCCCGGCGTGTGGCGCGCGACACTAGGCACGCCGGAACGAGTTACGCCAGTGTCAACGCGCCTGGTGCCTCCGCAAATAGAGGCTTTTGCGAATCTGCCTTATGTCGACGCCGCCCCGCTGCATGCGATTCGAGGCCGGCGCACTGAACGCGGCTGCATGGTGCAGTTGCCACTGCGCCCGAACGAGCACATTTACGGCTTGGGGCTGCAGTTCTTGTCGTTCGATCAGCGCGGCAAGAAGAAGGTCACGCGCGTGAATGCAGATCCGAAGGCCGACACGGGCGATTCGCATGCGCCGGTTCCGTTTTACGTCACTACAGAAGGGGTGGGAATTCTGGTCGATACAGCTCGTTATGCGAGCTTTTACTTTGGCGATGCGCGGCCGAAGCCGACACACGCAGTCGAACGTGTATCGACCGCGAATCCTGACCCGAATTACACCCATAATCTTGAGGACGGCGACACAGGCCAAATCACGGTGGA
Source organism: uncultured Acidobacteriaceae bacterium (assembly GCA_963835895.1). Classification (GTDB taxonomy): domain Bacteria; phylum Acidobacteriota; class Terriglobia; order Terriglobales; family Acidobacteriaceae; genus Telmatobacter. The sequence continues at coordinate 181,727 of CAWIHC010000017.1, read as the reverse complement.
AGTGCCGCATGCGGCGGGAGTGGATGTGTACCTGTTTGCTGGACCGGAGATGATCGACGCGGTGCGGCGGTACAACGTGTTTGCGGGTGGCGGACCGGTACTGCCGGATTGGGGATTAGGTTTCTGGTACCGAATGGATGCACGCGCAATCCAGCAGAGCGCGACGACGCTGGCGCAGGAGTTTCGCGAACGCAATATCCCCTGCGACGTGCTTGGCCTCGAGCCGGGATGGCAAACGCATGCGTACTCCTGCACTTTCGTTTGGGACAAAGAGCGGTTCCCCGATCCACAGGGCTTTGTACATTCCGTTGAAGCAATGAACTACAAGGTGAACCTCTGGGAGCATGCCTATACGCACCCCGCGTCGCCGTTGTTTTCCACGATCGAGGCGTACTCCGGCAATTTTGGTGTGTGGGGCGGGCTGGTTCCCGACTTCGCGGGCGATCCCGCCCGCAAGGCATTCGGCGACTACCACGGCAATACCTTCGTTGACGCGGGCGTAAGCGGATTCAAGCTCGACGAGTGTGACAACTCTGATTTTACTGGCGGCTGGTCGTTTCCAGAGTGCAGCGCGTTTCCATCGGGCGTGGACGGCGAGCAGATGCATTCGCTCTTTGGGTTGCGCTACCAGATGGCGATCTGGGATGCGTTCCGCAAGCGCGGCAAGACGACCTACAATCTCGTCCGCTCCAGCGGCGCGTTGGCCACGCCGTATCCCTTCGTGCTATATAGCGACTTGTATAACCATCGCGACTATATTCGCGCACTGGTGAACTCCGGCTTCAGCGGATTGCTGTGGTGCCCGGAAGTTCGCGACGCGGTGAGCGAGGAAGACCTGATTCGCCGTCTACAGAGCGTGGTGTTCTCGCCGCTAGCGATGGTGAACGGGTGGTACATCAAAAATCCGCCGTGGAAGCAGCTCAACCGGCCAGTCAACAATGCCGACCAACTGCTCGACGGCTGGGAGAAGTTGGAGGCACGCTGTCGCGAGATCATTAGTTGGCGCATGCATTTAGCACCGTATCTCAAGGCGAGCTTCCAACAGTACTGCGGAAAATGGAACTCCACCATTCCGTGCCCTGGTGCTCGATGCGCCGAAGGAGGCACGGCTTTACCGCGTAGACGATCAGTTCATGGTTGGCGACCGCATGATGGTAGCGCCGCTGTTTGCTGGCGAGCCGGGACGCACGGTGGTGCTGCCCGAGGGCCAATGGCACGACTTCTGGACTGGCCAGGCAGTGGGAGGCGGATCGGAGCTCAACGTTCCCGCCGCAACGGAAGACATCCCCGTGTACGTCAAGACCGGAAGCATCGTTCCCTGGGCAGAAGTAGGATTGCACGCCGATGCTCCGGAGGCGCTGCGCCTCACCGTTCGCGTCTACGACGATGGCTCGCTGCCGTTCACGCTCCGCGATGGAAAAGACGCGCTGCGGCTGAGCTGGGCGAACGGCAAGGGCAGCATAGAGGGTGCTTCGACTTACCATGTGGTTGCGTGGAAGCAGATGGGATGAGTTGCGACAGCGAGCACAACGATCATGCTTACCGAGAGAGGCAGGATGAATCGGAAGACAATCTGGCTCGCACTGATATCAGTTGTGCTTGGGTCTGCCAGACTGTATGCCGCAAAGGGAGTGATCCGGCCGGGTGAACCATGGCTGGACAACCGCGGCCGGTAGTGCTTTCATGGCAAGCGCGTATCCGGGCTGATTGCTCTAAGGAACCTCTGCGCAGGTGCGTGATTTTGCAGCGACGACTCGAGCGCAGATGATTTCTTGATTCTGAATCGGTTTTCTGTCAGAAAATGCGGGTTGCTGCTTGTCTTTTTCGTCTCTGTGAGGCCGTTTTTCGGCCTCAAGAGACACTACGCCCTTTGCGGGGCCAGCCGGTTGCGGTGTTGGTACAGATTTACCAGCGCGAAGGCCGCGCACAGCCACTGGTGATTTTTCCAGATGCCGCGGTAACGCACCTTGGTAAATCCGAAGACGCGCTTCAGGATGCGAAACGGATGCTCCACCTTGGCTCTGACTCGGGCCTTGGTCGTGTTCTTGCGCTTGGCTTCTTCGTCCACATAATCCTTGTATTTGGTCCGGCGGCAAGTCATATCCTGCGCCTTCGGCGCGGCTGCGCGAATCGCCTCGGTCTGGCCCTGATAGCCGCCATCGCCCCATACCTTGCGCTCTTCGCCGTGCAATAAGTCGGGCAGCATATGCTTGTCCGCCACGCTGGCCGCCGAAGTAGCACACCGAATGCACCACCGTCTCCTTGCTGTCCACGCCGATGTGCGCCTTGGCTCCGAAGTACCACTGGTTGCCCTTCTTGGTCTGATGCATCTCAGGGTCGCGCTTGCCGCTGGAGTTCTTCGTCGAACTGGGCGCGTGGATAATCGTCGCGTCTACGATGGTGCCGGTGCTGATGCGAATGCCTTTCGTTTCCAGGTAGCGGTTCACCGTGTCCAGCATCTGCCCGCACAGATCGTTCCGTTCAAGCAGGTGACGGAAGCGAAGGATCGTTGTTTCGTCCGGCGCGGCGGCCACGCCCAGATCCACTCCCGCAAAGCGCTGCAGCACAGCCGACTCATAAAACGCTTCTTCCATGCCCGGGTCCGACAAGCCAAACCACTGTTGCAGAAAGTAGGTCCGCAGCATGATCGCCAGGCCCACTGGCTGCCGGCCATTGCCTGACTTGGGGTAGAACAGGCTCAACCAGCGCAAGCAACTCAGACCACGGAACCACCTGGTTCATCTGCTCGAGAAACAGCTCCCGCTTGCTCTTGCGACCATACTTCGCAAAACTCGCCTGCGATGCCAGTGTTTGCTGAAAACGCGCCCTTCGTTTCATAGTTATATAGTTTATTCAAGAATCACGCGGGTTGCTGACTTGTGCAGAGGTTCCCTAACGATGCCATTGCAGGCTCGGAGACAAGGGATGTGGAACCCGGAAACTTGCATGATTTTACTTTCGATAGGTAAAAACAGGTATTAAATGAAGAATTCAAGTAGCGATCAAGGTGACACGGCCACGACCCGAATCTCACGGCGTAATCTGCTTCGCGGAAGTTTAGCGGCTAGCGCACTCTTAGCCATAGGACAAGATTCAATCGGTGCAACATTTGAGATGCAGGCAGATCAGATACCTAACGGAAGGATCCTGCTTTCTCCTACATGTGAGTGGTTGACCGAACCGCTCGGCATTCAGAATCCTCAGCCGCGCTTGAGTTGGAGCTTTGGCAATGCTCCGAACAGCAAGCGACAAGCTGCTTACCAAATTATCGTTTCGTCAGCGCGCCACGGTAAGCCAGATCTATGGGACACGGGCCGCGTCGATTCGCCGGATATCGCAGCCCTCTACAAAGGTAAGCCGCTGCATGTGCACCAGGAGGCATTTTGGCGGGTGAGAACCTGGCTTTCAGACGGAAAAGCAACACCCTGGAGTCAGACCTCGCGGTGGAGCCTCGGACCTCTATCGGAGCCGGATTGGGGTGGAAGTCGATGGATTGCCCGAGACGACATCTTGGAGAATACGCAAGACCAGATGCCAGGGATTCGTGGATTACCCAAAGAGCCGGATTTTTTCCCGGCCCCTTATCTGCGTAAGGAGTTCAACGTCCGCGGCACGGTAGAATCTGCCTTGCTTTACGCATCCGGACTAGCGTATGCAGAACTCCACCTGAATGGTGACAAGATTGGCAACACGGAGCGCGATCCAGGCTTTACGAACTTCAGTGATCGCGTTCTTTATGTGACGCATGACGCAACGTCGATGCTGAGAACGGGAGTGAACGTTTTGGGTGCTATTTTAGGTACCGGCTGGTACGACGTTCATGATGTTGCGACTTGGCATCTTAACACTGCACCCTGGCGCCGGCGACCGCGCATGAGGCTGCTGCTTGTCATTACGTATACAAACGGTGAAAAGGACAGGATCATCTCTGACGAAAGTTGGCGCTGCGCAGCCGGTCCAATTCTGCGGGACGGTATATACACGGGCGAAGTATATGACGCGCGCAAGGAGATATCCGGGTGGAGCGCGTCAGGATTTGACGCAGCGGGGTGGACGCCTGCCCTACTCGTGAAGGCACCGAGCGGGAAGCTTCTTCCGCTCACCTGTGAACCCATTCGCGTCACACGGGAGTTGAAGCCTGTTTCCGTTACGCAGCCCCGGCCTGGAGTTTACGTCGTAGATATGGGGCAGAACTTTGCCGGTCATACGCAGATCCGTGTGAAGTCCCCAGCCGGGCAAAAAATTACCATGCGGTATGCGGAAATGCTCAATGAGGACGGTACGCTGAACGCGCAGCCCATCGATCACTTCATGGAGGAAACTGAACCGCGGCAGCCGTTCCAGCAGGATACATACATCGCAAAAGGATCCGGCGTCGAAGAGGTTTGGCAGCAGCGTTTCTCCTACTCAGGGTTTCAATATGCGGAAGTAACGGGATTCCCTGGAGTCCCTACAGCAGACAATTTTCGTGGCCTGTTTGCGCACACTGATATGCGGAGAGCTGGTGAGTTCACCTGCTCCAACGTGACGTTGAACCGCATTCAGCATGCGGCAATCTGGTCATATCTGAGCAATGCGCAAAGTTACCCCACTGATTGTCCACAACGCGAGAAGAATGGTTGGACGGGAGATGCCGGGCTCGCTTGCGAATGTGGGCTGATGAATTTTCATTCGGCAAGTTTTTACCGCAAATGGCTCGATGATTTTGCCGATGCGCAACGGGCAGACGGTGGATTTCCTGTGGTGATTCCTAATGGCGGATGGGGTAACGGCGAACGCTGGCCCGGACCTCTGACACCTCCTTGGGATGCGGCGTATCCGATTATCATCTGGAATCTCTACCGCTATACCGGTGATCGGCGCATCCTCGATAAGCACTCGACATCACTTCGACGTTACATTGAGTACTTTCTGAGTTTCCGAAAACAAAACGGCCTGGCTCCAGCGCTTGGCATCGGCGATTGGTCGCTGTGGAAGACGCCAACACCATTGGACTACATCACCAACGCATATCTGTACTACGACCTATCCCTATTAACCAACATCCTCCAGGTCCTTGGTGACGCATCTGCAGCGAAGCATTACGGCGACCTTGTAAGGGAAACTGCTGTTGCCATCCACGAAGCTTATTACGATCCGTTAACTCATCGATACTCGAACGGCTCGCAAACTGCGCAGTCCACGGCACTCTTTTTCGGCTTCGTGCCAGAGGCGGAACGCCCAGCGGTTCTTGCTGATCTTGTGAAGCAGGTTGAGGATCTTGGCCATATCAACGTCGGCATTCTCGGCGCCAAGCATCTTCTGCGGACGCTTTCGGAGGGCGGGCGCAGCGATCTCGCCTACCGCGTGGTCACGCAGAAAGAGATGCCAGGTTGGGGTTACTGGGTAAATGGTGGTGGGGCAACCACGCTGTGGGAAGGATGGAAGAAGGGTGCATCGCTCAATCACATCATGTTCGGAGATGTGAGCGCATGGGCTTATCAGTGGCTCGCAGGGATTCAGCAGGAGCCTGATTCGACAGGGTTCGACAGGCTTCTATTGCAGCCAAACCCCGTCCCCGGCCTCTCCAGCTTGGACGCCAGCTACGAAGCACCACGTGGTCGGATTAGCGTGCAGTGGACAGTGGAAGAAAAGCAATTTCACTTAGCGCTTGAAGTGCCTTGCGGTGCTACTGCCCGTCTTGTGCTGCCGGCAGGAAGCCGGTTTGTGGATGCGAAGCAAGACAAAGAGATGAGGTTGACCTCGGGAAAGTACAGACTTGAAGCGCTCCTTACCTAATAGTCGAAAACATGCTTGCCGGGATCGCATAAGACGGATCGAGTAGAAGGAGCGAACGATGGAACTGAAGATCGCGCGGCGTACACTGGGAAAAGGATTGCATTTGCCGAACAATTCTGCGGAGCCTTCGCTCTTGTCGCCTAGGAAACTCCAACATTGTCAGCCGCTGTAGAGCCAACTGAATGCAAGCAGGTCTATCCGAGTATATGGTGGGCGACTCTTGGCGCCGAATTCACTAGCCGCAGCCGGTGCTCTGGATGCCAGCGGGAGCGCCCGACCTGACCATCACGCTCGATCGGCTGCCTGCGAGTGCACCTCTGCTGATCAAACGCTGGACCGGCTGCATGGAGCCGCAGTGGAAGAGTGGGAGCAGATGGGCTGGCCGGAGCCAACCACACCGGCGCAGACCGATGCTCTTCGAGCAGGAGCGTGGAATACAGCAAAGAGGATCGTACCTTCTGACGGGAATAAGAAGCTGGCCATTTACACGACGATCGTGCCGTGGGGCCTTGTTCTTGTGAAGTAATTATGAAGAGCTGTGGAAAAGTCCTTGCAAAGGAATGCGCGATGAGGCAAATCCATACGTGGTGTTCGGGAGTTATTCTGGCAGCGCTCGTGGGTAACGTGCCGGCAGCGGCGCAAGGTGCAATCCGTCCCGGGAACCCTTGGTTCGACAATCATGGTCAGCGGATTCAGGCGCACGGCGGCGGCATTACCGTATGGAAAAGCGTGTACTACTGGTTTGGCGAAGACCGCTCCCCATCCAATAATCCTGATAAGCGGTACGTTGCATGCTATTCCTCGCGCGATCTTGTTCATTGGAAGTTTCGCGGCCAGGTGCTGGCACTTGCCGATCCCGAACATCTTGGGCCCCGCTGGGTACTGGAGCGACCCAAGGTCTTCCTCGACCCGGCTACGAAAGAGTTTGTGATGTACGCACACCTCGATGACGCGCATTACAAATTTGCGCGGGTGATGGTGGCCATCAGCAACCGTATCATTGGCCCTTACACGTATGAGAAGAGTTACAGGCCATTAGGCGAGGAGAGCCGCGATATCGGCGAGTTTGTCGACGACGATGGTTCGGCCTATCTGATTTTCGAGTCGCGCCCCACCCATGGTTTTTTCATTTCGCGCCTGACTGCTGATTACACAAGCGTGGAGAAGACGTGCTTTGTTCCGGCGCCGCTGGAGGGTGGAGCGCTAGTGCATTACGGCGGGCTCTACTACGTAGTGGGATCGCACATGACTGGCTGGCAGCCGAACCCCAACGTCTATGCCACTGCGCCCACGCTCGCCGGTCCCTGGACGGAGTTCCGCAATCTCGCTTCTCCGGACACAAATAACTACGACTCGCAATCGACAATGCTTCTCAAGGTTACCGGCTCCAAGTCGGCGACCGTGATCTTTATGGCTGATCAATGGCGCCCGCGCGGACTTTGGGATTCACGCTATTTATGGATGCCGCTCGATATTGTCAATGGCTCAATGCACCTGCCGCCGCCGCAGCCATGGACCATCAACTTGAAGACGGGAGAATCGGCCATTCAAGCAGACGCTAGATGATTGACTCAGCTCTGGAGAAAGGAACCTCTACTGCCCGGGACAGATCCTTCGCTTTCGTGGGCATGATCGTCTCCGGCAAGCATGGGTACCGCTGGATTTGTCAACCAGGAAGGAAGTGAATGCAATGAATCGCAGGCATTTTGCCAAAGCCGCACTCTTGACGCCGATTGCGATCGCGCTAGAACCAGCGGCGTTTTCCCAACAGGATTCTGCAACGCCGCAGAGCGGAAACGCCAAACCGATTGCGCCCCCGCCGCACAAGCCGAAATCTGCGTCGGCGTACAACAAGCATCCACCGATTCACGAGCCAACTCCGTTTGCCAGCGAACTGGTTTTCGAGCGTAAGCCATTCCGCGGCAGGGTCGAGCCGTTTGCTCTCAGCGAGGTCCAGCTCGATTCCGGGCCGCTCCAGCAGGCGCGCGAGTGGAACCACGCCTATATGATGCGGCTGCCTAACGACCGCCTACTGCATAACTTCCGCGTCAATGCGGGGATTAAGTCCGATGCCGAGCCGCTGGGCGGATGGGAGTCGCCGCACTCGGAACTGCGCGGCCATTTTGTGGGTCACTATCTTTCGGCCGCGGCCATGCTTTACGATTCGACCGGAGACGAGGCTGTGAAGGCAAAGGCGGACGATCTCGTCTCCGGAATCGCGGAGTGCCAGAACAAGTTCAACAGCAACGGCTATGTGAGCGCGTTTCCCACGGAATTCTTCGACCGTCTCGACAGACGCGTGAGTGTGTGGGCTCCGTTCTACACGTTGCACAAGATCATGGCCGGCCTGCTCGATATGAACACGCACGCTCGCAATGGCCAGGCGCTCGATGTTCTGGTCAAGCTGGCGGGGTGGGTTGACGCCTGGACTGCGAGCAAATCTGAAGAGCATATGCAGGACATCCTGAACACCGAGTACGGAGGGATGAACGAAGTTCTCTACAATCTAGCCGCGGTCACAGGAGACGATCGCTGGGCGCAGACCGGCGATCGGTTTACGAAGAAGATCTTTTTTACGCCGCTCGCGCTCCGCCAGGATGAGCTGAAGGGCCTGCACTGCAACACCCACATGCCCCAGGTAGTCGGCGCCGCCCGTCGCTATGATCTCAGCTCCGATACGCGGTTCAGTGACGTGGCGAGCTTTTTCTGGGAGACCGTAGCCGAGTCCCGCACCTACGCCACAGGCGGTTCGGGCAACACAGAGAGCTGGCTCACCAACGCCAATCACCTCGCGCTTGAGATGCAGGCCAGCTCGCATCACCAGGAGTGTTGCTGCGCCTATAACATGATGAAGCTTACCCGTCATCTCCATAGCTGGGCGCCCGATGCGCGTTTTATAGACTATTACGAGCGCAACTTGTTCAACCACCGCCTGGGGATGATTCAACCTGAAACCGGCCTGACGGGCTATTTCCTATCCATATCTCCTGGTGCATGGAAGACACTCTGCACCGAGGATGAGACCTTCTGGTGCTGCACCGGCACGGCCGTTGAGGAGTTCACCAAACTGAACGACACGATCTACTTTCACGATGGCGATGGCGTGTATGTCAACCTGTATGTATCTTCTCGCCTTGACTGGAAGAAGCAAGGCATTCGCCTGCAGCAGGCAACTACGTTCCCCGAGAGCGATTGCACAATCCTGACGGTTCTTTCCACGCCCGCGAAAGCCTGGACGCTCTACTTGAGAGTGCCCGGTTGGACCACATCTCAAAGCGTAGTACGGATTAACGGGAAACCGGCACCGCTTGCGGGTTCGCCTGGCAGTTACCTCGCCATTCGGCGTGCTTGGAAGTCCGGCGATCGTGTCGAGTTCATTGTGCCCATGCGGCTTATGGTGGAACGGTTGAAAGATGACCCCGCGAAGCAGGCATTTCTCTACGGGCCGATTGTCCTTGCCGGGCAGTTCCCGCGCGGGGAGATTCCCTTGGACTTCGAACATACGCAAGGGCCGGAACTCGCGGAAGTGCCGCCGCTCAAGGTCCCAGCTCTCAAGGTGCACGGAGACAAGCCCGAGGACTGGATTCGTCCGATACCCGGGCAGCCTCTCCATTTCCGCACCAACGGCCAGCTGGAAGACGTAACACTGAAACCGCTTAGTCAAAGCTGGGACCGCTTTGTCGTCTACTGGACTGTTGTTTTATAGCCCTTGGCACAGATTTTGCAACGACCCGGGGGCAGCGTCGTTGGTTTCTGGATAAGTATCTTGATGACGGCGACGATTACCCTCCGCGATGCTAATACGAAACCACGCCGGACTAAAAGGGTAAGAAATGGTTCGCCAATCGCAGAAATTAACGCCTCAACTGAAAATCAAAGTGACCGGAATGCGAACCGCAGGTGCGGTCCTGCTGCTTGTCGGTTATTTCCTGGCGGCCTTATTGACTCCCGCATAATATAGGGTCATTCAGGCCATAAAGAAGCTTGCTTCCGGAAGGCGGCGATCAAACGGGGCCGGCGGCGCATGCGGCCCAGAGTGCGGCGGGCCGCTTGGCACAGTTGCCAGTATTCGTTGGGGCAGACATTGGGCAGCTCGTGCTGCTTCCAGTAACCCCAGATGTATTCGACCGGGTTCAGTTCCGGCGCGTAGGCGGGTAGATATTCCTGGTGGACCCAACCTTGGAAGGAAGCGATATGGTTCTGCACCATGCGGCTTCGGTGGGCAGGCAGCCGATCCCAGACCAGCAGGATAGGGCGGCGGATGGCTCGCACCAAGGCGTTGAGGAAGTCCACCACCTGCGGCGACTTGATGGCGCCGGGGTAGAGGCGGAAGTAAAAGTTCCATGCCGTCAGCCCGGCGGCCACCGAGAGCGACTTCCAGTTGAAGCAGTACTGCAGCACCGGAGTCTGGCCGCGCGGCGCCCAGGTGCGCACCCGGTGCGGGCGCTGGCTCAGTCCACTCTCGTCGGCCAGAACGATTACGCGCCCTTCCCGGCGGGCTTTTTTTTAATGGCCGGCCACACCTTCTTCTTCCAGTGCTCGATCTCGGCCCGGTTGCGCTCGCGCTTGGCCCGTGGGCCGCTGCGGACTCCAGCCCAGGGCGATGAGCAGCTTCCACACGTGTCCAGGATGATAGCGGACGCCAAACTCGCGCGCGATCGCATCGGCCACCCGCGGGCAGGTCCACAGTGGGGTTTCATAGCCCAACGCTTCGGGGCCTTGGACCAGCAGCTTGGCCAGTCGCCGCTTCTGGGCCGCGCTCAGCAGCGGCTTGCGACCGGCGCGTCCGGCCTTCTTCACGCCCGCCCGGCCATCGCGTCGATAGGCGTTCACCCACCGGTACACGCTCTGGCGAACCACTCCCACCCGGCGGGCAATGGCGGCCTGCGTCTCGCCCCGCCCCCAGAGACGAATCGCTTCCAGCCGCCGCTTCTCCAAGGCATCAAAATCGCGGCGCACTCCACGTGGATTTCCCATGCTTACTTAGACGCGAAAAACAGAAAATAGGTTGCAATATTATGCGAGACTCAATAGGCAGGCATCCCGGACCTTTAGGATCACGATAGGTTGCGATACGCGATTCGCCCCTGCCATCAGATAAGGATCTTACTTTAGGCTGGTTGCGATCAGTGCCTTTTCTCGCTCAACGCAACAGGTGGCATCACCAGAAAAGTGCGCATCACGGGTTCGGCAGACGGGACGCGCCCCGATGCCGCACCAGCAGCCATGCGGCCCCACTGATATGCAACCACCTTGACTTCGATCGGGCGCCTAGCGAAGCGAGGAACATGGCTGAGAATCAGTTTGTTTCCTGACAGGATCGCCGACCCATATTCCACATAGAAGCGAACCGGTAATCCTGACGTTGCTGTTGCATGCAGGACGATCGGAGACGCGTCTGCTTTGACATTCGAGAGGGGAGCGAAAAAGATGGATTGTGGTGTACCGGCGGTGAGCCGGGCGGGGATGTACATGCGTCCGGGCTGGACAGCCTTGCGATATTCTGCGTTGCCATCCTGTTCTTCCTCTATCCAGATGTCTCCACCATCGTCGCCGCGACGCATGGTGACACGAAACTCGTCGGGTCCGATCTGTTGCGCGGGGCCGGTGATGACGTTCAAATGGATCGGGCCATCCACGTGCCCCAAGGGGGAACCGGCGCCGATCAACTGGGAAGGAACCTGAGTAAGAAATGCAGGGCTCAGCCTGAAGGAAATGCTATCCGCTTCGGGCTCAAACCGCAAAGCCGCAAATCCCTGTTCGGCCACCGGAAGAAGCTGACCGTCCTGCTCGAAGGTGAGCATCTGTTTTTTGCGCTTCATGCGATCGCCGTCGAAAGCCGCGGCGGCCAGCGCCATTTCGCGATCAAAGAACCAATAGGCCGCGTTCTTATTGCCGAGATACTTATCGTAAGACGCGGGAGGCCATTTGTCCGGCAATACGCCACCCGAATCCGTGAGCCATCCGGACTGCAGGCTCAGGGGGCGAAGTTGCACCGGCCTGTCTTTTGGAGGATGAGCTGGGAGCCGATACTGGCAGGCTTTTCGAATGAAGAGTGCAATGAGCCTGCCTTGCGCCGTCGACGAATCGAAGTGGCCTCCGCCGGGATCCGTAGCCACGGCAATCAAGTTGTCCTGGTTTGCGCTACGAAGCCGTAATGCGCTGTCTCTGACAACCGGCCAAAAGAAATCCCGGTCGCCAGGGCGACCATCCCGATATTCGGGCCATTCCGTGGTTTCACCGACCAAATACAGAATGGGAATGCCCGGCAAGTTGAGATCGGGAGGGAGCGGCGTCGTTTTGATGGGGATCGCAGCGACGGTGCGTTGCGGCGCCCACTGCGCAAACTTCCAGGCGAACTGGCCATGGGCGGAGTGGCCCATGGGAATTACGGGCACATACTGCAATTCCGGGAACCCCGAGACCTTTGCGAAATCCAGAAACATCTGCTCCAGCGCTTCTCTCGCACTTGGCCCCATATCGGCATTGAGAACAGATTCCGCTCCGGGCCCGATCCAGATAGCGCCGATGCAGAACTCGGTTGCCGCCGAGCGAACGGCAGGGTCTTTCGAGCCATTGACGTTCCATGAGGTTGGCAAAGGAAACCATGACGCCGCGAATCCCGGAGCAGTTGGGCGGGATCCAAAGATACTCCGCGCGATGGGCCACGGAAACCGCGTATTGATAAACGGTGTCCGACGCGGCGACTAACTGGCCCTGCGCGACCAGGAAGAACATCGAGACGAGTCCCCATTTCAGTATGTTCATAATGCGTCCCTTGCAACCCATATAAGGCCTCGACGTTTGCCGGGAATCCGCTTCGCGCGTGCGATCCTGGCGGCTCTCTTCCAGCCGCTTCATCCGCGACGCTCGCAGTCAATCCTCGCGACTTGTATGATAACGTGATTCATAATCATGGGTTTGCTTCCGTCCCGTGTGTCAGGCTGCGAGCGGGTCCGGTTGGCGCCAGCGTTTCGAACTGGCTGTCCGGCGCGATGCAGGGAACTGCCCAAATACAACGGCCCGTGATCGAATGGGCTTGAAACGGTATGACAAAGGGGATGATCATCAATCGGGCCATAGAAATGACGCGGCGCGAGTTTCACCGATTGGCTTTCTGCGGGGCCGCATCGCTTCTGGCCACAGCGAATTACCCGGCTGTTCCCGTAGAACCCGGATTTTTCGTACATCCCGGCATTCTGCATACAAACGCCGACCTCGAACGGATGCGAAGAGGCGCACGCCGGAAACACTCGCCCATCGCCGCGGGATTTGAAAGGTTCAGCGCAGATTTCTTCTCGCAAGGTGACTATAAACCCCACGCTTTCGTGGCGGAGGTTGGCCGGAATCCTTCGGTCAACAGTTTGGCCTTTGACGACGACTGCAATGCCGCTTATCAGTGTTCGCTGATGGCCGCGATCACAGGTGAAGCTAATTATGCAAGAGTCGCGCGATCTATTTTGCTTGGGTGGGCCGGCTCGCTGCAGACGGTTTCGGGCGCCGCACGCTGCGCAGCGATGCTGCGGCGGGGGATTTTGCCCGCGATCATCGACTTTGCACCCTTTGCCAATGGCAACTGGGATACCGCCGCTGTGAAGACCATGCTGGCCATTGCGGTATTTTGCGATGACCGCTCACTTTTCAAGCGGGCGCTTCTCTACTATCTGCACGGCGATGGCGACGGCCGCCTGACGCACTACATCTACGAGAACGGGCAGTGCCAGGAGAGCGGGCGCGACCAGCAGCACACGCAGCTCGGCCTGGCGCACATGGGTGACGCCTGCCAGATCGCGTGGAACCAAGGCCTCGACCTCTATGGCGCGGTGCAGGATCGCCTACTGCGCGGGTTCGAGTACACAGCGGGCTACAATCTTGGCGATCGAGTTGAATTTCATCCTGACATTGACCGGACAGGCAAATACCGCCATCAAAAAATCTCGCCACCCAGCACATTAAGACCCATCTACGAGCAAATTTTCGCGCACTATCATGTGCAGCTTGGCTTACCAACACCCGCGGTTGAAAGAGCAGTGGCTGAGCTTCGCCCGGAGGGCGCGGCGCATGGTGCGGATCATACGGGATTCGGAACTCTGCTCTACGCACTCAATCCGTCAGATGTTGACAGGAGGCCGATCTCAGCTCTGCCTGCCGCGCTCCACGCCTGCGCGGAACAGCAGGGAATCGAGTTGGAGTGGTTAAAACCATGCCGGGAGGAAAGTATTTCAGTGGAACGGGCCACGGGCGATCATCCATTCGAAAGGATCGCATCGGGAATCACCGATACTGTCTATCTCGATACTTCGGTACAGGCCGGCGCGCGGTACAAGTACCGGGTCCGGATGCGAACCGCGGAGTTGTTTTCAGCAGATGCCAACGTCGTCGAAGTAGTCAACGGCATCCCGCGCGGCTGGACGCACTACGTGCTGGGAGATCCAGCAAATTCCGGCACGGTGTCGTTCGATGGCGAGGTGATCACGCTCTTTGCTTCGGGTGGAGGGATCGTAGAGGCGCCTGAAGAAGGCCAGTTTCTATGCGCGCCGCTTGCGACCGGCAGTTTGACAATTCGCTGTCTGCCTGGAACAGCTTCGCAATATGCGCAGTTTGGACTTTCCTGCCGAGGCTCCATTTCCGCAAATGCGTCTTTCATCGCTCTCGTGGTGTTACCTGTAAGAGGGAGCCGGGAACTGGCAGGATGGATGGTCCGTTTCTTCGCCCGCGACAGACAAGGGAAGGTGACTGTGATTTCCGAGTGTGCGCTGCGCCAGCCAACGGTGTGCTACGGGCGTCTGATGGGGCCGGTCTGGTTGCGCCTGCAGCGTGTGCACGCGTCGCATGTGGCACACTATTCCACGAACGGCAAAGCATGGAATCAGATGGGGAGCAACGCTGAGTTCGCGGACGGACGGATGGGCATTGTTGCAAGCTCGGGGATCTCGGGGGTCGATACCGCGGTGAGATTCGACTCGATCGAGATCAACGATGCATCAGTTGCAAATGCGTCTTCATGAGATCACAATCGGGCCAGTTTGGGAGCGCAGCAGGAATCCATTCCAGCCAGTCCAACGCAATTCGATTCGGGTGAGATATAAGCAGTGAAAATGCGGACTTTCTTCGTGACATTTCTGCTTCCATGCTTCTGGATGGCCGGAAGCGGAGCGATAGGTTTTGCTCAAAACGCAGACGCGCAAGCATGGCCCGCCCTGCTGATTCTGGAAAATGGCAAGCCCGTTCAAAACCGCATCGAGTTCGAGCAAGAGCGACGCCCGGAGATCCTCAGGCTATTTGAGGAGAATATATACGGCCGGACTCCCGCGGCCACTCTTCCCGTTCGGGTGGTGCGCAGGGAAGTGGATCCGAGCGCGATGCACGGCCTCGCGCGGCGCATCCAGATTACGCTGGCAGTTGGACCCGACGGGGAACGCACCTGGCACCTTCTGCAATACATGCCTGCGCATGCGCACGGTCAAGTTCCGGTATTCGTCGGACTGAATTTCGACGGGAATCAGACCGTCGATTCCGATCCGGGCATTGACATTAACCCTATTTGGGTTCCGGATCCGGCACTCAAGGGATTGCACCTCGCCAAGGAGCTTTGCCGCCACGTACTCGTCACTCCGGATGAGAGCACGCGCGGAAGCGCAGCCTCGCGGTGGCAGTTGGAACAGATTCTCACGCGCGGCTATGGATTGGCGACCATCTACGCCGGCGACATTGAGCCCGACTTCACCGGAGGCATCGGTTATGGAATTCGGCCGCTGTTTTTTGGCAGATTACAGAGCCTTCCCGCCGCGGATGACTGGGGCGCCATTGGCGCGTGGGCCTGGGGGATGAGCCGGATTGTCGACCTGCTTTCGCACGATCCGACGGTGGACGCGAAGGGATTCATCGCTTTTGGCTTTTCGCGATTCGGCAAGACCGCTCTATGGGCCGCGGCGCAGGATAGGCGCTTTGCCGCTGTCATCTCCAACGAGTCAGGGCAAGCAGGAGCGACACTTTCGCATCGTCAGCGCGGCGAGCCAATCGACCACATGATGCTGGCGTTTCCTTACTGGTTCTGCGCGAATTACCTGCACTATCTAGGCCGGGTCCAGGATCTTCCAGTGGATGGTCACATGCTGCTGGCCCTCATCGCACCACGGCCCCTGTATGTCGGAAGCGCGATCGACGATCCGTTCTCCGATCCTAAGGGGGAATTTCTTTCCGCGAAGGCCGTTTCCAGCGTATACGCGCTCTATGGCGAAACGGGAATTACGGATTCTTCCATGCCGGTGCTGGAACACCCCGTTGGCGATGTCGTCCGGTACCACGTCCGGCATGGGGGACACGACGTGACGGCGTACGACTGGGAGCAATACCTCGATTTCGCCGATCAGCTCATCAAGAACGCCGGCCGGCAATCGCAGTGATTGCGACGGCAAGCGGGGCCCGGGAGCAGAAGCGCAGCGGCAACGCGTTCTTAGCTTGGGCCGGCGTAGGTCCGATAGGCTACGATAGTGGGCAGCAGCAAGTTAGTAGAAACGTTATCATGCCGGGACCACAGCCGAAGTCGCCTATCGGAATATTCGTGGAAGCTCATTTCAACAGGTTCTCATATCCAGCATGTTTTCGATCAGGGCGCCATTAGCAGCACGAACAAAACGAGGTCGCATTCGCATGAAACATTCAACTGCAATTGTGAAGACGCATCTCCGGGCTTGTGTGTCTTGTGTCCTCGCCTGTTTACTGTTTTTTGCTTCCGGGCCTCGTGGACCCGCTCAATTAACCGAAGCTGAGCAAAGAACCTGGGTCGGAGATGCGCCTCTTGCAGCGCCCCCACTTGCACGTGGACTCTTTCCCGTGCTGAAGCGCGATGCGGTAAGCCGGGCTGTTCGCATGGTTGCGGATTGGCAATTGCAAAGAGCTGAAGCCGGGTTTAATCGGGACTGGACTTTCGCAACCCTATATGCAGGCTTCATGTCCGTTCCGGATCAAGCTGGAGGAGCGGTCTACCGCGAGGCGATGCTCCGCATGGGCAGGAAATTCAAATGGCAACCGGGACCCCGAATGGGCCATGCCGATGACGAAGCGATCGGTCAAACTTATCTGGATCTGTACCTGCAATCGCACGACCCGTCGATGATGGGGCCAATTCGCTCCAACACGGACGCCGTAATGCGCTTGCCGGACAATCCGGAAAAGCCGCTCTGGTGGTGGTGCGATGCGCTCTTTATGGCTCCGCCAGTGCTGGTACGACTTTATGAAGCGACAGGTGATCGCAAATACCTGGATTTCATGGACCGGGAATGGTGGATTACATCCAATCTTCTTTACAACCAGAGCGATCATCTTTTTTCAAGAGACAACTCGTTCCTCCATTCTCATCAGACGAATGGAAAAGGGCTCTATTGGTCGCGTGGGAACGGATGGGTGATGGCGGGGTTGGTACGGGTACTAGCTGGACTGCCGGCCGATTATCCTTCCCGTACGAAATACGTGACGCAATTCCGTGAAATGTCCGAGGAGATCGCTTCAATTCAAGGAGCCGATGGCTTGTGGCGTCCGGGACTGCTCGATCCGGACGCGTACAAGCTGCCCGAGATCTCTGGCTCTGCCTTCTTCACTTATGCTCTCGCGTACGGAGTGAACAGCGGCATCCTCGATCGCAAAAAATATCTTCCGGTTGTGAAGAAGGCGGGGCAGGTCTTCTGGCGCATATCTATGCGGACGGGCGACTTGGGTGTATTCAACCGGTGGGTGCGGCGCCCGGCGACTACGGGCCGACAGCGAGTTATGTCTTTGGAGTTGGGGCATTTCTATTGGCGGGTTCACAGGTCTACCTCCTGGCCCGTTAGGTGAGGACACTATGAATTATCGCTTGCTTTTTGCCATGCTTCTGCTGGGCCCGGTGTTTGTTCCAGCGAGTGCTCAGAAACTGGTGTTGCATAATCCACTGCCGGCGGACCGACAGCCTGAAGTCGTTGAGGTGCCGCTGACCGATGTGCTCGAACATCTGCACCTTTCTCCCTCAGAGATCGGCTCTCTCGTGGCATATAAGGCTTCATCCACGGAGCGGATTCCTCTTCAGGTCTATTCCAGCAAGCCGGGAGGGCATCCGGATCGGATATTACTCTTCGTACAGATTCGCGCAAACGGCACACTCCAGGTCAAATTTCGAACGGACGACCGCGCTGAACCCGTTGCCGCGCGGGTGTTCGGGCGCGAGGCTCCGGAGCGCAAGGATGACTTTGCCTGGGAAAACGAATTGGTGACCTATCGCATATACGGCCCAGCGCTTCAGGCAACCGGTGAGATCACATCCGGGATCGATGTCTGGTCCAAGCGCGTTCCAAACTTCGTGATCGACAGTTTTTATAAGCGGGATCTTGAAGGTATACGTACCCACAATCCGGCTCTTTCATATCACAAAGATAACGGCCAGGGGCTCGACTCGTACTACGTTGGACCGTCGAGGGGCTGCGGTGGCACTGCTGTTTTTGCAAACGGTCAACTGTTCGTATCGAAGAACTATACATCGATGCGGATGATTGCGAGCGGTCCATTGCGTTTTGCCTTTGAGGTGTCCTATGCTCCCTGGGATGCAAACG
Source organism: uncultured Acidobacteriaceae bacterium (assembly GCA_963835895.1). Taxonomy (GTDB): domain Bacteria; phylum Acidobacteriota; class Terriglobia; order Terriglobales; family Acidobacteriaceae; genus Telmatobacter. The sequence continues at coordinate 163,365 of CAWIHC010000017.1, read as the reverse complement.
GCTTTTCTGTGAGCGAGACCAAACGTATTGTTCTTGATTCCGGAACGCACCTCAACAAGATCACATCCACCTTCACGTGGGATGACCCGAGGCCGCTTGACATGGTGGCCGCAATTGCTATTCACGACGGCGCTGAAGCAACATTTCCCATTCCTAATCAGGTGGCAGCTGTTTGGGATACTCCCAGGATCCCACCGCGGGAAGAATCGCGACCGGCTTGATTGCTGTGCCGGACCAGCATCCAAAAGCCGTGGAGGCCGCAGGACATGCCATGCTCATTTTTCATCGCCACTCCGGTGAGCCGTTCGTTTACTACGCGGGAGCAGGATGGTCCAAAGCCGATATACCCGATGCGGCTCCCTGGAAGGACTATCTGGAATTGCGTTTGAAAATGCTGGAACATCCGCTTGAAATGCGGTGGCAGAAATAGGTGAATTGGAACGAATCGAAGATTTTTCCCGATTCATTTTCGACTTAGCATCGTGCATTATTTCCTCGTCGATACATGGGCTACAGTCTGGTTGACCAAGGGCCAGTAATTATCCGGCTCCGGCGTCATATTGACCAATAAGCGGGTTGACAAGATTTACCGGTCCAGAGGCAGACTGTGATTGGAAAGTCTCTGAAATATCTCCACACAGAAGGATCAAAGATGCCAGGCGGAGAAGACGCTGTTCAATCATTGATAAATTCTTGCATTAGATTTTGTGCGATCCGCATTCGGTCGGCCTCGAAGCTGACGGAGCGTGAGCTTAAGTCCTTCTCCCAACGGAATTGCCAGGAACAAAAAGATGAGATGATCCTGTAGACGGCCGCCGCGAGTTGAATGAAAGAATAGGATCTGAGCAACCAAAACTGCGGATGGACTAAAACAAATGTTGAGGAGCATGATAATGAGAACACAAACCGGAGCCGGTATTCGAGCACGTGTGCATCCTCCCGGAATTGTGGGTTGGATAACCGCACTGTTGGGCGTCCTTTGCATTGGGGTCGGACCAGTCTCCGCCCAGGAGAATACATTCGAGAATGCGTATGCCCGTGCTGCGGAACTGGTTGCACGGATGACCTTGCAACAGAAAATCGATCAGCTTCATGGCATCGGCACGCCATCAGCCTACCGGATCGTTCCTGGGATTCCGGAATTGAGGATACCTCCGCTTCGAATCACGAATGGCCCAGCGGGTGTAGGGCCCGGGGGCAGAGGACCACAACTTCGCGCTACGACTCTGCCTGCGCCAATTGCACTAGCAGCCTCCTGGGATCCGTTGCTTGCCAAGCAGTACGGGCGGACGGCAGGAGTGGAGACTTTGGCGCTTGGTTCTGATTTGCTCGAAGCACCGGATATCAACATTGTTCGTGTACCGCAGAGCGGCCGTTCGTTTGAAGGATTCGGGGAAGACCCGTGGCTCACGAGTCGATTGGCGGTCGCTGAGATTGAAGGCATTCAAGAAGCAGGTGCAATCGCAAACGTCAAGCATTATCTCGCAAATAACCAGGAGACCGAGCGGGGAACGATCAACGAAGTGATCAGTGAAAGAGCGCTCCATGAGATATATATGTCCGGTTTCCGAGCTTCGGTTGAAGAAGCAAATGTCGACTCAGTGATGTGCGCGTATCCGCGCGTAAACGGTAAATACAATTGCGAGAACGATGTTCTCCTGGATCACACGTTGAAGGGAGACTGGAAATTTCGCGGGTTTGTCACCTCCGACTTTGGAGCAGTGCACAGTACCGTTCCGAGTATCATGGCAGGCCTGGACCTCGAACTACCGACCGGCATCTATTTTTCGTCTGCGCTCAAAACTGCGGTGCAAGACAAGCAGGTCCCGATAAGCCGCATTGACGACGCATTGATACGCCGCTATACGGTCATGATCCGACGAGGTCTGTTCGATCGAAAGACGCTGGAGTCTGCTTCGCGAACACCTTCTGAAATCTTTGCCAGCGGGAAAACGTCGAGAGCTATCGCAGAAGAAGGGATGGTGTTACTGAAGAATGATCACAACCTTCTTCCGTTGAATGCGCAGGAACTTCACAAGGTTGCCCTCGTAGGCCCAGGTGCGGTACGGGCGATTACTGGCGGTGGCGGAAGTTCTTATGTCAACCCTTTCTATACCATCCGCCCGGAAGATGGTATCTACTCTCAAATGCTGTCTCAGAGAAAGTTGGTGGTACTAGATGGTTCCGACCAGGACGCAGCAGTTCAAGCTGCCCGCAACTCGGACGTGGCGATTGTCATGCTCGCTGATGAAGAGACCGAATCTGATGATCACTCACTGAGCCTTCCAAGCCGCCAGGATGAACTCGTTCGAGCGATTGCTGCCGCGAATCAAAGAACGATCGTGGTCTTGAAGACCGGATCGGCAGTTCTCATGCCATGGGTCGATTCTGTTCCAGCCATTCTTGAAGCTTGGTATCCGGGCGAGGAGGATGGGAATGCCGTCGCAGATGTACTCTTTGGGATTTCCGATCCCGGCGGGCGTCTGCCGATTACATTTCCGCGGCGGACGGAAGATACGCTCGCTCGCAATATCGAGCAATATCCGGGGAAAAACGGGCGCGCGGATTACAGTGAGGGTATCGATGTGGGGTATCGCGGCTATATGCAAGAGAGTATAAAGCCGCTATTCCCCTTTGGATTTGGCCTGTCGTACACGACATTTACGTTTCAGAATCTAGCCGTTGCACAAGTAGCACCCGGGCCGAACCCGAAGGTGGAAGTTTCATTTGAGGTGAAGAATACCGGCGCCCGGACTGGATGGGCAGTACCCCAGATCTATGTAGGATTCCCGCATCTGCCTGAGGGTGATGAGCCGCCTCTTCAGCTCAAAGGTTTTCAAAAGCTGGAACTGAAGCCCGGCGAATCTCGCAGAATTGCCATCATGCTAGACGCGGGCGCATTCTCGTGGTGGTCTGAGAGAGTACATCACTGGGTCCTGGAACGTGGCCCGTTTCGGATTGCGTTGGCATCTTCTTCTGCGGACATCAAAGAATCACACGAGATCGCGCTGAAGTGAACTTCGCATACTGGCTCTCGGTGGAGAACGGCTCGCAATTCCCGTGATTTTTTAAGAATCAACCATGGCTCAGCGACTCAGCCAGCCGTCATCCGCAACCAGAGTATGGCCGTGTGTAGAATCGCCGGCTGACGACGCCAGGAAAACAGCTGCGCCTGCAACATCGGTCGCGGCGCCCCAGCGTCCTGCGGGAATTCGGTCAAGAATCCGGCGTGAGCGAACGGGATTTGGTCGCAAAGCCGCAGTGTTATCCGTGGCCATATAGCCCGGTGAGATAGCATTTACGTTGATTCCTCGTGGTGCCCACTCGTTTGCAAATGTTTTCGTGAGTCGGCCAACTCCACCCTTCGCCGCAGCATACGAGGGGACGAAAACGCCGCCTTGAAAAGTGAGTAACAAAACGATCTTACGGCCGGACCTGCATCCGCAAGAGTGCACTCGTGTTGAGCGCACTAAATATGCCTGCGCCGGTCGAGGCCGGTCGCGGGCAGGCCCAGCTAATACTCGCTGGCAGGCGAACCACGCTGTTGGCGAAGTAGAGCTTCACTTCGTCCAGCGGGGGTCCGTGAAGGGATCTCCTGCGTGTAGACGATGCTGCCATTGCCGTCGTCTCGGAGCACGGTCGTTCTGCGGCCGGGGCGAACCTGCAATTTTCAGACCTGAAACCCTTCCTGAGCAATGCGCGAATCGTGTTGTTGAGCGATCGCGATGATGCCGAGCAGCCCATAGGCGCTACACCGATCGACAAGGGACTTTGCGCCGTCCGTGCAGAGGACTACACGGCTGATGCCGTGGCGATATTTCCCTTGCGCCGGCCAATCCCTCATGGTTCGCCTCTGCCGACGAGTGCAAAGATTCGCGCAACAGTATCGAGGCGAATTGGGGGTGTCACAGAAGAGGCGGTCCGGGGCGGGCATGAACAGCTTAACGAACGTCGTAACGCATTCTAAATATTTTCTAAGCCACTGAATACATTGAAGGTTTTCGTGACAGCCCACATTAACTGTTCTGAACGTTGACGCCACAGCGGAAAGCGAGGAAATTGAGTTGGAACATTCGAGATTGATTCAGCAAAGTTCACTCCGCTGCGGCCCAAAGTCAGACGGTAGCTGCCCAAGTGGGGTACTTATGCAGCGGAATGAACGGCTGTTTGCATGGGAGGAACTCGGGCCGGTGGAGCGCTTCAGTTTGCCGTTAATGCATCTCCAGAAGCGGTGCGAGTGATCAAGACTCTGAAGGCTCGAACGCAAAAGCCTCGATTGGGTGCGGAGGGTTCCCATTCCGCCCGACAAAGGACGGGTGTATCTGCAACCCATTTCCAAACCGCGCTATTGACACAAGCTCAACCGAGCCATTTGGGCGTCAATGCAGCATGGGTTCTTCCAAACTGTCCCACAGTGCGGAGCGTCCTGCTGGCATTCGCCATCTCTTCTTTCTGCGCGTTTGCTACTACGAGAGCTCTGGCTCTGCCTGCCATTTTCCCCGCAATGCTTCACAATCGGTCCACTTTGAAGAACGAGGTTTGTGATGCGTATTGGCCTTTCTATAGTTCTCGCCGCGGTTATGCTTTGGCAGGAACCGATTCTCGCACAGTCACTCGCCGATTTCGTCAACCCGATGATCGGCACAGATGCGGAGGGTCAGACTTTTCCGGGCGTGGGTATGCCATTCGGCATGACTCAGTGGACGCCGTCAACCAATGACACCGAAGCGAAAGGTATTGTACCTTATCATTACGCGGATAGCCAATTCAAGGGGATCCGAGGCACACATTATCTGAGTGGCTCGGATACACAAGACTACGGCAGCTTTCAATTGCTGGCGGGAGCGGGCAAGTTCGATTTCGACGGCCAAGTGCCTTCCCCGCATTTTTCGCACGGCGCCGAGCGCGCTTCACCCTATCTGTATCAGGTAGAGCTTCCCGACCTCGCCGTAACCGCATCGGTTACGGGAACAACACGCTGTGGCCTGCTTCGCTTTGTTTTTCACAAAGGTGGAACGGCTTGGATCGATGTGCAGAATAACGCCCGCGCGGGTGATGGCATATTGACTATCGACGCAGCACGCAACGAGATCTCAGGCTCGAATAAGGTGCGCCGTCTCTATGCCGGACAGGGAAAACCCGCAGGATTCAGCGGATACGCGGTGGTGGAATTCGACCATCCCTTCCATGTTGGCGGTACCTGGTCAGGGAGCAATCTCCATCCCGGCGCAATGCAGCAGTTCTCCGATGCCGGCCCATCGGGCGGCTTTGTCACATTTGATGTAAAACCCGGCGAATCCGTGCTTGCCCGAGTGGGCACTTCGTTTGTGAGCCTCGATGAGGCGCGGAACAATCTTCGCGCGGAGATTCCCACCTGGAATTTCGAAAAAGTCGAGCAGGCAAGCCGCAGAGCATGGGACAAGGCCCTAGGCGCGATCGAAGTGACCGGCAACATCACCGACCGGCGCATTTTCTACACTTCGATGTATCATGCGCTCCAGCTTCCGCGGGTTGCCAATGACGTGAGCGGAACCTATCCGCGCTTCGCCGACCGACACCGCATTGAAACAGCGCGGGGCTTTAACTATTACGACGATTTCTCGGCTTGGGACACATTCCGTGCTGAGCATCCTCTGCTGACAATCATTGATCCGCAGCGCACTTCCGATATGGTGCGCTCGCTGATCGCGAAAGGGGAGCAGGGAGGTTTTCTGCCGATTTTCCCGGCATGGAATAGCTACACGGCGGAGATGACAGGCGATCACTGCGCCGTCATCATTACCGATGCGTACCTAAAGGGCATTCGCGGCTTCGATGTACAGGAGGCGTACCGGCTGATACGCAAGAATGCGTTGGAGTCGCCGGCTTCGGATGCCGAGTATCTCGACGGGAAAGGACGCCGCTCGCTGGCTTCTTACCTGCGCTATGGGTATATTCCCCTTGAAGATCCAGTGGATGGCGCACCCGCTCCGCACCCTGACGAGCAGGTTTCGCGGACGCTGGATTATGCCTACGACGATTTTGTGCTGGCTGAGCTTGCCGGGGCACTAGGTAAGACGGGCGATGAAACGATCTTTCGCAAGCGCGCTCAAAACTATCGCAACGTGATCGATCCCGGGACCGGCTTGGCCCGCGGGCGACATGCGGATGGGACGTGGGTGACCCCCTTCGATCCCGCAAAGACCGCTTCTTACATTACCGAGGGCTTGCCCTTTCAATTCACATTCTTTGTGCCACAGGACATTCCCGGCCTGATTGCGATCGAGCATGGAAACAGCGGGTTCATTGCGAAGCTGGACGAGCTTTTCGCAAAAAAACTGTACGACCAAGGCAATGAGCCAAGTCATCAGATTGCATATCTTTACGACTATGCAGACGCCGCATTTAAGACTCAAGAGCATGTTGCCGCGATTCGCAGCGCGTCATATAAGGATGCGCCCGGCGGCCTTCCCGGCAACGACGATGCGGGACAGATATCGGCTTGGTATGTCTTGAGCGCTTTGGGCTTCTATCAGGTTACGCCTGGCATCCCTGATTACGCGATTGGCTCGCCGCTTTTCTCTGATGCGAAAATCCATTTGCCCAGCGGCAAAGTGTTCCATATCGTTGTGCGGCGCGATTCATCGCGAGCTCCCTATATCCAATCGGCAACCCTGAACGGAAAGCCGTTGAACCGCTATTGGCTCACACATGCAGAGATCGCCGCCGGGGGAACGCTGGTATTTCGAATGTCCTCAAAGCCCCAGACCGACTGGCCCGCGAAGTTCACGAACCATGCAGGCGAAGAAACGGAATTCCCGAAGGAACAATGAAGCCAGCTGCCATTCCGCTTCTGGGGGTTCAGAGGACGACGGTGCGAAAAGCAAATTTTTGCAGCTTGTCGCGGATCGGTGACTGCGTGGTTGATTTAGCTGAAAGAGAGAATCGATGGTGACAATTGATACTGTGCCGCAGGGTCAAAGCATCGTAACCTCTCCGTAACGCTGCCGATAAGCCGTTGAAACTAAATTCTCTGTAGTATCTGCCAGGCTGAACCAAAACGTAACTGTTCGGAACATTGACACGCTTTCCTCGATGGGACGAGAGTTGGCGGTGGTCAGGATAGCGCATGCTGGAACTGGATCTGTTTTCCTGGCCAACGGCGCCCAAAATCAACTGACGAAAAGGCAAGTCAGTAACTATCAATCCTTCAACTCGACTGCCCGGCTCTTATTCTGGATGAGCCGAGGGTCCAATGAAAGCAGGAGGCTTAGATGAACAAAGTATGGCATCAAGGGAAGTTCAGATTTCTCTGCGGCCTCGCAATGCTGGTTGCGTGCATTTGCTTCGCGGCAACAGCGACAGCCCAGAGGAATACGGGCTCCATCGCTGGCATAATCACCGATTCAAACGGCGCAGTCTTAGCCAATGCCACCATTACGGTCACGAATGTGAACACAGGGGCGGTTCGAAACTCAGGCATCGCAGGCGACTGGGGACTACGACGTTGTGTCCCTCCCGCCCGGTCCGTACAGTGTTTCGGCAGCCGCGCCAGGTTTCGCGACCCAGGTCCGGCAAGGAATCAACCTGAGTGTCGACCAGGATGCGCGGATCGATTTTTCGCTCAAGGTGGGCGCCAGCACCCAGACTGTCACAGTAACCGCCGAAGCTTCAGCCCTGAACACGGAGAGCGGCGAGCTGGGGACCACGCTGGCCAGCGAGCAGGTCGAGGATCTGCCCAGTTATAAGCGCGATATCCTCGATGGGCTAATGCTTCTGTCTCCCGGCGTCACCGAAGGCGGAGTCGGGCTGGGGTATGAGAACGATCAACCCATGCGATTCAGCGTCAATGGCGGCAGGACGCTCAGTCAGGATATGGTGGTCGACGGCGCGGAGGCCTTGTCGGTCAACATCAATACGTGGTCACTGAACAACGCCCAGTTCACTCCGAACCAGGACACCGTGCAGGATATGAAGATCCAAACCAACGCCTACGCGGCGGAAAACGGCCGCGGCACAGCGGCCATCAACGTCATCACCAAGAGCGGCACCAATGCATTTCATGGCGATGCCTACTTCTACCTTCGCAACGAGGCGCTGAACGCCAACGAGTGGTTCAACAAGAGCGCTGAAATCGCAGCGGGCAAGCCTAACAAGCGCGCCGTGTCGCGCGACCATCTGTATGGATTCACCGTCGGAGGGCCGGTTCGGAAGGACAAGCTGTTCTTCTTCATGCTCTATGAGCGTGAACCTTCAGTGTCCCCGAATTACACATACAGCACTGTGCCAAACGCAAACTTTAGGGCAGGCAACTTCGGATCGCTGTTGAACTTGGTGGCCAAGAACTCCAGCGGATCAATAGTGCCAGCTCCTGTCGTTGTGTACGATCCGACGACCTACAATGCGGGTACGGGCGTCCGCACGGCCTACGCCAACAACACGATTACCGAGCCTCTCGATCCGGTGGCGGCGAAGGCACTCTCTTACTTGCCTGCACCGACCTTCACGAATCTCACCGACTCGCTCGGGAATCCGACAGACAACAATGACGAGTACTACGTGGGCTCCACCACACTGTCGCCGTGGAGGATCAATCCCAGAATCGATTACAACATCAGCAAGAAGCAACTCCTCTTCTTTAAGCTCGGCCACAGCACTCAACCCGCAATCGCGACCGGCAATTGGCCCGGCGTGAACCCGGCGGATAATAGCCACCAAACGACGACTGAACCCTATTGGAATGGCGTGCTGGGCCATACGTATTCCATAAACGATCACCTGGTCAACGACTTTCGCGGGAGTCTCGAGCGCGACGCCGAGACGACAGTCTATCCGGCCAACGGTCAGGATTATGCCGAAAAACTCGGCATAAGCTACGCAAACCCCGAGAACTTTCCCATCTTCGGTGCCGGTACCCCCCTCGGTGGCTTTAGCATGGGGCCGAGTAACGCCCTGAACGAGTGGGAGCAGACCCTTCAATACGCCGACGCCATCACCTTGATCAAAGGTCATCATACTTTCAAGGTTGGCGGAGATGCGCGGCTCAACCAGGTCAACAAGCAGGCGGCGCGCAACAATCCCTCGGGAGATTTTGGCTTCAGCGGCAACTACACCAATCAAGGACCTTCATGGTCAGGCACCTCGGTCAGCATGGCCGACATGCTGCTCGGTTATGTTGCTGGCTATTCGATTCAACCGGCCGATTTAGTTTGGGGCGCCCGCAAGAAAGAAGGTTCATGGTTCGCGCAGGACGACTGGAAGATCTCTCCCAAGTTGATACTTAATCTCGGCGTGCGAGAGGACCTGCAATTCAGTTACCACGAGGTGTTGAATCGCTACGCGGAATTCTCGCCTACCACCCCGAACGGCGGAACCTACGTCGATGCCGAAGGCGTCACGCTACCGAGCCCGATCGGTGGCATTAACTTCGGGATCGCGCAGGTCAATGGCAACCATTTCATCATCTCTCCACGCGTGGGCTTCGCATGGACGCCCTTCGCTGACCAGAAGACAGTCATTCGTGGCGGCGCCGGAAGGTTTATCAGTCCGCCCAGCACAGTCGAGGACTACGGCGATGCCGGCTTTGGACAGGAAGCCGGTTACACCTCATCCGCTTCGGTATCCACCACCAACCACCTCGTTCCCGCGTTTTGCCTGGCACAATCAGGCGAAGTGTCGGGCTGCGTTGGCGCAGGAACGCCACCGATCGCTGCAAGACCACCGCAGACACCTAGCATCGTCAATAACGGCGCAAACGGCGGTGCAATCTGGTACGTCGATAAGACTGCAACGCCGAGCGTCTACATGTGGAGCTTGACAGGCGAGCGGCAGTTACCCGCAAATATCGTCGTCCAAGTCTCCTATGTGGGCACCCGTGGCCTTCATCTGCCCTGGTATCGGGGAATGAACCAGCTTACTAATGCGGAGCGTGCAGCGGAAGAGGCCTCTGCCACTCCCACTACCGCTACCGACTTCACGCCATATCCGCAATATGCAAACGACGGCATGACCGGCAGTTACCATGACGCCGACTCGACCTACCATGGGCTTCAGGTGATGGCGCAAGAGAAACTGAACAAGAACCTGGACTGGACGCTGGCCTATACGCTGGCCAAGTCCATGGACAACTCCACCATGGACCCGACCTTGACTTGGGGAAGCTGCTGCGGCTTCGGCGGAAACCAAATACAGGATATCTATAACCTGCGCGCCAACTGGGGCCGTTCAGCTTTCGATCAGAGACAGGCAATGAGCGCCAGCTTCACTTATAAGTTGCCGGTCGGGTACGGCCAGAAGTACCTCAACCAGGGTGTAGTGGGCAGAGTTGCCGGCGGCTGGCAATTGAACACTATTGTACAAGCCCATACCGGCACGCCAGTTGATTTCACGATGAACAACAACTGGCTCTACGGTAACAACGGGGAACAGCGCCCCAATTGCGTAGCCGGGCAAAGTTTCAAAGGCTCGCCGCATCAATCGGGTGCGACGATCGTGGGCTGGTGGAATCCGAACGCATTTGCGGATCCCGGCAAGTACAACTTGGGCAGCTGCCCACGCGACATAGCGGCATCACCCGGATTCCAAGAGGTGGATTTGTCCGCATTCAAGGACTTCTCATTCAAAACGCCGGTGAACGAAAACACCATTTTGCAGTTCCGCATGGAGGCTTACAACGCGATGAATCGGGTCAACTTTAGTAGGCCCGGTTATTCCGTTGCAAATACGGGCACAACAAGCTCGAGCTTTGGCCAGATTACCAGTTCGGTCGGTAATCCACGCAACATGACGGCTGCGTTGAAACTTATCTTCTGACCGGGTACACCGAGCCGGCGTGCTCTTGGTTGTGCACGCCGGCTATTTCTGTCACGATCCTTTAGAATACCTTTATGCCGATCCAGCTCATCCGGCGGGCGGGCATCTTCTCCTTAGTGCTTTTTGCCGCTGCTCCTTTTCTCGCTGAGGCGCAACCGGCGGGGCGCGTAATCGAACTCTTCCAGAAGGCCCAGCAGGCGGAGCAGTCTGCGGACTATGCCAAAGCTGCCGGCCTCTATCGTGAAATTGTGGCGCTGGATCCCCAGATCGCCGAAGTCTGGTCAAATTTGGGGATGGCTCTTTATCATTCGCGGAAAGACAGCGAAGCAGTGAGCGCATTCCAGCGAGCGGCCGCTCTGAAGCCTTCGTTGCTAGCTCCCCACCTCTTCGAGGGCGAAGCGTATCTCGATATGGGGAATGCGCAGAAGGCGATAGTGCCGCTGAAAACGGCGCTGGCCATGGCACCTGGGCAGCTTGAAACTATACTGGCCCTCAGCGACGCCTACGCTGCAGAGCATCAGTTCGCTGCATCGATTCATATGCTGCTCAATGCGGAGAAGCAGAGCCCTGAATCAGAGGACATCGGGTGCCGGCTTGCCGTGACCTATCTCGAATGGGCCACAAGCATTGGGGCCGGGCTCAGGGACTCGCCAACTCTGTATGGCCGGATTTTATCAGATGAGAAGCTGGCCGCGGAAGCTCCCGAGCGCGCTGAGCCGGAGTTTCTTAAAACGGTAGACAGCGCGCCGGACTCGATTGAAGCGCGGCTTGCTTTGGCCAATTTCCTCATGCGGAATCCGAGTTCCGCCGTGGACTTGCAGGCAAGCGCGGAGCAAATCAATGCGGCCAGCAAGCGTATGCCCGGGAATGAAGATGTACTCGCAGCAAGGGTTCGACTCGCGATTGCTGAGAAAGACTATTCGCTAGCAGTTGAAAAGCTGAAAGTTTTGCTCGCGACGGACCAGCCATATGTGCTGACAAACCTGAACACACTCACGGCCGGTTTACTTCCCGATCTTAAACAACAGATCTCCTCGCAGGCGCAAATGCCTGCTTCGCCCCGCGCAGCCACAGCGGAGAGTTATTCGTCGAGAATGTTGGTGCTTGAGCAGATCAAATCCAGACGGCGCCTGACCGAGCCGGAGGCCGTGGAATATGCATCCGCAGCATGGCATCTACATGAATATGACCGGGCGCTGTCGAGCTTGATCGAGCAGCCTCACCAGAGTGCCGCTGCCCAGTATTGGGAGTTTCGTGCCTGCGTATCGCTGGGGGAGATGTCGCTGGAGCGGACCGTAGATGCCCATCCGGAGTCGGTGCGCTCCCATTTGTTGCTGGCCGATCTAGCAGTTCAACAAAACAATTTCACAACCGCGCAGACCGAGTATCAGGCTGCAGTCGCGCTCCAGCCAGACAACGCAGAGATTCGGTTGCCCTATATCCGTTTTCTGGAGATCGCCCATGAGCTTCCGCAGGCTCTGGCGGAGGCAAAACAGGATGCAGCTCGGTTTCCCACCAATGCGGAACTGAATTTCCAGGCTGGAGATCTGACGCTTTTGTCCCAAGGCGATACGGCGAGCGCGATCCAGTATCTTCTGCGATCCATTCAAGAGGACCCCAAACCCGTAAAACCCCATGTCGATTTGGCGGATGCCTACGCGCAACTCAATCGCATTGGCGATGCGATTCGCGAGATCAACCTTGTACTCAGTGCAGACGACGACGGGACGATGCATTATCGCTTAGCCAGGTGGTATCGCGAAACGGGCCACCCGGATGAGGCAGGAAAGGCGCTGGAGGCTTGCGAAAAGATCAAGCAAGAGAAGCTGGAGCGGGAGCAGAACTTTGTGTCGAAATTGATGCAAAAAGAGAAATAGGAAGCTTCCCATATGCATCTAAGTTGCACAAACTACAACTGTTAACCGAGATGAAGAGCCATCAGTCTGGGCAGTGGTAAGATTTCTTGTACACACTAAGCCTAATGACGCGCGCCTCAACTTCAGAAAGATCGCCGGTATTCCCTCCGGAACAAATCAGCGCAATCCGCGCTGAGCTTGATGCGGTCTTGAAAAGTTCTTACTTCTCAGGCACCAATCGCTGTCAGGATTTTCTGGAGTTAATTGTTAGGCGCGTTCTAGAAGGAGATTTCGAGCACCTGACGGAGCGGTTTCTGGGGGTTGAGCTTTTCGGAAGACCAGTCGATTATGAGACCGCAACGGATTCAATTGTCCGCGTGCGAGCCAATGACGTGCGGCGCAGATTAATGCAGTACTATGCAGAGCAACCGCTATCGTCAAAGCTTACGATTTGCCTCAACTCCGGAAACTACATCCCAGAGTTTTATTGGCGTCAGCAGGGACCGCAAGGTGCCGGTACTGCCGATTCGTCAACCGCTGCAGTGGCGATTAGCTCTTCCGAAGATCGGGATGGGACTACGAAGGCCGTATCCGATGTTTTGCCACAAGCTCAAGTGAATTCGGGAATTGGCTTGAGAGTCGGCGTACTCATCGTGTTGGGACTTGCAATTGCATTCTACGTCGGGTGGTGGCTAAAAGCGCAAACGGCAAACCGGGCAATATACCCGTGGAGGTATTCTGCTTCCTTAAGTGCCTTGTGGTCCGGCTTTCTCGACTCGAATCGACAAACGGATATTGTCGTTTCCGATACCTCCTTTATGCTTTTCGAGGATATTGACAATCAAGTATTTTCGCTCGATCAATATCTCAATCGCAGCTATGTGAGCCAGATTCAGGCACAACATCTTAGCCCCGAAACGCAGTCGATATTGAATCTTCTTGCTTCCAAGTCACTTGGAAGCACAAGTGAATACAGAGTGGCACAGCGTATTATGGCGCTCGATCACACAGGAGATAAGATTCGCGTTTACAATGCAAGGGAGTATTCGACGGCGCTTGTCAACCAAGACAATGTTGTTATTATTGGTTCTCAACTTACAAATCCATGGGAGCAGATGTTTGAGAATCAGTTGAATTTTAGTCAAACGCCCGATAGCCATTCTCGCGGCCTGGTAAAAAACAAAGCTCCTAAAGCCGGAGAAAAGAGCACTTATGTTGCGGACGATACTGTAGGGTACTGTGTTGTGGCTTACTTGCCGAATCCCGAAAGCGGGAACAAGGTTATGCTTATCGAAGGCAGCTCTTCGGAGGCAACAGAGGCAGGCGGTGATTTTCTTATTTCGGAAGAAAAGTTATCCCGATTCCAGAAAATGCTTCATTCTGACGAATGGCCGTATTTTGAGGTACTCCTGAAAACCTCGCAGGTGAGGGGCACTCCAATTACTGCCACGATTGAAGCCTATCGCGATTACTCAAGATCACATTGAGTTACGCATTGGCAGTGACCTGATGGTATGGATCGGGCGAGTCTCTGCAATTTCTGCTCTGCTCAAGAAAGCGTAAAATCGCCCGTTTTTACTGGGAAATCACACGGTGGATTTCTGTGAGCATGTCCCGCTGCCAGTTGAAAGTTGGGCAGCGGTTTTGGAAAGCAAGAGAGAATTCTGTCACTAAAAGCTGCCGGAAAGACGGCCGTGGGCACATTAAGGGCACGATAAGCGTTCCCATGTGTCCTTCAGGGCGCTAAAGGAGCCATCCATTACCCCTGATTTCAATAAATTACGGTTTTCTGACGGCCTGTCACAGCAGAGGTCGCGCTGAGAATGACCTCTGACGGACGGAGATTGTTAGGCGGGAAACTTACAGCACATAGGACGCGAAAGTGCGCTCCATCTGCGCTCTGTTTATCGGTTTAAGGCTGCTTTCTGTGGTCTTAGGTGTCATCCGCTGACCTGCATGTTGTTGAAAATACGTTTGACTGATGATTCGAGTCCTACCTGAGGAGCCAATCAAATCAACAATTTAGAGCAATCGAGAGCAGCCAAAAATCCGCCGATTTCTCAAATTGTGCCCATTTTTGTGCCCACTCTCCTTCAAAATAGACGCACTGTCTATAGCAACCCTGCTCGGTTGATTCCCTCCTAAGAACCCGGACTCCATTCACCTCCGAATCTCGGTTGACTGCCAATTTGCGCGAGTTCGTTTCCTGCTCTGATCTCCATTCGCGAGGACAGCTTTGGGGTCTGTGCCTCACCGAGAGACAGGAGCGGTCCATGGCAGTTTTCAAAAGAGGCGGGGTCTGGTGGTACAAGTTCTGTGAGCTTTCGGCAGGCATGCGTATGTCAGAAGCAGTTACCTTGTGCGATCCAGTAATGCCAGTCTTCGATGGCCTGGGTGGTTGATTCATCCACGTCGATAGGATTCAGCTGGGAGAGTGGGACGGCGATATTTCGGTTGTTCCAGCGGGTTATTACGAGCATGTCAGTCGAGCAGCTGTCTTCAGGCGCCATCTTTCTGATCTCGACAGAGTCCCCTTTGCGCAGCGGCGAGGTTGGTACAGAAGCGATGCATTGCGCATGGAAGGGGAACTGGATCCTTTCCTCGAGATAGTAGTACCATCCCATGGCCTGTTCTTCCGACCCATAGGCATCCACGATGATTTCTTCGTGGATGCGGTTTTCCCGGTCGTGATTTCGCCGCGCTTTGGCCATGTTCCTATGCTTGAAGAAGCTCACGGACACGGGAGAACCGGAGCAGTTCCTCGGCGCCCATTACGGGGTTTTCCAGCCAGACCTCCTCTTCTTCAAGGTCTTCGCCGGGTTCTGGTTCAAGGTCAACCTCTTGAGGAGCGAGATATCTGTCTCGTTCCAAGTGATCGAGATATTCACGGATCTCCTGGGCTGTAAACAGCCGCCGGATTTCACCGAGGAAGGCGGGCACCTCGGCAGCGAACAGGGGATCGCGCTCGGCCGCGTGCAGGAAGGAGAAGAGTCTCTCGCCGATCAGATAGTTCAGCGCGTCCTCCAGGCCGAACTTCTCGCGGATACCTTCGGTTGCCGTGCATTGGTCGATCCAGATTTTGCCGAACTCTATTGGGGCGCTGTTCATGCTTGGGTTCTCCTGTCCAGGATACGGCGCACCGAGGTGCGGCCGATGTTGAGTTGGCGTGCGATTGCGGATTTGCTGATGCCGGAGCGGTGCAGTTTACGGACCTGCTTGGCGTGCAGGGCGGCCGTGATGGGGCGGCCCAAACGTCTGCCGTTCTGGCGGGCGTGAGCGAGGCCGGCACGGACTCTCTCGCTCAGGATCTCCCGTTCGAACTCAGCGAAGACCGCCAGCAGCGCGGCCATCGCACGGCCGGCGGGTGTGGTCAGATCGAGCGCCTCGGTCAGCGAGACGAAGCCGACGCCGAGATGTTCCAGTTCCTGCAGAGTAGCGAGCAAGTCCGTTACTGATCTTCCCCAGCGGTCCAGCCGCCACACCAGCACCACATCGATCTCCCGGCGCCGCGCAGCTTCGATCAGTTTCTCCCGCATCTGCCGTTGCGCTGCGCCGGAGCCGACTTCCTTCACCTGCATGGCGATGGTCCAACTGCGCCGTGCGGCATACTCCCGCAGAGCGCGATTCTGCATGGGCAACGTCTGCTGATCTTGAGTGGAGACGCGGGCATAGAGGCCTGCGCGGACCATTTTGGCGGCCTTTTGCCTCTGGCCAAAAACCCTTCCGGATATCCCGATGCCGGACCCTTGTTTTACAGGCATTCCACGAGACTCCTCAGCCATGGCCACAGACTATCCTTTCCGGCCACGCCGTGCAGCCATCATAAACTCCTGGCCAAGTCGTCACGTTCGAGCGATGGATCCGCGGTAATTCCACGGCATCCACGCGGCCAGATTCCGCAGCAACTCGTCTGCGTGCCGCTGCAGTTCAGTCAGGTAGTCGAGGGAGTGGACGCCGTTCAGCTCGCAGGTATGGATCAGGCTCATAAACAGGTCGCCTACGCGGGCGCCGTTCTCGGTCTTATAGTAGAGAGCGTTCTTGCGGTGCAGGATGGCCTTTTTCAGACTGCGTTCTACGAGATTATTGTCCAGCGGGGCGCCGGCCCTGCGCAGAAACAGCGTCAGCGGCTGCCAGTGGCGAAGCATATACCGGATGGCCTGGCCCAGACCGGAGTTCGGCTCCGTTTTCTTCTCCCCCAGTTGCGCCTCCATCCAGCTATGCAGCTTGTCCATGATGGGCCGGCTGTGTTCCTGATGGAAGCTAAGGCGTCCCTTCGGCGACATCTTCTGTTCCCGCGCTGCGGCATCGTTGCGATAGACCTCTCCCAGCATCTCCAGCACATAACGGCACTCCGCGGGGAAGTTGGCCGCCACTTCGACGAACTGCCTGCGGCCATGCGCCAGACAGTTGGCCAGCAGGATCTCCACACCCTCGGCAAGCTTCGGCGTGTTGCGCGACAGGGCATCGCACATCTGCACCGGACTGGGCAGCGCCGCGCTTCGCCGCTTCAACACGTCGGCCAGGTTCTCGCCCGCATGCTGGCGGCCAGTGAAGAACAGCGCGATACGGCGGCCTTCGGCGACCGACACCACGCCGGACGTGAACACTCCGGTGCGTTCGTCCGACGGCTCGCGCGCCAGATGCAGCACCCGCATGCTGGTATCGTCGTTGTGCAGCACCTCGCCCTGGGCTGCCTGGCGGATCAACTCTTCATAAGCAGGACGGATCAGTTCCGCAGCCTCCTCCACGATCTCCCACTGCGTGGCCGCCGGCAGAGGAATGCCCAGATTTTGCTCCAGCCGTGCCAGGCGGTGAAAAGGCATGCCACTGCCGTACTTCAGCTGCGCGATCATCGCCGCCGCCGTCTCGTCGTACTTCTCCTCGCCCACATCCTCAGGCGCCTGCGCGGTATACACTTCGCCGCACAAGTTGCAGCGCAGACGCTCGAGCTCGTACACCGTGGCGGTCAGTGGAGCCTGACCGCTGATCCGCACCAGCCGTTTCGGCTCCTGCTGCACGTAGATCTTGCCCTTGGCGCAGGCCGGACACACGTCGCCCGGGTGCAACTCGGGGTGCGGGATCACGATCCGTTGTGCACCGTGATAGGCATCGGCGCCGTTCCGCCCATGGCCCGGCTTCTTCTGAATCTCCGTGGCGGCACTGCTGTTGGAGGCTGCAGCGGGCTTCTGCATCCCTTCGATGCCGGCTCGCTTCAGTACCTCCCGCGTCTTCTCCGTCAGCAGCGGAAACAACAGCCGGCGCAGATCGCGTATCGTGGTGTCCTTGTCGGCGATCAGCTCGGTCAGATAACTCAACCCTTCGACCACTGCCTCGAAGCGGCGATAGTCTTCTTCGGGCAGCGCCGTCCGCGCGTGCTCCAGCAGCGCATCGAGTTCTTCGCGGGGGATTTCCAGAACTTCGATCGCAGGCTTCATCCACACTCAGCTTGGCCCGCTTCTGTTCACAGCGCCAGGTCTTTCTTCGCTGTCGTGCGCCGATTCCGAATCAGGTTAGGCAACCTGTTGCTTCCCTCCGCTCACCGGCCGCCACACCGGCGCCGCCTGCACTCGCGATGCGTCACCTGCGGCCAGTAACAACTGCGCCTGCCAGGCCTCCAACCTTCGTGCCGGACCGTCCGCTGCTTCCGGCCACCAGCGAAACCTTCCCTGCGAAAGCCGCTTCACGAGAAGCCAATAACCTTGACCATCGTAAGTCAGCAGGCGCACCGCTGTTCCCCGCCGGCTGCGGAAGATAAACACACAGCCGGAAAAAGGATCTTCGGCAAGCTTCTCCTGGCACAGCCGGGCTAAGGAATCTATGCCCTTGCGTCCATCCACCGGCTCAATCGCCACCAGGACCCGCATCTGCGGCGTGATCTGAATCATCCCGCAACTTCCCGCCAGGCACGCAGCAGCGTGCTCCACTCCGGCGTTGTCCCTCTCCACCGCACGCACATCCGTGGGCCGGCGCCGGATTCGAACTCGATCACATATTCATCCGCACCGACGCCCGCGCTTCTCGCCAGTTCCACAAATGCCGGCGATGCAGCCCCGGAGTCGCCGCCGACGCGTCTTCGTCGTTGCGGTCGAACGTCGGCGCCCTTATCTCCGCCACGCCGGATTCGTCTCTGCGGTGGCGCGCTGCCCAACCGCTTCTGTAAGTTGCTGTAATCCAGCCGCAGCGTGTGCGCCACCAGATAAGTCCCGTGCTGCCGCGCTTCCTCAACCGCCGCCTGCCACAGCGCCTCCGGCAGCTTCGTCCGCCTCGGATGCGTGCTCCGGAACTGTTGGAGTTGCTCCCCTAACTGCTTAATCGAATCCGGAACCGGACCGCTTCTGCTACCCATCGTCAGCCGCTCTCCTCAGCGGCTAACTCAACCTACCAGTGCCGCCTGCCTGAAATCATGCACTCTTGCCGAAAACTCACGGAGAACAGCACGTTGCTCTCGATATCGCGGTTTCGCTGCTCGCGGAGCACTTCGGCATTCGCACTCTGCTACTTGAAGGGGGCGGCCACATCAATGGGGCTTTTGCGGAAGCGGGTCTGGTCGATGAAGTGAGCCTGCTTCTGGTTCCGGGTATCGATGGCCGTCAGGGCATACCTGCCCTCTTTGACGGCATGAGTCTTTCTACACAAACTGCAGTTCCACTCAAGCTGAAGTCCGTAGAGAAGCGCAAGAAAGATACGCTCTGGATCCGCTATGAAATGGTTCGGCCCTAATACGAAGCAGGAGAAACGATGCAAAAACGCAAACTTGGAAACACTGGTCTGGAAGTCTCCGCACTCGGTCTAGGATGCATGGGAATGAGCTTTTCGTATGGAACTGTGCACGATGAGGGCGAGATGATCTCCCTGATGCACAAAGCCGTCGATATGGGCATCACTTTCTTTGATACCGCTGAGGTGTACGGTCCGTTCACCAACGAGATTCTTGTCGGCAAGGCGCTCTCGCCGATTCGCAACAAAGTTGTCATTGCGACAAAATTTGGGTTCAACCCGAACCCCGATGGCAGCCCCGGATGGCAGGGCTTGAACAGTAAACCTGAGCGCATCAAGCAGGTCGCCGAGGCATCGCTTAAGCGCCTCAAGATTGACGCCATCGATCTCTTCTACCAGCATCGCGTCGACCCGGATGTGCCAATTGAAGATGTCGCCGGCGCCGTAAAAGATTTGATTGCGGAAGGCAAGGTCAAGCACTTCGGTCTCTCGGAGGCCGGTGTGAAGACCATCCGCCGTGCACATGCTGTGCAGCCCGTCGCCGCGTTGCAGAGTGAATACTCCCTGTGGTGGCGCAAGCCCGAGGCGGAAGTGATTCCGACGCTGGAAGAGCTTGGCATCGGCATGGTGCCGTACAGCCCATTGGGCAAGGGATTTCTGACGGGCAAGATGGATGACAAGACTGAACTGGGCAAGACCGACTTCCGCAGCCAGCTACCGCGCTTCTCGCCTGAGGCACGCAAAGCAAACCTTGCTTTTGTCGATTTGCTTGGTGAAATTGCGAAAGAGAAGAAAGCGACACCGGCGCAGATCGCCCTCACCTGGTTGCTGGCCCAAAAAACCTTGGATCGTGCCGATTCCCGGAACGACCAAGCTCCCGCGGCTTGAGGAGAACATCGGCGCAGCTTCGCTTGAACTCACCGCTTCCGATCTACAGGACATCAACGAGGCAATCTCGAAGGTTCCTGTTGAAGGCGATCGGTATCCTGAGCATCTCGAAAAGATCACAGGGCGCTAGTCAGAACTTTCAATGAACTTGGGGCGGCGCGGTTAGGCCGCCCTTTCTCTTGATCTTTTGTCGTGCTCTGCTGACGATGCACTCCTCGCCTCTTATGCACGACCTCGAACGAATAGCCGTCCGGGTCCAGCACATCGGCTGCGTAGTATCCCGGATAGTATTCAACGCGCGCTCGCGGTGAAATTTTGTCTCTGGCGCCCGCGGCAATCGCTATCCTGTAGAATTCATCGACCTTTGCATTGGTTTCCGTCATAAATCCCCAGTGGACGGACTCCGGATCAGGCTTCCCTTGCTTGAGCCAGAAGTACGCGCTCTTGCCGTCGCCAAATCCCCACAGATCGGCGTGTCCACGGCAAACCCTCCTCAATCCTCAGCCAGCTGGTGTTCTCGAAACAAAGTCAAGGGGGGCTCAGAGGCTTTCAATTACCCACAAGTTGATCTCCGATCATGATGCCGAGTTCTATATCGATGAGTCGCGACATGCCTCGCCAGATCACGGTGTTGCCAGATGGCGGGTCATGTGCGCGAGCGAGATAGCCGCCCAAACGAGCGAGTTTGATGATGTAGTGAGCAAGAGGCGCTGCTGGACGCCGAGCAGGTTTGTCTGGCGCCAACTCGTCGAGCAGGTATTGGTCAAGTTCCGTAAATGCCTCGTCAGGTGATGCGCGCGGTTGAGTGCGATTCAGCATGGTGATCCAGAAGATTCTCCAACTCACGATGCATAGGATTGCGAAGAGGTTCACCAGCCGTTCCGCGGTTCTCAGCTTCGCTTCCTCCGCCCTGCATCCAGACTTCAGGATCTTGGGAAAGGTCTCGATCTTCCATCTCTGTGCGTACCATTCCAGCTTCTCGATGGCCTCGAGGCAAGAACGAACCGGCAGGTCCGTGAGCAACTTCCAGTCGATCTTCTCCCGGTCTTTTGGAGAGCCCCTCTCCTTGGCGTGAATCGCGGTGAGGATCAACTCCGGATAGTCCTTCTGCTTGCCTTTGGGCGGACGGACGGCGATGCGACGATAGCGCAATTCCAGGACCGCAGTGGTGAAGTCGCCCCTTCTGTTACGTACCTGGACCGGATGCAGGCCACGCAGTTCCGATGTCTTCATTTGAGCAGCGACCGTGGTATTGCCATCTCCGGCCAACCGATCAACGCAGGTGCGAACAAGAAAATGCGTGCCCAGTTGACGCGAAAGGCAGAACAGCTCGTAGATGTCGCTCTCCCGATCCCCGATGTGGACACATCGGCCAGGATCGTTAAGCAGCTCCGTGGACTGGCGCATGTTCTCCAGCCAACGTATGCTCTCTTTCTGTTCGATCGGCACACGTGTGGGATTGATCCTGCGCTTTAGAGCATTGGCGCCGTGAAACTTGTCTCTATTCCAAAACTTGATTGCTGCCAGCCCCAACGGCAAGCCTTCCCGCGTAGTCACCAGACTGGAGTGCATCAGAATCCCGCAACTGGTGTGGAATCGTGGTGGGCCGGGTTTGCCGCAGGAAGTAGGCATCTTTTCAGCATCCCGATCGGCGCTGTGTCTTTGTGGCGATAGGAAAACTCGGTCGTGTCATGGAGAACCAGAACTGGAAAGCCGCTGCTTGCAGCAAATCTCTCTCGGGTGGAGGCGAAATGGCCGGCCAGGATATTGGCTTCGCTGATCCGATCATTGCCGAAGAAACGATAGGCAGCCTTTGTGTTGGCCCAATCCTGACACGCCCAAGGCGTCGTTGCCCCTACTCTGTCCGATAACTGCTCCAGCAACTGTCGCAACCGCTTGCCGTGACGAACATCCTGGAATTCGCATCCCACCACTTCATTGTCTATCCATGCATCCGTCCGGGCCTCGTCCGACGTTTCCCGCTGCTCGATACCATGCAATGCCTGCCGCTTCTTCATGGCCCACACTGCGCCATAAAGCCTCAATCAAATGTAAGTGCCTGATTTGATGCCGAATACAAACCATCAACTCTTTCCACTCGCAGCTCGGAATTGTGGGTAATTGAAAGGCTCAGAGGACGCTTACGTTTCACCAGCGAACTTGAGGAGTGCTGCGGTTGACCGACCCAGCGTTGGCCCTCGGCGATAAAGCTCCGGACCAGCGCATCGCATTCTCCTCATGCGCGCCCTGGCGGGCTCACTCGCAGGCTTGGTTGTGTGCCGACGGAATGACGAAGAACGTCACGCTGGACGGTTCCAGGTGGATCACCCCGGGACTGACATGAGCGGCCTTGAGAGAACCAATTGATCCGTCCGATTCTGGTTGCAGCTCAGTGCCATTCAACAAAACCTGGCCGCTCGCCAAATCAGGAGCAGTTAATGTGAAGCGCTCAGCCGGCTGCGGCAGCGAAAGGACCTGTTCGTGTTCAGTATCCGTGTTCAACGCCAGGACTGTAACGCCGCCCTTTCCGTTTTTCGAACACTGGGCGTAGACTCTCAGTGGCTGATCGGCGGGCGTCTTGGGATCAAGAACAACCGTGCCCATTGTGCGCTTCCAGAGCAGGGCCGCCCAGTAGTCCGGCCGCGGTTTCAGCGTATCTTCATTTAAAAGCCCGTAGTCGCTAGAAGCCAGCGTGTTATGCATCACCGTCTGTACTCCCTTCTGGGCCAGAGTGCCGAGTTGGTTGAGGTAACGGAATGTGTCTACAAATTCGCCAGCCATCTGGTCGCCACCGCAAGCGGCTTCGGCAGTTTCGTTCAGCCACATCGCCTTGCCTGGGAGATACTTATCTCTGATTGCTGCATAGAAAGCCTCAACGGTGTCGGTCCGGTCTAACCAGTCCGCCGTGAGCGCCTGATCGAGCTTCAGGTTGCCCCCGCAGCGATGTGAAACGGTCCCGTAGAAGTGATACGACATAGCGTCGTAGGCCGGCCCAGTGGCCTTCATTAGGTCTTCACTGCTCAGTTGCTTGATCATAATGCTGCCGGGCTCAACACCTGGCATCACGGAAATGCCTTCCATTACGCCACCCGGCCCCAGAAACACGGTCAGCGGCGACTCCTTGCGCAGAAATTGCTCGAATACCTTGATGTCTTTTGCGAATGCAGCCGCGTTGTAGCCTGCAGGCGCACCGCCTGGCCCCGGAAAAGTGGGTTCATTCATGAACTCGGTCGCGGCAATGCTGCCCCCGATACTTTTGGTGTAATCGAACAGCGCCTTTGCCTGATCTGGCGTCCACACACCGTTCGCATCACGTACGCCAGGGCTCACCGCGACCGAGGTCACAATCTTTGCGTCGACAATTCGCGAGAAGTCAACAACGCCCTTCCATTCTGCCCGCGTCAGCACGCCGCGGAACCCATGCGGCGGTTCTTTCAATGCCGGAAGGCCGTCGTCCTGGAAATACGTGCTATTGGCCCACGATCCACTTACACGTACATACGAGGGCCCTAGCGCCGCGGCGAGCTTCCGCAGCCGGGGATCGCTCAGGTCGATTGGCGGGCGATACTCGAATAGGGCATTGCTCACGCCGACCTGTTGGTTCGCCTCCGCTGCGGGGTTCGGCTTGGCCGCGTCATCCCTTTGCAATGAGGATTTGTAGGGCTTCCAAAACCGCCCACCAGTCACTTCAACCATCTCAACGTTGTACGAAAGAAATCGTGGGTCCAGATTGCCAAGCTTAGGCAGCCTCGAAGGATCGACAGCTACGGAGTTGGTTTGTTGAGCCGAAACCGACCCAGCCAACGTGGGAAGCAGGAAAAGAAACATTGTCTTGCGAAGCCCTTTCATCCACATAGTCGAACTCATATGCTTTCTCCTCTTCGCTCGGGATCTCTACGCATCCAAGCATGCAACGTCAATGGAGAAGACCTCCCCTAAGTGCCTCGCGCGACAGTCGAGATGAATCGAGCTTGGAGATCTTATCGGGAGTTTGTGATCTAAGACTGAGCGTGGACGGCCTGCTTATCAAATACCAGGCGCTCCTGGGCGTGACCAATCTCGGAATCAGTTTCGATCAGCTCGATTAACTTTGTCCCATCGCTGGACAGGAAGTAGCGCCTTTCCGTTGTGGAGTAAAGTCCGCCAAGAACGTGCCCTTGTTCCACGACAAACAATGTGTCCCCTTGCCACTCCGCGGTGACTTTAAGATGTGCCGGCGCCATTCCGGGAAACATCCCTGGTTGTTCCATTTCATGCACTTGTCCGTCTGGCACCAGGATCACACTGGTGCGCGAATCGGGTGCGCTCCTACTGAAGACCGTGGCATGTGATTTGATATCAATTTCCTTGATCTCACCGTCAACCTGCTCAAAGATCAGGGTCTCTGAGAATTCGGGTGAGGGATGATCACCGGCCATCATGCTTTTCGTTAGATTGAGTTTCCAAGTTCCGTCGATCTCCGGCTTCTGCGCCCACGCCTGCATTGCCAGGCAACTGACGATCGTCATCACACTAAGAAAATTCCGCATAATATCTCTCCCTTGGAACTCCGTTCCTCACTTTTCGAACTCAAGCAATGCGACACCGTTTGGCGGGAGTCTCAATTGCAAACTCGATGGGATCCATGCCTCCTAAATTCTGGACCCTTGGTGGAGGTAATTCAGCTGCCATTCTCAGCTCCTTGATTTGGTCCTGAGTCGGGGATTTAGGGCTGCCCATTCCTTTCCATGCGGGGATCGCGGAACCAACTTTCTCGTTCACTTGGCTCACGTGAATCTGCTTACGTCCTCTTAGCCCGGTCAGCTTGAGCACCACCGTCTTTGGTTCCCCGCCTGCGTTCGTGTCGCCGGAACTTGACGCTAAAGGGTTTCCGTTAGCAACAGCCCGGCTGCTGGTGGTCGGCACCAGGTTCCAGAGCAGGATAGCCAGAGACCCATCTGATCTCCGGGTTGCGAGCACCGACCCATCACCGGTTCGCAACCTTTCTTCGCCAAGTTTGTGTATCAGCGAGAATGTATGGAAGGAAGGTCTGGCAATGCCGAATTGATCGAGCATTCCATACGAGTTATTGAAGGGGCTTTTGGGGATCCCCAGTTCTTCGAACACATTACTAAATGTCCAGTAAGACATCATGCCTGTGAGTCCCGCGGTGTTTCTCAATGTGTGCGCTATGAACGCGGGATTCTGCGAACTCCATTCCGTGATGTAGAGAGGCAGGTGCGGCATCGCGGAGGATTCTATTTGATTTTTCACCATCTCGAGACCGCGGGGGATGACGTTTTCGAAGGCATAAGCGTTGTCGCGTCCAAAAAGCCGTTTTTGAGGATCGCCTGGGTATACATGTGTGCTTATGAAGTTCACTGGCAAGCTCTTGCTTGAGCAGTACCGGATAAATTCAGGAATCCAATCTAACCGCGCCGTAGATGGGCCACCGACCTGTAGCTTCTTGTCAACAGCTTTAATTGCGAGCGCTGACTGCCGATAAAGTTTGAAATAATCCTCTTGGGTCCCGGCCCAGAAAATCAGATTCGGCTCGTTCCAGACTTCGAACTTCCAACCGAGGACTTCTGCGGTGCCATATCGCTTCACGCAATGGTCTGTGAAGGCGTAAATCATGTCATACCAGTCTTGCCAGCGCTGCGGAGGGGAGGTGTTTCCCTTATAGCTGAAAATCCGGTTCCGGCTGCTCGCAAAGGCCTCAGGCATGAAGCTGAGTTCCACGAAAGGCCTGACGCCGTGGTCAAGCATGTAGTCGTAAATTTGATCGACGTAGAGGAAGTTGAAGAAACTAGCTCCATCCTCCGCGATACCCATCTCGTCGTCAAATAGTCCATGAGAGCGAACCGAGCGGATCCCAACTTCCTGGCTGGCCCTGATTAAGTCCTGGCGCCACTGATCACGCAGTCCGACCGCTGTGCGGTCCGACCCGGCACATGCTTCCCAGACATGGGGCAGGCGTCCAACACTTTTGCCGAGATCGATTTCAATTGCACCCGCCCCGGGAGTGGCGACAGGTTGCCCCAGCGTTTTTGGTGCGAACCCATTTGCAATCACTCCCGCAAATCCGATGCCAGCGCTTACCATGAAATTCCTACGATCCATTCGACTCCCCTTCTTTCGAAACGAATCAGCGTCCACAGTGAATTCGATGTCCCGCATGACGCGCCAAATCAACCTACGAAAATCGGGACCGATCCACCAGTGCCATACAGTACGATACCAAGATCGTACTTTTGGCAAAGCCATGGGGGCGTGAGGCTTAGGGGCAATTCTCAGACCAGTCGCATCCCCTCAACGATGGCCGCAACTGTCAAGATTAGTTGTCGCTGCACTATAATTCTTGTGGTTAGCGATGACTTCGGAGACCGTATGTCTTCTAGGACGGGATTGGACGGATTACCTTCGAATGGGTTGAATTCATCAGAGCTTGATTGCCGTCAGGCGATCCTTGACCAACTCGAACGAATCCTTTCGCATAAGGTCTTCAAAGGTAGCAAGCGCTGCGTTAGTCTCCTTCGCTATTTGGTCAAACATGCGATCGACGATCCGGATCCTTCCTTGAAGGAACGGACCCTGGGTATCGAAGTTTTTGGACGCAGCTCCGACTACGATACAAGTGCGGAACCGATTGTCCGCATGACCGCGAATGAGATTCGAAAACGACTGGCCCAGTATTATCAAGAGAATGCGGGAATAGAAGAAATTGAAATTGAATTGCATTCCGGCTCCTACATCCCGGAATTTCGATTTCCGAAATCAGCGATGGATGGATCGCCGCTTCCACGCCAGATCAGCGAGGGTTCGAAAATCCCCACGACTGCGACCGTTTCGGCAACTTACCTTGACCTGGACTTGAATCTATCGCAACCGATCGCACCGAGGCCGCAACGGCAAACTGTCGAAAATCCCGTTTCTCTTAAGGTTCGCGCCCGAAAGCGGATGGCCATCGGGGCGTTGGTGAGTGTCGGCTTACTGGCAGCTCTTGTACTAGCTGCTAGCGTATGGCGTGAATCCTACCGATCGAATCAAGAACTGTTCTGGAGCCCTCTCCTCAAATCGCACGACACTGCGTTAATATGTATCGGGGTCAGAGATATGGCAGGCGGAGTGATCCCAAGCGCTCAGGTGGCTGCGCTCATGCAGAACATGATGAACGGTCAGGCGGATGGTCCAGCTTTCTCGAATAATTCAATGGCTTGGCCGGCCCTCGCACTAGAGCCTGTTATTAACTTTATTCCTTTGGAATCAAAGAAATATCCGAGTGCCCCATTGTCACTGACGATGGGAGGATGGGAAACAAGGGGCAAGTCGGTTATCCCAGCGATGTGACAGATGAAGAGTGGGCCTTTGTGGCGCCGTATCTGGCGCTGTGCCGGGAGGACGCAGAGCAGCGGGAATACAGCCTTCGCGCGGTGTTCAACGGCCTGCGCTACATCGTGCGCACCGGCGGCCAGTGGCGCTACATGCCCCACGATCTTCCTCCCTGGCCGGTGGTCTATCAACAGACGCAGCGCTGGATTCGCGCCCAATGTTTCCAGACCATGGTCGAGGATCTGCGCATGCTGTTGCGCGAGTTCTCCGGACGCAAGTCCCAGCCGACGGCAATGATCTTGGACAGCCGCACGCTGCAATCCACGCCGGAGTCTGGCGCGCGAGCCGGTTACGATGGAGCCAAACGGCGCAAGGGGTCGAAGGTTCATGCGGCTGTGGACACGCTGGGCCATCTGCTCGCCCTTCATGTCACGCCGGCCGATGAGCAGGATCGCGCACAAGTCGGCGAACTGGCCCGGCAGGTGCAGCAGATCACGGAGGAGAATGTCGCGTTGGCTTACGTGGACCAGGGCTACACAGGAGAGGCGGCTGAAGAAGCGGCCGCCGAGCATGGCATCCAACTGGAAGTGGTCAAGCACGCGCAAGCCAAACGCGGCTTCGTACTGCTGCCGCGAAGGTGGGTGGTGGAAAGAAGCTTCGCTTGGGCCGCGCGCTTCCGCCGCCTGGCCCGCGACTACGAAAGACTCGCCACTACCCTCGGAGCCTTCCACTTCCTGGCCTTCGCCTGCCTCATGATCGCTAACCTCTTTAGGTTGCTCGCATGAAGTTAATAACAGGCTCTAAGCGATGCAGCAGTGTTGTCTGAGGTATCCGGCTTCCTTAGCATGCACGAGCGAAAATTCACGGTTCGAACGGCAAATGAAGCGAATTATTCGGATCTGAGGAACGGCCCGGTTGTCCTTGTCGGAATATTAAGCAACCCATGGGCGTTGCGGCTCCTATCCACACTTCGCTTCCGGCCAAAGTTAGATTCTGCTGCCAAATTAATTTGGATTGAGGATGAACAACACCCCGAGCGCCGTGATTGGAATGTACCGTGGGGCCAATCGTACTCCGAATACGCCTACGATTACGCGCTCATCACGAGGGTGCAGGATCCGCTCACTGGCAATGTAACGATCAACATCGGCGGGATCGGACTACATGGAACCCAGGCTGCTGGCGATTTCGTGACGAGTGCGGTGTACTTTAGCTCCCTTCCTCGGGGCTTTCAATCCGGGAAGAATGTGCAGATTGTACTAAGGGTACCGGTTGTTCGAGGCCAAAATGGTCCTCCCCAATTGGTCGCCTTTAACACGTGGTGATGACGTATCTCTCCTTGCCGAAGACCAACTTTCCTGAAAGTCCATCTGATTTGTCACATCAAGAGATCCTCGCGATTCGCTAGTTCCCCGAGTGCAATTGGTGCCTTAAGCGAGTTCTCATCTCGACTGACGTGTGCCGATAGATGCTGCTCCAACAATGTACGATACATCGAGATTTCATCATCTAAATCTGAAGTAAATAATTGATCCTAAATAACTTGTGATGATGATACCGTACAAGACCTAGCACACCCATCGCGAAGTCCCTACATTTGCTGTGTTTCATACTAGGGTGCAACCAATCCACAGACCACATCGAATGCTGAACTTTCAGAGGCGAGGAACGCGAAAGGAGTCAAAATGCTTTACACGTGTTTGCGTCGTGTCCTAGCAAGGGTGGGCCCGGTTCTTGTCATCGCCGCCTGCTCAATAGTTGGTGTTGAACTAAACGCCCAATCGACCACAGCCGACATCCTTGGAACAGTCATGGACTCGACCGGGGCCGTGGTCCCGAATGCAACCGTAATCGTGCGCAACGAAGGAACAGGCGAAACTCGAACGATGACCACTTCGTCGACCGGCAACTATGATTTCGAGGCCCTTCAGGTCGGCAGCTATTCGATAACGGTTTCCGCAACTGGCTTTAAGATGTTTAGAGTACCCAGCATCACCGTTGTCGCTGGAGATAGGGTCCGAATCGATGCGCACATGAAGCCCGGCTCAGTGAGCCAAAGCATTGTGGTCACGGATATTGCTCCAGCTCTGCAGACGGACAGCTCCGTAGTCGGCGATGTGGTCGAGCAGAAATCCGTACAGGACCTTCCGCTGAACGGCCGCAACTACATCCAACTTGTTCAGGTGACGGCCGGTGTGAACGCCGCGCAACCGAACAGCGTTCAGGGCGGCAGCAGAAATACAGATCGCCGCCAGACGAGCGCTTTTGCAGCCAACGGAGAGTCGGAGCTCTTGAATAACAACATGGTCGACGGTCTCGATAATAACGAGCGATCCGCCGGCTTTCTTGGTGTTCGTCCCTCTATTGACGGAATTGAAGAAATCAGGGTTGTGACTAGCAACTATCCCGCGGAATTGGGACGAGCTGCTGGCGCCGTCGTCAATGTCATTACCAAGTCAGGGACCAATGACTTTCACGGCACTGCTTATGAGTATCTGCGTAATGAAGATCTTAATGCCAGGAGTTACTTCGCGAATACCGGCCGCAAACCGGAATATCGGCAGAATCAGTTTGGCGGCAGCGTCGGCGGCCCGATCGTGAAAAACAGGACATTCTTCTTCGGCGACATCGAAGAGCTCCGCATCATTAACAGTGCAACCTCAGTCTACACTGTACCTACTGCTTTTGAGGAAACTAATCCAGGGAATTTCAGCGATATAGGCGGTCCAACTCTTCCGACGGCAGCCCTGAATTCAATTGGATTAGACTATTTCGATCTATACCCAACTCCAACGTACTCGGCAACGACGGTGAACAATTTTCAAGGAACATCAAGGGGCACGCAGAACGGGACAACTGTCGATGCGAGAGTGGACGAACACCTTACAGCAAACGATCTTTTCTTTGCGCGGTACGCATATAATCCTGTAACGACGTTTACCCCTAGCGCATTGCCGACCGTAACCTTGCCGGGCGTGAATACTCCAATTCAGCCAGGCGGCGTCTTGAATGGTCAAACCGGACACTCGAATACTACGGCGCAGAATATTGAACTTGGCTATACTCGCATCTTCACGCCCACATTGCTTATTGAACTCAAGGCTGGTTACACAAGATACGATACTTTGACTACGCCTTTGAATTACGGTAAGAACATTCCCGAACAATTAGGTATGACCGGAGTCAACCTTACGACCGTGCCCGAAACATCGGGCATGTCCTTGTTCTACCCAATTGGATATGCTGAGCTCGGTGACGCCATCTACTTGCCACTCACGAATATAGATAATACATACCAACTGAATGGTTCCATATCCTACGTGCGTGGGAGGCACACAATTAAGAGCGGCGCGGCGCTGATTCGGCGGCAAAGCAGCCTTTTCCAATCTGGTTACGGGGTTGGGCTGTATGCTTTCAGCGCGGTTCCTGGTTATTTTGCAAATGCCTTGGAGGGTATGCTCGTGGGAACAGCCGTAGAAGCACTGCGCCAGAATCAGCTTACAGGCCAGACCGTGGAATTCTGGGAACCAAGCGTTTATGTCCAGGATGACTGGCGTGCGAAACAGAATTTGACCTTGAACCTCGGACTTCGTTATGAGGTATATCCAGCGGAGACGGAGAAGCACAACCAAATTTCGAACTTCGATCTGAATACGCTTCAGATGGTCGTGGCCACACCGAGCAACCGAAACTTCGGCATAGGGACTGGTTATGGTAACTTTTCACCTCGGCTTGGTTTCGATCTGTCCTTACCAAGGCAAAGTGTAATTCGTGGGGCATTCGGCCTTACGTTCTATCCGGCTGACATTCAAAGCTCAATCGAGCTTCCGAACGTGCCTTTTGCGTTTTCGAATACCTCGTATTTTCAAGGCGTCTCAAGCCCTCTTGCAATTCCGGCAGCAATCAGTCCGGCGACATTCGCGAGCAATCCGAACATTTCGAGCGTTGATTCCAAGGACGTGAACTTCCGTACAGCATACATCGAAGAGTTCAGCCTGATGTTTCAAAAGCAATTCGGAGCCAATGTCGCCTCAATAGGCTACATCGGCCAGCTTGGCAGAAGGCTTCTCTATATTGGAAACGACGACCTGCCGCTGCCGCCGGGTGCGGGTAACCCCACACCCAACTACAAATATCAAACACAACTACCGTACCTCACAGACATTAACTACTACAACAATGGGGCCACCTCTTCCTACCACGCGATGCAAGCCCAGTTGCAGCGGCGAACGACTAAGGGTTTGACAATCAACGCTAATTACACATATGCACGTGGCTTGAGCAACACATTCAGCGGTAGCGGAGCTAATGGTCCGAGCGGTGTTACTTCGGCCATAATCCCAAGTGACCCACGGTACGATTACGGAAACTCCGACCTGGACATACGCAACCGTTTCGCCGCATCGATCGATTATGAGCTTCCCTTTGGGAAGGACTTCACTGGGGTGAAACGAGTGGCTTTTAGCGGCTGGCAGGCCAATACGATCGCATACTGGCAGACTGGGCTTCCATTCACGGTCATAGATTCGGTCACGCCAGTCCAAGCAGGAAGCTCCTTCCTGGCCCCAATCAACCTTCCCGGCGTTACAGCGGACAGACCGAACATGCTTCATTCAGCGAAACTACCTCATCCAACGTTGCAGGAATATTTCGACACCACAGCATTTGCAATGCAGACGATAGGCACTGCTGGAAATGAGCATCGGAACCAAATCTACGGACCGCATGACCGTCGTATGGATTTGTCCCTTTTCAAGAACTTTCCGATTCACGAGCAGTTGTCGATGCAGTTCCGCGCCGAGTGTTTCAATATCCTGAACATCGCAAACTTTGCCACGCCGAATAACTCGATTACGGCTTTCAACACAAACGGAACGCCCAGCACCACCAACACGCCCTTTGGGACGATCAGCAGCACGGCCGCTAATGAAAACTCAAGGCAGTATCAGTTCGCGCTCAAGATGGCTTTTTGAGCGCCAACGGACTCCTAGCAAACGCAAAGAACGCATGCTCGAGCGCTCTATCAGGACTCAAGCGTGCGTTGTAACAATGGCGATTCGCTTCAGGCCGATTGACGGGCTGACCTGAGCCCCTGAATTCGCCTTGTTTGGAACACGATCAAGTTGGTGAGGTGTCCAACGACGGCCTTGTTCTACGCTCAAGCGTGTGTTGAATACGTCAATCTTCTTCTTTCCTAACCAAGGCAGCTTAGCCAAAGTACTCATGCTTCTCATGAGGGCTGAAAAGCAGAGAATACGGAAACAGGTGAGCATGATTGACAAAAACCTGATCGCAAGCCGCCGCAGTTTCCTGGCCGGAGCGGGAAGCGCAGCAATCCTCGCTGCGGCAGGTAAAACCGTGACGGCGCTGGGCGGAACTGCGGGAGAAAGACATTCCTTTCCCAAGGGCTTCCGCTGGGGAGTGGCGACAGCCGCTCACCAAATCGAGGGCAACAACACCAATTCTGACTTCTGGATTCTGGAGAACGTCAAACCGACCACGTTTGCCGAGCGTTCAGGCGATGCGTGCGATAGCTTGCATCGCTACGAGGAAGACATTGCGCTCTTGGCCGGCTTTGGGTTTAACAGCTATCGGTTTTCGGTGGAATGGGCCCGAATCGAGCCCACACGTGGCTATTTCTCGATCGCCGAACTCGACTATTACAAGCGTGTGATCGAGTGCTGCCGTCGGCACAACGTCGATCCGGCAGTTACACTTTTCCATGGCACGGCTCCGCGCTGGTTTGCGGAAGCGGGCGGCTGGCTGAACCCGGAGTCTTCATCGCTTTTCGCGCGGTACTGTTCTACTGTGGCCAAAGCGCTAGCGGCAGAGATGGCCTATGCGTTTACGATCAACGAGCCACAGGTCGCCAAGACCTTCCGCGCAATCCCGGGAACCGTTTCAGTCTTCGCCAAGCGCGACCAGGCGGAGATCGAATGTCATGCTGTAGCTGCGCGGGCAACAGGTTCCGAGCGCTTTGTGACAATGAATTACCCAGACATCGACGGCATGACGCCACAACTGATTGCCGGGCACGAGCAGGGCTTCGCCGCAATCAAAGCAGAACGGAGGGATTTGCCCGTGGGGGTTACGCTCAACATCATCGACTTCCAGCCGGCGAACGAAGGTAGCCCCTATGACGAGGTCAGAAAGTCGGCCTATGGCGAATGGCTGGAAACGGTGCGGCGCACCGGCGATTTTACGGGTGTGCAGATCTACCGACAGATTCCGATCCCGGGTAAGGGCAAACCGTTGCCTCGGCCTGAACCGATGCCATACCTCGAGAACGGGGGCATGATGGCGTCGTTCTCGAGGCCCGAAGCGCTGCGCAACGGCGTTGAGTATGTGTATGCCAAGACCAATAAGCCGATTCTAATTACAGAGAATGGTATCGATACAGATAACGACCAACGTCGCATCTGGTACATCGACCATGCACTGGCCGGTCTGCAAGAGAGCACCGCGAAGGGTGTGCCTGTGCTGGGCTATTTCCACTGGTCGCTGCTGGACAATTTCGAGTGGGAACAGGGGAATAAGCCCAAGTATGGGCTCGTCGCCGTTGATCGAACGACCTTCAAGCGCACTGCTAAACCGAGCGCGGCCCATCTTGGCGCCATCGCGCAGCGAAATGCAGTGTGAACATCTTGTATTTGTGCTAAGTGCCAAATGTTTGGGCGCTGAAGGGTCAAAACATGAAACTGCGGATCGTGTGCTCCCTATTGGCCCCTGCTGTTGCTGCGGCCTGGGTCACCAGCATCATTGCGCCACTCATACTGGCGCAGAATATAGCGGGTTCCAGGGCGAACGCGAGCGCTGCACCTAGCACGCCGCAAGTTCGGGAGCGTTCCAACCTGAAGAGCTCCATCGCAAAGCTACCGGAGAATCCGCCAGCGCCCAAACCGGAACCTGTCCAGATTTCCGAGTTGCCACTGCCTCCCACGGCTCCCTCCTCCGATGTCGGGTCATGTACTGCCGCAATCAACCCAAAGGGGACCGGGTGCATTGGCGCTTACGATAATGGCATTTTCGAAGGACCGTCCTTTATGTGGGACGGCAAGCACGTCCTGATGCCTGTCGAGTTTGCGGGCGCGCCTGCCGGGAGCATATACACGGGCCATCAGGTAATCGCGATCAAGACCGATGGCAAGGTGTTTCCGAACGGTGATCCCTGGAAGTGCATTACCTGCGGCATTCCCGCCGAAAATGCCCAGGGAGCCAACAAGGCCCCGGGGCCTGGTGCAGGCTGGATCTCGGGCAGCCCCGGCGTGGATGTATTTGCTGCTGGAGCGTCTGACCGCGGCGCCCCTGCCTACGTTCTTGTCGATCACCCGCAGGCATTTCATGACGGCCGGCGCATGATCGCGGGCTCGAATGTGGTCGATTGTGGACAGTACAAGCTGACGGATGCAACCTGCACGCCGGATCGCGTTCATATTTACCCGATGTACTGGAGCATGTCGGCGGACGGCTCAGACCGCGGCGGCAACATGCGCGAAATCCGCCTGAATCCCGACGACATTCATCTGGGCTGGAACAGCTTCGTGGGCGTCGGTGACGAACTTTCCGCGATGGGGACTCTCGTCTTCGATCCCGCTCCCAGGACGGGGCCGCGTGTTCCCCGCTATGACCTGGAAAAGGTTACGATCTGGGTCAACCAAAGTCCCGAGTTTGCGTTCTTCAGCCCGGATCCCAGGAAACCAGGATATCTGATGCACAACACCCGCGGCGCAATCGGCGAATGGCGCGGATGGTCCAGTGACGGCAAGTCGATTATCGGGGAGTATTTTCAGGAATCGGGGAATTTCGATCTTTTCAGAACCAGCCTGGAAACTGGCGAGTCCGTCCGCATGACGAGTGATCCCAGCTACACCGATCCAATGAAAATGTCTCCCGACGACAAATGGTTTGTCTGCATGGATACGCGTACAGTTCCTGAACGTCATATGTGGTACGCAGGGATGCAAGGCATTCCGCCGCTGATGGATCTGGTGGATGCATTCATCAGCGCGTTCGCCTGGCGAAACGTCAATTTTCGATACTTTGAGCCGATTCTCATAGATAGATATGGCGACCGCGGTGACTATCGCGGTCAGCAACTCAACGCAGGTCCCGGGACACCCGGGAGCCCGAGCGATCCAAAGTGGAATGGACGCGCCGACCCAGCATGGTCTCCTGACGGAACCAACGTAGTGTATTGGCAGGCTCTGTTAACATCGCCCGCCTGCGGCGGCGCCAACCAGGTCTCTTGCCCGGTGTCAACCGAGCCGGGCGGGAGACGTACACGGCTCATGATCGCGCACTTGACGAGTAGAAAGCCGCTCCATCTTGCGCCGGCCAAGCCGATTCCGGATCTGGTCCCCTGGGGATTTGCGTACCATCCTGGCGACAAGTTGCCGGTCAGGTATCAACTTCCGGCCGGTAAATATATACTCCTCGGCAAAGTTTCCGGCCAGGCTGATGTTGAGTTTCGAGCAGTTGCACCCGGCTTCGGATTCAATTTTGCTTCCACGCGCTACACCAACTTTTCCGACGACGGTCTCCACATTATCAACGGGACCGAAAGCGCGCAGAGAGTAGGGAGCGGCATGATGGGGCGGCTAGTCCTGCACAGCGATCTGAAGCTGAGCGGCATTCAGACTGGCTCCAAAGTCACAAGCGAAGGTGGGTTTACGCCCGGTCTCTTTGGTCAGCCACAGGAGGGAACGCTGACAACAACCATCGACGGTAAGGTTTACAATGCGCCTCCGCCAGGATCGTAATTAGACTTACGCGGGATTTTTAGAATTCAAAGGGTCGCATTTTCGACGAGTTCCCACACTCCGAAACTTATATGCGACGCAATCCGGGAGCACGTAGATATTGCGGTTCGCGATGCGACGCCTCTCAGACCGATGTGCAGATCGAGGTCTGTTCTCCGGAATCTGCCACTCTGACGTACACCAGGCTTAAGGAGTGGAGCGGAAAACGCCTGAAGCGTTGATAACGTAGGTCAACAGAACCTCGCGCACCAACTAGTGCGCGATGTGCGACGGACACATCACCAGCGTGTTGGTTGGACGGGTCGCGCACCTCTATCGTTGAGCTTGTGAGCGATCGCATGTGAAAGATATTGTTTGCTGCAATGGACGCGGCGAATTGCGCGGAGAATCTCTTCTTGTGAAGCGTTCTTGGTAACATAGCCCGAAGCTCCGGCCTTGATAGCCCGAAGATTATCTTCGTCCAGGTCATAACTGGTAATTATGAGAATACGAGCCGCTGGAAAGCGAAACTGAATGATTTAGATGCATTCGATATCCTCAAGGCCCGGCATGCTAAGGTCCAGCAGAAATAGATCCGGTAGTTCTTCTGTGACTAGAACTGGTTGCATAAATGGGTTCGGCCTCAAGACAGGGACTTACTTCTGAGGCAGGTTTGTTGTTGAGCTTCTTCTATGAAGAAGCGGCAAGTGTTGTTGAGTGAAGCGCAGTGGGAGATTTTGGCGCCGCTGTTCCCGAAGCCGAAGCGCCGCAAAGACAGACGCGGGCGCCCGTGGGCTGCCAACCGCGATTGCCTGGAGGGTATTCTCTGGGTTCTGCGAACTGGGGCACGGTGGCGTGATATGCCCGACCAGTATCCCGATGGTTCCACCTGTTGGCGGCGTCTGCGCGGCTGGGAAGAACAGGGCATCTGGCTGAAGGCCTGGCAGAAACTGCTGTCCATGCTGGACCAGCGGGGTCTGCTTGACTGGGAAGAAGCTTTCCTGGACGCCACTTTCATCACCGCTAAAAAAGGGGCTCGGCGGTCGGCAAAACCCGTCGCGGGAAAGGTACGAAGTGCATGGTGGTGGTCGACGGCCGCGGCGTACCTGTCGGAGCGCAACTTGCGTCCGCGCAGCTGGCCGAGTGTCGGCTCGCGGAAAGCACGCTCGCTACCGTAAAGGTGCCGCGCAAAGGCCGGGGACGGCCGCGTTCTCATCTGAAGCGGGTCATTGCCGATCGCGGCTACGATTCCGACGCTTTGCGGATGCGGTTTCACAAACGGCAAACAGAGTTGATCGTTCCTTACCGAAAACACATCCGCAACCGCCGTTTCGAGGACAAACGCAAGCTGCGTCGCTATCGCAAACGCTGGAAAATTGAACGCACCAATGCCTGGCTGCAGAACTTCCGCCGCATCCAAGTGCGCCATGACCGCTTCCTTACTGTGTCTTAGGGCTTCTTCCATTACGCCTGCCTGCTTATCGCCTTGAGGCATTTATGCAACCAGTTCTAGCGTCTTTAGCTGTTCGCCTGAGGCTGGCTGTGACTTCACCTGCGCTCCGGTCTCAAAGTTCTTGCCTGAGACCATCACTTGAGTTACATTAACCGCAATCGTGCGCGCCAAACGGGCACTAACAGAACCACGCGGGCCGAAATCTCCAACCTCCGTCGGCTGAGATTTCCGGGGCGGGTCACCACCTGTTCGATTCGACTCTCAACTGGTACAGAAATTGTGGGGCACTCCAGAACGGGCTGCAGCTCCTGCTGCCGCAGGGCCACTAGCCAGCTGAATCTTCGTTGAGCGGCAGGAGAATCTGCGATTAGTTTTCGCGCAGAGCGCGCCGAAGCTAATTGCGAAGGCCTTACTCGAGCGGCCGAGTTCTTGCGCCTAGAGATGAACGAGTCCACGCTGCAATGCGGTCACCATTGCCTGCGTGCGGTCAGTTACGTTAAGCCGCATCAGGATCACGCAGACGTGGATTTTCACCGCTGATTCTGTGATCTTGAGGTCCGCTGCAATCTCCTTGTCGCTCTCGCCCCTGACCATCAGATCGAGGACCTCGCGCTCGCGCGTGCTCAGATCTGAGTTCGGGATGGGGGAGTTAAGAGTTCGGGAAACGGGTGGAAGCAGAAACCGCCCGCCCACGTGAACGCGGTGCAATGCGTTGACCAGCGCTTCGTGCGGCATTCCCTTGATGGCGTAGGTGCGCGCGCCGGCCGCCAGCGCCTGATGGATATCTTCGTCGCCCTCGTAATTGGCGAGCACAACAAACTTCGCGCTGTGGTGGCGAGCCATCACGGTACGAATCACCTCGACGCCGCTCATCCCCGGCAGCCGGAGATCGATAAGGGTAACGTCCGGAAGATATTTCTCGAACAGCTCAACGGCTTCTTCGCCACTCCCCGCCTGGGCAACAGTGGTCATGTCCGGGGTGGTCTCGATTATGGAGGCGATGCCAACGCGCATGATGGGGTGATTCTCCACCACCAGAACCCGAATCTTTGCGGTCTCTTTCATACTTGCTTACTCGTCCACCACATTCCCTCCAGCTGGCATGCTTTTGGCTTTCAATGCAAAGGCTATGCTATTGCGAGGTTGATGGGTCGAAGGCCGTAATGACCGGGAGCACGTTGTCGTCGTTATTGAAGAAGCTGCGGGCGCGTAGGCTCCATTCCGCTGCCTTCGCGCGCCTGACAAGAGCGAGCGTGAAATTTAGATCGTTGGCCGGGTGATCGGCAGCCACAGTGGGGCCGTGAAAGACGCGCAGCCGTAGCCCGTTGTAATGGTGTTCACGAAGGAGGACCAGTACGTCAATTGGGCGCCCGTTTTCCTTGCTGAGTGTGTTTTCCCAAGACGGTTCATGGAGGCCCGTAGCCTCTCCACCGCCGCTTTCCATCTGGCTCTGCAACTTCGCCCTGTCCATCAGACTCTGCAAATTGGACGTGAGGGCGGGAAGTGCATCGCCGTTCCAGGACGTATTCATGATC
Source organism: uncultured Acidobacteriaceae bacterium (assembly GCA_963835895.1). Taxonomy (GTDB): domain Bacteria; phylum Acidobacteriota; class Terriglobia; order Terriglobales; family Acidobacteriaceae; genus Telmatobacter. The sequence continues at coordinate 124,076 of CAWIHC010000017.1, read as the reverse complement.
CCGTATGTCTCCGCCGATCCGAAGCCGTTGCCATTACCATCCTCGGTGGTGCCATTGAAAGCCCAATACGACCAATCGACGCTGTGCTGCGAAAGAAATTGATGTATAAAACCGAACCAGTACCCTAGATTTGCGTTACTGCTGCTGCTTACGCAGGTGCTGGCAGTATTGCAAGTGCCGAACTCTCCGATCCAAAATGGCTGCGGGCTACTCCCCGCGACGAGATATCCCCACTTAGAGTAAATGTCGTTGTACCAATTGCTGTATCCCGTCAGCCCGGAATACCAGAAGCCGTAATCGTGAGCTTCGTACACTACGCGATTCGCCGTACTGAGCGTGACCGGAAGACTGGAAACACCGGATAGATCGCCCGCGTAATTGACGCCCTCTACGAAGACCAGCAAATTGGAGTTAACGCTCAGAACTGAGTTGCCTCCAGTGGTCGCCGCTGCGTGCCAGTCGTCACTCCCTCCGCCACCCCAGACTGCGGAGACTCGCGGCTCGTTGCGAAGGTCCACGCCAATCACCATGGGGTTATTCTTGTAGCGGCTGACCATGCCTTTCCAGTCGTTGATCCAGTCGGTCTGGGTGTAGGTACTGTTGAACCAGAGCTGGTTGATGTCATTACCGCAGCACCACATGGCCGTACTTACATGATTGTCGAGTATTACCATGATCCCTGCGCCAGTTAACGCGTTCACGACGGTGTCGAAGATAGTGAGCGCATTCTCGCCCTCCAACCTCGTGTTAGCGGTGAGAGCATAGTTGCCAACCACAGGATTGCTTTCATACATCTCGTTGGACCAGGGAAGCCGAACGGCGTTGAAGCCGCGGCTCTTGATCTCATTCACAATGGTCGAGAGTGGTTGAGATTCAAGTCCCAACACCACGTAATCTTCGCCCTCGGCACCGTACCAGTTGACCGCATTCAGGCGCACACGATGCCCGTGGCTATCCACGATGTATGGACCCGCCGTGTGCAGCGGCACTGCAGGGGTCGCCACGACGGACACACAGGAAGAGAGTGCAAGACCGGCAAGCGCAAGCACAGGCATGCAGCGCCGTGAGGCTGAACGGGGAAAGAACCGGAGGAGTCTCCCAGAACTGACTTGTGACCGCATCCGAGTCTCCTTTGTTAAACCGATAGGGTCCGCCTAGAACCGCGCTCGTGAGCGATGGCGCACTTGCTTCCTTTCCGACAAGACCACCGGAATGGCGATTCCCGGCGCCCATGAAAAGGCACTGCCCCCAGCTGGAGAGTTGCGGTGGGCGATACAACATACGGAGGCATTCAATGTACACGGTTACAGGACAACGCAATATAGCCATCTGTCAGGAGAGTTGTCAAGCGACTTGCGCCTCACCGTCAACCCCAGCTCTTTGTCCGCTCTCTGAACTCCGTTATGGTTGGCCGCGGGCAGAAAGCAGAAACAGTGCTGGCCCCGGCCTCGCAATCGGCTTGAGCATGCGAACTCGAAAGCGCTGGGAGCTGGATTTGCGGGGGCCGGTTTCGCGCCGGTCTTTGCAAAAAGAAGGCCAAAGCCTGTTGCAGCAATTACTGTAATCGATTACAGTACTGCAGGGGTGAATCGTCATGATCAGATTCGTTTGTCGCAAGTTGATCAAACTGTATAGCCTTTCCTTCCTTCTTCTTGCTTTTCTCACGACTTGCATTCCCTGCCGAGCTGCTGAAGCCCCCCGGATTGAGCAGAAGGACGGGCGCTACGCATTGCTTGTCGATGGCCGCCCTTTTCTCATTCTGGGCGGGCAGATTCACAACTCCAGCGCCTGGCCGAGCGAGTTGCCGCAAGTTTGGGAGTCGATGGCGGCATTGCACGCAAACACCGTTGAGGCACCAGTCTACTGGGAGCAATTCGAGCCTCACGAGGGGCAGTTCGATTACACCAACGTGGACAAACTGGTGGAGGGAGCGCGCACACACAACCTTTACTTGGTGCTTCTCTGGTTTGGGACATGGAAGAACGGCAACATGCATTACGTTCCCGCATGGGTCAAGAACGATTCCAATCGTTTCCCGCACGTCATTCGGCCAGACGGTGAGCCTATTGATGTGCTGTCGCCCAATTCGCGAAATACGCTTGAAGCAGACAAGGCCGCTTTTGTGGCCTTGATGCGCCATCTCAAGCAGATTGACGGCGACGCTCACACGGTTCTGCTGATTCAAGTGGAAAACGAATCGGGCATCATTGGCAGCGTGCGCGACAACTCACCAGAGGCAAACCGGGAGTTTGCTGGTCCCGTGCCGGCCGATTTGCTGGCTGCCGCGCACAAGCAGCCGGGAACGTGGAAGCAGGTTTTTGACGGCGATGCCGACGAGATTTTTCAGGCGTACTATCAGGCAAAATACATCAATGAGATCGCTGCGGCAGGCAAGCAGGAGTTCGACATTCCCTGCTATATCAACGTATGGATCGACCACCCGTCTGCGGAGTTGCCGCAGCGCCAATTGGATACGCCCGGCATCGGCTACCCGAGCGGAGGCGCGGTGCAAAAGCTGATTTGGCTTTGGCGCGCGCTTGCACCCTCGATCGACATGATCGGGCCCGACCTCTACGAGAGCGACTCGCGCTTTTACCGCGAGAGCATGGCGGTGTATCGTCGGGCCGACAACCCACTCTGGATTCCTGAGACGGGACGCGACGACGGTTTCGCCAAGTTCTTTTTCTACGCGCTTGGAGAAGGGGCTATTGGCTTCTCGCCTTTTGGCGTGGACGAAACGGGTTGGAACATTCTCGGCGACGACCCTTGGAAGAGTCACAGAACCAACTATTCTGTTATCGGTCCGATGGACCGCGAGATTGCCCAATTGGAGTTCGATGGCAAGCTGAAGACAGCCGTCGAGGAACCGGGGCAGACAACGCACGAACTCGAATTTGGCGAGTGGCAAGCCACCGTTTCATTCGGTTTTCCGCAGCCGGACGGCCGCCCGGCCCCCGGAACAAAAGACGCGCACGGCTCGGCGGTCGTCGCGCAACTTGGGCCCGACGAGTTTCTCGTTACCGGTGTGGATGCAAGCGTCGCCTTCCATCTGCCAGGGAAGCTGCCATGGATTCGCAGCCAGATCGTGACCGCCGAGCAGGGAACGTATGAAGGCGGCGTATGGAAGCCCATGCGCCTTTGGAATGGGGACGAGACCGATCGCGGCCTGTGCTTCCACGAGAAGCCTGAGGTAGTACAGGTTACTATGGGCCGCTTCTAGCATTTCGGCGATAATCTGTTGTGGGTGCGAATTCCCATCCTTGCGGTGTTGCTGTTTCGTTGCCGCAAGGGTGGGGAACGGAGCCGATCCAGCGGAGACGGTAAGCGAAAGCGAGGTCGCCGTTTCCATTCCGTCTGCATCCTTGGCTTGGTCGGCAGTAATCGATGGCAGTGGATTCTCCCGGAGAAAAACCAAGCAGAACATGGCATGGAATCCGATTTACATCGCGATTGCCGGGGTTTACTTCGTCGGACTGATGTTGACCGGCGTCTGGTCGGCACGCCACAAAGGCGACTCGAATCAATATCTGAATGCCACATCGTCTTTGCCGGTATGGGTCTGTGCCACGGCCTGCATCGCGGCCAACTGCGGTTCTCTCGATCTCTTCGCCATGATGGCGCTCGGTGCGCAATACGGCATGCTGGCCTGCCACTTTTACTGGATTGGCGCAATTCCCGCGCTTCTTGCCGTCGCCTTCTGGCTGTTGCCGGCCTATAAGCGCAATCGAAATCCGACGATCCTCAGTTTCATCGCCCGCCATTACGGCAGCGCCACCCATTCCATGGTCGCGCTCTGCATGGCGGCCATGATGCTATTAATTGCAGGCGTCAGCCTTTGCGCAGTTGCGCAGACCGTCACCGCATTCGTGGGGTGGACGTTCCTGCAGGGTGTATTGGTTGCTGCCGCGGTGGTTCTGTTCTACACCTGGATCGGTGGATTTCGTGCAACCGTTTACACCGAGCTTTTCCACTTCGCGTTGGTGCTGATGGCGGTGGTTCCGCTCCTGTTCCTAGTCACCCACGAACTCGGCGGCTTCGACAAGCTTATGGCAAGCATTCCCGCCAACCGCGTCCACGCATGGCAGGGCGTGCCGCTTTTCGCTCCTCATGCCGTCATGGATCGCTTCGGTCTGGTTTTTGGCCTCGGCCTGGTGCTCGGTTTCGGCTACTGGAGCACGGATTTCGTGCAGCTTCAGCGCGCCCTTGCGGTGCGACGCGAGCAGGACGCGCCCTTTATCCCGTTAAGTATCGGAATGGCCAAGCTCGCTTTCGCCCTGCTCATAGCACTGACAAGTGTGGCCGCACCCCTGGTGCTTTCGCAAGCGAGCCTCAGCAAGAACTGGAATGCTACGCTGCCCTCACTCATGCTGCACTATTACAGCTCCTTTTGGCTGGTTTTCGGGTTCATGGGGCTTGCGGCGAGCTTGATCTCCACATTCTCGAACAATGTTGCCGGATTCACCTCCGCCTGGGTGCAGGGAATCTATAAGCGGTGGATCAGACCGCACGCCCGCGATGAACACTACACCAAGGTCAGTCGCATGACGAATGCCGCCGCAGTGCTTCTTTCAGTTGGCGCGGCATACTTTGCGCTCGGATTTCAGAGCCTCATGGAGTACATTCAACTGATACTCTCCACATTCAATGCCCCACTATTCGCGTTGGTAGCGCTGGCAGCGATCATGCCGCGCAGAGCGGCGGCCGGGGGCCGCGCCGGCTTCGTGCTCGGTTTGACCTGCTCCATTGCTCACCAGATTCTTGCATTGACCCACGTGTTCCACTACGGAAGCCAGATGGCAGCCAATTTCTACGGAGCCATTGTCAGTTTCAGCGCCGCTTTTGTGAGCACGCTCTGGATAGGATCGCTGCGCGCCTCGACGGAGCGTGCACCGCGCTGGGAACAGACCTTCGATGCGCGGTCAGCTTCAATCCCCTGGCCCGCGCTGGCCACCGGCATCGGCCTTGCCGGCCTCTTTGTCGCCTTCAACTTAATTTTCTGGTAGCTGCCACGACACCATTGGCTGCAAAATTTCGCCGGCCATGCTTCGGCGCCGGGCCGGTAGATTGACGAACCACAATCGTCATCGGTAACGAGAGCACTTTCCCAGGTTGCGAAAGGTCCTTCGCCGCCATTCGCAATGCGTCGAAGAGCATCTGCGCGTACTGTTTCTGAGAGATGCGCAAGGTTGTCAAGGGCGGATACACGATATCGCTCATTTCGATGTCGTCGCATCCGGCGACCGAAATATCCTCGGGAATGCGAAGTCCTTTTTCGTGCGCCTTGCGCAATGCACCGATCGCTGTGAGATCGTTTGCAGTCACCACCGCGGTCGGAATCTCTTCCTGCCCAAGTATGGCTTCCATTCCGGCGGCGCCGCCGCCAATCCGGTAGTCGCCTGCAACAATCCAGCCATCTCGAGACGACAGCCCCGACTTCACAATCGCGTCCATGAAGGACTCGCGGCGGATGCGCGACGTTACCAGTCCTTCGGAGCCTCCAATGAACCCAATATTCTGGTGCCCGAGGTCCTTGAGGTGCTGGATAAGCTGCGCCATCCCGTCGCGGAAATCGACTGCAATATCGCTTATTCCCGGAGCCGTGCGATAGTGGTCGGTGGTAACCGCCGGGATCCGGTTCTGCACCAACGACTCAAGTGCGGCTGCCTCATGCTCCGAAGTTAGAAATGCCACCCCGTCCACCCGGCGAAGCAACATGCGGTGGATCGACCGCTGCATGCGCGATGGATGGAAGTCTGTATTGGCCACGAGCAGCTCATACTCGTTTTCGACCAGCAGTTCCTCAAAAACCTTGACCAGTTCCATAAAGAATGGGTTGGTTAGATCTGGAACGATAATGCCAAAAATCTGGCTTTTCCCCTGCTTTAGGTGAGCTGCGCTCCGGTTCGGGACGAAGTTGAAATCCTGGATAATCCGCTGGATGCGTTGGGTTGTTTCCGGGGTGACCAGACTGGAGCCGTTTATGACCCTGGAAACGGTTGCGCCAGAAACCCCGGCGAGCTTGGCGATTTCCCTGATGCTGACAGGCATAAAAACCTCAAAAGGGCAGATTAGCCTAACCGATTGTACGGCTTGCCAGCTTCAAAAGGCTATGGTTTGGGGAGAAAAATCTCTTCTAAAAAGCTCTTGACAACGTTTACATGCGAGAGGTATAGTCCTCGGCGGATCGCAATAATGCTTGAATGTAACCGTCTACATTTCGAAATGAAGGCGTCGGGCGGCTCTTGCCGTTGGCCGGCCGTTGTTTCTGATGCGTTCCCGCAGTTGCGTTCCAAACAAGACAGAAGACTCGCAAGGAGGCAGTCATGATGTTCAGACGCAATGTGTTGTTTCCATTGCTTGCGCTCGCTCTGCTATTGGCATCGACGCACGTAATGTTCGGGCAACTCGATCAGGGCACGATTACGGGCGTCGTTCAGGACTCGTCCGGCGCCGTGATCGCAAACGCTGCTGTGACCTTAGTCAACGTCGACGAAGGGCAGGTCTTGAAGACGAAGACCGATGGCGCCGGCATCTATGTGTTTTCTCCCATCAAGATTGGAAACTATACGATTACGGCAAGCGCGCCGAACTTTGAGACCACCACGCAAACCAACCTGCACTTGAATATTCAGCAGCGGCTCAACGTCGTGGTCACCCTCAAACCCGGCGCGACAAACATCACGGTGACCGTTACGACGCAAGTTCCGCTGATGCAAACCCAGGACAGTTCCGTGGGTCAAACCATGTCCACGGAAGAAATCAATGACATACCGCTCAGCGGTCGCAATTGGGTCTATATTGCACAGTTGGCTCCCGGAGCGGCTCTGCCGACAGGCGCACGCGGCGGCGGCGAAGGCGATTTCAACGCCAACGGCCAGCGCGCCGAGGAGAACAACTTCATCCTCGATGGCGTGGATAACAACGCCAACGTGGTGGACTTCACCAACGGCGCCAGCTACGTCGTCAATCCTCCGCCTGATGCCCTGGCCGAGTTCAAAGTCCAGACTAGCGACTACTCGGCTGAGTTCGGTCATGCCGCCGGCGCGGTCATCAACGCCAGCATCAAGTCCGGCGCTAATGCCTTCCACGGCGACCTGTGGGAGTACGTCCGCAATAACGACTTGGGCGAAGCCACAGTACCTGAGTGGACAAACGGCGGCAATCCGGCGCCTGTTGCTCCTTATCACCAGAACATGTTCGGCGCCACGCTCGGTGGTCCGTTCCTCAAAAACAAGCTATTCTTCTTTGCCGACACCCAGGCCAACCGCGTTGTCTTTAACTCCTACCAGACCTTTGCCGTGCCCAGCTTGCTGGAGCGCACGGGCGACTTCTCGGAAATTCTCAAACCGAACGCGGCAGGTGGTTCCGGTAATACCCTTACCGGCTCCAGCCCGATTCAGCTTTACACCCAGGATCCGACGAATGTGAACCCGCCGACTCCCATACCCAACAACTGCATGGTGGCGACTTGCCCCAATTCCGCGTACGGATCCGTATCGGGCGCAGGCCTTACCCTGGACCCGGTCGCGTTGAAGGTTCTGAGCCAGTATCCAAAGCCAGACAACAAGAACTCAACCCTGTGGAATAACTACTCCGGCACCTTTCCCATTATTGACAACACATTCCAATGGGATGCGCGCGTGGACTATACGATCGGCCCCAAGGATTCAGCCTACTCCCGCTATAGCTACCTCAACGAAGTGGGCGAAGGCTGGGGCGGTCAAAGTGTTTTGGGCCCCATCCTCGACGGCGGCGGCCAGGCTGCCAACAAGAACTACGGCGGCAACTACATGTTCTCCGAGACCCACACGTTCAGCCCGACGCTGGTCAACGAGGTGCGTTTTGGCTTCAACTACCTGCACACCGGCTTCTACCCAGCGGGCGCCAACGATCCCACCCTGGCGTCGACCGAGGGCTTCGGCGGCATTCCTGCAGGGCCGCTGAATGGTGGCTTGCCAGACTCCTGGTTTGACGGCCCATCGACTCCGCATAGTTTCGGCGGCGCCACGTGGGCGCCCACCGACGAGCATGAGAACGTCTATCAAATCATCGACAACGTGACCAAGATCGCCGGCAATCACGCGTTAAAGGCGGGCGTCGCCTACCAGAGCATCCGCTTCGCTACGCTGCAGCCGCAGGAGCCGCGCGGCGAGTACGATTTCAACACCAGAGGCACTTCGTATGCGTCCTCGCCCAACTACAGTGGCGCTTCCGGCTACGGCGTCGCCGACTTTTTGCTCGACGAAATCAAGTGGGGGGCGCTTTCCAACTCGGTCAACGACAGAGACGAGCGCGCCAACTTCTCCCTGTACCTCCAGGACGATTGGCGCATCCGGCGCAGTGTCACTCTTAACCTCGGCCTGCGCTACGAGTACTTCCAGCCCTACAAGGAAATTGACGGCCAGCAGGCCAACTTCTTCTTCAACTCGACGCCCACGCTCAACATCACCACAAACGGAGCCGGCGTTGAAACCGGTGCTACCCCGAGTGTGACTGGGACTTACCTGGTTCCAGCCATATCCGCGGCCCAAGCTTACCAGGCCATCGGCTTAAACGGCTTTGACACTGCGATGACTGCGAACGGCATGACCATCCAGACCTCCCAGAATCCGCGCCTGCAAACAGCTCCGCTCGTCAATTTAGCTCCGCGGATGGGCGTATCCTGGTCACTGAATCCGAAGACCGTGGTCCGCGCCGGCTACGGCATCTTCTATGGCGGCCTGGAGAACCTCGGATACTGGGGCAACCTTGGCGAGAACTATCCCTACCAGGTCTCCGCAAGCTGGGACTCACCCAACTGCCTGACCAATTTCTGTCCTGAACCTTCTCAGCCCGTCGGATCGTGGTCCTCAGGTGGCCTTGCGGCACAAGACATGACCATTGAGAACGGCTACGGTACCATTCTGAGCCAGCCAGCCGGCCTCAACAGTGTCGTGACCGGCCTGACCCTGCGCGGCACCTATGCGAATTCAAAGTCCACCTACACCCAGGACTGGAACCTCTCGGTCGAACGCTCCATCCTGCCAAACTTTGTGGGCACGGTCGCCTATGTTGGGGATACTTCGCGCCACCTGATCATCAACATCGATGCGGATGCGCCGCTGGCGATCATCAGCCCCAATGGCAATAGCCAGGCTACGCGCCCCTTGCCCCTCCAGAGCGGCTCGGCGTACACCGGCTTTCAAGGCATGAGCGACTACAACGCTTTGCAGGCCAAGCTGGAAAAGCGCATGTCGCACGGCTACAACCTTCTGGCTACTTACACCTGGTCGCACGCCTTGGACAACTCGCAAACGCCGCTCGGTTCCAGCGGCTACGACACGGGCAACCCCGTTCAGACCAACCTGGTTCCCTTCAAGTACGACTACGGAAACTCTCCGTGGCACGTTCCGCCAGCGCTTCACCTTCAACGGGCTGTACCAACTTCCTTTCGGCAAAGGACGGACGTACCTGAACAACAATACTGTGGCCGATTATGTGATCGGCGGATGGAGTGTGGACGCCACGTGGCAAGCGCAAACCGGCGAGCACTTCGACGTTGGCACGTCCAACGTCAGCGGCGCCAACGGTTTCGCTTCCGGACCTTATGCAGTGAAGATTGCGAACCCATTTGCCGCGGGCGGCAGCAGTCCGAACTGCGCCTCGAAGGTTAAGACCATCTCGGCCTGGTACAACCCCTGCGCTTATTCGAATCCGTGGGATGCCGGTGACAGATTGATCACCGTCAATCCCAATGGTTCGCCTACGAGCGGCGGCAGCACGCCCAATCCTCACTATATCCCCAACGGCGCTGGCGACACGGTCCCAACCGGCGACACGACGCCAGTCTACGTCACCAATCTATCCTCGGTCCTGGGCTACATGGGCGGCCAGCGCGACAGTGGAGAGGGTCCCGGTTTCGAGCGTGTCAACGCGTCGATCTTCAAGGACTTCAGAATCTATCACGAGCAGGCGCTGACCTTCCGGGCCGACGTATTCAATCTTATGAACACGCCCGCGTGGGGCGATCCTAGCGGAAATAACAGCGCCAACGGCGCGCAAATCACCAGTACCCGTAGCCTGCAAAAGGATTCACCGGACGAGCGTTTCTTCCAGCTTTCACTGAAGTACGCGTTCTAACAAAACGCGATTGCACTTTGCGAAAGATTCACTCACCGAGGGGATTCGCTTCACAGCGGATCCCTTCGCTTGTTTCCGATCCTGTGGAAGTATCCGTCGTCTCGGCGCTCGCGGTCGCTTCTGCCACAGGGCCTTCGGCACGGTGGTTCTTCCGGACACGATTTGCGGAGCAAGCGCTGGACACGGCCGTTGATGCAGCCAGTGCCAGATGAATCACGACTCGTGTACGATATCTTGGAGAATCCGCCAGAGGTTTTTTCGGTGAGGAAGCGGTTCGGGAAATCGCTTTGGGAGTTGACGCTGCTGGCGCTTCTCGGGCTTTCGGCAACCACGCTCAGCTCTCAGTCTTCGCAGGGCGGGGCCAGCGCCGAGATGGAGCGCGACTTCCAGGCGGCGATGGCTGCCCAAGACCAGGGCGACACGGAACGTGCCGAGGCTCTGCTGTCCAAACTGCACAAAGCGCACCCCGGTATCTTCGCGGTGGATGAGTCGCTGGGCCTGCTTTTGGCCTCGCGTGGAGATGTGTCCGGCGCCCTGCCTTTGCTTGAAGCAGCGGTGCGCGAACAATCTTCCTCCGACGCCGCTCATGCCAACCTGGGTGCGGCCTACTACCAGCTCCATCGCAACCAACCCGCGATTGACGAATTTGAGCGTGCGGTGCGAATCAATCCCCGCAATGTTTCAGCGCAACGGAGTCTTGGGCGCATTTCGCATGGAGAATCACAGGCCGGCCGAAAGCGCGAAAGCCTTCGTTGCAGCGCAGCGATTGAAGCCCGACGATCTCGGACCTGAAATTGGATTGCGTGACTGCGCTGCTCGCCGCTGATCGCGTTGATGAAGCGCAGACGATGCTCTCCACATTCGACGGCAGCCGATCGATCCGCCCGCGCGCAGTCGCTGCTGGGAGATGCCGATGAAAGGGCGGGAAACTTCCAGAACGCCGCAAAGCACTTTGCCCATGCCGTGGAACTGGAGCCAAGCGAAGAGAATACATGGCAATTGAGTCTGGAATTTCTGCGCCATTGGACATTCGACGCCGCCGTGACCGAGCTTGCGGCGGCATCCGCCAAGTTCCCGGACAGCAAACGCCTGCGCCTCGCACTGGGCGCGGCTTACTTCGGCGCCTCCCAATACCCGCAAGCAATTTCCGTCTTTGCGGATCTGTTGGAATCAGAACCGAACAATTCGATGTACGCCGAAGTGCTGGGGATTTCGTGCAACGAGCGTGTGCAGACCAGCAGCCCCCGTTGCGCGACGCTGGTAGCCTACGCGCAAACTCACCCGGCCGACGCCAGGGCCGCCACGTACGCGGCATCTTCGCTCATGGCGCAGGATGAAAATGACCAGAATGTGGATGTGGCCCGAAAGCTGCTGGAGCACGCCATCGCCGCCGACCCGAATCTGCCGGAGGCACAGTTCCAAATGGCAGTGATTCTGCAGTATGGCTTGAATTGGAAGGGCAGCATTCCCTACCTGGAGCGGGCTGTGAAACTCAAACCCGATTTTGCGCAGGCGCATTACCGTCTCGCCCGAGCTTACTGGAAAGCCGGCCGCAAGGAGGACGGGCAGAAGCAGATGGAGTTGCAGAAGAAGTTCGCCAGTCAGACAGAAGAGAACCTGGATCGGCGCCTTCGTCAAATCACCACAATTGCTGTGGAAGTTCATTAATAAGGGAGAAGCAGCCTATGGATCTTACTCGCCGTGAATTGCTGAGCACTGCCGCTGCTCTGCTCGTCGAGCAGTGGGCCGCGGCCAGAGCTATCGCTGGCCGCTCCCCAGCAACTACGGACCGGAAAGTCGTAGTGGTGACCTGCGGAGGGATGCGCCGCGAAGATACCTTTGCCGATTCTGGATTCGGCAACATTCCCCACCTCTGCCGCGATCTATTGCCGCAGAGCGTTTTCTATCCTTTTCTGCACAACAACGGTGTCACTTCGCATTTCAACACCATCTCCAGTGTCCTGACCGGCAATTGGCAGCGCCTCGACGATTGGGGCAAGACGCCGCCCACCAGCCCTACGCTCTTCGAGTACCTGCGCAAGGCTTTGCATCTCGGCCAGGATCAAGCTTGGTTTATATCCAGCAACAAGGCGCTCACCAGCCAGATTGGCGCCAGCTCGGTTTCCGACTTTGGTCCGGCTTTCAGAGCCAATGTGATTTTTCCCAAGCAGCTTCTCATCAGCGCAGTGGTTCACGCGGCTGCGCAGGGCAGACCCGTTCACAGCGCCGACCGCGCCACTGTACAGCCCGAAATCGTGGCCATCCTCAACGGCGACAACTACGACGGACTTGGCTGGTCGGTCGGCGGTGACTCCTCTTCACTCGATAAACTCACCTTGGGCACAATCCAGCAGGCCATTGAGGATCTCATTCGCACCAGCGCCCCGGCCACCGGCGACGAATTCACTTATCTGGTGGCAGTCGAGGTCATCAAGCGTTTCGCCCCGTCGGTGCTGGCCATCACTTTTTCCGATATGGAGGTGGCCCACTTCGGTTCCTACTCTCTCCATCTGTCCGGCATCGCCACGGTCGATCGCCTGGTTTACGAGTTGTGGAATCTGTTGCAGACACTGCCCGCGTACCGGGAGAAAACTACATTGTTCGTCTTGCCCGAATTCGGCCGCGATCTTGACGGTTCAAACACCAACGGATTTTTCAACCATCGCCAGGGCAGTGATTCGACGCGCATTACGTGGATGATGTGCCTGGGCGACGCCGTTCGCCGCGCACAGATCATGGAAGACCCGATCGAGCAAACCGACATTTGTCCAACCATTGCCGGGCTTTTTGAACTGAAAAAACTCGATCTCGCCGGAAAGCCTCTGCCGGGGTTGTGGCTATGACCATGCCAATGCTGAGTGAACAAACGAGCGAGCGCCCGGAGGCGGCCGAAATAGCTTCCTATCGTGCTCTTATCCGGCGGCTCCCGGTCACACTTCGTCCGGCGCTCAACGGCCAGTTGGCAGAATGGGAGACGCTCTTCCCCTTCGAGCGACGGCGCACGCAAGAGTTTATGCACGGAGTGGCCTCTTTCGATCCACAGGCGCTCGATGCGCTCCTCGAGCCTATGCGCAGGCTGGAAGCTAGAATGGGCGTTGAACGCTGGGACTTTTCTCAGACCGCGGACACCATGGAGAACGCTTCGCTGTTGGCCCGGTCGGCGTTCTATGCGGAGTGGCGCGATCAGGTTCAGCGTTTCTACATGGCGGTAGAGGCCGCAGCTCATGCATCCGTTCCGCCGCCCGCCTTGCAGCCTCGCCTCATCGTCGCCATCTTGCCCGAAAGCTTGCCCTTCGAGCGCGCGACGCTGTGGAAGAAGTGGGGAGACCGCGGCGCGGAACTGTCGATCGATGGAGATGCAGCGCGCATCGCCGGACTTCTTTTGCAGGGCCCGGCCTCGATTCCCGGTCTCCTTGCGCAACAGGGCAATCGCGAAATCTCCGACCTATGGCTTATCGACGCCGGATCCAGGCTCTCGGCCATATCTGCCGGCTCAAGCGCGGCTTCATCCCTGGATTACATGGCGCTTCGCGCACTGCGCGACCAAGTTCTCGCTCAAGTCAACACCGTTCCCAAAAGCATCGAAGTCACTGACCAGACGCTCACCGCGATTCGCAACAAAAATTGGGATCCGTGGTGGCCAGCAGAGCTAAGCGGTCAGGCGCCTCTGCGCAAGTTCGTCATCGATCTTTACCTAAGTGGCAACGGGGCCCTCATTTTTTCCAATGCGTTCGTGGAGTGGGCGGCCAGCGAGGCAATCCGCCGCACCCGTCCCCGCGTCCTGTTTGCTCGATTTGGGCTTCGCGCCAAGCCCAAGGCTTTTACTGGCATCGCCATCTTTGAGAACCAGCAGCGCATCAGCGCGCTTCCCGACGTGGACGATCCGCAAGGAAGCGCCGTCGATGCCTCGTTGCTTGCCCGTTACATCCTGCTTGCGGCGCAACGCTACCCGGAAGGCGCGCAAACCGCTTTTCTCTGCATTGCGGAATCCGCACAGAGCGCGTACCTCATCCTACCGGAAGCTTCCAAGACCGGTTGGACCAATCCGAACAAGGCTACACCTGAGCAGATCGCTGCATTGCTGATCCATCACCTCTATACGCAACCGAACGACTCCGGGTAAGCCGACCGGAACGTGTTGCGTTCTGAGTCGCCATGAGGCGAGAACTGCATCGACCAAGCCAAGGGCAGAGGGTAGAAGGCGTAAGCCGGCGGCCTCATCGCATGTGTGATTCTGAGTTTTGTCACGGACACCTGAAAGGCTCCGCATGATCATTCGTCTTTTTGTGGTTCTTGTTTTGACGGCAGCATCCGGATTAAGTGCGCAAGAGCCGCCAGCCATGAGTAGCGCGTCCGCGCAATCGAGCGCAGGCCCCCCGGAGAGCCAGATGCAACGGTCCCGGGGCGGGATGGCGAATGCCGGGCCTCAAGCGGCCGGTTTCGACAGCCAGCACCGGCCAATTACCGCCGGCGGCTTTGTAAAGACCGGCCCTATCGTCTTTCAGGATATTGCCGCTGCCGCCGGCCTTACGAGTTGGCATCACAAAGCGGGTACCCCAGCAAAGCGCTTGATCTTGGAGGCCAAGGGACCCGGTGTATGTCTGCTGGACTATGACAACGACGGCTGGCTGGACATCTATCTGGTGAATGGCTCGACCTACGATGTGCTTGCGGGCAAAGCCACTCCGCCGCATGCAGCTCTTTTTCACAACAATCACGATGGCACGTTCACCGACGTAACGGAAAAAGCCGGAGTTGCCAACGACCGCTGGGGATATGGTTGTGCGGTTGGCGATTACGACAACGATGGCTGGCCTGACCTCTATGTGACCAACTACGGGGGGAACCGTCTGTACCACAATAACCACGACGGAACCTTTACCGATGTGGCGGAAAAAGCCGGGGTCACGGTCGGCAGCGCGCAGCAGCCAGTATGGTCCGCGGGCGCAACCTTCGGCGACTATGACGGCGACGGGCGATTGGACCTGTTTGTGGATGGCTATGCCAAGATAGACCTCGCCAATCCGCCACTTTCCGGGACGAAAGCGGGCTCGTTCGTCTGCCAGTTTCGCGGTGTGCCGGTCATGTGCGGCCCACGCGGCCTGAAAGGCGAACATGACCATCTCTTTCACAATAACGGCGACGGGACCTTCAGCGACGTGAGCAAGAAACTCGGAGTCGACGATCCCAATGGGTACTACGGCCTTGGTGCTCTTTTTGCTGATGTCAACAACGATGGCAAGCCCGACTTGCTGGTAGCGAATGACTCCACGCCAAACTATCTTTACATCAACAAGGGCAATGGGACATTCGAAGACGACAGCTACATGAGCGGCTACGCTCTCAATGCAGACGGTCGAGAGGTCGCCAATATGGGCATTGCGGTTGGAGACTATGAGAACAACGGACACCTTTCGGTGGTGAATACGACCTTTGCCGACGATTACAACGTTCTCTTTCAAAACGACGGCACAGGGTTCTTCACGGACGTCGGTTATCGTGCTGGGATTGCCGCGTCGTCCATCCCCTTTGTTAGTTTCGGCGACGGATTTCTCGATTACGACAACGACGGATGGAAGGATCTGCTCATTATCAATGGCCATGTTTATCCGGAGGTAGATCAACACCCGGAGTGGGGGCAGAGCTATGCCCAGCGCCCGCTGCTCTACCACAACCTGAAGAACGGCAAATTCGAACTGGTCCCCGCCGTCGAAGGAACGGGACTCGCCGTTGTCAACGTGGGTAGGGGTGCAGCCTTCGGCGACCTCTTTAACGACGGCAAGATCGACGTCGTCATCAATAACATGGACGGAACCCCGGTGCTCCTGCGCAACGTGAATCCGGACCACCACCATTGGGTAGAATTGAAGCTCATTGGAGGCCCCAAAAGTCCTCGCGACGCGGTGGGAGCGACGGTCTACCTCACTGCGGCGGGAATGCGGCAGCGCGGGGACGTACTGAGCGGCGGTAGCTATCTGTCCACTAACGATATGCGCGTCCACTTCGGTCTGGGAGACGCTATTGACGCCCGGACGGCGGAGATTCACTGGCCCTCCGGCGCCAGGGAAACGATCAAACTGCCCGCCGTTGACCGTATCTACACCATCACCGAAGCCAAGGGCATCACCGGTGCGCTTTGCGACGCTACGCAATGTGAAGAGGCAAAGGCCAAGCAGCACCCGTAGTTCGTCTCACAGCGACCTTCCCACTCCGCCTGTGCCGCTTTGCACCGTCGCCAGTCGCGAGTTGTGCGCGACTTCCGTCGTTTGAGAGTCAACCGAAAAACTGGCGCTTTTCACGCGGTTCGCCACCTTGGCCTAAACCGCAAAGCCCACGCAATGCTGAGTCTTCTCGATTCAGCAATTCCAACCCACGGGTGATCGTCGAGACTCTTCTCGCAAGGTGCTCGTAGCGGATCAAGGCCTCGAGCTTTCGCCGCTTCGGTGTGGTTTCGGCTGGTTTGTCCTCAATGAGAGTCGACAACTCGAGACGGGATTTAAGGTCGAGTCATGCCTAAGGGACGGCAACCAGTTCGGCGCATCTACAAAAGCGGGTCCAACCGTCCGAGAATTTTGTACTACTTTGTACTACATTTCACGAAAAACCACCTGAAAATTTCCCATTGATACTGGATTTTCGAAAATGGATCATCGGGCCCCAAGCTCTTGACTGGCTGAGGTTTTTCCATTAATGATGAGAAATCCGGGATGGGCGAGAAACGATTCCCGGTAGCGCTACCAAAATTTCCTGTCTCGTTGCCCGCAGAGTTTAGCCTTCCATCTTTGCCCGATGCCGCTCGCGATCCTTGCCCGATTCGGTGGGAATGGTTGTTCTTTCAGCGGGCGACGTAGGCGGTTGCGCTGCCCATCGTCTGCCTGTCGAACGACTCCTCGAAACCGAACGCCGTCTCAACGCCTCCCAGCAGCAGCCAGCCGCCTCGAAAGAGGGTACCGTGGAGTTCCTTGAGGATCTTCTTCCTGGTTTCGGCATCGAAGTAGATCATGACGTTGCGGCAGAAGGCCAGGTCGAAGGGGCCGAGGGCGCGCAGGCTCGAGCGCAGGTCAATGGTTTTAAAGTTGACCATCCTGCGCACCGCGTCGCTCAACTGCCACTCCGCGCCGTGGCGGCGAAAATGCTTGACCAGGAGGGCAGCCGGAAGGCCCCTGTTCACTTCGATCTGCTGGTACGAGCCGGACCGCGCGCGATCCAACACCTTCGAAGAAAAGTCGGTGCCCAGGATCTGAATGTCCCAGCCGCTCAAGCCCGCCTCGATGAGAAGCATGGCGAGGCTATAGGCTTCCTGCCCGGTGGACGCCGCCGCCGACCAGAAGCGCAGCTTCCGCGTATCTTGCCGCTCTTCCATCAAACGGGGCAGCAGGATCGTCCGAATGGCGTCATATTGGGCGGGATCGCGGAAGAAGAAGGTTTCGTTGGTCGTCATGGCTTCCACGACCTGGCGGCCGACATCGATGCGGCGATTGGCCTGCAGGAATTCGCACAGCTCGTTAATTGTGCCGAGACCGAGCTGCCTGACGATCGGCGCGAGGCGGGTTTCAAAAAGGTAGGCTTTGTCTTCTTCGAGCACGATGCCCGCTTCAGAGTAGACATGCTGCTGGAGAAACCGGTAGTTCTCCGGGAGAATTTGCGCGATTGGTGTGTTGCCAGACATCGATTTCCTCTTAGATTCGCTCGGTCCTGCGCAAAATCTCCGGTACGATCTGGTCGAGCGGCAGCACGCTGTCGGCAAGACCGGCAGTGACCACGGCGCCGGGCATCCCCCAAACGACGCTCGAAGCCTCGTCCTGCGCGAGGATGCTTGCCCCTTGCGCTTTCAGGATCTCGACTCCGCGCAATCCATCGTGCCCCATGCCCGTCAAGATAACGGCGATGACCGCGCCGCCATACACCTCGGCGACGGAGGAGAAGAGCGCATCGACCGCCGGACGGCAGAAGTTCTCGGGCGGCGACTGGTCCAATTGGACACGCACGTCGCCGCTGCGCGCAGCTACCTTGAGATGAAAATCTCCGGGGGCGATCAGGATCTTGCCGGCGACGACCGGATCGCCCTGGCGCGCTTCTTCGACGGACAGCGGACACGATGTGTGAAGGCGCTCGGCGAGAAAGCGCGTGAAGAGCGGCGGCATGTGCTGCACAACCAGGACCGGCAGTGGGAATTTGGCTTCCAGATGCGGCAGGATAGAGCCGAGAGCGGACGGCCCTCCTGTAGAAACTCCAATGACCACAACTTTGGGCCGCTGCTTTGCGCTCAGCGCCATGGATGCGCCGCGCTCCCGCGGCGGCGGCGCAGGAACCTGCGGCGCCTGCGGCTGCGGTATGGCGCAAGTCTTCGCCGGCAACAGGAAGAACTGCTTGATCCTCGGGATCAGGTCCTCGCGCAGGTGCATCATGGATTGGTCGAGTGACCCCTCGTTCGAAGCCTTGGTCACATAGTCGTCCGCGCCCAGGGTTAATGCTTCGAGCGTCACCGCCGCGCCGCGCTCGGTGAGCGTGCTGAACATGATGACTCGCAGGTGAGGATAGTCGCGCCGAATGTGCCGCAACGTTTCCAGACCATCCATTTCCGGCATCTCGACATCCAGCGTGAGAACGTCGGGATTGTATTGCGGAATCCGTTGCAGCGCGATGGAGCCGTTGGCCGCCGCTCCCACAACCTCAAGTTCGGGATCCCGCTCCAGGGCGTGCGTCACCAGGCGGCGGATGACCACGGAGTCGTCCACTACCAGCACACGAATCCGCTCTCCCGCCTGGAGAGATCGCCTGTTCACCACAGCCATTTCATGCTCCGCAAATCTGGATTCCCGCTAGCTGGAGTTTCCCCACAATGATGTCTTTGGTGAAGGGCTTCATCACATATTCGTTGGCGCCGGCCTCCAAGGCCTCCGCAATATGGTCCATATCCGTTTCCGCTGTGACCATGACGACCACCAGTGAAGAGAATTCCGGGTGTTGGCGCAACTGCTTGAGCAAATCCAACCCGTTCATCTCGGGCATATTCCAATCGACCAGGATCAGCGTCACCGCGGTCTTCTCGGCCTGAATCATTTCCAAAGCTTCTTTTCCGTTGGCCGCCTCGCGAACCTCGAATCCGAGCTCCTTCAGGGTCCTGGAGAGGATCGTGCGGATGGCCCTTGAGTCGTCGACTACCAATGCCGTAGCCATCGTTTCCCTCGCATCATCTGTTGAGCAATCGAATGCGGCCTGCCGAATGGTTTGCACTCGACAGGCCGCATTCATGAAAGCCGCTTCGATCAGAACGTGAATCTCGAGACGACTTTTTGCAGCTGCGCCGCCATGTGACTCAACTCAGCAGACGCCTTTTGCGTATCGTTCGCGCCCTGCGTAGTGTTCTTCGCCGCGAGAGCCACGCCGCCAATGTTCTTGGCGATGTCGCCGACTCCCTTGGCCGCTTCGGTTACGCTATGGCCGATTTCGTTGGTCGTCACCGTTTGCTCTTCGACCGCCGAGGCGATGCTGTTGGAGATATCGTTCACCTGGTTGATGATGTTGCTGATCTCCTCGATCGCCGTGACCGCCCCCTTGGTGTCGCCCTGAATCGCCTCGATCTTCTGACCGATGTCCTCGGTGGCCTTGGCGGTCTGTTTGGCGAGCTCCTTCACCTCGTTGGCCACCACCGCGAAGCCCTTGCCCGCTTCACCGGCGCGCGCGGCCTCGATGGTGGCATTGAGGGCCAGCAGATTGGTTTGCTGCGCGATCGAGGTAATCACCTTGATCACGTTGCCAATCTCCTGGCTGGACTCGCCAAGCTTCTTCACGGTCTCGTTGGTGGAGTGCGCCACGCTGACGGCATTCTTGGCCACCCGCGCCGATTCGTTGGCGTTCTTGGCGATCTCGCGGATCGAGGCCTGCATCTCCTCGGAGGCCGAAGCAACCGAGGCGACGTTTTTGGAGACCTCTTCGCTGGCCGCCGACACCACGTTGGCCTGCGTTGCCGTCTCCTCCGCGTTGCCCGCCATCTGCTGGCTGACAGCCGTGAGTTCCTCCGACGAGGACGCCAGTGCCGTGGCATTCTGCGCGGTGACCTTCAACGGCTCGACTACCATTTCGAGGGTCTTGTTCACGCCTTCGACGATTTTGCGGTAGTCGCCCTGATGCCTGGTGGCGTCGGCGCGCGTAGCCAGCTTGCCTTCCGCCGCCGCCTGGGCCAACATGCCGGCGTCAGCAACCAGCGCGTTGACCGCGTCGATGCAGGTGTTCAGGTTGTTCTTGATTTCGTTGAAGTCGCCGTTGTAGCTGTCAGTGATCTTGGGCGGGATGTCGCCCTTGGAGATCCGGTCCACGTACTCCGCCGACACATTCAACGGCCCGATCACGGCGTCGAGAATGCCGTTGACGCCCTCGAGCAGATGGCGATATCGCCCGTCGAAACCTTCGAGGCTGATTCGTCCGGCAAGTTTCCCGTCCTGGACGTCCTTCGCCAGACGGAAGATCTCCTCCGAAGCTTTCACTTCCGCGTCGACCGGATAAATCAATTCCACGACCCCGACAACCTGGCGCCGGTCGTCGAACACGGGAGCTGCCGTGACCCGCACGGCGATCTTTCTTCCCTGTACGACTGGAAGCGCTTCCCCAGTGCAAACCTTGCCCGTGTTCACCGACTGGGCCGCCGCGCAGGTGCCGGCTCGGCAGTCGGGATTCTCGAACAGATCCCAGAACTTGGCGCCCACGCACGCCTCGATGGACTTCCCCGCGGCCTGTGCTGCGGCCTGATTCAACTGCAGGATCGTATGATCCCGGTCCATGACCACCACGGGCTGTGGCATTAGTTCAAACAGATCTGACTTGTCGACCCCCAGGCATTCGAGGGTAGCTTCTTCGCGGTCCAACACGGCGGCGCCGGTGGACGTTCCTCGGCCGGGACGAGCCCCATGACCGTTATTGCCTTGTCTTGCCATTGTCCTTGCTCCTTTGCGTTCATGTTTGGTTATTTCGCCGCCACCGGCAGTTGACTCGTTCTCGGCTCATGCCTTTCCCTGGCCAACGCGCATGAGGCGGCCAGTCTTTGCGACTCGCGCAGCCTCTGGTTGCAGCGCTCGGTCAGCGGAGGGCCGTGCCCAAAATAAATGCGCCGGATATCGCAGGCGCACAGCTTCTCGAATGCAGCTTGAAATCCGGCTTCGTAACTTCCCTCGAGCGACGTGATCAGCAGAGGCGTGTCGCCGGCGAACAGCACGCCCTCGGCCTCGTTGTAAAGGCAGATCGAGTCGCTGCTATGACTGGGGGTATGGATCACCTGGAAGATCCGGTCGCCCATGCGGATGGCGTCCCCATCGCGCACCGTGGCATCGACGCCGGCGAGGCTCGGCGAAAAAGCCAGCACTCGGGGTGGAATGCCGCACGGACCTCGGACAAGAGCGCGCAGTGATCGGAATGGCTGTGCGTGAGCACCACCTGTTCCACGGCCCACTTGCCGACGCCGGTAGGCGCCCTGTCGAAGCTTGCGAAGATGGCGGGATCTGCGCCCACATCCACGAGGGTGTTCACGTCTTCCAACTGGCTCGCGTCGCCGAGCACGAGGTACGCAAGGGGGGTATACATCCGGCCGCTGTTGTCGAGGGTGACGATCCTCATGCGCCAGCCTCCACCTTGCGGAACAGTTGCCCGTCGTGTATCACGCGCTCAAACAGCGGCGCCAGCTCCCGCGGCATCTCCTGCGTCTGCTCGGTGACGAAGAAGCCGTCCGGCGCGAGCGCCCGATGAAACATCTTCAGCACTTCGACCCTTTCCGGCGGACGAAAGTGGAGCAGCACGTTTTTGCAGACGACCAGCGAGTAGTCGCGGCCGATTTCCTTCAAGGAGAGGAGATCGTGGCATTGAAAGACGACCCGCTCGCGGACCTTGTCGACCACGCGAAAGTGTCCCGGTTTGCCATTGGCTTCGAAGTACTTTTCGAAGATGCCCTCGGGCAGCCGCGACAACTCCTCGTCCGGGTAACTGCCCGCCTCGATGACTTTGGCGAACTGGCCCGTGTTCTCCACGTCCGTGGCATCGATGCGGAGATTGTTGAAAGCGAAGTGTCCCATGCGCTCGGCAAACAGGATGGACAATGTGTAAGGCTCCTGCCCCATGGCCGCGCCGGCGTCCCAGATGCGGGGATGGTTTCGGCCGGCAAGGCCGGGAAGGCAGTGTTCCACGGCTCTCTCCAGCACTTGTTGGTCGCGAAAAAAGAACGTGAAGGCCACTCCGATTCCCTCTCTGCATTCGTGCGTACTGCCATTTGTCCGAGCGCCCAAGCTTGCGCCGGCTAGCTCTTCAGTTGCACACCGCAACTCTTCCAACAGCGATGTCCACCGTTCGCTCCGTATCGAGAACGAGCAGCAGCCGGTCCTTCAGCTTGTAGACGCCGCGGATGATCTCCCGCGCCGCGGGATCGAGGTTCTCCGGCGGCCGCTCGTAGGTGGCGGCATCCACGTCCAGCACGTCTCCAATCTCGTCGACCAGCAAACTCACGGCGCCGTCGTCGGTCCGGATCACCATGTTGGTCGGCACCTGGCCTCCGGTGCGAGGCGGCAATCGCAGCCGCCGCCGCAAATCGATGGCGGTGACGATCTGCCCGCGCAGGTTGATCAACCCCTCGATGACCTCCGGGGCTTGAGGCACGTGGGTCATCTGCTGGAAGCGCAACACTTCCTGCACGCGGAGAACATCCACGCCGAAAAACAGGTCCGCCACAAAGAACGTCGAGAGCTGCCCGCTGTTCTGGGTGACTTCGGACTTCACGATCGCGGTATCGGTCGCCATGGCTTACTTCTCCTCTCCGATGCACATCGGCTCGGTTTTTTGGGAAGCCTGCGCCGAAGCCAGCCGCGCCACCGACTCGAGAATGGCGTTGCCGTCGAACTTCGCCTGGCAGTCCTCGAATCCCGCCGTCTGGGCCGCGGATGACTTGAGTTGACCGGCTGAATCGGCCAACCCCAGGAGCGGAATCCGCTCCCACTCGGGCCTTGCGCGCATGGCGGCCAAGAGAGCCGCGCCGCCTTTGGGCGGAAGGTCCATCGCCGCCACGACGACGTCCGCGGGCTGCTGCTCCATTTCGCGAATCGCCTCGTCGAGATTCGCGGCCTCCTGGACGCGGTAGCCCGCCATGTCCAGCCCGCTGCGGAGCAGGCCGCGCGAGAACGCCGAGCCCTCCGCGACGAGGACCGTCTTGCCGCCTCCGGATCCGCCCGCACCCTGGAACCAGCTCTCGTTGGCTGCGTGAATGACCTCGTTGAGATCCAGAAGATCCGTGACGCGCTTGCCCACCACCGCCGAGCCAAGCAGGCCTTTGCGGGTCGACTTCTGACGCACCATGACGGTCTCTTCGACGACATCGAGAATCTGGTCGACCACCACTCCCACGCTGCGGTCGCCGTCGTTGAAAACCATCACCTGCACCGGATCGGCCGTCTGGTCCCGATCGGGCGCGCCGGATTCCAGCACGTCGCGGAGAGGCACCAGGGGGAGAATGCGGTTGCGGTACTGCACCACCTGGCATCCGCCGGCGAACTCGATGGAGCTGCGGGGAAACTCCTCGAGCCTGGCGACCAGAGAGAGCGGCACGGCCAGGCGCTCGAAGGAGCCGGCGCGGAACAGGAGCAGCCGCTGCTGCTCGATGCCCGCATGTGCCTTCTTCTCCGCCGCGGCGCGCGCCTGCTCCCGGCTCTCGGCCAGCACTCCGGAGCGCTGGCCGATGCCCAGCACGTCGAGGATCAGGGCCACGCGGCCGTCGCCCATGATGGTGGCGCCGGCGTACACGGTGAGCCCTTTCAACTGCTTGCCGAGCGGCTTGACGACGATCTCCTGGGTGTCGTTGATGCCGTCGACCACCAGCCCGAACTGGCGATCTTCGGCCTGCAGAACCACGATGCTGACGGCCTCGGCCTGCTCGGCCGATTTCAGCCCCAGCACCTTGTTCAGGTAAGCGATGGGCAGCAGGCTGCCGCGCCGGCGATAGACCGGCGTTCCGTGCACCTGCTCGATGTGCTTCTCAGAGGAATCTCCCTCCAGGCGGATCAGCTCGAGCAGGCTGACCTGGGGAATGACGAACCGCTCGCCTCCGCTGGTGATCACCAGGCCCGGAATAATGGCCAGCGTGAGCGGAATCTTCAGCTTGACCGTGGAGCCTTCGCCGGGGCGGCTGGAAATATCGACGATGCCGCCGATCTTCTCGATGTTGGACTTGACGACGTCCATGCCGACGCCGCGCCCGGAGACGTTGGTCACGGTTTGCGCCGTCGAAAAGCCGGGCTGGAAGATCAGGTTCAGCGCCTCGCGGTCGCTCAGCTTCTCCGCCTGTTCGGGCCGCAGAAGACCTTTCTCGATGGCCTTCTGTTTGACCCGCACAACGTCAATCCCGGCGCCGTCATCGCCGATTTCGATGTTGACCTGCCCGCCTTCGTGGTAGGCGCGAAGGGTCAGTCTTCCGTGGGGCGGTTTGCCGGCGCTGGTCCGGACCTCGGGCGGTTCGATGCCGTGGTCGCACGAATTGCGAACCAGGTGCACCAGCGGATCCTTGATGGCCTCGATGATGGTCCGGTCCAGTTCCGTATCGGCGCCGTCCATCTCCAGCCGGATCTGTTTTCCCATTGCCACGGCCATGTCGCGCACCACACGCGGCAGCTTGTTCCACACCATGCCGATGGGTTGCATGCGCGTCTTCATGACCCCTTCCTGCAACTCGGTGGTGATCAGATTCAGGCGCTGCGAAGTGGCATTGAGAGCAGCGTCTTCCCGCTCCGTGTTGAATTGCAGGATCTGGTTGCGGGTGAGCACGAGCTCCCCAACCAGGTCCATCAGTTTGTCGAGCAGGCCCACGCCGACGCGGATATTCGCATCGGCCACGGCGGAATGCCGTTTTACATCTTCCTCCCTCCGCCCTTCTTCTTTTCTCCTGTCTTCTCCGCTTCTCCTGTCTCCGCCGTTGCGCCTGTCTTCTCCGCTTTCCTCTGCTTCGGATTGCATGTCTTCCTCAAGCGCAGAGGAGTTGCTGCCGCGAGGAGCTTCCGCGTCGCAGCCGGGCGACCGATCCAGCCCCTCCGGGGCGGGGGCGGACTGGCTATCGACGCCGACTTTCAATTGTGCTGCGACGCGGAGGCGCTCGGTGATCTCCTCAAAACGGTCCGGACCTTCTTCTCCGCTGGCTTCAATGGAGGCCAGCACCTTGCGCGTGGCGTCGACTGTATCGAGGATGAGCGATATAAGCGAGGGCGTAAGTTTCCGTTTGCCGTCGCGCAACTGGCTCAGAAGGGTCTCGGCTTGATGAGTAATCCGCTCCAGCGTCGAAAACGCAAGGAAGCCGCATGTACCCTTGATGGTGTGGATGGTGCGGAAGATGCTCGCCAGCAACTCCGCGTCCTTCGGGCGCTTCTCCAGGGCAACGAGTTCCTGATCAAGGCGCGAGAGGTTTTCATGACTCTCGACTAGAAATTCACGAATCACATCCTGATCTTGCATTCGAGTGTTCTCCACGAGGCCCAAAGCGATTGCTGGCTGTTTCTTCGCCGTCCCCCCTGGCGATGCCGATCGGCGGAGCATGGTACGGGCTCGTTCGCACGTTTGCATCGCCGAGACGAGCGCCTACGCGGTTCCAGGTTTCTTGGTGCTCATCGGATTATGGATGGGATTCAATGATCGGAGGGGCTCCGAATGCGATACGGGATTTGAGATTTGGTTAATATCGGGAAATTCCCGTAGTGGGATCGTGCAGAGACGAAGCTCTCGATCGGAAACGAATCAGGCGATTCAGTTTTGGTCGACGGAGAAAACGCGGCCGGCCACCCGTTGGGTCGGGACTGGTTTACGGGGCAATGCTATTCGTAACCGCGGCCGGCAAGAAGCCGCCTGTGTGGTTCACGCTTCGTTAGGCATTTCTCGCCGGTTGGCAGCGCATCAAACGATTTCGTAAGGATGCCGCTGATGCCGGGACAGCAGACTGGCGGCAATGTCATCGCCCTGGATCGTCTCTGTCTTCGGATCCCAGTAGATGTGATGCTGCACCTTCATGGCGATCCAGTGAAGCAGGCAAGCGGAACAGGCGCGATGGCCAATCTCCGCCGGCGCCACGGGCGCTTTTCTTGAATGGATGCAGTCGAGCCAGTTTCCATGCTGATCGTCGGAAGTGTAGACGTGGAACTCGTCCGGCCCAATGACGGAATCGAGAATCCCGGGGTCGCTGGCGCGCAGCGGGACGATCGGGGTCGGCGGGAGCTCCGATGGACGTTGGAGTGGTTCCGGTGTCGCGACAAACAAAGATCCAGCCCTTGTCGCCGATCCACTTGATGCCATTTTCAAAATCGCCGGAGATGGTCATTACCACGCCATTGGCGTAGCGGCCGTAGGTCTTGAATGGGCCGTGGACATCCCAGAGGCCCTCGGTGGGGAATTCGGCCCGGCCCCAGATTTCGACGGGGCCGGTCAACTCGGTATCCATGCCCCAGTGCGCCGTGTCGACATGGTGCGCGCCCCAGCCGGTGATCATGCCCGCGCCGAATTGCTCCATGCGCAGCCATCCGGGGCGGTCGAAGCCTTTTTCAGGCATGACGCGATCGACGGTATAAGGCACTTCAGGTGTTGAGCCGAGCCACGCATCGTAGTTGAACCGTGCAGGAACCGGCATGGGCTGGGGATTGCCGCCTGCGGGATCGCCGGGAAGGCCGATCTCGACCCGCTGCACCGCGCCGATGCGGCCGTTGCGCACCAGCTCGACGGCGCGCGCAAACTGCTTCCACGAGCGCTGCTGCGATCCCACCTGCAAGATTTGCTTGCTGGCTTCGACGCGATCGGCCATGATGCGGCCTTCGCGGATGGTGAGCGATGCAGGCTTTTGCAGATAGACATCCTTGCCGGCCGCTACGGCGGCCACCGCGAGGCGCGCGTGCTGATGATCGGGAGTTGAGATCAGGACGGCGTCAATTTCCTTGTTGGCGAGAAGTTCTTTGTAGTCGGAGTATCCTCTTGTGCCGGTGTAAGGCTTGCCCAGCTTCTTCGTATAGGCGTCATTCACGAATTTCCGGCCAAGCTCGACGCGTTCCGCGCTCAGATCGCAGACGGCCACGATGCGATTGTCGCGGCCTGCGACGCCCGTGAACTGCAGCATGCCGGGCATGTCGTGGACACGCGAGATGCGGCCGACACCAATGGCGCCGATATGGATCCGGTTGGAGGGCGCAGTGGCGCCGAAAACCGAGCCTGGAACAATGGCAGGAAATCCGGCGGCAATGGCCCCGGAGAGGGAACCCTGGATGAACTTGCGTCTCGTCGAAATCATGAATTCCTCTCCTGAGCCGTGAAAGCGCAACGGACCCAATCTACATCAGCGGGGCGAGGGCCGTCATTAGCGGGGGACCGCGCAAACGGAGTAATCTTGCTGCCATGGACTGGCGGCGCGGAATTTTGCTGGCTGGAATTAATTTGTCGGTCGCAGTGCCGCTGATGGTCATGCTCGAAGCGCGGGACGAGGTGCTCATGCATGATCGCTACGGACCGAGCGGCGGCATCGCGAGCAATCCAGTTCGAAGAGCGACCCCATCGGGCGAAGATGAGCAAGTCTTTCCTGGCAATCCGTGCTCGATGACTATTGATTTCCCAAAAGAACAGCAGGTTGCGGAGTTCGCGAATCTTCCTGCCGGAGCAATATCAGGTTGGCGGCTAGCATGCCATGCGCACTGGTCTCTCGCAGGAAGATTGAATGTGGACTATTTCTGGGTGCAACCACCCTCTACGATCCCCGCACGGAGAGCGGTTGACTGGGGGTTCGCGATCTTGATCCTAATTCAGTGGTTTCTTGTCGGCGGATTTCCGCTCGTTCAGCCCCAGCGCTGGAGGCTGGAGCCGGGCGCATTCATTACTTGTTGCGCGGCAATCGGATTCGGATTGGTCTTGATTCGCCCCATTCAAGGGATCGCACAACTTCCTGCACTGCTCGCCGCATTTGCCTGGCTCTGGTGGTTCGGACTCCTGGTCTGGAAGTGTGCGCGGTTTTGTTGGAGACTCGTCGCGCGCCTGAGGGTGGCCACATCTTAGCTGCCGCATTCGCGCAACGCCCCGAGTGGTAGCATCATAGATGACCGATGCAAACCAAAAAGCTGCAGATCATCCCCCTGGGCGGGGTGGGCGAGTTCGGCATGAACTGCCTGGCCGTGCGCTGGGAAGACGAAATCATTGTCATCGACGCGGGCCTGATGTTTCCCGAGACGGAGTTGCTGGGCGTCGATATCGTTGTGCCCGACATCACCTACCTGATTGAAAACAAGAAGCACGTGCGGGCCATCGTGCTGACACACGGGCACGAGGACCACATCGGCGGGCTGCCCTGGATTTTGAGCGAGCTGAAGGTTCCGGTGTACGCTACCGAGTTCACGCTGGCCTACGTGGAAGACAAGCTGGAAGAGCACCAGTTGCTCGATGAGACCGAGCTGATCGAGATTGAGCCGAAGCGGAAGTTCACGATCGGGCCGTTCACCATTGAGCCCATCCGGGTGACGCACTCGCTGGTGGACTGCGTGGCGCTGGCCATCGAAACGCCGGTGGGCATCATTATTCATACCGGCGACTTCAAGATCGATCTGGCGCCGCTGGACGACAAGGCATTCGACCTGCACACCTTTGCCGAGTACGGCAAGCGGGGCGTGCTGGCGCTCTTGCAGGACTCGACCAACGTGGAGCGGCCGGGCTACACGCCGAGCGAGCGCGCGGTGATTCCGCGGCTCGACGAGGTTCTGACGCAGGCGAAAAAGAAGCTCTTCTTCAGTTGCTTCTCGTCGTCGATCTATCGCATCCGCATCGCCATGGAGTTGGCGCGCAAGCACGGGCGCAAGGTGGCCGTGGTGGGCCGGTCGATGGTGGAGAGCACGGAGATCGCGCAGGACCTGGGCTATATCGAGATTCCGCCGGGGCTGATGATCAACCCCGGGCAGATTCGCGACTTTCCGCCGGAGCAGATGATGATTCTGATCAGCGGAACGCAGGGCGAGCCGCTGAGCGCGCTGAGCCGCGCGGCGGTGGACAACCACAAGCACGCGAAGGTTGAGCCGGGCGACACCGTGGTGCTGAGCTCGAGAATCATTCCCGGCAACGAGAAGGGAATCTTCCGCGTGATCGACCACCTGAGCCGGCGCGAGGCCAACGTGATCTACGACGACGGACAGCATGGGCTGATCCACGTGAGCGGGCACGGCAGCCAGGAAGAGATGCGGTTGCTCATCAACCTGGTGCGGCCCAAGTTCTTCATTCCGATTCACGGCGACTACCGTTTTCTGCGGCGTCATGCGCAGATCGCGATGGAGACGGGCGCGGTGGATCACGCCATCGTGATCGAGGACGGCGACGTGCTGGAGTTGGACAAGGACGATGCGCGCAAACAGGATAAGGTGACTGCGGGGCGCATTCTCATCGACTCCGGATCGTCCATCGACGTGGTGGAGGATCTGGTGATCCGCGACCGGCGCATCTTGTCGGAGGACGGCGTGGTGCTGGCGGTGCTGGCGATCAACAAGAAGACGGGCAAGGTGGAGCGCGAGCCGGAAGTGCTGATGCGCGGATTTGGCGGCGCGGACATTACAGACCAGGCGCGCGAAACGGTGCTGAAGACGTTGGATGGATTGAGCGCGGAGCAGAAGTCCGACTACGGCATGGTGAACGAGCGGGTGCGCGTGGAGCTGAAGCGGCTGATCCAGAAGAGCACGGGACGGCGGCCGATGATCATGCCCGTGATCCTGGAGATCTAGAAGCAGGGAATAGGGAATAGGGAAGCGATCGCCAGGCGTTGGCCGGATACGCAAGGCACATTCGTGACCGGCGCGCCAATCAGGCGGAGAGCGCAATCTCCGCTTGCTTCGGGGAAAACTTCGGCAATCCCTTCGGGAGAATCGAGCTCGCAGCGGAGCGCGCGGGCGACTTGGGCCTGGCTGCAGATGGATGACTGGCTGCGCCGCCGAGCAGCGAACGCATGCCGATGAAAACCTCACCGACATTCAGGCGGGCATTGCCTTCGAAATCGAGGAAACCGGCAAGGTTCTCCTTGCAAAGCGCCTGTGCCTCATCCGAAAGGTGCGGCGCGATCAACACAGGCGTCACGTCGGAGGCACGCGACGCAACGCCGCTTTGCCATTTGCGCAGCACCGTGCGCAGGTGAACGGGTTCGCCATGGGAGTCCACTTCGCAGGCCAGCATGTGGCTGTGACCGAGGATCTCGATGCGCGCCAGGATGGCGGTGAAGCGGCCGCGAGGCTGGGACTCGCGGGTCAACTCCAACAGCTTGATGGCGGAGACTCGCCCCAGCAGCGCCGTCAAGGCTGCGGCGGCACGCGTCTCGAGCTCACTCGACATTGTGCCCGTTTTCATGAGGATCTCCCATCCCGTTGGGAATTGGTTTTGCGCCTTCCTTGCTGGCGAAGCCAAGAATGAAAGAGTTGCTTCCCGACGGGATCATGGCGAGCGGAGCCGGCTTTTGCCCGTTGCCGTTGCGGTTCTTTGACTCCAGCCAGAGGCACAGCCGTGGATCGTGAATCTCCGGGTGATCGCGCCAGAAATCCGGCGCCAGCCCGCACTCGATGAGTAGATGATCGAGCCGAAGTTCGATTTTCGTTACGCGCTTGGAAAAGTAGCGCCGAACGTTCGTGGCGCCGACGTAGAGGCCAGTGACACGATGGCCAATGCATTGTGAAGTGACAACCATCGAGCTCCTCCGCCCGGTCCAATGCCAGTTGAATCCACTTCCGAAGGGAAACCTACACTTCAGGCTTCCGAAAGAACCCGCATTTTGCAGCGTCAGTTGGCGAAGATCCCGCGGTAACGGGACAGATCATCGAATGCTGCAGGATCAGCGAATGCAAAACGATGCACTGATTTAGACCTGCGATAGACTTGATTGGCGAACAAACCAGAGGAATAGTTGGCTCCACTGCGCAACGACCAGCGCAATGGATGACGGCGCACAAAGTCGCCGATCAGGTAGGGTAGAAGGAGGGGCCAGGCTAACCCCCAACGTGCGCTCAGCGGCCAACCTGACCGCCTGCGTCTCTTCCCTCGCATTCTGTGGAAATCTTGTACCACTTTTGGATCATTGTCAAGGCGGTTTGATGAATGTCGGGAGAAGATTGCGCGGGAAGTTGTGGAAAACTCCAGCCGAGAAATGCGGTCGCGGCGACGGCAGATTTTCTTTGAGTCTCGACGATTAACGGGCTCTCGGAGATGGCTCGTCGGAGAAGATCTGGCCGTCGCGGATGTGGACGACGCGATGAGCGAACTGGGCGATATCGGCCTCGTGGGTGACGAGGACGATGGTGTTGCCGCGAGCGTGGAGCTGATCGAAGAGGGCCATGATCTCCGCGCCCGGTCTTGGAGTCGAGGTTGCCGGTGGGCTCATCGGCGAGGATGATCGACGGATTGTTGACCAGGGCGCGGGCAATGGCGACGCGCTGGCGCTGGCCGCCGGAGAGCTCGTTGGGCTTGTGCATCATGCGCGATTCCAGGCCCACGTCGGCGAGGGTCTGCTTGGCGCGCGCGATGCGCTCGGCGGATGGAGTGCCGTTGTAGATGAGAGGCAGCTCCACGTTGTGCAGCGAGGTGGCGCGTGGCCGAGAAGATTGAAGGTCTGGAAGACGAAGCCAATCTCCTTGTTGCGGATGCGCGCGAGCTGGTCGTCGTCGAGATCGCTAACCAACTGGCCGTTGAGCCAGTAGCGGCCCTTGGAGGGCGTGTCGAGGCAGCCGATGAGGTTCATCAGCGTGGACTTGCCTGAGCCGGAGGGTCCCATGATGGCCACGTACTCGTTGTGGCGAATGCGCAGCGAGATACCGCGCAGGGCCTGGACCTGCTGCTCCGAACCCATATCGTAGGTGCGCCAAAGGTCCTCGACGATAATCATGTCGTTCGCATTGACGACTGTTGTCTGCGGTAGTTCCTCGATGCCGATGCCGTTCAAAGCCATCTGAAACTCATCCTTTTTGCAAAATTCAATTGCCGTCTGCCGGCGCGTCAACTGGAGCTGCCGGTGGTAACCGTTGGTACGGACTTGTCGCGCTTGAGCAACGCGCCACCCTTGAGGTCGCGCAGAGTTTTGTAGGGGCCGGTCACGATCTCCTGGCCGTTGCTCAGGCCGGAGAGCACTTCGATGTCGGTGGCTCCGGTGATGCCCGTGGTGACGGGAACGAAGCTGGCGCGCAGTCTGCCGTGCGCATCCTTCTGAACGACGAAGACTCCCTGCACCGGGTTGGGCTTCGCGCTGGTGGACGCCGCCTGAACGCCGCTGCCAGGCTTGGCTTTATCGGCTGCCGGATCGTGCATGGTGAGCGCCTGGATGGGCAGGGCGAGCACATTGGTTTTATGCGCGGTGGTGATCTTGGCGGTGCAGGAGAGCCCGGGACGAAGGTCATCGGAAGGATTGTCCAGCGTGACCACGACCTTGAAGTCCTTGGCTTCTTCAGTGCCAGTGGTGGATTGCGAGGTGGCGACGCCCGTGGAGCGCAAAAGAGCCTGATCGCCGACCAGCGTGACGTGCCCCTTAAAGACCTTGTTGGGCAAAGCATCGACCGTGACCTCGGCGGGCTGGCCGAGCTGGACATTCACGATGTCCGTCTCGTCCACCTTGACCTCGGCGGTGACGACGCTCATGTCGGCGATGGTCATTAAAGTGGAGCCCTCGGTGTTCTGGATGCCCGGGACCACTGTCTCGCCTTCGCGGAGGGGCTCGTTGGTCACGATGCCGTCGAAAGGAGCCGTGGCGATGGTCTTGTCGAGGAGATCCTGATTGACCTTGAGGTTGGCCTCTTGCGTTTGCAGGTGGCCGCGTGCCGAGTCGGTGTTGGCCCTGGCCTGGTTGAGCTGGGCGACGGCCTGTGCCACGGACGCGACATCGAGGTCGTAGGCGGCTTTCTTGGCATCGTAGTCCTGCTTGGCCATGATGCCGTCCTTGTAGAGCGCCTGGGCGCGATCCCAGTCGAGCTTCTTCTGCTCGAGGTCGGCCTGCGCGTGCTCGACGTTGGCCTGCGCCGTCTTTTCCGCGGCAATGTAGGACTTAATGTCGGTTTTGGCAGCGGCGATGGAGGCTTCCTGGCCGTGGACATTAGCTTGCTGCTGCACGTTCTCGATCTGGGCGACAACCTCGCCCTTGGTCACCCGCTCGCCTTCTTTCACGTAAAGGTGAGTCACGCGGCCCAGGACCTCGGCGCCCACGTTGACATAGTTTGTGGGCTTGATCTGGCCGGTCCCGCTAATGATGGTGGATAGATCTTCCCGCGCCAGGGTCGCGGTGTAGACCTTGGTATAGCCGGACTGCTGGCGGTGGACCATGAAGGCCACCAGTCCAGCAGCCACGAGCACAGCAAGAGCAATGAGAAGGATCTTCTTCATGAGCGTATGAAATCCCTGCTTTTTCTACACTCCAGTGTACGCGACGGAACGGAAAAAGGTTCCCCCGCGGTCAAAGTCCCTTCCCGGCTGCAAAATCTCCCTGGACGCTGGGAGTAGCGCCGAAACACCGCTTATGAGGATGCCTGTCCCCTGACTAGGCGCGTAAAGCGCGGGAGACGCAAGCCTGAGGATTGGACGGCGCAAGGCCTTTCCAGAGAGCCGCGCCGGTCCCAAATCAAGCGAATTCTCACTCGAGGTTGCCTCTGAACCGGTGACATTCGCGACGTTGAAGCGTCCAATCGGCGACCGACCGCGCGCTGAACCTTGCCCGACGCCTAAAGTAGCCGTAAAATGAAGAGATTGCAGGAGTATCGAAGGCAATGATGTTCTTTAGCCGCCGTCTTCTTTTCACCGCTCTTGGTTGCGGCCTCATCTGGATGCCCGCAGCCGGGCTCCTGGCGCAGCAAAGCGACCCCTCTCCCGCCGCAAATCAACCGCAGACAGCGCCGGCTGCCAGCCAGGACCAGGAGGCCGATCCGCTCAATCGCCAACTGTCCGATAAGGATCGGTATAAAGCTCAGAGGGCTCTCCGGCAGGAGTTGAAGGGCCCGTATAAAACCTGGCTGAACGAGGAAGTGCCCTACATCATCTCTGACGATGAGCGCAAAGCGTTTCTGACTCTGAGCAACGACGAGGAGCGCGAGGCGTTCATCGAGAACTTCTGGCAGCGGCGCAACCCCAATCCCGATTCCCCTGAGAATGAATTTCGTGAGGAGCACTACCGGCGTATTCAATACGCTAACGACCACTTTGCGGCCGGCAAGCCGGGATGGAAGACCGACCGCGGACGCATCTATATTATGTGGGGTCCGGCGGACTCGATCGACTCCCATCCTTCAGGTGGCATGTACGAGCGGCCGGTCGATGAAGGCGGAGGAGAGACGTCCACGTTCCCGTTCGAGACCTGGCACTACCGCTATCTCGAGGGCATCGGCGAGAACATCGACCTGGAGTTCGTGGATACCTGCCAGTGCGGCGATTATCACTACACCATCGACCGTAGCGAGAAAGATGCGCTGAAGTACGTGCCCGGCGCCGGCCTGACGCAATACGAAGAGATGAACAAGCAGGGCAAGGCCGACCGGTTCAAGGGCGGGGGCCTGGAACAGCTCGGCACCGGCCCGACGGGGACGGGCGATCAGGCCAAGGAGTTCGACCGCATTGAGTTGGCCTCAAAGCTTTTCGCGCCGCCGCCCATCAAGTTCAGCGATCTTGACGCAGCCCTTGACGCTTTCAGCTCATCGCACAAGCTGCTGAGCGGCCCGCCTTTCCCGTTCGATGTGCGCACGGACTTCGTGAAGGTGACCGACAGCATGGATCTGGTGCCGATCACGATTCAACTGCGCAACCGCGACATCACGTTCGAGACCAAGAACGGGGTGTCGACGGGGGTCGTGAACATCCTGGGCAAAGTAACCACGATCATGCACAAGACCGTGCAGACCTTCGAGGACACCGTCCAGATCGAAGAGCCATCCGAGCTGTTGGAAAAGAGCCTCGATCGCAAGTCGCTCTATTGGAAGTCGCTTCCGTTGCAACCGGGACTCTACCGCCTGGATATCGCCATCAAGGACGTGAACAATCCGGATCACATTGGAATCTACGGAAGAGCCCTGAATGTTCCGACGTACGAAGATGACAAGCTCGGGGCCTCGTCGCTCATCCTTGCCGACGAGATGAACATCGTCTCCTCACGCCAGATCGGGAGCGGCAACTTCATTATCAGTAACATGTATATTCGGCCGCGCGTGGCGACGGGCCTCGCCGCGCCGGTGAGCTTCAAACGCACCCAGGATCTGAACTTCTGGATGCAGTTTTATAACCTTGGCATCGACGACGCCACCAAGAGTAACTCAGCGACGGTTACCTACCAGATTACCGATGCCGCGGGAACCGTGATTCTGGAGAAGCAACTGGAATCAAAGGATTTAGATGCGCATAGCGACCAGTTGACGGTGGAGAAATCCCTGCCCATTGCCGGCCTGGAGCCCGGCAAGTACAAGGTGACGGTGAAGATAAATGATGCGATCTCGAAACAAGAGATTGCGCAATCGGCTCCTTTTGTCGTCGAATAGGTGTCAATCCGTGCAGACGCCAACTGAACCAGAGAATTCGGAGCTTGCGCGGTTTGAGTTTTCAGGAAGAAACGCCAGGGACGCGGCGGGGTTTCAGATCTGCTGATGAAGCGAATTGCCCATCTCGCCGGTTTGGCCGTGCTGATCGTCTTTGGGGCCGCTCCAACCTTTGGAGCGGCGTCGGCGTCGGTTACCGGCCTGGTCCGCGACTCGTCTGGCGTGCCGCAGATCGGCGCGGAAGTCCAGCTTCTGCGTCCCGACCAGAGCGTGGTGACCAGCGTCTACACTGACAGCGCCGGTCGCTTCGCCATCTCCGCGCTTGTTCCCGGCCGCTATGCGCTCAAGGCGATGGGCCCCTACTTCCTGCCTTCTCTCAGGGAAAACGTCAGAGTCCAGGGTGCGGTAGTTGTCAATCTCACCCTGAATACTCTCTATGAAGTGATCCAGTGGCTTCCGGCTCAACCGCGCGCCGGCGACGCGCAAAAGGATGACTGGAAATGGACCCTGCGCTCCGGGGCGAACCGGCCGCTGCTGCGCTGGCTTCAGGACGGGCCATTGGTGGTGGTCTCAGACGGCTCCGGCGCCAAGCCGAAGCTGAAGGCTCGCCTCATGGCGACCGGCCAGGCCGGAACCTTCGGCGAGAGCGGCGAGCGCTTCTCGACAGCTGTGGAAGACACGCCGGCGGACAGCCGGGAGTTGCTGGCTCGCGTCGATTTCGCTCCGGGCACCAATGGCAGCATGGAATCGATGCTTGGCTTCCGCCAGGACCTGGGCATGGCCGGATCGGTGCAGTCGGTTGCAGCGATCACCGTGGCCCCCGAGATCGAGGGCGCGGGCGATCGAGGCCTGGATGAAGCTGCGGTGCGCAGCTTCGAGACCATGCAATTTGGGCGCCGCGATCGATGCGGAGGTGGGTTCCACCGCGGTGGTGGGGCGGCTTAGGGGGGACTCGCCAAGCACGGTGACCGCGATGCTTCCGTTCGCCGACGTCGAGTGGCGCCGTGGCGCCCAACGCGTTGCGCTACCGGTTGGCTACCATGACGCAGGATCGGGTTAGCGGCGGGGATGAATCCGAGGCAACGGCGTGGCTGCCGGTGATGGCGTTGCGCGGCGGCGCACTGGCCATCGAGCATGGGGTTCACCAGGAGATTGGCTGGGAACGGCAGACGGACGCTTCGGGCGTGGCCGTTCTGGTCTACTCCGATCGCATCGACAATCCCGCAATCGAGGCCTTGGGCCACTTTGCCGAGGGCGATTCTCGCGGCCAGGGCTGCCGTGCTCTTCGATCCGGCCAGCAATCTGTTGCGCGCCGCCGGGCCGGCCTTCTCTTCCGCAGGCGTGCAGGCCAGCGTGGAGCGCCGGTTGCCGGGCGCCAATTACATTCGCGTGAGCTATGCGAGCGGCGCCGCGCTGGTGATGCCCGCTTTGCCGCAGTCGACTCCACTGGCTGAAGTGCTCGCGGCGGCTCATCCACGGCACGCGCAGACCTACGCGATCGCACTCTCGGGCACCCTGGACGGCACGGGAACCCGCTGGAGCGCGAGCTATCGCTGGCAGCCCGACGCACCGTCACTGAAGTCGCGCCCTTCGCGGAGAACGCCGCCTCGCCATTCCTCAACGTCCGGCTGCGCCAGCCCATTCACGTCACACGCGACGGATCGGGAGGCCTGGAGGCGCTGCTCGAGGTGAGGAATCTGCTCGCCGAAGGCTATCGCCCGTATATTCTGAGTGACGGCTCGCTGCTTCTGTTCGCAGATGATCAGCGCAGCCTGCGCGCCGGCCTCGCGTTCACCTTCTAAGCTGTCTTCCCGCCTCTCTTCAAGCGGATCGATTCCACTTCGGGCTCCTTTGCTCATCCCGCGTGCGACATCCGTTCCGGCGAAGCATGAGTCGGCGCTGACTTCTCCTCATGACGCAACGACTCTACAATGGGTCCTAATGAAAAATCTCTGCTCGATTCTCATTGCTGTTCTTTGCGCCGCCTGCGCGACGAGCTTACCAATTCGGGCGCAAGCCCCCGCCAATCCGCAAGCGAACGCCGCTTCGCGCCAGGATCCGTTGCTCAAAGGATTTCTCGATCCGCCCAACGGCGCGCGGCCGCGCGTGTGGTGGCACTGGATGAACGGCAACATTTCGGAAGAAGGAATCAAGCTCGATCTCGAATGGATGCATCGCGTGGGCCTGGGCGGCGTGACGATCTTCGAGGGCGCCATCAACACGCCGCAGGTGGTTCCGCAGCGGCTGATCTATATGACGCCGGAGTGGAAGCAGGCGTTCAGAACGGCGGTGACCACGGCGCGGAAAATGGGCATGGAGGTGGCCATTGCGAGCTCGCCGGGCTGGAGCGAGACCGGTGGACCGTGGGTGCCCGCGGCGCAGGGAATGAAGAAGATGGTGTGGACCGCAACACGCATCGAAGGCGGACGGCCATTCACCGGCGAGCTTGCCCATCCGCCCGAGGTTGACGGAACCTTCCAGAACTTCGCGGTACCGGGGCGGCGCAC
The DNA here is from genome assembly GCA_963835895.1 of uncultured Acidobacteriaceae bacterium. Lineage (GTDB taxonomy): Bacteria > Acidobacteriota > Terriglobia > Terriglobales > Acidobacteriaceae > Telmatobacter. The sequence goes on along the minus strand of CAWIHC010000017.1, from coordinate 85,948 downwards.
TCCCGATGGAACGATTGTGACTCCTCCGCAGTTTTATGCCGATGCCGCGGTGATCGCGTACAGGATTCCCGATGGCGACAAGACACAGGAGGAGCTGAACCCGCAAGTCACTTCGAGCGGCGGAACGGCGAATGTGGCCGCGCTCTCCGATGGCGATGTGAATACCGTGGCGCTCGATCTGCCCGCAAGCCAACCGGGCAAGGAAAGCTGGGTGCAGTTCGACTACGGCCATCCGCAAACGATTCAGGCGGTGACGCTGGCCGGCCTGAGCGATGCCATCAGCGTCTTCGATCACGACAGCAAGCCATTCCGCCGCGGATTGAGGCCAGCGACGACGGCGTGAACTTCAGGAAAGTCGCCGACATTCCCTTCAGCAGCCTGGTGCAGCGCACCGTTTCGTTTGACGCTGTGACAGCGCGGTATTTCCGCATCGTTTTTCCCGCGCAGCCGGCCGGCGTGCCGGAGCACGACCACAGAATCACGGAACTGGTGCTTGAGAGCGGCGCGCGCATGAACGAATGGGAGAAGCGCGCCGGGTACGCCACCGCGCGCGACTTCTACGCGATTCGCGATCCCCAGGTTGCGCCACAGTTCATTGTGCCGCAGGAAGACGTGATCGACCTGACGGGCAAGATGAAGCCCGATGGAACGCTCGATTGGACACCGCCGGATGGGAACTGGATGGTCTTACGTATTGGTTACTCGCTTACCGGCCATGAGAACGGCCCGGCTCCGGCGGAGGCGACTGGCCTCGAAGTAGACAAGCTGAACGGCGGGTATGTGAAGAACTATGTGGACGGCTATCTCAAAATGTATGCGGACACGGTTGGGCCGGAGAACATGGGCAAGGATGGTATCTCGTACTTACTCACCGATAGCATCGAGTCGGGGCCGCAGAATTGGACAGATAACATCCTGGAGGAATTCAAGGAGCGGCGCGGCTACGATCCGCATCCATGGCTGCCGGCACTTACTGGGGTAGTGATCAAGAGCACCGAAGATACAGACCGCTTTCTTTGGGATTTCCGGCGCACCATTGGCCAGCTTCTCGCGGAAAATCACTACGGCGAAATTGCCGACGACTTACACAGCCACGGGATGAGTTACTACGGAGAAGCGCTTGAGGATCATCGGCCCATGCTCGGCGACGATATGGAGATGCGCAGCAAGACCGATGTGCCCATAGGAGCGATGTGGACCTATGCGGGCAGCCCAGGACCGGACATCGATTACATCGCCGATCTGCGCGGAGCCGCATCCGTGGCGCATATTTACGGGCAGAATCTCGTCGGTGCGGAGTCCATGACCTCGCGCGGGCCGGCGTGGTCGTTTTCGCCGAATAGCCTGAAGAAGGTTGCGGACCTTGAGTTCGCACTGGGCGTGAACCGCTTCGAGATACACGAGTCCACGCATCAACCGGTGCCCGATATGGCGCCGGGGCTGACTCTCGGCCCTTACGGCCTTTGGTTCAATCGCAACGATACGTGGGCTGAAGATGCCAGGCCGTGGGTCACTTATCTTTCGCGATGCTCCTACTTGCTTCAGCAAGGCCATTTCTCCGCCGACGTTGCTTACTTCTATGGCGAGGAGGGTCCGCTGACGGCAGTCTTCGGCTGGAAGCCGATCGAGGACGCGCCGGATGGCTATGGCTTCGACTTTGTGAACAGCGACGTGGTGCTTCACGAGCTGTCGTTTAAGGATGGACGGCTGGTGACGCCAGGTGGAACAACCTATCGGATTCTGTATCTAGGTGGGCGCAGCCAGCGCATGACGTTGCCGGTGTTGCGCCAGATCCTGAATCTGGTTGCGCAGGGCGCGGTCCTGGTGGGCAACAGGCCGACGGATTCGCCGAGCCTCGCCGATGACGAAAAGAAGTTCAAGCGCGTCGCGGGCCGGCTGTGGGGAAGACGGCCGGCGGCTGGTCAGTCGATGCGCAAGGTTGGAAAGGGAAGGGTCTACGCGGGGATGAGCGCGAACGATGTGCTGGCTGCACTTGGTGTGGCGCGCGACTGGGAGTACACGAAGCCAGAACCCGATTCCACGTTGATGTTTGTGCACCGCGAACTGGAAGACGGCGACGTTTATTTCGTGGACAACCGCCAGGACCGCACGGAGAACGTGGACGCCACATTCCGGGTGGATGGAAAGGCGCCGGAGTTGTGGGATCCTGCGACCGGCGCAACGCAGCCGGCCCCTTATCGCATCGCGGATGGCCGCACGACGGTTCCTCTGCATCTCGATCCGTACGGAACGGCGTTCGTCGTCTTTCGCGCGCCGGCCGCGGCGGCTTCGCGGCAGATCGCCGAGCTAAGGGAAACCGAGGTTGCCGAGCCCAATGACGAGCTCAGTCGAAACTGGTATTTAAGTTTCGAACCCGGCAGGGGCGCTCCGGAGACCGCGGAGTTCGATCAGCTTACCTCCTGGAGCGAGAGTGCCGATACGGGAATCAAATATTTCTCGGGAACAGGGACCTACTCCAAGAGGATTCAGGTTCCGGACAGTGCGTTCGCCCCTGGAGCTCACATCTGGCTTGACCTCGGCGACGTTCGGGATGTTGCCGAAATTGCGGTGAATGGCAAGTATCTCGGCATTTTGTGGAAGGCGCCATTCAAGATCGATCTCACAGGCGTGCTCACTCCGGGCAATAACCAGCTCGTTATCGAGGTGACGAATCTCTGGGTGAACCGCATGATCGGCGACCAGCAGCCGTGGGCGTTGAAGAAATACGCATTCGCAGACTTCACGCCATACAAGGCCGATTCGCCGCTCTTGCCTTCGGGCCTGCTCGGGCCGGTGCGCCTGATCTCGGTTGCCGAAACCCAGGATGCGAAGTAACAAGAGGAGCCCCTCAGAAAATCCTTGCGAATTTGCAAGGAAATTGGAAAAAATAGCGGAGCGGCGTTCCCCTGGATTCGGGTCTCAGTGCCTGAAGCGCCGCCAGGCTGGAGGTCGAAATGAGCAGTGTGCGAGTGCTTGTGGGAACGCGCAAGGGCGCGTTCGTTCTCAACTCCGACGGCAAGCGCAAGGATTGGACGGTGAGCGGGCCGTTCTTCGCCGGCTGGGAGATCTACCACATGAAGGGCTCGCCGGTGGACCCCGACCGGATTTACGTTTCGCAGACGAGCGGGTGGTTCGGGCAGTTGATCCAGCGTTCCGACGACGGCGGCAAGACCTGGCACCAGCCGGGATTGCCGAATGAAGCGATTCCGCTGCCCGGCCCGCCCACGGCGCTGCCCAACCGGTTCGTGTACGACACGTCGCCGGAGACGGGCAAGCCGCTGACCACGCACCAGTGGTACGACGGCACGCAGCATCCCTGGGAGTTCAAGCGCGTGTGGCATCATGGAGCCCTCGCTCACCGATGCGGAGACGGTTTACGCGGGCGTGGAAGACGCGGCGCTGTTCCGCTCGACCGACGGCGGCGAGAACTGGCACGAGCTCTCCGGCCTGCGCGGCCACGGCACCGTCCCAGAGTGGCAGCCGGGCGCGGGCGGCATGGGACTGCACACGATCATTCTCGATCCCACCAATCCCAGGCGGATCTACATTGCCATCTCGGCCGCGGGCGCGTTCCGCACCGACGATGGCGGCGCGACGTGGAAGCCGATCAACAAGGGGCTAGTGTCGAACTTCATTCCGAACCCGACGGCTGAGGTCGGCCACTGCGTGCATCACGTAGCCATGCACCGCTCGCGGCCCGATGTGCTGTTCATGCAGAAGCACTGGGACGTGATGCGCACCGACGACGCCGGCGAGAACTGGCGCGAGGTGAGCGGCAACCTGCCCACTGACTTCGGATTCGCGATCGACGTGCATGCGCACGAGCCGGAGACGCTCTACGTGGTGCCGATCAAGAGCGACTCGGAGCATTTTCCGCTCGACGGCAAGCTGCGCGTCTACCGCAGCCGCACGGGCGGCAACGAGTGGGAGCCGCTGGCCAAGGGACTGCCGGAAAAGGATTGCTATGTGAACGTGCTGCGCGATGCGATGGCCGTGGACTCGCTGGACAAGTGCGGCGTGTACTTTGGCACCACGGGCGGTCAGGTGTATGCATCGGCCGACGCGGGCGATAGCTGGGCGCCGATCGTGCGCGATCTGCCGGCGGTGCTCTCGGTGGAAGTGCAGACGCTGAACTAGGGACGTAGGGACTACTCCCCGCTTTCTCGCTCCCTCGTTCCCTTGGTCCCTCGGTCCGTACTTTTCTGATCCCTGATCCCTGTTCCCTGCTTTTTTGTCAAGCCCCCTGACCTTCAGATCGTCGCCCCAGCTTCCCCCTAAGTCGTTCCTTTTCTAATCACTAACCACTAATCACTAATCACTGCTTTCATTGCCGAAAATTACCCCACTTTCGGCTACTCTCTACTTATATTGACCAAACTGGACGGAAGGCCTTCCAACGCCTTCCGTTTTTTTGCGCCACGCCGCTGGGCCTACCGACAATTCCCATGCGCGCTGGCACAGGCGGCGACAACATGAGCAAGCAGGGCAACAAAACGCGCAAGAGCGGCAAACCCGGCCGCAAACCGGCGTCTACAGCGACCGCTCCTCGTCGTCGCGGTAGAAAGCCCTCCAGCCGCGTCCCCTCTGCGCCCCGCCGTCGCCGCCGCAAGCTCCCTCCCGGCCGCGGCGCTGAGCGCCTCCGCAACTCTGTCAACGTCATCCTCAACGACGAGTCCGATCGCATCGCCCGCGCCCTCGTCGAAAAGACCATCGCCGGCAACATGACCGGCGCGCGCCTCCTCGTCGAGCTCTCTCCGGCGCCAAGCACGCGCCTGCCGAGTCCGAAGACGAATGGGACGGCCCCGGCCTGATCGAGAGACTCTCCGCCGATCCCCCATGGGTCGATCCCGAACCGCCTGACCCGCTCAAGATCCAACCCGGCGAACCACGCATCTCGTTCGAGGCCAGAACCCTCCCCGCCCTCCCCGCTCCCAAACCCGACTTATGACCAGAGCCCGCAGAGAAGAAAGTGTGTGGTACTTTTTCCACATCACATTCCCGCTGGTCACGCTCTTAGGAGGGATTCACCGGGCTCTCGCATTCCATTGATCTATCAACATATTTATTCTAATACACTTAACTAAAATCAGAAGCTACGCCACGTCTGGAAAATCTGCCACCGGCCGCACGTGGAACGCTGTAAAAGCGCGCTTTAAACAAGACGACATTCTATGCAAATGAATAAGTCATTCAAAATCAGCAAAACATAAAAGAAAAATATTTCCACGCAATCTTTGATATTTCTCACGGCCGTGATATTCTGCTTTCGGGGGCGAAATGAAATCGAAGACCGATTCGAACACGACGAAACCCGAGAAGGGCCGCAGTTACATCAGCCAAGCCGACATCCCAAGCCTCTCCTTGGGGAAGGCGATTCGCATTGCCTCGGCGATCGGCGACAACTACGGCTACAAACCGTCAACGCCACTTCAAGTCGCCAAAGCAATAGGTATCCAGCCGTCATCCAGCGGATTCAGAATGCTCACGGGGGCATCGATAGCCTACGGGTTGACAACCGGCGGCTATAACGCCGACGCGATCGCCATCACTCCGCTCGGGATGCGGATCATTCGGCCAACGGCCGAGGGCGACGACGCCGCGGCAAAGCGTGAGGCGCTCCTGCGTCCCCGCATCATCCGCGAATTTCTCGGAAAATATGACGGTGCGCCGGTGCCGAAAGACGCGATCGCGCAGAACGTACTTATGGAGATGGGCGTCCCACAAGACAGAACCGCGGAAGTTTTAAAGCTGATCCTCGAGGGCGCAAGCGCGGTCGGATTCCTGCAGCAGATCAAGGACAGGACGTATGTCGAACTCGCCGGGAACGCGCCGCCAGCCGCCCTGGACACTGGCACCGAAACTAACGTCGATCCAACCGCGCAGGCCGAGCCAACACCAGCCACTACGCTCAACCGAACCGGCACGCCCACAGCCGACGCACAAACAAAGGTGCCATCTGGCCGCAGCAAAAGGGTATTCATCACGCACGGGAAAAACCACGCGCTGATCGAACCGATCAAAAAGCTCCTAAAATTCGGAGAGCTAGAGGCCGTGGTTTCAGTTCAATCGCAGACAGTCTCACAGCCAGTTCCGGGCAAAGTCATGGAGGACATGCGGTCGTGCGGCGCAGCCATAATACACGTCGAGGACGAGAGACACCTGGTCGATAAGGAAGGGAATGAGCAAGTCGTATTAAATGACAATGTACTCATTGAAATCGGCGCCGCGATGGCCCTTTTCGGTCAAAGGTTCATTCTCGTCGTCAAGCAGGGCGTGAAGCTGCCCTCGAATCTTCAGGGACTCCTCCTGCTTCTCTATAAGGGTGACACGCTGGATATGGAGGAGACCGTCAAGCTTATCGAGGCAGTAAACGACATGAAACAACGCCCACTCCCCTAAGTGCCCTGCGAAAGGATGGTTGGCAAGTGTCCACACAAGAGCGAATCTGTTTTGTAATTGCGCCGATCGGTGAAGCCGGATCGGAAACTAGGAAGCGATCCGACCAAATTCTCAAACACGTGGTCGAACCGGCTGCGCTGGAGTGTGGGTACAAGGCGCTCCGCGCCGACAGGATCTCCGAACCCGGCCTCATCACAAGCCAGGTGATACAGCACATTGTCGACGATCCGCTAGTTCTAGCCGACCTGACGGACCGAAACCCAAACGTGTTTTACGAGTTGGCAATCCGTCATGCGATCCGCAAACCACTGGTGCAGATCGTGAGAAAAGGTGACGAGTTACCCTTTGACGTTGCCGGGACAAGAACGATAGAGCTGGATCACCATGACCTGGACAGCGCCGAGGAGGCAAAACGCGAAATTGCCGCGCAAATCCGCGCCCTCGAGGAAGACCCGTCCAAACTGCAGACGCCTATATCGATGACCATCAACCTCCAAGCGCTCCGACAGAGCGACAAGCCGGAACAGCGCTCCCTCGGGGAGGTGCTTTCCGCCCTCAACGATCTCCGAGCGAACATGATGGCCCTCGGGCAACGCGTCGAGTACCTGGCCTCCACAACAATAAAGCAGAGCGACCGCGCGGAGCACTTGTCCGCAGACTACTGGAACCGGCTTCTCCATGAGATCCGCCATAACCCGGCGCTTTCCGACCCCGCGGGCGATGTCATCTCGTCCTACATCCGCGCCCTTTTGGTCAGCCAGAAGAGACAGGGCGAAGCCCCCGAGCCAGCGGCCCCGGCGACGACAGACCCGGAGCTAAAGGGCAAGAAGTAGAAGCAAGAGGAGTAGAAGAGCCCAATGAATCTTCACCGATCTATCCTCGTAGTTCTTTCGCTTTCCACCGCGGCGGCGGCACTCGCAGCCGCCTACTATTGGCTTCGCTCGAGCCGACCGACACCCGATGCGGTGGAGGACATTGCAGCCTCAATCTCCGATAATCCAGAGCTTCACATTCTGGACGCGCATGTTGGCCTGGAAAACCTGCGACAGGTGCTTATGGAGGCCTCCCGCCTGAACAAGATGGCATCTATTTGGAGCGGCGTTGCGGCGGCCCTGGCAGCCATTGCAGCAATCGCCAGCGCATTCTAGCCAAGCCGAAACGCCCAGCAACGCCATTCCGAACCGCAACCCAACACTCGCTCCGCCGACCCGCTAACTCGCCGACTTGCTGACTCGCTGCGTCGTGTACCTCTTCCTCCACAGCTCCTGCTCCACCAGCTCCATCGCCCGGTCCTCCAGCGATCGTTGCCACGGCACCAATCCATACACCAGATCGCATTCGAGCGCCCGCGCCATCTGCTCCAGCCGTTCCAGGCTGATCTTCCTTTTCTGTTCCGACCGCTCCATGTAAAAGACCATCTTCGGCGTCAACTGCATCGTCTCGGCAATCCGCTCCGCCGGGAACCCCACCGCCATCCGCATCGCCCGCAACCAGCCCTCCTTCGGTCGCGGCTGCGTCAGCGCCTTCCTGTACGGCCGCACTTTCCGCTCCAGTTCCAATCTCGCTCTTTCCCGCATCACCCTCAACATGGCCTGCTCCTTTCGCAGACGCACTCGCACGGCGCGCAAAACTGCGCAATAAGCGCCTTTTAACGCCCCATAACGTGGAGTTGTCTGCTGTATAAGCCCATCTTGCCTGAAGAGTGGGTAATTATCGGCAAACTTCACTCAAGAAAAGTTCAAAATTCTTGGCCCATTTCGCCCCATTTCGGGAAATTCTCGTGCGCACCACTCAGCGTTTCGGGCCGGATTCTTTGAACCTTTGCGGGGTGTTTGTCCAAGGATCTTCGACCATTTCGCCGGCTCCCGGTCGAACCAAATCGAACATTTCGTGCTCTTTGCGCTCTCCTCTGCCATCCTCGTTTCCCACCGGCCCCTGACCGCCGACCCGCCGGTTAGATTGGAGTGATGGGTCAAGGGCACGCGGAGTGGAGGCGGGAGCTGGGCGCGATGGTGGCGCTGGCCCTGCCGGTGGTGTTGAGCGAGCTGGGCTGGATGCTGATGGGCGTGGTGGACACCATCATGGTGGGAAGGCTGGGTCCGGCGGCGATTGGGGCGGTGGCGCTGGGCAACGCCGTCTGCTACACGCCGAGCATGTTTGGCATGGGGCTGATGCTGGGGCTGGACACGCTGGTGGCGCAGGCCTACGGGCGCAAGGATCACGACGAGTGCCACCGTTGGCTGGCGCAGGGCGTGTATCTGGCGTCGATTGCGGCGGTGCCGATTATGGCGGGGATCGCGCTGGCGAGCTTCTTCTTTGGGCGCTTCGGAATTGCGGCGGAAGTAGCGATGCCGGCGAGCGGATATCTGCAGTTGCTGAACTGGGGCACGCTGCCGCTGCTGCTCTATGGCGCGTCGCGGCGGTATTTGCAGGGCGTGGGCCAGGTGCGCGTGATTACCGTGACCTATGTGGCGGCGAACCTGGTGAACTGGTTCCTGAACTGGGTGCTGATCTACGGCAAGCTGGGAATGCCGGCGCTGGGAGTGAACGGGTCGGCGATTTCGACGGTGTTTGCGCGCGTGACGATGGCGCTGGCGCTGATGGGCTTTGCGTGGAGATATGAGCGCAAGCGCGGGCATCCGCTGTTCCGGCACTGGGCGGGACCGCAGGCGGCGCGGCTGAAGCGGCTGCTGAAGTTGGGCGCTCCGGCGGCGGGACAGATTCTGCTGGAGGTGGGCGCGTGGAATTTGGCGACGTTTTCCGCGGGGTACCTGACGCCGGTGGCGCTGGCCACGCACCAGATTGTGCTGAACTACGCGAGCGTGACGTACATGGTGCCGCTGGGGATTTCGGCAGCGGCGGCGGTGAGCGTGGGGCACGCGGTGGGCGCAGGCGACGCGGCGCGAGCGCGGCGCGCGGGGTGGCTGGCGCTGGGGATGGGAACGAGCTTTATGCTGCTGGCCGCGGTGGCGCTGCTGGTGTGGCCGCGGCCGCTGATCGAGTTGTATACGAGCGATGCGAGAGTGCTGGCGGTGGGGCCGGGACTGCTGGCGATTGTGGCCGCGTTTGAGGTGTTCGATGGGATTCAGACGGTGAGCACGGGAGCACTGCGCGGGCTGGGCGAAACGCGCGCGCCGATGTGGGCGAACCTGGTGGGGTATTGGGTGCTGGGATTGCCGCTGGGATTTTTTCTTTGCTTTGGACTGAAGTGGGGGATATACGGGCTGTGGATCGGGCTGACGCTGGCGCTGGTGGTGATTGCGCTGGCGCTGATTGCGCGGTGGAAGAGGGATGCGGAAAGACAGCTTTTAGCTATTAGCCATTAGCTTGTCTCGTGCGTGGGTGAGGGAATTGCGAGCAGATTGATGCGCGGAAGGACGGCGAACGGAGATTGGACGAGCGGGGAGATTGGGTTGGACGGATGAAAACAAAGTGGTTGTGGGAGTGCTGGTCCGAAGCGGGCGGTGTGGCGAAAGGGCATAGAGGGGTTACCTTTGTGGCGCTGTGTGGGACGACCGAAGTGAGAAGTGACTATAATCACATATCGGGATCAATGCACCGGCAGCCTGGTAGAGCGAGCCGGCACCCGTAAAGCGGAAAGAATTTATCGGAAGGGAATCCCGCCAAATGGCGACAGGAAACCTTGCTCTGGGTCAAGAACAGAGCGAAAGCAGTGCGCGTGCGCGCGTCGCGAACGACTTCAGCATTAACGTAGCCACGGTCAATGGATCAGGGTCGCAGTCTGCTAACAGCGTGCTGCTGAAAAGCATTTTTGGAATGGGCATGCCCGTGAGCGGGAAGAACCTGTTCCCATCGAACATTGCCGGACTGCCGACGTGGTACACGATCCGGGCCAGCAAAGACGGGTACGTGGCGCGCAAACGCGAGTCCGAGGTGCTGGTGGCGCTAAATCCGGAAACGGCGCAGGAAGACATGATGGCGCTGCCCGCCGGCGGCGTGGCCATCTACGAAGAGTACCTGAATCTGAGCCGGTACCGCGACGATGTTGTGTGCTATCCGGTTCCCTTCGACAAGCTGACCCAGGCGCTATGTCCCGAGGCCAAGTTGCGCAAGCTGGTCAAAAACATGGTGTATGTAGGCGTGGTGGCGCAACTGCTGCGCATCGACCTGGGCGTGGTGGAACAGTGCGTGCGGAAGCAGTTTTCGAAGAAACAGAAGGTCTTCGATCTGAACTACGGGGCCGTGGAGACGGGTTACGAGTACGCCAAGGTGAATTTCACCAAGCAGGACCCCTACTTCATCGAGCCGATGAACCAGACGAAGGGCAAGATCATCGTGGACGGCAACGCGGCTTGCGGGATGGGCGCGGTATTTGCGGGCGTCACGGTGGTGGCGTGGTATCCCATTACGCCGTCGACTTCGCTAATTGAGGCGACGACGGATTTACTGAAGAAGTTTCGCGTGACGCCTGAGGGCAAGGCGACGTTTGCCGTGGTGCAGGCCGAGGACGAACTGGCCGCGATCGGCATGGTGCTGGGCGCGGGCTGGGCGGGCGCGCGGGCGATGACGTTGACATCGGGACCGGGCATCTCGCTGATGGGCGAGTTTTCCGGGTTGGGTTACTATGCCGAGATTCCCGGCGTGATTTTCGATGTGCAGCGCAGCGGGCCCTCGACGGGCATGCCCACGCGCACGCAGCAGGCCGATCTGCTGTCGACAGCGTTCCTTTCGCACGGCGACACCAAGCACGTGGTTCTGCTGCCGGGCTCGGTGAAGGAGTGCTTCGAGCTGAGCTATGCGGCCTTTGATTTGGCGGAGCGGTTGCAGACGCCGGTGTTTGTGCTGACGGATCTGGATCTGGGCATGAACAACTGGATGTCGGAGCCATTTGCGTATCCTGACAAGCCGCTCGATCGCGGCAAGGTGCTGACGGCGGAAGACCTGAACCGGATGGGCGGGTTTGCGCGCTACCGCGACGTGGATGGCGACGCCATCGGCTGGCGCACGCTGCCAGGAACGAAACATCCCAAGGCGGCGTACTTCACGCGCGGCTCGGGACACGACGATGCGGCCGGATACACCGAGCGGCCTGATGAGTATCAGAAGGTGATGGACCGGTTGGCGCGCAAGTTCGAGAATGCGCGCAAGCTGGTTCCTGCGCCCGTGGTGACGAAGAACGGGACCTCGAAGATCGGATTCCTGGCGTACGGTTCGACGGATTTCGCGCTGCGCGAGAGCCTGGACCAGATCGAGAAGGAGCACGGGTTGAGCGTGGACTATATGCGCATTCGGGCTTATCCGTTTGCGCACGAAGTTCACGACTTTGTGGCCAGCCATGAGCGCGTGTACGTGGTGGAACAGAATCGCGATGCGCAGATGGCGAGCCTGCTGAAGCTCGATCTTCCTGCCGAGCAGGTGGCGAAGCTGCGCAGCATTCTGCACTACAACGGATTGCCAATCGACGCGCGCACCATCACGGATGAGTTTGCAACCAAGGAGGGCCTCTAAAATGGCGACCACAACGGCGAGTGGGGCCACGGGCCCGAAACTGAATCATATTGGTCTGCCGGTCATTGAGTACCGCGGCGGCAAGTCGACGCTATGCGCGGGTTGCGGACACAATGCGATCAGCGAGCGCATTATCGACGCGATGTGGGAGATGGGCGTGGAGCCGGAGCGGGTGATGAAAATGAGCGGCATCGGCTGCTCGTCAAAGAGCCCCGCCTATTTCATGAACCGCTCGTTCAGCTTTAACAGCGTGCATGGGCGCATGCCGAGCATAACCACCGGCGCGGTGCTGGCCAATCACACGATGACCGCTCTGGGCGTTTCCGGCGACGGCGATACGGCTTCGATCGGCATAGGCCAGTTTGTCCACGTGATGCGGCGCAACCTGCCGATGATCTACATCATCGAGGACAACGGCGTGTACGGTTTGACCAAAGGACAGTTCTCGGCCACGGCCGACATCGGATCGAAGCTGAAGACGGGCGTGATCAACGAACTGCCGCCGATCGATACCTGTGCCTTGGCGATCCAGTTGGGCGCGACGTTTGTGGGGCGTTCGTTCTCCGGCGACAAGAAGCAGTTGCTCGCCATGCTGAAGGCGGCGATCGCGCACAAGGGGACCGTGATGCTGGACGTAATCAGCCCCTGCGTGACGTTCAACGACCACGAGGGGTCGACGAAGAGCTACAAATTTCTGCAGGAGAACGACGAGCCGATCAATGAGATCGGATTTGTGGCCAGCTTCGACGACATCGAGGTGGACTACGATTCGGGCGAAGTGTACAACGTGGAGATGCACGACGGCTCGCAGCTCAGGCTGCGCAAGCTGCTCGAGGATTACGATCCGACCGACAAAGCGAACGCGGTGCGGACGCTGATGGAAGCACATGTGAAGGATGAAATTCTTACCGGTGTCTTCTACATCGACGCGCAAAAGGAAACGTTCATCGATCAGTTGAACCTGGTGGACGAGCCGCTGGGCACGCTGCCCGAATCGCTCACACGGCCGCCGAAATCCGCGCTGGAAAGCCTGATGGCGAATTTACAATAGCGCGGATTCTTGGTTTTATTTCCAGCAGAAGGCAATGCGCCCGCAAGGGAGCGTCGTGTTGCCAACGAAAGAACGGGCCGAGCCGATCAGGAGGCCTTGGCGTGCAGCTCCTGCTCGGCGCGGAACCAATCCTCTTCATGGTGGCCATGGGTGTGGCCGCGCTCGGTGAAGAAACGATGCGCAAGCTGCGCAACCTGATCGTGGGCGACCGAAGCTTTGGATGCCTTTGCCGAGGCGACGGTCTTTTTTGCGGCGGGTTTGCTTGGTTTCGCGGCAGCCTTGGGCGCGGCGCCTGATTTCTTGACGGACTTAGCCATATGTAAATTCTCCTCTGCAAGTTCGAAAAATCAACAAGCGTTCAACTACAGGATACCGGAAAGCTGATTTGCGCTGTGCGATAGGCGTCTCTTGAAGAACCATCGGCGTAAACTCGCGGTGCTGAGCTCGGGGTTTTTCACACAAGCTGAGCCAGCAGCGTGTATCGTGGTTTCAAGTCATTAAAGACCCATGACAACGCCCGCCATCGATACCGCTGCGCTGACACGCCGCTTTGGCGATTTCACCGCGGTTCAGAATGTGAATCTGCGCGTGGAAGCAGGCCAATTTTTCGGGTTTCTTGGTCCCAATGGGGCCGGCAAATCCACCACGATCAAAATGCTCACGGGCCTGCTGGCGCCGACTTCGGGAAGCATTCGCATTCTCGGCGAGGACCTGAAGGCCAACCCGGCTGCAGTGAAGAGGCAGATCGGCGTGGTGCCGGAAGGGATGGCTCTCTTCGGCCGCCTGACCGCGGAAGAATACCTGCGGTTCGTGGGGCGCATGTACGGGCTCGATCGCGCCACCACGTTGCAACGCACGCAGGAGCTGCTGGAGTTTATGCAGCTTGCCGATGAGCGCAAGAAGCTGATTACCGATTTTTCGCACGGGATGCAGAAGAAGCTGGCTATGGCTGCCGCTGTGATCCATGGGCCCGAAGTTCTTTTCCTCGATGAGCCCTTTGAAGGCGTCGACGCGGTGGCAGCTGGAACGCTGAAGGCCATGCTGCAAAGAATGATCGCGCGCGGGGCGACTGTGTTCCTCACGTCGCACGTGTTGGAGATTGTGGAGCGCCTGTGTACGCACGTCGCGATTATTCATCGCGGCCAGTTGGTGGCGCAGGGATCGCTGGAGGAGCTGCGCGCAGGCCAGGCGAATGCGAATGGAGTTTCGCCCTCAGGCGGGAAGCAGCGCAGCCTGGAAGAAATTTTCCTCGAGATTGTCGGGACCAACCGCGAAGGAAATCCGGCAGCGACGGCGCCCGAGCAGGAACTTTCATGGCTGAGCTAGAAGCCGGGAAGCTGCTCCCATTTCCCACGCAAGACATTCCTGTGCGCGCGCAGCTTCTTGCCGTGGCATGGCTGCGATGGCGCATCTTCATCAACAGCACGTTTCGCCGGCGATCGACGGGCACACGCCAGGCAGTTGGGTTAGCATTCGCCATTCTCTTGCGCATGATCGTCTGGCCGTTTCTTGCCCTGATGGTGATTGGTCCGATCGGCGGCAGCGGATTCTTTGCCTGGCTCGCGATCGCCGACAACCACCCGCAGCGCCTGGCTCCGCTTCTGGCCGCCATCACGTTGCTGTGGCTTTTCGTAAGCGTCAACGGCCAGAACGTGGCTGCTGCTGTCTCCAATTTCGATCCTTCATCGCTGATACGCTTTCCTCTGCGCTTCGGGCGCTACCTGGTTTTGCGAACCTTCATCGGCCTGCTGACGCCGAGCACCATTGTGGGCTGTCTGGCTCTGCTGGCCGCAGCTGTGGGAATCGGCGTGGCGAAGCCTGCGCTGGCGCTGCCCGCACTGGTGGTTCTCGCGGTTTACGCGCTGATGAATGTCTTTTTGATGCGCATGATCGGTGCGTGGCTGGAACGCTGGCTTGCCAATCGCCGCTTTCGCGAGATCTTCAGCGCGCTGATGGCGCTGACCGTCATTGGATTTCAGTTCCTGAACTTTCAGCGCGCTCCGGCGCGCGCCCTCGCCGGCAGAAGCAGCATGGTTCTAAATCTTCTGCACAGCTCCGGAACGGGCCTGCACTGGCTGCCTCCGGGCTTCGCCGCCAATGCGATCCTTCAACTCGCACATCCAATTGAGGCGCTGGCGCAATTCACCGGGCTGCTGGCAAGTACCGCGCTGTTCGCGGCAGTGTTTGCGATCCGGCTGCACAAGCAGTTTCTCGGCGAATACCTGAGTGAGGGCGTGAGCCGGCGAACCAGTGAGCGGTCGGACCAGCGCAGCAAGTCGCGCTCGCAACTTACCGGCTCTGCTGCCATGGCCGCACCACCGGTTGCTGTTCGTCCGGCATTCGCGCCGATTGTTGCGGCTTGTTTGCGCAAGGAATGGCTTACACTGCGCGGCAACGGAGTGCAGCTCATCGGCATGCTGACTCCGCTGATTTTCGTCGTGCTTTTGAACCGGACGGTTTTTTCCGGGCATTCCACTTACTATCTTCCCGGAGCGATTGCCTACGTTCTATTCGGGGTTCTCGCGGGGCTCTACAACGTATTTGGCGCGGACGGGCTCGGCGTGCAGGTATATCTGCTCGCGCCCGTTCGCTTGCGTGACGTGATTGTGGCCAAGAATCTGATGAGTCTGGCGGTGATCATCGCCGAAGCGGGGCTGGCCTGGGTGTTAGTGTCGGTCTTCACGCGCGTACCGATTTCGATGGCCACACAAGTCTCCACCGGGCTGTGGACGGTTTTCGTGATCGGAGCCAATCTGGCTTTGGGAACCTTGCGCTCGATTCAAGCGCCGCGCCGGTTTGTTCCGGGGCAGGTGCAGCAACGGCGAGGAGGCACGCCAACCAACCGCACCAGCGGCCTTCTGATTATGCTGGTTCTGTTCGGAAGCATGGCGCTGCAGTTTCCCGTGACGCTTCTCTGCCGATACTTCCATGATCCATGGATCGGCGCGTGGATCTTCGGGCCTCTTGCCTTCGCAGCGGTCGCCGCGTACGCGCTGCTGCTGCGCAACGCTGAGCGGTTCATCCTGGCGCACCGCGATGTTTTCGCAGAAGAGCTGTGCAAGGCGTAGAGCGCCGGTCGGAAATGTGCGCCCGGTAAAAGCACCTCAAGCCGCGCGATTACAACTGCCACCAATCGAAGAGGGTCATTCGCGGATAGTAGAGGCCTCCGCAGAGACGAATATCGGCGCCGCGAAGGTTGCGGAGGACCGCTGCATAGGCTTCGATCTGGGGCGCGAATTGACGGCGCAACTCGGGCAGCGCGGAGGCGGGATCAAGGTCGTCCTCGTGAGCAGTCTTGTAATCGATAATCCACCAGGTATCTTCTCCTGGTGACGCGGTGGTGGTTTGCGGCGCGGGCCCAGCGCGGAAGACGCGATCCACTTGCACCGTGCGCAGACTGCCCGCCACAACGCCGGTCCAGCGGATTTCGCTGGCCGCGTCAGCATGTGGAGCAAGAATCCACTGCGCGAGAGGATCGTTGGCAGCCTGAAGCGCAATTTGCAGCGCTCGCGCGGCGATGCGATTGGCTATGGCGGGCTCGATGCCGCCGGCGCGGATGGTTGCAGCGATGCGGGGCTGTTGCTGCGCAAGCGCCGCGAAAGCAGATGCACGAGTGCACATTGTGAGAAGCAGGGCGAATTGCTGGAGAAGCGCATGAACGGCTTTGCCGAGCGCGCGCGCGAGCAGTCCGCCTTCGTGGCGCTCGTAGAGGCGTCCGGCGCCAAGGAGCGGCTCATCGCCGGCGGTGGAAACGGGATCGGCACAGTCGGGGTGGAATCCGGGCGGCAAGCGACGGAGCTGTGTGGGTTTGTCTGAAGGAGGCTCCGGAGGCGGGGCCATCTCAAGCACCGTCTGTTCGCCAGAAGCAGCAATCGAATCAATGGTCCATTCGCCTTCTTCCGGTTGATCCTTGGCGGCAAGCTCTTCGATTTCATTCGCCACACGCCATTCAGCAAAGCGTCTTTTTATCTCCTCCTCGAAAGCTGGCCACGCTGTTTTCAGCAAACTTTCAGTGGGGTCAGCCAGAATGTATTTGCCGTCTTTCCCGGTCTTGTACTTCGGGCGCGCGAAGAGATGAAGCTCGTCGCGGGCGCGCGTGGCGGCGACGTAGAGGAGACGGCAGGCTTCCTGCAATTCGCGTTCGTGGTGCTGGCGATCGACCCACTTTTTGGCTTTGCCGCTGTCGGCGCCTTTTTGCTGGAACGGCGCGATGAGAAACTCCGTGATCTCGCCGGGCTGCTCCGGGCCGGCGGGCTCGGGCTCGGGCGGCAAGCCGCGCTCCAGCCACGAGAGCATGCCGGGGGCGCGGCGGCCCGGGGGAGCCTGAAGATCGGGCACGATAACGACTTCGAATTCGAGGCCCTTAGCGCCGTGGATCGTCATGAGATGCACGCCGCAATCGCTGCTGGCGGCGGGATCGGGCTGGGCTTTGAGATTGTCGAGGGCCGAGGCGAGCGCGGAGCCGAGGAGATCGGGCTCACCCTGCGGGAGAGAGTCGAGACTTTTCCAGAGAAGGTCGAGATTCGCGCGGGCTTCGGTGTCGACGCATTGTGCGCCGCCGAGTTGGAGCCAGATTTGCTCAAGCCGGGTGCCCAACGCGGCAGTGAGCTGCCGGGAGCGCATGCGGTCCGCGAATTCAATGGCTTGCAGCACGCGTGCGACGGTCTCGCGGCCTTCGGCGCGGAGAAGCTGCGAGCGCTCGGCGAGGAGCTCGGGAACGGGACGGGCGAGGAGCTCGGGCGAGTCGGCGCTGGTGAGTGTGTGTAGATCGGCGAGCGAGAGACCGCACCAGGGAGCGCGGAGCACGCCCAGCCACGCGACGCGATCGTGCGGATTGAAAAGCGCGCGGGCGAGGGAAAGCGCGTCTATGATTTCGGGACGGTCTTTAAGCGCTTCGAGATCGACGGCACGGAAGCGGATGTGCTCCTTACGGAGCGCGGCGGCGATGGGTTCGAGAGATTTGCGCGCGCGGGCAAGAACAGCGATGCGGAATTTTGTTTTCTCGTCGTCAGGCACCTTCTTTTCATTTTCCGCGCGCGCTTTATCAACAAGGTGTTCATGTTGCTTGATGAGATCGACAATCTCCTGGACCTGCTTTTGGCCAGATGCTTCGCGGTCGGCTGCTATTTGTTTCTTTTGGCCGGGCGTGGATTTTCCCCGGGGCGACTCCGGGATAAACTCGCAGTGGAGCCGCAGGCGCGGAGCGGGCATGGTGACGAGTTGAGGGCCTGATAGCTCGACGGTGGCGCGAGCGGGTTGCGATGCAGCGAAGACGATGCCGCTGCCGCTTGAGGCGGCGAAGACCTGAGCGAAAGTTTCGTTGATGCTCGCGACGAGCGAGTGCTCGCTGCGGAAGTTGGCGGTGAGATGGACGGAATCGAAGAGGAAAGGAAGATCGCCTGGGACTTCGAGGCCGAGCTCTTCGACGCGCGGAAACAATTCGGCGTCGGCGTCGCGGAAGCCGTAGATGGATTGCATGGGGTCGCCGACGACGAAGCAGGTGCGGCCCTCGCGATCGGGCCAGGCGGCGATGAGGCGCCGAAGCAATTCGTGCTGACGGCGGCTCGTGTCCTGGAATTCGTCGACCAGCAAGTGGCGAATGCCGTCGGCGACGGCCTGCGCGGCGTCGATTGGAAATTCGTCCTCGCCTTTGAGCACGCTGAGCGCGATTTGCGCGACCTCAGTGAAGTCAGCAGCGGCAGACTCGGCGAAGACGACGCGGAGTTCGGCGGCAGCGCGGCGCAGCAGAGTGAAACAGGCGCGGACAATCTGCCATTCCGCGCCGGAGTATCGGATGGGAGTTGACTCGCCGTCCGCGCGCAGGAAAGGGGCTTCGAGGCGCAAGCGCAAGCGGTCCCAGTCCGGTTCGCCTTCCAGCACGAAATCCTGCATCCAGCGGTCGCGATTGCCGAGCATTTCCACCGTCAGGTCTTCAATTTCGCGCCAGTTGTTGTCGCGCCAATCCAGGAGGATCTCGATGGATGCGCTCAGCGCGGAGTCGGCCTGTCCGATCTGTTGCAGCGTGCGTCGAGCAGCGCGGCGGTAGAGACTCGCTGGGCTGCTCTGCGATGTCAAGGCTGCCGCCGAGGCCGGAGAGGAGCGGTTGCTGCAAGGCGAGGTCGCGACAAAAGGAATCGATGGTGGAGATGCGCAGTTGCGCAGGAAGGTTGAGGAGATCCCAGCCGCGATCGTCCGAGTTTTGTAACGCGCGGCGGGCAAGAGGACCAGGATCGTCCTGGCGGAGCTCATCGAGAATGCGGTTGCGCATTTCGGCCGCGGCAGCGTTGGTGAAAGTGATGGCGACCACCTGTCCGGGCTCATCGACCTCGGCGAGTAAAGTCAGAAATCGTTGCGAGAGGAGCGTGGTTTTTCCAGAGCCGGCCGGTGCGCGCACGAAAATGGAGCGCCGAGGATCAAGCGCCAAATCACGCTGCGCCTGATCGGGAGGAGAAGTCCTGCGCGGTGCGTTAGGCATCGCCGGCCTCCTCACCGTTTCCGTTATCGGGTAGCGGCGGATTCTCGGAGATGCGACAGAGCGCCTGCAGGCCGCAACGTTCGCAGGTCTTGAGATAGTCGCGCGGGTTGACAACGGCGCGGCCGGCAAGGAAATCGAGGGCGAGTTCCTCGATGTACTCTTGCCACTCGGAGAGCTGCTCTGTAGTGAGGGGCTTTTTGACCAGATTGGTGGTTCCCCTGAGGTTGGCGATCAGAGTGGCTTTGGCATCGCGAACCCGTCCGGCAAAATCCGGTTCGCCGGTGCGGACTTTGGCGAAGACGAGGCCGCCGATTTCGTTCGCATCACGATGGAGAGCGAAGTTGGCGTAAAGCGGCAACTGCACATCGTCGGGGCGGGGCAGATCCCAGGAGTTTGGCGAGACATCGCCGGATTTGTAATCGATGACGAGGAGGGAATTGTCGATCAGGCGGTCGATGCGATCGAGGCGCAGGCAGAGCGGCAGGCTGGCGACTGAGACGCTCGCCTTTTGTTCTGTGTCGAGCACAGTGAAGGGAACCCGTGCTCGCTCGTACTCAAGCCACTCGGTGACGAGGTTGATGAGGCGAGCCTCTTCGAGAGCGAGATAGCGTTGAGGCATGGACTCGCGCGCGCGAACAGGCATGGTGGTTTCGATGGCGCGGCGAACGTGATCCGCGACGAAAGCGCGGGGATCGGGGAGCGCGACGAGTTCCTTGTGCGAGCGGACACCGTGCGGCGGGCCTGCCCAGACGGAATGCAGAACTTCGTGAAGAAGCTGGCCACGCTCCGCGGCTGTTAGTCCCGCATCGGCCGGGTCCCAGCGGTCGGCGCCAAGACGCGCGGTGGCGAAGGCTTTGAAGGCGCATTGCGATTGCGCGGTGAGAGTGGAAGCGCCGCCGGGAGCATCGCCGTGAGGAAAGGGAATGCGGGTGAAGTCTTTATAAGAAACAGTGAGCGACGGCGACGCAGCTGGCGCGGAGAGTTCCGGTGGTAATTCTTGGGGCTCGCCGGTACGCTGCCGGACCAGACGGGAAGGGCGGGCTTCGACGCCTTCGATTTGGCGCGCGAAGCTGAAGTGAACTTCGGGTGCGGAGGCGAGCAAACGTCGCGTTGTGGCATCGGCCAGTTCCCAATCAAGGCGCGGTGAGGCGTGAGGCATCCCAACCTCGCGCTGCACCGAAATCGGAATGAGAGGATGCGTCGAGCCGTGAGGTGGCCACTCTTGCTCGTTTGCGCCAAGGAACCAGACGGCATCGGCCGTGAGGCCCGCGGACTCGGCGGGGCCGGCAATCAGAATCGGCGCGTCCTGCGATTCGGGCGCGAAGAGCGTTTCGTTCAAGGCGCGATCGTGAGTCGCGAGGAATTCTTTCCACTCCATGCGCCGGCCATCGAAACCGAGCGACGCGCAGCCGTCGAGGGTTTGCTGCCAGCGGCGGTGAGCCTGGAATTCGCTGCTCGTAAGCGAACGGTTCCCCGGCCAACCGGCAAGTCCGAGCAGTTGTGGCGCCAGTTCAGCCCAGGCAATTGGCGATTGCGGGCGGCGTGCAAATTCCTGCAAGCGGCGCTGGGCCTGCGTGACGCGGTCGAGCCACGCGGCAGGCAACGCCACGCCTGGCCTCTGGCGCAGGAATTCCGCAAGCGTCCAGCGAGTGCGCTGCAGGTTTTTGCGGCGCAGCGCGCGCATGAAGGCCGTGAGAGCAAGCGATTCGCCGGGCGAGGCGGCGAGCTGGCCAGTCGAAAGAAGCCAGTCGAGCTCGTGTTCCTCGATTGGCTCGGTGAGCCAGTGCAGGAGCAGGCCTGCCCCGCGCGCGAGCGCGACCTGGCCGAGTGAAACGCCCAGGGAGAACTCAAAGACGCTGGGCGCAGCAGACGCGCTTCCGCCTTCGCAAACGAAACGGAGAAACGCGCGCTCGATCTCGCCCCGGCGCTGGGGCACATCCTGTGTTACGACGAGCAGCCGCGCCTGCGGATTCGCGGTGAGCTTGTGCTTGCACCAAAGTGCGCAGGCGGCAAGTTCAGTAGCCGGATCTGCGGCCTGGTGGAATTCGATCTGCGCGGCGGTTTCGCCAAGAGGAACCTGCGTGCAAGCGCCCCAGGCAGCGAAGAGTTTCTGTTGCGTGGGCAAAATGCGATCGAAGCCGGCGAGCAGCAGCGGAGGGCGCTCAGTGGAATCCTGTTTCAGCACTTCAATCAGCTCGATCGGCAGGCGCGCGGCACTCACGATGTTGCCTGCGCGGCAGATCTCATCGAAGTCCATGAGCCAGTCGCTGAAGGCCGCAGCATCCCGGTCCCAGCCGCCGCGCGTTTTTCCATTCAGGAACCGAGGAGCGTACGCGCAAACCAGACTGTGCGCCTCCATGGCCAGCCCCGCCAGGCGATCGCGCGCGCCTGCCAGCCGCGCGGCCTCTGGCGCAGCGGCGGTTACGATTTCGGCCCAGAGCGATTGCTCCTGCAGAGAATTCAGAACCGCACGGCCGTCAGGGGTGCGCAACTCCCAGGCATTGCGGACGAAGGTTTGCCAGTCCTGAATGTTGGGAGCTTGCCAGGCGGTGAGACCCTCGGCGCGACGGGCTCGGTGAAAGGCCGCCGTGAGCGATCGAGCGGCGCGCTCGCTTGCCGTGACCACGAGTCCGCCGCCGCACAGCCAAGCATCGATTTCGGATGACAGTTCAGAGTTCACAGTTCGTAGTTCGCAGCCTTACGCCTACAGCGGTTCCGCAGTTACGGTGCCCCGAAGCCTAGAACGCCAAGTGGATTCTTCCTCAAGAAGAATCCACCCTGCACTGGAGCTGGAGATGGCTACATCAACTGCGGAGCCGCTCTAAGAATACCGCTGAGGGGGCTCACCGCTTGCCGATGGCTGTGAACAGAGAACGACCAACTGAAAAACCGAAAGTAATGATGGAGAATCTGCCCCTTCATGTGGTCAGTCCACTGGTTGTACACTAGGGTTTGTCATGCGCATCGTTCTCACAAGCTGCCTGTTCGCGATCGGCGCTCTGGCCGGGTGCCATTCCAGCACGAAACCTGAAGCGCAGGGCCCGGCCGCGGCAGCTTCTACGGTGTATCACCTTCGCGGCAAGGTGGTTTCAACCGATGTCGCGCACGGGATCGTGGTCGTGGATCATGAGGCTATTCCGGGCTTCATGGACGCGATGACCATGCCCTACCAGCTCAAGGATCCGGGCATCGCCGGCGAGCTGCACCCCGGCGACACGATTACGGCGGACGTTCTGGTGTCGAAGAGCGCCGAAGAGACAGTGGTGCTGGATCACATTGTTGTGATCGCGCAGGCCAAGCCGGATTACAAGCCGACGGTGTTCTATCACGTGCCCGCGCCCGGCGACGCGGTGCCGGATTTCAAGTTGCGCAACCAGGACGGGCGCGCGATTCATCTGAGCCAGTTTCGCGGCAAGACGCTGCTGCTGACGTTCATTTATACGCGCTGCCCGCTGCCCAACTTCTGCCCCTTGGTTACGCACAACTTCGCGGTGATCGATCACCAGTTGGCCGCGAACCCGCCGCTCTACGCCAAAACGCATCTGCTGTGCGTCAGCTTCGATCCGGAGCACGACACGCCGGCGCGGCTGCGCGCCTATGGCGCCCAATACATCGGCAGCGACGCGAAGAGCGCCTTTGCGCATTGGGATTTTGCCGTGCCGACGAAGCCGGAGTTGCTGGAGATGGCCAAGTACTTCGATGTGGGCATTACGCCCGGCCCCGACGACACGATTACGCACACGCTTTCGACAACGTTGATCGGACCGCATGGCAAGGTGGCGCAGTTTTATCCCGGCAACGAGTGGACGCCGGAGCAGGTGGTTGCGGACGTGAAGAAGCTGCAGGGGTGAAGGCCGCTATTAGCTCTTAGCTGTTAGCTTTTGGCTAGTTCATGCGAGTCGGCAGAGGGATGGAAGCTGGCGGTAGATTGAGCGGATTGTGAGTTTGCATCAATTTCGAACAAAGGCAAGGAGAGAACGATGAGTTACGGGCTGAATATTCGCAAGGATGGCGAGCTGGATTTTCTCGCGCTGGGGGCATTGGTGCACCGGCTCGATCCGGGAATCATTCCCTTCCGCAAGGCGACGGAGTGCAAGATTCACGTGAGCGGCGGCGAGTTCAACGTGGCCGCCAACCTGTCCGACTGCTTCGGGATGAAGACGGCGGTGGCGTCGGCGATGGTGGACTATCCCATCGGCGACCTGATTGCGGAGCGCGTGCGCGCCATGGGCGTGAAGCCGATCTACAAGCACTTTGAGCACAACGGCGCGACGGGCCCGAACATGGCGACCGTCTACAGCGACCGCGGCGCAGGAGTGCGGCCGCCGGTGGTGTTCTACAACCGCGCCAACGAAGCGGGCGCGATGCTGAAGCCGGGCGACTTCGACTGGAAGGCAGATCTTTGCGCGAAGGGCGTGCGCTGGGTCCACTCGGGCGGCATCTTTGCGGCGCTCTCGCCCACCACGGCTCCGCTGGTGGCGGAGATGATGAAAGCAGCCAAGGCAGCGGGCGCCATCACCTCGTTCGATCTCAACTTCCGCGAGAAGCTATGGAAGATTTCGGGCGGCGCGGACAAAGCCGTGGAGACCATCGCCACGATCGTGAAGAATGTCGACGTGCTGATCGGCAACGAAGAGGATTTGCAGAAGGGCCTCGGCATTCCCGGCCCGGACGTCCATGCGAAGTCGAAGCTCGATCCCAGCGTCTTCTTCGGCATGATCGA
Source organism: uncultured Acidobacteriaceae bacterium (assembly GCA_963835895.1). Taxonomy (GTDB): domain Bacteria; phylum Acidobacteriota; class Terriglobia; order Terriglobales; family Acidobacteriaceae; genus Telmatobacter. The sequence continues at coordinate 61,831 of CAWIHC010000017.1, read as the reverse complement.
CAACGTGGTCAAGAAGCATCCGCACGTGAAGATCGTGGCGACCACGCTGCGCGAGGTGCACTCCACCAACCGGCATAGCTGGAGCGCGGTGGCGTGGATCGACGGCAAGACCTACGTCGCGCCGACGGCGGAGCTCGACGTGGTCGATCGCGTGGGCGGCGGCGACGGCTTTGCGGCTGGATTCATCTACGGCCTGCTCACAGGCGAAAAGCCTGAGGATGCGCTGAGGCTGGGCTGGGCGCATGGCGCGCTGCTCACCACGTTCATCGGCGACACGACCATGGCGACGGTGGACCAGGTGCGCGCGTTCGCCAAGGGCGGATCGGCGCGGATCCAGCGGTAAGAACAGTGGTCAGTGATCAGTTCTCAGCTAAGACCGGAGAAGTGTGTAGCCGCGAATTCTGAGCGGCTGCTTGCCAATGGCCGCCCGGAATTACGTGGAACTACTGACCACTGGCAACTGACCACTGACAACTCGCAACTGTTATTCTTGCCATGCACATAGCTGGAGGTTCGGCATGGCAAAAGTCACTTATGTATTTGGAATCCTGCTGATTGCTCTGGGGCTGGTTGGCTACTTGGGGCACGGGCAGCGCTCACCCGACGGCGCTGATTCCTACCTGGTTTGGTCTGGCGCTCGTCGCGGGCGGGCTTCTCGCCATCAGCCCCAGCGAAAGACGGCGCAAGCTCTTCATGCACATCAATGTGACGGTTGGGCTGGTTGGCCTGATCGGCGCGCTCGCCGCGGCCCTGCACGGCTATGGCCACGCGCGTTCGCTCGGAGTGGATCCGGACTACATCGCGCTCGCGGCCAAGCTCACCATGGCCGGCCTGCTGCTGATTTACGTGAATCTTTGTGTCCGCTCATTCATCCAAGCACGCAGATCGCGTCAGGAATAATCCATGGGCACAATGCGCGGCGGAGGGCTGGGAATGGGCATGCGCGCCGAGCGCTCGCCGCATGGCCGCGGCGCGCGCGCGGGGCAAGCCGACCTGCCCAAGCGCAAGCCGGATCTGAAGAAGATCTGGCCTGAAGTCAAGGCCCTGGTGGCGCCGCGCAAGGGCCTCATCCTCGCCGGACTTGCGCTGATGGTCGTCAACCGCGTGGCCGGGCTGGTGCTGCCCTTCATTTCAAAGCCCCTGCTCGACGGAGTTCTTTCCCCGCTACATCCGCACCCGGAGTTGCTGCCGCGCATCATCGCCGTGGTGGTAGCTGCCATGGTGGTGCAGGCGCTCACGTCCTATTCGCTCACGCAGTTGCTTTCGAAGGCCGGCCAGCGGCTGATCGCCGAGATGCGCCGCCAGGTGCAGCGCCACGTGGGACTGCTGTCGGTGGCCTACTACGACGAGAACCGCACCGGCACGCTCGTGGCGCGCATCATGACCGACGTGGAAGGCGTGCGCAACCTGGTCGGCACCGGCCTGGTCGAGTTCCTCGGCGGCATGCTCACCGCGGTGCTCGCCTTCGTCTACCTGCTGTACCTGAGCGCCAAGGTCACGCTCACGGTGTTCTCTGTGCTGGGCGTCTTCGTCTTCGTTCTGCAGTACGGATTCAAGACCATCCGCCCCATCTTCCGCGAGCGCGGCAAGATCAACGCGGAAGTCACGGGCCGGCTGACGGAATCGCTGGGCGGCGTGCGCGTCATCAAGGGCTACCACGCGGAAGAGCGCGAGGCCAGAGTCTTCTCGGCCGGCGTGGAGCGGCTGCTGCAGAACGTGATGAAGTCGCTGACCATGACCAGCGTTCTTTCGTCGGCGTCCACGACGGTTCTTGGGCTGGTTTCAGCGCTGGTGATGTGGCTGGGCGGGCACGACGTGCTGAGCCACACCTGGACCGTCGGCACCTACTTCCAATACAACATGTTTCTCGCCTTCATGATCGCGCCGGTCTTCCAGATCGTGAACATCGGCACGCAGTTGACTGAGGCGTTCGCCGGCCTCGACCGCACGCAGCGAGATCATGGCCGAGCTCGAAGAGAACAAGACCCCCGGCCGCACGGTGAAGATGCCGCCGATCGAAGGCAGCGTGCGCTTTGAGAATGTGGAGTTCGCCTACACGCCGGAGAAGCCGGTGCTGCACGGCATCAGCTTCACGTGCCGAACCCGGAACGGTGACCGCGCTGGTCGGCTCGTCGGGTTCGGGCAAGTCCACGATCATCAGCCTGCTCTGCGCCTTCCACACGCCGGTACGAGGGCCGGGTGCTGGTCGACGATATCGATCTGGCGACCGTCGACCTGAACACCTACCGCTCGCAACTGGGCGTGGTGCTGCAGGAGTCGTTCCTCTTCGACGGCACCATCCGCGAGAACATCATGTTCTCGCGCCCCGACGCCACCGAGGAGCAGTTCCTCTTCGCCTGCCGCACGGCGTGCGTCGACGAGTTCGCCGAGCGCTTTCCGGAGGGTTACGACACCATCGTGGGCGAGCGCGGCGTGAAGCTCTCCGGCGGGCAGCGCCAGCGGCTGTCCATCGCCCGCGCGCTGCTGGCCGAGCCGCGCATTCTCATCCTCGACGAAGCCACCAGCTCGCTCGATTCCGAGTCGGAAGCCATGATCCAGAGCGGCCTCGCCGAACTGATGCAGGGGCGCACAACCTTCGTCATCGCCCACCGCCTGTCGACCATCCGCCGCGCCGACCAGATTCTCGTCGTCGAACAGGGCCGCATCGTTGAGCGCGGCAACCACAGCCGAGCTCTTCGCCCTGCGCGGCCGCTACTACGACCTCTACACCCGCCAGCACGGCCTTGAAGCGAATCTGTTTCTCGCGCCGGGTGAGGGCGATGCGGTGGAAGAAACAGAAGACAAGATCTAAATCCGAAGGCGCCGAACCGGCATTCCTTCCAGCACGCCTCAAGTTCCATCATCCGTATCACTGGCCGCCCCAAAGCCAGCGTTTCACCTGTTGACGCGCGTCCCATCATATGAGAAGCTAGAGATGGACCCAAAGCTGGAACAAAGGATCAACATGCGAGACGCAACTCCCCAAGGCACCTACAAAGTTCAGGCTCTCGACCGCGCTTTTGCCGTTCTTGACCTGCTGGGTGAAAGCGAAACGCCGCTCGGGCTTGGCGCAAGTGGCGGCTTCGCTGCAGTTGCACAAGAGCACGGCGCACCGCTTCCTCATGGTTCTGGAGCGGCACCGCATGGTGGAGCGCACCGCGAACGGCAAATTCCGCCTGGGCCTGCGGCTGTTCGACTTCGGCAACCGGGCGATTGAGCAATACGATCTGCGCGACCGCGCGCAGCCGCACCTGCGGCGCCTGGTGGCCGAGACCGAGGAGACCGCGCACCTGGCGCTGCTCGAAGCGGCGCGCGTCATCTACATCGACAAGATCGAGCCCACGCGCTCGGTGCGCATGATTACGCGCATCGGGGCCAGCAATCCCGTGCATTGCACCTCGGTGGGCAAGGCGATTCTGGCCTTTCTGCCGCCGGAGCGCGCCGCGGAGATTCTGCGCCGCATGCGCTTCGAGCGGATGACGAACCGCACCATCGCCACGCCCGAAGCCCTGCGCGCGGAGCTCGAAAAGACGCGGCGCCGCGGCTACGCGGTGGACGACGAGGAGCTCGAAGAAGGCCTGCGCTGCATCGCCGTGCCGGTTCTGGACGCGCAGCGGCTGCCGGTAGCGGCGGTGAGCGTCTCCGGGCCGTCGTTCCGCGTGACCGCGCAGAAGCTGCCCTCGATCGCCAACCATCTGCTGCAGTGCGTGCGCGGCATTTCGGTCGACATGGGCTACGTGCCTTCCGGGCGCGCCGCGCGGGCCATCGTCAGCGCATGAAGCGGGCCTGAAGCGGGCCTGAGCGGGCCGGAATCGGCTCGCAATTCGGCACGCCGCAGCAGTTTTCCTGGGCCGTTCGCGCGTTCCGGGCCGCACGGCTTTCTGATACACTCATTGATGTTGCCGCCGCTTGAGCGCGCCGTTTTTGTGGCGCTGAAAAGCGCGGCAGACGCGATGCAAAGGCCCTCCCAGGGCGCGGAAATGCGAGACTCCGAGGGCCGTTTTTCCGGTGGTACAGATTTTCCTTGGGGACGTAGCTCAGTTTGGTTAGAGCGCTGCCCTGTCACGGCAGAGGTCGCGGGTTCGAGCCCCGTCGTCCCCGCCATTACCCCGAGATAATCTGGGGTCAATCGGCACCCATAGTGACAGCCTCCAAAATTCCAATTTGTCAAAGTTTTTTCAAAATGCACAGCGCGGGAGTGTCATATGCGCTCACTCCGCATACGTGACCGGCGCAGAAAGCCTACCGTGGACCCCCACCACCCCATAAAGCCGTCCGGAGCAGCGTGGGGATACGACGCTGACAATCCTGGTGCAGAATTGGGAATTCGGTCATGCCCCAATAACGTAGGAATCAACTGCCGGGTACAATGGGTAAAGCCGGTGGGCAAAGTCTTATTCAGAACATTCCACTTTTCCATCGATCCAGCCTTCATTACTGCGCCGTGAATTGATCCCGCCGAACAAGGCACACCTACTGAAACGCCTGGCTCAGGCTCGTCGGATCGAAGCCTGAGAGAAATCTCTGCGCTTCAGCGGTGAGTGCGCTCTGCGTGGCGGCCATCGGCGCGTCAGAATGCAGCCGATCGATGCGAACCATGATGGGAACCGGATGCGCCGCGCCGCCCGCCAGCCTTCTCCGCTTCAATTGCCACGGCCTGCATCAGGGGAAGCTTCTGTACGCCACCAGAAATCACAACCACTTCTCTTGGCTTCACTTGCGCCGAAACGGTAACCACCTTATTCGCAATTTCCGCCAATCTTGGATCCGGTTTTCCTTCTTGTCCCCGAGCCGTGTTACATGCCACAAAACCACTCAAAAGCGCCAGTGAAAAGCCCAACCATGATCAGCGTTTCATAAAGCCCTCCTTGCATCGACTTGCGTCGAAGATTTTCCGATTGCTGATGGGGGAGAGTTGGCCCAGGCGTGGGAGAGAAGAGGCCTGAGGTTCTGCCTCGGGGATGCGCAGAGCAAGTGGGGCGCACTTCAGGGAGGCAAGCCAACCTTCGACCATGACAACATTGGAAGTCATACGGTGCAGGGATTATCGATACCCGCGCCTGGAACGTCAAAAGTTACGATCTTCTGTGCGGAAGCCTGAACGGTCATCGCCAGCGCAGCGAACATCACCATGGCGATCAGCAGCGGCAAGCTTCTGGATCTCTTGCAGAGTTTTGGATTGGTGTGCATAGTGTCCTCCTTGTGACGCGCAACCAAATGAGTTTCGCGGCGGGGGAGGCGAACCCGCTCAAGAATGTCCGATGGACAACGCAGCCCATTGGGAATTGGGCCTGCGCCTCTGGGGGTGTTGCGTCGCAACTGGCAGGAACTACTTGCGGGGACTACTTTTCGAGGAGGCGCACAGTTAGCTGAGATAGCCGAAATGCGTCTTGTCGGTGCGCCCGGTTACCTGCGCATGTGACAAGAGATGCCACACGCTCTTCGGCACGTTGCGCCTGGATGACCGGCTATGGGGAGATGCCGGGCGACAGGCGAAGATTCGGCATACTGGTTGCTCGACCGCGATCAGTCAAATCCCGAGGAGAGCACCTAGAAATCCTGTGCTCTGGGCGGAGTCTTGTTCCTGGACTCCCTGGCAAGGCCGCCGCAAGCACAGGTTGCTTGTCTTAATCACCAAGGCACGTTCCCACCCGGCGGGCTGACTCCACCCATGAATGGTCGGGCGGAACTGACTTTCGCTTGCCTGCGACTTTATCCAGCGGCACCGGCTCCGTGTTGTCGCCGCGGGCCGCCACCATCACGCCAAACTGCCCCGCGTTGATCAGATCGGCGCAGGCGGTGCCGAGGCGCGTGGCGAGCATGCGATCGGCCGCACACGGCGTGCCGCCGCGCTGCACATGGCCAAGGATCGTCACACGGGATTCGAGGTGCGTCAGTTCCTCGAGCTGTCGGGCCAGGCGCATCGTATTGCCCTGATGCCGAACATCAAACGCGGCGATTTCGCGCTTGGCCTCGATCTTATCGTTCAAGGTTTTGGCGCGCTCCAGTTTCTTCTCGGCGCTCTCATAGATGCGCGCGTCGTCGCGGCTCATCGCGCCCTCGGCTACGGCCACAATGCTGAAGTTGCTCCCACGCTTGCTGCGTTGGCGAATGGCATCGGCGATCTTCTCCACGTCGTAAGGGATTTCGGGAATGAGGATCACGTCCGCGCCCCCGGCGAGTCCGGCGCCGAGCGTAAGCCAGCCGGCGCGATGACCCATGATCTCGGCCACGATGATGCGGTGGTGGCTATGGGCGGTGCTGTGCAGACGATCAATCGCCTCGGTGGCAATGTCCAAAGCGGTGGCGTAGCCCAAAGTGGCGTCGGTCATGGCCACATCGTTGTCAATGGTCTTCGGAAGCGTAATGACATTGATGCCGGCCCGGTGCAAGCGTAGGGCGCTCTTCGCTGTGCCGCCTCCGCCAAGGCATACGACGCAATCGATTCCCCACTTCTTGAGATTGTCCCGGATAACGCCGGTCATGTCCTTCGTTTGGCCGTTAATCACCATGCGATGTGGCTTGTCGCGGCTGGTACCGAGAATCGTGCCGCCGATCGTGAGAATGCCGGAAAGAGCGGCGCGATCCAGATTGATCCGTCGGTTCTCGACCAAGCCACGAAAACCGTCGCGAAAACCTACGATCTCCCAGCTGTAATAGCCAAGCGCGGCCTTGCCGACGCCGCGGATAGCTGCGTTCAGGCCGGGGCTGTCGCCGCCAGCCGTGAGAATGCCGATGCGCTTAATTTTTGTCGTCATTAGAAACAAATATGGCCCACGGTGGAGCATTTGTCGAGCCAGGCCGCTGCCCCTCGGGCCGGTCCTGGCGGACTTAGCTCACAGTTAGATTGATCAGTGACTGCAATCACAGCGTAGCCCGCAACCCGGAGGAACCATCGATGACGGCATTGAGGTGCAGCAGAGCCGATTTTCATGATGGCTCTGCCAGCGTTGATGGCATTTGGCGCTATCGGGAAAGTGCTGACAACAGTGGTGAACGTGGAACACGCGGTGCACGCGCACGCGGCGAAACGTAACGACGTAACGCCGCACAACCCATAACAACTGCTGTGGCCACCGCTGTGATTTCCGGCGCTGGCAATTCCCTTGACCCGTACCTCGATGAATCGCGTAGCGGCGGCGCGGTATCCGTCCGCAAAGGAGAGATTTCATGGCGACCGTCCTCGATAAGAAAGCCGATCTGGCAGGGCCGGGAATCGGCGATTACAAAGAATTGGAACGAATCCTGCCGCGTGATTACCGTTCGCTGCTGACTCCGAAAGAGACGCAGCAGGCCATCTTCCATGTCAAACGCTATATCGGAGACAACCTGTGCAAGGGACTCAATCTGATGATGGTCGAAGTGCCGCTCATCGTGGATGTGGAGAGCGGGGTCAACGATATGCTCGATCGCGACGGGTCGCGCACGCCGATCCAGTTCCATATCTCGAACGATCGCGACCTTCATCCCATCGACGCGCAGATTGTGCAAGCCGCGACCAAATGGAAGACGCCCGCGCTCAAGGAGTTCGATTGCCAGGTGGGCGAGGGCATCTGCACCGACATGCGGGCCGTTCGCAAGGACTATTTCCTCGATCATGACCATTCCGCCTACGTCGATCAGTGGGACTGGGAGCGCGTCATGACCGCCGATCAGCGCAGCTTGGGGTTCCTGAAAGATATTGTTGGCAAGATCTGGAAAGTGATCGTTGGCGCGGAAAAGTTTGCCCAATCCCTGTTCCCTCAATTAAAAGACCCACGCTATCCGGACCTGCCCGAGAAGTTGACCTTCCTGCACGCCGAGGAGATTCTCGACATGTATCCCACGCTGCCGCGCAAGCAGCGCGAGACGGCGGTGCTGCAAAAGTATCCCGCCATCTTCATTATCGGGATAGGCTGGCCATTGCAGGACGGCTATCCGCACGAGATGCGCGCCGCCGATTACGACGACTGGGTGACCGACACCAGCGAAGAGACGGGCAAAGACACGCACGGGCTGAATGGCGACATTCTTGTCTGGAACCCGGTCACCAAGCGCCGCCATGAACTGACCTCGATGGGCATCCGGGTCACGGCTGAGACCCTGAAAAAACAGCTTACGATGGCCAGGCAGTTGGACTTCATGCAACTGCCTTATCACCGGGCGATCCTGAACAACCAGATTCCGCTTTCGATCGGTGGTGGAATCGGCCAGTCACGCACCTTGATGCTGCTGCTCCGCAAAGCCCATCTCGGAGAGGTAAGCGTCACGGTGTGGCCAAGGGTACTGAAAGAGATGTGCACGAAGAAGAATATTTTTGTGTTGGAGTAGGGTCTTGCAGTCGCGTGCTCCACAAATTCGCGTTTTTTGCGAATGTGTAGGTGTGTGGACCGGCCCCTCCTGTGAAGGAGTTTGAGCAGGAGAACGCGAAGCTAAAGCAGTTGGTGGCTGGACTGAGAGTAGACAAATCGCTGCTCGAGGATATCGCCTCGGCAAACTCCTGAACCCTGAGCGACGGCGTGTGCAGGGGGACACCCGTTACTCGTCAACCAGCACGTGGATGGTCACCAATCCGGACCTCGAGTCAAATGTTGGTAAATCCCCTTACCATGAACTAATCCTGCGCGATCGGGTAGTCCATAAGAATGAAGGTCTGGGCGCTACCCCGACTCACAACTCCTGTATCTCCGGCAAACCGGAAGTATCCCCAAATTGGGGTTGGGGAAGTATCGGCGACCATCCAATCGGAACCCGCAGTTCTGGAACCGACCAGGCCTGGATTCGAGCTATTCCAATGGTGCCGCCGATTCGCCACGAACTCAGGTCCAGCAGAGGCACTGAATCAGCGCGGGACGATTGAAGAACTTGCACTCCGCGGGCCCATACTCAAAAAAGCGGGAGCCCAATGATTGCCAAAACTCAATTGGTATAAATACGCACGTAATCCACCAACACTTCGGCCGGGAACGATGTGCTGCTGTTGGGAGTCTCCGGGCCAGGAACCACCCACGGCCAGGTTGAGGATGATGAAGTTGGCCTGGCCTGAGTCAAACGGCCATACTGAGCCGCTCAGGCCCTTGATGCTCGAAGGCGTATAGGTGATGTAGGGCTGGGCGGGATCGTCGACGTAGTACGTCACGCTGCCCTTAGTCCAGATCATGCCGTAGGTGTGCCAGCCGGCTGCGGTCTGGCCGGTGGGAAAGTTGTAGACAGTACCCAGGTTGCCGCCAGTAAAGCCGGTGCCGTGGATCGAGCCCTCGTTCCAGTCGGGGGTGCCAGCCGCATTTATGCGCTCCAGCACGTCCATCTCGCCACATGCCGGCCAATCGACAGTGGCGATGTTGTTGCCCATAAGCCATGCGGCCGGCCAGAACCCCTGGGCCTCCGGCACCTGCGCTCTGAATTCGATGCGGCCGTACTGAAAGGTGAAAAGGCCCTGCGTCTTGAGGCGCGCCGAAGTGTAGACGCTTGCCGACGGCTGCTCGGCGACAATATGTAGATAACCGTCAGTGCCCACGTAGGCATTCGGGGCGGAGGTAGTGCAGGGAGAAAGCGACGAGCCCCATGCGCAATAATCTTCCAGCTCCTCGTTGCCCCAGCCGCCCGCCCCCATGTCGTAGGTCCACACGGCGGGGTTGGGCTGCGCGTTGGCGCTCGTTGAGTTTGAGAATTCGTCGCTCCACACCAGCGTTCCGGATGGGATATTGAGGGCAAAACTCTTCGTGGCTACTGTGCTGTTCGAGTCGCCCCCCGCCGTGGCGATGGCGTTGACGGTCAGGTTCGATGCGACGAGGAACGGCGCCTCGTAGATCTGCGAGGACGTGGTTGGTGTCGATCCGTCTACTGTGTAGTAAATGGTTGCGCCCGGCGTTGCCGAGGACAGGCTGACCACGGCCGCTCCGTTGAGTGCTGCGGTGGTGGTGATGGTGGGGGCGGCGGTGGCCGATAAACCCGATTGAGAGCTTTGTGCCGCACCTCCGCCGCTACCGCAGCCAGCCACGACCAGAATGCCTGCAGCCAGCGCACACCTGAACCGGATCCTCTCGGTATTCGACATGGCATCGATCTCCTCTCTCGTCCTATTTGTCCATCTTCGCGCCCGTCATGCGCGTAGAGTTCACCTTTGAAAAGTCTAAGCCCCGGGCAGGCAGAGTGCCGCTGCCCGGAGCCGCCTTGAGTTTAAAAGGTCAACGGCGCGCAGAATTGGCCCACGCGTTCGACAATGCGGCCGTGGTTGATGATCTGACCAAAGGTGCCATCGGCCATGTGGTGTCGGGCCCGACCAACGCATCGCATTTACGGATTTGTCCTGGCAAACGCCTTCGTCGCACGGGAGATTCTCAGTTGCTGCCAAGTCGCCAATGTGCTCACCGAAAATGCCGCAAGCGGGAAAGATCCGAGATTTCGCGTTCCGGGCGGATCACCGCCTATTCGGAATTTCGACTTGGTTACTGCCGGATTGGCGACCGTATAGGCGCTACCATATTCCCGGATGCTGGGGCGTTTTCAGGACTCATTTCTGCCAACTCGTTGAGCTGGCTTCAGCCGATCGCGATCGAGAAGCCGCGGGCGATGCGAGCAGGTGAAGATTCGCAGCGTGTGACAAGCCGCTTGACAATCCCGGAGCGCTCTGCTTTCATCTTGGACAGTTCAAAATGCAGTGCGATGTTCGCCTTTTGACAAACGGTTGTCTAAGTATATGCGAATGTCCGCTGCGTTCAAGCGATTGGCGTCCCAGCCGCCGAAGCGAAGAGGAAATCATGACCTTGAAGCGGATTTTCCTCGTCCTTCCTGCCGTTCTCATTTTTTTCCAACCAGCCTCTCGGGCGCAAAACACACCGGATGCGCAGGTCTGGCTGACGACGAATCGACCGAAGTCGCATTGCTCACTCACCAGCCGGACGCTCTGCATTTTTCCGATGCGAAGAGCGACGCGCCGGCGATTGAAGTGAACGACATGCAGCAGTACCAGCCTATCGAAGGGTTCGGGTTTGCGCTGACGGGCGGAAGCGCGCAACTGCTGATGCAGATGACGCCGGAGCGGCGAGGCGAGTTGCTGCGGCAGCTTTTCACGACAAAGGGAGACGGGATCGGGGTGAGTTATCTGAGGGTGAGCATCGGCTCCTCAGATATGAACGATCACGTGTACTCGTACGACGATATGCCGGCTGGCCAGACTGATCCAAAGCTCGAGAAATTCAGCCTTGCGCCGGACGAGGCGACCGTGATTCCAGTGCTGAAGGAGATTCTGGCCATCGATCCGGAGATCAAGATTCTGGGATCGCCGTGGTCGGCGCCTGCGTGGATGAAAACGAACGGCGCGGTGAAGGGCGGGGAGCTGAAGCCGGAATTTTACGAGGCGTACGCACAGTACCTGGTGAAGTATGTCGAGAGCATGAAGGCGGAGGGGATCAACCTCACTGCCATCACAGTGGAGAATGAGCCGCTGAACCCGAAAAATACGCCGAGCATGGTGGTGTTTGCGCAGGAAGAGGATGAACTGATTGCAAAGCACCTGGGGCCGGCGTTTGAGAAAGCCGGAATCAAGACTGAGATCCAGGTGTACGATCACAATCCGGATGTGATTTCGTATCCGCTATCGATCCTGGCAGACGCCGCGGCGAGCAAGTATGTGGCGGGAACGGCATTTCATCTGTATGGCGGCGACAGCAATAGGCTGACGTGCGTGCACAACCAGTATCCGAACAAGAATCTTTATTTGACGGAGCAGTCGGTGGGCGGGGGGCCAAACGCGACATCGATTGACATTGCCGAGCCGATGAGCCGCGTACTGATTGGCGCGACGCGGAACTGGGCGCGTAATGTTTTGCTGTGGAATCTGGCGGCTGATCCGCATGCCGGGCCGCACACGAATGATGGCGGATGCACCGGTTGCTTTGGCGCGATTACACTGGACGGCGACCAGGAGCGGTTCAACGTGGCCTACTATGCGCTGGCCCATTTCTCGAAGTTTGTGCCGCCGGGTTCGGTGCGCATCGGATCGAACGAACTGGACCAGCTTTCGACAGTGGCGTTTTTGACGCCGGACGGAAAGGTTGTTCTGGTCGCTGTGAACACCGGAAATTTCCCGAAGACTTTCCAGATTGAATATCACGGGCAGAGCGTGACGGCGACGCTGCACTCGGAGTCGGCGGCGACCTATGTGTGGTGAGGGTGAGAGGTGACGGCGATGAATCAGAGAGAAAGACGAGCCGGAATGCGCGCAGCGAAAATCAGGTTGGGCGTGGCCCTGCTGGCTGGAGTGTTTGCGAGCGGATTCGTGCAGGCCGGGGCTCAGGTGCCGAGGCCGGACCTCGGGCCGAATGTGATGATCTTCGATCCCTCGATGCCGGCCGCAGAGATTCAAGAGCGGATCGACAAGGTCTACTCGATCGAGGAGAAGAGCGAGTTCGGCCCGGCGCGCTACGCGCTGCTGTTTTTGCCCGGCAAGTATCACGTGGACGTGCCGGTGGGTTTCTACACGCAGGTGCTGGGGCTGGGAGCAACGCCGGATGCGGTGGAGATCGACGGGAACGTGCATGCGGACGCGAGCCTGCCGCACAACAATGCGACCTGCACCTTCTGGCGCGCGGCGGAGGGTTTCTCAGTGACGCCGGCGGGCGGAACGATGCAGTGGGCGGTGTCGCAGGCGATTCCCTTCCGGCGGATGCACGTGCACGGCAACCTGGTGCTGCACCAGAACCACGGATGGGCGAGCGGCGGGTGGATGTCGGACTCGCTGATTGACGGCAACGTGGATTCCGGGTCGCAGCAACAGTGGATTTCCCGCAACAGCGAGTGGGGAAGTTGGACGGGATCGAACTGGAACATGGTGTTCGTGGGCGTGGTATCGCCGCCAGCGGGCGAGTGGCCGTCGCCGCCCTACACCAAGGTGGATCGCGCGCCAGTGGTGCGCGAGAAGCCTTTTCTCGAGGTGGACAACAAGGGGAACTGGAGCGTGCGCCTTCCCGCGCTCGGACGAGACAGCAAGGGAATCACGTGGCATGGCGGCGAGACGCCAGGACGATCGATTCCCTTGAGCCGTTTTTATATTGCCCGGCCGGGCGTAGACACTGCAGCAAGCATCAATGCGCAATTGGCCAAAGGCAAGAACCTGCTGTTCACACCGGGGATCTACGAGTTGGACGATGCGATTCGCGTGACGCGGCCGAACACGATGGTGATGGGGCTGGGATACGCCACGCTGAGGCCAACACATGGAACCGCGGCGATGACAACGGCCGATGTGGACGGGATCGACATTGCGGGCGTGCTATTCGATGCGGGTGTGGAGAAGTCGCCGGTGTTGCTGCGGGTAGGGCCGGAAGGAAGCAAGGCGCGGCATCGGGTAAGTCCAATTTGCCTGCACGACGTGTTCTTCCGCGTGGGCGGAGCGGGAGTAGGAAGTGCACAGGTTGACCTCGAGATCAACAGCTCCGACACGATCGTGGACCACACGTGGATCTGGCGGGCTGATCACGGTTCAGGCGTGGGCTGGGACAAGAACCTGAGCGCGAACGGAATAGTGGTCAATGGTGACGACGTGACCGCCTATGGATTGTTCGTCGAGCACCACCAGCAGTTCCAGGTTCTATGGAACGGCAACGGCGGGCGGACCTACTTTTACCAATCGGAGATTCCGTACGATCCTCCCGATCAGGGGAGCTATACGAGCGCGAAGGGCGTTGAGGGCTGGGCTTCGTACAAAGTAGCTGATGGCGTGACGCGGCACGAAGCGTGGGGGCTTGGCATCTACAGCGTGTTCCGTCACCCGAATGTGCGTGCTGACCCGGGCGATTGAGGTGCCGGAGACGCCCGGCGTGCAATTCCATCACATGATCACTGTAGCGCTGGGCGACAAGGGTACGATTCTAAATGTGATCGACAACGTGGGCGGGCCGACGTCGATTCAACCACGCGTAATGCCCAAGGTTGCCGAGTTCCCGCCGCGGTGAGTCGCTGAGTTGAGCGGCGGCGATCAGGTGCAGAAATCGAACCGTAGTGCTATGGTTTTCAGGCCCAGCCAGATGAATGAATCGCGAGACGGCGGCTCAACCGCTTTGAATCAAGCGAAGCTTCGTGGAGTCGTGAGGTTGCGCGCGGCCTGTTCCGCCGGCATGCTTGCTTTGAGCCTTTCCGGTGCGGCGGGGTCCGCGGCACAGGCGCAGAACTCGAGCCATGCCGTTGAATCGCCAGCGATGCGGCAATTGCATCACGCGCTCGAGTTGGAGCAGCATGGGAATCCCCAAGGTGCAATGAGCATTGTCAATCAGATTCTGGACACAAATCCTCACTTTGTGCCGGCGCTGAAGCTGAAAGGGATGCTCTTGAGCGACGCTGGAGAGGAGTCAGCGGCGGGTCCAGTTTTCGCGGAAGCACTTGGGCTGGCGCCGAACGATTCAGATCTCCTTCTTGAAACAGGAATCTACAAATTAACCACGGGAGACAAAGCGGAAGCAATCAGACTGCTCGAGCACTGCATCCGGATCGTACCGGAAGACGGAGATGCACAGTTCTATCTTGCGCAGGCATATCATCTGAACGGACAAGATAATCAGGCGATGCGGGCGATCCGGCAGAGCGTCAAGATCGAGCCGGACAACCCCGGGATCCTGCAAAAGTATGGGGAGCTGCTGTGCAGTACGGGCGATTGCCAGGCGGCGCTTGAGTGGCTCAAAAAAGCCGACACGCTCGACCCATCCCTGCCTGGAATCGACTACGACCTGGGGGAAACGGATTATAAGTTAATGGATCTGGCCGGTGCAGCAGAGAACTTATCCCGCGCAGTTGATAACAATCCCAAAGATATAAATTCGTTGGCCCTGCTTGCAGATACTGAAATCCGGCTATCGAACTGGCAGCATGCCGAAGACGATTACATGCGATACCTAGGTTATAAGCCGGACGACACCGAAGCCGTGCTTGGACTGGGCCACTGCGAGTTGGAACTGAAGGACTACGGTGCCGCCCCTGACACATGGCGATGACGTCAACCAGCCTGCTGTTTTCCGATCGCAGGGCCGACGATCGCGCGGCGAAACTGGAGTGGCTGAACTTTGCATGGTCGGCCGGGGCAACTGCGGGTCCGGTTTGCTTTTTGCCATTTCTGCACCAGGGTAACCTTCGCTGGCTCATTGTCGCGATGATGGTGTTGTCGGTTGCGATGCTTGCCTGGGTCGTCTTGCTGGAGCGCGATGCGGCACGAGCAGCGCCGAAACACAAATCGGGTTCAGTCGGGAGCTCAGTTCGGACGGTTTTTGCTCTGCTCCTGCTTCTGGCGATGACCACCGTTGGGGTGGAGTCATCGCTGAGCGGATGGTTGACGACCTATTCGCATCGCGCGGGGATGCGCAGCCTGGCAGGGGCGGCTCTCGCGACTTCGATCTTCTGGTTTGGAGAGATGCTTAGCCGGCTCATTTTCCGGGGCTGGCAAACGGCAAATGCGACGCATACTGTTTTGTCATAAACTCCAAGAGACAATCGTATGTCTGAATACGATCTGTTGATCCCATGGAGACAACGTGAATGGCGGCGCGGGTTTGGCCGGCGCAGCGTGAATTAATAAATGGATGAAAATCCAGTATTTATGCGCGACCAAATCCATATTTCAGCTTGACATGCGCAGATTTTCGGAGTCTAATGCTTCTGAAAAGAGGGACCGGTCTGCATTTTATTCAGAAGTACAACGATTGTCTTATCGGTTGACTCGATGAGCTTCGACTGCGGAATTGCTGAGAACCTAGGCCCGTTGTCTTCGCTGCTGAGAACTTAACTGGGGGATGGATATGATTCTCGCCGCATGGGGCGATCTCCGAATCATTAGGCGAGTCGGCAATGCAGTGAAGTTGGAAGAGAAAGGTTTCGAACGCACGTACCAATGATTCATTTGGCAGCGTCAATCATTTCAGATGGTACACATCGAAACAAGAAATGATGGAAGCGCATCGCTCCGCGCTGGCCTTGCGAGCGGAGGGTTGTAGAATCAACCGTGAACCCGGCTGCCGAAAGGTTTGAGTAGTCAAAATGAAGGATTCCGCGAGCGACAAGAAGACCAAAACATACGCGAAGCCGCGAATCCACCAGACTGCGAGCCTGAAGCAGCTTGCCGAACATCTCGGGCTGAATCCGGCAACGGTTTCAGTGGTTTTGAACGACGTGCCGGGAAGATCGATTCCTCAGTCGACGCGCGACCGCATCAAAGCTGCCGCCAAAGCCATGAACTACCAGCCGAATCTGCTGGCGCGCTCCTTGCGCAGCCGGCGGACGCTGACGATCGGCATCCTGGTGCCGGAGCTCGGCGACGGCTATCACACGCAAGTGATGAGCGGCATCGGCGATCAGCTGATTCAGGCCGGATATTTCTACTTCACGGCGCATCACCGGCACAAGCCGAACCTAGTGGAAGAGTACACGCGGATGTTGATTGGGCGCGGTGCTCAAGGGCTGATTGCAATCGACACGCTGCTCGAGCATCCGGTTTCGATTCCAGTGGTGGCGGTGGCGGGACACAGGCATATCGAGGGCGTTACCAATGTGTTGCTCGATCATGCGCGCGCTGCCGAGCTTGCGCTCGATCATCTCTACGCGCTGGGCCACCGCAAAATCGCATTCATGCGCGGGCAACCTTTTAGTTCAGACTCTGAAGAGCGCTGGAAGAGCCTCGTAGCAGTCGCAGAGCGGCTGGGAATTGAAATCAAACCGGAACTCGTCGTGAGCCTGGATCGCGATATGACCTCGCCTGAGCTGGGCTATCCGGTCGTACAACAACTGCTCGCGACCAAGCAGCCGTTTACTGCGATTGTTGCGTTCAATGACATTTCGGCGATCGGCGCGATTCGCGCGTTGAAGGATTTCAATTTGCGCGTTCCGGAGGACGTTTCTGTCATCGGCTTCGATGACATCAAGGCGGCGGCGTTCACCTTGCCTCGTCTGACGACGATCAATCAACCGCTCGAGGAGATTGGCAGAGTGGCGACGCAGAGCCTTTTGAATCGCATTCACAACACAGTTCCGCCGCGCGATGAGATCAAGGTTGAGCCGGAGCTGATCATTCGCGAATCAACGGGTCCGGTGAAGGGCTAAAGCGCCCGCACTTTTTGATGGGATAAATTTGATATATAGGTAAAACAAGATTTCAGTTCAATGTCACGTCGCAGCTGAAGATCTGTCCCGGCCGAAGCGCACGCAGCGTGGTTTGAGACAAGGTGTGCCAATTTTTGACCTGGTCAGTCGGGTATCCTCGGAATGCCTCACCCCTGCACCTGCTGGCGGGTGAAGCCAGTCGGCGAAACCCGGATTTGGGGGCTCATTCTGATTCGAAGCTCACTGAAACGCCTGGCTCAGACTCATCGGATCGAGGCCCGCAAGAAATTTCTGTGCTTCAGCGGTGAGTGCGCTTTGGGTGACGCCCTTTGGCTCATCTGAATGCAGCCGATCGATGCGAATCATGATGGGAACCGGATGCGCTGTTCCGCCCGCGGCAGCTCGCTCACCTGCGGCTTGAGAACGACGAAGCTGAAGCGGCTGCGCGATGCAACCTGCTGCGACTGCGAGCAGGAACCCGGCGTGCAGGCAACGCTGACGACGATGCTGTCGGTGACTCCGTCGTTGTAAAAGCCGGTGCTGAGCTCAACGGATTTTCCCTGCGCGGTGACGAAGGGCAGGGAAGTGAGCAGTTCTGGCTGCAGGCCGCGCGCCAGCCAGCACGAGTTGGCATCGTGGTAGAAGACCGACGGCGCAACCCAGACGGCGAGGATGATCTCGTCCGCTCCGGGCGCGGAGTAGGCCCCGCTTTCGACCAGCGTTTGCCCGCCGGATTGTTCGTACCATGTGCGTGTGAGCGCGAAGCTGCCGATCTGCTTCGGGAAGCGGGCGAGGGATGCGGTCGACGATGAAGTCGAGGCCAGCGCGCTTTGCCGCGATCGCAGCGCCGAAGAAGGCAGCGCCAGAACCGCGAGCAGCGTGACAGCAAATACCGCGCAGCGGAGGAAGAGACTTCGCGTCCGCGGCGCCGGATTTTCGACGCGGGGCCCCGGCCCTCCGCCGGCCGGCGCGAGATCAGCCGGAGCCGGTTTCCTCTCCTTCAGGCTCGCGAGGCGGAAAAAGATCAGGATCGCCAGCAGAAACAAGACAGCTTCCGATGGCATAGTCGGCCTGCTTTGGCCACGCCCTCGAGCGCGGGATGGCCAAGGGCGATGCGGTAATAGACGACGAGAACGCAGAGGCGGATGAAGTTGAAGAGGTATCCCAGCAGGACGCCGCCGATGACGTAGGCCGCCCAGCGGCGAAGGGAAACGCGCTTGAGATAGCCGAGGATGAGAGCCAGATATCCCAGAGTGACCGCGCCGCGAATGCCGTCGCAGCCGGGCGCGATGAACATGCCGAAGTCCGGCGAGAACATGAGGCGCAGTTGCGGGGTAGTGGGCGCAAAGTGGATGAGCGTGGCGAAGGCGCGCGCGACGCGGGCGGAGATGTTTTGCAGCGGGATATCGATCATGCTGCTGGTGAGCACGGGCACGGGCTGCGAGAGCAGCAAGAGCCCAAGAGGAAACCATGCCTTGCGCCAAACGCGCGTCCCGGCAAACAGGAGGACGATCCCGCTGCCATAGAGATAAACGGGCAGCGTGAGCGGAATGAGGGAGACGAGCGCTCCACTGGCAGTAAGGAAGAGTTCGGCGCTCGCGTGGAGAATGCTGACGAAGTAGGACGCGCCGATGAGAGCTAAGCCCCACCAGCTTCCGCGCATCTCCCAGTCGTTTTGCCGCCAGACGCGAAGGGTGAGAACAATGCTGGCCGGCGGAACGAGCATTCCGATCGACCGCAGGGGATCGGTGGTCCAGCATCTCCACAACAGAGCGAGCTCGCGCTCGATGCCGAGGCAACCCGCCGCCGCAAGAATCGCGATCGAGCACCACAGCGCAAGCGATGGCGCATGCGGACGGCCGGAATCAACGTCCGGTTCAAGCGCCGCATCGCCGGCTTTCGGGGTCGCGAGTTCCAACTCTTCCGCCATGGGAGCTGCCAGTCCTTTGTTGGTAATCATCGCATCCTGATCCGCTAGGGAGATTGCGGCGGGCCGGCCAGTGGCGTTTTCACCGGCGCCGCGATCTCCGACGAATTGCGTGAGCGTGTTCTTGCCGGAGTTCGACACCCAGATGATTCCCGCTGGCATCGATGGCGAGGCCGTATGGACTCGAGAAGGGAAGCGTCGGTCCCGAAGCCGCTTGCCGGCGACAGAAACATGCCAGGCGACGGCGCTCGACGCGCCGCCAAGCTCCGAAAGCGAGTTGCCCTGATAGTTGGCCACCCAGACCGGTCCCGGCGCCATCGACAGCAATTCCCTGGGGACGCAGCACGCCGCCGCCCGATGCGGCGTCCAGCTCCAGACGTTCCGCAGGTATCCACTTCGCTGATGCTGTTGCCGTAGTAATTGGCGATCCAGACATTGCCGCTCTGGTCGGTGGCGACGCCCGATGCTCCATTGCAATCGCAGTTGTAGTTGGTCACCTGCGAGCCGTCCGCCGAAATTTTGGTGATGGGGAGCGGGCCTCCTTGGTTGGCGACCCAGGCGTTGTGGCTGGCGTCGACGGCCAGCGCGACGGGAAACGCGAGCGATGTGCCGCCCCACCCGGCGGAGCTCGAAATCGCCGTGCCTGAGCTGATCAGCAGCGTCACCTTCGAGTCGCCGTAGTCGGCAAACCACATATTGCCGTTCGTGTCGGCGGCCACCCCGATGGGAAAGTAGATGCCTCCGCTGGTGATTCCGGTGGCGATGGGCTGGCCGGATGAATTCAGCTCGGTGACATCGCCCGAGCCGCTGTTCGGGGTGGTTTGCTCATTGGCGATCCAGACGTTGCCCTGAACATCGAGCGCCATGCCATAGGATTCGTTGATTCCGGAACCCGTGATTCCGGCAGGGAAGACAGCAGCGCCGTTGGGAGAAAACTCCGACACGGCGTTGAAGTAGCTTGAGACCCAGACATTGCCGGATGCGTCCACGCCGACCGATGCGGGCACGTTGATGCCTCCGCCCGAGATGGTGTTGTGCAGCATCCAGTCGGACGGCGCAGCGGCGAGAGCCGGCGAGAATACCGCGCTGCCCGCGGCGAGAGCGTAGATAGCCGTCACGTTGTTGGCTGGGGCGCGCGCGATGTTGAGGGCCGCGTCGAGCGTGTCAGTGGGCACGGTGCTGCCAGAGGCCGCGGCGGAAAGCAGCGCGGTGCAGGAACCGATGCCGCCCACGCCGGTACACGACGTGAGCGCATTGGCAAGCGAGTCCAGTTTGCTGGTGGGCACGGCGAGCGTGGAGGGAATACCTGCTCCGGGCGACGCGCCGGTGGCCGCGTTCACCAGGCTGCTCGACCGTCAAAAATGCATTGTCCAGGCCTTTTGTATTGGTGCAATTGGCGCCCACATTGCCGCCGCTCGACATAAACGAAGCCAGTGCCCAGACCGATGCGGCGGTGGTGACCTCATTGATGACGAAGGAACTGCCCGAGGTGATGCTGCCGCAGGGGCCGAGAGCGGTCATGAGCCAAAGAGAAGAGTTTGCCGAGGCTGCCGAGGCCGGCTGGCCGCCCTTTGAGAGCAGATAGACAGGGGTCTGGGCCGAAGGGCAGGAGTATCCGGAGGGAACGCTGAAGCTGCCATCGGCGGCGGTGGTCAGCGCGGCGGCCAGCAGCGCAGTCGGCGCGGAGCCGTTCCCGGAGTTGCCCGCGGCATAAAGCCCGACGGATGCGCCGCTCACAGGCTTTGTGGCGGCCTGGACTTTGCCGGTAAAAGCGACGCCCGAGACCGGCGTTCGGGATGGGCAGGAAGCGGGCGTGGTGGAACTGGTGCTTGGGGTGCAGCCGCCTCCGCCTCCGCCACCCCCGCCTCCACCGCCAGTGGAGACACTGCCGCCGCACCCGCAGACCGCGGCCAAAGAAGCAGAGATCGAAAGCGAGAGAAGGATGCGGGGAAGCTTCACCGTCGAATTCCCCATTCTAAGAGCGAGCGGGACCGGATCTCTGGTTGCAGGCTAGCGTTTGCGGCTGTGCGATGCCCGCACACTCGCCACCAAAGCGCCCGCGCCACCTACAAGTGCCAGCACGATGGTTGGATCTTCGGGCGAGTCATCGCATCCGGTTTGCGCGCGGAGCGGAAGAGCAACGGCGGCCAGCATCAAGGCCAGGAGAAGAGCGTAACGGCGTGTCATTCGAATCTCCTTTACTCAATCCACAAGTTGTCAGCGCAAATCCGGGTGCAACCGTGGGGTAACCCCCACGGCAACCAGCCTCCAGAATACACGGAAAATTGCTTCGGGTGGCTATGCCTCAAAAGGGTCACCAGAGCGATAACCTGGCCAGTTTCCCACAGGCCGCCGATCCGGCCCGCAGCCCGCACGCTACTTGGCCGACTGGCGGTCAAAGCTGTCTCGAATCGCGAAAAAGGCGTCTTTGGGGCGATAGTCGCGATCGAAGGGTAGTGATCCCCTGCGGGCGCCGCCAAACGCAGGGTTGGACCGGCCTTCACGCACCATGCGCGACACTTCGCTTGCCTGGACGGACTGGAATCCGCGGCGAATTCGATTACAGAAAATGCCGCGCGGTGCCTGTCAACGATTGACCGCGCTGGAGCGATCAAAGATGTGGCCCATCTTCTCCTGCTTGGTTCGCAAGTAGCGCTCGAAGCTCTCCTGGGTCTCGACCTCCGCCGACACGCGCTCGGTCACGGTGATCCCCGCGGTCTCCAATGCGGCCACTTTGTCGGGATTGTTCGTCATCAGCCGCACACGCGCAACGCCGAGCATCTTCAATGCCCCTGCCGCCAGGTCGTAATCGCGGCAGTCGGCGGCAAAGCCCAGTTCCTCGTTTGCCTGCACAGTGTCCAGCCCCTGGTCCTGGAGTTCGTAGGCCTTCAGCTTGGCCATCAGGCCGATGCCGCGGCCCTCCTGCTGCTCGTAGAGCAGAATGCCCGCGCCCTCTTCGGCGATCTTCGTCAAGGCCATCTCCAGTTGCAGACGGCAATCGCAGCGCAGCGAGCCGAAGACGTCGCCCGTGAGGCACTGCGAGTGAATGCGCACCAGCGGCGGCGCGGCATGAACGTCGCCCATCACCAGCGCCACCAGGCCCTCGACGGTCCGCGCCGGTTCGCAGCCGGGTTGTCCTTCGCTTCGCTCGCCCTCGAAGCCCAGGATGCGGAAGATCCCCAGCGCGTGGGGAATTCCGCTTCGGCGACCTTTTTCACGCTCTCCAATGCCATGCTTCCATTTTACGGTCAACCGCTCAGCGGGCCGCGCCGAGCCCTTCATATGGATACCACTGGCCCAATTCGCCGCGAATCGCGCCCCGTCAAACGCGCCCAAAATTAGATTCCTTACCGCGCGGCGCGATACATTGATCGTGTGACGGACAACCTGATTTGGATCACGCTGCTGGTCAAGCTGGGCGTGGTGGCCTCGGTGGCCAGCGTACTGGCGCGCGTTACCACTTTCCGGCGCCTGTTTTTTGCCGAGAGGCGCAGTCATCGGCAAACCTTGGCGTTGCTGGCTTTTTTTCTGGTGCCGCTTACTCTCGGGGTTTGGCTTCGGTTTTGGGTTCCCAACTTTCTCGCCGCCGACATCTCCTTTGAAACCGTCATTCTTCTCGGCCTGCTCATTGGTCCCGGCTGGGCCATGCTCAGCGGCGGCGTCTTGTCTGTTCCCGCCGTCCTGCACCACGAATTTCTCGCGCTGCCCTTCAACCTCGTCCTTGGCTTGGCTGCAGGCACCATCAGCCGCTTCGTCGAGAGGGAAGAAATCTGGTCCTTCACCCCCTTCATCGACCTCAGCCTCTACCGCTGGGTGCGCCGCAACCTGATCAAGCCGCGTGTCGACCGCCAGTTCCTGCTCCTGGTTCTCATCGCCGGCATGGAGATGATCCGCGACTGGATCGCTCACGCCTTCCCGCATCGCCTTTTTGCGCTGCTCGCCAGCAATCTCTGGCTGCAGGCCCTGGTCTGGCTGTGCGCGCCGATCTCGGTCGGAGTCGCCATTAAGGTGTGGAATGCCCTGCGCGTTGAGATGTCCCTCGAAGAGCAGAAGCGCCTTCTGCTCGAAGCCAGGCTTGACGCCTTGCAGCGCCAGATCAACCCTCATTTCCTCTTCAATACGCTCAACTCCGTCGCCTCCCTGGTGCGCAGCCAGCCGGAGATGGCCCGCCAGATGACCGTCAAACTGGCCAATATCCTCCGCGCCCTGCTCCAGGATCACGACGCCTACGTGCCGCTGCGCGAGGAGTTGAAGTTCACCGACGATTACCTCGACATCGAAGTCGTCCGCTTTGGCGCCGACAAGCTGCGCGTCGAAAAGGAAATCGATCCGCGCACGCTGGAAATTCTGGTCCCCAGCATTCTGCTGCAGCCGTTGATCGAAAACAGCATCAAGCACGGCCTGGAGCCGCGCATCCACGGAGGCACCATCACCCTGCGCAGCCGCCTCGAGGGCGACCGCATCTCCATTGAAGTCTCCGATGACGGCGTGGGCATGACCGGCCGCCCTGACTCGGCGATTCGCCGCGCCGGTTCCGGCATCGGCATGAAAAATGTGCAGGAGCGGCTGGAAGTTCTCTACGGCGGCCAGGCCCGCTTCAACGTGGTCAGCAATCCTGGCCGCGGCACGATCGTCTCCATCGAGATTCCGGCGTCGATGGCTGGCGCATCCTGACGGATGAGCGGGCGGAAGTCTCGGACTGCTCGTCAGTGAATGGTCGCGATCGGAGCGGGGTTGTTCCCGCAGGGCGCCTGCAACCGATTCTGACTCATCCAGGATTCCATTTCCTGCCATCCATTCACTTCGACATAGCCGACCCAGAGCGGTTGCAGCGCGAAGACGTAGCGGCTGTTTTGGCCCAGTTTCGCTGGCGAGATTCCCTTCGGGTTAAGCGACATGTCGTCCTCCTCGACATGCCGCCATTGCGCTGGCGTGAAGACCATGATGGGAATGTCCTGATAGGGGTCGTCTTCGGCCCATTGGGGATTGCGGATGAGGAGCCGCGGTCCGTGGATCGTTTGGCCGGTACTGAACACACCGCCTTGCCACTGTTCCGTAACGATCGTGAACCCTTTCCAACTCGCAGGCAGCACAAAGCAGAAGCCGTACTGCGTGTTGCGATAGACGGTCGTAGCGGGCGCCGGGGCGCTTGCACGGCTCTGCGCCGGAGCGGCCTGCGCGTTCGCACCGGCTGGCGCGAGCGCGGTGCACGCAAGCAGGATGGAAAGAACCGGGTGGAATCTCATGTGCGACTCCCTTCGCATTCGATCGCAGCGCCGGGGGAACCGGCCGGATGACCGGTCGCCAGCGAATACAACGGCAGATTCTCCCTTTGGCCGGCGCAGTTGATTGTATTCTCAATTCATGGTGCGCTTCACGGTGCTGGCTTCGGGCTCCAAAGGCAACAGCACAGTTGTTTCCGGCGGGCGCACGCGCATCCTCCAGGGGCCGGAAACCTCAGGTTTACGCGCTGAGTCGCGGGAATACAAACGAGAACGAGCCTGGTTGGCGGGGCAGGGGCTCAGCCTGCCACCAGGTGACGATCCATCCAGGAGAGGATCTGTGCCCGCATCTCGGGCAGTTCCTGATGCGCGCAATCGAAGAGCTCGATGCGGCAATCCTCTTCGTGTCCGTACCTGCGGTAGAGGGGCAGGAGCGCGTCGCGTATCTTTTCCACGCCATCGGGCGGGGTGAGCGGATCTTTACGGCCATTCACGCTCAAGTGGGCGCGCGGCACGGTGAGCTCGTTGATCTGCGCCGAGCTGAAATGCTTTAGCAGCGAGGGAACATAGTAGAAAATTCCGTGCAGGTGCAGGCCGTGCGCTGCAATGAGCGAGTCGAAGTCCGTGAGGCAGCAAACATCGATGGCCGTATGCACGCGTGGATCGAGGGCTGCGAGCCACCAAGCCTTGGTAGCGCCCATCGACATGCCAAAGACGCCCAGCCGGCGCGGGTCTACCTCAGGACGGCTGGCGAGATAAGAGAGAGCCTGGAGCTCGTCAAAGATCATCATGCCGAAGAGAACACGGCCCTGCCACAGCATCAGTTTGAATGCGTCTTCTTCGCCCTGGTGGCCGTCGGGATCGTGCTTGCGCTCGCCGAAGCACCAACTGTCGATTGCGAGGGTGACCAGGCCCTTTTCCGCACAGATGGCCGCATACGGCGGCTGCACCTCCGTTCCGCGCAACAACTGTTCCTTGCCCAGATCGTACTGGCCTGCATGCCAGTGGATGAACAGCAGCCCGGGAGCGGAAGGCTGGCGGCGATCGGGAATGAGAAGAAGGGCCGGCACCGGCTCGAGACCATTCAGGTCGAGATCCCAGCGCTCCAGCGTGTAGTCTTCATGCTTCTCCTTGCGCACCAGTCGCGGCGGCGCGGGCTGGTGATTCCAGGGCAGGTCGCCGAGCAGATTCCACAGTTCTTGGCGGCGGCGCTGCTGATAGCCGCCGAAGTCCTCGCCGGGCTGCGGCGACACGACGGGCAGGTCTGCGCCCCGCATGGCCAGGCTGCCGGCCAGTGCCGCCGAACCGATCATCAGATCGCGGCGGCTGAATCGAGGCTTCACGCTTGACACTTTCTCCTCTTTCGGCACCAGCTTACAACAGGCATGGTTGGCAATGCGCCGCAAACTCAGCGCGGTGGGCCGGGAAGTTGCTCATCACGGCGCCGTCGGCCACAGTTTCTCCTATCATCACGATGTCGTGGCTGCCGATGCGCGCGCCGCCAGCATCGCAGCGCATGCCACCCGAAACGGAAGAACCGGGCGGAACCTCATGTGCGACTCCCTTCGCATTCGATCGCAGCGCCGGGGGAACCCGCCGGATGACCGGTCACCAGCGAATACAACGGCAGATTCTCCCTTTGGCCGGCGCAGTTGATTGTATTCTCAATTCATGGTGCGCTTCACGGTGCTGGCCTCGGGTTCCAAAGGCAACAGTACCGTTGTCTCCGGCGGGCGCACGCGTATCCTCGTCGATGCAGGCCTGAGCTGCCGCGAGCTTTTTCGCCGCATGAAGCTTGCGGACGAGGACCCCGAAACCCTCGACGCCATCGTCATCACCCACGAGCACCAGGACCACGTCAACGGTCTGGCCGTCACCGCACGCAAGCTTGGCATCCCGGTCTACTTTACTGAGGCAACGCACCGCGCCTGGATGCGCTGGCTCACCCCGCGCCGCCAGATGACCTACAAGCAGTGGCTCGAGCTCTGCCGCAAGCAGGCCGCCGAGCGCCAGGCCGAGCCGGAAACCCCGGCCACGGAAGCTGCAGCCGACGACACCGACCCCGAGGAAGCTGAGGCCGAATGCCAGGCCCCGCTTGCCCCGTCGCCAGTTCCGGCCCCCGAGTCCTCCGCCGACACCGGCACGGCGGGCCCGCCCTCCATGAAGGAAGACCCCACCTGGTTACCTGCGGTTGAGTACTTCCGCGCCGGCGAGCCATTCTCCATCGGCGATATCGCCCTTAGCCCCTTCACGATTCCCCACGATGCCACCGACCCGGTGGGTTTCGTTCTCAGCGCTGAAGGCGTCCGGATGGGCTTCGCCACGGACCTCGGCTACATCCCGCCCAACGTGAAAGAACAGCTCCAGGCCCTCGACCTGCTCCTGCTCGAGTCCAACCACGACCTGGAGATGTTGCGCGACGGCCCCTATCCCTGGTCGGTCAAGCAGCGGGTGCTTTCCCGCGTGGGCCACCTCTCCAATGACGCCACGGCCGAGTTCCTTTCCACCGCCTACGATGGCCAGGCCGCCTACGTGATCCTCGCCCATCTCTCTGAAAACAATAATCTTCCAGAGCTTGCCAGGGTCGCAGCCGAGCGCGCCCTTCTGGGCCGGGCAAGCCTTCTTGCCAACCGTCTGTTGCTTGCTGAGCAACACCAGCCGCTTTCAGCTATCCGTTTCTAGCCAAAAAAGGGTAAAATCAAAGTAAGTTACGGCCAGAAACAAGACGTTAGATGGGCCGGAGCAAGGCGCCAGGCAGCTTGTTCTGGCGAGGTGTATTTTCGGGATGCTCTGCATCTGTCACAGGGGATGCGGGCGTCCAATGAGTAGCTTCCTTACCAGCATCAACACGTGGAAGCTCAGTGATTGAACTGAATTCCTTGCAGGGTGAGTCTTTATGTCTACGGCAAGAAGCCAATGTACCGACCGGGTCGTAGGCGCAATTCTGGCAAGCTGGCGCTATGACATCTCGGGGATTTCCCCTGAGATGCGGCGGGATTACGAAAGTCATTTCGCCGAGTGCGCCCGTTGCAGCGCCCGCCAAAAGTTCCATCGCAGCCTCGACGTCACGCTGGCGGTCCTCACGTCGCACTGCCGCGCTTTTCTTCCTCTTCGCGCTTGCGGTTTTGAAGCACATCAAGCCGCTGGAGCATGTCGCCTTCAAAATCCTGGGCCTCGACATCTTCGACATGTACCACATGTTGATTTCTGCCGGAATCGCCGGGCTCTGCTTCTCGCTCATCGCCATGGCGCTGGTGCTCATGGCCACGCCTGCCCCGTCGTATCTCGGCGGTATCGCCGCTGAGCACGCCAAGCTCATTGAGCAGCGCGTGGCGGCCATCCGCTCACTGCGTCCTCGCTGACGCCGCACACAAGCTCTCAACACAAAGGCCTCCCCGTGCGGGAGGCCTTTTTGCGTTGACGTCGAAAGGCAAGCCGCAGCCGGGTTTGGTGGCCTCATGAATGAACGAATGCGAGTGTAACCAGAGCGACAATCAGGGCGGCCGATAAAAAAATGAAGCTGGCAAAAGAGATTTTGTATGTGAGTTCTCCCGCCTTGACCTCCTCCCAAACCGCCTTCAGCAAAATCTGTCCCTGCGATACCAATTTCTCCTCTGCCTTCTCAATCCCATCAATATCGAGAACTTCAACAGGCATTGAGAAGTAGGATTCGTGCACTTTCAACGCGTTGAGGACTGGCAAGTGTGACGTCTTCTTAGGGTTCAGCCGCAGCCTGATCTTGGAGGACATTTCGTTAACGCCCAAAAAGTGTGCTATGGAGAGACTCAATCGGTCATTGTTTCCTACATCCATCAGCTTCACGGCCTGGAGGGCTGCTGTGTGACCGATTAGTTTCGCTAGGTCGCTCCGAAGGCCATCTATCCAAGCCTGCCGAAATTCGGAGATCTTTGACTCCTTGCTGATAATCAGGCCAAGCACCGAGACTAAAGCGGCTATGAGGGCGACAGAGAGTGGTATTCCGATGTCCTTAAGCAGTTCGATCATCGCAATTATCCTTCGCTAAAGCAGCATTGTGCTACTTCGCTAGCCGCACGCGCAAATCCCCGCCAGTGATCTCCTTCGGCTCAGGCAACACGGAGATTCCGTATAATTGAAGCAAATCAGGAATAAAAAAGAGATTCCGGCTTAAGAAAGAGGGCTGAGATGTACAAAGTCGTTTTGCTTCGTCATGGAGAGAGCATCTGGAACAAGGAAAACCTGTTTACCGGTTGGACAGATGTTGACCTGTCGGAGAAAGGCAGAGAAGAGGCCACGCAGGCCGGCCGGATGCTGAAGGAGCAGGGATTTCGCTTCGACATCGCCTTCACCTCGGTGCTGAAGCGCGCCATACGCACTCTATGGATCACGCTGGACGAAATGGACCTGATGTGGATCCCCGTTGAGCGCGACTGGCGGCTGAACGAACGGCATTATGGGGCGCTGCAAGGTCTCAATAAAGCTGAGACGGCAGCGAAGTATGGTGCAGAGCAGGTGAAAATATGGCGCCGCAGTTACGACATTCGCCCACCGGCGCTGGACGAGGCAGATCCGCGTTATCCGGGGAAGGACCCGCGCTATCGCAACCTTTCAAAGCAGCAACTTCCCCTCACCGAATGCCTAAAGGACACCGTCGACCGCTTTCTACCCTGCTGGCACGAAGTAATCGCTCCCAGCATCCGGTCGGGGAAGCGGGTGTTGATCGCGGCCCATGGCAACAGCCTGCGCGCGCTGGTGAAGTATCTTGAAGACGTTCCGGACGAGCAGATTGTCGATCTCAACATTCCTACGGGCGTGCCGATGGTGCAGGAGCTTGGCGACGACCTGAAATCGATTCGTCATTATTATCTGGGCGACGCCGCACAAATCGAGCAGGCGGTCAATAAAGCTGCGAGCACTGGCGGAGCGAGTCGTTAATCGACCAATAGAACGCGTGTTCTTTGATTTGACCGACGAAGCCTGGACTGGCTACAAGGAAAGCTTGGCGGGTAGCTCCTCAGATTGAAGCGACCACACGCCCAACGGCGATTGAACACAATCAGGCCGGAGAAACCAACTTACTCGTTGTAATTCAGGCCTTCCAATCCCAGATACACCGCGCCCGAGCCCAGCTCCTCTTCAATGCGCAGCAACTGGTTGTACTTCGAGATGCGATCGGTGCGGCTCACTGAGCCGGTCTTGATCTGCCCCACGCCAGTCGCGACCGCCAGGTCGGCAATGAACGTGTCCTCTGTTTCCCCCGAACGGTGCGAAATGACCGACGTATACCCGTAGCGGCGGGCCAGTTCGATCGCCTCCAGCGTCTCAGTGATGGTGCCGATCTGGTTGAGCTTGATGAGAATGGAGTTGGCTACGCCCTCTTCGATGCCGCGCTGCAACAGCTTGATGTTGGTGCAGAAGATGTCGTCGCCCACAAGCTGGATGCGGCCGCCGAGCTTGTCGGTCAGGATGCGCCACCCCTCCCAGTCGTCCTCGGCCAAGCCGTCTTCGAGGTTGACGATCGGGTACTGGCGGATCCAGTTTTCGTAGAAGGCGACCATCTGCTCGCTCGAGAGCTCGCTCTTGTCGCCTTTCTTGAAGACGTACTTTTTCTTCTCTGCATCGTAGAACTCGCTCGACGCCGGATCCAGCGCAATGGCGATCTGCTCGCCGGGCTTGTAGCCGGCCTGCTCAATGGCTTCGAGAATCAGCTCGATGGCCTCGCTGTTCGACTTGAGCGACGGCGCAAATCCGCCCTCGTCGCCGACCGCGGTGTTGTAGCCCTTCTTCTTGAGCACGCTCTTCAGCGTATGGAAGGTCTCTGCCGCCCAGCGCAGCGCCTCGCTGAAGCGCTCCGCGCCAACGGGCATGATCATGAACTCCTGAAAATCCACATTCGAGTCGGCGTGCGCGCCGCCGTTCAGCACGTTGAGCATCGGCGTAGGCAGCACGCTGGCATTGACGCCGCCCAGGTAGCGATACAGCGGAACCTCCAGCGTCAGCGCCACGGCGCGCGCCGCGGCCATTGAGACAGCCAGAATCGCGTTTGCGCCCAGCTTGCCTTTATTCGCCGTTCCGTCCAGCGCAATCATCGACTGGTCGAGCAGCCGCTGGTTGGCCGCGTCCATGCCTTCCAGCTCCGGGCGCAATTACTGTCTCCACGTTGGCCACCGCCTGCAGCACGCCCTTGCCCCCGAAGTGGCTTTTATCGCCGTCGCGCAGCTCCACGGCCTCATGCTCGCCGGTCGAAGCGCCTGAAGGCACAATGGCGCGGCCCATCGCGCCGCTTTCCAGAATGACGTCCGCCTCTACGGTCGGGTTGCCGCGCGAATCCAGAACTTCGCGGGCACGAATGGCAACAATCTCAGTCATATCGCTCCTCACAATGCGGTGCTGCAGCCGGTCATTCAGTTTGGGACGGCGATCCACGGCCAGGGCTTCTCCGGCGGCGCTTTGAATGGTGTCCAAAAGCCCTTGAGCGCGCACAATATTACCTCTCCGTCCAGCGAAAAAGTGCATGGGAAAAAATTGCTTCTATCCGTTCGGATTCTAGCAAACCCGGTGTGGATCGCCCGTGTGGCGCCGGTCACAGGCAGGCGAGACCACGCGGAAGCGCCCAGGCAGTTACTCTCTTGATTCGTAGCCCGTGCGGCACACGCCGATTGCCCACCAATTCGCCATTGTGGAATGTCACGCTACGCTTATTTTGGGTAGTTTTCCGCCCGCGGCGGGCTGACTGGCGCTGCGGACGCAGAACTTTCCCGTCTCCGCAGGGTCTAAGGCAGGTAAGGAGACTCTTGCTTGCGGAAAGGTCGGGGTCCCCGACGGCAGGTCTTCGCCGTTGGGGTGGAAAGGAGATCGGGATGAAACGGACCATTCTTGTTTTTGGCGTTTTGGCCGCCGCCGCGGCTCTCATGGGAGCGCAGCAGGCAAGCCAGTCGAGCCCATACGAGGGCACTTCCAGTCCTCCGCCCGACGACACCATCACCACTCCCGCGCCGCAGCCTGCGCCCGTCGCCAAGCCCTCTCCCAGCCGGCCCATGGTTACGCAACCCGCCGCGCAGCCGCAGCCTGCCGCGCAGCCGGCATCCCACTCTCTCGATGGGTCGCTCTACACCATCCCGGCCGACGGCACTGACGACGGCATCGTGCAGGTGGCGCCCGACACATCCGCAGCCCCCGCGCTGAACCAGCGCCCGGCGACAAACGATCCCGACAGCGACATCGTTCACCCGGCTCCATTGCCGCCCGGCACTCTCGGCGAAGGCGCGGTCATTCGCGTCCGCCTCATGGATCGTCTCTCCACTGCCATGAACCAGAGTGGCGACCCGTTCCGCACGCGTGTTGTCTCTGACGTGATCCAGGACGGCCAGGTCCTGATTCCTGCCGGAGCCGAGATTGACGGCAAGGTCGCTTCAGTGTCGAGCGGTCACCTCGGCGGCCACGGATCGATGCGCCTGCAGCCGGAGATCGTGATTCTCTCCGACGGCTCGCGTTTCCATCTTTACGCTCAAACCAGCGGCGCGCCCGGCTCGAATGACCGCGTTGGCAGCGAGGGCGCCATCACGCCCGGCTCGCGCCTGAAGAAAGCCGGCATCGAATACGGCGGCGCAACCGGAGCCGGCGTGGTCACGGGCGCAATCGTCGGCGGTCCCGGCGGCGCGCTGGCCGGCGGCATCATCGGCGCCAGTGTGATCACGGTGCACTTGTTGATGGACCATCCTCAGGCTACGCTGAACAACGGCGCAGTCCTGCTGTTCACGCTCAATGAGCCGCTGCATCTTGTCGCCGCGGCTCAAACCGGTAACTAGGTCCTGCTAAAGCGACCGGGAGCGCGGCGAAAGCCGTGCTTCCCCCCAGGAGGCGAGCAATGAACTGTAGTCAATTGCTGGAACGGCGAACCACAACAAATTGGGAACGGCCCGCGCAGCCCACTCGGGATTTGAGCGAAAGCGCCGAGCCCCAGACCACCGGCTCCTATCGCTGGAGTGCGGTCAGATTCTCTTCGGACCGACAAACTTTCGTGCCGGGAATCGCGCACCCATTGAAGGCGTCGAACTGAGCGCAGACTGCCGCTCGCGTTTACACTGAGTGCTAGAGCGGTTCCGCAGTTGATGTAGCCGTTTCCGGCCCTAGTGCAGGGTGGATTCTTCTTGAGGAAGAATCCACTTAGCGTCTAAGGTTTCGAGACACAGTAACTGCGGAACCGCTGTAACGGCTAACAGCCAGGAGCTGTAAGCTCGCACATTCATGGATAAGTTCGTCATTCGCGGCGGCAATCCGCTGGTCGGCACCATTCGCGTTTCCGGCGCGAAGAACTCGGCGCTGCCTTGCATGGCCGCGGCCATCCTCACCGAGGATGAGGTTACGCTCGAAAACATTCCCCAGGTTCGCGACATCGAAACCGAGCGGCGGCTGCTGGCCTCCATGGGCGCCGAAGTCGAGTTGCGCGAAGGCGAGTCTGCAGGACCGCACCACCATCTGTTGCCGCACGCTCTCCGATCCCGTCGCCCGCTACGAGATCGTCAAGACCATGCGCGCCAGCTCGCTGGTGCTGGGCCCGCTCATCGCCCGCACCGGCGCGGCCCGCGTGGCCATGCCCGGCGGTTGCGCCATTGGCGGCCGGCCCATCGACCTGCACATCAAGGGCCTGGAGAAGATGGGCGCGGTCATCACGCAGGAGCACGGCTACCTCGAGGCCCGCGCGGAACGCCTGCGCGGCGCGCATCTCGTCTTCGACAAGATCACCGTCACCGGCACTGAAGATCTGCTGATGGCCGCCGTGCTCGCCGAGGGCGAAACGCTGATGGAAAACTGCGCTCGCGAGCCGGAGGTCGTCGATCTCGCCGCGCTGCTCAACGCCATGGGCGCGCAAATCGAAGGCGCGGGCACGGCCACCATCCGCGTGCGCGGAGTCGCCAGCCTCCACGGCGCGCGTTATCGCATCAACCCCGACCGCATCGAGGCGGGAACCTTTCTCATCGCCGGCGCCATCACCGGCGGCGACCTCATCGTCGCCAACTGCAACACCGCTCACCTCGGCGCTGTGATCGCCAAGCTCCAGGAGGCCGGCGCGCGCATTGACGTGCTCGGTCCCGATGCAGTCCGCGTCCGCGCCGCCGCCGAACTGCGCGCCGCCGACATCTCCACCGAGGAGTATCCCGGCTTTCCCACCGATATGCAGGCCCAGTACATGGCCCTGGCCACGCAGGCCGAGGGCGTCAGCCTGGTCCGCGAGAACATCTTCGAGAACCGCTTCATGCACGTGCAGGAGCTGGTCCGCATGGGCGCCAACATCAAAGTGGACGGAAGCGCCGCCACGGTGCGCGGCCCGGCGCGGCTCTCCGCGGCCGCCGTCATGTGTTCCGACTTGCGCGCCTCCGCTTCGCTGGTGCTGGCCGCTCTGGTCGCCGAGGGCGAGACCATCGTCGACCGCGTCTATCACATGGACCGCGGCTACGAGCGCTTCGAAGAGAAACTGATCGGCGTCGGAGCGCAGATCCAGCGCCTGGGCAACGTCTTTGCGCCGAAAGCATTTCAGGAAACTCTGCAGGGCGAAGCCGCGATCTAGGAGTCGGCGCGACCAACCCGGGGCCCCCAACGAGGGGTCTTGGTCGTTGGGGTGGGAGCAACAGGAAGCGACGACCTTGCACAGCGCGAGAAACGCCGCACAATTTCCTGACATGCCGTAGGGAATCGGTTGAGGTCGCCGGTTAACCATCGGGCCTGGACACGCATCCTAATCAGAAGCGATTTCGGCGGCGCTTTTTTCAACAACGCGCAACGAATCCCCAACCCTTGGGTTGTTATGATTAGAGCGTTTTCGATTCACTTGTTAACATCGTCGGCATTGTGCAGTGTGGCAATTCCTTAAGGAAATTGCCACTCGACTTCCGACATTCTGTTAAGAGCAGAATCGAAAACGCTGTAACCGCCAGGAAAAGGCTCCCCGATTCCGGCACATCCATACCCATGGAGGTAAAGATTTCTGTGAAAAAGACTGTTTTGGCAGCGCTGCTCGCGCTGTGTCTCACTCCTGCGGTTGCAATGGCGCAGATCATCGTGCGCATTGCGCCGCCCGCACCCATCGTCGAGGTCCATAACCGCCCCCCGCATCCCGGATGGGTGTGGATCGACGGCTATCACCGCTGGGATGGCCACCGCTATGTCTGGGTCAAGGGCTACTGGCGCCGTCCACCGCATCCCGGCGCTGTCTGGGTCGCCCATCGCTGGGAGCAGCGCGGCAATGGCTGGGTTCTGGTTCGAAGGCCACTGGCAGTAGCCGGCAGCTTGCAAAAGAAAAGCGGGGCGCATGCCCCGCTTTTCTGCTTACCGGGCAATGAATTGAGCTCCGCACCGCGCGGACTGTCCGTTACTTGATCTCGATCACATCCGTCGCCGCTGCCGCCGCCTTCTCGGCCTGCTCCATCAGCTTTTCCGCCATCGCGTAGAACGCCGCTGCCTGCGGGCTCTTCGGTCCGGCCAGCGCCACCGGCATTCCGCGGTCGCCGCCCTCGCGGATCGCCGGAATCAGCTCGATCGCTCCCAGAAACGGCACGTTGAACTGCTTGGCCGTGCGCTCCGCGCCGCCGCGCGAGAAGATGTCGATCTCATGGTGGCAATGCGGGCAGGTAAAGTGGCTCATGTTCTCCACAATCCCCAGCACCTCCACGTTCACCTGCGCAAACATCTCCAGCGCCTTGCGCGCATCCTCCAGGCTCACGTCGCTGGGCGTCGACACCACCACCGCGCCGGTCAGCGGCACGGTCTGCACCAGCGAGATCGCCACGTCGCCCGTCCCCGGCGGCAGATCCACGATCAGGTAATCCAGCTCGCCCCAGTTCACCTGCTGCAAAAACTGCCGGATGATCTGGTGCAGCATCGGCCCGCGCATCACCAGCGGCTTGTCGCCCGGCGAAATGTACCCGATGGAGATCGTCTTGATGCCGTGCGTCAGGTTGGGCTCGATCATGTTGCCCGGCGCCCACCTTCGGCGGCTGCGACGAGCCCATCATCAGCGGCACGTTGGGCCCGTAGACGTCGGCGTCCATCAGCCCCACGCGCTGGCCCAGCTTGCTGAGCGCGATGGCCAGGTTCACGGCCACCGTGGTTTTGCCCACGCCGCCCTTGCCGGAACCGACTGCAACAATCTTTGACACGCCGGGCAAAGCCACCGGCGAAGGCATGGCATGGGAATGCGCCATCGTTTTTCGTTGCTCCTTATTGGATTGTTATCGGATCGAAATGTCTTGCTTGTCAGCGTTTCTCTTCTGCATCGGCCAGTGCCGCCACGGCCAGCTTGCCCTCTGTGCGCCGCGCGCTCTCGCGCTCGCGATGCTCGCGGCGGCGCAGCGCATCTTCATAGCGCCGCATCTCGTCCGGCGTCTCCGGCTTCAGTTGCGGAACCTTCTGCACGCGCCCGTGCTCGTCCACGGCCACAAACACCAGGTAAGCGCTGGCCACGTGCGACACTGCGCCGGTCCGCGTGTTTTCCGCCCACACCTTCACGCCCACTTCCATCGAACTGGTAAACGCCCGGTTCACGCTCGACTTCAGCGTCACCAGGTCGCCCAGGCGCACCGGCTGGATGAAGTCGATGTGATCCATCGCCGCCGTCACCACGTGCGTGCGCGCGTGCCGGTAGGCCGCCATCGCGCCCGTCAAGATCGATGAAGTGCATCAGCCGCCCGCCCAGCAGATTGCCCAGCATGTTGGTGTCGTTGGGCAGGATGATCTCTGTCATCTCCGACTGCGTGCTCGCCACCGTGCGCACCTTGGGATGGAGTCTCCGGGCTGCTCATGCCGCCTCCGCTCCGTTCCTCTCGCTTCTCTTTTCGCCGTCTTCATCGCTCGGCCAGCTACAATAGAACTGGCGGCAGGCTTTGGCCCGGAAGTTTTCGCCAGCCTTCATGTTCCAGTTTCGGCAATCCGCGTCAAAACCGCAAATCCCTCTGCGGTCCGATGCAGCCCGAATCGACCCGGATGCGAGGCAAGATGGATAAAGATTGCAGGATTGAGAGAGATTCTCGCGCTCGACCCCAAGAACAGCTTTGCCCGCTACGGAATCGCCATGGAACTGGCGAGCCGGGGCGAAACCGCTGCGGCACTCTGCCGAATTTGATACGCTCTTGGCCAACGATCCTGATTACACTCCAGGCTACTTCATGTCCGCGCAAACACTGGCGAGTGCGGGCAGAAAGCAACGAGGCGATCGAGCGGCTCAAGGCCGGCATCGCTTGTGCCGCGCGAAGCGGTAACAGCCATGCCCAGAACGAGATGCAGGCGATGCTTGACGAATTGGAGGCGCAGGAATAATCCCTGGGCCGGCCGCACCGGTGGTTCTGCTCTCCGCTGCGGACACTGAATTCAGGCGCAAACTGCATCCATCGCATTTTATGGGATTGCCCCGGACATCCCTCGCGCATCGAATTAGCGTCTAAAGGATCAATATGGCGAAATACTCGATCGTTGTTCCCTTTCACAACGAAGAAGAAAACGTAACCATCCTGTACGCGCGGCTCAAGCAGGTCATGGAGCAGGTGGAGGAATCGTTTGAGCTGGTTCTGGTTGACGACGGATCCAACGACCGCACCTACAAGCTCCTGGAGGAGATTGCCGCCGTCGACAGCCGCGTACTGGTCGTCAAGCTCCGCCGCAACTTCGGCCAGACCTCGGCCCTGGCCGCCGGCTTTGACCACGCCTCGGGCGAGTTCATTCTGGCCATGGACGGCGACCTGCAGCACGATCCCAACGACATTCCCGCTTTTCTCGAAAAACTCGATGAGGGCTACGACGTCGTCTCCGGCTGGCGCAAGGTGCGCATTGACAACTTCATCCTGCGCCGCGTTCCCTCCGCCTGCGCCAACTGGATCATGGCGCGCCTCTCCGGCGTTCCCATCCACGATTTCGGCACCACCTTCAAGGCCTATCGCCGCGAAGTGATCCAGAATATTCCGCTCTACGGCGAGATGCATCGCTTCATTCCCGCCCTCGCCAGTTGGTACGGCGCATCCATCTGCGAGATTCCCATCCGCAACGTGAATCGCGAGCGCGGCAAGAGCCATTACGGCCTGGGCCGCACCTTCCGCGTCTTCTTCGACCTGATGACC
Organism: uncultured Acidobacteriaceae bacterium; assembly: GCA_963835895.1. Taxonomy (GTDB): domain Bacteria; phylum Acidobacteriota; class Terriglobia; order Terriglobales; family Acidobacteriaceae; genus Telmatobacter. Next base: position 24,536 of record CAWIHC010000017.1, on the reverse strand, counting down.
ATTCGCTTCCTGCTCAAGCACATGAGCCGGCCGCTGCACTTCTTTGGCGGCTTGCGGCGTTCTGGGCATGTTCGTCGGCAGCGTCATGGCCGCGGTCCTGCTGGGAATGAAGCTCATGAATCCCCACGTGGATTTGATGCATCCAGCACGGCCCCATGTTCGTCATTGCTTCGGTGCTCATTGTCTCCGGCGTCCAGTTGCTGGCTCTCGGCCTGCTCGGCGAGCTGCAGGTGCGCCACTATTACAGCAACCAGCATCCAACGTCCTACGCCGTGGACCGCCTGGTGCGGTTGGTCTCCTCCGACGAGCGAACCTTGCTCTCGGAAAGCAAAGACGAGACCCTCTAGCCAGTGAACCGGATCTCCTATTCCCTTGCAGTAGCCTGCCCTCCGGGTTCATTCTTGAGCAAGTCATGAAAGCCATCCAGATCCACTCGTCCGGCGGACCTGAAGTTCTGCAACTTGCCGACCTGCCCATCCCGGTGCCGGGGCCGGGCCAGGTTCTCATCCGCATTGAGGCCACCGGCGTCAACTTCATCGAGATCTACTTTCGCAAGGGCGTCTACAAAGCCTCGTTGCCCATGATTCCCGGCAGCGAGGCTGCCGGCACGGTGGAAGAGCTTGGCCCCGGCGTCACCGGATTCAAAGCCGGCGATGCCGTCGCGTCCACCAGTGTCATCGGCAGCTACGCCGAGTACGCTCTGGTTCCCGCCGCGCAACTGGTCAAGGTTCCCGAGGGCTTGAGCTTGGAATGCGCGGCCGCCGCCATGCTGCAGGGCATGACCGCGCATTACCTGGCTTTCTCCACGTATCCGCTCAAGAAGGGCGATACGGCGCTGGTGCACGCCGGAGCCGGCGGTGTCGGCCTGCTGCTCACGCAGATCGCCGCGCGCATCGGCGCGCGCGTCATCACCACCGTCTCCACCAAGGCCAAAGCCGAGCTCTCGCGCGAGGCCGGCGCCTCCGACGTGATTCTTTACACCGAGAAGGACTTTGAGGCCGAGGTCAAGCGCCTCACCGGCGGCAAGGGCGTCGACGTGGTCTACGACTCCGTGGGCAAGACAACCTTCGAAAAGAGCCTCAACTGCCTGCGTCCCCGCGGCATGATGGTGCTCTTTGGCGCCTCCAGCGGTCCCGTTCCGCCCTTCGATCCCATCCAGCTCAACAGCAAGGGTTCGCTCTTCCTCACCCGGCCCACGCTCTGGCACTACATCGCCACGCGCGCCGAGCTCGAGTGGCGCGCCGGCGACGTGCTGGGCTGGGCCGCCAAGGGCGAGCTCAAACTCCGCACCGAGCACACCTATCCGCTGGCCGATGCCGCCCAGGCCCAGATCGACCTGGAAGAACGCAAGACCACCGGCAAGATTCTGCTGGTGCCGTGAACTCTAACCACTAACCACTGACCACTGTCATGTCCACCATCTCCATCGCTCCAACCGACCGCGTCTTCGTCCTCACCGGCGCCGGCATCAGCGCCGAAAGCGGCCTGCCCACCTTCCGCGCTTCAGACGGGCTCTGGGCGGGGCATCGCGTCGAAGAGGTTTGCACACCCGAAGCGCTCAAGCGCAACCCATGGCTGGTGTGGGATTTCTATTCCAAGCGCCGCGCCGATAACGCGAACGCTCAACCCAACCCCGCGCACGTCGCGCTCGCCGAGCTTGAAGCGCAGCTCCCCGGCCGCTACTTTCTCTGCACGCAGAACGTCGACGACCTGCACGAGCGCGCCGGCTCGCGCAACCTTGTCCACATGCACGGAGAGCTCGCCAAATCGCGCTGCGAGCGCGAGTGCGGCCGCCCGCCCGTCGAAGACCACGCCATCTACGCCAGCCTCGACGAGGTCGCGCCGCTGCCCCTGCGGCGGCCGCCTGCGCCCGCACATCGTCTTCTTCGGCGAAATTCCTCTCGAAATGCCGCGCATCGAGCGCGAGATCTCCCGATCCACGATGATGATCGTCATCGGCACCTCCGGCTCGGTCTATCCCGCGGCCGGCTTCGTCAATTGGGCACGGCAGAGCGGCGCGCGAACGGTCTACATCGGCCCCGAGCCGCCGCTCAACGCCTCCGCCTTCACCCACATCGTCGAAGGCAAAGCCGGAGAAGTCCTCCCCGGCCTCTTCGAGGTCCAACCCTGACTCGCCGCTTGTCTATCGGTCCACCACTGGCCCGCTAACTTGCTAACCCGCTACAGCGGTTCCACAATTGCTATACCCAGGTCCGCAACCGCCGAGTGGCTTTTTCATCAAGAAAAAGCCACCCTGCAAGACGCCGGAAAGGGCACGTGAATTGTGGAACCGCTCTAACGCCCGCAAAGCGGGCGCCAACTCGCTAACTCGCTAAAACTTAAACCGGTACCGCGCCTCCACCGCAATCATCCGCGGATCGTTCCAGTGGAATCCGCCGATGGTGATCGAGTTGTCCAGTAACACACGGTGATTGGTCACATTGATCACCGTCGCCGACAGCTTCCAGTTTTCGCCCAGCGAGTGCCCCAGGGACGCGTCGAACGTCGTATGCACTGGCAGGTACGGCCCGTTGTACGGTCCCTCGTTCGCGCCCGCCAGCCCGTTCGCAAATCCCGACCCGTAGTACACATTCGTCGCGAACCATGTGTGGGCCGGCAAGTTCGCCGTGAACCCGGTGTTCAGCGTGTTGCGCTGGTCGTGGTCGAGCGAAATGTAATCAGGTCCCAGGTCGCAAGCCGGATCAGTCGCAATGCTGCATGTGAATCCGCCGATTATATTGCCGCGCTGCTCGGCGATCTGGTTGGAGTACGTTACATAAAACTGCCCGTAGCGCCACAGCGACGGCGAGTGCAGCGTCATCTCCCACGCGCGGATCAGCGCACCATCCACCGCGATGGGGAAGTACATGTTCGATTCGCCCAGGTTCGAGTGGTCGAGGAAGTTGTTCACGCGATTCTTGAAGGTATCCACGTCCAGCATCCATCCCCGGTACGGAATCTCGATGCCGAACTGGTGCTCCTCGTCGCGCTCCGAGGGCAGCGGCGTGAAGGTGTTCTCGCCGCCCGGAAGGCTGCTGGCGTAGTTCAGCACCGAACTTGAAACCGTGAGAATCGGCGCCGGCTGGAAGAAGTGCCCGTAAAATCCGCGCAGCACCCAGTTCAGCCGCGGAATCCGCACCGTCGCGCCGATGCGCGGATACGTCGCGCTCTCGTCCAGCCCGGCGCGATAGATTGAGAAGCGTTCGCCGCCCAGCAGCGTCACGTACTTTCCCAGCCGCAGATGATCGCCAACCGAAAACTCCACCAATCCCGCGTTCTCGTTGGCCGGCGTGTTCGGCTGCGATGGCCCGCTGCCGTTGTTTACCAGCACGCCGAACAGATCGTCTTCCTTCTGGTAAAACGAGTACAGTCCGCCGGAAAAGCTGTTCCATCCCACATCCAAACGCCCATCCGCCTGCGCGCCCGCGTAATTTGAAGTCTGATGCCATGTCGTCGCCACCGGCTGGTCCGTCGCGGGCGAATCGTAGTTCGACTGGTTGAAGTGGTAAAACGGCGCCACTGAGACAAGCGCCTTGGGCGAGATCGTGTGCACCCAGTTGGCAATCACGAACGAATCGCGTTCCGTCTGCCCATCCCTCAATCCCGCGCTGCAGTAGTAGCCCGAGTCGCATTCATAGTCCGTTTGGCTCGGGTCGTAAGGAACCTGAAAGAAATCCTGCCGGAACTGCCCATCCACGCGCAGTTGATCCTTGGGCGTCTGGTTGCGGATCAGCGACACGAACCCGCTCTCTGAATTTGTCGCATCGTGATCGATCGCCGCCACCGGCGTCGCCAGCCCGTAGTTCGACCTCGACCCCGTCGCGCTCGCGTACCACGCGGTCTTCTCCGAGTGGTCGCCCAACGCAACCTGCGCCTCGCCGGTGTACAGATTGCCCGCGTACAGCATCAACTCGCCATCGCGGTTGAACTCAAAGCCATTCCGCGGCAGCACATTGAACATCCCGTAGGTGCGGTCGCCCAGATCGGCGTCATAGCTGCCCGCGCTCGGTCTCCATCGAATCGATGTCCTTGGGGTCGATCTGCGGCCCCACGTTCGACGCGATCTTGGTATTCGGAATCGCCACGCCGTCGATCAGCCAGCTCGTCTGGTGGCCGCCGCGCATGTGCAGCATGTCGTGCGTCATGTACGCGCCGGGCACGTAGTCGGTAATCATTTCCGTGCCCGTGGTGCGGTCCGCGCCCGGCGTCTCGTCGATCGTCTGCCGCGTGATCAGTGTCGTCGGCGTCACCGTATCGGCCGAGCTTGCCGTCGCCATTCACGAGCACCGATTGTGTTGCTCCCGCAACCTGCCAGCGGGATGTGCAGCACCGGATTCGTTCCGGAGGCTACCGTAAATGTCTGCGTTGCGTCGGTGAATCCCGCCGCCGTCACCGTCAGCCGGTACACGCCGATCGGCGCCTCCGGCAACTCGAATTCTCCATCGGTATTCGTCGTCGCGCGCAGCACAAAATCGGAGTCCGCGGCATGCAGCGTGACGCTCGCGCCCGCAATCGGCCTGTGCTGCGGATCGTGAACCACTCCGTGCACCGTGGCAAATACAGTCGCAGATGCGGGAAGGGAAGCGGCCAACAGCACCGCTGCCGCAAGAAGATAAAGACGTCGCATAAAGGAATGACCTCGCTTTCGTTCTCGTTCGAACACAGGCAGCCGCCGTGCGCTGCGCTTGCAGCGGCACGATGACTGGCAGCGTACGGGGAATTGTTGAAGATGACGCTGGCTTAAGAAGCAGCGACTAAAGACAAGGCGGGCCACCGCACGGCTCGGATTCCATTGCTTTGTATCAGGGCATGACTTCAGTCATGCCGCAATGACAGCAACAAGAATGGGGGCTTTAGCCCCTGTGGGTTCTGCACAGGCGAATTGCCGCACGGCCCACCCCGTTCGCACCTTCGTCTTCAGCGCACTTGTTAGCTCAGATTTGCTGCTGGAGGGCCGCGCCCGGCATGCGCGCAGCTCGGGGTCGAAAACGCTTCCGCGCGTCCAGGCATGGCGACGAATGCCCGCGTCTGTTCAGGGCGATATCTGGCGGGCGCTGCCGTCAGCGCATGAGCCGGCATCAGCATCGAAAACGCGGGTCCGTGATAGAGCGGGCAGGTTAAAGGGGCGGAAAAGCCCGGCGTTCGGTCAATTTCCCGGCCCGCCCTCATTGCCATGATCTGGGCGTACATGGCGCAGTGGTGCGCCCCATGCCGCCGGCAGCAGGGCGGCAGGCCTGCGTCCTCGCTACCGTCGACGAAGGCCGACAGCGGTCCCAGCCCGAAGAACAGGATCAGGAAAATGGAGAAGCCGCGCCGCATCTGATCCGATGCTAGCAGGTGCGCATCGCACAGTGAACAGAAAACCGCAGCGCGCCCTCATAAACGGCTCGCTGTCCACAGCTCACTGACCACTGACCACTGATCACTGTGCACTGGTTTCCTCGGGTATCATCAAATTGTTGCCCGGTTTCGCCTCGTCATCACAACGCAAAGGAAGATTCAGGTGCCTGAAGTGCACAGATCCGCATCGCCGCTCGGCGCATCTGCCGCGCACTCGCGCAAGCCCGGTCCCACCCGCCATCTGCGCATCGCCATCTTCGGTTTTGGCACGGTCGGCAGTTCGGTGGCGCGCATCCTCGTCGAGTCCAAACCGCAGGGCCTCGAGCTGACCCACGTCTTCAACCGCGGCGTGGCGCGCAAGCGCGTCGACTGGGCGCCCTCGAGCGTCGTCTGGAGCGAAGACGCCGATGCCGTGCTCGCCTCCGATGTGGATGTGATTGTCGAGCTCGCCGGCGGCCTCGATCCCGCCGGAACCTGGGTGCGCCGCGCGCTTGAAGCCGGCAAAAGCGTCGTCACCGCCAACAAAAAGCTCATCGCCTATCACGGCATCGATCTGGAGCGGCTGGCTGCGGCCAAAGGCGGCCATCTCAAATACGGCGCTGCCGTCGCCGGCGGCATTCCCGTCATTCCCGGCCTCGAGCAGGGCATGGCCGGCGACCGCATCGAGCGCATCGAAGGCATTCTCAACGGCACCTGCAACTTCATCCTCAGCAAAATGGAAGAAGGCGCGGAATACGCCGCGGTTCTGGCCGAAGCGCAGGCCAAAGGCTACGCCGAGGCCGACCCCACTGAAGATGTCGGCGGATTCGACGCGCGCGCCAAGCTCGCCATTCTCATGCGCCTCGCTCTGCGCGTGCAGGTCGATCCCGACGAGATCGTTCCCCGCTCCATCACCACCATCACGCCCGTCGACTTCAGCTATGCCCGCGATCTCGGCTGCACCATTCGCCAGGTGTCGCGCGCGCGAGCAGGTCGAGGGGCGGATTGCTGCCACGGTCGGTCCCATGCTGGTTGCGCTGCGCTCGCCGCTCGCCTGGTCGCAGGGAACGGAGAACATGGTCATCGCCAGCGGCCACTACGGCGGCGACGTGGTCTTCTCCGGCCACGGCGCGGGCGGCCATCCCACGGCGGTCGCCGTGGTCAGCGATCTGCTCGCTCTCGCCCACGGCTCGCGCCGCGTCGAGATTCCCTCGGCCCCGGCGCGCCTCGGCGCCGAGTTCGAGGTTCCCCATTACATCCGCTTCCTGGTGCGTGATCGTCCCGGCATCGTGGCCGCCATCACCACCGCGCTCGCCAAGGAGCAGATCAACATTCGCGCCATCGTGCAGAAGGCCGGCTATCCGGCCGATGCGCTGCCCTTCGTGGTCACCGTCGAGCCCTGCAAGACCTCCGCGCTGAAGCGCGCGCTGGCCCACATCCGCTCCATGGATTGCATGTTGGTCGAGCCGCTCGATCTGCAGATGCTGGAATAAAGCAGGGTTATTTAGCAGGGAACTGAAAGCGGCCTGATAGGCTACGGAGCCGTCGGATTGATCAACGGATTCACTACCCGGAACGCCCCGTAGCGCTGCCCTGCGGCCAAATCCTCGGAGTACAGGATCGATGCACCCGCTTCCTCGGCAGCCTGAACGATCAGTGCATCCCAAAAGGAAATCTTGTAGCGCACCTCGATTTCCAGTGCCTTCAGGATTGCTGCGGGAGAGTTTGTAACCACCTCCCAGGCCGCGTAGTCACGTATCAGAAGGCGGACTTCATCCACGGAAAGAGGCTTGCCGGCCTTGCGGCGAAGGTTGATGCAAAGCTCCTGCAGAACCTGTGTACTCAATGCGCCCTCTCCTGAATCCCAAAGCCGTTCCACGAGCGCCTGGGCGCGCCGATGTTTGAGGCCGGCAGAGCGGTCATGCGCGTAGACCAGAATGTTGGTATCCACGAATTGCTTATCGCTCATGCAGTTCATCTCGCGAGCGAGGTGGTGTCCACTTTAGATCGAACCCGGTCCGCAACCGGGCAACGGCGCGCCTGCGCGCCTGGTCGTATCCCTTGCGCTCGCGCACGGCCTGCTCCAACCGGGCCGCCAGCAGTGAACTGATGGAAGATCCTTCCACGGCGGCCAGAATACGGGCCTCCCGCAGCAGATTGGCGTCGATTTTCAAGGTGACGTTAGTTTTCATGGTCGCACATATCTCCGTGCAGCACAATTATACGTGCGATATCCAGGGAAATCAAACGGCGCGGATGCAGTGATAAAGTGAGATTGGCTGGGGAGGTCACTATGATCGGCACCATCTATCGATGTGAAATCTGCGGCGAAGAAAGCGACAATCCGCAGCGCTGGATCGTTGTCCATTGCAGCGATGCCCAACTAACGGTCTACAAATGGACCAAGGAAGCCGCCGACGCGCCCGGAGCGCGCCACTATTGCGGCGAGCGGCACGCACAGGTTTACATTAGCCGCTGGCTTGCCGCTGCCTGCAGCTGAATCCCCGTCTCAATTCCCGTTCTTTGCCGGCCCGGTCGACTCGCGGACGATCAGTTCCGACTCCATGAAGATGTCGGTCGGAAACGCCTTCTTCTTGTCCGCAATCCGCTCCAGCAGCACCTTTGCGCCGCGCCTGCCCATCTCTGCCAGCGGCTGGCGGACCGTGGTCAGAGAAGGCGTGGAATAAGCCGCCGACAGAATGTCGTCGAATCCCACCACCGAAACGTCTCCGGGCACGTTCAGCCCTGCGTCCTTCAGCGCGCGAATGGCTCCGATCGCTGAAATGTCGTTGAAGCAAAATACAGCGGTGAAGTCGTGCGTCCGCTCCAGCAGGCCCTGCATCGGTTTATAGCCGATCTCGGGCGCCATGGGGTGCTGCCCGGCCTTCGTCGACCACCCCGTTGTGTCGATGCGGATCGCCAGCTCCGGATCGAGCTTCAGATCCATCTCCCTGGCCGCCTGCTGGATGCTTTCCCAGCGGAACTCCGAGTCGGGAATGGCGCGCGGGCCGCGCATGATGGCAATCCGTCGGTGGCCCAGCTTGTACAAGTGCGCCAGCGCATTCTGCGCCGCCTGGTGGTGATCGAGAACGATATTGGTGACCTCGTCTGCCGCGCAGTGCGCCGAGATGGCCACCACCGGCACCGGTACCGCAAGCTCTTCCACAGCCGTATTGAGCAGCAGAAGGCCGTCGACCGCCCGCTCCACCAGCATCTTGGGATACTTCTCGATCAGCTCCGGCGTCCAATCGTGGCACGCAGTGAAATAAAAGTAGTGGGCTGCGGTCAGCTCCTGCACCACGCCGCTCATCACGCGCGTAAAATAGCCTTCGCTCAGGTCCGGCGCCAGCACGCCTACGCTCATTGAGCGGCTTTGCCGCAGCGACCGTGCAAAGTAGTTGGGCCGGTAGTGCAGCCGTTCCGCGGCCTCAACCACACGGTTGCGAGTCTCCGGGGGAATGGATTTGGCGCTCGGTGAGTTGTTCAGCACAAGGGAAACCGTTGTCTGGGAGAGCCCTAGATGGTCGGCCAGCATGCGCAGGTTCACATGACCTGACGTCGGCGGCGTCTTTCCCTTTGCCATATTCGAGTTGTACCACGCTCCACCGTCAGGACGGTAGATTGGTTCCGGGTCAGTGCATCGATTTTCTTGTCGTTACGTGGCCCTCGACAGCCCGGAAACGCCCATTTTTTCTGTCTTTTGGCAATTTCGGCATCTTTTCCCGCCCGCCCAGCTGCCGCCCTCCTCCGGTCCGCGGGCGGCCCCGGCTTGTCTACGTTTTCCACCCGTATGCGCTTGATTTTGCTTCCTTGTAACCTCGCATTCACAATTGCCCGGTAGCCTTTCCTCTGTGGACGCCATCGTGCCTGAGATTCGCATCTCCCAGCCCCAGACTGAACCGGAAGCTGCCTCGATCCCGCCGTCGGCTTCCGCCGGGGCGCCTCCTCAGGAGCACTCGGCCATTCGCCGCTTCCTGCTTGCGCGCGGCAACTCCGCCATCGCCGACCGCGTCTTTCGGGTCCTCATGGTTCTGTGCGCGCTCAGCATCTTCGGCATTGTGGTCCTCATCGCCTGGCAGCTGGTCGAACGTTCCCAGGTCTCCTGGCACGCCTTCGGTTTCCAGTTCTTCTGGAAAACTTACATCGACCCTACGACCGGCCTGCCTTCCTACTGGGACCCGGTCAACGGCTACTTCAGCGCGCTGCCATTCGTCTACGGCACACTGGTCTCCTCGCTTCTCTCGTTGCTGCTGGCGGTTCCGCTGGCGATCGGCGTCGCCATCTTCCTCACCGAAATGTGCCCCGGACTTCTGCGCGCGCCACTTGCCTTTCTTACCGAACTGCTGGCTGCCATTCCCAGCATCATTTACGGTTTGTGGGCCGTCTTCGTCCTGGTGCCGCTGCTCCGCGAATACGTGAATCCCTTCCTCATCAAGAGTCTGGGCTGGACGGGATTCTTTGCAGACACCAATCCCACCGGTCTCGGCTTTTTCGCCTCCGCCGTCATTCTCGCCATCATGATCCTGCCCATCATCTCTTCGCTCACGCGCGAGGTGATGACGGCCGTGCCTCATTCGCAGCGCGAAGCCGTGCTGGCCCTTGGCGCTACGCGCTGGGAGATGATTCGCATGGGCGTCCTGCGCAACGCTCGCATCGGCATCGTGGGCGCCATTATTCTCGGTCTCGGCCGCGCGCTGGGCGAAACCATGGCCGTCACCATGGTCATCGGCAACACCCCCGAGATTCATCGTTCCCTGCTGGCCAATGGCGCCTCGATGGCCTCCGTCATTGCCAACGAATTCACTGAGGCCGTGACCGACATGCACCTGAGCGCGCTCATCGAGATTGGCCTGGCGCTCTTTATCGTCACCATTATCGTCAACGCCATCGCCCGCCTGCTCGTCTGGGCGGTGACGCGCGGAGCACCGGTAACGCAACGTTGAGAAATAAGACCGGCAATTGCAGAGGAAGGGAAGCTCAGGGAAGGGAATAGAGGAAAACGTGCAGCAGGAATTCAAAATGCGTGCGCAGCTCCGCGGGCTGGCTGACAAAGCCGCAACCTCTCTCGCGGTGTTGTCCACACTCCTGGTCATTCTGCCGCTGGTAGCGATCTTCGTCTATCTCATCCTCAAAGGCGCCAGCTCGCTGAATCTCGATTTCTTCACCCAGATTCCCGCGCCGGTCGGCGAGACGGGCGGCGGCATGGCCAACGCCATCGTCGGCTCGGTCACTCTTCTCGCTCTCGCCAGCCTCATCGGCGTTCCCATCGGCATCGGCGGCGGCGTCTACCTCGCCGAGTTCGGCCGCGGCACCAAGCTGGCAAACGCCGTCCGCTTCACCGCCGACGTGCTCAACGGCGTTCCTTCCATCGTGATGGGCCTTGCCGCCTATGCGCTCATCGTCGTGCCGCAGCATCATTTCTCGGCCCTCGCGGGCGGCGTGGCGCTGGGCATCATGATGATCCCCACCGTCTGCCGCACCACTGAGGAGATGCTCCTCATGGTGCCGCACGCTGTGCGCGAAGCCGCTCTGGGACTGGGCGTTCCCAACTGGCGCTCAGTGCTCTCCATCACCGTCAAAACCGCTTCGCCCGGAATCATCACCGGCTGCATGCTGGCCTTTGCGCGCGTCGCCGGAGAAACCGCGCCGCTCATCTTCACCGCGCTGGGCAACGACTTCTGGAGCACCAGCCTCAACGAGCCCATCGCCGCTCTTCCTCTGCAAATCTATATCTACGCCATCTCTCCCTACGACGACTGGCACCGGCTGGCCTGGGCGGGAGCGCTGGTTTTGATTGTTCTCATCGTGCTCGCCGTTTCGCTGGTCCGCTTTGTCACCAGCCGCGGCGTCTTGAAAGGGGCAAGTTAAGTGGGCGTCGGCATCGAAGTAACCAACCTGAATGCGTGGTACGGCACCAATCACACGCTGCAGGACATCAATCTGAACATCCCCGCCAACCACGCCACGGCGCTGATTGGCCCCTCCGGCTGCGGCAAGAGCACCTTTGTGCGCTGCCTCAACCGCATGCACGAAACCAATCCCATCGCCCGCGTCACCGGCACTGTCCGCATCGGCGACCTCGACATCTACGACGACACCACGCCCGTCGAAATTCGCCGCCGCGTGGGCATGGTCTTCCAGCGCCCCAATCCCTTTCCCACCATGTCCATCTACGACAACGTCGCCGCCGGCCTCAAGCTCAACGGCTACTCCAACCGCCGCTCCCTCGACGAAGTCGTCGAAAAATCGCTCAAGAATTCCGCGCTCTGGGACGAAGTCAAGGACGATCTGAAGAAGAAATCCGGCGCCAGCCTCTCCGGCGGCCAGCAGCAGCGCCTCTGCATCGCCCGCGCCCTCGCCGTCGACCCTGAAGTCCTGCTCATGGACGAGCCGGCTTCGGCCCTCGATCCCGTCTCCACCTCCAAGATCGAAGACCTCATTTTCCAACTAAAGTCGCAGTACACCATCGTCATTGTGACGCATAATATGCAGCAGGCGGCCCGCGTGGCGGAGAAGACCGGCTTCTTCCTCAACGGCCGCATGGTCGAGTTCGACTCGACCCACAAAATCTTCACCAATCCTTCCGACAAGCGCACGGAGGATTACATCACGGGCAGGTTCGGATGACACGCATTCGCTTTCAACAGAGCCTGGAAGACCTGAAGGAGAATCTCCTGGTCATGGCCGGCCTCGCCGAGCAGGCCATCCAGCGCGCCATTGAGGCCTACCGCGTGCGCGACCTCTCCATCTGCGACCTCGTCAGCCGCAGCGAGATCGCCATCAACCGCATGGAGCGCGACATCGACCAGGCCGCGCTCGACCTGCTCGCCATGGAGCAGCCCATGGCCATCGACCTGCGCTTCATCCTCAGCGTCATCAAGATCAATGCCGATCTGGAGCGCGTGGGCGACGCCGCCAAAAGCATCAGCGACCGCGTCCGCCACATGGAGCGCATGGCCGCCGTCGACCTTCCCGTCGACATTCCCCGCATGGCCTCCATGGCCGCCGACATGGTGCGCAAAAGCCTGCAGGCCTTCATCGAAGGCGATGCCGAGCTGGCCCGCGGCGTGCTCACCATGGACGACGCCGTCGACCAGATGAATCGCTCCGCCTTCAAGGCGCTCACCAAGGTGATGGAGGAGCAGAGCCATCTCGCGCCCCAGGCCCTGAACGCCCTCATGATCTGCCGCAGCCTCGAGCGCGTCGGCGATCACGCCACCAACATCGCCGAAGACGTCATCTTCTGGGTGCAGGGCGCCGATGTGCGCCACCACAAGAGCGTGGCGAAGGCTGCCGCCAATGCCGCCGCGGCCGCGAATACGACGGCCGAAAACGCCTGCCGCCGCACCTGCCGCCGCAACACCCAGCGTCGCCCCGAACGGCACGGTGCCCATCGACACTGCTCCCGCCAAGAGCTGAACCCCGGATTTTCGCCCAACAAAAAGCCCCGCTCACCGCGGGGCTTTTTCGTTGCTGCTGAAACCTGAAACCTGATCCCTGACCCGTAATCCCTAGGCCCTAAGTCCCTAGTAGGGAGTAGCCAGTAGGGAGTAGGAGAACGGGGAGCGGGGGAGCAAGGGCGCGAGGACCCTTCTTGCGAGCCTTTCAGAATCATGAGAGGAAAGGCGCAGGAACCAAGGCTCTGATAGCCTTACGCTTGGGTTAGCAGGCCGTTTTCCCTTCTCGCCTTCCTGCCCTCACTCGCCCACTTGATCGCAGGACGCTTGCCGGCTTTTCGTTACTGACCAGACCTCAACGAGTCACCAGGCGATTTTTCAACATGTGACCCCAATCGGGTCCCGCGAAATCTTTCAAAAGTGAGCAAAACAGAACATACTATGCCTGCGAGCGAGGGCGAAGCTGGCCAAGGCATTGGTGTAGTAGGCCTCAAGTGCGGGAAATCCGCCCCGAAAGTTGCGGCCTCATACCCAGGTTAGCGACTCGGGCCTGCGTTGCTGGTCAGGCTGCGCGGAATGCTCCGTTCCTATCCTTCTGAAGCACTTCCTCCCTGGCCTTTGATCCGCCAATCGCAGTCTTGCAACGCGTTTCCGGGCCGCCTCGAAGGAGGTTCCATGCTGATGACCAATAAAGACAACTACCACATTCGACCCTGCCGCTTTTCTTGCGCACGCCGGCCTTGGTCGAAGAATCGTCGACGTGAAGCCGAACCAGACTTTTTTTGCCCAGGGAGATCCGGCAGACTCCGTCTTTTATCTTCAGAGCGGCCGGGCAAGACTTACCGTCGTTTCGCACGAACGGCAAAGAGGCCACCATCACGCTTCTCTCCGCCGGCGACTTTGTCGGAGAGGAGTCCCTCGCGGCGGTGCCTGGGCTGCGACTGGCCACGGCCACTGCCATTAACACCTGCATGGCGCTCAAGATCGGACAGGGATGAGATGATCCGCGTGATGCATGACGAACCTGCATTCGCCGATCTATTTCTCAAATTCCTGCTGGCCCGCAGCATGCGAACCCAGGCCGATCTTGTCGATCAGCTCTTCAACTCCAGCGAAAAGCGCCTGGCGCGGATTCTCCTGTTGATGGCGGAGTTTGGCAAGCCGGGCGAACCGGAAACCTTCATTCCCTCCCATTACGCAGGAAACCCTGGCGGAGATGATCGGCACCACGCGATCCCGCGTCAGCTTCTTTATGAACCGCTTTCGCAAGCTCGGCTTTATCGAGCTACAACGGCCGCATCCAGGTACACAAGTCGCTGCTCAATGTGGTCCTGCTCGATCAATTGCCCGAGCACAACTCCGAGAAGCCGCCTATTGTTCCCAGCGCACAAAGTCTGCCTGATCGGCCAATACGGGGCAGTCCGCGCCCCGCAGATCGCGCCAACCTGATTTCAGCCCGCTGGCAAAGCTATCGGGCGCAAGAGCCTGCCTGATGGGGTGGTGATTGAGATGGAAGATCCTCGGTGCAAGATCGCGGCGATTGAGGCGGAAGACCCTCGGTGCAGGGGCATGCTCAGGGGCGTGGTAATTGAGATGGAAGACCCCCGGTGCAAGGGCCTGCTCCAGGGCGTAATGTTCAAAAGCGTAGCCATCGAGATGGATGACCCTCGGTGCAGGAGCGTGGGGATTGAGGTGGAAGACCCTCGGTGCAGGAGCCTGCACATTTGGTGATTTAGGCCTCAAATGAGCCACCGGTATCCAAAGCGCATCCAGGGGTTCCGCCTCGATCAGCGTCACAGGCCAGCCGTAACTGTCGTCGGCATATTTGTACGGCTGTAAGAAAGGTGCGCAGCAGGATCAGGGCCGGCTTTGCAACGACTGCTTCTGAAGCTGCGTCCGAAGCGATGGGATTTGGCGCGATGGGATTTGGCGCGCATTCTTCCCGGCGAGAGCATTCGCCGGACCGCTGAATTGGCCGCACAAACGGCTGGCAATTTGCGGCGTATCGCGGAATCTGGCACGTTTGGGCTTTTTAGGAACTGAGCGAAAGGAGATGCTTCATCATGGCTGAGGATAGCAAGGGACAGGGTTTGGCATGGTTGCTGGCGGGACTCGGCATCGGTGCACTGGTGGGGATTCTTTATGCCCCCAAGAGTGGTCGCGAAACCAGAGAGGACATTGCTCATGGTGCTCGCGAGGGAACGGAGTACTTGCGCACTCGTACAAAGCAGGCCGCCGAGCATGTGGGCACGCTGGTGGACAAGGGCAAGGAGCAGGTAGGTGATTATGTGGAGCGTGGCAGGAGCCTCGTAGACGACCAATCAAACCGGGTAGCCGCAGCGGTCGAGGCTGGCCGCGAGGCATATCGTACGGCCAAGTCAAGCTGGGGGTAAAAGCGTCGTCCCCCCATTCAAACTTGGGGAATCCCACCGCACCATAGGGAGCCAGCGGTTACAGACTCGAGACGCAATGTTGCACGGGGAACCTCTAAAAAAACGAGGCGCTGATTCGGCCGCGATCCACACAGCGGCTCCGAGCCATCCTCGCGCGCGAACTCCTTGCGCTGTTTCCATGTGTGCACTTTTGACCACAACGAAAAGCAAGTCGTCGGCACGCAAGCTCTGGTGGGCGTATGCTTAGGTTAGCAGCCCGTTTTTCCCTTCTCGCCTTCGGCATTCCAGGCTTCGCTCCAGACGAGCATCTTCCGGCTACGCAACCGAATGACTGGAGCCGCCATGAGCCTCATGAAGCAAAGCGACATGAAAAACCACCTGTCTCCGCGCTTCCGCACGAAAATACATCTGTGCCAGCCCGAGAGCCAGCCCGATGCAACCGGCTTTTCCGTGGTCGAATCCGACACAATCAACGCAACAGCATCGAGTTTTACCGAGGATTTCGTGGCGGAACATTCGGTCCCTGGCGCAGCGGCCGCGCCAGGCGGTCATTTGCCCGGTTCCTTCCGCCCTGAGACGCCCCAAGTATCGAAAAGCGCGCGAGCGTGAAGCCGCACTCCGTTTTCCTGCGCAAGCAGTGCATTCTTCCGGAGCCTCTGGATCCCCTGACGGAGCCAGTTGGCGAAAACTGGACGCGTGTAGAAGAGATCACCGCACCGGTATTCGACACGATGATTCGCCAAAAGGGCTGGCACTTCATGCCGGTGGACCGCCCCAGCACCCGAAAAGGATTTGGGCTGACAGAGGAGGGCGCGGCACGGCGTGCGCTAGCACGTGGCCTGAAGGGAGTGGCGAGGCGATTCAATGCCGCCGAGTTGATTGCCGTTCAGGCCACGAAACACCTGGGCTTCCACATCGCCAACGTCACCTTGCAACCCCGCCAGATCCAGCAATACACATGGCTGGAAATCGCGGAAGAATGGCATCGCCTGGCAGTGCCCATCGCATAAGCCAAGCGGCCCAGAGCACGAGGGCCGGGCGTTGAGTCATGTGTCAGGCATCCGCGCTGAGATCGTGCAGCGCACCTCAAGCGAGGATCGAATCACGATTGAAAGGAGGATAGAATGTCCTTCCCCGAGATCATAAATCCCGAAACTCAGGCTGGAAGAACGGAACCATCGGCTTCTTTGCCCATCGCGTTGAAAGCCAGCCGCCTGCCTTTGCCCACGCGCATTGCTTTTATTGGGAATTATCTGCCGCGAGAGTGCGGCATTGCCACGTTCACGACCGACCTGTGCACCGCGCTCGCAACCGAATACGGAGAAGGACGCCTGTTTGCCATTCCTGTCAACGATCCCGATTCGAGCTACGACTATCCGGAACAAGTGCGGCTGGAACTGACGCAGGAGGACATTGCCTCCTATGAGCGGGCCGCCGATTTCCTCAACTTCAATAGCAACGACCTCGTCTGCCTGCAGCATGAATACGGCATCTACGGCGGCGCCGCGGGCCGCTACATTCTGGCCCTGCTGCGCAGATTGAAAATGCCGCTGGTCACTACGCTGCACACGGTCCTGCGCGAGCCGGACGCAAATCAACGCATCGTGCTCGAAGAAATCGCCCAGCTCTCCGATCGCCTGGTCGTCATGAGCGAGCTGGCAGCCCAGTTGTTGCGCGAAGTGTATGCGGTTCCCGGCGGAAAGATCGATGTCATCCCGCACGGCGTGCCCGACATGCCCTTCATGGACCCCAACTATTTCAAGGACAAGTTTGGCACGGAAGGCAAGTCCGTTCTGCTTACATTCGGCTTGCTCTCTCCAAACAAGGGAATTGAAAACGTCATTCGCGCGCTGCCGGCGATTCTCGCTCGCCATCCGGACGTGGTGTATATCGTCTCCGGAGTGACGCATCCCCATATCCGGAAGCGCGATGGCGAGCGCTACCGCGAAGAGTTGCAGGCGCTGGCCGCAGAGCTTGGCGTCTCTTCCCATTTGATTCTCAACAACCGCTTCGTAAGTACTGAAGAACTGATCGAGCACGTCGGCGCCGCGGATATCTACATCACTCCCTACCGGCAGGAGGAGCAGGTTGTCTCCGGCACGCTGGCCATCGCGCTTGGAGCCGGCAAGGCAATCATCTCCACGCCTTACCTGCATGCCAAGGAACTGCTCGCGAACAAGAGAGGCGTGATTGTCCCGTTTGACAATCCAGATGCCATCGCGGAATCGGTTGTCGCATTGCTGGAGAACGACGCGGAGCGCCATGCCATGCGCAAGCGCGCCTATCTGCACTCCCGCGGAACAACGTGGCCGACGACTGCGCGGGCCTACATGGCGACCTTCCAGCGGGCGCGCTTCGAGCGCTCCTTGCAGCCCAGGGCCGCCCAACCGGACGAAATCGCAGTGGACCTGATCGACCCGATGGAACACCTGCCGGCTCTGAACACCAATCATCTGTTCACCATGACCGACGACACGGGCATGTTGCAGCACGCAATCTTCTCCGTGCCCAACACACGCGAAGGCTATACCACCGACGACAACGCACGGGCGCTGATCGTGTCCACTCTTCTCAATGAGAGCGTTGGGTTCCCGCACGGCGAGGACCATCTCAACCTCTCTCGCCGCTACCTGGCTTTTCTCTGGCTCGCATTTCATTCCGATATCGGACGCTTCAGGAATTTCTTCGGCTACAACCGCAAATGGCTGGAGGACATTGGCTCGGAAGACAGCCATGGGCGCGCGTTGTGGGCCCTGGGTTCGGTGCTCGGCCATTCGCAGAATGCCGGGTTGCGGGGAGCGGCTGGAAGACTCTTTGAGGCTGCCGCACCTGCGGTTCTAAAGTTCTCGAGCCCGCGGGCATGGGCATTCAGTGTTCTCGGATTGCAGGCCTATCTCGACTGGTTCCCCGGCGACAGGGCCATCCAATTCGCTCGCAACACGCTCGCCAATCGCCTGCTGGATATTTACGAACGCAGCCGTTCCGACACCTGGCATTGGTTCGAGAAGAGTCTCGCGTACTCCAATGCGAGGCTGCCGCAGGCGCTCATCCTGGCCGGCGGCCGCAGCAAGAACAAGAAGATGATCGCGGCGGGAATCGAGTCGCTCGAATGGCTTGTCGCTGCTCAACATTGCGGTGACCCGGAGATCTTTGTGCCCATCGGCTCCAGCGCATGCTTCACCGAGGGCGGTGAGAAGCCCCGCTTCGATCAGCAGCCCGTCGAAGCCTGTGCCACCATCTCTGCTTGTCTTGAGGCATACAGGTTCACGCACCACAAACGTTGGAGCGACGAAGCCGATTGCGTCTTCCGTTGGTTCCTGGGCAAGAACGACCTGCAGGCGCCGCTCTACGATGCAACAACCGGCGGATGCAAAGATGGACTTCATCCCGACCGCGTCAATGAAAATCAGGGAGCGGAATCAACCCTTTCGTTCCTCATGGCGCTCCTTGAAATGCAACGAACGAAAATGACCCGCGCTGAAACCGCGGTTCAGGAAATGAGCATCTCCCTTTGAACCCACTTATTCATCCGCCGGATTTGCCTGAGGCTCCTGCTGCAGAGCAGCCGAAACCGGGAACCTGTACTGACCTTCCTCTGCTCACGCGCTACTCCGACAATCCGATTCTGAGCGGGCAGGATTGGCCCTATGCCGTGAACAGCGTCTTTAACGCAGGAGCAGTGCGATTACCCGACGGAGACACGTTGTTGCTATGCCGCGTGGAAGACCGGAGTGGGTTGTCGCACTTGTGCGCGGCACGTTCAAAGAATGGAATCAACGGATGGCGTATCGATGCCAAGCCAACGCTCACGGCGAGTCCTCAAGAATACCCTGAGGAAATCTGGGGCATCGAAGATCCGCGCATCACCTATGTTCCGGAACTCGATCAATATGCGGTTGCCTACACTTCGTTTGCGCGCGGCGGTCCGGGGGTCTCCTTGGCGCTCACAAAGGACTTCCGGAGCTTTAAGCGATTCGGCGTCATCATGCCGCCCGAAGATAAGGATGCCGCTCTGCTGCCGCGCAGGATCAACGGCTACTGGGCCTTGATCCATCGGCCGATGACCACGCTTGGCGCTCACATGTGGATTTCCTACTCACCTGATCTGCAGCATTGGGGCAGCCATAAAGTCATCCTGGCAGCACGGCGCGGGGGATGGTGGGATGCGAACAAGATTGGCCTATGCTCTCCGCCCATCGAAACGCCCAAAGGCTGGCTGATGATCTACCACGGAGTGCGGGTAACGGCCTCGGGAAGCATCTATCGCCTGGGCCTGGCGCTCTTCGATCTTGAACATCCTGAGATCTGCCTGCAACGGGGAGACTCGTGGATCTTTGGTCCCGAAGCCCCATACGAGCGCATCGGAGATGTGCACGACGTCGTGTTTCCCTGCGGCCAAACCATCGGCGCCGATGGGGATACCATCAACCTCTATTACGGAGCAGCCGATTCCAGCATAGCTTTAGCCACGGGAAGCATTCGCTGTCTTCTCACATGGCTCGACGCAAATTCCAGCGCGGGAGACGGAACCGAGCAGTGACCTATGCCGTCCTTACCCTGAAAGGAACTTCCCCATGAGTGTCGCAACCCTGATCTGGCCGGATTGGCTGCCCAAAGTGCTTTTCTTTCGGCGCAGGTGCCCTCGCTGCAAATCCGTTCAATTCAAGCCAGGCGAGTTGCGCCCTTACGACGGCCTGCTTGGCTTATTTTTTCTCCGCCCGGTTCGTTGCAAGTTTTGCTGGCGCCGGTTCTACTGGGTTTCCCTGCGAGGCGCCGAATGACCTTCCAGCAACACGACTCCGGTCCCACCTCGAACGATCTCCTGGGACACCTTATCGAGAAGCACACCCATGCGCGACCGAACGATCCGGCCGATGCACAAAGCGCCGTGGACGTCGAGAACATCGAAAATGCGCCGGCCGCCGGAGGGAGCATGGGCCCTCAGGTTCCTGAATAGCTGCCTTCATCGGAGGGAGCAGGGGCCTTCAAGCCCCTGAATAGCTCCGCAAGAATCATCCGGCCTTCAGGCCGGGCGCCCGCTTTCCCATTCCCTGTTCCCTGCCCTTCCGCTCCCTACGTCCTTATGTCCCTATGTCCCGACGTCCCTGTCTTCTCGTTCCCTGTTCCTGGAGCTTGCCCTGAGCGGAGTCGAAGGATTCCCAGCCCCCGCCCGTTCACGAGATCGCAGGATACTTGCCGACTTGCCGGGACCGATCCTCGAACGAGATTCTTAATCGACAGATTCCTGAATTGTGACGGTCGGCGCCAGTCGTGCTTTATCTTTCCGTCGGAACGTCACATTGAGCCATGCCTGTTGATGCCAACGGAGACTCGGATTCACGATCGTCGCGGATCGCCGCATGCTCTCCAAGTCTCACAAGCAGGAGTTGTGTTACGCGGATTTCAGGTCGGCTACATCCGCCGTCCGCACTCTGCACTGGATTCTTTGCGGCGGCAAATCTAACTCTCTAACTTCTTGATGTACAGCCAAAGCCCGGCCAGCATGAAGGCGATGGCGATGAGACAGAGGCCGAGCCCGATGCGGCGATGGTTGCGCTCGATCATCGCATCCTTGCCAGCTTTCAGGTCGGCCGCGGCGATCTTCATGCCTGCCTGGATGTCCTGATCGACGAGGGCAGTCTGAAAGCTGTGGATGGTGACGCGGGCCTTGGTCAGGGCATCGCGCGCCTGATCCTGGCTGAGTCGAGCCCCGCTCACCTCCATGCCGGAAGACTCGGCGAGGCGGAGAGCGTCGTCAGCCTGCTTCATGGTGCCGTCCAACTGCGTAAGGCCATCGAGAATCGAGGCGCGGGCACGATCGCAATGGTCGCCGGGGGCATGGCACCGCATGCAGACGCCGCCGGGGCCGGTGCCGAGCATGGCGTCGGAGGGCTGGTGGATGGCGTGATTGGTGTGGCAAACGACGCAGCCGGGAAGGCCCTTGTCCTGAAAGGCCTTGCTGTGCGTGCTCTTCGCGTACATCTGGGCCTGGAAGACGTGGCAGTTGGCGCAGACATTCTGCACCTTGTCGACACCGGGCGGCACTGCGCCGTGGTTTCCATGACAGGTGGTGCAGGTGGGCGCGCTCAGATCGCCGCGCACCGCCAGCGCGTCGTGGTGGACGCTCGTGTTGTACTTGGTGAACTGATCGGTGGGAATCCCATACTGCTTCATGTAATTCGCATCGGAGTGGCAGCGCGAACAGGTCGTGGCCACATTGACGGGATTCACGGTGGAACCGGGATCGCTGGGCGGGCGGATATCGTGGACGCTGTGACAGTCAATGCAGACGGCGACCTTGGTGTCGCCGGCGGCGAGGCGCTTGCCGTGGATGCTTGTGTGGTATTCGGACAACTGGTCCGTGCGCAGCCTGGGGTCGTACTGGCGCATCAGGCTGGGATTCGAGTGGCATGATCCGCACAATTCCGGAATCTGCCTGCGATCGATCTTGCCCTTGAAGCCCGCCTTGCGGCCCATGGCCTGAGTGGGATCGTAACTGGAGGAGTCGCCGCCATGGCAACTGGTACAGGTCAGGCCCTTTTGTGCGTGAATGTCCTGGCTGAACTTGTCCTGGGTGACTCCCAGGGGCGCCGGCATCGCGGAGTGACAATCCAGGCACGAATTCACAGCCTGCCCATATCCCAGGCATGTCGCAAGCGCGACGAACCCGGCCAGAACGGCAGAGCGGGCAGCGGCAAACCGGCGGACCTTATTTCGCAACATATCCATAGACACTCATCACGATGATGTAAACCAGAGCAAAGACGCCGAGGCCGGTGATCCACGCCCTCGTGCGTGCGGGCTTATCGCTCTCAAAGAAGGGCAGCAGGAGCCAGAACAGGCCGGCCAAACCGCAGCCAAGGATTCCCAGAACTTCGCCGTCGATGATCCAGACTTTGGAGGGAATGAGCTTGAGGGTCTGGTACATGAAAAGGAAGTACCACTCGGGCTTGATTCCAGCCGGGGCCGACGCAAAAGGCTCTGCCTTGACGCCGAGGTTCCAGGGGAAGAGCGCGGCCAGCGCGCCCAGGGCGCCGATGGCCACGTACCAGGCCATCAATTCGCGCAGCAGAAAATTCGGAAAGAACCTCATCTCCCGGCGCAATGAAGGATTCGCGGTCCACGCGGCTTCAACCTTGGGGGGCACGCTCATGCCCTGGCGCTGCACCAGAAAAAGATGTATCGCGATCAGCACCACCACCAACCCCGGCAGCACGGCGACATGAAATCCAAAGAATCGGGTCAGCGTGGCTCCGGTCACCTGTGGGCCGCCGCGAAGAAAGACCATCATGGGCTGGCCGATGACGGGAACCTGCCCGGCCATTTGCGTGCCGACCGTGGTGGCGAAGAAGGCCAGCTTGTTCCACGGCAGCAGATAGCCGCTGAAGCCGAATCCCATCACCAGAAAAAGCAGCAGCATGCCACTGACCCATGTCAGCTCCCTGGGCTTGCGGTAGGCCTTGAGAAACAGCACGCTGAACATGTGCACGAAGGCGGTGAAGATCATCAGGTTGGCTGACCACGAGTGGATGGAACGAATCAGCCAGCCAAACTGCACCCGCGTCACGATGTACTGCACGCTTTCGAACGCTTCGTTGGCGCTGGGACGGTAATAGAGGAGCAACAGGATGCCGGTGAGCACCTGGATGATGAAGAGGAACAGGGTGATGCCGCCGAAAAAGTACCAGTACGACAGCCGATGCGTGGGGACGGTCTTGTGGCGCAACGGAGCAATCAGGCCGTTCAGATCGAGCCGTTCATCGAGCCAGCGTAAGAGCGCGGCGAACATGGCTAGGCCTCACGTTTCCGGCTGACGACAATCTCGTCGCCGCGCAGGTGAACATCGAAAGCATCCAGCGGTCTTGGCGGAGGACCGGAGACGTTGCCGCCATTGAGGTTGTAGATTCCGTTGTGACAGGGACACCAGATCTCGTGCAGATCGGGTCGATACTGCACCGTGCAGCCGAGATGGGTACACGTCGCGGAGAGCGCGCGATACGTGCCGTCGCTTTCCAGGATCAACAGGCCGGGACGGCTACCAAATCGGAAAATCTCTCCGGAATTCGGCTTCAGGTCCCCCACCTTGGCGGCCACCACCTCGTCGCCGCCCAGGTCCGCCACCGGCGGCGGCACAAGGAACCGCAGCACGGGATAGAGAAATGACGCCAAAGAGGCAAGCACGCCGCCGCCCAAGAAAATCCCAATTGCGTGGCGCCGCGTGGTCCGGGGCTGGGGAATGGGCTCAGCGCACATTCACTGCACCCCCTGCCAAATGCCGTCCCGAAAACTCTGATTGCGTTGTCAGACTACAAACCAAGAGCCGCGACCTCGCACCAAAAATTCACACACACCTCAATAGCGATCCATCGCTGAATCACTCTGTTTGTCAGCCTTGAGAACCATAGTGATTCTTCAAGGTCCCGGTCTGTGATAAGGATCACAACTGGAGAGCAATGGAGATGCTCAGGAGGTCTGGCCTGTGATAACGACCACAAATCCAGGGATTAGAGGGTGGGGAAATCTGCTTCCTGAAAAAGAGAGCTGGGCGGGGTGACCCAAAACCGGGAAAGCGATCGGAATTGAGACGGACGCGCCGCGTAACGCGTCCGCCGATGAGACAGAAAGGAAAATTCTTTCAGCCACTGAAAGGTTGCAAGCCCGTGTTTCTGAGGCTGCCGAACGCCCTTACCCTGGGGCATGGTTGATTGCCCGCTTCCGCGCGCCTCTTATTTCTCCAACGTGCGGACGTAGGCGATCGTGGCCTTGATCTGAGCGTCGGTCAGCTTGCCATTATTGGGGGGCATCTTGCCCTTGCCGTTCTTTACGGCAGCGAAAAGCTCGGCGTCCGAGGCCTTGATGACCGCGGGATCCTTGAACGACACGGCCTTCAGTGCCTTGCCGGCCGGATTGTTGGCCAAGCCGTCCGGGCCATGACACATGAGGCACTTCGCCTTGTAGATATCTGCCCCATTGCTTTGCGCAAACGCCGGAGTGACGATGGCTGCAGCAAGACACAAGATTGCACCGTGCTTAAGACTGACTGTCACGAGCGAGCTCCTTTGCGCCGGGATTTGCCTTCTGCCGTCCCGACTTCGCGCAAGTATACGCCAATGACGCTCAGCGGCGTTTTTCGAGGGATACGCCGCCGCCGCGCTCAACCTCGAGGGCTTCTTCGCCACACCCACCACCGGGCACGCCTGGTTCAACTACACCTTCGGCTGCTCCACCGTCACACTCTCCCCCCCAACACTGGCAAACCGTCTGACGCTGGCGCGCTTCCAGAACGGCCATGCCATTAGGAGACAACGCCTGGAAACGTGAATTGGCGATTTCGCGTGAAGCCAGAATTCCTCCCGGCTACATGGGCGTTTCCCGTTACTCATCCGTTGGAATCGGCTGTTCGGATAAGAACTGCATGTCCTTGCGC
>CAWIHC010000016.1:0-16032 GCA_963835895.1 uncultured Acidobacteriaceae bacterium | reverse complement strand
AGCACCTCGCCGACTTTCGCGCCCGCCTCGACCGCTGCCTGGAACGCCTGATCGAGTCTTCGGCCGCCGGCTCGGCGCTCTCGACGCGCGCCTGCATTCGCTTTCGCCGCTGGCCGTGCTCGACCGCGGCTACGCGCTGGTTCTCTCGGCCGAAGGCGCGCTCATTCGCTCCACGGCGCAAATCGCCTCCGGCGACCAGCTGACCACGCGCCTGGCCGACGGCTCGTTCACGAGCCGCGTCGAGTCCGCATTTCGCCTCTGGCGTCGGACAGCCTGCGCCCATGCACCCAACACCCGGCAAACGAGGCAAGAAATCGGCAAATCATGACCGCCATCGGCGCACGCAAACTCTTCGGCACCGACGGCATTCGCGCCGTCGCGGGCCAGGCCCCGCTCGATCCCACGACGATCTACAGCGTCGGCCTCGCGCTCGCCCATTCGCTCGCGAAAGACTGCCACGCAGCCCAGAGTTCTTCTCGGCCGCGACACGCGCGAGTCCGGCCCGTGGATCGCCGCCACGCTGGCCGAAGGCCTGCGCCAGGCGGGCGCGCATGTCGAAAGCGCGGGCATCGTCACCACCCCGGCGGTCGCGTTTCTCGCGCGCACGCATGGCTTCCACGCCGGCGTGGTCATCTCCGCCTCGCACAATCCCTGGCAGGACAACGGCATCAAGCTCTTCGGCGCCGACGGCTTCAAGCTCCCCGACGCGGTCGAGCTGGCCATGGAAGAGGAGATCCTCCACCACGCCGCGCAGGTCGAAATCTCCGATCCGCGCTGCTTCCCGCCCGTCGAGGACAATCCGGCGCTTCAGGCCGACTACATCCAGTTCCTCATCGATTGCGTTCCCGGCCTCTCGCTCTCCGGCCTGAAAATCGTCGCCGATTGCGCCAATGGCGCCGCGGCCGCCATCGCGCCCGAGCTCTTCCGCCGGCTCAACCGCGACGGACGCGCCAACATCACGCTGCTCAACATCGCGCCCGACGGCCGCAACATCAACGCCAACTGCGGGGCGCTGCATCCGGAATACGTGGCACGCGAAGTGAAGGCGCGCGGCGCGGATCTGGGCCTCACCTTCGACGGCGACGCCGACCGCTGCATGTTGGCCGGCCCGCAAGGCAACGTGATCAACGGCGACGCCATCCTGCTGATGGCCGCGCGCGACCTGAAGGCCCGCGGCATGTTGACCGGCGATCTGGTTGTCGCCACCACCATGTCGAACATGGGCCTTGAAGCCGCGCTCAAGCGCAGCGGCATTCGCATGCTGCGCGCGCCGGTGGGCGACCGCTACGTGCTCGAAGAGATGCAGAAGCACAACGCGGCCCTCGGCGGCGAGCAGTCCGGCCACATTCTCTTCCCGCATCTGGCGACCACCGGCGACGGCCTGCTCACCGCGCTCGTCGTCCTCGATCTCATAGCGCGCACCGGCAAATCGATCGACGAGCTGACCGCCGACCTGAAGGTTTTTCCGCAGGTGATCGTGAACGTGAAGGTGCGCGAGAAGAAGCCGCTCGATGCGATTCCGGCGGTCGCGGAGGCCATCCGCGCCGCCGAAGAAGAGCTGAAGGACACGGGCCGCGTGGTCATTCGCTACTCAGGGACCGAGCCGCTGGCGCGAGTGATGATCGAAGCCGAAAGCGAAGAGGCGATGCGCCGCCACGCGGAGGGAATTGCGGCGGCGATTCGCAAGGAACTCGGCGCCTAAGTTTCGCCGAGTGCGATACCGGGGCGCTCCTAACGTGATTTGGATCACAGTCTCTGTGCCCAGCCCTCTCCTACTCTTGCCTTAGAGGCATTCCCCGGAGATGACCCCGCAGACGGCAACAGTCGACCTCTCACGCAAAGAAAAGAAGAGACTTATCCGCCGTATGACGCTGGACAACTCGCAGCGCCTGCGCCACGGCGTGCAGCTCGCGTTCGTGCTGCTCAACGCGTGGCTCGGCATTCAGTTCTACCTCTGGGTGCGCTTCTTCGAGCGCGGCGGCGTCGGTCTTCAGGTGCCGCGGCCCGCTGGCGCTGAGGGCTGGCTGCCAATCGCCGGATTGATGAACTTCAAGTACTTTCTCCTCACCGGCCATGTGCCCGGCATTCATCCAGCCGCGATGTTTCTCTTCATCGCATTCCTCTCGATGAGCCTCGTGGCGAAGAAATCGTTCTGTTCCTGGCTGTGCCCCGTTGGAACGTTTTCTGAGGTATTGGCAGGAATCGGCAAGAAGATCTTCAGGCGCAATCTGCGCTTGCCACGCTGGGCCGATCTCCCGTTGCGCGCGCTGAAATACTTGCTCCTCGCGTTTTTTGTTTTGATCATCGGCTCCATGTCCGCTGCGGCGATCGCGGAGTTCATGCATACGCCTTATGGGCTGATCGCCGACGTGAAGATGCTGAACTTCTTCCGCGAGATGAGCGAGACGGCGGCGATCGTCCTCGCCGCATTATTTGTGCTGTCGATTCTGGTGGAAAACTTCTGGTGCCGCTATCTTTGCCCCTACGGCGCGCTGATGGGACTGGCCTCGCTGCTGAGCCCGCTTAAGATTCGCCGCAACCCAGGAGCCTGCATCGACTGCGCCAAGTGCGCGCGCGCCTGCCCGGCGGCGCTGCCCGTCGACAAGCTGGTACAGATCCGCTCCGTCGAGTGCACCGCCTGCATGGCCTGCATCGCGTCTTGCCCGGCGGAGGGCGCGCTGCGCTTCTCGCTCGCGCCTGGCCTTGGCCCTGCGCGCCACGCAGCCGTACTTCGGCGCGCCGTCACGCCGCTGGCCATGGTCGGCATCATCGCCTTCCTCTTCCTCGGAATCGTTCTCGTGGCCCGCGCAACCAATCACTGGCAGACCTACGTGCCCAACGTCGTCTACCAGGAACTGGTGCCCAACGCCAACCAGGCCACCCATCCCGGCTACTGAAGAGCACTGATCTCTGTTCCGCTGTTCCCTGTTCCCTGCTCCCTTGTTCCCTGGTCCCTGGTCCTTGTATTCTCATTCCATGCCCCGCTTCCCTGCCGGCCAAACCCTCCTCATCGACGCCGACGATACGCTCTGGGAAAACAACATCTACTTTGAGCGCGCCATTGCCGCGTTCATCAGCTTTCTCGATCACCACGAATATTCGCCCGCCGCAGTGCGGCAGACTCTGAACGCCGTCGAGCGCGAAACCATCCTCGCCCACGGCTACGGGCTCTCGAGCTTCACCCGCTCGCTGGTCGATTGCTTTGAGCGGCTCAGCCCCGCGCCGGTCACCGAAGAAAAACGCGAGCGCATTCGCGGCTTCGCCCGCGTCATCGCCGAGCAGGAGATCGAGCTGCTGCCCGGCGTGGCCGAGACCCTGGACGAGCTCGCCGGCCGCCATCATCTCATCCTGATGACCAAGGGCAACCACGCCGAGCAGGCCGACAAGCTGGCGCGCTCCGGCCTCGCCCCTCACTTTGCCGCCGTCGAGATTGTGGCCGAGAAAGACCCCGCCACCTATAGCGCCGTCATCGCGCGGCACGAGCTCGCGCCGCACACCAGTTGGATGATCGGCAACAGCCCCAAAAGCGACATCAACCCCGCGCTCGCCGCCGGCCTCCACGCCGTCTTTCTCTTTCACAAGGACACCTGGGTGCTGGAGCACGCGGCCGTCGACAAAGCCCCTGCAGGCCAGCACCTTATCGAGCTCGACGCGTTTGCGAAACTCTGCGAGTTTTTCTGAGTGGTCGCGGCTGGCGCAGCGAATGCGCCGCCGGCACAATTGGCCCCCGCGCTATGAGAAACTAGGAGTGCGGTTGTGAGTTATCTAACTCGGGGCCGGCGAGCCTGCCCCAATGCCTCGCTTCAATCCAGCTTGAGTCGGCCCGCGCGGCCAATGCCTCGCTGCGGCTGGTGACGTCAAGCGGGAAACCTTTAGGAAATCAGACGAATGATCAGTGTCAGCAACGTGACCATGCGCTACGGCGCAAAGGTCCTCTTCGAAGACGTCAGCACAACCTTCACGCCGGGCCGCCGCTATGGGCTGACCGGGCCGAACGGCTCCGGCAAATCGACCTTCATGAAGATTCTTGCCGGCGAACTGGAGCCGCAGAAAGGCACGGTCGTCCGCCCGCGCAAACTGGGCGTGCTGCGCCAGGATCAGTTCGCCTTCGACGCCTATCGCGTGATCGACACCGTGATCATGGGCAACAAGCCGCTGTGGGCGGCGCTCGAAGAGCGCGACCGCATCTACGCCAAACCCGAAATGTCCGACGAAGACGGCATGCGGCTGGGCGAGCTCGAAGGCACCATCGGCGACGAGGACGGCTACACTGCCGAGAGCGACGCCGCCGTGCTGCTCGATGGCCTGGACATTTCCGAACCCCTGCACGAGCGCAAGATGGGCGAGCTGCAGGGCGGGCAAAAGGTGCGCGTGCTGCTGGCCCAGGCGCTCTTCGGCAAGCCGCAGGCGCTGCTGCTCGACGAGCCGACCAACTACCTCGATCTCGACTCCATCCACTGGCTGCAGGACTTCCTGACGAGCTACGACGGCACGCTGATCGCCATCTCGCACGACCGGCACTTTCTCAACTCGGTGACCACGCACACCGCCGACATCGATTACCAGACCATCATCACCTACACCGGCGGCTACGACGACATGGTGATGGCGAAGACGCAGATTCGCTCGACGCTCGAGTCGCAAATCGCGCAGCGCGAAAAGAAGATCGCGCAGCTCAACGAATTCATTGCGCGGTTTGCCGCGGGCACGCGCTCCAGCCAGGTGACGAGCCGGCGCAAGGAAGTGGAGCGGCTGCAGACCAACGAGCTGGCGCGCTCCAACATCCAGCGGCCGTACATCCGCTTCGACCAGATGCGGCCCAGCGGCAAGCACGTTCTGGAGTTCAAGCATCTGACGAAGTATTACGGCGAACTGAAAGTCATCGATGGCTTTACCGCCAACGTCCTGCGCGGCGAAAAGATCTGCCTGATGGGCCGCAATGGCGCGGGAAAAACCACCCTGCTCAAGTGCCTGCTGGCGAATTATCCGGGCCTGGCCGAGAAGGATTTCACGCTCGATTCCGGCTCGGTGTTCTGGGGGCACGAGGCGCAGGTGGGCTACTTTCCGCAGGACGTGGGCGCGACCATCGAGCACGGCCTGACCGTGGCCGACTGGCTGCACCAGTGGAACCCCGGCGCGCACATCGAAGACATTCGCGGCATTCTCGGCCAGATGCTCTTCTCCGGCGAAGAAGGCTCCAAGCCCACGAAAGCGCTCTCGGGCGGCGAACAGGCGCGCCTCGCCTTCTGCAAGCTCATTCTTACCAAGCCCAACATCCTCATCTTCGACGAGCCCACCAACCACCTCGACCTCGAAGCCATCAACGCGCTCAACATCGCGCTGCAACGCTACGAGGGCACGGTCCTGCTGGTCACGCACGATCACGACCTGATCGACGAAGTGGCGACGCGGTTGTGGATCTTCCACGACGGCGGCATTGAGGACTTCCAGGGGCCGTACGAGGAGTGGAAGGGCAAGCACAACTAGTCTTGGGTACCACAGATCTCGTGCCAGGAACGAAACGGAATTCCGCGGTCCCCACCATGGAATTCCAGTAGGATAGTGATGCATGGCGCGGATTGGCGCATTTTGTTTTCCGGGGACCGGGCACCTGAACCCATTGACCGCGCTGGCGCGCCGCCTGCAGCAGCGCGGCCACTCAGTGGTGATCTTTGGGATCACCGATGTAGAGTCCCAGGTAAAGGCGGCAGGAATTGAATTCTGCCTGATTGGCCAGAGCGACTACCCGCACGGGACGCTAAAGAAACTCGACCGGCAATTAGGCGAATTGCAGGGTCTGGATATCCTCTGGTTCGTTCTGGAGCGGGTCAAGAACGCCGCGCGCATGGTCTTCCGCGACGGCCCGGATGCGGTTCGCAGCGCCAATGTGGAAGCCCTGTTGGTCGACGAAGCCGACATGGCCAGTAGTGTCGCGGACTATCTCCATCTGCCCTTCGTGTCGCTTGCCCTCATTCCGCCCATGGTGTGGGACAACCGGACTCCTCCATTTTGTTTTAGCTGGTCCGCCCGCCAGGGGTGGTTTTGGCGATTGCGCAATGAGATCGCTCTGCGTGTGCTCTCTCGCATCGCGGCGCCGCTTCAAACGGTGGTCAATCAGCAGCGTACGGCGTGGGGGCTGAAGCCGCTGAAGCGTCTGAGCGATACGCTTTCGACACTGGCTCAGATCGCACAGCTTCCCGAAGTGCTTGATTTCGAGGTTGACCCTCGGCCTCCATTGCTCCACTACACAGGCCCGTTTGTGGATGCCGGACAGCGGCCCAAGGTGGACTTTGACTGGAGCCGGCTGGACGGGCGCCCGCTGGTCTACGCATCTCTCGGCACGCTGCAGAACCAATCGCGGGAAATGTTTCGCAATATAGCCGGCGCCTGCGCGGGTCTCCCCGTGCAACTGGTGATGTCGCTAGGCGGCGGCCTCAAACGGGAGCAGCTTGGGGCCCTGAGCGGCGAGCCGCTGGTGGTTGACTACGCACCGCAATTGGAACTCATCGCGCGAGCTTCGCTGGTCATCACGCATGCCGGGCTCAACACGACACTGGAGTCCATGGCAGAAGGCGTGCCCATGGTGTGCATCCCCATGGGCAACGACCAGCCGGGAATTGCGGCGCGCATCGCAGCGCGAGGAGCGTGTGTAGTCGTGCCCCCTCGCAAGGTGACTGCAGAACGCCTGCGTTCAGCCTGCGCGCGCTGTACTCGAGGACGAATCGTATCGACGTGCGGCCCGCAAGGTTCAGGCGGCCATGTCCGCGATCGACGGACTCGAGCGAGCCGCGGACATTGTCGAGGACGCGCTGAAGATAGGGACGGGAGTCCGCACCCCGACGAACCAGAGCGTCGCAACTGCGAGCTGAGATTTCGCGCCTCTCACACACGAGTCCTAAGCGCCAGGACACAGACAGGCATTCACTTCCGGCGCGCCGCTTCCTCGTACACCCGCACGTATTCCTTTGCCGGGCCGGACCCGCTGTAGTCGCGCGCCATGCCATTGCGCATCAGGCGTTGCCAGCTCTTTTTGTCGCGGAAGGCTTCAATGGCGCGGTCGATTTCGGCGAGCAGGTCCTTGGGATCGACTCCCGCGAACTTGAAGCCGGTGCCGGTTCCCTTCTTCGCGTCCCATTCCTCGATGGTGTCGTCGAGGCCGCCGGTGGCGCGAACAATCGGCACCGTTCCGTACTTGAGCGAATAGATCTGGTTCAGGCCGCAAGGTTCGTACCGCGACGGCATCAGAAACATGTCGGACGCCGGCCTCGATCTTGTGCGCCAGCGCCTCGTCGTAGCGAATCTGCACGGCGATGTTGGCCGGATGGCGGAAGGCCCAGCCGCGGAAGAGATTCTCGTAGTAAGGATCGTGGGTACCTAAAGCCACCACTGCCACATCGCGTTCGGCAATCTCCTCGGCGATCTTCGGCCATGATGTCGAAGCCCTTCTGCTTGGCAAAACGCGAAACGATGCCGATGACCGGTGTCGTGTCAGCCACTTTCTCCAGGCCAAAGGCATGCAGCAGATCGGCGCGGCAGGCGCGCTTGCCCGCCAGATTCTCCGGCGTGTAGTGCGCGGCGAGATAACCGTCCGTCGCAGGATTCCAGAGCGCGTAGTCCACGCCGTTCAGAATGCCGTGCAGGTCGGCCGCGCGCTTATGAAGAATGCCGTCGAGCTGCTCGCCAAACTCCGGGGTCTGAATCTCCTCGGCGTACCTCCGGCTTACGGTCGTCAAGAGGTCGGAAAAAACCACGCCGCCTTTAAGGAAGTTGAAGTGATCGTATTGCTCCAACTTGTCCATCGTGAAAACGTCCCAGGGGAAGAGCAGTTCTTCGGTGGTGTTGGGCGGATACGTGCCCTGGTAAGCGGCGTTGTGGATGGTGAGCACCGAGGCCGCGTTGCGCAGCACAGGGTCGGCCAGGTAAACCGTGCGCAGATAGACGGGAATGAGCGCGGCCTGCCAGTCGTGAACGTGAAAGACGTCGGGAACGCCAAGCTGCTTCGACGCCTCGACAACGGCGCGGCAGAAAAGGCCAAAGCGCTCAGCGTTGTCAGCGTAGTCGGCGCCGCCCGGCCCATAAAGATCTTTGCGGTCAAAGAGTTCTGGGCAATCGATGAAGTAGTGCTGCACCCCGTCGCGCTTGCCTGCGTCCACCACGCCGACGAAGCGGTTGTAGTAGCGGAAAGGAATGGTGAGGGATTGAATCGCGTATTGCGCCTCGCCCTCGATGTGCCGCCGCACGCGGGAATAAAACGGAAGGAAGACCGTCACCTGGTGCCCAAGCTTGACCAGCTCGCGGGGCAGCGCGCCCACCACATCTGCCAAGCCGCCGGTTTTGGCAAATGGCGTAGCTTCCGAGGCGGCAAACGTAATCTGCATCGAGCAGGCTCCAGGTTCCAGAATCAAGGGCCAGTCTACTACGCGGCAAGCTTGCGGGAGCGGCCAGCCTGCGCCGGGATCCCGAGCTGGTAGCAAAACGTACCCATTTGTGGTCCGAAAATCACCGGCCAACCCAATTTTTCGTTTAGAATTTAAGTAGGTCTCCGACCGGGCAATTTTGTCCGTTGCGCTGAGATGTGAGCTATCCACCCACGCTGTCATCCTGAGCGAGCGCAGCGAGCCGAAGGATCTGCGGTTGCTTTTCCGTCGCAAGGAGTGGCACGAATTCACGCGGTCAGAGACCCAGCAACAAGAATCGCTTTCATTGAGCCTTGGCCGGGAGTTGAGATTGCGAGAATTGAACCGTCGCGCACCGGCTCTTCGGAGTCAAGGCCGTGTTTTACTGCGGACCCACATGCGCCGCGGAGGCCGGTCTGTGTTGCGGACTGTTCGATCCTGATCCATGCGGCGGTGGTTCCACCAGTGAAGAACAACACGATTTCCCAGGATCCTCAAGAGAATTCTGCCGCGCCGGCGAAACAGGCTGGCTGGCTGCGGCAGATTCTTCCCGCGCTGGCAGTTGCGATCGCCATCCGCATGGTGGTGGTCGTCTTTACCTACCGGTCGCTGCCCGACGCCGACAAACACTATGAAGCATTCGGCTGGGAAATGGGTTGGATTGCGCGCGCGCTGGCAACCGGGCACGGATTCTCCTCGCCCTACTATCCCTGGAGCGGTCCCACAGCCATCATGTCCCCGCTCTATCCCGGCTTGCTCTCCCTTGTCTTCCGCCTCTTTGGCGTGTATTCCCTCACCTCGGCGTTTGTCATCCTCACCATCAACAGCCTCCTCTCGACGCTGACCTGCATTCCCGTCTACTTCAGCGCCAAGTATTCTCTCGGCCTTCGCCCCGCCAAAATCGCCGCCTGGGTGTGGGCACTTTATCCCTTCGCGATTTACTTCTCCGCTGGCCGGGTTTGGGAATACGCGCTGACCGGTCTGCTGTTCACGACATGTTTCTGCATTGCCCAGCGCATTCACCGGTCGGCCGGGCCATGGCCGTGGATCGGATTTGGCGCGCTTTACGGGATTACCGCGCACTCTAACGCCTCCGTCATGTCCACTCTGCCGTTCCTGCTCGGCTTTGCTCTGTATCAGGCGCACAAGGCAGGCAAGCGCAGGGTGCTCAACGGCGCGCTGACCATGCTCACGTTCTTCGCCGTGCTCACCCCGTGGACCATCAGGAACTACCGGGCGCTCGGTGTGGTCGTGCCCATCCGCGACAATATCTGGCTTGAGCTATATGCCGACGATTTTGGCAACGCTCCCTACGACCGCACTTCGCCGCCCACTTGCGACAACCGGCCCTATCCCGCCAGCAGTCCCGTGGAGATGACGAAATACCTGACCATGGGCGAGATTCCTTATCTGGCGGAAAAGCACGCCATGTCGCTCGACGATCTCAAGAATCATCCCCATTACGCCTTCCTGGTGGTCAAGACATTGCGGCGCATCGTCTACTACTGGACCGGCTATTGGAGTTTTTCGGCCGAGGAGTTGCACGATCAGCCGTTCACCCCGGAAAACGTCTTTTATCTCTCGACCGTAACGCTCTTCATGCTGCTGGGTATTCGCAGCCTGTGGCGCACGAATCGCACCGCGGTCATGCCGTATTTATTGCTCATCGGCTCCTTCCCCATCACGTACTACCTGACGCATCCCATGATGGACTACCGGCAGCCAATTGAGCCTGCCGTAATTGTCCTTGGAGTTACCGGCACCCTTGCCCTCAGGCGTGCCGAGGCTCGTCAACCAGCAGCCGTCAGCAGCAGGCTCGCACCCGA
This sequence comes from uncultured Acidobacteriaceae bacterium, assembly GCA_963835895.1. Taxonomy (GTDB): domain Bacteria; phylum Acidobacteriota; class Terriglobia; order Terriglobales; family Acidobacteriaceae; genus Telmatobacter. Next base: position 5,810 of record CAWIHC010000016.1, on the reverse strand, counting down.
AACCGAGTAAGCTCCCAGTGGCCGCGAAGCGGTCGCAGGCGATACCATCAAGTTCGATGGCTCCATCCCTGAAATCATGGCTCCAACATTGACAAACCGCTGACCATGTCTTCCGGCTACCTGCAAACCCGGCCCGATCCAGTACTTCTGTCGCTCGTGGTTCCCTGCTACAACGAGGAGCAGAGCCTCCCGCTGTTTGCCGCCGAAGTGACCCGCTTCATCGACGCATCGCCGTACCCGTGTGAAGTTGTCCTGGTCAACGACGGCAGCACCGACCGCACCCTCGAATTCCTGGCCGAATGGAGCGCGCGCGACAAACGCATCAAGGTTCTAAGCCTCTCCAGGAATTTCGGCCACCAGCTGGCGGCGACGGCGGGAGTGGACTACGCCACCGGCGATGCGGTGGTGCTGATCGATGCCGATCTGCAGGACCCACTCAGCGTGATTCACGAGATGGTAGCGCAGTATCGCAATGGCTACGATGTGGTGTGCGGCCAGCGGACGGTTCGGATGGGCGAGAATCTCTTTAAGCGGGCCACCGCGTGGTTCTTCTACCGCCTGATGCAATTCTTCTTTCTCAAGTCGCTGCCTCACGACGTGGGCGACTTTCGCTTGATGTCGCGCCGCTGCGTCGACAGCCTGCGCTCGATGCGCGAATTGCATCGCTTTCTGCGCGGCATGGTGGCCTGGGTAGGCTATCCGCAAATCTGCGTGCGCTATGAGCGTCAGGCGCGGGTAGCCGGGACGACGAAATATCCCCTCGGCCGGATGATCCAGCTGGCGTGGAACGCCGCTGTTTCCTTTTCTCCTCTGCCGCTGCGGATGAGTTTCTTCGCGGGTGGGTTGATGGCTTTGCTGGCCATTGAGGAGGCAGTCAGGGCGCTGATTGCGTTTCTTTCCGGCCGAACCGTCCCTGGATGGACGTCGCTCATGATCGTCGTCTGCATGAGCAGCGCTGTCTTGCTCGCGACCGTGGGCATTCTGGGAGAGTATGTTGCCAAAATCTTTGAGGAAGGCAAAGGGCGGCCGCTTTACATCGTTGCGGACACCTGGAACGTTTCGCAGAGATTCGAGCCGGCGGCGTCGGAGCGTTCAGTTGATTCCCTGCACCACACCGCGACGAGCGAGCAGCGCTAGCGTTTATCCGCCCATCGGCTATCCTTTGTTATCAGGCCCTGCCTTGGAGGTCCCCGAATGCTTTCCCCCACTGTCACTCCACCCGCTACACCCACACCGGCGGAAGAGATTGCGGAAGCCCTCGATCACATCGGCGCCTTGCACGGCTTGCCTCTCGAGGACCGTCTTTGGCTGGCGCGCCACGGCCAGGAGTACATGGCCAATCCGGGGGACATTCTCTTTGAAGAAGGCGCCCCGGCCGAGCACATGGTGCTCATTCTCAAAGGCGAGATTCATGTGCGCCGGCAGCACGGCGGACCGATGGCGCTGTTCATCGGCCGCACCGGGCAGATGACGGGCGTGCTGCCTTTCTCGCGCATGAAGGGCTATGGCGGACAGGGATTCGCCGTATCGCCGGTGTGGACGCTGCTGATTCACCGCTCGCTTTTTCCCCAGATGCTACAGGCTATCCCCTCCATGACGCAGCGCGTCGTTTCCACGCTGCTTGACCGCGTCCGCGAGGTCACCCGCATCGAGCAACAGGCGGAGAAGCTCGCGGCTCTGGGACAACTGGCCGCAAATCTGTCGCATCGAGCTCAACAATCCCGCGTCGGCCGCGCAGCGCGCCGCGGCAAGCCTGCTCACTGCATTGCGCGCCAACCGGAGCAATCGCATCAAGCTGATCGGTCTACGCCTCACCGAGGAGCAGATGGAGAGGACCGTTGCGTGGGAAGAGCGGATCTTCTCGCGCACTGGCGAGTCGCTCAACCCGCCTGCCGAGGCCGACGCTCTCGGCTTCATTGCCCGCGAGGAATCGCTCCGCGCCTGGCTCAACGGCATTGGATGCAGCGACGCCTGGGAGGTTGCGGCGCAACTGGCCGAGCAGCTCGCGACCTCGGCGGATCTCGACGAATTGCGCGGCTTTCTCAGCCCGGCCGAGTGTTGCGTCGCCCTGCAATACTTCGCGCGCTATTTGCGCTCCGCGCGCGCCTCCGAGACGATCGTGAACTCGACAGCGCGCATCTTTGACCTCATCGGAGCGGTCAAGGACTACTCCAACATGGACCGCGCCCCGATTCTCGAGGTCAACGTCCCGGCCGGCCTGGACGCGACTCTGCAGATGCTGCGCTCGCGCATGACAGCCATTGAAATCGAGCGCGACTACCGGCCGGACTTACCGCGCATCAGCGCGTATGGCGGCGAGTTGAACCAGGTGTGGACCGCGCTCATTGAAAACGCGTTGGACGCACTCGGCAACCAAGGCCGCCTGCGCGTGGCCTGCGGGCTCGAGGGCGAGATGCTGCTGGTGGAGATCTGGGATACCGGGCCCGGCATTCCACCCGAGCTGCAGGAGCGCATCTTCGAGCCGTTCTTCACCACCAAGGCGCCCGGCAAGGGACTTGGCCTTGGCCTTGACAACGCCATGCGCATCGTGCGCAAGCATCGCGGCCATTTGAGCGTGAAGTCGGAACCGGGATCGACCTGCTTTCGCGTGCGGCTGCCGCTCGATCAGTTGCAGGCGTACTAAAGGTCCGCTTTTGTCTCCTCGGTTTCAGCTTCCGGCGTGATCTGGTCCGCCGATGATTGCCCAACCGAAGATCGAGGCTTCGGAAAGAGGTAAACTGAAGCCGCCGATTCGCGTCCACATTGAAGGGCTCCTATGCGAACGTTCATTCGGGCCAACCTGATTGCTGGGTTGTTCGTTGCCATAACGGTCGTTTGCGGATGCGGCGGGACTGCAACTTGCACAGGCGGCAGCGTCGTGGCGGCGCCCACGCCATCTTCCGCAACGGTCAACCATGCGGCCGCCCCACCGGGAAACCAGGTTCAATTTGTCTGGTACGCAGCGCCGAGCGAGCCGCCAGGATGCCCTGTTCCCGCATGGGTAGCGATTGTCTACGCGACATGGTCGAATCCGGATCCGGCGGACATCCAGATCAGCAGCGCCAATGACTCGACAAACGGTATAGCCGTGTGCAAGGCGCCAACGGTCGGCGCAGTGACACTGACAGGAACCGTTACGCAGCTGGTTTCGAGCCCCATTACGAAATCCGTTGAGCTGACTTGCAATTGAGAGGACGCAAGCACCGCGGCCACTTGAGCGTGAAGTCGGAACCGGGCTCGACCTGCTTCCGCGTGCGCCTGCCGCTGGATCAGTTGCAGGCGTACTGAAAGACAGCGAATAGGGAGCAGGGAGTAGACTTCCAGCGGCCAGAATGGTTTCAGAGCTCCAGAGGGCGGAGTCGTGCTGCAGCTGTCATTGGGAGCAAATGATTTCGCGGGATTCTTCAGGTTCAGCGTTCATGCTTCGCGCCTACTCCCTACTCCCTATTCCCTGCTCCCTGTCACTTCTCCACTTCCACGCCGCGCCAAAAGCCTACATAGCCTTTGACCTTGCGGGCAAACGGCTTGGGATCGGGATAGTACCAAGCCGCGTCCTGGTTATCCTGTCCGTCGATCACGACGGTCAGGAATCGCGCCTGGCCCTTCAAGGGATGAGTTGAAGTGGTAGAGCTGGGCCGAAAGAATTCGCGCTTGAGGCTGGACTCAGGAAAATAGACATCGCCATCCAGTTCCTCGATTCGGTCGCTCTCAGCAATGACTCTGCCGTTCCAGATTGCTCGCGCCATGATTATCCGGTCGCTTTCAGTCGAAGCCTTCCCCCACTCCGGAGACTAGCCAGCAGGCTAGCCGGACGAGAGGAATCGATACGACACTACCAGAGTTTGTGCGGCATGGCGATTACCAACCAGGTTCGCCGGGCCCAAAGCGTTACTTGGCCGCCGCGATGGACTCGACGTGCATGCTTTTCTTCGCCGCGTCCTCGGTCGCCGTCACGGTCACGTGAGCACCGTAAAAGTTGGGCGTCACCGCATCCGGGTTGTCGATGCTCCAGACCTGTTTGCTGGTGTCAACGAATACCGGCTTCAGCCCGCCCTTGATGCACTTCTTGACGCAGTCGGCGCCGGTGCCCATGTGCTTGGCGCCGCACATCGAGTCCGAAATCCATCCCGTGCTCGTGGTTGAATTGGCAGCCATGGCCATCGTGACGGTCAAGGCGAAAACGGCTGCCAGTGTGAAAAGGGTGCGCTTCATTTGAACCTCCTGGGGATTAATCGCACTGAACATGCACCTATGATGCTCCCCGGGGGCGGCTTTCGACAAGGGCGTTCGGCAAGCGATGAGGAATGCCCGCTGGCTGCGCTCACTTCCCTGCCCGGGCGCTGCGTGTCGCCTCCACGTGCTTCAGGGTCACCTCATAGCGCTGCGCCGCCGCCGAGAAGCGGTTGATCAGCTCGGTGGTCTTGTTCAGGAAGGTAGGATTCTTCTCCCGGATCGCTTCCAGGATGTGCGCGAACTTTGCCAACAGGAAAAAGCCCTCGCCGTTGCAGTCTACAAACAGCTCCGCGGAGACCGCGCCGTGCAGAACCATCGCCGCCGCCATCTCCCAGTAGGTGAGCACCTGGCGCAGCCACGGATTGTGCGGATCGCGCGGGTTTTCGTAGACAGCATAGAACTCGTCCGCGGTTTTGGGCCAGAACTCGCCACCAACCCACGCACGCGCCTGGCGCATCACCGCCTCGGTGCGCAGTTCGTAAAGTCTCAGAATGATCTCGGCATCGGCCGGTGTGGCCAGCATTCGTTCCATGGGCATCTCCGCAGCCCATAGTACAGGATCGCCCGACGTCATGTCGTGGCATTTCGCGGCAAACTATAACGAGCCTAGCTAAAACCCGCGAACTTCGGACGGCTTAATAGCCGAGCGTGAATAAACGAATCTGTCCGTTATAGATAAAGATGCAACGGGATAGGATGTCGCGACCAAGAAGCGCGTGGAATCCTTGAGCTTTGAAAAATTCGTGCTCGGTCACCGCCGTCGTCGGGACCTGAAAAGGAAGTGCATTTTGCGCGGGGATCAGGATGCTCACGTCATATTGGCTACACATCGCTGGGGTCATTCCGGTGGTGGGAGTGTGAACAGCGACTTGTCCAGTTGGCTGGAGTCCGAGTGCTGTCAGCACCATCGGATCAACACAACTCCCACTTGCTCCGGTGTCGATCAGAGTACGAATGCGTTGTAGCGGCGGAACCTGCTGCTGAGCTTGTTGCAGAGCCGCGATTTTCCCGGCGCTCACCCCGACGAATGCATCGACGATCGGACCCGCAGGGCTGGTTTGGAGCGTGAAAAAGGGCATCTCTTATGCGGATACTGCGGTCGTTTCCGGCGCCACGATCCGCGAAATGAACTGCGCCTGCTCCGCGGCCTGAATCTGCTTCACTAGAAACGGATCAAGTCCAAACTTGTTGTAACCTTCCTTGATCGCATCCTCATATGTCGAATAAACATCCACGAATTCGTCGCCGTGCACAAGGGCGAATTTACCCTCCTGCTCCTTCAACTCAGGTAGCTTCTGCATATATGCCGCTAATTCTTTCTCGAGGGCCATAGCATTCTCCTGAAAGTATATTGGACTCTCCCAAATGCCAACAAACCCCGGATATGGCAATTGTGCGCCCATAATCCCAACTTGCCAATGAAAATCTATTAAGACGACGGCAGATGCCGGATGCTTTGGGGGGTGGCGCTTTCCTTACACCGGCTGCAGCTCGCGATTCTCGTCCTTTTCCTCAATCACCGGACCGTGCGTCTCCGCAGTGGGCACGGGCGGCGCATCGCCGATGCGCTTGGAATA
>CAWIHC010000015.1:0-29242 GCA_963835895.1 uncultured Acidobacteriaceae bacterium | reverse complement strand
CACCGTGTCCACGGCGAGCAAACGCAATGTATCGATCGAAAGCTGGTCGAGTGAGAGTGACGCAACGCCGGAAGCCATAAGATTTCCTGAAATCCCTTTCCTTGAGGCGCCCAACGCACCGTTTATGCGGCTCTACGGAGCGTGCAAATAAATTGCTGTCTTGAAAGGGCACGGCTTTAGCCGTGCCGTTCGTCGCCGCAAAAAACCACTGGGCTTTAGCCCCTGAGGGATGACCTGCCCGAAACCTCGCTTATTCGAAGGCTCCCCAAGGCGCATCCACCTTGACCTTCACATTGTATCCAAGCCAGCCATCCGATTCCGGCCAGTGCATCGTCCATTCCAGCTCTCCGCTGCCCGCCGCGGGCGTCACCTCGGCGCTGAATCCCGCGCTCCCAAACCCACGGCTGCCCGTCCTGTTCACCGTCTTCCATCCATCGTCGGTCCACACCACTTCAAAAAGCCCTTCGTCCAGAATCCGCAGCGTGCTGCCTGCATCCATCCTCTGGATCGGCCGCATGCGGCTGTACATCTCCACGCCCCGCCTGCACTTCTTCCGCCCCGCCGCTTCGCAATACCGCTCATACACCGGATCGATGCGGTCGAACACCTTGCCATCCACAGCCGAGCGCAGCAGCTTCAGGTACTCCGCATGAGCCCACACCAGCGGCACCGCCGACCCCGCCGGCTGCCCCATCCGCAAACTCCGCTCCGGCCGGTCCGCCTCGTCCCACACCTGCTCCGGCAGCAACTGCCCGCAGCTCGCGAACTGCTCATACGTCCCGATCAGCGCGCCAATATCCTTCCCCGCCGCCAGCTCGTAATGCGCCCGCTCGCCGGTCAGCAGCGGCCAAACTCGCCCCTGGCCCCATCCCTCGAACGGCCCGCCATCTGGCCGTTGCCCATAGCCGTCCCAGTTGTAGCGCAACCACCCCGGCCCCTGCGGCAACTCGCGCTTCAGCACCGCGTCCACCACCTTCAGCGAATCCACAATCAGCGGATCGTCCGCCCGCCGCACACCGTAGCGCACCAGCTCCAGAAACCCCGCATCGATAATCTCGCGCGCCTCAAATTCGTCGCGCGTCCCCGGCGGCCGGTTCGAGAGCCGGATCACTTCCTTCCCGCAGCTCTCGTGCGCGTAGGCCTCGCCGCACTCCGGCGGCCGGATGCGCATGTAGTGCCGCTTGATCTCCGGATCGAGCACGCCGTTGTTGGTCACCGTCCAGTCTTCGAGATGCCCTTCGATCCAGTCGGCAAACTCCTCCAGAAACTCGCCCAGCTCGTCCGCCTCGTGCGCCCGCGCCATCTCCGCCGCGCAAATCAGCCCGCCAATCACCGCCGCCAGCGTCGACGGCGAATAGCCCGCATTCTCCTCCCAGCGCTCCTGGTGCGTGATCGGCGCATGCCGCACCAGAAACCCCGCCGCCCGCTCCACAAACGGAAACATGACTCGCCCAGCTCGCCCAGCCCGCCCGCCTTCCACAGCCGCCACGCCAGAATCAGCGGAAACGCCACCTCGTCCAGTTGCTTGCCGCTCCAGTACGGCGTTCCGTCGATCCAGAAATTCTGCGCAAATCCGCCGTCGGGCTGCTGCGTGCACGCCAGGTACACCAGCGCCCGCCGCGCCGTCTCCGCGCGCCCGCAGGCCAGCAACGCCGTCGCCGTCTGCACCATGTCGCGCGTCCACACCAGGTGGTAGCCGCCCAGATCGTCGTCGCCCTTCACCTGCCCCCACGGAATCGACGCCGACGCCACAAATGCGCCCGAGTACGCCTTGTCCTCATGCGCCAGCAGCACCGCGTGGCTGGCGCGCATCAGCTTGCCGCCATCCTGCGCCTTCGCGGCCAGCCACTCCGGATGCGCCGCCCGCCGCCACTGCTCGATGAACCGCTTTTCGCTGCTCCGCGAACGGCATCGCCAGCGAGCCCATCGTCTTTTGCGCCGCCGTGTGATGCCCTTCGCCAATCCCGATCGCCAGCGTGAACTCGCGCACCGCCTTTCCGTCGGTGCCCTTCTCCGTCGCGCCCGCGTCGCCGGCTCCGCCCGCTCGTTCCCCAGCTGCTCGCTGCATCCCAGGTCGATCTCGCCCATCAGCGCGACATTGCCGTTCGTCGCCGACCCAAACTCCCAATCCATCTGCAAGTTCTGCATCAGGTCCTGCCAGCCGTCGCTCGCGCCCACAAACCCGCAGCTCATCACGCGTGAATCCGCAACTGGCCGTCATCGCCAGCGACCACTCGTTCTTCCACGCCAGCAGCACCTTGTGCCCGGCCAGGTCCATCGCCCGCGCCGAGTTCCCCGCCCCGCCGCCGTCCAGATGCGGCGCCAGCAGCGCATACACCTTCAGCCGCGGCATCAGGTCCTCGCGGCCCTCCAGCCGCACGCTCTGCAGCACCACCCCATGGTGCGGATCGCAGATCATCTCCTTGGTCAGGCTGTACCGCCCATCCGGATCGCGGTTCACATACCGCACCCCCAGCGCGTCGGGATCGATGTACTCGAAGCTCGTCTTCATGTCGCGCTTCTCTTCGTGCACAAACGTCTCGCCGTCGGTGACGCAGGAACTCCATGTCCCGCACCTGCGCGTGATCGATCGTGGGGTGGTAGACCTCGTTCAGAATTCCGTGCGAGCACGTGAACCAGATGCGGCTCGACCCCGCGTAGGCCGTCACCACCGCATCCTTCACGCTCGAAGTCCATCGCGGCTCCAGGCCGGGCGCGCCAAAGGCCTCGCCCTGCTGCTCAAGCCACCGGTATAAGGGCTGATCGCTCATTCTTCACTCGCTTTCACGCAAGAGCTTTGCCCCGCAACTTTCTCTGAAAATGGCCGTGTCATCCTGAGCGAGCTCGCGAAGGCCGGGGCCTCCACGGACAGGTCTTCGTCCGTGGGGTGGAGAAGCGAGCGAGTCGAAGGATCTGCGGTCGCCTTTCAGGAGAATTGCTCCGCCCGCGCATCACGCTGAGAAATCGGAATCCGTTTTGGGCTTTGGGGAAGCCGCGCACCACCCTTATGCTTCGACGCTTGCAGCCTGTAGATGGATGCTAACTCCTTCGCCCTACCCAAATTGTCAACGCAAATTCAAAACATCCGCCGGACGCTGGGGTGCCCCAGGTCTCGCTTTTGAGACCTGGGATCGCACGAATCTCAATTGGCCGCCCTTTGGCTCCCCAATCCGCTAGGGTTGCCCCATCCTTGGCGCGCTCCTTTTGCGCCAAGGGCGGGATAGCACAACTCTTACCCCACCGTCTTTAGCTGGTTGCTAGAAGCTAGCAACTAGCAGCTAGAAGCTGTTCTTCCCCTCACCAGCATGTACTTCACTGCCGCCTCCAGCTCCGCCGCCGTCACATCCTCCACCACGCCCGCGTCGCCAATCCCCACCGGCAGCACAAACCGCCTCACCCCGCCCACATTCTTCTTGTCGCGTCCCGTCGCCGCCATCACGCGCGCCGCCGTCACCTTCAGCTTCGGCAGCGGCCCGTAGCGGTAAATCAGCTTCTCCATCCGCTCCATCTGCCCGCCAGTAATCGTTCCCCGTCTCCGCGCCACGGCCAGTGTCGCCACCATCCCCCACGCCACCGCCTCGCCGTGCAGCATCGCCTTGTAGCGCGTCGCCTGTTCCAGCGCGTGGCCCACCGTGTGTCCCAAGTTCAAAATCATCCGCAGCCCGCTCTCGCGCTCGTCCCTCCGCACCACGTCGGCCTTCATTCGGATCGACGCCGCAATCACCCGTTCCAACGCTTTGGGTTCCCGCTTGAGAATCTCCTCCGCGTGCTCCTCCATAAACCGCACCAGCGCCCGGTCGCGAATGAACCCTGCCTTCACGCTCTCCATCAATCCCGCGCGCAGCTCGCGGTCCGGCAGCGTTCCCAACACGCCGGTATCGGTAAACACTGCCCGCGGCTGCAGAAAATTCCCCACCAGGTTCTTGCCCTCGGGCAGGTTCACGCCCACCTTTCCGCCCACGCTCGAGTCCACTTGCGCTAGGAAAGTCGTCGGAACCTGCACGTAATCGATCCCGCGCATGAACGTCGCGGCCGCAAATCCGCCCACGTCGCCCACAATCCCGCCGCCAAACGCAATCAGCAGCGATCCCCTGTCGCCGCCTGCCCGCACCATCTCGCGCAGCAGCCGTTCCACGCTCTTGATTGTCTTGTGTTGTTCGCCCGGTGGCAGAAACAGCGTGACTGGATGTTCTTCAAATGACCGCAGAAACTTCTCCGACCACAGCGCCCAGATCTCAGGCGACGTCACCGCAAACACTCGCCGCGGCAGCCGTTCCACCGCCCGCTCAATCCGCGGCGCCAGCGTCTCCAGCAACCCGCTCCCCGCAAACACGTCGTACTTCGCCGAAGCCGTCTCAACCCGAATCGTCTGCACAGTGATTTCAATGATAGAAGACCCGCGCACCGGATTCGGTGCTAGACTTTTCCCGTCAACCCTGGAGCATCTCCATGCGCCGCAGCCTTCAACTCGCTCTATGTGCGATTCTGCCCGCCGCGCTGCTCACCGCCCAGCAAGCCATCCCGCCCACTCAGCCGCCCGCCGCAAACGCCCAGCCCGCCGCGCAAACCGTTTACTACGCCGGCCCCGGCGTCACCGCACCTGAGCTGCTCCCCATCTCGATCACAGACTTTGCCACTGGCCGCTGCAAGCATCTCGATGGCTCCGTCGTGCTGTCGGCCGTCATTGACGCAGCCGGAATGCCTCGCGATGTTGACCTCTTTTACCGCTCCGGACTCGCGCTCGATGAAGTGGCCAGCCGCCTGGTCAAATCCGAACGATTCCGCCCCGGCACCTTCAATGGCGCTCCCGCCGCGGTTGCAGTCGAAATCGAGCTCGATCTCGAGGCATGCGTCTTTGGGGAGCACAAAGACGAGTCCGGCAATAGAGTGGCTTCGATCAGTCTCAGGTCCTTCCCAAATCACCTAATTGAAATCGCGCCAAAGCCTCTGCCGGAAGCTAAGTCCGTGCCGGGCGTGGGCCCATTGGCTTTGCACCCTTTGGCTCTGTATCCAGGAGGAAACCCGACCCCACGCGAATTCGTCGGAGGCATCTCTCCGCCCGTGCCCATCTACCAGCCCCAAGCCCAATACAGCGATCAGGCTCGCAAGACGAAGTTCCAGGGGCTTTGCCTAGTATCGCTGATTGTGGACGCCCGCGGTAGCCCGCAGAATGTGCACGTGATCAAGAGCCTCACGCCGGACCTTGATCAGAAGGCGATTGAAGCAGTCAGCAAATATCGCTTCGAACCCGCCCGAAAGAAAGACGGCACGCCCGTCCCCGTCATGATCACCGTCGAAGTGGACTTCCACCTGTATTGATCTCAGGCCGATCCTTTTCTGACTCGCCGGTTTGCTGACGGGCCCTCAGTAGATCCACGGCACCAGCCGGGTGTCCCGCCCAAGCTTCGGCTGGGCAGCATCCGTTCCCTGCTCACTATTCCTTATTCCCTGTCTCTTCACCCCTCCGCTTTTACTTCCTCCCGCACAATCCGCTGCCCCACGCCCGATTCGGTGCTAGACTTTTTCCCACCAACTCTAGAGCCTGTTATTAACTTCATGCGAGCAACCTAAAGAGGTTAGCGATCATGAGGCAGGCGAAGGCCAGGAAGTGGAAGGCTCCGAGGGTAGTGGCGAGTCTTTCGTAGTCGCGGGCCAGGCGGCGGAAGCGCGCGGCCCAAGCGAAGCTTCTTTCCACCACCCACCTTCGCGGCAGCAGTACGAAGCCGCGTTTGGCTTGCGCGTGCTTGACCACTTCCAGTTGGATGCCATGCTCGGCGGCCGCTTCTTCAGCCGCCTCTCCTGTGTAGCCCTGGTCCACGTAAGCCAACGCGACATTCTCCTCCGTGATCTGCTGCACCTGCCGGGCCAGTTCGCCGACTTGTGCGCGATCCTGCTCATCGGCCGGCGTGACATGAAGGGCGAGCAGATGGCCCAGCGTGTCCACAGCCGCATGAACCTTCGACCCCTTGCGCCGTTTGGCTCCATCGTAACCGGCTCGCGCGCCAGACTCCGGCGTGGATTGCAGCGTGCGGCTGTCCAAGATCATTGCCGTCGGCTGGGACTTGCGTCCGGAGAACTCGCGCAACAGCATGCGCAGATCCTCGACCATGGTCTGGAAACATTGGGCGCGAATCCAGCGCTGCGTCTGTTGATAGACCACCGGCCAGGGAGGAAGATCGTTGGGCATGTAGCGCCACTGGCCGCCGGTGCGCACGATGTAGCGCAGGCCGTTGAACACCGCGCGAAGGCTGTATTCCCGCTGCTCTGCGTCCTCCCGGCACAGCGCCAGATACGGCGCCACAAAGGCCCACTCTTCATCTGTCACATCGCTGGGATAACCGACTTGCCCCTTGTTTCCCATCCTCCCATCGTCAGTGACAATGGGGCACTCGGATATTTCTTTGATTCCAAAGGAATAAAGTTAATAACAGGCTCTAGAGAACTCCCATGCGCCGCGAATTCGCCGTCGCCCTCTTGGCCTTCCTGCCCGTTCCCTTCACCGCCGCCCAGCAAACCATCCCGCCCACTCCGCTTCCAGGCGCAACAGCCCCAACCAGCCAGGCCGAGCCAACCGATGTTTTCCCTCCCGGGCCTTACAAAATCGGAGGCCGCATCAGCGCTCCGGTCGTGCTCAACTCAACCTCGGCCGAGTTCTCCGACGAAGCGCGGCGCGCCAAGTATCAAGGTACGTGCCTGATCTCGCTTATCGTCGATGCGCAGGGGAACCCGCAGAATATTCGCGTCGTTCGCGCGCTGGGCATGGGACTCGATGAGAAGGCGATCGAGGCGATCCGGCAGTACAAATTCAAACCTGCCATGAAAGACGGAACCACTCCGGCCTGCCATGAAAGACGGAACCACTCCGGTTCCAGTCCAAATCATGATCGAAGTGGACTTCCGGCTCTACAACGGGAAGACGCAACGGCCGGGGTCCGTCCCCGTCGACGCTCCCCGCTTTGACAACGTGCCGGCCAACGTCAAGCCGCCCCTCCTGATCAACTACGTCAAGCCGAAATACTCTCACTACGCGCAAGAACACCGCATCAGCGGGGAATGCGTCATCGGCCTCATTGTCGACACCGACGGCGTACCGCAGAACGTGCATGCGGTCAGGAGCCTCGAGCCAAGCCTCGACCAAAATGCCATCGAAGCAGTCAAGAAGTGGCGTTACACACCACCCATGACCAACGGGAATGCCGTTCCGTTTGAGGGTACAGTGAGAATCGATTTCAAGCTGCCCGGCTAATTGTTCTAAGCAACCCTCTGCACCTGGAGGTGGTATCCGATCGGAATTCCGAAGCTGGTACCCAAGGGTTGATCTGCACTGCCGCCCTCGCTCCCCCGGCTTTCCGGGCCGCGAGCACCACGGGCAAGGCTGCGAAGCAGCCGGGATCGACGCCGGGGATCCCACGGACAGGTCCTAGTCCGTGGGGTGGTCGTCGGGCGTGGGGTCGACAAAAATAACCGAGCGGCCCAGGAAACCGGCCGCCGCCGCCCTTCCTGAATGTCAAGTGCCTCCACCCATCCAACTCTCTGCAACCCGCACAAAACACGCGCTGAATTCCCTTTCCCAAGTTTGCCGATCATTTCCGCCTTTCAGCGCATACTCAGACCATGAGCGTTCGACCAAAAGAGTCCGCAGGCTACCGGCTGCCGGCTGTCCACTGTTCAGCGTTAATTAACTCTTTTAGATCCTTACGCCCACGGCATGCGGCCCTGGCAACAGGTATGAGAGGTATGGGTAAGGCACGGCCGAGGTATGGCCTGTCCCGTAAGTTCTTTGTTATCAAATATGGAGGTATGGCATACGGGGGGAGAGGGGGGATAGTTATCAAATGATAAACAACCCCGAAACCGTTGGCTCGCTGACTCTCTGCCTGTCGGGCACCGCGAGCGCCGCTAACTTCGCCGACTCGCGGTCAATACACCCACGGCACCAGCCGCCACGTCCGCGCGAAGTACGCCTCATACTCGGCGCCAAAATACTCCCGCAGAATCCGCTCCTCGGCATGCATCCGCGCGACCAACGGGATGACCAGGCTCGCCGCCAGCACCACCCCCACGCCGGAGCGGAACGCCAGCACCCATCCCAGCGAAGTCGGCAGCAATCCCAGGTAGCTCGGATTGCGGATCACGCTGTAGATGCCGTGCGTCTCCAGCGTGTGCCCCGGCTGGATGGCCACCAGCCCGCTGAAGCGGTTCCTGAGCACATACACCGGCCAGAGGCGCAGCAGGCCGCCTGCGAAGCACACAGCCACGCCGATCCAACGGGTCGTATCGCCGTCGATGGTCCAGAACCCGATGCGGTCCGTGTACGCCGACAAGTAAGCCATCAGCAGCGCGATCACCGTAAACGCCCCCAACACCCACCGGTTGCCTCGGTCTTCCTTTTCGCCCTTGTTGATTCCGCCGCCCGACGGCACCGCCACCGCCATGAGCACCACCGTGACTGCCAACAGAACCCGCAACGCCGGATGCGCAAAAAATGCGCTCACTCCGCCCCAGCCCGCGATCGCCAGCCCAAACTGAATCACGAACGACACAAAACCGGTAATGATGATCCTCACGCTGCTCATGGCTCTCAGTCCTCGGGAATTCGCCCTCATCGTATCACCCATCGAAATCGCACGCGCCCCGCAACCGCCCATCGAGCCTCTGTTTCCCTGTTCCCTGTTCCCTGTTCCCTGTTCCCTGCTACTTCGCCTCTGCCTTCCACGACACCACCGCGCACACCGCTAGAATCGCGCCAATCACCGCCAGTGAAAGCGTCACCGGCACATCGATCCAATGCGCCGCGAGCATCTTGAGCGCCGCAAAGACCAGCAGTGCGCCCAGCCCATAGTGCAAGTACCGGAAGCGGTCGAGAATTGCCGCCAGTCCAAAGTAAAGCGAGCGCAGGCCCAGAATCGCCGCCACATTCGACGTGTACGCCACAAAAGGATTGTGCGTAACCGACAGCACAGCGGGAATGGAATCCGTGGCAAAAAGCAGATCGGTCACCTCGACGGCCACAATCACGGGCAGCAGCGACCCCTTTGCCGGCTGCAGGCGCACGATCCACTCCGGAATCGCCGCGCGCGCCGAGCCGCCGCGCACCAGCCGCCACGCCGCATACAGCAGGATCAGCCCGAAGATCCATGTGACCCACTCGAACTTGCGCAACAGCGTCACGCCCACTGCGATGAACGCTGCACGCATCGCAAAGGCGCCCCACACGCCCCAGAGCAGCGCCGAGTGCTGGCGCTGTTGGCTGATGCGGAACCCCCCAAAGAGCACCAGGAAGACGAACAGGTTGTCGATGCTCAGCGAGGTCTCGATGGTGTACCCAGCCACGAACTCAAGCGCCGTCTGCTTGCCCATCGTCGCGGCCATCCAGCAGGCAAACCCGGCAGCGGCCAGCGCCAATCCAACTGTTCCCAACCACACGATTGCCTGCGCGTGGCGCGACTTGCGCCGATGGCCCGGCAGAAGCGAGTCCGCCAGCAACAACACAGCCACCACCGCGTGAAATCCTACCCACCAAGTCCACGACACGCCCGCAATCATAGATGGATGCTACCGCACGGCAGCAGACTCGGAGCCTGCGCGCCGAGGCGCCAGAACGATAAGCGCATCGGGCGCCACCGAAACCCGCATCGGAATCCGCCTCAACCACTCGCCGTCGGCCTCGCAGTACACATCCCCGTCTTTGAGCGGTCGGCACGTAAACTCGCGAGCCCTCACTTCCACCAGGAATGGATTGATTCGCCTCAAGCCCAGCCAACCGGTCAAGAACCACAGCGGCAGCGAGATCAGGCCCGGCGGCCGCAGCAGAGAAAGGCGCTGACTCAGCCCGTCCATCGGGTCTCCGCGCTCAATGAGCCCCGTGAACACTCCGCCCAGGCAGTCCACGCGCGACGCCATCACACTCACCACATTCAACGTTTGAACCGTCCCATCCAGCTCGGTGTACTCGACCGCGAAGCGCGAAAACCTGTGCGTCGCAAAAATCCGCGCGGCATGTAACGCGTATGCCACCCGCCCCAGTCGCGACCTACCCGCACTCCGCAGCTCGTAAACCAAAGCTCCGTCCGGCCCCGCTCCCGCCATCACGGCAAAGTGCCGAACCTGCTCTCCAATTTCCACTCTGCCAGCGGAGATCGTCATCCTCTCTCCCCGGATTTGCTCCTCCACGGCCCGCTCCGCATCGAGTGGGATGCGTAGTTGCCGCGCCAGGGCATTCGCGCTTCCTAGTGGAACGATGCCCAGTGCCGCCCGCGGATTCCCTGCATCCGCAACCAAACCCTGGAGCACCTCGTGCACCGTTCCGTCGCCGCCGCAGGCAAACACAACCTCCGCGCCATCCCGCACCGCATCCCGCGTCTGCCCTCCTGCCGACCCCGGCCCTGTAGTGGGGATCGCCATGGCCTCGTGTCCCAACAAGCGCAATCGCGCGGCAGCCCGTTCAATCTCGGCGATGCGCTGCTCCCGCCTCGTTCCCGCAGCCGGGTTGTAGATCAGCGCGCAACGCATCCCCTCATTCTAGAGCGGCAAATTCCCGCCGCCGTTCCCTCCCGCACCGTTCATCTAAAATGAAAGGGATATGCTCGATCTGCAATTTGTTCGTGCCAACCTCGAGTTGGTGGAAGAAAAGTTGCGCGCGCGTGGAGCCGATCCCGCCGCCCTGCTTGGGAGATTTTCGTGCGCTCGATAAGAGCCGCCGCGAAGCCATCACCCTCGCCGAGCAGTGCAAGGCCCGCCGCAACGAACTCAGCCAGCAGGTGGGCGCGCTTAAGAAGGCCGGCAAGAATGACGAAGCCGCGGCCGTCATGGAAGAGACCCGCGCCCTGAAAGAGAAACTTGACGAACTGGACAAGACCGCTGCTGACCTCGACGAGAAGTTGCGCCAATCCCTCGCCCGCGTCCCCAACCTCACCCGCGACGAAGTCCCCGTCGGCGCCTCCGAAGCCGACAACAAAACTGTCAAAACCTGGGGCGAGCCGCGGAAATTCGACTTCACGCCCAAACCTCACTGGGAGATCGGCGAAGCGCTCGGCATTCTCGATCTCGAACGCGCGGCCAAGCTCAGCGGCGCGCGTTTTGCCGTCTACATGGGCGCTGGCGCGCGGCTCGAGCGGGCGCTCATCAGCTTCATGCTCGACATGCACACGCAGAAGCACGGCTACAAAGAAGTGCTGCCGCCCTTCATGGTCAATTCAAAGTCGCTCTTTGGCACCGGCCAGTTGCCCAAGTTTGCCGAAGATCTCTTCCGCTGCTCCGACGCCGACGCCGAGGCGGCCACGCGCGGCGAATACAAAGACAGCGACCATTGGCTCATCCCCACCGCCGAAGTCCCCGTCACCAATCTCTATCGCGACGAGATTCTCGACGAAGCGCGCCTGCCCATCTCGCTCACCGCCTACACGCCGTGCTTCCGCGCCGAGGCCGGCGCGGCGGGCAAAGACACGCGCGGCATCATCCGCCAGCACCAGTTCCAAAAAGTTGAGCTGGTCAAGTTCACGCGGCCCGAAGAATCCGACGCCCAGCACGAACAACTCACCCGCGACGCCGAAGAGATTCTCGAAGCTCTTGGACCTGCCCTACCGCCGCGTCCTGCTCTGCACCGGCGACACCGGCTTCTCCTCCGCCAAGACCTACGATCTCGAAGTCTGGCTGCCCGGCCAAAATCTCTACCGCGAAATCTCTTCCTGCTCCAACTTCGACGCTTTCCAGGCGCGCCGCGCCAACATCCGCTACCGGCCGTCTGCCGCGCAGGGCGCTAAGGCCAAGCCCGAGTTTGTGCACACGCTCAACGGCAGCGGCCTGGCCGTGGGCCGCACCTGGCTGGCGATCCTCGAAAACTACCAGCAGGCCGACGGCTCGGTGCTTATCCCCGAAGCCCTGCGTCCCTACATGGGTGGACTCGATAGAATTGTTAGGGAGCCATGATGGCATCATCCACCTCGAGCGGCGCAGTCGCGCAGCCCAAACGCGGCGTCAAACAGATCCTGAGCAGTTATTTCTACTGGACCTATTCGCGCGGATCGTTCCACTACGACATCATGGTCACGCTGATCCTGCTCTTCATCTTCGTCACCCCGCACCTGTGGGACTTCGGCGCCAAGCCGTCGTCAATGGCCGGCTCCGTCATCCTCTCCAGGTTGTCCCCAACGGCCGCGGCGTCATCATTACTGTGCAGGCTTCCGATGTGAACGTTCCCGCCGGCGCTTCCGACCGGGAAGTGAAGAAGGTGCTGCGCAAAGCCATCGAGCCCGTCACCGGCGACGCCGTCTTTGTGGAGCACTGGGAGACGGCCACCGACGCCCAGGGAAATCTCGCCTGGAAAGTCTGGGCGCACCGTTAGCCAGTTTCACGAATCTCCGGTCCCAACCGAGCGTCAAATAGGTTAAGGAAACCTATGCATTCGCGATCAAACTTGTCTGTATTTTTCGCTCTCGTTGCGACATTGCTGCCGGCTTCAGCCGCGCGTGCCGAGATCTGGCCAGTGTGCTCGCAGAAGCTCGACGCCGCGGCAAAGGATTTTCACACCACGACGGCCAACTTCGAGTTCGACACCATTCAGACCGACCCGATTCCGGATAAGGACGTGATGACCGGAACCGCCTACTACGAGCGCAAGGGCGATCACTTCCAGATGGCCGCGCATATCACGGCCACAACGGCCGGCCCGCCGCAAAAGCCTACATTTTTTCCGGCGGCATGTTGCGCGATTCCGATACCGGCAAGGAGAGCGACGCCAAGACCTATACGCAGGCCGGCAAGTACGAGAGCTATCTGATGCTCGGCTTCGGCGCCAGCGGCAATGAACTCGAGGAGAAATGGACCATCAAATATCTCGGCACGGAGATCGTCGACGGCATCAAGACCGACAAGCTCGAACTGGTCGCCAAGGATCCCGACGTCGCAAGAACATTCCCAAGGTCACCATCTGGCTCGACACCGCGCGCGCCGTCAGCCTCAAGCAGGTCTTCGATGAAGGCGAAGGCCAATCCCGCGTCTGCTATTACACCAACATCAAGGTGAATCAGCCGCTGCCCAAAGGCGCCTTCAGCTTCGACACAGCAAATGAACGCGCTGAGCCAGCCACAATAGCGCGATCCCGCCGCGCGCAAACAGCATCGGGAAAGCACTCCAGCGTGTAGCGCGTCTCCGGCGCTTCCACGGTCAGCAGCAACGCGCTGCGCAGCAGCATATACGCCAGCAGCGCGCCCCAAAAGCGCGGCCGCAGGCACAGCCCGGCAATCCCCAGCAGCAGATAAAGCGCATTCAACCCCGCGTAGGCCCAGCTGAACTCCGTCTCCGCGTGATGATGCGCGTAGACCCACCAGTCCAGATCGATGGGCAGATTCTCCACGCGCGGGCGCAGCCACATGTCGGCCACGCGGCCCAGCGGCAGCCACACATAGTAGCGCAGCGGATGCGCGGCGATGCGCTCCTCGGCCAGCCGTCCAAAGCCGCGCATCGATCTCCGGCGTCAGCTCCATGCCGTGGCTGTTGTAGTCGTCGGCGAGCGCCGCGGTCTCAGCGTACTGCGCAGGCGAGTCGAAGGCGCGGCTGGGCAACTCGCTCACGTCCAGCTTGTCCCCCGGCACATTCCAATAAATCTCGTAGGTCGAGATGAAGTCGAGGCACCAGCTCTTCACCCAGCGCTCCCATCCGGGATTCGGTGCTTTCGCCGGGATCGGTGGCCAGCCGCGGCGCCAGCGGCTCAAAGACGTGAAAGACGCGCCAGTTGCGCGCCGTCCACACGGCAAAGGGCGCCAGCGCCAGCAGAACGCAGACCACGGCCATGCGGACCAGCTTTCGCAGCGGAATCCTGCCCGGCCCATCGCCGCGTGGCAATCCCAATCAACAAGCGCCGGCGCAAACGCCACCGCCGCCAGCGCGCCATCGGGCCGCAACAGCGCCGCGCAGGTCACCGCGAAGGTAAACCAGAGCGCATTGGCCCAACCCGGCTCATCACGGAATCGCGCCATCGCCCACATGGCCAGCGCCAGCATAAAGAGCGTCGGCGCCTCCGCAAGCGGCGCCACCGTGTAGCGAAGCGGTGAAGGGACACAGCGCGGCCAGCCACAGCGTGCCAGCGCCGCGCCGCGGCTCTGCCGCTGCGGGCACAATGCGCCGCACAAATCCGGCCAGCAGCAGGCAGCCCAGCAGATCCAGCGCAATCTGCACGCACGCCGCGGCAAAGTAATTCTCCATCCCGAAGACTCGGAAGCAAGCGGCGAGAAAGAGCGGATAGCCGGGCAGCCGGATCAGCGTGGGATACATCTCGCCGTTGGGCAGCGTCAGGGCAAAGCGGCCGTGCAGCAGCAGATTCTTGGCCAGATCCCCGTAGACCAGCGATGTCGCCGTTGACCTCAAAGAGGTTCTTGAGCATCCACAGGCGCAAGGCCAGGCCCGCGCCAGGGGCAGCGCCACGGGCAGGGCGGCGCGCGCTCGACCCCCGCTTGGCCATGCGCCGCCGCGCCGTCAATTGACTCTCTTGGCCAGCTTCCATACGATTCGTACTGTATAGCGTACGGCATTTCCAGGAATTGCGCGCCTTTGCCGATGATCCACCAGGGCCGCCACATTCGTGGGATGCGGTGGCCTTGTTTGCGCGATTTTCGCAGCCGGAGCATCAGAACACCTCATGCCCGACCGACAGATCTTTTTCGACCCGCGAACGCAAGCGCTGGAAGCGCCTGCGCCGCATTCTGGATGCGACGGCCGTGGTGTCCACGCTGGTCGTCGCCGGCTTCATCTTCAATGTGCTGCGCAGCCAGCACCTGCCGGAGCTGCTGCTGCCCACTCCCAGGCACAATTACGAGCCCTGCCCGAGCCCTCCATTCTGTCGCGCAACGCCAAGAACCAGCGCCCCGCGCGCCGCAAGACCGCCCGCAAGCCCTCCGAGATTCCCCTCAACACCGGCGAAGGTTTGCGCGCCGCCTACTACGTGCAGGACGACGCGGCCAGCTACTCCTCGCTCAAGGAACACGTTCACCAGATCGACATGCTGTTCCCGCAGTGGCTGCACGTGGACTCGCCCAACGGCACGCTGATGATGATGAGCGGCGACAACCTGCGCGAGTATCCGGTGATCGAGGGCGCCACGGTGCACGATCCCGACGACCTGAACAAGGTCAAGCACGTGATTCAGGCGGCCCAGGAAGACACCGAAATCTTTCCTGCCCTCAACAACTTCAATCCGCACACGCAGGACTGGGACACCGGCGTCGGCGACGTGCTCAAGGATCCGGACAAAAGCGCCGCGTTGCTCCAGCAGATCATGCGCTTTCTCGCTAGCTTACCCGGTCTATCGCGGCCTTTCGCTCGACATTGAAAGCATCCCCGACGAAGACGATCCGGCCTACCTGAGCTTCATCCAGGCGCTCTATGCCAAGATGCACGCGCGCAATCTGCGCCTCTATGTGAACGTGGCCGTGGCCACCAGCGACAGCGACCTGAAGACCATCGCCGCCAACTCCGACGGCATCATCCTGATGAACTACGACCAGCACCAGACCACGAGCGATCCCGGGCCCGATCGCCAGCCAGCAGTGGTTCGTCGGCAATCTCGTCCGCGTGCTCAAGATCGTGCCCAAGGAGAAGCTCATCTGCGCGCGTGGGCAACTACGGCTACGACTGGACGCTTTCCATTCCCAATCCCAAGGACCGCCGCCATCGCAAGCCGCAGGTCCTCGATACCGACGATCTCTCCGTCTCCGATGCCTGGGAGCGCGCCTCCGACGCCGACGCCGACCTCGATCTCGACTACGACACGCTCAATCCTCACTTCGAGTACATCGACGAGGACAACAACCAGCGCCACGTGGTCTGGTTTCTCGATGCGGTCACCCTCCTCGACGAGATGCGCGCCGCGCGCGAGCTCGGCCTGCAGACCTTTGCCCTCTGGCGCCTGGGCGAAGAAGACAGCTCGCTGTGGAACGTCTGGGACCAGCCCAGCGATCCGGCAGCCCTGCAGGCGCTGGGCACCGTCCAGCCCGGCCACGACGTGGACACCGAGGGCGACGGAGACATCCTGCGCGTCACCGGCCTGCCGCAGCCCGGCAAGCGCACCGTGGAAGTGGACACCGACGAGCCCGACCCGCGCAAGAAGCTCATCGTCGACGAGCACATGGATGTGTATCCGCGCACCTACACCGTCGAGCAGTACGGCTACCATCCCAACGAGCTTGCGCTCTCCTTCGACGACGGTCCCGATCCCAAGTGGACGCCGAAGATCCTCGACGTGCTGAAGCAGAAGCACGCCAACGGCACCTTCATGCTCATCGGCGCCGAGGCCGCGGACAACATCGGCCTCATGCAGCGCATCGTCCGCGAAGGCAACGAGATCGGCAACCACACCTGGACGCATCCCGACATCAGCGAAATCTCGACGCGCCAGCTCGATCTCGAGGTCAATCTCACCGAGCGCCTCTTCGAGAGCAAGCTGGGCGTGCAGCCGCTCTACTTCCGCCCGCCCTACGACATCGACGAAGAGCCCGACACCGACGACGAGGCCGCGCCCGTGTGGCGCATCCAGCAGGATGGCCTCACCATCATCGGCAGCAAGATCGACACCGACGACTGGAACGAGCATCCGCGCAAGACGCCCGCCGAGATCATCAAGTCGGTGCTCGCCCAGTTGCAGACCATGAAGACCAAGCCGCAGTTCCGCGGCTCCATCATCCTGATGCACGACGGCGGCGGCGACCGCTCGGCCACCGTGGACTGCTCTGGGACCGCTCATCGACGCCCTGCGCGCCCACGGCTACACCATCGTTCCCGTCTCCGCGCTGATGGGCAAGACCACCGCCCAGGTCATGCCGCCGCTCACCTTCTGGCAGCGCGTGCGCACCATCCCCGACTCCATCGCCTTTTCCGCGCTCGACATCATCGGCAACTTCATCGTCATGGTCTTCTTCGTCGGCGACGTTCTGATGAGCGCGCGCCTCATCATCGTCGGCCTCTTCGCCGTCATCGACCGCCTGCGTCAAGCCGCGCCGCCGAGGCCTCGCCCGGCTTCAACCCGCGCGTGGCCGTTCTCATCCCCGCCTACAACGAAGAGACGGTCATCGTCCGCACCATCCGCTCGGTGCTCAACTCCGACTACAAGAACCTCCGCGTCATCGTGATCGACGACGGCTCCGAGGACCGCACCGCCGAAGTGGCCGCCGCGGCCTATCGCCCAGGAGATCGCCGCCGGCCGCGTCCAGGTCCTCACCAAGCGCAATGAAGGCAAGGCCGCCGCGCTCAACTACGCGCTCGATCGCATGAACGAGGAGATCTTTGTCGGCATCGACGCCGACACCGTGATCGCCGCCGACGCCATCTCCAAGCTCATTCCCCACTTCGAGGATCCCGCGATCGGCGCCATCGCCGGCAACGCCAAGGTGGGCAACCGCGTCAACCTCTGGACGCGCTGGCAGGCCCTCGAATACATCACCAGCCAGAACTTCGAGCGCCGCGCGCTCGACCTGTTCCACGTCATCACCGTGGTTCCCGGCGCCATCGGCGCATGGCGCACCGCGCCGGTCAAGGCCGCGGGCGGCTATCCGCTCAACACCGTGGCCGAAGACGCCGACCTGACCATGAACCTGCTCGAACAGGGGCTGAAGGTCGACTACGAAGACCGCGCCCTGGCCTACACTGAGGCGCCCATCAACGCCAGCGGCCTGATGCGCCAGCGCTTCCGCTGGTCCTTCGGCACCCTGCAGGCCGTCTGGAAGCATCGCGCCGCCTTCGTCCGCAACAAGGCCATGGGCCTCTTCGCGCTGCCCAACATTCTCATCTTCCAGATGTTCCTGCCGCTGGTTTCGCCGTTCATCGACATCATGTTCGTGGCCGGCGTCGTGAACTTCCTCGTCGACCGCCACTACCACCCCGAAGCAGCCTCCGCGGCCAGCTTCGAAAAGCTGGTGGTCTACTTCCTCGGCTTCCTGCTCATCGACTTCATCACCTCGTCGGCCGCCTTCAGCCTGGAGCGCCGCCATCCCGCCAACAAGGGCGACGGCTGGCTGCTCTTCCACATCTGGCTGCAGCGCTTCGCCTACCGCCAGGTCTTTTCGATCGTCCTCTTCAAGACGCTCAAGCGCGCCATCGACGGCAAGCCCTTCAACTGGGACAAGATCGAGCGCACCGCGCAAGATGAGCAAGAACACCGAGATCCTGACCGAAGCGGCGCATTAGCGGGGCAGTTGAGTGAGACTTTGGTGCCAATGCGGGATTCCCGCGCTAGATCCGTCCCGGAAGCGCAATATAGAGCTAGGCGGGGCACGGCCACACTCTTCCCCAGATCGTCCCGATAGGGGGTTTGCCGTATGCGTTTGCATCATTCATTCGCGCTCTTCGTCTTTGCCGGATCGCTGCTTCTCGCGTTGCCCGGCGCGCAATCCCAAAACGCCACGGCGCCTGCGCCTGCGCTCCGCGCTAACACAAGCCTGGTCCTCGTCGACGTTGTCGTCACGGACCGCGACAAGCCTGTGCACGGCCTGGAACGGAGCCGCTTTCATGTCTTCGAAGACGGCAACGAGCAGAGCATCTCCTCTTTCGACGAGCACGAGCCGGGCGGCGCTCCGCCAGCATTTCTGGCGCCCGCAGCGCTGCCGCCGAATACTTACACAAACCTGCCGCCGTATCCCGAGTCGAGCGCTGTCAACGTGCTGCTTCTCGACGCGCTCAACACTCCCATCGGCGACCAGATGCGGGTGCGCCGCAAAATGATCGACTTCCTGGGCACGGTCAAGCCCGGCACCAGGCTGGCCATCTTCACGCTCGGGACTCAATTGCGCATAGTGACCCAGTTCACTAGCGATCCGGCCGCCCTGGTGAGCCTGCTGAAGAAGCCGAAGGCCAGCCAACAGCAGTCGCCGTTGCTGGACACGCAATCGTCGGCCGCCCTGGCAGACAACCAGGCGAGTGCGGTAGCCGGCACGCAGCCCGCCACACCGCCCCCCGTCTCCAATGCCGGCGCCTCGAATCCGGGCTCGCAATTTGGCGCTCCCATGAACGCTGTCGCCGCTCTCCAGCAGTTTCAGGCCGACCAGATCGCCGGCCAGGTCAACGCGCGCATGCACCTCACGCTCGACGCCATGAAGCAGTTGGCCGGCTATCTCGGCGGCATTTCGGGGCGCAAGAACGTGATCTGGTTCTCTAGCGCGTTTCCCCTTGTGCTATTTCCCGATGCATCGCTAAGCGATCCCTTCGCCAACGTCGAGACCTATCGCGAGGAGGCGCAGAAGACCGCCGACATGCTCACCGCAGCGCGCGTGGCCATCTACCCGGTGGATGCAAGCGGCCTGTGGGCGCCTACGGAGTTCAGCGCGGCCAGCACCGTCGTTGATCAGGGCTCGGCCCAAAGCGCGCAGTGGTCGCAGCATCGGGAGCAGCATTACGATAACCAGGCCACCATGCAGGAAGTCGCCGATGACACCGGCGGAAGGGCCTATGTCGAGACCAACGACTTGGACAAAGCTCTCGCCAGCGCCATCGAAGACGGATCGAGCTACTACACGCTTGCTTACGCGCCAAAAAACGCAGTGCTCGACGGGCGCTATCGCACGATTAAGGTGACGCTCGACGGCGACCACAGTATCAAGCTGGCCTACCGCCGCGGCTATTATGCCGACGCGCCCGGCAAATCATCGCCGGCAGGCAACGGGCCGAATGGCGTGTTTGCGGCGGCTCTTGCCCACGACGCTCCAGCTGCCACCGGGATCCTGCTCAGAGCGCGCGTTCTGCCCGCTTCCGATCCGGTGTTCCAGGGCGTGAGCCTTCCCAGCAGCCCGACTGGCGAGAAGCCAGCCTCTTTCAAAGGCCCCGCGCACCCGTACATCGTCGATCTGACTCTCGACGCGCGCGGCCTGGCCCTCGACACCGCGCCTGGAGGAAGCCACACAGCTGCAGTCGAGTTCGCCTTGATCGCCTACGACAGCGACGGCGACCGGCTGAACGACTACACGCATGCATTCCAGATGGGCCTCAACGCCGCGCAGTTCGAGCGGATCATGGCGTCGGGGATTTCCGTGCGCCTGCCCTTCGACCTGCCTGCCGGCGAGGTCGATCTGCGCATCGGCGTCCACGATCTCAACGCCGACCGCGCCGGATCGCTGGAGATTCCCCTCCGGATTCCGGACCGGTAGGGCGGTAGCCTATCGGTTTTGTGGATCAAAATTGATGGATTTTCGAGAGCCGTGGAAGTTCAGGCTTGAAAGGGCTTTGCCGCTCCTGCCTATGGCCCCAGGTACAAGCTCACGCCCGGCGGCGCGAAGCTCAACTGCCCGGTCTTCGGGTCGTAGTCGAGGTTGAGGGCGTCGCTTTTGCGGCCGTTGATGAGTACGGCGACCAGCAAGCCGTTGCCGTAGCGGCCGGCCAGCGCGATCTTGTGGCTGCGGATGGGGCCATACTCGTTGTCAGGACTGCTCGGCCCCCAATCGCCCTGGAACCGGGCGAAGGGATAGGTGCTGTACTGCGCCGGGTGCTGCTGCCAGTTCTTGTCGTTCACCCAGATGCCGTAGGCTTTGGGCAGGTCGTTGGCCTCAATTGCGCCCAGGAATCTGTTCACCGCGGTGCGTCCGAAGAGATAGCGATTCCAGTTCCACGGCCAGTCCACGGGGCGGCTGGCGACAAGCCACCAAACCACAAACAGCACGACAAGCGCGGCCGCGCTCAACTGGATGATCAGCTTTTTGCGCCTGGACCGCGCGGCGTCGAACTGCGGGGCATCGAGCAAGGTCATGGGTGTCGTCCTTCCACATCAGGATACGGCAGGAAGCAGGGGCCGTTGTAAGTGGTCAGTGATCGGTTCTCAGTTGTCAAAGGCCGCCTCTTCGCCCAAATACACTTCCCCGGTCCTGTTGGATTAGACACCGGAGAGCGGCTTCCTGTTCCCTGTTCCCTTGCTCCCTCGCTCCCTTGCTCCCTGCTTCTTCACTCTTCCCTGCTGTAGGTGGTCTTGTTCTTCTCCACCTGCCGCTCCAGGGCCAGCTCAATCAGCTTCGTAATCAGTTCCTTGTAGCTGAGTCCCGACGCCTCCCACAGCTTGGGGTACATGCTGATTCGGGTGAAGCCGGGCATGGTGTTCACTTCGTTCACGAAGATGCGATGTTTGCCGTCGGGCTCCATGAGGAAGTCCACGCGCGCAAGCCCGGAAAGATCGCAGGCCTTGAATGCCGCAACGGCCATCTCGCGAATTCGCCGGCTCTGGTCGCGCGAAATCTTCGCGGGGACCACCGGCACGGAGCCTTCAGACAGGTACTTCGCCTCGTAGTCGTAGAACTCCTTGCCGGGAATGATTTCGCCGGCCACGCTGGCCTTGGGCGAGTCGTTGCCAAGCACGGCCACTTCAAACTCGCGGGCGCGCGCCGGCTGCGCGCCGCGCCGCGCTTTGCCGCCCACGCCCTGCTCCACGATCAGCTTGCGATCGTACTTGGCCGCGAGCGCGAGCGCCGGTCCAAGTTCCGCGCGATCGTGGACCTTCGAGATGCCGACGGACGAGCCCAGGTTCGCCGGCTTCACAAAGACCGGGTATTTGAGCACCCGCTCCACCAGCGAGACCGCCTTGCGAGGCGATTTCTCCCAGTCAGAGCGGAGCAGCGTAACGTGCTTGACGATGGGCAACCCGGCTTCGGCAAACAGCCGCTTCATCACGTCTTTATCCATGCCCGCGGCCGAGCCCAGCACGCCCGACCCGACGTAGGGAATGCCCGCCAGCTCAAACAGCCCCTGAATCGTGCCGTCCTCACCAAAGGTGCCGTGCAGCACCGGAAAGACGACCTCGATCGCCTTTCCCTCCGGGCCTTGAGGAACGGGCTCCGGCGCCAGCAGCGTCGGAATTCCCTCATGCAGCAGCTTCGCGCCCGGAGTCGCCTCAGGATCGCCCGCGCGCAGCCGCCGCGCCACCGCGCCGGCGTCGCCATTCAGCAGGCCGTGCGCGTCAGCGGCCGCAAGCCAGCGGCCCTCCTTGGTGATGCCGATAGGCGTTACGTCGAACTTCTCGCGATCGATGGCGCCCAGAACCGATGCTGCCGACAGCAGCGAAACCTCATGTTCGCCGCTGCGCCCGCCAAAAAGAATGCCAACCCGCAGTTTCTTTGCCATATTTTGGTCAAATCGCCGTTTTCGCCGTTCAAACGGCCCGCTTTCAGTGTAGAACCCCGCGCCGAGTCTCTCACCCAATGCGCCGCAATTCGCCCCGCAGCCATGGTCAATTTTTGCCTTCGCGAAGGCGAATCCTGAAGCCGGAACGCATGGGACGAAACCGGGATTTTACCGCTCCGAAAGTGTTATTCCCAACCTCTTCAGTCTAAGTAAGATGAGTGCAAGGTATTTCACCAGCAGATTTCTGCTCGCGCGGCCCCCAACCCATCCGGCGCGACCGAATGAGTGACTCGGCAAGCAGGCCCCCAAAAGAGACCGTGAGCGCGGAAAGATCGCGAAGGCGAAGTGAAGCACGTACCGATGAAACGATTTCTTTTCCCGGGTGTCATGCTCTTCGCAATTGTTCCGGCTGCGTCGGCAGCCCCGGCTGCGCCTGCACCGGCGATTTCTCTGCACGCCGCGGCCACCCTCACCAACGACGAGGCCAGCAAACACCAGCCCGTCGCCTTCCAAGCTACCGTCACCTACTTCCGCTCCTATGACAAAGACCTGTTCGTGCAGGACAGAAACGACGCGATTTATGTGCACGCCAACACCACCCTGAAGCTTGCTCCCGGCGATCGCATCCTGATTCGTGGAACCATGCACGAAAGTTTCCGGCCTTATGTGAATAGCAGTGATATCACCATCGTTGGCCACGAACCACTGCCCAAGCCCGAGCAACCTACCTTCGAACAGATGATCCGCGCCGAGACCGATTGCAAGCTGGTCACCGTGCGCGCCGTGGTCCGCTCCGCCGACCTGGTGCCCGACCCTCGATCGCCAACGCCCGCCATCTTTCTCCGCATGCTCATGGAGGGAGGGCCTGTAGACGCAAACGTCGACAGCTCAGATCAGAACGCCCTTAAGAGCCTGCTCGATACCGAGGTGCAGATCACGGGCGCGCTTTCCGGACATTTTGACAACAAGATGCAGCTAACCGGCCTCCTGCTTCATGTTCAGTCGCTGGCCGGAGTGAAAATTCTCGAGCGCGCCGGCTCCGATCCCTGGTCGCTTCCGGTTACGCCCATGGACCACATCATTGCGGGCTATCGGGTGGACGATTTTTCGCAGCGCATGCGCGTGCGGGGAACCATCACCTACTATGAGCCGGGCACGGCGTTGGTGCTGCAGGACGGCCCCAGAAGCCTGTGGATCAACACCGACAGTTGGAGCCCTCTGCGCGTGGGCGATGTCGCCGACGCGGTGGGATTTCCGTCGGTTGAGAACGGCTTCCTCACGCTGACCCGCGGCGAGGTCCGCGACAGCCTGGTGCAGGCGCCGGTCGCCGCTGAACTATTCACCTGGCGGGAACTCGCCGTCGGAGGCAACGACGGGCACAGCCACGTCTTCGACCTGGTTTCAACGGAAGGCCGGGTGATTACCGAAGTGCGGCAGGCAACCCAGGACGAGTATGTGCTCGAGTCCGACGGCCACTTGTTCTCCGTCATCCTGCGTCATGCCGGCGCATTAACTCCGGCTCCGCTTCCCCCCATGAAAGAAGTTCCGTTGGGCGCGCGCATCCGCGTCACCGGCCTCTGCATGTTGGCTGACGCCAACCCCTTCAACGGCGAAGTTCCCTTCAATATCCTGCTGCGCGGCGTTGACGACATTCAGGTCGTTGCACCGCCTCCGTGGCTGAATGTGCGCCACCTGATGTTGATTGTTGATATTCTTTTTGCATTGGTCATCGCCCTTGGCGTCCTTGCCTGGTCCATGGAAAGAAGGAACCGGAGCCGCATTGGATCGCTCGCCTATGTCGAACAGCGGCGTGCCCGGATCCTGGAGGCCATTAACCACTCCAAGCCGCTGGCGGAGATTCTGGAGAAGATCACGGAGTTGGTCTCAGTAAGGCTGAACGGCGCGCCCTGCTGGTGCCAGGTCGTGGACGGAGCCACTCTGGGCAACCGCCCGGATCAGCTTCCCTCTTCGTCTCTGCGCACCGTCGAACACCCCATCGCCTCCCGCTCCGGTTCGACTCTTGGCTCTGTCCTCACAGCCCTCAACGCTCGCACCAAAGCCGATGCCGGGGAGATGGCGGCACTGGCCATGGCGGCGGAGCTGGCCACCCTGGCTATCGAAACGTCGCGTCTCTACTCGCGATCTCGTTCACCGCTCGGAGTTCGACCTGCTGACGGACGTGCAAAACCGCTTCGCCATGGAGAAGACGCTTGACGCAATGATTCACACCGCGCGCGCGACCGCCGGGATCTTCGGCTTGATCTATATCGACCTCAATGAATTCAAGCAGGTCAACGACCTGCACGGGCACGTAGTGGGCGATCTGTATCTGCAGGAAGTTTCGCGGCGCATGAAACGGCAACTGCGGCCCTGCGACGCGCTGGCGCGGCTGGGCGGCGACGAATTTGCGGTGCTGGTGTCAGAGGTGCGCAACCGCGCCGAAGTGGAGGAGATTACGTCGCGGCTGGAAGCCTGCTTCCATGAACCGTTTTTCGGAGATGGATACATTCTCCACGGTTCGGCCAGTTTTGGCATCGCTCTTTATCCTGAAGACGCCGACACGGCGGACCGCCTGCTCCACTCTGCCGACGCTGCCATGTATGTGGACAAGCACACCCGGTTGAATAAAACTCGTGTGCCGGAGTGTCAGCCGGATGTTGAACTCGTGCCAAAAGACGACGCCTAGCACCGTGGCCCTTCTGCAAGACCTGGGCACAAGCCCTTGCACTGGGCTATAGCATTTTCGGATTTGCTGTTGACCGAAAGCACACACTCAAGAAGTCTACGTGTATTCCGAAAATGCTCTAATCCTTCTTTCCATGTCTGCCGATAACGTTCCTCGGGACCGGATGTTACGCTATCCAACCGGAATAAGCGGCGCTATGAAGAGGGTGGGTCTCCTGTTCGCAATGCTTTCACTGTGCGCTTCGGGTGCGTGGGCCCAGCCGTCTGGCCAAATCAGCACGCTGCACGCCGCGGCCACCCTTACCAACGACGAGGCCAGCAAACACTTTCCCGTGGCCTTCGAGGCCACCGTCACCCATTTCCGCTCGTACGACGAAAACCTCTTTGTGCAGGAGGGCAGCGACGCGATCTATGTGCACGCCACCACAAGCCTCAAGCTCACGCCCGGCGATCGCATTCTTGTACGGGGAACCATGCATGAAAGCTTCCGGCCCTTCGTCAATAGCAATGACATCACCCTCTTAGGCCACGGCGCATTGCCCAAACCCGAGCGTCCCAGCTTCGAGCAGATGATCCGAGCTGAGACCGATTGCAGGTTCGTCACTGTTCGCGCTTTCGTCCGCTCCGCCGATCTTGTGCCGGACAGCCGTTCCCCCAAGCAGGCGACTTACCTGCGCATGACAGTCGATGGAGGGCAGGCCGACGCGAATGTCGACAGCGACGATGAAGACGCCCTGAAAGGCCTGCTCGACGCCGAGGTGCAAATCACTGGCGTTGTTTCCGGCCACTTCGACAATAAAATGCAGCAGACCGGCATCCTGTTCCACATCCAGTCCATGGCCGCCGTCAAGATCCTGAAACGCGCCGGCTCCGATCCCTGGTCGCTGCCGGTTACGCCGATGGATCGCGTTATCACCGGCTACCGCCCGGTGGATAGCTCGCAGCGGCTGCGCGTCCAGGGAACCATTACCTACTACCAGCCGGGTTCGGCGCTGGTGCTCCAGGACGGCTCCAGGAGCCTTTGGATTGCAACCGAGACCTACAGCCCGCTGCGGATTGGTGATCGGGCAAGCGCCATCGGGTTCCCGGACGTACAGAACGGTTTCCTGACCCTGACCCGCAGCGAAGTCCGCGACAGCTCTATCCAGGCGCCGGTCGCCGCTGAACTATTCACCTGGCGGGAACTGGCTCTGGGCGGAAACGAGGGCCACAGCCGCACCTTCGACCTGGTTTCCGTTGAAGGCCAGGTCATCACCGAGGTGCGGCAGGCTACCCAGGACGAGTATGTGCTCGACTCCGACGATCACCTGCTCTCCGCCATCGTTCGCCATCCTGGCTCGGTGAGCACGGTCCTGCTTGCCCCCATGCGCGAGATTCCGGTGGGCACGCGCATTCGCGTCACCGGCATCTGTATGCTGGCAGACGCCAACCCCTTCAACGGCGAGGTGCCTTTCAATATCCTGATGCGCAACGTCGACGACATCCGGATCGTCGCCCCGCCGCCGTGGATGAATGTGCGCCATCTGGTCATGATCGTTGGAATCCTGCTTGCAATGGTGATCGCCCTTGGCATGCGCGGGTGGTACGTGGAAAACAGGAACCGGCGCCGCATCAGCTCCCTCGCTTATGTCGAGCAGCGCCGCAGCAAAATCCTCGAAGACATCAACGATTCCAAGCCCCTGGCGGAAATTCTGGAGAAGATCACTCAGTTGGTCTCAGTAAGGCTGAACGGCGCGTCCTGCTGGTGCCAGGTGGTGGACGGAGCCACTCTGGGCAACCGCCCGGTTCAGCTTCCCTCTTCGTCTCTGCGCACCGTCGAACACCCCATCGCCTCCCGTTCCGGTTCGGCTCTGGGCTCTGTCCTCACAGCCTTCGACGCTCACACCAAAGCCGATGCCGGGGAGATGGCGGCACTGGCCATGGCGGCGGAATTGGCCACCCTGGCGATCGAGACGTCGCACCTCCATTCCGATCTCGTTCGCCGCTCGGAGTTTGATCTCCTCACTGACATCCCCAACCGCTTTTCCCTGGAAAAGCATCTGGACGAGATGATTCGCGAAGCCCGCCAGTCTGCCGGCATCTTCGGCATCATCTTCATTGACCTCGATCACTTCAAGCAGGTGAACGATCGGTTCGGCCACCAGGCAGGAGACATGTACCTGCAGGCAGTGGCGCTGCGCATGAAGCATCAACTGCGGCCAGGAGACACTCTGGCGCGGCTGGGCGGCGACGAATTTGCGGTGCTGGTTGCGGCAGTGCACAATCGCTCCGATGTGCAGGAGATCGCGGACCGGCTCGAATCCTGCTACAACGAGCCCTTCGCGGTGGGCGGGCACGTGGTGCACGGCTCGGCCAGCGTCGGCATCGCTCTCTACCCTGAGGACACCGTGTCCGCCGACAGCCTGCTCAGCGCGGCCGACGCCGCCATGTACGTCGTCAAGCAATCCCGGAACAGCGGCAAGCCCGCAGCGGCCGGCGGCACAACTCCGAACTTCGCCTCAACACGGTGCGCATAAGAAAGGCCCGGCTACAGCGGTGCCACAATTGCTCTCCGCGGAGCCGCAACTGCTAAGTGGCTTTTTCATTAAGAAAAAGCCACTTAGCATTGCGCCCGAAAGGGCAGGTGAATTGTGGTACCGCTCTTGCGCCGGGCCTGTTGGTGTGAATGTTTCGCTGTTGCGCGCTTACTCGGCGGCCATCTCTTCGGCTTCGCCTTCCTGGCGCATCAGCTCCAGCTCGCGCTCCGCGGCTTCGATCTCGGCATGCACTTCTTCTTGCACGCGAGCCGCAGCCTCTTCGAGCTCCGGCGAGAGCTGCACGTTGCGGTAGTACTCCAGGCCCGTGCCCGCGGGAATCAGCCGTCCCACGATCACGTTCTCCTTCAACCCGCGCAAGTTGTCCACCGCGCCGTTGATGCTGGCCTCGGTGAGCACGCGCGTTGTCTCCTGGAAGCTGGCCGCGGAGATGAAGCTGTCGGTGGAGAGCGACGCCTTGGTAATGCCCAGCAGCAGTGGACGCCCGATCGCCGGACGGCCGCCGTTCTGCAGCACGCGCTCGTTCTCTTCCCTGAAGCGGAAACGGTCCACCTGCTGCTCGAGCAGGAAGTTGGTGTCGCCCACTTCGTCGATCCGCACCCAGCGCAGCATCTGCCGCACGATCACTTCGATGTGCTTGTCGCTGATGGCCACGCCCTGCAGCCGGTAGACCTCCTGGATTTCGTTCACCAGGTAAGCCTGCAGCTCCTTCTCGCCCAGCACGGCCAGAATGTCGTGCGGGTTCAGCGGGCCGTCCATCAGAGGATCGCCGGCGCGCAGCCGTTCGCCTTCCTGCACGTTCACGTGAATGCCGCGCGGCACCGAGTACTCCTTCTCGTCGCCGTTGTCGGCCGTCACGTAGATCTTGCGCTGGCCCTTCGAGACCTCGCCGAAGCGGACCACGCCGTCGATTTCCGAGATGATCGCGGTTTCGCGCGGCTTGCGCGCCTCGAACAGCTCCACCACGCGCGGCAGACCGCCGGTGATGTCCTTGGTGCGCGTGCTCTCCTTGGGAATCTTCGCCAGCACGTCGCCCGGACCCACGTTGTCGCCGTCCTGCACCATAAGGTGCGCGCCGCGAGGCAGCAGGTAGCGCTTGCTGCTCTTGGCGCCCTTGATGGCGATGGCCGGCTGCCGCTTCTCGTCGGGCGAGTCGGCGACCACCCAGCGCGAAAGGCCGGTGACTTCGTCCACTTCCTCGTTGAGCGTGATGCCTTCCTGCAGGTCCTTGAACTGCACCGGCCGCCGATCTCGGTGAGAATGGCGTAGGTGTAAGGATCCCACTCGGCCAACGCTTCACCGAGCTTGACCGCCGAGCCCTCGCGGACGCGGAGGCGCGCGCCATACACCACCTGGTAGCGCTCCTTTTCACGGCCGCGCTCGTCCACGATGGCCACCGAGCCGGAGCGGTTCATGGCCACCAGCTCGCCTTCCTTGCTCTCCACCGTGTTCAGGTTGATGAAGCGCACGAAGCCGTTGTTCTTGGCGTCGAGGCGCGACTTGTCCTGCACGCGGCTGGCCGTGCCGCCCACGTGGAAGGTACGCATGGTGAGCTGCGTTCCCGGCTCGCCGATGGACTGCGCGGCAATGACGCCGCAGGTTTCGCCCAGCTCGACCATGCGGCCGGAGCCCAGGTTGCGCCCGTAGCACAGCGCGCAAACGCCGCGCCGCGACTCGCAGGTGAGCACGGAGCGGATCTTCACCCGCTCCACGCCCGCGCCCTGGATCGCCGACGCGATGTCTTCGTCGATGGGCTGGTTTACATCGACCACAACGTTGCCGTCGTAGTCCTTGATCCTGTTCCAGCGACACGCGGCCAATGATGCGGTCGCGCAGCGGCTCGATAATCTCGCCCGACTCAACGATGGAGCCGACGTAGATGCCTTCCAGCGTGCCGCAGTCCTGCTCGGTCACGATCACGTCCTGCGCCACGTCGACGA
>CAWIHC010000014.1:0-54014 GCA_963835895.1 uncultured Acidobacteriaceae bacterium | reverse complement strand
AGGTGCACACCACCTTGGCTCCCTCTTCAGCCGCGGGCGCCTTCTTGCCCCGCTTCTTCGCTGCGGATTCCTCTTCCGCCGACTTCTTCTTATTCGGGCACACCAGAAACACGCCCGACCTGAGCGTCTTTTCGAGCAGATACGGGCTGCCGCACTTGGGGCACTTCTTCGCCACCGGCTTCAGATTCGACGTGAAGTCGCACTTGGGATAATTCGTGCAACCCCAGAAGACGTTGCCCCTGCGCGCGCGGCGCTCGGCCAGGTCGCCCTCGCCGCACTTGGGGCACTTCATCCCTTCAATCAGGTTCTGCTTCACGTATTTGCACTTGGGATAGCCGGAGCAGGAGACGAACTCGCCGTACGCTCCCTGGCGCAGCACCAGCGGCTTGCCGCACACCGGGCAATCCTCGCCGGTGGGCTCAGGCGGCTTTTGCTGCTGCTTCTGGCTCAGCTTGCGGAAGGTCTTGCACGGCGGATCGGCGTTGTAGTCCGGGCAGGCCATGAACGGCCCGAAGAGCCCGCGCCGCATCACCATCACCTTGCCGCAGTTCTCGCAGTACTCCTCGGTATCGCCGGCCTCCTGCGCTTCGGGCGTGTTCAGGTCCGGCTTGGCGGCAGATGTTCTCCTTGGTGAAGGTGCAGCTTGTGGGATCCTTCTTGTTGTAGGCCGAGCAGGCGTAGAAGGTGCCGAACTTGCCCCACTTGAGCACCAGAGGCGACCCGCACACGTCGCACTTTTCCTGTCGTCACCTGCTCCATGCGCTTGATGTTTCGCATCTTCTTGCCGGCGTCCTTCAGCTCCTGCTCAAAGTAGCCGTAGAAGCCGTTCAGCAGATCGGTCCACTTCTCCGTGCCTTCTTCGATGTCGTCCAGCTCCGTTTCCAGCTTGGCCGTGTACGCGGTGTCGAAGATGTACGGGAAGTTCTCCACCAGCAGATCGCACACCACGACGCCGATCTCGGTGGGATAGAAGCGCCCGCGCGAGCCGCCGTGCTTCACCACGTACTCGCGATCCTGGATGGTATTGATGATCGACGCGTAGGTCGACGGCCGGCCGATGCCGCGCTCTTCCAGCTCCTTCACCAGCGAGGCTTCGTTGTAGCGCGGAGGCGGCTGCGTGAAAGTGATCCTCGGGCAGCAGCTCGTCGAGCCCCAGCGTCTTCACGCCGTCCAGGCTGGGCAGCCGGTTCGCGGTCTCGTCGTCTTCGTCCTTCTTGTCCTCCGAAACCTCGTAGACCTTCAGGAATCCGTCGAAGCGCATCACCGAGCCGCTCACGCGGAAATCGTACGTCTTGCCGGTCTTGGCTCGAAACCGCGGCGATGTTCGCCGTGGTCACGTCGTAGACCGCGGGAACCATCTGCGAGGCCACAAAGCGCCGCCAGATGAGCGTGTAGAGCTTGAGTTGCTCGTCGCTCAGGTAGCGCGCAATCGACTCCGGCGTGCGCGCGGCATCGGTGGGCCGGATGGCCTCGTGCGCGTCCTGCGCGTCCTTCTTGCCCTTGTACACATTGGGCGATCTCGGGCAGATACTGCGTTCCCAAGCTCCTTCCCGATCCACTCCCGCGCCGCGGTCACTGCCTCGGGCGCCACGCGCGGCGAATCGGTACGCATATAAGTGATCAGGCCCGTCGTGCCCTCGGCGCCGATGTCCACGCCCTCATAGAGCCGCTGCGCCACGCCCATGGTGCGGCGCACGTTGAAGCCCAGCTTGTTGGCGGCATCGCGCTGCAGTTGGCTGGTGATGAAGGGCGCCAGCGGCCGGCGCTGCTGCTCGCGCGCCTGCACGCTGGTGACCGTCCAGGCCGCCTTCTCAAGCGCCGCCAGCACCTCGTCCATCGCCTTCTTGTCGGGCAACGCGTTCGCGATGAACTGCTCTTTGCCGTCCTTGTCCTTGCCGTTGGCCACGCGCGCCGGCTCGCCGCCGATGCCGATGAACTTCGCCTTGAATTTCTTGTCGCCCTGCTTTTCCGGATGGAGCAGCGCGTCCAGCGTCCAGTATTCCACCGGCTGGAAAGCGCGAATCTCGCGCTCGCGCTCGACGATCAGCCGCAGCGCCACGGTTTGCACGCGCCCCGCCGAAAGCCCGCGCCGCACCTTGTCCCAGAGCAGCGGCGAAATCTGGTAGCCCACCAGCCGGTCCAGCACGCGCCGCGTCTGCTGCGCGTCCACAAGATGCTGATCGATGTCGCGCGCGTGGTTGAACGCCTCCTGCACGGCCTTCTTCGTGATCTCGTTGAAGGTGACGCGGCGAATCTTCTTTCTCTCTTTGGCGTTGGTTCCCAGCTGCAGCGCAAGGTGGTACGCGATCGCCTCGCCCTCGCGGTCCGGGTCGGGCGCAAGATAAATTTCGTCGGCCTTGGCCGCCGCTTCTTCAACTGCTCGACAACCTTCTCTTTGCCCGGAGACACCACAAGCTCCGGCTCAAAGGTCCGCTTCTTCAGCTCCACGCCAAGGTCGTTCTTGGGCAGGTCCATGATGTGGCCCGACCGAGGCCCGCACATCGAAGCCCTTGCCCAGATATTTTTCGATCGTCTTCGCCTTGGCCGGCGACTCGACGATCACCAATGCTTTCTCGTTGCCATCCCTTGACCCAGTTCCCTCTCTCTACTCAACTACTGGCCTGTTTGACTCTCCCGACATGCATTCCGTTCCAGCGGCCCGTTCTCGCGCCTTATTCTGCGTTTTGTCCGCGCCGCTCCACCTCGCGGCCCATTCGTCTCCGGGCCGGCACCGGCAAAAAATGGCCGCAAGTGCTTGCACCCTACCACGGAACACCCTCTCATTTCCACCAGCACCGGGCGATTTTTCTTCGCCTGGCCGTCCCATTTCCATGCGCAGAAACGTCCCTCCGCGGCCCGCAAACCTCCTCAAATCCATCCCTTTGCATCCATTGATGGAAGCGCATCCGCAAAGTAACTGCCACAATTCGGGAGTCGGCAATCGGACGGACGTTTTCGACGCCGCTCTCGTCCCGGCCGCCCGGACTCGTCAAGAAACGTCCGTTCCCACCCTCACCAGCGTCTTCAGTCAGCTACACTTCGCCAGCTTTCCCCTGATCCCTGGTCCCTGCTCCCTGCTTTTTACATCGTCCGCACGTAGTTCTTCCCCGGCAGTTGCCGCACGCGGCCCGCCATCTCCAGCTCAAAAAGCGCTGTAAATACCTCAGAAGAAGTGAGTTGCGTCTCAAGCAGGTCGAGAATCTCGTCGATCTGCAGGCTCTCGTCGGCGCGCAGCACCTCCAGCACCATGGCCTCCTGGGGCCGCAGCACGGGATCAGGCAATAAGGATGCGCCAGCCTCCGGTTTGGATGCAGCCGGGGCCTCGGCCTCCAGCTCCAGCCGCACCTGCGAGGGCAGATCTTCCCACACGTCCTCCCAGGTGGCCACGAGCTTAGCGCCCTGTTTTATCAATGTGTTAGGCGTCCAGGAGCCCTTGTTGGTCACGTTGCCCGGAACGGCGAACAGGTCCCGGTTCTGCTCGGCGGCGCAGCGGGCGGTCACGCGCGTACCGGAGTTCTCGCCCGCCTCCACCACCAGAACGGCCACGCACAACCCGCTCAGGATGCGATTGCGGCGGGGAAAATTCTGCGGCGCGGGAAACGTCCCCATCGGCACCTCGCTCACAATCGCTCCGCCGGGGGCGAGAATCTCCTCGGCCAGCTTCCTGTTCTCCTTGGGGTACACGACGTCGATTCCCGTGCCCCACACGGCCAGCGTGGGCATGCGCGCCGCCAGCGCCCCCTTGTGCGCGCAGGAGTCGATGCCCCGCGCCATGCCGCTCACAATCAGCAGCCGCCGCGCCGCCAGATCCCGCGACAGCATCTCCGCCACGCCCGACCCGTAAGGCGTGGGATGCCGCGTTCCCACCACGGCGATCGCGGGCCGGCTCAGCAGCTTCACGTCGCCGCGCACCCACAGCACCGGCGGCGGATCGTAGATCTCGCGCAGGCGCTCGGGATACTCCGGGCAGGAGTAGCTGACCAGCGTTGCGCCCTGCGCCGCCACCCGCGCCCACTCCTCTTCCGCCGCGCGCCGCCCCTTGCCGTCAAAAAGAAACTGCGCCGCCTCGGCGGGAAACCTGAGCCCTTCAAGGGCCGTCAGCGGCATCGTGAAGATCTGGCTCGCCGACTCCAGTTGCTGCACGGCGTCCAGAATCCGCTTGGGCCCCAATCCCGGCGCCAGAGCCAGCGCCAGCCACGCCAGGCGATCCTCGTCCAATTGCTCCCCCAGCGCCGGCTCTTGTGCCGCCCGAGCCGCTTCCGCGCTGCTTGCCCGCGCCGTCATCGCGGCCGCGCCGCTGTCTGAACCCGCGCCGTTGTCTGAACCGGTGCCGCTGTCTGAACCCGTGCCTTTGTCCAAAATCGATACACTGTCCAAAATTCGCACACTCCGCCTCTTGTCTTAAAAGACACAAACGCAGTTCAAGGGAATGTTCGCCCACGTTACCGCTGCGTGCGCCGGAAGTCAAGGTTGGAAGTCACGGCGGGTAGGCCGGGGATTGATCCCCAGCAACTGGCCGGCCAAATGAGTTTGGGCTTCAGCCCCTGAGGGTGGAAGGTTCGCGGTCACGCCGGAGGGAGCAGGGACCTTCAGGCCCCTGAATTCCGCCGCTGCAACCACCCGGCCTTCAGGCCCGGCGTTCAAGCCCGCGTAGCGGGCAAAAGACCCACCCCGTGGCACCTGTTTTGAAAGGGCACGACTTCAGTCGTGCCGTAGATCGCGCCAAATGAATCGGGGCTTCAACCCCTGAGGGACGTTTTTAGTCGGGAAGTCCAGTTCCTATTCCCTATTGGCTATTCCCTGTTCGCTGGCCTTCCCCAGCCGCTCGCGCACCCACTCGAGCATCACCGGCGACACGCGCTCCATCGACTTGAGCCGGAACGCCAGCCTCTCGCCTTCGATCACGTGATCGTGCCCGGCCAGCTCGACCATGGCATCGACGTGCTCCATCACGAGATCGAACGAAGGCTTTGGCACAGCCCAGGGACTGGAAGCAGCGGCAAGGCAAAGATCTGGACGCAGGTGGCGGAGAACGCTGTTCGACTCGAAGATCACGCCGCCTTGCGGCGGACACTCTCGAAGAACTCTGCTGCACGAGAGAGCCAAGCGCATTGTCGTCCGCTGTCACCAACAGCGCGCGTCGCGCTCCGGCAGACAGATAGCGCGCAGTGTCGGTCCCCTCCCCCGGCGCGGTTTCTTCCCAGACGGAGTAGGCTTGCCGTGCCCATGACTTGTGACCTTGATCGCGGTCCAGGGAATCTCAGGCAGAGCGCGAATCAGGCCGCAGACCAGCGCGGTCTTGCCCGCGCCGCGCCCGCTGCCGCCCACAACAATCACCGCCATCGCACCGTTCTACTCCCTATTCCCTGTCTTCTCGTTCCCTTGTTCCCTGTCTTTCCGCCTTTTCGCCAGCCTCGCCAGCGTCGCCTGCTCGCGCAACACCTGCTGCAGCGGCCGCGCCGGCGTACCCCAGTGCACTGTTCCCGGCTTCAGGCCTTCGTTGGTCACCGTCTTGCCGCTGAACACGCCCGCCTGTCCACCAAGAATCACGCCGGGTCCCACGTGCACATGGTCGCCAATGCCCACCTGCCCCGCGAGCACCGCGCCCTTGCCCATCGTGCTCGAGCCGGAGATGCCGGTCAGCGCAACGAGAATCACATCCTCGCCGATGTCGCAGTTGTGCGCCACGTGCACCAGATTGTCGAACTTCGCCCCGCGCCGCACGCGCGTCTCGCCCAGCGCGCCGCGGTCGATGGTCGAGTTGGCGCCGATCTCCACATCGTCCTCGATCACCAGCGTCCCCTGCTGCGGAAACTGCGTGTACGCGCCCGTCGCCGGATCGCGCACGTAGCCAAAGCCGTCGGCGCCCGAGCACCACGCCGGCGTGAACCATCACGCGATTGCCGATCGTTGTTCCGGGATAAATCACCACGCGCGGATAGATGCGGCACTGCTCGCCGATGCGCACGCCCTCGCCGATCACCGCGCCGGCCTCGATGCGCGTTCCCGCGCCAATCTGCGCGCGATCGCCGATCACTGCGCAAGCGCCGATGGTCACGTCCGCGCCGAGCTTGACCCGGGCGCCAACGACCGCACTTGGATGAACTCCGCCGACCGGCAGCGGCTTTGCCAGCATCTTCGCCGCCCGCGCAAACCAGAGCCGCGGCTGATCGCCTCAACCACTGCGATCGACGGATTCGACGCATACGTCGCCGCCAGCCCCGCCTTCAGAACCACCGCCGCTGCGGGACTCTTCAGCGCCGCGGCCGCCGACGCCGCATCCTCGGCAAACACCAGCTCCGTCGGCGTCACGCGCTCGCAGCCGTTCACGCCGGTGATCTCCGTCTCCGGCCGGCCCTGCGCCAGCTTCCCGCCGAGCCTTTCAATCAATTCCCCAATCGTCATTGCTGTCGCTCACTCTTAATCTCTGATCTCTGATCTCGATCACTTCCCGTACAGCCCCGGCTCGCCCGCCGGCCGCGTCTTCCAGCGGCGGTGAATCCACAGCCACTGGTCAGGATAGCGCCGAATCCACGACTCCATCACTGCCGTCGCAGCGCCGCGTGCCTTCCAGAATATCCGCGGCGCGGTCTGCCGTGCGGGGAATCTCGACCTCCGGCCCGAAGCGCAGCACGTACCGCCGCTCGCCCGGCTCCCAGAGCATGAAGCCCGGCAGCACCGCAGCGCCGGTCTTGCGCGCCATGTGCGCCAGGCCGGTCCCCGTGCAGGCGTCGATGCCGAAAAACTTCACGAACTCGCCCTGCGGCGGCGTCATATTCGTGTCCATCAAGATGCCTACTGTGCCGCCGGCATGGATTGCCGTCAGCAGCCCGCGGCCGAAGTCGTCCTTTGACAGAACGAAGTTGCCGTGCAGGCAGCGGATGCCGTTCACGTACTCATCGAGGCGCCGGTTATCGAGCCTGCGGATCAGCATGCCCATGGGATGGCCCATGAGGGAGTGATAGAAGCTGGAAAGCTCCCACGCGCCCAGATGACCCGTGAGAACGAGCACGCCCTTGCCCCGAGCCTGCGCGGCCAGGTAGTGTTCCAAGCCCTCGGTGCGCAAAAAGCCGCGCGTGTTCTCTGGGGTGTAGCGCGTCATGCGGCAGAACTCGACAAGCTGCCAGCCCAGGTGGACATAGACGCGCCGCAAAATTCTTTTTCTGGTTTTGGAGGAGAGCTCGAGGGAGAGCCAGCTCCAGGTTGCGCATGCCCACGCGGCGCAGCCGGCCGACGCCCCAATAAACAGTAAAGGCGATGCAGCCGGAGAAAGCACGCGCAACGCCGCGCGGCAGGCCGCCCAGGCAGCGCGCGATGGCTACAACCAACCCATACTCGAGGTTTTCCCACATCGCTGGATGTAAGCATCAGTGTAGACGCTCAACGCGGCCCTGGACGCCCGCGGAGCCGCAACCACCCCCGCTGCCATCCTCCCCGCATGCAGAGACGGAGAGGACGGGCGGGCTATCTCAGAGTTCTCGCGAATGACCAGTGACCGCGCTCCAGCTAGCGCGCCCTGG
Source organism: uncultured Acidobacteriaceae bacterium (assembly GCA_963835895.1). Lineage (GTDB taxonomy): Bacteria > Acidobacteriota > Terriglobia > Terriglobales > Acidobacteriaceae > Telmatobacter. The sequence goes on along the minus strand of CAWIHC010000014.1, from coordinate 46,494 downwards.
CTTCGACGAAGTAATGCGCGACATCGCGGACAAACGCCACCGCGCCCGGCGGCACGGCAACGTCGCCTTTCAGGATCGCCTCGAAGTGATGCGGCGCGCCGTAATACAGCTCGGTGTCCTCCGTGTTCTGGCTCACGCTGGTGCCGTCCAGATCGATGCCGGCAAAGATGCCCTTGGTGCGCGAGTAGCTCAGCAGCTCCGCGCTCATCTTCCAATCCGTGGAGGCCGTGCCCGCGCGGCCCACCGGACCGGCTGCAGCCGAAGCGTCGCCGCCGATCTTGAACTTGTCTTTGAGCAGGTCCTGCATCCCGCGATCATTCACGGCAATGAGAACCAGATCCGTCGCCTGACCGCCGAACTGGAAACCGAACGACCCACCGGCCATGCGGATGAACACCGGCGCGCTCCACCCATGACCCGTGCGGCAGGTTACCACGCCCTGTCCGTACTGGGCGCCGACGAAAAACGCGCCCTTCACCATGCTCGGGACCACGGCCACGCACGTGGCCGACTTGAGAATGTTGCTCGGGACGGTCCTGTCCCCGGCGCCCATGATCTGGTCGAGGACAATTTTGGCGGCATCGATGCGAGCCTGCAAATCGTCCCGCGTGGAGGCGGCGAGCGCCGTCGATGGCAGCAGTAAGCTGAGGCAAATCGAAACAAGAACCTTTTTCATGTCCTTTTCCTTTCCATTCCGCCGCCTTGGGCCGCGGATGTGGAGAACTCTGTGTCGGAGGATTCGTCTCGCTGCCAGTGTCATCGGGCCGGAGGGTTCAAGGGAGCAGTCGGCTGGCTGGCAGCGCCGGATCCTCCTCGAACAGCCTACATCATTCATGCGCACAGCGGTTCCACAATTGCTATACCCAGGCCCGCAACCGCAGGTGGCTTTTTCATCAAGAAAAAGCCACCCTGCGAGACGCCGGAAAGGGCAGGTGAATTGTGGAACCGCTCTAAAGCCGCATATTCCTCCTGTGAAAGCAAAGCACACACCGAACCTCGACTTTTCGGCGCAGCTCTGCTGCACGGATGACTCCGGCCACGGCCTCAGAGAGGCCGCAAGCTCTACGGTTGAGATGCATGAATGGGGTGGGGGGAGGGCTGAAAAGACCGAGACAACCAGGTTCCGGAGTGCGTGCCACTAAAAAAGAGGAGTTCCCAGGCTTCATGGAAACATGCCGCCTGGGAACTCCTTTCCCCAGATCTGCGTTGTTTCTGTGGATAAGATGTGCGGAAAACGTGGATAACTGCACAAGAGTACTTAGGGGTGGTGACTAAAAGTAACCGATATTTTACCTATTCTGTTGCACTTTGGTGAGTTTCGACCCCTCCGTGCCCGCCACGACCTCTGCGGCAGCAGCGAGCGGCTGAGCGCCGACATCGAGAGCTTGATGCGGTTGTCGGCGCCCGTCTTGCGCATCAGCCGGCCGACATACGCCTTTACCGTCCGCTGCTCAATGCCCAGCTGGCTGGCAATCTCGCGCGTGGAATGCGCCCCCAGAATCAGTTCGAGAACCTGCTTGCTCGCGCTTTGTAAGCTGCTGACTGGAAGCAGCTTGCGATACACCCGGAACCTTCAGCAGGCGGTCGATCACGCGGCAGAGCAAGCCGCCGCGGCGCCCAAATCGATCCCGAAGTAACCACGTCAATGGCTCTGCGCACCAGCTCCGGACCCGCGGAGTGCCCCAGGTAGGCCCTGGCCCCGGCGATGATCGCGCTCATCACCAGTTCATCGTCGCCTTCCGGCCCAATCACAATCGATCGCACGTCCGGCCGCTCGCGCCGAATCGTCTCCAGAGCCTCCAAGCCGCCCAGAGTGGAATGCAGGTCGACGACGATGTACTCGATGTCGTCGAGCGCCAGCAGCTCGGCAGGTTTCCAATCACGGGAACGAGCTGCGCCTGGTCCCGGCTGCGCGGGCTGGTCGAAGATGCTGGCCAGGCCGGCGACGCGAATCGGTTCATTCGCCGCCACCCCAATACGAATTGCGTCAGGACCGTGCTTCGACGATGTCATCCCCACACCCGTCTGGGTCCAGCCAGGAGTCACACCAGCCTTATGGAAGTGCTGCTTCATCTTGCCTTTGGGCGATCCGGGAGAAAATACGTCAGCGCAACTATCATTACGAGAAATACAAAATCGATGCGTGCACCCCTAATGCCGCATCGATCTTTCTTTGATGTACCCCGCCAGCAAGGCTGAAAAGCCATTGCAGCCCTCGGGCACATCGCCTTGGCCGGCTCTGTGTATCTGATCGCACAAAGTCCGGACCGTTGAGATCGAATGGATCCCAAATCTCTTGTATGAGTCCCCTTTTGAATCATTGCCCCCTGGAGTTGAATCGGGAATACCACCAAAATCCGGTTCGCTGAGAAATAGGTGCTAGGTCTTTAACGCTAAGGTGGCATTCGAAGATCGTTCATCATGGGGGCCCTCGTGGATCGATGCTGTGTCTCTCCTAATCCTCATCACTCCTGCATGGCAGAATTTCGAGGTCTCCTCAGAGCTTGGGGAGAACGATTCCCTGCTGCTTTTGATACTTGCCCTTGCGGTCGGCATAACTGGTCTCGCAGGGCTCGTCCGACTGGAAAAACAAAATCTGGCACAGCCCTTCGTTGGCGTACACCTTGGCCGGCAGCGGCGTGGTGTTGGAGATCTCGAGCGTGACAAATCCCTCCCACTCCGGTTCGAATGGCGTCACGTTCACGATGATCCCGCAACGCGCGTAGGTTGATTTTCCAACGCAGATCGTCAGAACATCCCTGGGGATACGAAAGTACTCGACAGAACGCGCCAGCGCAAACGAATTCGGTGGAATAATCACCGACTCGGCCTGGACGCGAGACAAACGACCGCTCGTCGAAGGCCTTGGGATCGATGATGGCGCTGTTCACATTGGTGAAGATCTTGAACTCGTCGGAGACCCTCAGGTCGTAGCCGTAAGAAGAAAGTCCATAGGAGATCACGCCGCCCGCCACCTGCTTTTCGCTGAACGGCTCGATCATGCGGTGCTTCAGGGCCTGTTCCCTGATCCATCGGTCGCTCTTGATCGACATGCGTCTCCTGTTCCGGGAGGTTTTGAGCGGCTTCCGGCGGCTTTCCTGCGCTGGCTGCGACTCGAAATCCCATCTTACGCAACGGCCCCGCCGATTGACAATTCTTAGCCATTGCCCATGACTCCCGGTTCACTTCGGTCCCGGCCCGCTCGTTCCTGTGCACCCAGCCTTTCTACTCCCTATTGGCTACTCCCTGTCCCCTGTCTTATAAGTCCCTAGTCCCTAATCCTCTGTTCCCTGCTTTTTAGTTCCCTAATCGCAGCAAAATCTGTAGTATGGGCGGTGTAGGTGCGCAAGATTCAGGCAACAACCAGTTCACGGCCAGCGAGGAGACTCCATTGATCAAGCAGGACATCGTTCATAACGTGGTCGAGCGCACGGGCCTGCCGCGCACCAAGGCAGAGGCGGCAGTGGACACGGTCTTCGAGGGCCTGAAACAGGCTTTGGCGGCCGGCGAGCGCATCGAACTGCGCGGATTTGGCGTCTTCAGCGTCCGCGCGCGCAAAACCGGCATCGGCCGCAACCCCCGCACCGGGACTGAGGTCAACATCGCTCCCGGCAAAGCGGTGCGCTTCAAGCCGGGCAAGGAACTGCACGCGCTGGAACCGGGCGCACCCAGCAGCTAACAGCATCGCGGGCTAGCCGAAACTCAGGCGGTTCTCGCGAACGACGGACGGCGACTTGCTCAGCCGGGCGGCGGGCCATTTGATTGTGCTTTGAAAGGGCACGACTTTAGTCGTGCCGCAAATTGCCCCATGATTCGGGGCTTTAGCCCCTGAGGGAGAGTTTCACCAAATCTACCCACTACCCTCAGCCAAGGCTTTCTGCGCGTGAACGTCCCTAAGGTTAGAACCATCATTTCTCGAGTCGACCAACCCCCGGCTCGACCGTAGGGCGTATCGACATATACGCCCCATAAGAAAGGTGCCGGTTGCGTTCACTGTTTCGAGAGTATGGCTTGCCGGTGCTGCTTCTCGTCGCCAGCATCGTCACCACCACCGTCAACGGCGCGCGCTTCATGCAGAACTTTCTCGAAGGCCTGCCGCCGGTCGTGCGCGAGAGTGACCTCTGGCCCTGGGGATGGCTCACTCGTCATCCCGCTCTCTTCGCCGCCGGCTTTGCCTACTCGCTCACCCTGCTCGGCATTCTCCTGATCCACGAGTTCGGCCACTACGTCGGCCTGCCACGCGCACCGCATTCGCGCCACTCTGCCCTGGGTGCTGCCCGCTCCCACGCTCAGCGGCACATTCGGCGCCGTCATCCGCATCCGCTCCCGCATCCCCAGCCGCGACGCGCTCATGGACGTTGGAATTTACGGCCCGCTTGCCGGCTACATCGCCTCGGCCCTCGCCGTCGCCGTCGGCCTCGTGCTCAGCGTGCCCCGCGCAGCCGCCGCGCCAGAGTCCCTCATTCGCTTTGGCGGCGATCCGCTCACCATCCAGTTGCTGCACCATCTCCTCGCGCACTGGAACCCCGCCATCCCCGCCTTCAATCAGTCCTCGCCGCATCCCATCCTCGTCGCCGGCTGGATCGGCCTCTTCATCACCGCGCTCAACCTCATCCCTGGCGGCCAGCTCGACGGCGGCCACATCCTCTACGCGCTCTCGCCGCGCCTGCATCGCGCGCTCACCAACATCCTGCCCTTCCTCCTCTTCCTCGCCGGAGCCGTCTACTGGGTCGGCTGGATGTTCTGGGGAGTCTTCCTCCTGATCCCCGCATTGCGCCATCCCAAAGTTCCCATCGACGCCAATCTCTCTCCCAGCCGCGCGGTCCTCGGCATCCTCGGCATCGTCCTCTTCGTGCTCACCTTCACTCCCACGCCCTTCTACGACAACTCGCTCCTGCAGCTTCTCAACATCGATCCCTTCACCGCCCCCCGCTAGCGCGGCACGCGGCAAACGTCAGGGCCGCCAACGTCGACGAGCGACCTGCTTTCCGGGAAGATTAGAGACACAGATCAAGCCTCGCGGTCTCCCGGACCTTCCGCAGCGGCGGACGAGACCCGGGGCGCCCGCGTTATTTTGAGAAGCGGAGATTTCAGACCCGCGCCACCCGCCCAAAGAGCATCTCGAAGCGGCCTGCACCGGTCTCATAAAATGCCTCCGGTGCATAGTGAGCAGGCATGGAACCCAACAGCAAGGCGGGGCCCATGATTCCAGCGCGTTGACAAAGATGGTTTATGAGACCGGTTCTGCTTCCTTCAAATTAGAATCCCTCCACCGTGTCCGCGTTGAACTGCAGAGCATGTAATTGGCAAACATCAATGCCCTGCGAGTAGGCTTCAGAGGATCCGTCACTGAAGACCAGCTTGAAATCCTCGTGGCACACACCGCGCCATGCGGGCGGAAAGACGATCAACGTTCCCATCCCGCCAGGCAGAGCTGCGCGCCCCAGCACATCCGCACCCCACGAATTCTGTGAGTGCGGCGAAACATACAGGTTGTTCAGTGTCTTCCCCGTGTTGTTCAGGAACCAGAAGTTCGCCCGGCTCTGCGGGATCGCCTGCTGCGGAAGCACGCAGACCAGCAGAACCGCGGTTAGAAGCAGTCTCGTAAAGGTTCGCATATTCTCCTCCTCAAATCGCCGAAAACCCCTTCATGGCGTGGAACACCACGCCCATCGACAGGGTTCGCGATTTGTTGAACGCTGAGGCAGTTGGCCGGCGCCCTCATCGTGGCTGCGCCAACGTCTGCGGGGAAAGGATTGCGATCTGCCAGGAACTGCTTCCAGAGTCCACAGACCGCGCTTGCTCATGACCTCGCGGAAGCTGCCCCGGATGATAGCCGGACCTATCAATTTTCATCAAGCTAATAATTTGGCTTTCAGCAAGAGAATAAATTGGCGCGTCAGCCGGAGATCCACTCACCTCCGCCGCGTGATTCCGCGCGAAGGTCGTCCGCCGCGGCGGGCGAGCGAAGTCGAGGGATCTGCGGTTGCTTTTCGCGAAACAGAATCGAGAACAATCAAAAACGAGACTGTGAGACTGTGAAACTGTGGCTGCAAGTTGTTGATTCGGCGGGCTCCACAGTTTCACAGTTTCACAGTTTCAAAAATGGGTATGGGGGGGTGGGGTCTCGAGAAAGGGTAGGGGGTGGGTGCCGGAGGCATAGGGGGGTGGGGTAAAGGCAGGGAACAGGGAACAGAAAGACAGGGAACGAGGGACCAGAAAGGCAGGGACCAGGGAAAAGGGAACAGGGAACAGAAAAGCGGGGACCGAGGGAACAGAAAAGCAGGGACGTAGGGACTTCGGGACTTCGAGACGTAGGGATCCTTCGGCTTCGCTCAGAACAGGCTTCGAGGGGGGCGGGCAGTAGGGTGGTAGTGGGGCGGTTCTGGTCTGGGCCTGGATCGTTTGTTTCCTGGATCATCTGCTCGCCAATCTTCTTTTCGTCGACCATGGGATTATTGTGCGCCTAAAGGGCTTAATTACCCGCAAATGGAAGTGATGTGGATGCAGTAACTTAGGGATCTTTGGGGTTGACAGCGGAAAGGCAGCGGGGTCAGCGGAGTTAGTCCGCCGCAGCGGACGCGGTTATCGGGGCGGCGATTCGGGTCTCCGCTGGCTCGGAGACGATCCGGACTCGGTTCGGCGTTCTCCGCGGCGAACTCGCGCCGAAGCACGCCCGTTCCCCCCATTCCTGATTCCTGGTCTTATGGCAATAGGTCTTACGCCCGCTCAAGCGGGCTAAGGCGCCGAACCGCGCCTTCGTCCCCAGTCTCACGACTGGGCTACCCTATGCGGCCCGCTCTGCGGGCTAGATGCAAAACCGCCCCGTCGGCGCGCAACCCTCGCGCGTCGCGTTCCAAATCCGGCCTGCGGTCCCGGGTCCGCCTTCGCAAAAGCCCCGTGGATCCCGCAGCGTGCCTGGGGTCACTGCATTCACCGCACGGCTGTGCTAACTAGCACCTGTCGTTCCCCGAAGAGCCTTTCCCTTCCCCTGATGACGGCCCTCCGCTGAATCGACCAGGAGTCTCGTCATGGCATCGCCAACATCCGCTATCGAGTCAACCGTTCCCCCGGCAGAAGACGAATGGATCCGGCAGTCCCCCGGATTCTACGCATGCCCGGTATGCAAGCAACACCTGGAACCGGTGCACGACGGGCTTTCCTGCCGTGTCTGCGCGCGGACCTACCCCATCCGGAGCGGGATTCCCGACTTCGTCGTCGTCAACTTCGAAAGAGCAGGAACCGGACCCTGCACATGCTCGGGAAAAAGGACTCTCGCCCCCTGCTGAACTTCGCAGTATCCGTCTACGAAACCTGGGTATATCCGGCCGTGTGCAACGTGTACGGCGGATGGCGCAGCACCTCTCTCAGGAAGCTGGCGGAAGAGGTCGCCGGCATTGTGGGATCGCGCGACGGGGTCATTCTGGACGTGGCCTGCGGCCCGGGAACCTACGGGCGCCGCATTGCTTCCGAGTCAAAGACCGTTCTTGGCATCGATGCCTGCATGAGCATGCTGCGGCGGGGCGCCCATTATGTCGAAAGCGGACATATTCCCAACGTGCATTTCGCTCGCGCCACGGTGGAGGCGCTGCCGTTCCCGGCTGGCCTGTTCGACGCCGCCATCTGTGCGGGATCGCTGAACCACTTTTCCGACACGGTCCTCGCCTTGCGCGAAATCGGCCGCACCATGAAAGCCGGAGCGCCGCTGGCGGTGATGTGCTTTATCGCCGGCGGCAAGGGCCTCTTCAAATACAGGCGCCTGCGCGAGCGCGCGGAGAAACGCGGCGGTCACATCTTCGAACTTCCTGATCTCGAGCGCTACGTGGCCGAGGCGGGTTTTGAGGACTTTCGCTCCCAGGCATACGGCTCCATCGTGGTATGCAGTGCCCGCAAAAGGTCCGCGGAGCATTAGGAGAGCGGTCTGGCTTGCCGTCCACGTCGCCCAGAAACTCCCGTAGCACTTTGCCGGGGTGTGGCGGATTGTGCATGCGCATATCGATTCTCCCGGTGGTAGTCAGCGCCTTGAGCCCCAACCACATCCTCACATTAAGCGCAGCGCATCCACGTCCACAATCAGATTGCGCCGCGGCACGCCGGCTTCCGCGGCATGCGCCAGCATTCCGCGCAGCGCCTCATTCAGCGCCTTGCGCGAGGCGCTCTTGAGAATCATGTGAAAGCGGTAGACGCCCTTGATGCGCGCGATCGGCGCGGTGCACGGCCCCAGCACGCGCACAGCTCCGCTGTTTTTGTTTTGGACAAGATATTTGCCTAAGATAGCCGCCCACCCCGCTGCCTCTTCCAGCTTTTGCGACTGCACCAGCACGTTGGCCAGCACGCCGAACGGCGGATAGTGCATCCAGCGGCGGTACTTCAGCTCGCGCTCGGCGAATGCCGTGTAGTCGTGCGCCGTGGCGGCCAGAATCGCGTAGTGATCGGGATAATACGTCTGCACCACCACGCGGCCCGGCAGCTCGCCGCGGCCGGCGCGCCCGCTCACCTGCGTCATCAACTGGAAGACGCGCTCGGCGGCGCGAAAATCGGGCATCGACAGCGCGTGATCGCAGCCCACCACGCCCACCAGCGTGACGCTGTGAATGTCGTGGCCCTTGGCGATCATCTGCGTGCCCACCAGCAGATTGATCTCGCCCGAGTGCAGCCGCGCCAGCAGCCGCTCCAGATCGTAGCGCCCGCGCACCGTGTCGCGGTCCATGCGCCCGATGCGCGCGCCGGGAAAGATCTCCGCGAGCCGCTCTTCGCCCTGCTGCGAACCCGCGCCGAGATAGTAGAGGTGCTCGCTGTCGCACTTGGGGCAGCGCGCCGGAACCGTGCGCTTGTAGCCGCAATAGTGGCACTCCAGCCGCTGCCCCGCGCGCGCCTCGGCCAGATCCTCCGCCGGCGCTTTGTGATGCGTCAGCGCGATGGCGCAGTTCTGGCAGTCGAGCTTTTCGCCGCAGGCGCGGCACATCACGGCAAACGAGTAGCCGCGCCGGTTGAGCAGAATCAGCGCCTGCTCGCCGCGTTCGAGCGCCGCCTTGGTCTGCTCGACGAGCGACCGCGAGAAGAGCTCGTCCTGGCCCGTCTCCTGGAACTCGCGGCGCATGTCGATCAGCTCCACCTCGGGCAGCGGCCGGTTCATCACGCGGTCGCGCAGCTCGATGCGCGTGTACTTGCCGCGCTCCGCGTTCTGCCAGCTTTCCAGCGAGGGCGTGGCCGAGCCCATCACCACCACCGCCCCCGCCAGCTTGGCGCGCATCACGGCCACGTCGCGCGCGTTGTAGCGCGGCGTCTCTTCCTGCTTGTAGCTCTGGTCGTGCTCCTCGTCGACAAGAATCAATCCCAGGTTCGGCGCGGGCGCAAAGATCGCCGAGCGCGTGCCCACCACAATCGGCGCGTCGCCGCGGCGAATGCGCCGCCACTGCTCGCTGCGCTCCTCGGGCGTGAGCGCGGAGTGCAGCAGCGCCACCTTCTGCCCGAAGGCCTGATCGAGCAGGCCGGCCATCTGCGGCGTCAGGCCGATCTCGGGAACCAGCAGAATCGACGCCAGCCCGCGGTCGAGCGCCTTCTGCATGGCGGCAAGATAGACGGCCGTCTTTCCCGAACCCGTCACGCCATAGAGCAGAAAGGGATGGAATCCCCCGATCGCGCCCGTGATCGTTGCCAGCGCATCGGTCTGCGCCGCGTTCAGGCTGAACGGCTCGGCCGCCGGCGTCAACCCGCCCAGCCGAAACGCCTCCGGCCGCTCGTCGATGCGCACCAGCCCGCGGCGCACCAGTGTCTGCAGCGTCGACGAAGGCAGATCGCGCCGTCGCAGCTCGGCCAGCGGCAACTCGCCGCCGCAGGCCGCCAGCTCCGCCAGAATCGCCTGCTGCTTCTCGGTCAGCGCGGGCAGCCGCCCTTCGCCGACCAGCACGGCGAACCGCTCCATGCGCCGCGCATCGCGCTCGGCGGCCGCGGTCTCGCGCGCAATCCACTTCTTGCGCACCATGCTGGCCAGCAGCGGCAACGAAGCCGCCGTAGCCGTGCGCAGCGTGGACACCTTCACCGGCTCGCCCTAGGCCAGCCGCTCCAGTACCCGGCGCTCCATGTCCTGGTCTTCTTTGGAGAGCTTCCCGCGCCGCTTTCCGATTGCCGCCTTCTGCACGAGTCTGCGAATTCGCCGCATCGCCGTCCATCGCCGCCGCCAGCACGTCGCGCCCCAGATCGGTCAGCCGGTAATAGACCGTGCGCCGCACCTCCGCGGCCAGCGGCAACATGGCGCGCAGCACCTCGCCCAGCGGCGCCAGGTAGTATTGCGCGGTCCACTCCGCCAGCTCCAGCAGATGCTCGCTGAGCAGCGGCTCCTCGTCGAGCACGGCTTCGAGATACCGCACCTCGACCTCCGCCGGAGCCTTGGCGTCGAGCGCCGTCACCACGCCGATCAGCTTCTCGTTGCGGAAGGGCGCAATCACGCGCGCCCCGCGCTGCGGCGACTGGCCCAGGCGCACGCCGTAGGTAAACGTGTGGTCCAGCGGCACCGGCAACGCGACTTCGCAGTACGCAGGCATGGGAGACAAGATTCAGTGTAGGGGATGCGGCGAGGCGGTGCGCTCGCATCGCAATCCGCCATCCCCCAACCTCTCTTTCATCAATCTGTCTGTTGACTTAATTTCGTTTATAAACGATAATATGTCGGTGTACGAGATTCGCCATTACCTGACGCAGGACGAAGAAAGACGTCTACATGGAATGGCGGCGGCAACTCCGCGACACGCAGAGCAAGGATCGCGATCGACCGGAGAATCAACCGAATCGAGTTGGGCAATTTCGGCGATCACCGCTTTTGCCGCGATGGTGTCTGGGAGATTCGTATCGACGTCGGGCCTGGCTATCGAGTTTATTACGCCGTCGCAGGCGCTCAGGTGATCCTGCTGCTTTGCGGAGGCGATAAGCGAACCCAGGATGCGGACATAAACCGTGCCTGTGAGTACTGGGCGGATTGGCAGAGGAGGAGTGAGCGATGAAAGACAGGAACCACGACGAAGCCATGGCGGAGCTGCTCAAGGAGGACCCAGGCTATGCGCTCGATCTGCTGAACAGCATCCTTGAAGACGGGGAACAGGGCGAGCTTCTCATCGTTCTGCGCCAGATGACCAAAGCTTTTGGCGGCGTGCAGGACGTGGCGAAGAAGGCCAACCTCAATCCGACCCAGCTCTACCGGACGCTTTCCGAGCAAGGGAATCCGGAGCTGCGCAGCCTCTCCGCCATTCTCAAAGCGATGGGCCTGCGGCTTGCGGTCGAGAAAGTCCGCGCAGCGTAAAGGCGGTGCCGCGCTCCGGCTGGAGTCATGACTGCGCGTCCTTCAGCGGCACCGTACACGCCACGAGAACTTCAAAAGGGCTCGACCGTTAGAGTGCCATCTTTGATTTCTGCCTTGGACTTTTCGCAGTGCGGGCAAATCCTCCCACTTTTCGTGTTCAGGTATTCGGAAAAGATAAAGCCTTTGTTGCACGACGGGCAACGAACAGCTGCGTTGTTCCCATATACATCGATCTCAAATCTTGGGTCGACCTTCATACTTGAACTCCCCTGAAATTGAATTCTGGGTCGGATTAGAGAATCCCTTCGATCGCTAACGCTATCCGCGCGCAGGCGCTTTCAGTCCCAGCTCTTTCATCGCCATCTGCAGGTCCGCCCAGGCTTCCTTCTTTTGCCTCGGATCGCGCAGCAGAAATGCCGGATGATAGGTGACGATTAGGCTCGTTCCGCGAAACGCGTGCACGCGGCCGCGCAAACCGGCCAGCGGTTGCCGCGCGCCCAGCAGATACGTGGCCGCCGTCGCTCCCAGCGCCACGAGAACCTGCGGCCGCACCACGTCGATCTGGCGGAAGAGGAACGGCGAGCAGGTGTTCGCCTCCTCGGGCTCCGGCGTGCGATTGCCCGGCGGCCGGCACTTGACCACATTGGCGATGTAGCACTCTTCGCGCTTGAGCCCCATCGCGGCAATCATGTTGTTCAGCAGTTGGCCGGCGCGGCCCACGAAGGGCAGTCCCTGCGCGTCCTCATCGGCTCCCGGCCCCTCGCCCACAAACATCAGCCGGGCGGCGGGGTTGCCCACGCCAAAGACGATGGTGTTGCGGCCGCGGTGCAGGGCGCAGCGCGTGCACTCGCCGAGGTCTTCGCGAACCATCTGCAACGCGGCGGCGCGCTCCTCCACGGGGACGGCGGCCGCGATTTCAGGAGGCGCGTGAAAGCCTTTGCGGGTCTTGATCGTGGGTTCCTCTCCGAAGAAGTTGCGCTGGATTACTGGAATCGCGGTTTCCTGCTGAGCTGAAGCGGAATTGACCTCGGCCGGTCCCGCATCCGGCGCGGCAGACTGAGAAGACGGCGCAGCATCTTCCAGCGTCTCGGAAGATACATCCCCAACCGGGCGGCGGTAGAAGTCCGTCAGCCCCAGATCGCGATAAAAGCGCAGCCGCTCGGCCAGAGCGTCGCGGGTGGCGGAATCGAGTGCGCGCGGCAAGCTGCTTACTCCACGGTGAGCTGGCGGCGTCCTGCGCCGACGGGAACGCTCTCGTCCAGTACGCGATCCTGAATGGCCTGCTTCTTGCGCGCTTCTGCATCCCGCTCATCATCGAGCTCCACGACGACGGACCGCGGGCGGCGGAGCGTGAGAATCTCGTCGAGAATACGGTCGGCCAGCTGGCGCTTGGGCATCTGCGGCAATTCCACGGACGTAGTCCGCGTAAGAAACGTCGCCGCATTGGTGTCGGCGTCGATGCCCACGCCCTCGCCGGCCACATCGTTCACCACAATCGCGTCAGCGCCCTTGGCGAGCAGCTTGGCGCGGCCGTTCTCCATGCGGTTCTCCGTTTCCGCCGCAAAGCCCACGATCAGTTGCCCTGGCCGGCGGCGGCGCACCACTTCGGCCAGAATGTCTTCAGTGGGCGCAAGCTCGAGCGTCATCGGGCCGGTGCGCTTGAGCTTCTGCGCGGAGACCGCTGACGGGACGGTAGTCGGCCACGGCGGCGGCCTTGATGACGAGCGTGGCCTCGCTCATGCGCTCAAGCACAGCACTCCGCATCTCGTCCGCGGTGGTCACCTTCACCAGTTCGCAGTGCGCCGGCGCGTGCAGGCCCGTCGGGCCGCTGATCAGAATCACCTTGGCGCCGCGGCTGCGCGCAGCCTCGGCCAGCGCGTAGCCCATCTTGCCGCTGGAACGGTTGCCGATGAAGCGCACCGGATCGAGCGCCTCGCGCGTGCCGCCCGCGGTCACCAGCACCACTTCGCCGGCCAGATCGTGGCGGCGGCCGAGTGCGGCGAGCACCGCCTCGGCAATCGCCTCCGGCTCCGCCATGCGGCCCGCGCCCACCATGCCGCACGCCAGCTCGCCTGTTCCCGGCTCAATGATGCCCACGCCGCGCTGGCGCAGGATTTCAATGTTCGCCTGCGTGGCCGCATGATTCCACATGTTCACGTTCATTGCCGGCGCAACGAGCACCGGCGCAGTCGTGGCGAGATACAGCGTGGAGAGAAAATCGTCGGCGATGCCGTGAGCAAACTTCGCCAGAATGTTGGCCGTGGCGGGAGCGACAACCAGCGCGTCGGCCCATTGCGCCTCGGCGATGTGATCGATGCCGTTCTGCTCCGGTGGGGCCGCGCCGGAGTCGCCATTCGTCCCACAGGCTGGTGATGACCTTGTGGCCGGTGAGCGCGGCAAAGGTCAGCGGCTGCACAAATCTCTGCGCCGACGCGGTCATCACCACATGCACCTCGACGGCCTGGCGCTGCAGCGCGCGCACCAGTTCTGCTGCCTTATACGCAGCGATTCCGCCGGAGACGCCCACGGTCACTCTCATGTCTCGATTGTAGTTCAGGGAACGGTGATCAGGGGTCAGGGACCAGGGATTAGGGATCAGGGATCAGGGAGTTGGAAGGAAAGCGCCCGCTCTCAACATCGGGGACGAGCCAGAACTACAGCGCCATTCAGATGGCCGGGCTGAACCCTTAAACCTGATCCCTGACCCCGGTCTATTAGCTGATCAGAATGGGGATCGCCGGACCTTCAACCAGTGGCTTGGTAACTTCGACCTCACTCTTTACGTAAGCAATCTTGCCGGCTTCAATCTCTTCCTGCGCAATGCGGCATGCCTTGCTGGATCGCGTGGGAACCAGCGCCTGGGAACCGTTCTGCAACTGGCGGGCGCGCCGTGCGGCCACCAGAACCTTGCGATAGTTGGAATCGAAACTGGTCTCAATCGTCATCGGAGTCATCTCCAAAGAGAAGTTGCTGCTGGCCGGAGGCGCCATCGATCCCGAAAGCCTCCAGCACAGGTTTGAGCCGCTCCTGCGAGTTCGCTTGCAGGCAGGCCGCGGCGACCTCCAACACCCGGCGGGAACGGTAGGCGATCACTTCGCCATTGCGATAGAATCGCTCCGCCAGCACAATGGCCTCCAGTTGCGCTACCGCCCGGTCGAGAACGTCGTTGACCAAAATATAGCCGTACTCGCGATATTTCTCAATCTCCCGGCTGGCCTCGGCCAGGCGGCGATACAGTTCGCCTTCGTTCATTACGCCTTCGGCGCGGCTACGGTTGCGCAACCGCGTGCGCAGAACCTTGGGGTTCGGCGGAAAAACAAAAATCCCGACAGCCTCGGGCATTTTCGCGCGCACCTGCGCCGCTCCCTGCACGTCGATGTCGAGCATCAAGTCGTGACCTGCGGCCAGCGCATCGTCGAGCGACTGGCGGGCCGTGCCGTACAAATTCCCAAATACCTCGGCGTGCTCCAGAAACAGTCCCTCGTCCACCATGCGCAGAAACTCCTCGCGGGTGGTGAAGTGATATTCGCGCCCGTTCTCCTCGGAGCCGCGCGGCGCGCGCGTGGTCCAGGAGACGGCAAAATCGACGCCGCTCACCTGCTTGCGCAGCTCGCTCACCAACGTGCTTTTGCCCGAACCCGACGGCGCCGAGATGATAAACAGAATTCCTGCCACTATTTTCGATCCCTCTCTATCAGGTATCTTCGTTTCTGTTCCCTGTTCCCTGTTCCCTGTTCCCTGCTTTATTCCACGTTCTGAATCTGCTCGCGGGCTTTCTCGATCTCCGCCTTCATGGCCAGCCCCAGTTCCGTAATGCGCGTTCCCTTCCCGCTCACGCCCCCGGTTTTTGAGAGCAGCGTGTTGGCTTCGCGGTTCATCTCCTGCAGCAGGAAGTCGAGTTTCTTGCCGGCCTCGCCGCCCGCGCTCAGCAACTCGCGAAAATGCTCGATATGCGTCGTCATGCGCGCCAGCTCCTCGCTGATGTCGCTGCGTTCCACCAGAACGGCGACTTCCTCAAGCACTCTCTGCTGGTTGAACTCCGGTCCCACGGCCGCGGCCAGCCGCTGCGCCAGCCGCTCCTGGTAGCGCTGCTCGATCTCCGGACCGAGCTCCGCAACGCTGGCCGTGGCGGCGGCAAGCCGGTCGAGCGTGCCGCGCAGAATCGCCTCCAGCGCCTCGCCCTCGCGGGCGCGCATGGCCTTCAATTGCTCCAGCAGCGGGGCCGTCTGCTCCAGCACGCTTGCCGCAAGCGCGGTCAGGTCGTCGTTATTGCGATCCTCGGCCTGCAAGGCGCCGGGCAGCCGCAGAGCCGCGTTCAGGTCCGGCTCGCCCTTCAGGAAGTGCTCGCGCCGCGCCGCATCGAAGGCGGCAAGATAACCGGCGATCAGTTCGCGATTGTATCCGGCCTTTGTCTGCGAGGCACGGTCGACGGAGAGGGTCAAATCGACGTGACCGCGGACGAGATTCTCCTTCAGCACCCGGCGCAACTCCATCTCCAGCGCGTCAAGGCCGGGCGGCAGGCGGAATTGCAGATCGAGAAAGCGGTGATTCACGCTCTTCACGGTGAGCGTGTAACTGAGCTGCTCCTCACCGCCTACGAGCACGCGAGCCTGCACCCGCGCAAACCCGGTCATCGAAGAAATGGCCATGCTTACTCCTTCGCGCCTGCACCCAGCGCGGCCCTCTCGTCGAACGGCAGATAGAGCAGCTTGGAATCCGGTGTCTGTGACTCGAGCGTGTCCAGCGTCTCGGGCATGTCCATGAACTGCAACTGATAGAGCTTCTGGTAGGTGGGCGAGGAGTTGAGCAATTCGTCGTGGGACCCGACGGCGGTGATGCGGCCGCACTCGAGCACGGCGATGCGGTTGGCGCGGCGAATGGTGGACAGGCGATGCGCGATCACGACCACGGTACGATTCTGTATCAGGTTGGCCAGCGCCGTTTGCACCAGGGACTCGCTTTCCGCATCGAGCGACGAAGTCGCTTCATCGAGGATGAGAATGGGCGCGTTCTTGAAGATGGCGCGCGCGATGGCGATGCGCTGGCGCTCGCCGCCGGAGAGCCGGAAGCCTTTCTCGCCGATCATCGTCAAGTAGCCCAGCGGCATGTTCATGATGAAGTCGTGCGCCAGAGCATTGCGCGCAGCCTGCTCCACCAGCGCGGCCTTGGCGTCGGGCTGCCCATACGCAATGTTGTTATGCACGGTGTCGTTGAAGAGAATGGTCTCCTGCGTCACCTGCGCAACCTGCCGGCGGAGCGACGCCAGCGTCAGATCGCGCAGATCGCGTCCGTCGATGAGAATGCGGCCCGAGGTCACGTCAAAGAAACGCGGAATCAGATTGACCAGTGTCGATTTGCCAGCGCCGCTCGGGCCCACGATGGCCAGCACCTCGCCCGCATTCACCTCGAGATCGACATTGTGAAGAATCTGGTGCTCGCCTTCGCCGGTCGAGTAGGAGAATCCTACATCCTCGAATTTGATTGCCTGCCGAAAACGCGTAAACGTGGCGGCGCGCGGCTGCTCTTTCACGTCGTCTTCGGCATCGAAGAAGGCGAAGATCGAAGCCGAAGCCCCCATCGCTTGCTGGAATGCGTTGTAAAAGAAGGCAAAGCGGCGCAACGGATCGTAGAGCTTGAAAAGCAGGAAGATGAACGCGCCAAAGACGCCAATGGTCATATAGCCGCTCTTGATCGCGCTGCGGCCAATCCACAGCAACAGCGCCATGGCCACTGCGCCGACGGTGTCCATCAAGGGCGAGCTGATCGATTGAATGCGCACACTGCGCAAGTTGGCGCGGAACAGGCGCTTGGCCGCACTCTTGAAGCGCAGGATCTCCCAAAGCTCCGTGTTGAACGCCTTCACGATGCGGTTGCCCGTCACCGTCTCGTGCAGAATGTTCTGCACTTCGGCCAACTTGTCCTGGCCGGTCCGGGTACGTGTGCGCACTTCGCGGCCGATCCGCCGCACTGAAGCAATCACGACGGGAATAAAAAGAACCAAAGCCCAGCTCAGGTAGCCGCCAAGTTTGATGATGAGCGCGATCGCGACCACAAAGGTGAAAAACTGCTGTAGAAAATCGCCCAGCACGGAACTAAGCGAAACCTGCACCCGATCCACGTCGTTGATCAGCGTGGAAAGAATGGTGGCAGTCGGATTCCTGTGGAAGAAGCTTGAGGAGCGGCGCAGCGTGACTTCGTAAAGATGATTGCGCAGGTCGGTAATTGTGCCGAAGCCCGCATAATTCACAAGATAATTTCCCAGGTAGTCGCACAGTCCCTTCAGGACCGTGGCGACCACCAGCGCAAAGGCCACCACAGTCCAGGCATTGTGCATATGCAGGAAGTGCGGAACGATGCTCCTCAGGTCGAAGTGCCACCGCGATTGCGGGAGCCCGAGCATGATCGGGCCTTCAGGCGAACTCGGCGCCAGCACTCGATCGAAGATTGGCTGAAGCAGCAGGATGCGGAAGGCGTCAAGCAAGCCGACGATGGCCGATAGAACGACTCCGGGCAGCCACTCCAGCGTATAGGGCAGCCCATAACGCATCAGGCGCAGAAATCTCCTCATGCGGCTCGGCCTGCCCAGCGCTCTCTGCGCTTCAATTCCGGCTGGAAATGGGTGTGGAAGTCCATCCCAGTATTGTATCCGCGCCAGATGCGACGCGTCTCTTGCGCGCAGGTCTCCAGTCAGGCGGCTCTTATCTCGTCAGTTACGCTGAGTTTGCCCGGAAGGGATTCAATACTTGTTCAGGTCCACGATGGCCTTCAGAATGGTCTCCGGTTGCGGCAGAATCGCGTCTTCGAGTTTCGGCTGGTAAGCGACAAAAGTGTCCATCGCACCGATGCGCCGCACGGGCGCGTCCAGATCGTCGAAAAGCTCATCGGCGATGCGCGCCGCAAGCTCGGCGCCGTAACCCCAACTCAGCATGTCCTCGTGCGCCACGATCACGCGATTGGTTTTGCGCACCGATTCGGCAATCGCCTCCCAATCGTACGGATTGAGCGTACGCAGATCGAGGATTTCGGTTTCGATCCCGTGCTCGCGCTGCGCATGCTGCGCGGCCTGCATCGCGCGCGGGATCAGTGCCCCATACGTAACGAGTGTGAGGTCCCTGCCGGGACGGACGATCTTCGCCTTCCCGAAAGGAATCGCGAACTCCGGCCCCGGATACGCCGCTCGGCCATAGGTTTCGCGGTAGAGCCGCTTGTGCTCGAGAAAAAGCACCGGGTCGTCGCAGCGGATGGCCGTGCGCAACAAGCCATTGGCGTCGAGCGCGTTCGAGGGGAAGACCACGCGCAGCCCCGGAATGTGCGTGAAGATGCTCTCTCCCGATTGCGAGTGGTAGATGGCGCCTCCGGTAAGATATCCGCCGATGGGAACGCGGATGACCGCGGGCGTCGCCCAGGTACCGTTCGACCGCCAGCGCATCAGGGCCAACTCATTGTGAATCTGATGCATAGCCGGCCAAATGTAATCAAAGAATTGAATTTCCACCACTGGCTTCATCCCGCGCAGTGCGTAGCCGACGGCGCGGCCAACAATGTTAGCTTCGGCCAGTGGCGAGTTGAACACGCGCTCCGATCCGAACTCGGCTTGCAGGCCGGCCGTGAGCTTGAAGACTCCGCCCTTGCCTTTCACTTCTGAAAGCGCTTCGGCGCGGCTGGCGTCGGCCACGTCCTCACCGTAAATCACGATGCGCGGATCGCGCCGCATCTCGTCGCGCAGGCAGGAGTTGATCAGGTCAGCCATGGTATGCGCGCCCGTACCCTTTTGCCCGCCTGCCGATGCTGCGCCATTCGTCTCTACTGAGAACTGCGGCTCCTCCGTGGCGAAGGCGGCGCGCGTCGGATCGAGATCCTCGGAGTAAACGTGCGTGGTGATTCCTTCCACCTCAGGCAACGGGGCTTGCAGTGCGCGCTCGGCAGCTTCGGCAGCCTCGTTTTCGAGTCTCCGCTCAAGCTCGTCGATCTCCGCAACAGTCAGAATTCCCTCACCGATCAGCCGGGTGCGCATGCGCGCAATGGGATCGCGCATCATGTCCGCCTCCCGTTCGGCGGCGGAGCGATAGTTCTTGTCGTCGTCCGAGAGCGAGTGCGAATACAGCCGCACGCAATGCCCGTGAACCAGCGCCGGTCCGCGGCCGGCGCGGCAATGCGCTGCTGCCTCCAGAAAGGCGCGCAGGCATACCACGGGATCGTTGCCGTCCACCTCGGCAAAGTGGAAGTTGGGAAAATTGGCCACCAGCCGGGAGATGTTTCCGCCCGGCGTGTTCACTTCAACGGGAACACTGATGGCGTAGCCGTTGTCCTCCACGCAGAAGATCACAGGCAGCTTTTGATTGGACGCGGTGTTGATCGCTTCCCAAAATTCGCCTTGCGAGGTCGAGCCTTCGCCCACGCAGGCCAGTGCGACCTCGTCACCGTGGAAGTCCACATCGCGGAAGGCGCGATAGTCACCTTCCGCTTTGGCAGCCATTTCAGGATGTCTGCTGAATGCCCGCCCAGCTTCAGCGCAGCCCACGGCGTGCAGCAACTGTGTTGCCGTCGAAGACGACGTGCTGACGATATGGAGAGAGCGGCTGCTCCAGTGTCTGGGCATTTGCCGCCCGCCGCTTGCCGGATCGGCCTCAGCTCCCGCGCCCTGCAGCATCATCTCGTAGGGCGTAACGCCCAGGGCCAAGCACAGGGCTCCATCGCGATAGTAGGGGAAGAACCAATCGTAGCCCGGACGCAAGGCCAGCGCCGCGCCCACCTGCAGGGCTTCGTGCCCCGCGGTTGAAATCTGGAAGAAGATCTTCTGTTGGCGTTTGAGGAGAATTTCGCGGTCGTCCACCGAGCGGGAAAGAAACATCAGCCGGTAGATCTCAACCAACTGTTGCGCGGACAACTCGCCCGAGGCCGGATGCGGTCCGGACGCACGAGCGCTGGAAATTGCCACTTCCATTCCGGTCGACCCCCATACGCAAAACCAGAGTCAGTCTCGCCCGGCGTCGCGGCAAACCAGCCGGCGCGATGAACGGAGCGCGTCGGCCTTGCGCATAGCCAATCCGGGGAAGGCGACTCTCATCTTGCCGGAAGAACCCTCTTCCGGATACCACCTTGACTGATTGTAACAATTTGTCAGCAACAGATGCTTGCCCGCCTCGACGATCCGAACCCCGGCAGCCGGAGCGGCCAGCGGACTATTGGATGGGATATATAAGGGGTGGCATGGCGGATTGCGACGGCTGTCCCACTCCATTGGCCATCTTCTCCTTGACGTTGTGCGCCAGCTTTTCAATCTCGGCAATCTTATGAAGCTGGTCTTCAGTCAATGAGGCCGCGTTTTTTGCCGTGACTTCGTTGTTCAACTCCTGGACCAGCTTGAGCAACTTGTTGGTGTCGGAGATCATTTCCTTCTGGCGCGCGAGGTTAAGTGCATTCAGGCGTCTCTCCATCATGACGGGGTCGAGCTCACCCGACAGATCTGTGTCCGGCCGCCCAGGGTAATAGGGACGCGTGGATCCCTGGCCCCCGTTGGACCCCGGCGGCGCCTGCGAACGGCCCACCGGAAGGCATGAGATCGCAAGCAGCAGCGCCAGGCCAATCCCAGCGAACAATGCCCGCTTCAGGCCGCCGAACCAATCTCTCGCCAATGCGCGTCGCACTTCACCCATGTTGCATCCTTCGCCTCAGCTCTTGCCGGTCTCAACCCTTACCTTGTGAGCCAACGCTTCGATCTGGCCGGCCTTGCGGACCACAGTCACCGAAAGAGTGTCCGCGGTGGTCTTATCGACCTCTGTCTTGAGTTCTGTCGCCATCTTCAGCAGGTCGGCGCATTGGTTGGCGAGCTCCTGCTTGCGCGCATCTTCGGGCGTGATCGCGGCTTGCTGGTTGACAGGCTGTCCGGCCGGCGGCGAAGGTGCGGCCTGGGCCCCTGGAGGATTGATTGCGGGAAGAGGAAGCGGCTGCTGCGCATAGGTTCTGAGCAGCCCCACTCCCGCCGCAAGGGCCAGCGCGGCAAGGCAGCTCAGAGCGCAGAACCATCGTGCCCGGCTTCGCGCCTGAAGTGTAAGTCTCTTCTCACCGCGCGCGATTCCTCTCATCCGCGTCACCGTCCATGGTGGAGCATGCCGGAAGAGCAAGCCCTGATTTCCGGCCATTTCTGCGGACAGTCTAGTCTAGAAGGAGGAGTTTTGGCATGTCTCTTTTCCCGTCAGTTGCGGAATTCCTTCTCCTCATGCGCTGGGGCTGGTTCCAGGAGGGCCGGTTCCTGGGCCGGGTCCTCGACGAGTGGACCTACGATAGCCAGGAGTTCATCCATACCAAGCTGCCACGCCTGATCGTCATTGCAATCATCGCCTTTGTGCTCAGCCGCCTGCTGCGCCTCGCCACCTCTCGTATGACCCGTGTGGCCGAACAGAGTGGGGCCGAACCAGGCCGCCTCGCCGAGGTAAAGACCATGGCGGGGGTCATCCATGCCACGGGGTTGGCCATCATCGGTGTCATCGCCACGCTGCAGGCGCTTGACTCCCTGGGCTTCAATCTCGCACCGCTCCTGGCATCGGCCGGAGTCGCAGGCATCGCCATCGGGCTGGCGGCGCAAAACATCGTGAAGGACATGTTCAACGGCATCCTGTTTCTGGTCGAAGGCCAGTTCAACGTGGGCGACACGGTCAGGCTCGCCGGCCTCAGCGGCACCGTGGAGGCGATGACCCTGCGCAAAACCTCAGTGCGCGACGCCGACGGAACTCTCTACGTGATTCCCAACTCCCAGATCACCACCGTCGCCAACCTGAGCGCGGGCTTCTCCGTGGCCACTGTCAATGTGAGCGTAGACTTCTCCGCCCATCCCGACGAAGTGACGCAGATGCTCAGGCAGATTGCCATGGACGTCCGGAACAGCGACGAATTCAAGAACGTCATTCTCCAGGACCCACAGGTTCTGGGCGTGGATGCGGTAAAAGGCTCGCAGGTCATCTTTCCCGTTGTTTTCAAGACCAGGGCGACCCAGCAGTACGGCCCCGTCCGCGAGTTCCAGCGGCGCGTCAGGCTCGCTCTCGAGGAAAAACATATGCTTCCCGGCGATCCCTATCGTGTGTTCCGGCCATTGGGAGAATCGGGCGCGGCCAGCCCAGAGCCGGAAGGCGCGCAGGCCGCGCCGGTGCGCGATCCAACGACGCTCAAGCAACCGGACGCGAACCTGTTCGGCGGTCAGTAAAGCATTTTCGGAACGGAAGTATGTACTTTACGCAAGGGCGGGCCTCGGCGGTAGGTTGTGAGACCAAGCGGGGTGCCGTCTCAGGCCCCGGCCGTCAACTTGCGAAAAGCGGTAGGTTTTCGTATCCGGTGAAACGGTCATAGTCCTGCTCTTGACCCATCGTTGCAGCCAACTTTCGGATGCTGAGGCGCTTCAGGATTTCGACCGTGACTGGGCGTTTCTCGTCCCAATGGATCATGGATTGAAAGAATGCTTGCGCCCTATCAGAAAGCAGAAGCCTCTCGATAAAACGGGCCTCATCTTCGGACCAACACGGCAAGAAATAGATCGTGTCGTCGAATACGACCGGCTTTCCACGGACCGGCCCAATCGTCACGAATCTCAGGCTCTTGTAAAAGCCGGAGATTGCCACCTTCCATGGGGCGAAAGTGTACGGGCCTACGCCAAACACGGAAAATGCGGGTTTGTTTTTGTAGATGACGCTCCCGCGCTTATTGAGAAGTCCCATGTGCCGATTTAAATACTCCCACGTCTTAGGCGCTTTTACCCTGATGCCACCTGTATCCTCGCCTACGATTCGTTGGGTTACAAGCATCGCAAGGCGGCTTTGAATGCGCCCGTTGGCAACGTCTGAGCTTTTTAAAAGAGGAAATAGAAACTCATCCTCAAGATCGACCGTTTCCTCTAAGCCGTTTCTGAATCCCCTCGCTGTCGCCGTCAGTTCCATAACCTTAGCGCAATCGTGCTTGACACCAGAGCGCCACACATATCTTTCCTCGGACCCTAGAAGATCGCGGCATCGTTTGAAGTCTGCAACGCGGGAAATAATTTGCCCATCCAAAAAGCTGATTGTCTGTGAGGGGATGGCCGCGTCGAGTGAATCAAAGATGTCACAGCTCGATGCGCAACCCTCAGGCTTGACCTCCAGAACGAAAAAGCAAGCATCGACTGCAGCCCCAAAATGGCTGAGAGCGTCGATCCTGTACATCCTGGCGGAATGTAGCGGCGTATTCTTCCCCTTCCAGATGTAGAGCAGGATTTTCCGGGCGACAGCTGTTTTGCAGAGGACGGCAATCGTCCCTTCTCCTCCTTGGAGCCAATCTAGATATCGCAGGAGCATCCATTCTGAAATGTCGAAATTGCTCTTCCCGGTGATGGCCTCCATTCCGGTGCGACCGTGGAAATTCGATTTCTCAGGAAGATTGTTGCTTTCGATTGCACCTAGACCAGAGCTCGTAACCCAGGGTGGATTGCCGATGATTAGCCACGGTCCACCGTCCTTCGTAATGATGCTTCCCCAATCCACTTTGAAGAAATCACCGTGCGCCAGCTCCACGCGCGGATCAGTCTGAATTGCGGATGCCTCCGCATCCCTCAGATGGTCTAGATTGATGTCAACGCCTATGATGGATTGAGCCCCAGGAAAACAAGCTGCTGCAGCTTTGAGAAATGCTCCCCTGCCACACGTAGGCTCTAGGATCGACCGCGCACCTATCCCCAGGGAGCAGAGAACCCTCGCGGCCTGCAATGCGAGCTTCGCAGGCGTCTGAAAATCTCCGAATTCAGTAATACTTTTACTTTTTCGCTGCTTGGCCGACTCCATCATACGACTCGCAGAATTCCTGAAACCGCGCCCGCCTCGTCTATTACCCGCCCGTATTGGAGCCGCCATTGAAGGGCGTTTGAAATCGTCAAGTAGCCCTGCTCAGGCTTTTCGCGGAGAAGTCTTTCTGCGATATTGTTTGCCTCTATCTCATCGACAGGCAGCCTCCGATCGCTCATGAAGGCAATTAAATCATCGACGTTTCCCTGGCGTTCTATAATCTCGCGCAATCCTCGCGTCGTCTGGTAATCGCCCGTGCGCTCCTTCTCGATAAAAATGGCGTGTTTTATGACCAGGCGTCCAGTACGATGGGTTTCGTCGTCGCTCTTCTCGTAGACAAAAACGATCAGGTTGTAGCCGAGGCCGTAGATTTTCTGTTGCGCCGATTTGAAGGGACATGATGATTGCGGCTGCTTAATGCTCGTCACCTTCATGTCTACGCCCAACTCGGGGAAATCAATTCCGCTCGCTGAGTTTCCTGCCGCGAAGGCATACTCTGCCGCCAAATAGGCCCTGAATTTATGTTCCAGGTATGTTCCGACAGCCTTCCCATCCGTGACCCCGAACAATGCCGGTTCGTCGTGAGTGCTTTCTATAGTTGAGAATGCAGCAGCATTCACAAGGAGGATTTCAATCGTTAAAGGCGGTTTCGTCAACGGCGGCGCCTTTCTTTCTGCTCTTGTCAATTGTACCTGTTCAGCAGCGAACCCTAGATTCCTCCCGGACTTCCGTCACCCAGCATCGAATGCGTGAAGTACATACTTCCGTTTCGGATTTGCCGTAGACCGAAAGCACACACTCAAGTGGCTCTTTCCTCAACCGGGGCCCCACAGACAGGTCTTCGTCTGTGGGGTGGAAGTAAAAGCCACCTTTCAATGCACTGAAGAAGTCTACGTGTATTCTGAAAATGCTCTAAAGGGCTCTCGTTGCCGCCTGCGAGCTACGAGCCCGGCGTCAGAGCCTGCAACAGCGCCTCGGCGTGGCTCACCGGCGGCAGGCAAGTTCGACCGCGGCAGACCAACGCCCATGCTTTTCCTCCAGCGGGCGCCGGCACTTGCAACAGCGTCTCGGCCAGCGCATCGGGGAGCTCGCCGGGAACCAGCCGTGAAGCCTCAATCCGAATCACCGTCTTGTTCACCGCGAAGCCCGCGACCGCTGTCGCCTCCAGTCGATCCGCTTCGGGGCCTGAACCCACAATCACCACCTGCACCGGATCGAGGAGCAGGCGTTCGGCGGCCAATCCGTAGCTGCCCGCGTAAAGACCGAAGTGCTCCACGATCCCCGCAAAGTTGGCCAGGGTCCCCTCCGCGATCGTGCGGTACTCCTCGCGTCCGCTCAAGGCCTCAAGGCGCAACAACGCAGCAGCAGCGGTAGGATTGCCCGCGGGAGTCGGCGCATCCTGAAGTGGCTTTCGTCGTGCCGTCAATGCGCCGAGCGGAATCTCTGCCGGCTCGTCGTTCAGCGGCGCGGAAGTGTCGAAGAAGCCTCCCAAAGAGGCGTCGTGAAACTGTTCGATCATGGCGTCGGCCAGCTTGATCGCCGCGCGGTAGAACTTCATCTCGCCGCTCGCCAGCCACCCGTCGATGCAGGCGTTCACGGTGAATGCGTAATCGTCGAGCGTACCGGGAGCTTTCTCCCGCGGCGAAAGCCCGTCAGGGTAAGCGATCACATGCCTGAGCGTTGCCGTTCCGCCCCAGGCTTCGTCCAGCAGCCGATTGAGCGTGAGCAGCGCGAACTCGCATGCCTCGTCGTCGCGCAGCACGCGAGCCGCTTCCAGGTAGGCTGTCACCGCCATCGCATTCCAGCTTGTATAAAGTGTGCGGTCGACATAGGGCGCCGTCCGCTGCGCACGCGCCGCGAGCAGCTTCTCGTGGGCCGAGTCCCGCACTTTCCGCAACGCCTCTTCGCTCGCGCCCGATTGCCCCGCCATCTCGGCCAGCGTCTGATTCACATGCAACACATTTTTGGCCGGATTGTGGTGCATGTCGCCCAGCTCGCCGATGTCCCAATACTTCGCGGCAAACTCAATCTCTTCCCCGTTGAGGACCGCGCGGGCCTCGTCCAGCGTCCACGTAAAGTAATCGCCGTCGTCGTCCAGGCCCACATCGGCGTCCTGCGAACCATAAAACCCGCCGCGCTTGCGGTCGGTCATCGTCATGTCGAGCCAAACGACAATCTCTCGCGCGATCGAAAGAAAATCTTCCCGAACGAAACTCTGATAGCTGTGCACATAGTTGCGCAGCAGCTCAGTGTTGTCGTAAATCATCTTCTCGAAGTGCGGCACCACCCAGCGCTCGTCCACGCTGTAGCGATGGAAGCCCCCGGCAAGCTGATCGTAGACGCCGCCGCGCGCCATCTTTTCGAGCGTGGTCGTAAAGGCCTCGCGGGCGCGGCCGTTGCCGCGGTTCATCGCCACCTCCAGCAACAAATCGAGCGCCGCCGGATGCGGAAACTTGGGCTGCGAGCCGAAGCCGCCATTGCGCGGATCGAATTGCGCAAGAATTGACACGACGATCTTGTCGACAAGCGCCAGGCTCAGCGTGCCTCCGCGGCCTGAAAAACTCTCATTGTGTTCGATGGCGGCCATCACGCTGCCGGCCGTTTCCAGCGCCTCATCGCGGCGCTCGCGCCATACCTGCGCCATGGCCAGCAATACGCGCCTCATCCCCGGCCGCCCGTACCGGTCGTCGCGAGGAATATACGTGCCGCCGAAGTATGGACGTCCATCAAGCGTCAGAAACGCCGTCAGCGGCCAACCGCCCTGCCCACTGATTGCGGACACCGCCGCCTGGTAGCGCGCGTCCACATCGGGACGCTCGTCGCGATCCACTTTCACGGCCACAAAAAGGTCATTGATAAGCGCTGCGATCTCCGCATCCTCGTATGATTCGCGGTCCATCACGTGGCACCAGTGGCACCACACCGCGCCGATATCGAGCAGGATGGGCTTGTCTTCAGCCCGCGCCCTTGCAAACGCCGCCTCGCCCCACGCGTGCCAACGGACCGGCTGATGCCGCGCCGAGCGCAGATACGATGACGCTGCATGTTCGAGTTGATTGCCGGCTGTTGGGGAAGCGCCCTCAGTCATGGACTGAGCATACAGGTCTCACGCGCCGCGCATCCATACAGCCGAATGCCGCGCTGGATCGACGCGGGTCGCTATCATATATAGAAGGAAATCGATGGCTACCAAGGCAGCTCACCCGGCGCGCGAAAGCGCGGCAAACACCAATCCCCTCACCATCGGCGTACTCGCCCTGCAAGGCGACTACGAGGCGCACGCGCGCGCCTTCACGAGCAGCGGAGCGCGGACGGTGCTGGTGCGCAAACCGGAGGAACTGGCCTCGCTCGATAGCCTCGTGCTTCCTGGCGGCGAATCGACCACCATGCTCAAGTTCCTTGAGAAGGGCGGATTCTTTGACGCGCTCCGCAAATTTGCCTCCGCCAAGCCGGTTTTTGCCACATGCGCCGGCTGCATCCTGCTTGCGCGCGAGGTTCTCCAGCCAAAGCAGCGCAGCCTCGGAGTGCTCGACGCTACCGTCGAGCGCAACGCCTACGGCCGCCAGATCGACTCGACGATTCTCACGCTTCCCACCGAACTGCCCGGTGGTCCGCTGGAGATGGTCTTTATCCGCTCGCCGCGCATCACCCGTGTCGGCGAGGGCGTCGAGGTGCTCGCCCGCCGCGATGGCTTCCCTACGCTGGTGCGCCAGGGTCACCTTCTCGCCGCCACCTTCCATCCCGAGATGACGGCCGATACGCGCGTGCAGCAGCTGTTCCTCGGCATGGTGCGCGCGCACAAGGTGAGCTGAGAGCCGCACCCTCCGCTCTCAAAGTTTGCTCGTCGAACGCCTAAAACTCGCCCTCAACTTCTCCTAGCCTCAGGCGAATTTGCCGTGCCCGACCGTTGCAGCTCCCACTCTGCCTCCGGGATGCGGCGTAGCGAGTGGCAGCGTAACGACGATCCGCGCACCGCCGTCTTCGCGATTCAACGCGGCTGCAGAACCGCCGTGTGTACGTGCTACAGCATCCACAAATGCCAGGCCAAGTCCGTGCCCATCCGAATCCCTGCCCTTCGCCCGGCGCTCGAACACGTGGTGCAGCACTTCCGGATCGAATCCCGGTCCATTATCTTCCACAATTAACTCAGCATCATCCTCTTCGGACTGCAATCTGATGGTCACCGAGCACCCATGCGGCAGATGCTTCAATTCATTGTCGAGAAGATTGGCGATCATGCGGTGTAGGAGCGCTGCATCAGCAAGGATCTTCACATCATCTTCGGCTTGAAGCCGGACCTCAGCGCCCTTTTCCGACATCGACGGCTCGTAGAGATCGATCATGGTTCTCAGCAATTCCCTCAGATTGATCTCGCTCCGCGTGATGCGCAAAGCATCTGCCCGCGCCTCCGCAACGTCGAGCGACTTGTTCAGAAATTCGGTGAGACGATCCAGCTCTTCAATGGCAGAAACAATTGATTCTGCATGTTCCTCTTCGGCGACCGCCGGCAGCGACATCTCGAGCTTGCCGCGAATTGCTGTCAGCGGGCTGCGCAGATCGTGGGCCAATGAGTCCGTAATCGTGTGCAACTGGTGCATGGAATTCTCAATGCGGTCGAGCATGCGATTGAGTGTCAGGGCAAGCTGGCTCACCTCGTCGCGGCGCTTTGTCGTTGGCACTCGTGCATTCACGTCAGAGTGGCCGATTCTTGAGGCGGCTTCGGTGATTTCGCGAACGTGGCCCAGCATGCGCCGCGTAGTGAAAAACACAATCGCGAATCCCAGCAGAACTAGCAGGAGCCACAGCACGAAGAAGCGCAGGCGCAATTTGTTGAGCACGCGCAGCTCGTCTCTTTCCGACAAACCCAAAAAGATGTGACTGCCGTCGTCAATGTCGATCGAAGCAACGCGAAATGGAATCGCGACCCCGGCTACATGGACGTCGGTCGCGCGGTCGGGAACAATCTTGATCCTCCGGAGCGCATCCAAATAAGCTGCACCATCGCCGGCGCCAACCCACAGCTTCAAAGAGCCGTCTGCGCCGGTCTGCAGGAAGAACACTGAATCGTTGGAAATGCCTTCCGATGGCTGCTTGTTCGGCACTTCTCTGGCCGCCAGTTCGGCCACCTCACCCACAACGCGGCCATACAGCGCGTCCTTCGGCGTCCGCTCGGCCACGTCGCCCAGAACCTCTACCTCTCCTGAGAGCCAGGCATCGCTGCGCATTTGAATATCGTTGGCGACAAAACGATGGAGAAATACGAAAACCACCAGCGTTCCGATAGCAAATGCAACTGTAGCCCAGCATGAAATTCGCCAGGCTGCGCTGCGCATGCACGGTTTAGCGGTCCTTGAGGACATAGCCCATACCTCGCATCGTTCGAATCAGCGGTTGTTGACCCGCGCCGTCAACCTTCCCGCGCAGACGGTAGATGTGCACATCCACAACATTTGTGTCCGGTTGAATGCGCATACCCCAAACTTGATCCAGAATCATTGAGCGCGTCACCACTCGGCCCGCATTCCTGCACAGGTATTCGAGAAGGACAAACTCCTGTTGGGTCAACTGCAGCACCTGGCCGGCGCGCGTTGCCTCCCGCCTCAGCAGATCCAGTTCAAGGTCCTGAACGTGAAGACGAGTCGCCTCGCCAGCCGGCGGTTGATTTCGCCTGAGCAGGTTGCGGAGCCGCGCCAGCAATTCCGCAAGCGCAAACGGTTTGGTCAGATAGTCGTCGCCGCCTTGTTCCAGCCCTCGTACTCGGTCGTCCGCAGATCTGCGCGCTGACAGGATAAGCACTGGCGCCCGAACCCCCAACTGGCGCAAGCGCAGGATCAAGCTGATTCCGTCCTCATCGGGCAAACCGAGATCGACGATCAGGATGTCGAACGGACCTTCGCCGGCAAGTTGTTGGGCTGTTTTGCCATCGCCGGCAACTTCCACTTCATATCCTGCCTCCTCAAGTGAGCGCCGCAGGAAACGCTGGATGTCGACTTCATCCTCCACGAGCAGAAGACGCATGACGCGATCTTAGTTCATCGATGACACAATTTCACGTGGTCACGCGCATCTCTCTCGGATTTCTTTGGGTTTCGCGTTCGCCAAATGAACAAATCGTCATCTTTGCGTCGAGTCCCTTTAATTTCGCATCACTATGATCGTGTCCGTGCGCCATATGACGCGCTGTCGCGGCACCGCTCGCCGTGCACAGCATGAATTTTGCATTCGCGAGCAAGACTCCGGCGCATTCTCACTTTCAACCGGTCACACAAATTGTTCAATGTGGTTGAGATGAACGAAACGTCATGCAATGGTGCGCATTTTCCTGCTTTCCTAAACTTGCGTGTCTCCGTCTTCTTACTGGAATCGCTCTGCACCTCGATTCACTCGACAGGCTCACCGATTCTTCAACACCGCTTCGCGAACCTGCCGTTGCTAATACAACCGTTCAGGAGAAGACCGCATGAACCGATCCGTCCTGCTTGGCTATCAACTGCTGACTGGAGCCTCCGACACAGCAACCGGAACGCTGCTCATGATCACTCCGGCGCTAACTCTTCAATTGCTCCACTTGCCCGCGCCTGCCACCGATCTGATCTTCCCTGCGTTAGTCGGCGCATTAGTTTTGTCGGTCGGTCTTTCGTGTCTCTACGGGGCGCTTGTCGCGTATCGCGGCGGCGCCAGGAAGGAGCTTGAAATGATTTGGCTGCTCACGGCCTTCTCACGGGCAAGCGTTGCCATCTTTGTCTTCGAGCAAGTGCTGGCAGGCACACTGGCATTCGGCTGGATCGCGGTTGCCGGCTTCGATGCGGCGTGCGTTCTTGTCCAGGCGACCGGCTTGCGCAAAGGTTGGCTGGCCATTGCCGCGAACTGAGGCCAATATTTCTGGGTGAGCAGGAATCAACCGATGCCGCTAACAAGTCCGTCAATCTCCATTTAGATGGACCAGGTGAGTGCCAGAATCTTAGGCGGCGCCAGCCCTTCAACGACCGAAACAAACGCACATCGCCTCGCAGAACTGCCAAATGGCTGCCATCGACGGGCTGGGCCACGAGGTTCGGCGGGCGCCGCAAATTTTTCTGTGCTTCTTTGTAACAAATGTCATGTCCCGTGGATTTATTTCGATGAATGCGCAATCCAAGGAAATCTCACCCGCCCAGGTTCCGCCAGTTTCGGTCTCTGGGCTCCTCTCTTCTCCTACTTCTGTGGGGATTGGCCGCAGCGGCGCAGCAACCGCTGACTCTTCGACACGCCATCAATGAGGCTCTGGGGCATAGCCCCGAAGCCGCAATTTCGCGTGCCGACAATCTAGAAGCCAGGTCATCGGCCGCACTGGCGCGAACCCAACTTCTGCCACAACTCAATTTCACTGAAGACATATCGCGTGGTAACGATCCGGTCTATGCCTTCGGCACGCGCCTGCGCCAGCGCGAGTTCACGCAAGCCGATTTTGCACTGAACGCACTCAACTTCCCGCAGCCCATCGGCAATTTTTCTACGCGCTTCTCCGGCTCGTGGACGGCGTTCGATTCCTTCAAGACTCAAAGGGAGATTCGCCACGCCGATCTCCTCAAGGAGAGCTCCTCGTCGTCCGCCAAAGCGACGGACCAGGAAATCGCGTTTCAGGTTGTCGAGGCGTATCAGGCCGTGCTGTATGCGCAGCGAGAAATCGATGTCGCACAGCATGAGCAGGAGACGGCGGCGGCGCTGCTGGCATCGGTTGAAGATCACGTTAAGGCCGGGCTTGCGGTGGAGTCGGACCGGATGGCGGCCCAGGTGAACACGGCCGCGCGCAAGGAAGAATTGATAGCGGCCCAGGGCGATCTGGAATTGGCGTGGGCCGAGTTGCGCGAGGCGATGGGAACTCCGGACCTCAAGGAGTCCGAGTTGAAACCAATTGAGCCGCACACATTCCCGCAACTCGCGCTAGACGACGATCTCGCCACCGCCGCAAAGACGCGGCCCGATTTGATCGCCATGGGGCAGGCGCAATCGGCGCAGGCGTCAGCACTGGAAGCGGCGAAGTCTGACTTTGGCCCACGCGTGAGCGTCTACGGGAACTGGGAAGAAGACAGAACATCCTTTGCCGGTCCGGGCGGGAACAATTGGGTCGCCGGTGTCCAGATCAGCGTTGACATTCTGCCACTGGGCAAGCGCGCCCAGCTTGCGCAGGAAGACACTGCCAAGCTGCGGATTGGCGCGCAACTGGCAGCCTCGCAGCAGCACGTGCGCCTTGAAGTGAGCCAGGCGCACATCCATCGGCAAACGGCTGCGCTCTCGCTGGAGACGGCGCAAGCCGCGCTGAACCAATCGACCGAGAGCCTTCGCATCGTCAAGAACCGCTATGGCGCGGGTCTTGCCACCATCACCGATCTGTTGCGAGCCGAGGATGCGGAACGGCAAAGCCAATCGAGCTACTGGCATGCCGTTTACGGCAATGCCATGGCCAATGCGGAACTGCTTTATGCGACCGGGACGCTGACTCCCGATGCAGCGGAGGAATTGCAATGAGAATTTTTATCGGGGCGGGTCTGCTTGCAGCCTCTACGGCGCTGATGGCCGGCTGTCATGGCGGCGATTCGGCCGCCGCATCTGCTGTCGAGACCGCGCAGGCGCGGGTCGTTGAGAGCCAGCAGCGAGAGGTACCAGTCAACGTGCTCACCACGGGAGCCGTTCACGCTCGTGAGACCGCCGTCGTGTCGGCACAACTTCCCGCCCGCATTCAGCAGGTTTTGGTGCGCGAAGGAGACACAGTCAGAGCAGGACAAACGCTGGCCGTGCTCGATGATGCGGCACAGCTCGCTGCGGTCGGCCAGGCGCAGGCGGGTGTGAAGGCAGCACAAAACATGCAGGCAGCCGCGCAAACAGACTCGAGTCTCGCCGCAAGCACTTTGGAGCGCTACCGGCACCTGGACGCCGAGAAGAGCGTAAGCCCGCAGGAGATGGATGAGGTATCGCGGCGAGCCGAGGCAGCAACGGCCAAGTTGGATGCGGCGCGTGCTCAGACAGAAGCGGCACAAGCCCAGGAACGCGGCGCGCGCTCCATGCTTGGCTACACGCGCTTGCAGTCGCCCTTCGCCGGAATCGTGACGGCGCGGATGGCCGATCCGGGAACGCTCGCTTCGCCAGGAGTGCCCTTGCTCCAAATTGACCAAACTGGAGCCCTGCAACTGCAGGCCACGGTGGATGAGTCGATCATAGGGGCGATCCACAAGGGGATGAAGACGCAGGTTGCAATCGATGGCGCATCATCCGCAGGCCTCGCGGGCACGGTCGCGGAGATCGATCCAGCCGCTGACCCTTCAACGCACAGTTTTCTGGTTAAAATCGACCTCCCCGCCTCAAGCCAACTGCGAGCCGGCATGTACGGAATCGTGGAAATTCCGAACGGCGTTCACAATGCAATTCTCGTTCCGCGCTCCGCAGTGGTTGCGCGAGGCTCGCTCAACTGTGCCTATGTCCTCGACAGCCAAGGGATCGCGCACCTCCGTTATCTCACTCTCGGGGAGCCTCAAGGCGATCTCGTCGAGGTGCTATCGGGAGTCTCTGCCGGCGAAAGGCTTGTGGACGCACCTTTGGATCGCGACCTTGCCGGCAAGCGCATCGAGGCCAAGCCATGACGCAAGACCTTGGCCTGGCCGGACGGCTGGCACATGCATTTCTCAATTCAAAGCTGACGCCGCTTTTCATTGCTGCGTCGCTGGCTCTGGGAGTCTTCGCGGTCGCTATTATTCCTCGCGAGGAAGAGCCGCAGATCCTCGTTCCGATGCTGGACATCACCACTGCGATGCCGGGCGCGTCTCCCGCCGAGGTGGAGGAGCGCGTAACGCTTCCCATCGAGAATCTGGTGCATCAGATCTCCGGCGTCGAGTATGTGTACTCGACGTCGTCTCCAGGGCAGAGCCTGGTGATTGTCCGCTTTCTGGTCGGCACGCCGCAGGAAGATGCTTTGATCAAGGTCTACAGCAAGCTCTACTCGAACTTCGATCGCATGCCGCCGGGAGTCTCCCAGCCGCTGATCAAGGCCCGCTCCATCGACGACGTCCCGATCCTGGCCTTAACACTGTGGGGCGAACACTACAACGGCTATCAACTGCGTGCCATCGCAGCGGAGATGCAGCACAACATCGAGCAGATCTCCGATGTTTCCGAGACGACGATCATTGGGGGCCTGCCGCGCACTATGCGCGTGGAGCTGAGCACGGAAAAGTTGAGTGCCTATGGACTTTCACCCATGGCCGTTGTCGGGCACCTTGAGGCTGCAAATGCGACCGTGCAAGCCGGCAGCTTCGCCGAGAACAATCAGGAAGTTCGCGTGGACGCCGGCAACATCTTCACCGGCCGCGAAGATTTGGAGGCGGTTGTCGTCGGCGTCGTTCGCGGCCGTCCCGTGTACCTGCGCGACGTTGCCGAGAAGATCACTGCTGGCGCCGCCGACCCTGCGAACTATGTGGTCTACGGCACGGCGAGCTCGGGCGCATCGGCAGCGCGCCAATATCCTGCTGTGACCATCACTGTAGCCAAGCGCAAGGGCACCAACGCTACCGATATTGCCAACGCCGTCCTGAAGAGCGTTCACCGCATGGAGGGCGTAACCATACCCAACGACGTGACGGTGACCACTACTCGGAACTACGGGGAAACGGCAAAGAACAAGTCGGACGAGCTGCTTGAGCATTTGCTGCTGGCGACGCTATCGGTGACCTTGCTGGTCGCGATCTTTCTTGGCTGGCGCGAGTCGGGCGTTGTGCTGTTGGCCATTCCTGTCACGCTCGCCCTCACCATGTCGGTCTTCTACTTCCTCGGCTACACCATTAATCGCGTCACGCTGTTTGCTTTGATCTTCTCGATCGGCATCCTTGTCGATGACGCCATCGTTGTGGTCGAAAACATGGTGCGCCACTTCCGGCTCAGAGAAAACCATGGCCGGTCGATGAGCGAAGTTGCGGTCGAAGCGGTCGCGGAAGTGGGCAATCCTACCATCCTGGCCACCTTCGCCGTGATCGCGGCGGTGTTGCCCATGGCCTTTGTCCGCGGCCTGATGGGACCCTACATGCGCCCCATTCCCGTGGGAGCTTCGGCGGCCATGCTTTTTTCGCTGCTGGTGGCTTTTGTGGTTTCACCATGGGCAGCCCTCCGCCTTGTTGGCAGGCATCTTGAAGGAGCCAAAATACTGGAGCCCGAGACCGAGAACTGGCGAACGAGGCTCTATCGCCGCATCATGACGCCTCTGATCCACTCCTCGCGCAATCGCGTCCTGTTCTCCATCGGAGTGGTGGTGCTGCTTCTGATCTCGGTGGCGCTCGTTCCCCTGGGATTG
This sequence comes from uncultured Acidobacteriaceae bacterium, assembly GCA_963835895.1. Classification (GTDB taxonomy): domain Bacteria; phylum Acidobacteriota; class Terriglobia; order Terriglobales; family Acidobacteriaceae; genus Telmatobacter. Next base: position 11,078 of record CAWIHC010000014.1, on the reverse strand, counting down.
GTTCGCGTGAAGATGTTGCCGTTCGACAACAAGAGCGAGCTTCAGGTTGTCATCAACATGCCCGACGGCACGCCGCTCGAGCAGACTGCGCGCGTCGCACAGGCACTCGGCGAAGAACTTGCCCGCCAGCCGGACGTTTTGAATTACCAGGTCTATGCCGGAACCTCAGGCCCTTACAACTTCAACGGGCTGGTGCGCCACTACTACATGCGCAGCCAACCGAACCAGGCCGACATCCAGGTGAACCTCTTGCCTGCCAAGCAGCGCAGCGAGCAGAGTCATGTCATTGCAAAACGTCTTCGTCCATTGCTGGATTCGATCGGCAACGCATACGGTGCGCGCATTCAAGTCAGCGAGGTTCCACCAGGGCCGCCGGTTGTGCAAACCTTGGTGGCCGAGGTTTACGGTCCCGACCTGGCTGGTCAAACCCAGGTCGCCCAGCAGATCAAGTCGATCTTCCAAAAGACTCCGGGCGTTGTTGATGTCGACTGGTACGTCGAGGACCCCGAGCCAAGACTGATCATGCGCGTAGATGAGGTCAAGGCGGCGGAGCACGGCATCGCAGTCTCCGACGTGGCTCATGCCTTGGCGCTTGCGACCTCAGGAACCGAAGTCGGCCTGATCCACGATCAAACTGCGCGTGAGCCGGTGCCTGCAATTGTCGAGATTGACCGCGCCGATCGTTCCTCCGAGCAGGGTCTTGAGAATATCCGTCTGCCCGGCACTGACGGCATGGTCTCACTGCGCGAGTTGGTCACCATCGATCGCAAGACCATCGAACCCAGCATCTACCACAAGAATCTGCGCCGCGTTGTGTACGTCACCGGAGACGTGGCAGGAGCCGAAGAGAGCCCGGTCTACGCGATCTCGAAAATGAACAAAGACCTCGACCATCTCACTCTTCCCGCCGGATACACCCTGACCCGGTACAACGCTTCCATGCCGGATTCTACCGACCACTACTCGATGAAGTGGGATGGCGAATGGCACATTACCATCGAGGTCTTCCGCGACATGGGGCTCGCCTTCGCCGCCGTGCTCGTTCTCATCTACGTTCTTGTGGTTGGCTGGTTCCGCTCTTTCATCGTGCCGCTGATCATCATGGCGCCCATTCCGCTTACCCTCGTCGGCATTATGCCTGCTCATGCCATCCTGGGGGCGTTCTTCACGGCGACTTCAATGATTGGCTTTATTGCCGGCGCCGGCATCATCGTGCGCAATTCGATCATCCTCGTCGACTTCATCGAACTCAGAATTCGCCAGGGAATGCCGCTGGCTGAAGCGGTCATCGACGCCGGCGCGGTTCGCTTCCGTCCCATGCTCCTGACCGCCGCGGCTGTGGTCGTTGGCGCAAGCGTCATTCTCACTGACCCAATCTTTCAGGGCCTTGCCCTGTCGCTCATTGCCGGAGCTATCGCCTCAACATTCCTCTCCTGGCCCACCATTCCCGTGCTTTACTTCATGGTTCACTCACGGCGTCAGCCGGAGCCCGAATTCCAATTCGATTCCAATCAAGGAGACTCATGATGACAGTTGAACGCGGTTTGCGGTTGATGGCAGGAGTCATGGTCCTGCTGTCGCTTGCTCTCGCCCACTTTCTCTCGCTGTACTGGCTTTGGTTGACGGTTTTCGTTGGCCTCAACCTGCTTCAGTCCGCCTTCACGAACTGGTGTCCGGCCATGGCCATTCTGCGCGCCATGGGACTGAAGGATGCCAATTACGGCGCGAGGTAACGTGGCACGCATGTCTCCCCTGCGTCAAGGTGAGCGGACTCGGGATGAAGTCTATCGGCAGATGTTCCGCCTGGAAGAACGGTGTCCTGGGGCAGAGATCGATCTCGCGCTTGCTCTGTTACGCGCCTGGCTGGCCGCCGTAAATGTCGCCGGAAGCCGCGCGGAACGAATATGGCTGAAAAAGATCTCGCCGATCTGTCTTCAGATGATAGAAGAGGCTTCGGCACTGAACAATGCCGCGCCCGTTGCAAAGTGAATTCTCCTCTGCGCGATTCCCGTCGCCAGACCCTCGGAGCCAACCCTTATTCTCGTGCGCCGGCGAATATACTTGTCTTGTTCTCGACTACCCCAAGCAATGCGACCTGAACTGATCCGCGCCACAGACCTCCTGCATCGAAATACTCCTGAAGCTGTCGAAGAGGCGATCGGCCTGCTGCAAAATACGGTCTATTCCTTCAGCATGAAGGTTTGCGGGCATCGCGAAGACGCTGAAGACACCATGCAGGAAGTGCTGTCCCGATCGCTTCCGCACCTGGCCAAAATCCAGGAGCCGCAGCAACTGGCTGTCTGGTTATATACCGTCACAAGAAATCGCTGCTGGCGCATGCGCCGCAAGAGTGCCCATGCTCCCGCGAACATGCTTTCTCTCGACGAGCTGATGCCGAGCGACGAGGAGTTGGAAGTCTTGCTCCGCGATGCCGCGAAAAGCCCTGAAGGCACGCTGCTTCGCGCCGAGCAGCACCAGATGCTCCATCAGGCGATTCTGCGCATCCCGGCTTCATTGCGCATTGTTCTCGTGCTCCATGATATCGAGGAGTTGACCACCGAGCAGGTTGCGCAGATTCTCGACCTTCGCCCGGGAACCGTCCGGATCCGCCTTCATCGCGCGCGTTTAAGCGTGCGCAAGGAGATGAACCATATCCTCAATCGCTCGTCGAAGCAGACAAAGAAAGACCCATCCTCGGCGAAGCGGCCGAAGGCGCAGAGAACACGGGGCCCGAAACGCCCCGAGGAATGCAGAGAGCTCGTTTGCCAATCTCTCTGAATATCTGGATGGGAGGGTTGAGCCGGTCACCTGCGATCAAATGCGCAGTCATATTGAGGCGTGCCCATCCTGCGTCGCATTCCTGCGCGAGTTGAAGGCCGCCATCACGCGTTGCCGCTCTCTCGACATGCCCTGCGATTCAGCCGTTGCCGCCCGCCTGAGGACGATCCTCACGCGAGAATTCCTGCGCATGATCGTCATGCCTCGCGCCGAAACAAATACCGCCAATCCCGTAAATAAGAGGATGGTCCCGTAGCTCAAGTGGCCCCCGGCCCGTTAAGGGCCGGATCCGAAATCGACCAGCAGTTTCCTAAAGCGCATAAGTTATTCATTATACACAGCTTATAGAGAAAGAGAACAACGAAAAGTGACCCAAGATGACAGAAATGCGAGACTACAGTGACCCGCAAGTGTGACTTTATCCAGTGTTCATGCGGGTTTTCGTAGCATGGACCCAATGGGCATACTCGGTCACAGTTAAAGTCACGCTAATTTCGGTCTGAATACAAAGCTCATAAATTCAATGATATACGCCGGAACTTCATTTGAACTGCAGTTTGCCCGATTGCAGCTCGATTTAGAGGCCCAGCCCAGCTACCCAATCATTCCGGGCGGATCATTTCGCATTCACCGCCGCCCCGCCGTAGCTCGACAGCGCCGCTCCCTTGCGGTCCAACAGCAGCACCGCGCCACGCTGCGCCTGCAGTTCGAAGTGAATGTGCGCGCCCGTAAGCGCATCCACGATGTCCACCGTCTGTGGATCGAGCGACTCGTTGCTGAAGCTGTAGATTTCCGCGTCGTCCAGAACTGTGGGAAACGCCATCACCGCCGGCGACAGCCGCTCCACTTCACGGAATACCGGTTTCAGCCCGGCTTCGTCCAGCGCCCACCGATACAGCGCCGCGACGGCCGTATATCCCCCGGCAAACTCCACCGGATCTGCGGCCCACAAAATCCGGCCTTTGCCATGAGGAACGGTTTCCACGGATTTCCCATCGGCGAAGCGCATGGTCCATGTCTCTGCCTGCTGCACGTCGGCGGGGAATTCGAGCGCAAACGAATTCCCATTCGGCAACGTCAGCTCCGACCCGCGCACCGCCAGCGGAGCAACTGTTGCCGTCACTCCCAGGTCCGCCGTCCGGTTCACCGGCTGCCAATGCTCGTCGCGATCGATCGGGCCGGTCACCAGCAGGGTTCCACCGCGCGCGGCGTAATCCAGCAGCTCGCCCCAGGCCTTGTCCGTTAGCCCCTGCGCAGACGGAAGAAACACCAGCTTCGGCATCCCCAGCTCTTCGAGCCGATTCTCCGGCAACATCCGCAGCGGGGTGTGATCGCAGTACGCCATTGCGCGCAGTGCGTGCTTCTGCGTATCCAGCGCCAGGCCGCCCAAAATCGAATACAGCAGCGCTTGGGACGTCACCATCGTTACTGCCGGCGGCTCAATCTTCGTGAAGCTCTGCGGACTTTTGTTCGCGAACGCCGCGTAGCCCGCCAGCACTTCCGCCTCCGGCTTCTCCGTTCCGTCCGGACGCACGGCGCCGATAGTGATTTCGTTGTCGTTAGCCATGTTCGCATTCATGTTCCACACCCACTCCAGCGCTCCGGCGCCCTGTGCAAATGCGATAGCGATCTTGCGCTCCAGTTGCCACGCCTCCACCTGTGCGCTGAAGCGCAATTGATCGTCCAGCGTGAGCCTGCGCTGCTCACCCGTCTCCTGGATCAGCATCGGCTTGCCGGGAAACTTCGGCGCCAGTGAAGCCCACAGGATCGCGTCATAGTCCCACCACGTGTGGTCCGCCGTAAAGTCGATCTGCGGCGAATAAAACGCGGGCGAGACGCGTCCCGCTACGCCGCCTTCATCCTGGCCCACGGTGACCAATTGCTCCGAGCCGGTGCTGCGAATCAGGGTTCGCATCCTGTTCACCCAATTGGCAAACACCCACTGTGTGAAGAGCGCGTAGTCGTAATCCTTAAGCGGATTGAAGCCGCTCCGCACCGCATCCGGTGAAAACGAGCCGGCCTTGGGGAGCGCCAGTGGATCTTCGGCCGCCATCTCCGTACCCAAGGCCGCCGGGCGCGCCTGCAAATCGCGCCCAATTCCCAGCGACGGTTCAGCCCAGTCATGCAGCAGCTTTGCGCGGTCCGGGTAGCGATCCGCGATCCACTTGCGCCACGCCGCTTGCTCGAATGGATCGTAATCGGGCAGGGTCCGCCACAGATTCCTGTTTGCACTCGGCTCGTTGATCAGGTCCCAGGCCAAGAACGGCACTTCGTGAAAGCGCTCCACCAGCGACTGGACGTAGAGCGATTCCGCGTTGAGCGCGGCCGGATCGAGGTACCCGTTCTCGCCGCCAAACTCGTCCGGGTAGAACGCAAACAGATTGAACTGCACCGGCAGATCGTTGTGCCGCGCGCACATTAGAAACGCCTCCATCGATCGCATCGCCGACTCGCTCATCTGCCCGTCGGGAGCCCACACGTGTTGCCAGGTCGTCCACAGTCCCGTGCGGATCATGTTGAGTCCCGCCCCATGAATCTGTGCCATGTCGCGGTCCCACACGTATGCGTTCGGCAGCATGAGGTAGAGCCGCGACACATCCCCGGACATGTACGTCGTCCCAACCACCGGGAGCGGCTTGCCGTTCAACTCGAAATAGTCAGTGCCCACCGTCAGCTTCGGCCCCGACAAGAGATACTGCCAGTCCCGCATCCAGAATCCGGACCGGTACGTCCGCAGCGGCTTCCTGTCTCGGAGCAGCGTGGCTTCGACACTGTGCAGGCCCTTGCCTTCGGCCGCGCTTTCGGGCAGCGTCATCGCGTGTTCTGCCGGATCAGTGTGGTCGTAATGCACGCTGCCGTCTTCTGAGGTCACGCGAACGTGCAGTTGCTCGCCTGCGGGCTGGGTCGCCAGCGGATCGGAGGAAGTGTAATCGAACTCCAACGCTTCACCCGGCACGAAAAGCGGCACATGTGGCCTGAATGCGAAACGGTCGCCTTTTCTTACCGCCAGTTCCGCAAGGGTCGCCAACAGTTCTCCGTTGCTAAAGAAGTTCGCATCCGGCTCGCACGCCACCAGGATCCATCGCCCGCCAACGAACCGATACGCGTTGTGGTCGAGCTCAAGCACCGGGGCTGCCAGCTTGTGCCCGCCGCGTTCGCCCCAGGCGAGCGTGGTCAGATCCATATCCTCGCCGCCGGTCGCGCCGCCGCTCGCATCGTAATTAATCACCGAAAGCCGCGCTACCGGGCTGAACGCCCGATGCCATCCAAACGAAGCTAGCTGCGGAAACACGTCGCCATTGGGCGTGAACTGGAGCCCATCGGATCCCGGTGTCTCCTGGTACCCGTCGATGAACAGTTCCAGCGTCTGCGCCGTGCTTTCCGCGCGCAGATGCCATCCGCTTGCGTCCGCGTATGCCGCGCGCGTGAACGGTTTGCCACCCAGGGCGAGCAGGTTCCCGCCGCGGTCCAGATACTGCAGAATTGCGTCCCAGTCCGTCTCCGGCCACGCCGATCCATAGGGCAGCACCAGCAGGTCGGTGTCCGCAGCGGCCAAGGCACCCGGCAGATCGGCAGCATTGGCAAACCCCGCGCCGGCAAAGGCTGCGCGCAATTCCGCTTCATTCGGCGCAGGAGAATCCGCCGCCGGAAATCCGGGTTGCCAGAACACGACCGTCCTTGCAAACGAGCACGCTGGCAAGAGCGAGAGAACCAACGGAACGAGAAGACGAGATACGCAGCGTTGCGCCATTGAAACCTCCAATGCAGCGGGTCAACCATAGCACGACTTGCGGCGGAGCGGCCGCCGCGCAGTTTACCGACGCGCAGCCTCAGCAGGCGCCCAGTCCGCCCCATCTGAGCAGCGTATATGCGCATACGCGGACATTACTCATTTTCGGTTTATGCCCAGATTGCCGGCGAATCACGAACTGACGCGATCCGTGTCGGAACTAAGGCCGCCCCTTCCCCACCCTATGCAGCCGGCGCCGGCGGCAATCGGGCGCCGTGCGTTTACAGTTCCTTGATCTTGATGTTCCGAAACCAGATCTTTACTCCCGGATCACCTTTCGGCTCGGTGCCTTGCAGCGAGATGTGCCCCGCGTGGTACCTGCTGTATCCCGGCATCTTTGCGAACTTCGTTCCGGCGATCAACTTGTTCCAGTTGCCGTCCCACAACTGCGTGTCGATGACCTCGTGGCCGTTCTGGAACAGTTGCAGGTGACCGTGTTCTGCGACGATCTCAAACTGGTTCCACTCCCCGGCGGGATTCACCCACTCAACCTTGTCCGAGATCATGTCAAAGATATCGCCGGAGCGCTCCATCAGAACGCGACTGTCCGGAACCGTGCAGGCCAGATCCGCAATCTGCATTTCGACGCCCGTCTCCCAGGTGTCGCGGTACTCGGGTGACTCATGCACGTAGAACATCACCCCGCTGTCGATGCAGGGTTGCGCTTTCCATTCGAGCTTGAGATCGAAGTTTGTGTATTCGGCGTCGGTCACGATGTCTGCAAAGTCGGCGCGCGGGTCCTGGTTGGTCTTTTTCAATTGAATGGCACCATCAACCACGGACCAGTCGCTACCCGTTTCCTTCTCGAGGTACGAGTGCCACCCCTTCAGATCTTGCCCGTCGAACAGCAACCGCCATCCGTCCTGCTTCTCCTGTGATGTAAGTGCGTTCGGTTCCTGCGCCCACGCCATGCCAGTGAACAACACACAGACGGCCGCGGCCATCGATAACTTCACACGGTTCATCATCACTCTCCTACAAAGAAGTACGCCTGCGCAACGCTGAGATGCGACGCTGCGAGCTGCTTCGAGACTCACCGAGGGTCGTCCCTCGTAATCCGGTCGAGGAGCAAAGTCATGAAGCCAGCTTCATCGGATTTAAGGCAAACCTGGGCATTCGGCGCGCCTTCCACCGGTCTCGTAAAGCCCTTGTCATCTACTTGGAGCCGCATCGGCGTTGCTGGGCATAGCTCGGGACGAATGGCATAGGTGACGGCTACGGGATCGAAGAGTGTGGGCGTGCGCCATTCGCTTGCGCCAGTCCACTCGTGATAAAGCAGGGTCAACTGATCAGTGAGGGGGGAGCCATGGGAAAAGATTGCTCCTTGTGCCGGAGCTTTCAAAGGAATCTGGGTCGAATCGAGCGGCATCACGAAGACCGGGATTCCGGCAGAAAGTAGGGCCCGTGCTCCTGCCGGATCACATTTGATGTTCCACTCAGGCTCCGGAGGCCGCGGAGCTCCGTTTTTATCTTCGCCATAGCCCCGGTAGATGCTGCCGCCCATGATTACCACTCGCCTTAGCTGACGAAAGGTAGCCGGATCGCGTTCAATTGCCGCCTGAACATTGAACAGCGGGCCGATGGCAATCAGCGTGATCTGGCCGGGATGGGCGCGAATCTGGTCGAGCAGAAACGCAACCGCATCCGGGTGCTTGCGCGCGGGCGCCTGATGCGCATAGGCCGCCTGAGTGAAGATATTGTTATGAGGAGTGGCGACTCCGGCAGCAACCGGGATATCGGCACGGCCTATTGCACTGAGGTAGCGATCGAGTAGCTGCGCACGCAGCTCCGTGTCACCGTAAGCCGTGGTAACGCCCAGAATGTGCAGCTCCGGGCTGCGTAACGCAAGAGCAAGCGCAAACGCATCGTCGATGTCGTCGCCAATATCGGTGTCGATGATTGCAAGTTGCGGCCCGGCGGCGGTCGGTGCCGTCTGGCCATTCGCGAGCTGCGCAGCGGCAACAGCCAGAAAGACTGCGCTCAACAGCGAATAAAATCTCCAGTTTTTCACAGACGGTAGTATAGACGGGTCGAAGCACAGGCTGCCGAATCGTGTGCGGACACCTCGAGCGTGGTAAAAGTAAAGCCCCTAACCTCTGCAGAGCCCAGTTTGTCGCCCAACCGGATGTTCTATAGAGGAGCCGGTTTTTTCTACTCGCTATTTAGGAAGAGCTTCGATGCGGTTCTCGCCTGGTTCGAGCTTCCAACTCCGTCCTCCGTACTCAAAGCTTCCTGTGAGCGTCCCCGGCAGCTTCACTTTGGCTTCAAGCACCCCGCCTTTCTTCACGTACTCCACTGCGATGGTGCCCGCAGGATGCGGATACGTCGCCTGCAGCCTGGGCAGTGAACCAAGATGGGGTGCAATGCGCACAGTCTTGAAGCCTGGGCTCGCCGGCTCAATGCCCGCCACCAGCGTCAGGAGGTCGTAGATCGGGTGCGCGCTCCACGCATGCGAATCAGAGCGTGTCTCGCCCGGAGTTTCAGGCCATGTAGTAAAGTGCTGCGGAAGCAAGTCGCGCCACGGCTTGATCGAGTCGAGGTACCTCGAGCCCATTCCCGCATGCTCCAGCGCCCGCGCCAGGTAGTAGCGGAAGTAGTACGACGCGCTCAGCACATCGTCCAGCTTCGCGCCCGGCGCGAAGGCACGCACATCGGACGCAATCCTTTAATCCTGGACCACGAAGCCATCCGGCGTGATCGCCAGCAAGGGCAAAGTCTCGGCCAGATCGCCAGGGCCCACCGCATCAGCCGCGCCACCGTTCACAAGATCGTCCATTCAAAAATGGCGCCTGAACAGGGCGTTCAAAAAGGGTGCCGAAAACCTGCAGCCTAAACCCAACAAAATGAATGGCCGGATCTCACCGATCCGGCCGTGTCAAAAGGTGTGGGTTGGGAAACACGAATGCCAACGATCTGATTGGCTTGAACTCGAGATCCGCAGCGACTCGCGAGAGGCTCATCGGATTGAATGGATCGCCGATTCGGAGCGCACGGTTTCTGGGTGTGAAACGCGTCCTAGTCCAGCCGAATCAGTGCTGCTGAGTAACCCGGAACGCCTACGCGCACCTTGCCAGAATGAGCCTTTAGCGGCTCACCGATCCGCGGATGAAATTGTCCATCGCTCTCCACGGTGCTTCCCTGAAACCTCACCCCGTCCTTGGCTTCGATTGCTGAGGCCTCGAGACGCGCGACCGAAGCTTGCCTGAATCCTGGTGAAGGATCAGCGATCGTAACCTCCGCATCGCGGCCATCTTTGTTAAAGACGGCAACCGAATGCGCCGCGTCTCCTCCGCCGGCCGCATAGGCCGTAAGATTCCCTCCCTGCGCGTTCAAGCGTTGTCCTTTTCAAGGTGTGGCCCGCGAACTGTTGCGCCAGCATCAGGCCGTAGTACTCCGGCCGGGCAGCAAAGCCGCTCTCGATGGAGCCCACGATGGGCGAATAGTAGCCGTTCGCCCCCCCGTGCAAATTCACTCCCACGCAGCCCAGAGATGCCATCTGCAGGCAAAAATCCCCCGCCCACAGTGCGGATGCGAATGTATCGCTGACCCCCGGCTTGCCCGCGTTATAGCAGGAGTTTCCTTCCGCCATGCGAAACGGCAAACCGGCAGCCCTGGCCGAATCCAGCGCCTGCCGGCAGGAAGAATCGAAACGGGCTCCGGGATGCAAGAGCCGATCAATCGTCATTCGTCGGATCGGTCGGCGGACCCAGCGGATAGTAGTGGCTCGTCGCCAGCACAATCTCTTTCGCAACATCCTCGGTGAACTGCTTCACCCATGTCTGGTTTGAGGCGGTGTCCGGTCCGGCCACCGCAACCTGGGGGAGCTTTTCATGAAACGCAGCGCGAAACATCTTCCACCGGGAAAGGTATTCGTCGAATGTCCACGGCTTGTTCGCCTTGATCCCGATGCTTGAAGAGATCAGGTTCGTTTCCGAATTGCACCGCGATCAGTTGCGGTCCCAGTGTCCCGGCTACAAATCCGCCTTCGGCCAGCGCCTGCTCCAGCGTGCCTCCGCCAAGATTCAGGCCATAGATGCACCTCCAGCCGGCCGCGCCGAGAAAGCCCTGCAGGTTTCGGATGGAGTTCGGAGTGATGGTGAAAGTGCGCGGCTCGCGATGTCCCGGATCGGGTCCCACCAATCCGCCGGGATCAGGTGGGGCGGATGGTTCCGCCGCGGACCAAACCGTAAATTCGCTCAGGTTGCCGCCGAGACGCAGCACGCCCGATGGACTCAGTGTGCGAAACATCTGGATCAGGGCCGTATTCCGAGGCGAAAAGAAATCCGGATAGGCCAGTTGCCCGCTCTCATAGCTCAACCCCATAAAATCCAAGGACACGTTGGCCAGGCTCGCGGCAGGGTCGATGTGCACGCGACCTCAAGAGCGGACGGCTGCGCCATCAGGCTTCGCGGTGCGCTGAAGGCGGTTGCCCGAGCGCATGCGGTCATGGAACAGAATTCTCTTCTCGACAATTCTTTCATCGTGCTTTCCGTTTGTCATCTTTCTTTGT
>CAWIHC010000013.1:0-123886 GCA_963835895.1 uncultured Acidobacteriaceae bacterium | reverse complement strand
CGCCGCGGACTGGTCCTGGCCACCCTGCCCACCCTGATCGGACGCCCCTGGCATGCCCTCTGTGCGCTGCCCTGAGCCTGAGCGTTATCGCCCTGGCCGTTCTGCTCCTCGCGCGGCATCGTCCCCGTTCCCGAAACTGTGTACGCCAGCGCCGCTCCGGGCTTCGCATTCTTCGCCAGAAACGTCTGCATGTTCGGGTCTGCGTCGATGGACTGGAAGCCCGATCCGTCGAACGCCATGCTCTTCGGCAGCATGATGGCGAGGTTGTCGGTGGGCAGCGAAACCCCGGGCTGAAATCCGAAGCTGCCTTTGTACGGGAGATGATAGCTGATCTGAAAACGGGTCTCGCCCGGCTGGATCGGAAAGATGAACGCGTAATGCCCCTTGCCGCCGAATGGAACAGGCGAGGATGCCGTCGGCGCTCCTCCCGGCCCCATCGCGGCGGCACCGTCGATCTGCGCCCCCTGCGGCAGATAAATCTCGAAGCTGTGCTTGCTGAACTGCGTGCGCGGCGGTTTCGACTCGTTCTCCATGAAGTAGTTTTCCACCACGTGCAGACCTTGCGGATCGGTCTCGATCCGCGACAGGTCCGCTTCCTCCCTCACGCCCTCCACTTTGGCCGACACGTCATACACGTCCACGTTGACAGTGGTCACGCTTGGCGGCGCCGGCCCGCCATACGCGGTCTTCTGGTGCTCCACGCGGACCAGGTACATCCCGGCGTTGCTGCGAAAAGTGAAGGAGTAATGCCCCTTCGCGTCGACGATGGTCCGAGCTGACTCCCGCACGCCCTGGGTAAGATCAAGCAGCATCACCGTATCGCCGGTGGCGGGCTTGTTGGTGGTCCTATCGATCACCTCTCCGGAGATGGTAGTGGCAAGCGCGGAAACCGGCAGGGTGCAGGCGGCGAATAGAATCAGGCGAGCGAAACGGTTCATGCAATCCCAATCTTTGGTCTAGTTTTCAGTTGTGGGAAGCCACGGAATTCCGCGCCGTGGTGCCACATTCCTGCGCTTCCAATAGGTCGATCTCCGCCACCATCCCGCCGTGCTCGTAACTCCGTCGTCTTCGGATCCGCTCTCGGATCGCCTGCGAGAGCGGCTCTTCCGGCACGGCCGGCATCGGCACGGTGCACAGCTTCCAGCGACGCACTAGCACGAGGGTTCCCGCGATCCCCCTCAGCAGCGGCTCCCGAGACACAATCCACGCTACCATGTTGGGCTGCGTGAGAGTAATCACATTGAATGGAGCGGATTGCGGCCGTTAGGCAGCTGTCCTAGTGATGTAGGCTGCGTAGGGCGGCGCAGGTGCGGTGTTCAGGAAGCTCTGTTGTGATGCAGATCACATACTGCACCCCAGTCGAGATTTCACACTGCCTGATGTGGCAGGTCGGGTTCGCTTCCGGCAAATCATCTGAGCCTGATCACGGAGCTGGAGCATAGAGGGATTTTCCTGCCCCTGACTTGGTGGTCCAGGCACGCATGTTAACCAGAACTTTTCAGCTCAAGGAGGACTCATGAAATACAGCATTCCGGCAGCGATTGTGGCCGTCGCTCTGGCTACAGGGGCCTATGCGGGCACCATTAGCGGGAAAGTCTCCGGCGCCAAGGGAGAGTCGGTGGTCTACCTAGGGGCGATCGCAAGCAAGACCTTCCCGGCGCCGGCACAGCATCCTGTCATGGACCAGAAGGGCCTGGCGTTTGTGCCGCATATCATGGTCGTCCAACAGGGCACCACGGTTGAGTTCCACAACAGCGACAGTGTGGCACACAACGTCTTCTGGGCTTCGGTCAGCGGAAACAAGAGCCTGGGCCACAACATGGGGACCTGGCCGCAGGGAGAGAGCCGAAGCTTCAAATTCGATAACCCGGGCGTGGTCGCGCTGCTGTGCAATGTCCATCCCGATATGTCGGGCTTCATCATCGTGTCGCCGACGCCCTACTTTGCGAAGACAGATCAGTCAGGGGAATACCGCATCGAGAACATTCCTGACGGTACTTACACCATAACTGCCTGGAACGAGGGACGCAAAGCTTCTTCCCGTCAGGTCACTGTGTCCGGAGATACAAAAGCTGACGTGACTCTCGCGAAGTAAAAAACGCGAATCGGCGGGGCCGGCTACGCATGTGCGGAAGAGCCGGAAGAGATCGTCATGCTGAAGCGCTACGAAAACAAAACGGTGGATGTGGAGTGGCTGAACAGCAATTTCCCATGCATGATGGCCTGTCCAGCGCACACCAACGCGGGCCGATATGTCGCACTGATCGCCGAGGGCCGTTATGAAGGGGCCTACCGTTTCGCCCGCGACCCCAATCCCCTGGCAAGCATCTGCGGACGGGTTTGCGCACATCCTTGCGAAACAGCTTGCCGCCGCGGATCCATCGACCGGCCTATCGCGATCCGCGCTCTCAAACGCTTCCTCACTGAACGGCACGGCCCGGAGTCGAAGCGGCCGGTGGATGTGAACACGGGGCGCAGACAGCTCAAGCTCCCGTTCAGCATTGCGGTGGTTGGCGGAGGGCCGGTTGGACTTGCTGCCGCGCACGACCTTGCGCTGATGGGCTATTCCGTCACCATCTTTGAGGCCGCACAGGTGGCGGGCGGGATGTTGTACCTGGGAATTCCCGAATACCGGCTGCCACGAAACGTGGTGGAGGCGCAGGTACGGGAGATCCTGGCGACTGGTGACATCACGCTGAAGCTGAACCAGGCGGCGGGGCGCGACTTTACGATTTCCGATCTGCGCCGTCAAGACTTCGATGCCATCCTGCTGGCAGTCGGCGCACACCGCAGCCGCGATCTTGCCATCCCAGGCGTGGATCTGGACGGCGTGCACAAGGGAATCGATTTTCTGTTGAACGTTAATCTCGGATACCAGTTCACCATCGGGAAGAAAGTCATTGTCATCGGAGGCGGCAACGTGGCCATGGATGTGGCCCGTTCCGCAGCTCGCGAGGTGCTCCGCCAGCATGCGCCCGGCGTGGAGCATCAGGAACCGTCGTGGGAGAGCGTGGATGCGGTGGCTGCTCGGGAAATGGTGGACATTTCACTTTCCGCCCTGCGCTTAGGCGCGCAGGAAGTGCATCTGGTATGCCTCGAAAGCCGCGAGGAAATGCCCGCGGCTCTCGATGAGATCGAGGAAGCAGAGGCGGAAGGAATCATCCTTCATCCGGGCCTCGGTCCCAACCGCATCGTCGGTGAGAATGGCAGGGTCGCTGGCCTGGAAGTACTGAAGACCAAGTGGGTTTTCGATCAGAATGGGCGATTCAACCCTGCTTTTTATGAAGGCAGTGAATCGCTGCTGGAATGCGACACCGTCATCATGGCAATTGGCCAAGCGCCCCGGCTCGATTTCTTGAAGCCTGAAGACGGTGTGGATATTTCGCGGCGTGGCCTGATCGCCGTCAATCCCCGCACGCTGATGACTTCCGCGGAGGGCATCTTTGCAGGCGGCGATTGTGTCTTTGGTCCCCGCCTGATTATCGATAGCGTGGCCGACGGAAAGCGCGCCGCGGTCGGCATCGACGAATTTCTCCGCGGCTTCAAACATCCGGAGCAGGTGGTCGAGGTCGAAGTCCTCGATCGTCACAGCATGCCGCTCGACCTGCTCGATCTGGTGCGACAACCCATTCCTACCCTCCCGCTCGATCGCCGCACCGGGGTGACCGAGGTGGAGCTGGTTTTTGACGAGGAGAGCGCGCAGTTGGAGGCGCAGCGTTGCCTGCACTGCTGGGTCAACACCGTCTTTGAGGGCAATCTCGAGGATGGTAGCCTGTGCATCCTGTGCGGCGGGTGCATCGACGTGTGTCCGGAAGACTGCCTCGAGGTTGTCAGCCTCGACCGCTTTCAGTTCGAGCCGGAAGTGGTGCAGCAGCTTGTGGACCGCGAGGGCCTGCTGACCGTCGAGCTGGACGATCTCAGGGCGGAGGAACTCGGGGTCGTCTCCGGTTCGGTGATGCTGAAAGACGAGACTCGCTGCATCCGGTGCGGACTTTGCGCCATGCGCTGTCCGGTGGGAACCATCACCATGGAGTCCTACAACCTGATTCCCGCTGAGGGCACAGGATTGATTTCCATTGAAGCCATCGATGCGCCGTTTCGGACGGCCGCCGCGGGGAAAAAGTGAGGAAACCTATGGCAGACGAAAAGAGATCCATGCCATCGCCGACGGAGCAAGAAATCAGCCGCAGGATCTTCTTCAGCAGGCTCGGCCTGGGATCGCTAGGCGTAGCGGCGGCCGGGACACTGACCTTTGCCTACCAGTTCCTCTCGCCCAATGTTCTGTACGAAGCCTCTCCGATCGTGAACGCGGGTACACCCGACACCTATCCGGTTGGCTCCGTTACGCTCGACGTGAACTCTGCAATCTATCTGGTTCATATGCAGGAAGGCTTTTTCTCGCTGAGCGCCATCTGTACGCATCTTGGATGCATAACAGCCTGGAGGCCGGAGCTTGGCATCATTGCCTGCCCCTGCCATGGCAGCAGGTTTAACCGGGAGGGACAGAAGCTCGCAGGTCCGGCGCCCGCACCCCTGCCGTGGCTGAAGACATGGCTGAGTGACGATGGCGACATCATGGTGGACCGGTCCATAACCGTCCATCCCTTTGAATTCCTAAGGATATGAATATGGCGGGCAGAATTGACGGTTACGTCGACAAACTGAAGCGCACGCGGGTGTGGCGTTCCATATTCCGGAGTGGCGCCGGTTCCAGCACCCTGCATCGCGCCCTTGCTATTCAGCAGAATGTCTTCCTGCATCTGTTTTCCACAAAAGTCCGGCGGCGGATGCTCAGTTTCAGCGCTACCTGGTATCTGGGAGCACTGACTCTGGGAACCTTCCTTCTCCTCGTGATTACCGGTATCCTGCTGATGCTTTACTACCATCCTTCGGTTCCGCAAGCCTATGCGGATATGAAGGATCTGCAGTTTGTCGTCTCCGACGGGCTGTTTCTGCGCAATCTCCACCGCTGGTCAGCGCACGCCATGGTGCTGCTGGCCTTCGCTCACATGTTCAGGGTCTTCTATCGTGGGGCGTACCGTCCGCCGCGCGAATTCAACTGGGTGGTTGGCGTCGTTCTGCTGTTGATTACGCTCCTGCTCAGCTACACGGGTTATCTGCTTCCCTGGGATCAGCTTTCATTCTGGGCAATCACGGTCGGTTCCAATATCTCCTCCTTCGTGCCTCTTGTCGGAGATAAGATTCGCTTCCTGATGTTAGGAGGGCACCAGGTGAATGCCAATGCTCTGCTGCGATTCTATGTGCTGCACTGTGTGATCCTGCCCCTGGCTGCGGTGCTCTTCTTGATGGTGCATTTCTGGCGGATTCGCAAGGATGGCGGACTCTATGTGCGACAAAGCGAACCCAGCAGGGAAGATTCACGGGAAGCGATCCCAGAGTTGGTGGAGAAACCATGACAGAGCCGAAGGACTTTACCGCAGGAATAGGTTCGGATGTCAGAAAGTCGCAGAAGCGCGTTCTGTTCGTTACGCGGAGAACCTCCTCGCAAGTCAAAGTCTTTGACGAAGAGCGGGTCCAGACTTATCCGGAAGCGTTATTTCGCGCCGCTCTCGCAATCGAACTCCTCACCATTGCGCTGGTGCTGATCTCGCTGTTTTTCAACGCGCCGCTCGAAGGGATCGCCGATCCCACAACCACGCCCAATCCAGCCAAGGCTCCCTGGTATTTCCTGGGACTGCAGGAAATATTGCACTATTTCCCGCCTGTGGTCGCGGGTGTACTGATTCCAACGCTGCTCGTCGTTGCCCTGGTCGTCATTCCCTACTTCAACGTCAACATCGATGCGGACGGACTATTTCTGAAGAACCGGCGCCGTCGCCTGAATATCTTCTATGCCGTGGCCGCGGCCCTCTCCCTCTTTCTCTGGCTTTTCCATGTGTATGTGGCATTGATACCGACACTCATCATCGCGGGCTTCATGCTGGTGGCGGCTTTCAGCACCCCTCGGTCTTCACAACAGTTTCGTCGCTATCTCGCCTCGCGGCCTGTTTCCTGGTGGATCATGACCTGGTACCTTTTCGAACTGGTCGTACTGACAACGGTGGGTACGTTCTTTCGCGGGCCTGGCTGGTCATGGGTTTGGCCATGGAGGAGCTAATGCAATTTTGGATGGCTAAATTTGTCTCCTTCTGGCGGGCGTTGTTTCGCGATCCGATTCGCCCCTTTGGCGTTGTCAGTCTTCTCCTACTTATCTCTCTGGCGATCGCTCCGGCAAAGAATCACTTCAGCGAATGGCGCCACTATCAGCAGCAATACCTCAGACTGATTCGCGATCGCGGCGATGCCGTTACGCTGCAGCGGCATTTCCAGGGCGGTATCCGGCAGATATGGCTGCCGGATCTTGGCGTCGTCGACCGCTGCCAGAGACTGCCATACCGGGCTTACCGAAGCCAGCCTAGCGGATGTGGCCCAGCCCTTCCGCGCGCATCCGAAGATCCCGCATTCCCTCGACCAGTTTGGATGCGTCATCTGTCATCGCGGGCAGGGCGCCGCCACGACGGTCGCTGAAGCTCACCAGAACCCGGAAGAACCCATCCTGCCGGCGCGCTATATCGAGTCCTCCTGCGGGCAGTGCCATCAGGCGCCTCTGGTAGGAACGCCCAGACTCAATGAAGGCCGCGAACTGCTTGCCGGCTATGGCTGCGTGCGCTGTCATACAGTCAGACTGCCGGACGGCAGCGCGATGGCGGCGACTGACGACCCTCCGCCTCTGACGCACATCGCAGACAAGACCACTCGGGAGTGGATTTACGCGTGGCTCAAAGACCCGGCGAGCTATTCCGCGTCGGCGACCATGCCGAACTTCCGGTTGAGCGACGCGGATGCCAGAGATATCTCCGCCTTCCTCATCGCAAACAGCGAGCCGCTGCCTGGAGATATTGCGCCAATTGCAGCAACGGCATCGAATCGGACGCCTGATCCGGCCGCGGGAGCAACCCTCTATGGCGAGTCGTTCTGCGCCTCCTGCCATGCCGTGCAGAATGCTGCCGGCAATCTGGTGGGTGGAGATATCGGTCCGGAGCTGACAGGGATCGGCAGCAAGGTAAAACCGGAGTGGCTTCAGGCCTGGCTGCAGGATCCGCGTACCTACGACCCCAATACGCCGATGCCGCATTACCGGTGGACCGACCAGCAGCTCAGGTTGCTGACCGGATACTTGCAGAACAAGACCGATTCCGATTTCCTCGCCAATGTGCACCTCGAACCGGCAACGCCGGTGCAGATCGCGCACGGAAAGGCTGTGGTGACTGAATACGGCTGCGCCGCATGTCATGAAATCACCGGAATCACGAAGCCTGGAAGTTTTGCCCCCGAGTTGAGCCGGATCGGCAGCAAGTCCATCGCGCAAATCGTCTTCCTCTCCGGCATGCCGCACACGTTGCCGGACTACCTCGCGGGGAAGATCCGCCAGCCCCGTGCCTTCGGTCCCGGCCTGCTCATGCCCGAGTACACCTTCACGCCCGCGCAGGTGGATGCACTCACCACGGCTCTGCTCTCCCTGACCGATCGAAGCTTCACTCTGCCGCCCCGGTTGGAGATACAGTCACCGCAAATTTCGAATTACCAGCCCGCAGGGAAAGCCGGGAAGCTCATGACGGACTTGAACTGCTTTAGCTGTCACCGCATCAACGGCCGCGGCGGAGATATGGCCCCTGACCTCACCTGGGAAGGCACAGCGGTGCAGCGGCAGTGGCTGGACGATTTTCTGAAGAACCCAAACACCCTGCGCCCGGCACTGATCCGGCGGATGCCGAAATTCAATCTCTCCGACAGCGAAAGCGCCGAACTGACCGACTACATCATGACCGTGTATCAGACACCTGCCTTCGACCGCGATTCCATGCCGCTGAGCGGATATCCTCCGGCGCTTGTCGAACAGGGACGGCAACTCTTCTATTCGAAGTACTCGTGCCAGTCGTGTCACATGGTCAACCCACAGCAGGACAAAGGTTACATTGGTCCAACTCTTACACAGGTGGGTTCCCGTCTCACCGCGGCCTGGATTTATCACTGGCTGAAAGATCCCCAGGCGTTGCGGCCAGGCACGATTGAGCCAAACCAGGACATGAGCGACGAGGATGCTCGCGCCCTGACTGCATTTCTTATGACACAAAAAGCTTCCGGGAGACAGGGGGCGAAGAAATGAAACGGAATCTGTGTTTCCTCGGGATGGTGGCCTTGACGCTCTGTGCGGGATGCAAGCATCGGCCCGCTCCCGCGCCCGCGCTTCATGCTACGGCCGCAGGCTCAGCTCTGGTGGAGTCGAGCGGAGGGGGACAGCTGGGCACGCCGGGCGCCATGCTTCCTCAGCCGCTGGTAGTGCAGGTCAACGATGAGCAGGGAAATGCGGTTACTGGGGCGCTGGTCGAGTTCAGCGGTCCTGGGGGCGTCATCTTCGATCCCGTTGAGAGCCTGACCGATTCCAGCGGACAGGCCACCACCAATGTGACTCTGGGAGAAACAGCGGGACGATACGAACTGACCGCGGCGTCGCCTGATAAAACCGGCAAGCAGTTTCTCCTCAAGGTCAGCGAGCTTGCTGCCGGATATCAGCAACAGCTCGGCTATCAACTGCAAGATAAGTACTGCGCGCGCTGCCATGATCCGGACTCCTCGGCGGAGAGGGTGTCTAATTACGACAATCTCGCAGTGAAGCCACACCCTTTCACTGAAGGAAATACCTTCAACAAATTGAGCGACTCCGATCTCACCGCCATCATCGCTCACGGCGGCCCAGCGCTGAATCGCTCGGCTCTGATGCCACCCTACGGCTCGACGCTCAGCAAGTCTGAAGTTCAGGCGTTGATTGCTTACATCCGTCTCGTTTCCGAACCGTCTTATCGACCCGCTGGGGTGGTCTATGCAAAGCAATGAAGAAGGCTGCTCGCAAGCGCTCAATCAGTTTCCGCTGTTCGTTTGTCAACAGCTTCTGCTTGTTCTTTATGGCAGAAGCTCAACACTTCACCCGCCCTCATGCGTAAGTATCTGATTTGAGGACAAACCTATCTTTGAAGCACGCTCCAGGGAGGGATCATGATCATGAAGTGGAACACCTTACGTAGTCTGTTTACGTTGTTCGTTGTTTCCTGGGGACTGGCTCCTGGCGCAATGGCGCTTCCCAGTTATGCGCGCCAGACCGGTTTGCCGTGCAGCGGCTGTCATACCACGCCGCCTGAGCTGAACGCCGCCGGGCGGCTCTTCAAGCTTATGGGGTACATAGATCGAGCCAAGAACAACGATATTATTGCCGAGTCCAAAACCAGCCACGCAGGCCTCAACCTTCTTGGTTCCCTGCCGCTTAGTGTAATGTTTGAGACCTCGCTGACAAGTACCAGTACTCCCCAACCCGGCACCCAGAACGGAAACTTTGAATTTCCCCAGGACGTATCCCTCTTCCTCGCCGGAGCCTGGGCCTCGCATCTCGGTAGCTTTCTCCAGGTGACCTATGACACGCAGGATGATCACTTTAGCGCGGATAACACCGATATCCGCTACGCCAACAAGAAGCAATTAGCCGGTAAAGAGTGGGTGTACGGTCTTACTCTGAACAATAACCCGACCGTGGAAGATCTTTGGAACAGCACTCCGGCGTGGGGCTTTCCTTTCATCGCCCCCGACTCGGCTCCGACCCCAACTGCCGCCCCGATTATTGACGGACCTCTGGCGCAGGATGTGGCGGGATTAGGCGCCTATACCATGTGGAACCAGCATCTGTATTTCGCCGGAACCATTTACCGTTCCGAACACGTAGGCAGCCCTCAGCCCACAACGGGGCAGACTTATTCCTATAACATCCGCGGCGTAGCACCGTACTGGCGGTTAGCATGGCAGCAAAATGGGACAAAGGATAACCTGGAAATCGGCACCTACGGCATCCACATGAAATCAACCCCGGGGGCAATCACCGGGCCGGAGGACAGCTACACGGACTGGGGCCCGGATATTGAGTACGATCGAACCCTCGGCAAAGATGTCTTGTCCTTCCGTGGCACGCTTATCCGCGAGAATTCCGCACTCGTTGCAAGTTATGAAGAAGTACCAGCAGCAGCAGCCCAGATCGGGCATCATCTTGATACGGGCACCGCGAACGTCGAGTATCACTTGGGAAATCGTTACTCGACAGCTTTTGCATGGTTCACGACCTCGGGTACGTCAGATCCCTTGTTTTACCCGCAAGTGGCGCTCACGGGCAGCGCAAACGGCGACCCGAGAAGCGCCGGATACATCGGAAACCTCTCTTTCTGGCCAATACAAAATCTCGACCTGGCCTTTCAGTACACCGGCTACACCCGATTCAATGGTGCGGCTATCAACTATGACGGTGCGGGGCGCGACGCGAGCGACAACAACACTGTCTATTTACTTGCGCGCTTCCTCTTCTGATGTGGGCTGAAACGCCCATCCTGCTTGCCCTTCGGCAACAGGATGGGCAACCCGCTTCCCCCATTCCCTTCAAATGCTCCAACGTACAACCCAGCCCTTTGCCGCGAACCATCCCGGTGCTATCAGGGAAACCGGAACCCCAAAACCAAGCCGGGAGAGTCGTGAACGCGCCATGCCGGGATGCGACTGGGCCAAACCGCAAGACACAGGAGATTCACGATCTCTACCTCCAGGTGCACGAACGCCAGAAGCTGCGATTAGTGACCATTGGTCCGCAATGGATTCCCGCGCTCGCGGCGAGCTTCGGCGACGATTTTCGCACCGTCGTCGCCCGGCCTAAGAACGGCAAGGAGCTACTGGGCTTCGTCAACGTCATCCGGGATGGCAACAGCGCGCATGGCCTCTACATCGGTTTCGACAAGGCCGCGGCGGCCGGGGGAGTTCCCTTGTATCTCGGACTGGTGTACGCCGGTGTTCGCCAGGGGATCGAGATGGGCGCCGGGCAAATCTTTCTGGGTCGCACAGCCCTCGGCCCCAAGGCCCAGATTGGTGCCAGGGCGCAGGCCATGTATGGCTACCTCCGGCACCGGAACCCCGCCCTCAACCTTGCAGTACCCTCCATCCTGGCGCTGCTCCCGACTCCGAACGAGCCTCCCCAGCGCCATCCCTTCAAGAACGCGGCGCCCAGATGCAATTGAAAGGCGGAACGCAGTTCGGCGTGCTCGCTGACCTCATCCTTCGATCCGCAATCTTGCATACATCACGCACACCTGTTTTTGTTGAGCTCACTGCAAGCTGAACAAAGCCTCGCCAGTCTCCTTTTCTCCCCCTGCCCCACGGTTGGATTTGCTGTGATTCATTCGATTTGAATCCCTCGCCTCTTCATGCAATGAATCCACTACTACGCCGTGCATTTCCAGTATGAAAACCCTTTGGTGACAATCGGCTATGGCGTCCTCCAAATATAGATACTTATGCTGTAAGATACATCATGATGAGGAATACCACATGCCCATTGCCAAGAAGGCCACAACCCGACCGAAGCGCAGAGTCGTTGCTCCCGCAGACAAGCGCACTCAACTTCGGCTTACCGTCGATTCCAGATTCACCAAGAGCCATTTCAATCAACTCTTTGCTGTGCTCAAAATCCGGCGAAAAAACGCACTGGCTGAACACGTCATCATGAGTTTCAAAACCAAGGCCGCGCAGGCGCAGCTTCTTGGGTTCTACAACAACCAGTGGCTGAACATTCCATTTCAGAGTATCGACACCGCATTCGTGTTTCCTTTGACGCACGAGATAGCCGATGAACTGGAGAGGATCGGAGGAGAAGTTCTCTGCGGTGTCAACCGGTCGAAGGCATTTCGCGTGATGGTGGCCTATTTTGCCTTCGTGCATAAGCTCAAGAATCCAACACAGGTCGCGGTGGCCTAGCCTTTCAAAACAGCGCCATGCAGCAGGCGAGCGCACACGGGATGATCGTGAAGAGCCTTCTGCAGACCTGCAGCAACGCGTGGTTTGCTCTTCCATGTGAAAGATAACGGTGTTGTTCGATCACCGCCTACCTGCCCTCTCTTTCATTGCTGTGCGTTCTGAGATTACTGCGCATCAGCCGATGCGCCATCTGGCGGGCTTGCACAACCAGATCGATGATCTCTTGTCGCTTCCCCTCGTGAATCGATACCTTGAAAGACTGCTGGCCCGTGGGAGACCCGAGAAGGGCGATGGTCAGAGTGCCGTCTACGTTTGACTTCGGTTCCGGGAGTGGAGACCGCTTCAGAAGCTCGACCAATTGATGTGCCTGAGCAACCGGCTGGAAAATAAAGAGAAGCTGGCGCACATCTGCTTCGTTGGTGAAGATCAAGTCCTGGGCTTCCTCAGTTCTGAGCCGGGTTTCGATGGAATGAAGTCGTGCTGCCTGAAGCTGGAGCTGATTCGCATTGCGTTGTTCCAGGCCGTGAGTTGTTTGCATCTCCGGGTTCGTGAATTGGACGAAGATGCCATGTTGAACCGCGGTCTTGGTGACCATGCGCTTCCACTCGCCGGTTCCAGTACATGCGATTCTCGATCCGTATTTTTGGATGGCCATCTCCAACCCGAAGACAATTGCCACTTCGTCCTGGCTAAGTACGGTCACGACGCGCCCGCGGTCGATGACAGAGACCCTGCCGTTCAGCATGTACGACACGTCGCCTGTCCTGCGATCGATCGTCCAGATGCGTGTCGTGGCGATCTGTTTGGCGAGCATCTGCTCCCTTTGCTGCGACGCAAGCCGTTGTTGCGCTAATTGGCTCCAGTCGGCTTCGCTCTCACTATCGGAAGATGGACCGATATGAAGCGCACTTGCTTCCAGCCTTGCATCGAGTCGTCGTTGATTGCGTTGATCCGCATAGCGCCAACCCCGAAGTTGAGCGGCAGCCCGTGCATCCCCTTCGCTGGCTCTGTCCGCGACCCATGAGCGGAGATCCTTTGGAAATGCTTCTTGGCGCCTTTGTTGAATCGAGACCTTCAGGGCGCGCACTTCGAGAACGGATTGGGCCGTAGCCTGGGAGAGCAGTATTTTCTTGGCCGCCCACGGCACAGCCATCGCGCGAATTTCCTTCTTTCTCTGGCGGAGATTCAGAACCAGGTGCTCGCGTGCTTCTCTCCCTTGTGCTGTCAGGCCCTTGCACACTTCCCGTTGGCGATTTCGATACTGGTTATAATCCGCCATCAGGGAATCTCGGTCAGCGCGTCGTTGCTCTTTCCGTTCTTCTCTCAGTTCGCTATTACGAACAGGAGTACGAACGGCGTGTTGAGCGTCCTCATAACCGGATGTTGAAGCGGGAGTCCAGGCCCCAAGAGCTGTCTCTGTGGCTTGGCGGTTGGTTTTCCCTGCAAAGTTGTTGCGAAATACGTCAGAAGCCTTCACTCGGATGTTGTAGTCGATGGCGAGGACGGTATATCCGCCTGATTCTGCCTTCTCAAGTCTGAGATGAGCCTTCGAGAGAAGGCGATGGAGGTCATCCCAAGTGACGTTCTTTCGCGTCAGAAGTTTTCGGACACCGGGGGCCACTTCCTGTCGCACGTAGGATTGGAATGATTCCTGATCCTGGTAATGTTCAAACTGCGCGGCGGCGCCGGTCGGTTGTTGTCTGGAGCATCGAAGCGTATTGCGTTCGGATCTTGATATGCGCACAGCCTGTTGCGATGCCTCATCCCAACGTGTCGGACCGGGAGTATGTGCCCAACCATGTTTTGCTTCAAGAAAGCGTACCGCGGCGTCGAGAGTCAGCCAACTGAAAGATGGCGTATGGGCTCTGTACGTCGCGGGGTGAATCTTGTTCAGCATGATGTGGATATGGAAGTGCTTTTTGTCGTCGTGAGCGACGATAACGTACAGGTGTTTGTCGAACCCAAGTTGCTTCAGTGTGTGTAAGGCAGCATCGGTCCACTCTGCGCGAGACGGGCGCTCACCTGGAGGCCATGCCAATTCGTAATGGAACACTGCATCATGGCAACGTGGGTTGAAAAACTCTAGCGCCTTCATCTCGGCTGCTGCTGTGTCGATACCAACGAGGTTGCTCGACAATACAACGTCTCCACGAAGAAGAGTATCGCCGGTAATTGCGTCGCGTTCTTTCGTAAGGTAGTTGAGCAACCGCTTGAAACTACTTCTGGATTTACGTTTGCTCGGTTGGACTTTAGCAATCATGTTGGTCCCTCAGTACATCGCGATTCAGTCCCTGATACAAGTCGTCTTCTGTGAGGTGCCGAGTCGGATCGCTTCTGATGTGCGAGAGAAGCGTTGCGCGCGTATGTCAAGGATTGTGGGCCATTGTGTCGGCGCTTCAACTACCTGGCCACAGAACTTGCTCCGCTGGACGACCTAACCAGCATGGTGGTCGATGTGCCACGAGGCAAACCGGCTTCGTACAAACGCAACGACTCCCCTCATACAAGAGCACCGACTTTGTCCAGAGTGCCGACACAATGGCCCACAATCCTTGACATACGCGCGCAACGCTTCTCTCGCACATCAGAAGCGATCGAGCTCGGCACCTCACAGAAGACGACTTGTATCAGGGACTGAATCGCGATGTACTGAGGGACCAACATGATTGCTAAAGTCCAACCGAGCAAACGTAAATCCAGAAGTAGTTTCAAGCGGTTGCTCAACTACCTTACGAAAGAACGCGACGCAATTACCGGCGATACTCTTCTTCGTGGAGACGTTGTATTGTCGAGCAACCTCGTTGGTATCGACACAGCAGCAGCCGAGATGAAGGCGCTAGAGTTTTTCAACCCACGTTGCCATGATGCAGTGTTCCATTACGAATTGGCATGGCCTCCAGGTGAGCGCCCGTCTCGCGCAGAGTGGACCGATGCTGCCTTACACACACTGAAGCAACTTGGGTTCGACAAACACCTGTACGTTATCGTCGCTCACGACGACAAAAAGCACTTCCATATCCACATCATGCTGAACAAGATTCACCCCGCGACGTACAGAGCCCATACGCCATCTTTCAGTTGGCTGACTCTCGACGCCGCGGTACGCTTTCTTGAAGCAAAACATGGTTGGGCACATACTCCCGGTCCGACACGTTGGGATGAGGCATCGCAACAGGCTGTGCGCATATCAAGATCCGAACGCAATACGCTTCGATGCTCCAGACAACAACCGACCGGCGCCGCCGCGCAGTTTGAACATTACCAGGATCAGGAATCATTCCAATCCTACGTGCGACAGGAAGTGGCCCCCGGTGTCCGAAAACTTCTGACGCGAAAGAACGTCACTTGGGATGACCTCCATCGCCTTCTCTCGAAGGCTCATCTCAGACTTGAGAAGGCAGAATCAGGCGGATATACCGTCCTCGCCATCGACTACAACATCCGAGTGAAGGCTTCTGACGTATTTCGCAACAACTTCGCAGGGAAAACCAACCGCCAAGCCACAGAGACAGGCTCTTGGGGCCTGGACTCCCGCTTCAACATCCGGTTATGAGGACGCTCAACACGCCGTTCGTACTCCTGTTCGTAATAGCGAACTGAGAGAAGAACGGAAAGAGCAACGACGCGCTGACCGAGATTCCCTGATGGCGGATTATAACCAGTATCGAAATCGCCAACGGGAAGTGTGCAAGGGCCTGACAGCACAAGGGAGAGAAGCACGCGAGCACCTGGTTCTGAATCTCCGCCAGAGAAAGAAGGAAATTCGCGCGATGGCTGTGCCGTGGGCGGCCAAGAAAATACTGCTCTCCCAGGCTACGGCCCAATCCGTTCTCGAAGTGCGCGCCCTGAAGGTCTCGATTCAACAAAGGCGCCAAGAAGCATTTCCAAAGGATCTCCGCTCATGGGTCGCGGACAGAGCCAGCGAAGGGGATGCACGGGCTGCCGCTCAACTTCGGGGTTGGCGCTATGCGGATCAACGCAATCAACGACGACTCGATGCAAGGCTGGAAGCAAGTGCGCTTCATATCGGTCCATCTTCCGATAGTGAGAGCGAAGCCGACTGGAGCCAATTAGCGCAACAACGGCTTGCGTCGCAGCAAAGGGAGCAGATGCTCGCCAAACAGATCGCCACGACACGCATCTGGACGATCGATCGCAGGACAGGCGACGTGTCGTACATGCTGAACGGCAGGGTCTCTGTCATCGACCGCGGGCGCGTCGTGACCGTACTTAGCCAGGACGAAGTGGCAATTGTCTTCGGGTTGGAGATGGCCATCCAAAAATACGGATCGAGAATCGCATGTACTGGAACCGGCGAGTGGAAGCGCATGGTCACCAAGACCGCGGTTCAACATGGCATCTTCGTCCAATTCACGAACCCGGAGATGCAAACAACTCACGGCCTGGAACAACGCAATGCGAATCAGCTCCAGCTTCAGGCAGCACGACTTCATTCCATCGAAACCCGGCTCAGAACTGAGGAAGCCCAGGACTTGATCTTCACCAACGAAGCAGATGTGCGCCAGCTTCTCTTTATTTCTCCAGCCGGTTGCTCAGGCACATCAATTGGTCGAGCTTCTGAAGCGGTCTCCACTCCCGGAACCGAAGTCAAACGTAGACGGCACTCTGACCATCGCCCTTCTCGGGTCTCCCACGGGCCAGCAGTCTTTCAAGGTATCGATTCACGAGGGGAAGCGACAAGAGATCATCGATCTGGTTGTGCAAGCCCGCCAGATGGCGCATCGGCTGATGCGCAGTAATCTCAGAACGCACAGCAATGAAAGGGAGGGCAGGTAGGCGATGATCGAACAACACCGTTATCTTTCACCACGGAAGAGCAAACCATGCGCTGCTGCAGGTCTGCAGCAGACTCTTCACGATCATCCCGTGTGCGCTCGCCTGCTGCATGGCGCTGTTTTGAAAGGCTAGGCCACTGCGACCTGTGTTGGATTCTTGAGCTTATGCACGAAGGCAAAATAGGCCACCATCACGCGAAATGCCTTGGACCGATTGACTCCGCAGAGAACCTCTCCTCCGATCCTCTCCAGTTCATCGGCTATCTCGTACGTCAAAGGGAACACGAATGCGGTGTCGATACTCTGAAATGGAATGTTCAGCCACTGGTTGTTGTAGAACGCAAGAAGCTGCGCCTGCGCGGCCTTGGTTTTGAAACTCATGATGATGTGTTCAGCCAGGGCGTTCTTTCTCCGGATTTTGAGCACGGCAAAAAGTTGATTGAAATGGCTCTTGGTGAATCTGGAATCGACGGTAAGCCGGAGTTGAGTGCGCTTCTCTGCGGGAGCAACGACTCTGCGCTTCGGTCGGGTTGTGGCCTTCTTCGCAGTGGGCATGTGGTTTCCTTGTCATGATGTATCTTACAGCATAATGTATGTATATTTGGAAGACCTGCACTAACCGATTGTAACCAAAGGAGTTTTCATGAATGGAAATGCGCGGGGGTAGTAGTGGATTCATTGCATGAAGAGGCGAGGGATTAAACCGAATGAACCACAGCAAATCAACCGTGGGGCAGGGGGAGAAAAGGAGACTGGCGAGGCTTTGTTCAGCTTGCAGTGAGCTCAACAAAAACAGGTGTGCGTGATGTATGCAAGATTGCGGATCGAAGGATGAGGTCAGCGAGCACGCCGAACTGCGTTTCGCCTTTCAATTGCATCTGGGCGCCGCTTCGAAGGGATGGCGCTGGGGAGGCTCGTTCGGAGTCGGGAGCAGCGCCAGGATGGAGGGTACTGCAAGGTTGAGGGCGGGGTTCCGGTGCCGGAGGTAGCCATACATGGCCTGCGCCCTGGCACCAATCTGGGCCTTGGGGCCGAGGGCTGTGCGACCCAGAAAGATTTGCCCGGCGCCCATCTCGATCCCCTGGCGAACACCGGCGTACACCAGTCCGAGATACAAGGGAACTCCCCCGGCCGCCGCGGCCTTGTCGAAACCGATGTAGAGGCCATGCGCGCTGTTGCCATCCCGGATGACGTTGACGAAGCCCAGTAGCTCCTTGCCGTTCTTAGGCCGGGCGACGACGGTGCGAAAATCGTCGCCGAAGCTCGCCGCGAGCGCGGGAATCCATTGCGGACCAATGGTCACTAATCGCAGCTTCTGGCGTTGGCACCTGGAGGTAGAGATCGTGAATCTCCTGTGTCTTGCGGTTTGGCCCAGTCGCATCCCGGCATGGCGCGTTCACGACTCTCCCGGCTTGGTTTTGGGGTTCCGGTTTCCCTGATAGCACCGGGATGGTTCGCGGCAAAGGGCTGGGTTGTACGTTGGAGCATTTGAAGGGAATGGGGGAAGCGGGTTGCCCATCCTGTTGCCGAAGGGCAAGCAGGATGGGCGTTTGAGCCCACATCAGAAGAGGAAGCGCGCAAGTAAATAGACAGTGTTGTTGTCGCTCGCGTCGCGCCCCGCACCGTCATAGTTGATAGCCGCACCATTGAATCGGGTGTAGCCGGTGTACTGAAAGGCCAGGTCGAGATTTTGTATTGGCCAGAAAGAGAGGTTTCCGATGTATCCGGCGCTTCTCGGGTCGCCGTTTGCGCTGCCCGTGAGCGCCACTTGCGGGTAAAACAAGGGATCTGACGTACCCGAGGTCGTGAACCATGCAAAAGCTGTCGAGTAACGATTTCCCAAGTGATACTCGACGTTCGCGGTGCCCGTATCAAGATGATGCCCGATCTGGGCTGCTGCTGCTGGTACTTCTTCATAACTTGCAACGAGTGCGGAATTCTCGCGGATAAGCGTGCCACGGAAGGACAAGACATCTTTGCCGAGGGTTCGATCGTACTCAATATCCGGGCCCCAGTCCGTGTAGCTGTCCTCCGGCCCGGTGATTGCCCCCGGGGTTGATTTCATGTGGATGCCGTAGGTGCCGATTTCCAGGTTATCCTTTGTCCCATTTTGCTGCCATGCTAACCGCCAGTACGGTGCTACGCCGCGGATGTTATAGGAATAAGTCTGCCCCGTTGTGGGCTGAGGGCTGCCTACGTGTTCGGAACGGTAAATGGTTCCGGCGAAATACAGATGCTGGTTCCACATGGTATAGCGCCTAATCCCGCCACATCCTGCGCCAGAGGTCCGTCAATAATCGGGGCGGCAGTTGGGGTCGGAGCCGAGTCGGGGGCGATGAAAGGAAAGCCCCACGCCGGAGTGCTGTTCCAAAGATCTTCCACGGTCGGGTTATTGTTCAGAGTAAGACCGTACACCCACTCTTTACCGGCTAATTGCTTCTTGTTGGCGTAGCGGATATCGGTGTTATCCGCGCTAAAGTGATCATCCTGCGTGTCATAGGTCACCTGGAGAAAGCTACCGATGCGAGGCCCAGGCTACGGCGAGGAAGAGGGATACGTCCTGGGGAAATTGAAAGTTTCCGTTCTGGGTGCCGGGTTGGGGAGTACTGGTACTTGTCAGCGAGGTCTCAAACATTACACTAAGCGGCAGGGAACCAAGAAGGTTGAGGCCTGCGTGGCTGGTTTTGGACTCGGCAATAATATCGTTGTTCTTGGCTCGATCTATGTACCCCATAAGCTTGAAGAGCCGCCCGGCGGCGTTCAGGCTTTATAGGCGGCGTGGTATGACAGCCGCTGCACGGCAAACCGGTCTGGCGCGCATAACTGGGAAGCGCCATTGCGCCAGGAGCCAGTCCCCAGGAAACAACGAACAACGTAAACAGACTACGTAAGGTGTTCCACTTCATGATCATGATCCCTCCCTGGAGCGTGCTTCAAAGATAGGTTTGTCCTCAAATCAGATACTTACGCATGAGGGCGGGTGAAGTGTTGAGCTTCTGCCATAAAGAACAAGCAGAAGCTGTTGACAAACGAACAGCGGAAACTGATTGAGCGCTTGCGAGCAGCCTTCTTCATTGCTTTGCATAGACCACCCCAGCGGGTCGATAAGACGGTTCGGAAACGAGACGGATGTAAGCAATCAACGCCTGAACTTCAGACTTGCTGAGCGTCGAGCCGTAGGGTGGCATCAGAGCCGAGCGATTCAGCGCTGGGCCGCCGTGAGTGATGATGGCGGTGAGATCGGAGTCGCTCAATTTGTTGAAGGTATTTCCTTCAGTGAAAGGGTGTGGCTTCACTGCGAGATTGTCGTAATTAGACACCCTCTCCGCCGAGGAGTCCGGATCATGGCAGCGCGCGCAGTACTTATCTTGCAGTTGATAGCCGAGCTGTTGCTGATATCCGGCAGCAAGCTCGCTGACCTTGAGGAGAAACTGCTTGCCGGTTTTATCAGGCGACGCCGCAGTCAGTTCGTATCGTCCCGCTGTTTCTCCCAGAGTCACATTGGTGGTGGCCTGTCCGCTGGAATCGGTCAGGCTCTGAACGGGATCGAAGATGACGCCCCCAGGACCGCTGAACTCGACCAGCGCCCCAGTAACCGCATTCCCCTGCTCATCGTTGACCTGCACTACCAGCGGCTGAGGAAGCATGGCGCCCGGCGTCCCAGCTGTCCCCCTCCGCTCGACTCCACCATGCCGAGCCTGCGGCCGTAGCATGAAGCGCGGGCGCGGGAGCAGGCCGATGCTTGCATCCCGCACAGAGCGTCAAGGCCACCATCCCGAGGAAACACAGATTCCGTTTCATTTCTTCGCCCCCTGTCTCCCGGAAGCTTTTTGTGTCATAAGAAATGCAGTCAGGGCGCGAGCATCCTCGTCGCTCATGTCCTGGTTTGGCTCAATCGTGCCTGGCCGCAACGCCTGGGGATCTTTCAGCCAGTGATAAATCCAGGCCGCGGTGAGACGGGAACCCACCTGTGTAAGAGTAGGACCAATGTAACCTTTGTCCTGCTGTGGGTTGACCATGTGACACGACTGGCACGAGTACTTCGAATAGAAGAGTTGCCGTCCCTGTTCGACAAGCGCCGGAGGATATCCGCTCAGCGGCATGGAATCGCGGTCGAAGGCAGGTGTCTGATACACGGTCATGATGTAGTCGGTCAGTTCGGCGCTTTCGCTGTCGGAGAGATTGAATTTCGGCATCCGCCGGATCAGTGCCGGGCGCAGGGTGTTCGGGTTCTTCAGAAAATCGTCCAGCCACTGCCGCTGCACCGCTGTGCCTTCCCAGGTGAGGTCAGGGGCCATATCTCCGCCGCGGCCGTTGATGCGGTGACAGCTAAAGCAGTTCAAGTCCGTCATGAGCTTCCCGGCTTTCCCTGCGGGCTGGTAATTCGAAATTTGCGGTGACTGTATCTCCAACCGGGGCGGCAGAGTGAAGCTTCGATCGGTCAGGGAGAGCAGAGCCGTGGTGAGTGCATCCACCTGCGCGGGCGTGAAGGTGTACTCGGGCATGAGCAGGCCGGGACCGAAGGCACGGGGCTGGCGGATCTTCCCCGCGAGGTAGTCCGGCAACGTGTGCGGCATGCCGGAGAGGAAGACGATTTGCGCGATGGACTTGCTGCCGATCCGGCTCAACTCGGGGGCAAAACTTCCAGGCTTCGTGATTCCGGTGATTTCATGACATGCGGCGCAGCCGTATTCAGTCACCACAGCCTTTCCGTGCGCGATCTGCACCGGCGTCGCCGGTTCGAGGTGCACATTGGCGAGGAAATCGGAATCGGTCTTGTTCTGCAAGTATCCGGTCAGCAACCTGAGCTGCTGGTCGGTCCACCGGTAATGCGGCATCGGCGTATTGGGGTCGTAGGTACGCGGATCCTGCAGCCAGGCCTGAAGCCACTCCGGTTTTACCTTGCTGCCGATCCCTGTCAGCTCCGGACCGATATCTCCACCCACCAGATTGCCGGCAGCATTCTGCACGGCATGGCAGGAGGCGCAGAACGACTCGCCATAGAGGGTTGCTCCCGCGGCCGGATCAGGCGTCCGATTCGATGCCGTTGCTGCAATTGGCGCAATATCTCCAGGCAGCGGCTCGCTGTTTGCGATGAGGAAGGCGGAGATATCTCTGGCATCCGCGTCGCTCAACCGGAAGTTCGGCATGGTCGCCGACGCGGAATAGCTCGCCGGGTCTTTGAGCCACGCGTAAATCCACTCCCGAGTGGTCTTGTCTGCGATGTGCGTCAGAGGCGGAGGGTCGTCAGTCGCCGCCATCGCGCTGCCGTCCGGCAGTCTGACTGTATGACAGCGCACGCAGCCATAGCCGGGCAAGCAGTTCGCGGCCTTCATTGAGTCTGGGCGTTCCTACCAGAGGCGCCTGATGGCACTGCCCGCAGGAGGACTCGATATAGCGCGCCGGCAGGATGGGTTCTTCCGGGTTCTGGTGAGCTTCAGCGACCGTCGTGGCGGCGCCCTGCCCGCGATGACAGATGACGCATCCAAACTGGTCGAGGGAATGCGGGATCTTCGGATGCGCGCGGAAGGGCTGGGCCACATCCGCTAGGCTGGCTTCGGTAAGCCCGGTATGGCAGGCTCTGGCAGCGGTCGACGACGCCAAGATCCGGCAGCCATATCTGCCGGATACCGCCCTGGAAATGCCGCTGCAGCGTAACGGCATCGCCGCGATCGCGAATCAGTCTGAGGTATTGCTGCTGATAGTGGCGCCATTCGCTGAAGTGATTCTTTGCCGGAGCGATCGCCAGAGAGATAAGTAGGAGAAGACTGACAACGCCAAAGGGGCGAATCGGATCGCGAAACAACGCCCGCCAGAAGGAGACAAATTTAGCCATCCAAAATTGCATTAGCTCCTCCATGGCCAAACCCATGACCAGCCAGGCCCGCGAAAGAACGTACCCACCGTTGTCAGTACGACCAGTTCGAAAAGGTACCAGGTCATGATCCACCAGGAAACAGGCCGCGAGGCGAGATAGCGACGAAACTGTTGTGAAGACCGAGGGGTGCTGAAAGCCGCCACCAGCATGAAGCCCGCGATGATGAGTGTCGGTATCAATGCCACATACACATGGAAAAGCCAGAGAAAGAGGGAGAGGGCCGCGGCCACGGCATAGAAGATATTCAGGCGACGGCGCCGGTTCTTCAGAAATAGTCCGTCCGCATCGATGTTGACGTTGAAGTAGGGAATGACGACCAGGGCAACGACGAGCAGCGTTGGAATCAGTACACCCGCAACCACAGGCGGGAAATAGTGCAATATTTCCTGCAGTCCCAGGAAATACCAGGGAGCCTTGGCTGGATTGGGCGTGGTTGTGGGATCGGCGATCCCTTCGAGCGGCGCGTTGAAAAACAGCGAGATCAGCACCAGCGCAATGGTGAGGAGTTCGATTGCGAGAGCGGCGCGAAATAACGCTTCCGGATAAGTCTGGACCCGCTCTTCGTCAACGACTTTGACTTGCGAGGAGGTTCTCCGCGTAACGAACAGAACGCGCTTCTGCGACTTTCTGACATCGGAACCTATTCCTGCGGTAAAGTCCTTCGGCTCTGTCATGGTTTCTCCACCAACTCTGGGATCGCTTCCAGTGAATCTTCCCTGCTGGGTTCGCTTTGTCGCACATAGAGTCCGCCATCCTTGCGAATCCGCCAGAAATGCACGATCAAGAAGAGCGCCGCAGCCAGGGGCAGGATCACACAGTGCAGCACATAGAATCGCAGCAGCGCATTCGCATTCACCTGGTGCCCCCAGCATCAGGAAGCGAATCTTATCTCCGATAAGAGGCACGGCCGAGGAGATATTGGAACCCACGGTGATTGCCCAGAATGCAAGCTGATCCCAGGGAAGCAGATATCCGGTGTAGCTCAGCAGAAGCGTAATCAGCAGCAGCACGACGCCAATGACCCAGTTGAATTCGCGCGGCGGACGGTACGCCCCACGATAGAACACCCTGAACATGTGAGCGAATACCAGGAACACCATGGCGTGCGCTGACCAGCGGTGGAGATTGCGCAGAAACAGCCCGTCGGAGACGACAAACTGCAGATCCTTCATATCCGCATAGGCTTGCGGAACTGAAGGGTGGTAGTAAAGCATCAGCAGGATGCCGGTAATCACGAGAAGAAGGAACGTTCCCAGCGTCAGTGCGCCCAGATACCAGGTGGCGCTGAAACGGAGCATCCGCCGCCGGACCTTTTAGAAAACAGATGAAGGAAGACGTTCTGCTGAATAGCAAGGGCGCGATGCAGCGTGCTGTAACCGGTGCCGCTGCGGAATATGGAACGCCACACGCGCGTGCGTTGCAGTTTGTCGAGGTGACGTCATTCTCCCGCCATGTTCAGATCCTTAGGAATTCAAAGGGATGGACGGTTTGGACCGGTCCACCATGATGTCGCCATCGTCACTGAGCCACGTCTTCAGCCACGGCAACGGTCGGGAGCCGGACCCTCGAGCTTCTGTCCGTCCCGATTAAATTTGCTGCCGTGGCAGGGGCAGGCAATGATGCCAAGCTCCGGCTTCCAGGCTGTCAGGCAGCCAAGATGCGTACATATGGCGCTCAGCGCGAAGAAGCCTTCCTGCGTGTGATACTACATAGATCGCGGTTTGCAGGTCGAGCGTCACCGAGTCCAGCGGATAATTGTCCGGCTTACCGGCTCGACTATCGGCGATGGCTCATACAGAACATTCGGCGACAAGTACTGATAGGCAAACCGTAGTGTCCAGGGCCGCGACCCCGACCGACCCAAGGCCCAGCCTGACGAAGAATTTCCTGCCGACTCATTTCGTGTTCCGTCGGGATTGTCTGGCGTATCTCTTTTCGTCTTCACATAGTTTCCTCTACGGTTTCGCCTCGGGGCCGGATCGGACGCGGCGCATCAATGGCTTCAATGGAGATCAAGCCCGTCGGCTCAGCCGGGATCAGGTTGTAGGACTCCATGGTGATGGTGTTTGCCGGGCACCGCATGCGCACAAGTCCGCAACGGATGCAGCGAGTCTCGTCCTTCATCATCACCGAGCCGGTACGCTCCCGAGTTCCTCCGGCCCTGATATGTCCAGCTCCGACGCTCAGCAGGCCTTCGTGGTTCACGAGCTGATGGACCGCTTCCGGCTCGAACTGAATGCGGTCCAGGTGACCAGTTCGAGGCAGTTCTCCGGGCAAACGTCGACGCAGCCGCCGCACAGGACGCACAACGGCTACCGTCCTCGTCGTTGCCCTCGAAAATCGTGTTGACCCAGCAGTGCAGGCAGCGCTGTGCTTCGGCGGGCTCTCCTCGTCGTAGACACCAGCTCGACTTCGGTCATGCCGGTGCGGCGATCGAGCGGCAGCATCGGGATCGGCTGCCGCACCAGGTCCATGAAGTCGAGCGGCATGCTATGGCGATCGAAGTACTTCGACTTCAATCGCAGGCTCAGGATGTCTGGCGCCGCGAAGATATTCGTCAATGCCCATCGCCGCGCGCTTGCCATCGGCCACGCTGTCGATGATCAGTCGAGGACCGAAGACGCAGTCGCCGCCGGCAAAGATGCCGGCGCGGAAGTCATCAGCGTCCGCGGATCGACCTCGATCAGGCCGCGCGGCGAAACCTCCACTCCGTCTTCGGGCCGCAGGAAATCGAGATTCGGGCGCCTGGCCGATGGCCATGATGACCGTGTCGCACTCGATCTGCGTTTCGCTGTTTTCATAGAAAGTGGGATTGAAGCGGCGGTTCTCGATCGAAGACGCACTTCGTCTTCAGTCACTTCAAGTCCGTGACTCTGCCGTCTTCGCCGATGATGCGCTTGGGACCGAAGCCGGGATGGAGGATGATGCCTTCCTCCTCCGCCTCTTCGATTTCTTCGAGCGCGGCCGGCATCTCCTCGCGCGCTTTCCAGGCATACCAGGTGCACCTCCTGCGCGCCCAGGCGCAAGGCGGAGAGCGAAATGTCCACCATCTCCCTCGCAGCCACCGCATCCATGCTCTCCCTGGAGGCTCCGATGCTCTACGCCGGGCGCATGCTGGCGCAGCACTTCGCGCGCAGCGGAGCGAGCCACGTCCATGGCCACATTGCCGCCGCCGATGACCAGCACTTTCTTCCCGATGGTGAACTGGTAGCCGAGATTGACGTTGAGCAGAAAATCGATGCCCTTGTGCACGCCATCGAGGTCCACGCCGGGAATGGTGAGGTCGCGGCTGCGATGTGCGCCGACCGCCAGCAGCACCGCATCGAAGCCCTGCGGCGCAGATCGGCTATTGTAAAGTCCCGGCCCGCCGCATGATTGAGCTTCAGCGTGATGTCGCCGGTCGCGAGAATCTCGCGTACCTGCGCCTCCACCACGTTGCGCGGCAAGCGGTATTCGGGAATGCCGAGGTACAGCATTCCGCCCGCCACCGGGCGCGCCTCAAAGATGGTGACCGAGTAGCCCATCAGCGCCAAGTCGTGCGCGGCAGACAGCCGACCGGTCCTCCGCCAACCACGGCGATCCTGTAGGGAAGCTTACTCGCCGCGCCCCGCGTTCACGTCCACTGGCCGCCGCGACTCCGGGCCGTGCCGCTCGGTGAGGAAGCGTTTGAGCGCGCGAATCGCGATTGGTCGGTCGATCGGTCCGCGGCGGCAAGCCGTCTCGCACGGATGTGCGCAGACGCGTCCGCAGATGCTCGCCATGGGATTGGGTTCGCGGGCAAAGCGATAGGCCTCTTCGTATCTGCCCTCGGCAATCAGCGCAACATAGCGGCCGGCATTGGTGTGCGCGGGACAGGCCATCATGCATGGGAAATTGCTGTTCAGCCATTCCATTCCACCGTTTTGTCTTCGTAGCGCTTCAGCACGACGGTCTCCGCCGGCCTTCCGGACATGCGTTGCCGGCCCGCTGATTCGCCTTTTTTACTTCGAGAGGGTCAAGTCAGCTTTGGTATCTCCGGCAACAGTGACCTGACTGGAAGAAGCTTTGTGTCCCTCGTTCCAGGCAGTTATGGTGTAAGTACCGTCAGGAACGTTCTCGATGCGTGTATTCCCCTGACTGATCTGTCTTCGCAAAGTAGGGCGTCGGCGACACGATGATGTAGCCCGACATATCGGGATGGACATTGCACAGCAGCGCGACCACGCCCGGGTTATCGAATTTGAAGCTTCGGCTTTTCCCTGCGGCCAGGTCCCCATGTTGTGGCCCAGGCTCTTGTTTCCGCCGACCGAAGCCCAGAAGACGTTGTGGGCCACACTGTCGCTGTTGTGGAACTCAACCGTGGTGCCCGTTGGACGACCATGATATGCGGCACAAACGTCAGGCCCTTCTGGTCCATGACAGGATGCTGTGCCGGCGCCGGAAGGTCTTGCTTGCTATCGCCTCTAGGTAGACCACCGACTCTCCCTTGGCGCCGGAGACTTTCCCGCGAATGGTGCCCGCATAGGCCCCTGTAGCCAGAGCGACGGCCACAATCGCTGCCGGAATGCTGTATTTCATGAGTTCTCCTTGAGCTGAAAAGTTCTGGTTACATGCGTGCCTGGACCACCAAGTCAGGGGCAGGAAAATCCCTCTATGTTCCAGCTCCGTGATCAGGCTCAGATGATTTGCCGGAAGCGAACCCGACCTGCCACATCAGGCAGTGTGAAATCTCGACTGGGGTGCAGTATGTGATCTGCATCACAACAGAGCTTCCTGAACACCGCACCTGCGCCGCCCTACGCAGCCTACATCACTAGGACAGCTGCCTAACGGCCGCAATCCGCTCCATTCAATGTGATTACTCTCACGCAGCCCAACATGGTAGCGTGGATTGTGTCTCGGGAGCCGCTGCTGAGGGGGATCGCGGGAACCCTCGTGCTAGTGCGTCGCTGGAAGCTGTGCACCGTGCCGATGCCGGCCGTGCCGGAAGAGCCGCTCTCGCAGGCGATCCGAGAGCGGATCCGAAGACGACGGAGTTACGAGCACGGCGGGATGGTGGCGGAGATCGACCTATTGGAAGCGCAGGAATGTGGCACCACGGCGCGGAATTCCGTGGCTTCCCACAACTGAAAACTAGACCAAAGATTGGGATTGCATGAACCGTTTCGCTCGCCTGATTCTATTCGCCGCCTGCACCCTGCCGGTTTCCGCGCTTGCCACTACCATCTCCGGAGAGGTGATCGATAGGACCACCAACAAGCCCGCCACCGGCGATACGGTGATGCTGCTTGATCTTACCCAGGGCGTGCGGGAGTCAGCCCGGACCATCGTCGACGCGAAGGGGCATTACTCCTTCACTTTTCGCAGCAACGCCGGGATGTACCTGGTCCGCGTGGAGCACCAGAAGACCGCGTATGGCGGGCCGGCGCCGCTAAGCGTGACCACTGTCAACGTGGACGTGTATGACGTGTCGGCCAAAGTGGAGGGCGTGAGGGAGGAAGCGGACCGTCGCGGATCGAGACCGATCCGCAAGGTCTGCACGTGGTGGAAAACTACTTCATGGAGAACGAGTCGAAACCGCCGCGCACGCAGTTCAGCAAGCACAGCTTCGAGATTTATCTGCCGCAGGGGGCGCAGATCGACGGTGCCGCCGCGATGGGGCCGGGAGGAGCGCCGACGGCATCCTCGCCTGTTCCATTCGGCGGCAAGGGGCATTACGCGTTCATCTTTCCGATCCAGCCGGGCGAGACCCGTTTTCAGATCAGCTATCATCTCCCGTACAAAGGCAGCTTCGGATTTCAGCCCGGGGTTTCGCTGCCCACCGACAACCTCGCCATCATGCTGCCGAAGAGCATGGCGTTCGACGGATCGGGCTTCCAGTCCATCGACGCAGACCCGAACATGCAGACGTTTCTGGCGAAGAATGCGAAGCCCGGAGCGGCGCTGGCGTACACAGTTTCGGGAACGGGGACGATGCCGCGCGAGGAGCAGAACGGCCAGGGCGATAACGCTCAGGCTCAGGGCAGCGCACAGGGCATGCCAGGGGCGTCCGATCAGGGTGGGCAGGGTGGCCAGGACCAGTCCGCGGCGCAGGATGACCGGCCTGGCGGCGGCCTCGGGCTTCCCATCAACACGCCCGATCCGCTCCAGAAATACAAGTGGTGGATTCTGAGCGGGCTTGCGCTGATGCTGGTGATCGCGGCGGTATTCTGCTGCGGTCGAAACCTGGACAGAATGCCGCGGCCGCCGCTGCGCCACCGCCGTCTCCGCTGACGCTCACGCCGCTCACTACGGCGAGGGCGACTACCGCCTTCGTCGCGCCCCGCGCCGAAGCTCCATCCGGGTCCAAATTGCGCCCGGTCTTAACTGTTAAGGCGTATCGCGACGTGTTTTTTCAAGGCGGAGGAGTTCGTTTGAATGCGCGCCGCAAGCAGGGGAGACATGCAGACGCCTTGACCCTACCATGTGTGGACGTGCTCCCGCTCCACATCTTCCTTGATTGTGCACAGGGCATGGTTCCACACCACGTCGTGGACGAACTCAGGAAACAATAATCTGGCGCCCCTCCACATCATCCGGCTCGCGAAGCCCTTGCCTTTCTTATAGTCGAACGCCGCGTAAATGGAGAGCCTGCGGTTTCCGTCCCTGGTCGGTGCGACGTTGAAGATGAGTTTCCCGTGGTCCACAAGCCGCTCGTCGGCCTGATAGAGCAAAGTTTCGGAGCCGACTCTTTTGGTCAGCCGCAGTTCCGCGCCCAACTGCACGAACGGCATCCTGTATCGAATCACCGATCCCACCTGGTTGGGCGTCCCCTGGATCTGTCGCATGTCGAGGAATCGCAGCTTGACGAACCTTTCAGTGGGTCGGCCGAACTTGGCGAGCTCCTCCATGATCTCTTCCTCAGAACCCCGGATCTTGATCATGTACATCCGTTCGAAGTCAGGCGAATTGCCAAGCTCCAT
Source organism: uncultured Acidobacteriaceae bacterium (assembly GCA_963835895.1). Classification (GTDB taxonomy): domain Bacteria; phylum Acidobacteriota; class Terriglobia; order Terriglobales; family Acidobacteriaceae; genus Telmatobacter. The sequence continues at coordinate 94,433 of CAWIHC010000013.1, read as the reverse complement.
TCCCAGGCTTGACGCAAGTTGCTCCTTGATGCCATTCGCGCTTCTCCTTCAGCACGACGGTCGGATAGCGTCCGTACTCCCCCCATTTCATGCCGAAAAACAGCTCGAACGCCACGTTCCTTAACGTGACCGCCGCACCGGCGAGAATGGATCGCAGCACGTCGTAGCCGCACATCTCGCGGAGCACTTCCCGATAGTCGGCTGTGCCGCTGGCGATCTTCCATAGCACTCACGCTCAAGGGCCGGCTCCGCTCGTCTCGCACCTTGTACTCGGTGGCAAACGCCTGATACACGATGCGGCTCACCACGGGCATGGTGAACGCTACCCGGCTCGCGGCAAATACCATCCGTCCGAAGCGATTGTCTGCCACAAGCCATTTGACGGTCTTCCCGTATCCCCGGGCGAGAGCCTGCTTGTCGATTCCCTCATGGAGCACGGTCTGCGCCAGCCGGCTCGCCGTCGCGTGGGCTGAGTAGAGACCGTCTTTGTTCAACCGCGACCCGACTGCGTCACCGATGATGGCAAACCGGTCGCCGAAAGGAAATGTCGCAGTGGTCACGGTCATTCTGGGAGCACAAGCGCAGGCGAGGGGAGCTGCCGCGATGCCTGGCAAGATGCGGTCAATCTGCGGCAGCGTCAGAAAATCGCGGATCGATCTGCCGATTGTCGCGTGGCAAGACCGCCTCGTCTATGCACTTGCCGATCATGGCGACGGTTAGGAATCTGCCCTTGGGAATGAGCGCCGTATGCTCAAGGGCGAGGCGTTTTGAGCCGTACTCGATGAAGTAGATCTCCCGATTGAGGTTGCGTTCGAGAAACTCCTCACCCACGTCGAGTTCGAAGATGAGAGCCTTTCGGGTCTTACCGGGAACGAACGACGGATTCAACCGCTTGAGGGAGGCGATGAGCTCATCGGCGCCATAATCAAAGCCACAGTGCGCATTGATTCCGGTCGCGATACTCACGAAGCTGGCATCGAGCGAGACCATCTCTCCGGATGGCGCCCTCATCGTAAGGATGGGCATCCCCGACGCACCGTAGGCAATCGCCTGGACCTCGCCATACTGGATGCGCGCGCCTTCCTTGACCGCTTCACCGAGCAGAAACCCATCGAACCCCGCAGGTCTGCCCGTCCTCCTGCCGGGTAACGAGCCCCGGTATACAGAGTACATCCGCTTATCTTTGGGAACTCGAAGCCGGAAGTTCTTCCACTGCCCCTGTATCCAGACGTAGTCGATGCGCCCCTGGATGATCTCCTCCGGAACAACGAGACCGCACTCGTCGAGTATCTCATTCAACCTCGGTGAGATAAGGCCTGCGCAGAAGTTGCATCCCCTGCATTGAAAGTCGTCGAAGTTCAGGTCGGACGGACCACGTTTCTCGACGATGACAACTTCGATATTTCGATCGAGTTGCTTGGCTTCCCGAAGAAGATGGATGGCGAAAAACGAACCAGCAGGTCCACCCCCAACGACGGCAACGCGATCGCCGTCCTGAAGACCAATTAATCGCGATGACATTTCCGTGTTCGAGTGCATAAATCTGCCTTCTCAGCAGAATCTGCTTGCGGATCCGGGTTTCGGAAGTCGTCCAGGCGTGTGATAGAGATCTATCTCCATGGCTTTGTCAGGTGCGGAAACCGAACGATTTTCTAGTTACCACGCGGATTTCGTTGTTGAAACCCTCGACTGTGCCGCTTGAAATCTCACCTTTGGCGCAGAACCAATTGAGCAACGACGCCTCATGGGGCGCGCAACATGTGGGCAATTTTCCGCATTGGTTCCAGGCGACTGCGCATTGCCCGTACCTGGTCACAATTCCATCCGGACGTAAATAAGCATGGTTCTTGATCTCCACAGCCAATGGTCTGCCCCACAGGCCAAACGGCCCGAGCGCTCTATCCGCATCTTTGCCTTTTCTTTTCATTGTCGCTCCGCCACACAGAAACCCAGGGAAATTTTTCAGCGCAGTCGAAATTGTACCGGTCAAAGCATTCAAGAGCCACAAGGATCAGTAGGGATCGGCAGACACAAGGTAAATAGATCACTCAAAATCATTTATTTCAGCGAAGTCTCGATAGGATTCCATAAACGGCGTGGCCTGTTTTGGGAGCAGATGCCTAGAAGGATCCTGTTCGCATGCACGGGCAAGCAAGCCTCAGCCTTTCTGCGCTTCAAGGATCCTGAGTGTGTCTCGTGGGGGCGGAGAGCAGGAGTATTTGCGAGGAGATTGGATGCGCTTGAGGTCGAGCGAAAACCAGAAAAGACTGTGGGGACTTTTGTGAGTAGACTGCTTCAAAAAGGTGGGCAATTGTGGAAAGTCCCCTCAATTTCTTCGGAGCGGAGAGTCCTCGCAAGCCATTCAAACTAGGTAATATAGATCAACCGTGAGCGATGCTGATAAGAGCAAATAACTAGCTCTTAACCGACAGGTTGCAGGTTCGATTCCTTCCGCGTCCACCAGTCTTCCCTTAGCTGATTTGCGATTGAGGTCCTTCGTCCGCCGGAGCGGACTCAGGATTTCGCCTGCGGGCTCGGACGCCCGCAAAGCGGCTCAAGTTCGATTCCTTCCGCGTCCACCATTGCATGGAGTAGCCGCTCGCTAGCCTGAAACCCTCGCATCGCCCTCCGTGCTACGCGTCACTGCAATACCCTGCCGATGGCGTTCAGCATAAACAATGGTGGTGTGTCCACGGTCGCTGAGGATCCGCCCTGGAGCCAACTTCAGTCGTTTGAGCCGCTTTGCCGCGACCTGCCGAAGTCTTCACCCTCCCCGGATCGATCCTCGCTTGAGGAACCCATGCACCCGAGCCTTTTTATGACGGAGATTCGCGGCCAGAGCCGGCGGGACGTTCTCAAAGAGCGCTGTACCTGCTCCCTGGCTCCCGGCACAGGCGAAGCAGGCGCGCCTGCCGTGGCTGTTCCGGCCGCCTTTGGCATGGAAGCGCAGAACGACGCGAAGTTCACCACTGAGGCGCGTTTCTACGAGAAGATGCCGAATCGAAAGATCCGCTGCAGGCTGTGCCCGAGGGAGTGCATCGTGGCCGAGAACGATCGCGGGCACTGCGGCGTGCGCGAGAATCGCGACGGGGTCTTCTACACGCTTGTCCACTCGCGCGTCTGCGCCGCGCATATCGATCCGATTGAGAAGAAGCCGCTCTTCCATTACCTGCCCGGCACAACCGCCTTCTCCATCGCCACCGCCGGCTGCAACGTAAACTGCAAGTTTTGCCAGAACTGGGAGATCTCGCAATCGCGGCCCGAGGAGATTCCGTCCGAATATCTTTCTCCGCATCAGGTGGCCGAGACGGCGCGCCAGTACAACTGCCCAACGATTGCCTACACCTATGGCGAGCCGGTGGTCTTCGCCGAGTATGTGATGGACACGGCCGATGCCGGTCACGCGGCGGGGGTGCGCAGCATCGTGGTCTCCAACGGCTATATGCAGCACGACGCGCTGGTGGAGGCCTACGGAAGGATGGACGCGGTCAAGATCGACCTGAAAGCCTTCAGCGAGTCCTACTACGCGAAGGTCGTCACCGGGCAACTGAAGCCCGTGCTGGAGACGCTCGTGACGCTGCGCAAGATGGGCAAGTGGACAGAGATCGTCTACCTGGTGGCGCCCACGCTCAACGACGATGACGAGGAGTTCCGCGGCCTGGCGCAGTGGGTCAAGGGCAATCTCGGCCCCGATGTTCCCCTCCACTTCACGCAGTTTTATCCCGAATACCGGATGAAGAATCTGCCCATCACGCCGGTGGCGACCTTGGAGCGGGCGAAAGCCATCGCCGACGCTGAGGGGCTGCACTACGTCTACATCGGCAACGTGCCCGGACACCTCGCGCAGAACACCTACTGCCCGCAGTGCCGCGAGATGCTCGTTGAGCGCGCCGGCTTCACGGCAAGCCAGGTGCTCATCCGCAAGGACGCGACTTGCCCGTTCTGCCGGCACAAAATCCCCGGCATCTGGCACGCTTGATGATGGCCGGCAGGTCCTGACCCATGAAGGTCGCAAGGAGTTATTCGATGGCTTGGATGATGACACAATGCATCGCACTCCTGGTCAGCGCACCCTTCCTGCGTGTTCGCGCAGCGGGAAGCGCAGACGGACAGCAAAAGGTCCGGCCGGCAGCGGTTGCCGGGGCGTTCTATCCTGCCGATCCGCAGGAGCTCGCGAAGATGATCGACGACATGCTGGCCAAGGCCGCGCCGCCGCCGGTGGATGGAGAGATTCTGGCTGCGGTGGCGCCACATGCGGGCTATCCATATTCGGGCCCGGTGGCGGCATGGACCTACGCGGCGCTCAAGGGCCACAAGTACTCGCGCGTGGTGGTCATCGCGCCCTCGCATTACGTAGGCTTCGACTTCACCTCGGTCTACGATGGCGACGCCTACACGACGCCGCTAGGCCAGATCCCCGTCGACAAGGAGTTTGCGCGGCGGCTGGTAAAGATGAGCTCGACCATCGAGCTCTCGGACAAGGGCCACCAGGCAACCGCCGGTGCGCCGGAGCATTCGGTCGAGGTGGAGCTGCCGTGGCTGCAGAGAGTGCTGGGCAAATTCGAGCTGGTGCCGATCGTCATGGGCGACCAGAGCTACGCTAGCAGCCGCGCGCTGGGTGTGGCTCTGGCCAGGATGCTCCGCGACGACCATGACACGCTGGTTCTGGCCAGCAGCGACCTCTCCCACTTCCACCGCTACGATGAAGCCGAGAGCATCGACCACAAGACTCTGCACGCGCTCGAAGTGTGGGACTACCTGAGCATGTCGCGCAACTTCGAGACGCGCGTGTGGGAGGCATGCGGCGGCGCGCCCATTGTGGCGGCGATGATCTACGCCGAGCGCATGGGCGCGAACAAGGCTGAGGTGCGCAGGTACGCGAATTCAGGCGACGTTACCGGTGACCACTCGCGCGTAGTGGGCTACAGCGCCGATCTCTTCGTCAAGACCGCGCACGCGGCGGACGCGGCGACGCCGTTTTCGCTGACGGATCAGGAGAAGGCCGAACTGCTGGCCGTGGCGCGGAAGTCCGTCGAGTCCATGATCCAGAAGAGGGAGCTTTACGCGCCTGAGCCGAGCGGGAGCGAAACGAGCGAGACTCTTAGCCGCGAGTACGGCGCCTTTGTCACACTGACGGAGGGCGGCGCGCTGCGCGGTTGCATCGGCTACACCTCGCCCGTGAAGCCTCTTTCGATCACAGTCCGCGACACAGCCGCGCTGGCCGCATCGCGCGATCCGCGCTTCCCGCCGGTCACGGCCGAAGAGCTGCCGAAGCTCGAATACGAGATCTCGGTGCTGTCGCCGCTGCGGCGCGTCACGGACATCGAACAGATCAAGGTCGGCCGCGACGGACTGCTGATGAAGAACGGCGACTCAGAAGGTCTTCTGCTGCCGCAGGTTCCCGTGGAGCAGAAGTGGGACCGGCAAACGTTTCTGGAGCAGACGTGCGTGAAAGCCGGCATGGAGCGGAGTTGCTGGAAGGACGAAAACACCGACATCTTCCGCTTTACGGCCGTTGTTTTCGGCGAGCACAGGAAGTAGGAACAACGGGAAGCGGGCGCATCGCACTTTTTGCCGCTGGTCATGATGTGCCGACATTCCGGATCCATTGCTGTTTACCTTTCGGCCCCTCCTCCCCCGGTATGCCATACCTCCATATTTGATAACAAAGGACTTATGGGACGACCCATACCTTGGCCATACCTTGCCCATACCTTGCATACCAATTTCCAGAGCCGCATACCGTAAACGGACAGATTTATTAGAGTTGCCCGGATTTTCAGGACATTCCGCGGCGTTTGGCGGCAGCGCCAGTCAGAAAAGAAGAACCGATGCGGACGCGAAAGCCTGAATTTGGATTCATGCAGCGATTATGCGTGAAGAGGGGGAAATGATCGGCAAACTTGGAGGAGGATTTTTTGCAAGTGTTTTCAGCGGGTTATGGTAATTCCTGTCCGGTCAGGCTCTTGACATAAAGGCAGGGGGCAAGAGAAGGAGTGAAGAAGTGAAGGAGCGGATGAGTGAAGAAGTGAACTGGGAAACAGGAATCAGAGAAACATGGGCCAAGCAACACTGAACGAGGCGTTCTGGGATCGAACAGTGTACTGGACCTGATACGGGAGGTGCGACGGCAGGTGAAATTGTGAAATGCGGTATTCTGGTAGGGCGCGCCCGTAGCTCAGCTGGATAGAGCGAATGCCTCCGGAGCATTAGGTCGGGAGTTCGAATCTCTCCGGGCGCACCATTTTCCTCATCAATCCACAGAGTCAGCGGGCGGGGGGTAGTGTCTCAGTTTGGGGAATAGGTAGTAAAATGAAAGACGAAGCGGGAGTGGTGTAATGGTAGCGCGTCGGTCTCCAATTAAGGGCGACTGAAAGAAACCGTAAGGAGCGGGTTCAAATCCCGTCTCCCGCTCCAGAAGTATTAAAGGTCGCCCTGCAAAGCCCGTCAGAGATGGCGGGCTTTGTTTTGTCAGCCTAGCGGCATCGCGATCTCCGCAAAGAAGCAAAAGCCAACTTAATGCTTTAGAGTCACGATAACCCCAATCACCGCGATGCCAAACGCTACAATTAGGGGGATCAACCAGCGTAAAGTGTTGACTTCCGATGCGAGCTTCCCAACATTTTCGCTGACCGACCGGAGTGTAGTAATCACCTCAGAGAATGCCATTCCCTCCGCCTCCGTTACCGCTTCGATCTCCTCGGGTCCAAGTTCCAGCCTGCCTTGATAAGGTCCGTCGTATGGCTTGGAAGTCGGGGCCTCAAGGCGGTGGAATTCAACGGTTATGAAGTCATCTTTATAGGGCATCGAGATCGGTCTTGGCGTTAAGTTTGTCAACCCCAGGATGAGTCGGCCTCGATAGCCTGGGTCTATTTGTGGACCCGTGGTTGCAATCACACCTTTGCGCGCGTACTTTGAACGCAACCCGAATCGGGCAGCATACTGCGGACCCAATTTGATTTCCTCCAGTACGGTTACAATCGCGAAATCGCCGGGCTGGAGTAAGATGTATCCGGTTTCTCTGATGTTGATTAGCTTCTTGGTGCTGGTCGTTGCACCGGATTGACCGACCCGCAAGTCGTAGCTTGCGGCTTGGACTTGCGATTCTTCAAAAGGGCTGATGGAAATGTTGCCGGCATTCTGCGCGGCGATGATCTGTTGAGCATTCAGAATCATTGTCCACCGTCCTTGTCAAGGAACCATACCACCCTAATATGGAGAATACAAGGCGAAGAGGGGACGGCGACAAGCAAAACTAGCCTAGAATAAAGAAAGTAAAGACTTTTTATTCTGCCAACGCTGCAATTTCCTCATAGCTCCAAATGTGGTCCGAAATGCCAGCGGCCATCGCGGGCGTAATGCGCAGAGTCTTGTGAATCCGGGCGAAATTGTAGTGGATAAAGTGTAACGTTGCGGCGGGTCGCTGGACGTGCTGGCTTTCCCGTTGATCCAGGAGGTCAGCGGGCGGGGAGAGTGGTGCCGTTTGGGATCCACCGGCAGAGCGGAGAGTCGGTCAGCGTTTTGCTCCGACGTTTATATTTATCATATCGGTCTTCGGATTCTTCGGATTCTGTTGTTCTCTAGCGGCTTCAATGCCTTCGGCATTCAGAGCATCGACCAGGGAGTCTGCCGCCTCCTTTGTCGCTTCGTCTGCGTCTGGATGGGTCCACACGAAAACCCCAATTACACCCCCAAGCATCTGGCTTTTCGACCCTTCCGCAGAGTACGACCACTTTGCAAGTTGAAGTGATGCATGAATGCGGTTGGCTATTCCAAGCGACTCCTTGGACTCCCAATATGCTGTAACTGTATATTCCTGCCCGGAATACCGGCTAAGTTTTCCCGCGATAAGTTGGAGCTGGAGGTCGGTCAGTTGGCGGTCGGCGAGCATGCCGTTGAGTCTGACGACTTCCTTTTCCGCATCTGCCGCTCGCTGTAGAGCGTCCGCTAGGTGTGATTCTGCTTCAGCGGCTTGTGTCTTGGCAGACACGATGTCTTTCTCGAACGAGTCTGCTTCCCGCCTTGCGCCACTGGCAAGGAGGAGGGCGTTCGAGGCAGCAGTTGTTGCTTTGCCTGAATCATCCTTGGCGCGGGAAGCTGCGGAGGCTGCTTCATTAGCGGAAGCCTTTGCATCGCCGGCTTCCTTGGTTAGCATTGCCTCGATCTGGTAGTTGTTGTCTCGGAGCTTAGTCTCGACGCGAGATGCTTGGTATGTAAACAGCAGCTCTCCTGCAACTCCTAGCGTGACGAGAAACGCACCCGTCATCTCCGCAAACTTTGTCCGAGGGAAGGCTGCTGCGGGCCTCGTGACTTCCCCGATAAAGCCCCTTATCTCATGCCAATACTCGAATACCAGGCCGATGACCACGAGACAGGTAGCCACGAGCAGCATGGCTCCCCAGAAGTCCAGCGACTTTTCCAGCGCCCTCGATGCTGCTTCCAGTGCTGATACGTCCATAGGTCGTCACGAGAGAACAAGAGAGATTTGTCTGCCCACTGCGTAAGCTCGCTCGCCACGTGGCGAAGCGGAGCATTCGGTTCGGCATAGGCCAAGTCTACCCCTCTGGCTGAGAAAGCCGGGCCCGCAGGCCTAGAACTTTGCCGCTGGTACCGGCGGGCCTTTCGTTGACTTGGGGCTGATTTTTGAGTATTCTAGAGGTCTTGCGCGGTGTTGCGCCTGGGGTCTCGGTGTGTGTTCACCCGGACCTTTCTGAAGGAGTCTCCGGCCAGGTTCTGGCGGACTCCAATGGAACAGGCCACCGGTTGCGGGACCCGGAGTAAGTGGTCCGGCGCGGCCAGGGTTCCGATGTGAACGAACTCCCGCAGCTTCTCACCCGAACAGATTTGTTTGGCAGTGGGTAGAGGTTGATGGCCCGTGCGTTTTGCACGGGCGAATGCGGCTTGCGCGGGTTGGTGCGATCCCAGGTCCCAAAAGCGGGGACCTGGGGCACCCCGGCACCAGGCTGGACAAGTTTGATTGAGGCGCGAAGCAAGTTTTTTGAGGCGCGCTGGGCAATTTTTATCGAGGGCAGGAGAGAGATGTCGACCTTTGTTCCGAGCGGCAAGGATATCAGCCGCAAATGGTATGTGGTGGACGCGAGCGGGCAGACGCTGGGACGCCTGGCGACCAAGGCGGCGATGGTGCTGAGCGGCAAACTGAATCCGCAGTATGTGCCGTACATCGACATGGGCGACCACGTGATCGTGATCAACGCCGAGAAGGTGCGCCTGACGGGGTTGAAGGACCAGAAGAAGGTTTACCGGCGCTACACGGGCTTTCCGGGCGGGCTGCGCGAGGAGTCGTTTACGCGGCTGATCAAGCGCCGGCCGGAGAAGGTTCTGGAAGAGGCGATCAAGGGCATGCTGCCGAAGACGAAGCTCGGCCGCGCGATGGGGTCGAAGCTGAAGGTATACCGCGGCGACAAGCATCCGCACACGGCGCAGAAGCCGGTTGTTTTGTAAGGCAGGGACCGAGGGAGCAAGGGACCAAGGGACTAAGGGACCGAGGAGCTTAGGGACGTAGGGACTTAGGGACTAAGGGACTAGGAAAGATAAGACAGACGGCTGAGAGCTAAGAGGAAACGAATGGCAGAGGATCTGGTTCAGTATTACGGGACGGGGCGGCGCAAGTCGGCGATCGCGAGAGTTTTTCTGCGTCCCGGCACGGGCGAGTGGAAGGTGAACGGCAAGAAGTTCGACGAGCACTTTGTGACCGAGCAGCAGAGGGTTAGCGCCAAGCGGACGCTGGTGGTGGCTGAGCTCGGGGCGAGCTTCGATGTGCTGACCACCGTGAGCGGCGGCGGAGTCTCAGCGCAGGCCGACGCGGTGAAGATGGGCGTGGCCCGCGCCCTGGTTGAGTTCAACCCTGAGCTGCGCAAGCTGCTCAAGGCCGAAGGACTGATGACTCGCGATGCGCGACAGAAGGAACGCAAGAAGTACGGGCAAAAGGGCGCGCGGAAGCGGTTCCAGTTCTCGAAGCGCTAAAGCGCTTCGAGAGTGGTCAGTGAACAGTGTTTAGTGGTCAGCGCTTATGCTTTCGCGGCACGGACAAACTGATCACTGACAACTGAAAACCGATCACTGTTTCACCAAATCTCCCCGCAAGGGGATAAATCCGGGCAACGGAATGACAAGCCCGGATGCAGTCCACAAAGGAGGACCATTGGCAACTATCACCATGAAGGAACTGCTCGAAGCGGGTGTTCACTTCGGGCATCAGACCAAGCGCTGGAATCCCAAGATGAAGGAATACATCTTTGGGGAGCGCAACGGAATTTACATCATCGACCTGCAGAAGACGCTGAAGCTGTTCAAGGAAGCGTCGAAGTTTGTGACTGAGCTATGCGCGAGCGGCAAGACGATTCTATTCGTCGGCACCAAGCGCCAGGCGCAGGATGCAGTTGCCGAAGAGGCCACGCGGGCGGGCATGCCGTACATCAACCAGCGCTGGCTGGGGGGCCTCTTGACCAACTGGGTGACGGTGCAGAAGTCGGTGAAGCGCCTTCAGGAACTGGATGAGATGGCCACGGACGGCCGCTACGACCTGCTAACGAAGAAGGAAGTGATCAAGCTGGAGCGCGAGCGCAAGCATTTACAGGCGAATCTGGCCGGCATCAAGAACATGAAGCGTCTGCCCGACGCGCTGTTCATCGTGGACTCGAACAACGAGACGATCGCGGTGAAGGAAGCGCGCAAGTTGGGCATCCCGGTGGTTGCGGTGGTGGACACGAACTGCGACCCGACGGTGGTGGATTATGTGATTCCGGGCAACGACGATGCGCTGCGCGCCATTCGGCTGTTTACGTCGAAAATTGCAGACTCAGCCGCCGAGGGCGTGAACCTGCTGAGCGACAAGGCCTTCACGGAAGAGGCTTCAGAGGCTGCGGCCGCGGAAGAGAGCGAAGGCGGTCAAGAGGGCGTGGAGATTTCGGCCGAAGCGCCGGTGAGCGAGGAAGTGGACCTGGAAGCGGCGCTGGGCGGGGGCATTCGCAAGGCGCCCGCGGCAGTGGCGGCGCTGCTGGAAGAGGACGAAGTGGCGGAGAGCGCCAAGTAGCGGTTCGGCGCGGAAGCACGCACTGAGTTGGAAGAGCGTGGCCGCTTCGCCAAGGGCCACGCTTTTCTTATGCCGGAAATTCTCCGGCGCGCAACACGATTGTGAAATCTTAAACGCAATGTATGATGAAGGCCGTCTGCGGCCAGGGAAAAAGAGAGATGACGACAGTGACTGAAAAGATTGAAGCGAAATTGGTGAAAGAACTGCGCGAGAAGTCGGGCGCGCCGATGGGCGACTGCCTGAAGGCTCTGCAGGAAACCAAGGGGAATATGGAAGAGGCGTTCGTGGTGCTGCGCAAGCGGGGCATGGCCTCAGCGCAGAAGAAGGCCACGCGCGTGACCAACGAGGGCGCGGTGGGCAGCTACATTCACGCGGGCGGCAAGATTGCCGTGCTGGTGGAGCTGAACTGCGAGAGCGATTTTGTGGCCAGGACCGAGGATTTTCAGGAGCTGCTGAAGGACGTGGCCATGCACATCGCGGCCAGCGATCCGCGCTATGTGAAGCCCGAGGACGTGACCACGGAGGATCTGGAGCGCGAGAAGGAGATTTATCGCGCGCAGGCCGCAGCCACGGGCAAGCCGGCCGCGGTGATCGAGAAGATTGTGGACGGCAAGATGGCCAAGTTCTACGAAGAGGTTTGCCTGCTGGAGCAGCCGTTCATCAAGGACCAGGCCATCAGCGTAAAGGAACTGATTGCGCAGAAGGTGGGCAAGCTGGGCGAGAACATTACAGTGAGGCGGTTCGCGCGATTCAAGGTGGGCGCGGCTGACTGGACGGTGGCGCAGACCAAGCCGGTGGAAGCCGCAGAGTAAGCACAAACAGAAAGCAAGAAATAAGGGGCAGTCCATTGCGGACTGCCCCTTTTGTTTTGGCCTGGATTGCCGGCTTACGGCAGGTAGTAGCGGAACGAGGTGAAGATCATGTTGTCGTCGCCGTGCGCGCCGCCGCTGGGGTTGGCGGTGCCGCCCGCACCCGACCAAAGATCGCGGCGAATCAGGCTGTACTGGATGCCCTGGCGCAGACGGCCCTTGGGACCGGCGATGATGTTGCACCAGTAACCGGCGGTGAACTCCTGCACGTCCTTGTTGTTGCCGCCGCAGTTGGTTGGGGTGATTGGATCGGTGGTGGGGTTAGCGGCGGTGGATGCAGGCTCGACCTCGCAGCCCGACATGTTGGCGTTCTAACGCCGTAGCCAACTTGTGTTGTGCCGTTGAGCGTATAGTCGCGGGCCTCATAGTCGCCGCCGTAGTTGAAGTACATCTTGAAATTCGCGAGGGGATTGAGTTCCACCGTGCTCAGAGCGGAGAAGCCATGGATGGGCGAGATCGTTCCGACCGGCCGCAGTGTTACGTCGGCGATGGTCGATGATCCGTAGCGGCCTACGCCCTGGCCCCACAGGCCCTTCAGGCCGACGGTGACTTTTTTGGTGGCGAGCGGTGCGCGGAAGCCGCCGCCGATGCCGGCACCCGTCGCGTTGTTGTTGTAGGGCGTGGTCGTCGTCGATGCCACTTCGCAGCCCGACGATGTAGACGAACTGGTCGCGCACGGATAGATGCGGTCACGGAAGTTGCGCTCGATACCGAACAGCTCCCAGTGGCCCCAGCCGGGCTCCAGCGCCACTTCACAATAAAGTCGGGAGCGTAGTTGAAGGAGTAGTTGGCCAGGTTCGATCCCGAAGAGCTTTCTCCGCCGTTGAAGAGCCCGCCGCTGGTTCCGGCCGAGCCGAGGAGGACGTTCGAGGGCAGGTTGCTGCCGCCTGGGTTCAGAGTCTCGGCGTTTTCAACCGAGAAGCCAAGGAAGGCCGTTTTGCCGAAGTCTTTCGACACGCGGAAGCCGTATTGGCGGGTCCAGACAAAGCCGGCTTCGTACTGTGCATCGATGGTGGCCGGCAAAATTTCAGTACCGCGCGTCAGGCCCTGCGTGGTTTCCGCCGCCAGCGACCAGCCCTGGCCGCCGGAGAAGTCCCAGCCGCCGGTGGTCTTGGCGTCGGCCCACAATTGGCGCTGGCGCAGCACGTAGCTGTTCGACTGGTTGCTGTTCGACGTGACGCCCGCTCCCAGCCAGTCCATCTCGTAGTAGCCGGTAAGGGCCACGCTGGGGAGCTTGCCGCTCGCCTTGAAGGCCAGGCGCGACTGACGACCCGTACCGTAAAACTCGCTCAGGTTGTAGGCTTCGGAGTTCTGCAGCGGGACGCCGGTAAACGGTGTGTTGACGTTGCCACCGGTGGCCGCGGTGCGGTCCGACGTTTCAGCCGCGATGAAGCTGCCTGTAAATGACAGGTTCACTCCCTTGAAGTGAAGAGCGTCAGGATTGTTGATCGCCTTCTTGATGCTCGTGGTTTCGTCGGAGACCGTGGTGGCGAGCGAAACCGGGTTGGCCTTCAGGTCGCTGACCGTGCTTTGCAGGGTGGTTACGGCCGCCGCATTGTCAGTGACCGCCTGCTGCTGCGCCGTGGCGTCGGCTTCAGCCTTGGCGGCTGCCGCTTGCGCATCGGCTGCCGCCTGCTGCGCCTGCTTCAACTGCTCGTCTTTGGTGGCAAGATCGCTCTTCAGGCCGTCGATCTCGCCCTGAAATTGCTGCTTCATTTCATCGATCTGTTGTTGCACGGTGGGGCCAGCCGGAGCAGCGGGCTTTTTGGCCGCGGCGTGCTTCTTTGCCGGCGGCATAGTGCCGCTGGTTTGCGCGTAAGAAACAACAAGACTGGCTGCAAGAAATGCAACGGCAGCCGCTTTCACTGTCAATTTCATTTGGGCCTCTCTTTTCCTCATGGATTCGTGTTGGAAGGTGGCAGCGCCCGCGTGCACAGAGGACGCATTCCACTTCTGCATCCCGGACGCATTGAAGAATTGAAAAATCTGCGGTATTCCCATCGGCGCGAAAGATTAGGGGAGTGGTCACGGAAGGAGCTTCGCGCCGGCGAAAACTCCCTCTCTTGTTCCGCATCCAAGCCTCGCAGAGCAAGGTTAAGATTTGACGAATTCACGCAGAATTCACAGTGGCGGGCTGGCGCAAATTTTCCGTGAAGAAAGAGGGCGAGAAATTCAAATTCTATTTACAGACGCTTCGCTTTTTTGCCGCAGTTTTGTTGAAGATTCCGCCGGGGAGATTGCGGCGGCGTGCTAGGAACGCGCGGGAGACACCGGGACTGGCGCGCCCGCATTGCCGCCGGCGGCGCTGAGGAAGTTTACGAGCAGGCGCAGGCGCGAGACCGGTTGCACGGTCGATAAGCGCTCCTCCACGTTTTTCACGTCACGATGGCGTGTTTTCTGAGTTCCCCTGAACTCGCAGCAATATTCCACTGCCAATGCGCAGGAGAAGCTTTCCGTGATCGGAGGCGAAGACGATTGTGCCAACGGGATCGGTCCGTCCCGCATGCTCGATGCGGAGATTGGGATAACCGTAAATTCCGCAAGCGTCAGTCGAGAACAACCAGAATGCCTGCGGCCGGGTGGCCCCTGCAACCACTCCCCTGCAGCTGCTGCCGGGGAGGACACGCGGATCGCCGAGTGCGCCGTACGAGGTTGGCTCTCCAACCGTGGTCAAGCCAACGGCGACAGGACCACCTCCGCGATACACCTGGTCACCGCCGATCTGCTGCGTCGTCCAGGTTTCGGGCGTGAGGCCGCGAGAAGACATATCTTCCGGGATCTGCGCTTCTTCAACTTCGAGATACGAAGCCAACGCTCTCAGGTTGGTCTTGATGGGGATCGTTTGGCGGTGCGATTTCACGGTGTCGAAACAAATCTCGAGCTTCGCCTGGCCGCTCGCTAGAGATTTTGCACCCACCACATGTCCCAGCACCTTGGCTCCCCGGCGGACCGGCGTGCCCGGAATGTTCTGCATGATCTCCCCCTGGATCTGCTGTCCGGGATGGACCTTGCTCGCATCGATACTCTTGTCGAGGCTGATGGGAAGGATGGTTCCCGCCGGAAGCGCGTCTTGCGCTTTTACCGCAGCCGGCAATGCCAGGATTGCCGCCAATAACCATAGACATTTCATGGACACTCCTCTTGCCACCGCACTGCCAGCTCTTTGGCTTCGCGCTAACCTGCCGCATTGTACGGCGTGCAGGCAGGCTGCAGGAACGGGAAAGAGGGTGATTCGGCCATACTTCCAATCGCAGCGCTCATTGGCGTACAGACGGCTCTCGAAGACGCTTGGCGAGCGCCCTCACTCCACTTTGAGTCGACCACCGCCGCGAGGGATGCCTGATCCTCGATGGTTCGCCATCGCCAGGAAAACACAAGGCCGAGCCGAATGAGCGCTATCGATCGCGAGGATTGCGCTGTGCTGCTAGTTGGTTTGGGTGATGGGGCTGGAGGCGCTGAGGAGGTTGGCCAGCAGCCGGTAAGCTCCCGGCACTAGCTCAGGAAACTGCCGGTAGAGCGCGAAAGCAACATAGATATAGGTTCCCTTGCCGCGATGCGCGACAAGCAACCCGCCGCGTTGCGGATCCTGGCCCGGATCGGCGGTCTCGGTGAGCGCCGTGTATCCCGGGTCCCAGTGGTCGAGGAAGCCGTGGCCGCGCTCCTCGAACCATCCGTCGAAATCGGCGGAAGTAATCTGGTTGGGCCAGTGCAAGGAGCGGGTTGGCGGGATCGAGCAGCTTCACCGGCGCCTGCTCATCGACGACGCGCTCGGGAAAGCGGCCCATCGAAAGCGGCAGCGGCGCGGGAAACGTGCTGCTCTGATACTGCACGACGAGCGTTCCGCCGCGCTCGACGAAACTCCTCGAGGCGCGGCTCGGCCGCGGCGAGCTCCGGCCGCGCGGAGTAGGCGCGAATGCCGATCACCAGCACGTTCCACTGCGACAGGTCGCCCGTGGCAAGCTCGTCGTCGGTCAGCAGATGCGGCGTGATGCCCAGCGCCTCAATGGCCTCGGGAACCGTGTCGCCGGTTCCCATCACGTAGCCCACGCGCAGCCCCGGCGGCACTTTCACATCCACTTTGCGCGTGCGCAGCTCCGCCGGCTTGTACTGGTTATAGGGCCGCAGGCCGGGATAGCCGATGCTCTGCCAACCGATCGAGTAGCTTTTCCGCCGACGTGCGCCACAGCCTGAATCGCGTAGGCGCGCGCCGTCACGTCGCCGGCCGGCAGAAACCGAAAACACCAGCGGCTCCGTGTCGCCCGCGCTCTTCAAATGAAACTCCCGCTGCGCGGGATCGGCGCGCCAACCCTCCGGCAGCTTCAGATCGACGGTTCCTTCGGCCGCGTGCTCGGCATGAACGGTGACGCTCACCGGCAGCGGCGAGCCATCGAGGGGAAGAATGCGCGCCTCCGGCTCCACGCGCACGCCGATCGCCGGCGTGACCACCAGCGGCTCATACACGCCGCCCACTCCGGTGACGCGCGCCAGCGTCTGCACCACCTGGCCAAGACGGATGGGAACGCCGTCGAACGTGAACTCCGCCCACGCGGCGAGCGGATAGGGCGCGAACGAGCGCTCGCGCCACGCTTCATTCGCAGATGTCGTAGTAGGGCTGCTCGGTGGTGGGCCGCGTGAAGTAGGGCTCCGTGGGCGCGGCATCGTCCGGAACGTGCACGTGAAAGATTCGGTCGCTCACCGGCGCTGCGTCCAGCTGCGTCGATCGCTCCGCCGGCGTCCTCGATCTTCCACGGCGCGCCGTCGCTGCTTTCCAGCCACACCCGGCTCAGCCGTGCACATCGCCCAGCGCCTTGCGCCAGATGCACGCGCACGCTGAACTCCTCGCCCGGCGTCACGCTGCGCGCCGTCTCGTCGGCCGACGCGCCGCGCCCGCCGCCGCCTTGCCCGCCACCGCCGCTGGTCGTGAACGCAATCAGGTCCAGGCCCAGCAAGATCCTTGAGCGCCGTCTGAAATTGCTCGATTTTCTCGCCCAGCTCAAGCTCCAGTCCCGCCTTTGCTTCCGCGTCCAGATCGCTCGCCTTCACGCGCGCGTAGAGATCCAGCGTCTCGCGGTAAATCGGCACGAGTTTGTGCGCGCCGTCGACGCCGCTCTCGTTCCTGCAATCGCTTGTGAAGGCATTCAGGCCGGCTTGGATTTTGCCGCAGCCCATCGGTGAGCCACGCGGGCGGCGCGCCCCCAGCCAGCCGCGCCAGGCCCGCGATGCTGGTATCGATGTGGACCTTCGCATTCCAAAACAGGCTCGTGTCATCGCCTCTCCGCGCCGGCCTGCGCGCGGCCGCATGGCGCCACAGCCCACAAGTGATAGCTCGACGAGTCCGGCCCGCTCAGCGCGGGATTGGCGCCGCCGTACTGCGACTTCTGCTCGCCCCAGCCTTCGCGCGCAATCTGCACATAGGTGCGGCCCAGCACCGGGTCCCACGTGCCCACCGGAATCGTCACGTCGGCCGGCAACGCGCCTTCGGTCCACTCGCCGGTGACGTAGTTGTGGAACCGCGCCGGCGCCCACTTGCCGGTGGCGTAGTCGAACATCTGCCCGTTGGTGATGGGCGCAAACGGCGCGCGCGAGTAGACGGCCAGCGGCTGCCACGGCTGCAAGCCATCCTTTGAACTGCTCGGGAAAGACCTTCGGATCGCCGGCGGCCTTGAAGGCTTCCTGCGCGATCTCGCCGGAGACCTGGTGCTGGCCGTGGCCGTCGGTGACGCCGCCGACAAAGGTGGACACGATGACCTGCGGGCGCACCATGCGCACGGCCAGCACCGCGTCGTAGAGCACGCGATCGTGGCCCCACTTCGCAAACGATTCTTCCTGCGTCTTGGAGAAGCCGAAGTCGGCCTCAGTGCCCCAAAGCTGCCGCGCGCCATAATATTCGTCGGCCTTGAGCAGCTCGTTGGTGCGGATCAGGCCGAGCGCATCGTAGCTCTCGGCGCGACATGGCGTTCTGGCCGCCCTCGCCGCGCGTGAAGCGTGAGCAGCGTGACGCGCACGCCCAGCCCGCGCGAGAGATAGGTCAGCAGCGCGCCGTCTTCATCGTCGGGATGGGGCACGATCATCAGCACGCTGGCCGTGGTGCCCAGCCGCTTCAGCGTCTGTTCGAGATCGGCAGCGCCGCGATCCTCGGGCAATGGGAGCGCGTTCGCTGAGGGCTCAGGCAGCGGAACCTGGGCGATCTCGGTCGCAGCGGAAGGAAACGCGGCATCCTGCGCGCGGCCGGCGCTCAACAGCAGCGCAGCGAGCACGGCGCCGAGGGCAATCGGATACAATTTTCGGGGAAAGAAACTCATCACGGTCAGTTTACAAGGCGGCGGGCAGGATCAGCGCCAGTCGTCACGGGCGCTGGCCAGGCCTTCGTTCATCACAGCATCGAAGCCCGTGTTCTTCTTGACGAAGATCTCGCTGAACTGGCGATCCTGGCGGAGCAGAATGGCCTGCAGGCGCACGAGCTCAAGCAGCGCAAGGAACATGGCGATGAGCGCGCGCTCGGAATGCGTGTGGCTGAGCAGGCGGCGCAGCGCCACGGGCTTGTCTTCCATGGTGAGGCGGCGGGTGAGGAACTGGATCATCTGGCCAACGGTGACCGAGTCTTCCTCCACGTCGAGGATGGGGCGGTTGCGCGCGCGCTCCAGAATGTCGCGGAAGATGCGCACGAGGTCGGTGGTGTCGGCGGCGATCTCCGGCTCCGCGCCCGCGTCCTCGCGGAACTCGCGCACGCCGGGGTTGGTCCAGGAGGCGGCTTCGAGCATCTGCTTTTCGTGCAGCATCTGCGCGGCGTTGCGGAAGCGCTCGTGCTCGAGCAGGCGATCCACGCAGTTCGCGGCGCGGATCTTCAGCCGACTCCTCCGGCCCGACCGGCGCGCGCGGAAGCAGCATCTTGCTCTTGATGTGAATGAGCAGCGCCGCGGTGTAGATGAACTCGCCGGCCACGTCCATATCGCTGGCGCGCAGGTGGTCAACGTAGGCGAGGAATTGCGCCGTGATTTTGGCGATGGGAATGTCGTAGATGTCGATGTCCTGCTTGCGGATGAGGTCGAGCAGCAGGTCGAGCGGGCCGTCGTAGACCTGGCCGACGAAGACCGAGAAGGGCGATTGCTCGGCATCTACGCCGCGGGCCTTGAGCGCGGCAGCGACCTTTTCGGCGGTGGTTGGCTCGGGGGCAGGCTTGGCGGCGGGCGGCGGGTCGAAGGGCAATGTGGGAGCCGGGTCTTGTGGCGGGGTCGCCCGGGCCGCGGGGGGCGGATCGGGAGGGGGCGCGGGAGATGGTACGGACGCGGTGACGGGTTCGGGCGCAAGTTCGGCTTCCGCGGCCGGGGTTCGTTCTTCGGCCAGCTGAGGGTCGGCAGCGGGAGCCGCGACATTGGCCGCGGTCGTCTCTTCAGGGCTCGAAACGGACTCCGCTTGCGCCACGTCGTCCGGAGTTTGTTCGGATTGTGGGGAAGTTTTCGTCAACGCAATCTCTTCTTCCGGTGCTTCCAACTCTGCCGGTACTTCGGGCTCTCTCAGCGCAATCTCCGGCTCGGCGACTTCATCGGCGGCGCCGGCTACGGCGCTTGATTCGACGTTTTCAAATTCGGCCTCAGCGGGTTCCTCCGTACTCGATTCGACCTCGCTCGTTTCAGTTTCAGCGGGTCTCTCGTCGATCGATTCGACCTCGCTCTCCTTATTCTCGGGTTCAGGACTGCTTTCCGCGCTGAGTTCTACTCTTTCGTTCTCATGCTCCGGGCCGTTCCCGGGTTCAAAACTGCTCACAGGCTCGGCGACGAAGGCTTCCGCGCTTGTCTCCGGGCTGACTTCACCTTTTCCGTTGCGGCGAACGAGCCCGAAGCCGGAGCGGATTCCGCCCAGCGCAAACGCGAGCGCCCAACGCCACCACGGGTGTTTCTCTTCCATCGCTTGCACGTTCGTGACCCGTTCAACCCCTTGCTTCCCGTGGTTCGTTCTCTTCAATTCATCGGGCCGCGTTTCCGCGTTTGTCTCATGCGGGCGTGACGGTCGTCAACGTCATTTGCATGGCCTCGCGCACTTCGATCATGGTTTGCTCGGCGCGGGCTGCGGCGCGGAGCGAACCAGCCTTCAAGAATTTCGATGGCCTGCGTTTCGGTGATGGCGGCGCGGCGCTGCTGGATGGGCTCGAGCACTTTCACCAGCGCGTCGGCGGCCCAGCTTTTACATTCGATGCAACCGATCCCCGCCGAGCGGCAACCCTCATAGACCTTGGCCATGGTCTCCGGCGTCGAGAAAACCTTGTGCAGATCGCCCACCGGACACTTGTCGGGATCGCCCTTATCGGTGCGGCGGATGCGCGCGGGATCGGTGACCATGGTCTTCAGCTTCTGCCGGACCACCGGCTCGGGGTCGCTCAACAGGATGGTGTTGCCGTAGCTCTTCGACATCTTGCGGCCGTCGGTGCCGGGGAGCTTGGGCGAGGGCGTGAGCAGCACCTTGGGCTCGGGGAGAACTTCGCGATCGCCGAGCTTGTAAAACTGATTGAACCGCCGCGCGATCTCGCGGGTCAGCTCCACGTGCGCCTGCTGATCCTGGCCCACGGGCACAAAGTCGGGCTGGTAGAGCAGAATGTCCGCGGCCATCAGCACCGGGTAGCCGAGGAATCCGTAGGTGGTGAGGTCCTTGCTGGCGAGGTTCTCCTGCATCTCCTTGTAGCTGGGCACGCGCTCCAGCCAGCCGAGCGGCGTGATCATGCCGAGGAGCAGCGAAGCTCGGCGTGCTGCGGCACGCGGCTCTGCAAAAAGAGCACGCTCCGCTCGGGGTCGAGGCCGGCGGCCAGGTAGTCGAGCATGCACCTCGATGGTGTTGGGCGCGATCTGGCTAGGTGTCGGCGTAGTCGGTGGTGAGGGCGTGCCAGTCGGCGATGAAGAAGTAGCACTCGTACTGGTCCTGCAGCTTGACCCAGTTGGCCAGCGCGCCCATGTAGTTGCCCAGATGCAGCTTTCCCGTGGGGCGCATGCCGCTGAGAACGCGCGGGCGGTGACGATCGATTGGCGGGTTCAGGCATGATGGCGATTCGGATTCCTTGGCGGCGCAAAAAAGCCGGCCGCGCTCGCCAAAAAAGCGTTAGAAAAACGCTCATTCCATTGTAGCGGGAGGGGCACCAGCGGGCGCTAGGCTGTCTAGAGGCGCAAAAGCAAGGAAAACACGAGGACCAGCGCGGGCGTGAGCAGCAGGCTGAGCACGAAGCCGCCCACAAAGATCATGAGCAGGTAGCTGATCCAGCCGCCGATCCGGTCGTAGACTGCACCGCGTTGTAGGGCAGCATATTGCGCACCACGCGGCTGCCATCGAGCGGCGGAATGGGCAGCAGGTTGAAGAAGAAGAGCGACAGGTTGACTTCAATGGCCAGCAGCGCCAGCAGGACCAGCGGCTGCAATCCGCTGCCGAAGGCCAGCGCGCCAGCACAGATTCGCGCGCACCAGCGCGCGCCCGCCGGGAACCGCAATGCAAATGACCGCCAGAGATCGCAAAAGCCATCGCCACCAGCAGAAGATTCGAGACCGGCCCGGCGAGGGTGACGAGGTTGTCGTCGCGGACGATTTTTTTGAAGTTGCGCGTGATGACCGGCGTGGGCTTGGCCCAGCCGACCAGCATGAAGGGAATGCTGAAGCCGATGAGCGGCCCGAAGATCACCAGGGCGGGAAACAGCAGCGTCCCGATGGGATCGATGTGGACCAAGGGGTTGAGCGTGATGCGCCCCTGCAGCCGCGCCGTCTGATCGCCCAGGCGCGAGGCCATCCAGGCGTGCGCGCACTCATGAAAACTGAGCGAGAAAAGCAGCAAAACAAACTCGAAGACGGCAATGACGAAGCGTTCGGACTGCAAACGATTTCTCCGGGGATCAAGACTCAGCGTAGCACGGTGGCAGCCGCGGTGCTTGAGGGCCGATCGGCGCGTTCTCAGCTCTCGATGTACTCCCAGAACGAATCGGCGAGGTCAGCGCCGAGTTCGGTGGTCATGCGGCGGGCGGCGCGCTCGACTTCTTCCATAAGGCCGTGCAGGTAGTCGCGCGAGCGCGAGATGGCCGCCACGCCGAGCGTCGCCGACTGCCAGGTGACGGCTTCGTCGAGCTCCGCCACCGAGACGTTGAAGCCCTGCCGCAACTGGTCCTTGAGCGAGCGCACGACCTGACGCCTGTCCTTGAGCGACTGGGCGTGCTCGATGCGAATCTCGAGGGTGAGTTGAGCTACCGGCATACGGATAAGGATTTGATCACGGACAGTGTAAGACCGCCGTGCACGGGCGGAGCAAGTTTTTTCTGGGGTGGCGATCGCTGTTGGAGGATTGCTGTTGCGACAGTGCCTAGATTTGTCCAATTTTTGATCATCTTTCTCGTTTCGGGAACACCTCTGGAATTCCACACCCAATGCGTGAGTTTCGTTGTTTCACTTGACTCATTCGCCTGTAAACTGAATGCGTAAAAGCATGAGATTCTCCGCTCCACATCCGATTCCATATCAAGGAAGCAAGAGACGGTTAGCGCAGGCAATCCTGAGCTACGTTCCCGCTGGCTCATTTACGCGGCTTGTTGAGCCATTCGCAGGCTCTGCAGCCGTTACGCTGGCAGCCGCTGCTCAAAAAAGGTTCTCCTCCTATGCGATAGGCGACGCGCTGGAGCCTCTGATTGCGCTTTGGAGCGAGATCCTAGAAAGACCGGAAGAAATTGCTCAACGGTATGGCGTCCTTTGGCGCAACGAGAGGGCGCGGCCTATTGATGCGTTCTATGAAGTCCGCACGAAGTTCAACGAGGATCACGAACCCGCCAAGCTACTTTACCTGCTGGCAAGATGCGTGAAGAACGCGGTCCGCTTTAACCCCGCCGGAGAGTTCAATCAATCCCCCGACAAGCGGCGCAAAGGCACTCATCCCGATACGATGCGTCGGAGATACTCGCCGCAAATCAGAATCCTTAAGGGAAAGTGCCGAGCTGTTCATTGTGACTTTATGCAGCTATTTCAGAATGCCCGCCAAGGAGACTTTTTCTACCTCGATCCGCCATATCAAGGAACCAGCGATGGCCGCGACCAGCGTTATTTCGCGGGGCTGAGCCGCAGCAGGCTCGTCGAGGGTTTGGAGTTGCTCAATCGCAAAGAGATTCCGTTCATTCTGAGTTACGACGGCTCGTGTGGGCAGCGGTCCTATGGCAGCCCCTTGCCGGATCATCTCGGAAAGAGAATTCTGCTTGATGTTGGCAGGTCGAGCCAGGCCACGCTGAATGGACGCAAGGACGTAACCGTGGAATCCTTGTATGTCTCCCATCTGCTCCCGGTAGCCCATCGAGGATCGGTTTTATCCCTCGATGATTTCGCATCGCAGGCTTTGCTTTTCGGCTAGCCGTTTCGCAGTAGCCGCTTGATGTATTCGGGAACTGCCTCCGCTGCCCGCCGCGCCTTCTCTCTAAGCCTCTCGTAATCAGCGACTTCATCTTTTCGCCATACGACATCGGCCCTTCGCTGCTGTTCAGTCGCGACATGCAGGTAATCAGTTTGTCCCGCCCAATAGCATGTTTCGCAAACGGCTGCACTGCGCTTGCCGGTCCAGTTTGGGCAGTGCTCACAGCTCCATGATTTCTTACGATTGCATGACCCACACAGAACCATGAATATCGCCGCATTGTCTCCGTCAAGCTCGCCGGCCACCTCATAGGGAACGCGGTGGTCAACTTGCAGGTTCTCGTTCGCTCCGCAGATTTGACACCTTCCTGCTGCCGCATCGATAATTCCATCCCTCTGTTTCTTCGTGAGGGCCCGCCGCCCGCTTTTGCCGCGCTCGAAGCGCGCATTTTCAGGGAAAATATACGCCGCGATGGTTCGTCCATTTGAGTGCTTCACTTTGATGGTCCGGATGGGAAATCCGAGCTCCCGTGCGTCTCGAGCAGCACGAGGCGGGTGCTCGTATCCTGCCTGGCTGATCTCCTCGGTCGTTACGATTCCCTTCTTTGCGATGGTATCCAGGACAAAGCGGGCGCGTTTGTTTGTTACGGCAGCAATATGCTTGGCAAGGTCACTTGAGATTCGGGTTCCTTTAGTCATAGCTTCTGGGCCTTCATCAAGTCAAAGACAGTATCCATAACGACTGTCAATCCGCCAACTTCGCCAGTTGCTCCGGCGTGGGCTTTGGCGTGAACGCGCTGACCACCACCAGCGCGGCGACCGCGACGAAGAGCGCGGGAAAGATGGCGTCGCGTTGGGCGAGAAGCGCGGGAAGGTAAGAAACTGCTTGAAACCGGGCGCATCCCAGACCAGCGTGACGACAGTTCCCGTGGCAATGGCGGCTACCGCACCCCAGGCCGTCGCGCGCTTCGAGTAGAACGCGGCCAGGACGACTGGCGTGACCGCGGCGGAGTAAATGGTGTAGGCGTAGAGCATCTTCTCAAGAATGCTGGGCGCGTAAATGGCCTGATAGAGCGCCCAGCAGCCCAGCAGCACCACGGCGAGCCGCGAGACGATGAGCACCCGCCGGTTCGAGGCGCCGGGCGCGATGTAGCGCACGAAAACGTCCTCAACGAGGTTCGAGGCCGGCGAAAAGAGGTAATTCGAAGCTGTTGAAATGACCTTGGCGAAGACCGCACCGAGGAGCAGCGCGCCCATGAATGCGGGCAGCCCGTGGCGCGCCGTGTAGGGAATGATCTCGTAGGGCTGGCGGGCGACTTCGCCGGTGGGGTAGAGCGCCGAGCCGAAGACGGCGATGGCTACGATCAGCGTTTCAAGCAGCAGAGTGCCCAGGATCCAGCCGACGACGGAGATGCGCGCGTCGCGCTCGCTTTTAGCCGAGAAGAACTTCTGGTACATCACCTGGTTGCCGAGCATGAGCAGCATGGTGGGCACGAGGTACTCGAGGGCGCGCAGAAGCGTGAGGTTGCCCAGAACCTCAAAGTGCGTTGGCGGCAGCGCGGCGTGCAGGCCGGTCCATCCGCCGGCCTTGAAGAAGAGCATGGGCGTGGCGACGATGCAAATAACCGTGACCAGCGAACCGATAGCCACGTCCATATACGCGACAGACGACATGCCGGCCAAGGCCGTGGTGACGATGACGAACATGGCAATGATGTAAGTGCCCAGCTCAGGTGTGACGGCGCCGGGAAAGATGAGATGCAGGACGTTGCCGCCGCCCTTGAACTGGTAGCTGGTGATGGCCACGTAGGCGAAGAGGATGGCGATGGTGCCCAGCACGCGCGCCGTCTGGTTATAGCGCGCCTCGAGCAGATCGGGCAGCGTGAACTGGGCGAACTTGCGCGCCCGCGGGGCAATAAAGTAGATGAGCAGGAGACCCAGCCAGCCGCCAGCCGGCTGCCAGAGCGCGGCAAATCCGTTTTTGTAGGCGTTCTCAGCGCCGGCAAAGAGCGAGCCCGCGCCGATCCACGAGGTGAGCAGCGTGAGCACGAGAACCACGGCCGGGAGCGAGCGGCCGGCGACCAGGTAGTCGGCCTTGGTCTTGACCCGCAGGGTGCGGTAGACGGCCACCGCCAGCAGCGCGGCGGCGATGGAAACCAGAACAACGATATAGAGTGCGGACTGCAACATGCTTCCTCGGGTGGGTTTCTCGGCGCGGCCAGAGATTGAATGCAGTGTACCGGATCGTGCAGAGGTATCTTCCAAGACAACCAATGCCTCAAAAGTAACGGTGCGCCGGTTGACGCGCCGCCCGACTCGCGCTACTCTCGCAATACCGGATTTGGTACTCGACCCCAACCCGCGGATGCGCAAGGCAGCCTGGAAGCTGGACCTGGGTTTGCCTTGCGCTCTCTCGACTCCCTTCAAAATCAAGCCGTTTGCCTTGAAGCGCCCTGCCAGGGCGCGCGGCGGCGTGGACCGCAGCCTGACCGCCTGCGGCTCGCGTTCGCCGCATTCCCGGCCGATAACTCTTACAAACCCTCCGGCAGCAGCCCTGCGGGACCGCTGCCGGACAACCTTAACCCGTCCCGGAGGACGTTGAACCCTTTGAAGATCGCTCTGGAGATTACGCCCAATCTTGAGCCCCTGTTTGGGACCCGCGATGAAAACCTCAGGCTGATGGAAGACTCGCTCGGCGTGCGCATCGACCTTCGCTCCGACGCCGTGCACGTGGAAGGCCCCGAAGAAAGCGTGGCCCGCGTGCAGCGCATCTTTGAGGACTTCGAGACGCTGCGCCGCCAGGGAATCCATCCGCACAATGGCGAGCTGAACGGCATGCTGCGCCTGGTGGTGGCCGATCCCGCGGCCACTCTGCGCTCAGTGGCCGAAGCCGGCAAGCAGCGGTCAGTCGGGATTAAGCGCACTGTGCAGCCGCGCTCGCTCAACCAGCGCCGCTACGTGGAGGCCATCGAGCAGAACGACATGGTGTTCAGCGTGGGTCCGGCGGGCACGGGCAAAACCTATCTCGCCGTGGCCATGGCCGTGGCCGCCATCAACGCCAAGCGCATCAGCCGCATCGTACTGGTGCGACCGGCGGTCGAGGCCGGCGAGCGGCTGGGATTTTTGCCCGGCACGCTGCAGGAAAAGATCGATCCCTACCTGCGCCCGCTGTACGACGCGCTCTACGACCTGCTCGATCCCGACAGTGTGGACAAGATGCTCGAGAAGAACATGATCGAGGTTGCGCCGCTGGCCTTTATGCGCGGGCGCACGCTCAATGACGCCTTCATCATCATGGACGAGGCGCAGAACACGACCGTCGAGCAGATGAAGATGTTCCTGACGCGCATGGGAAACAACTCCAAGGCCGTGATCACCGGCGACATTACGCAGATCGATTTGCCGAATCCGCGCAAGTCAGGACTGCTGGACGCGATCAACGTGCTGAACGGCGTGGAAGGCATCGCCTTTTGCCACTTCGACGACGGCGACGTGGTGCGCCATCCGCTGGTGCAGCGCGTGGTGCGCGCGTATGAGAGCGCCAAGCCGCGGCAACAGGAGCTGCCGCTCACGATGGGCGACGCGATCGAGGCTGGCGTGACGCAGGGCGAAGAGCGCGCGGAGGGGCAGGCGCTGAAACCAGCGAAGCCGCAGTAGGCGGACTTCTCACGTAGAATCGAAGTCACCGCGGAGGCGCGCAGCACCGCCCCGCCCACGATGATTCTCCTCGAACCAGATTTGGAGCCTGACTCGGCGCTGGCATTGACCGCAGCGAGGCAAACGGCTGCGTCCGGATCTCTGAAGAATCTCCGCATTCCCTCCACGCGCACGCTGGGCCGGTTTCTCAGCGAAGCACAATCTGCTGTCGGCCCGCTCGGGCAGGTCACCGTGCTCCTCGCCACCGACGCAACTCTCCGCGATTTGAATCGCCGCTTTCGCGGCAAGAACAAAGCGACCGACGTTCTTTCATTTCCCGCCAAACCGCTCCAAAACACGAAGCCCGCGGAGCGGGTTGCCGGCGACCTGGCGATCAGCGTGGAGACCGCGCGGAAGCAAGCTGCCGAGCAGGGGCACTCGCTTGGCACGGAGATCAAGGTCCTCATCCTTCATGGACTGCTGCACCTGGCCGGCTACGACCACGAAACCGATGAGGGCAAAATGCAGCGGCGGGAGCGGCAACTTCGCGCGCGGTTTGGGCTGCCGCAGGGGCTGATCGAGCGTGCTAACGCCAAGTCCGCAAAGGCGCGGAGGCGTTCGCCATGACCCCGCTCGAAATCGCTGCTCTGGTTGCGCTCATTGGGGTGGCCACGCTGGCTTCCTACATCCAGCGCGTCTACTCTGAGTTCGGCAAGATTCTGAGCCGCGAGGTGCAGGAGAATCTTGACGCGTGGGAGGTGCGCATCGAGCCGCATCTGGGCCTGAGCCGCGAGCACGCCGCGCTGTGCGCCTCGGTGCTCAAGCAGCTCGCGCTCGGCATCATCGCGCTCGGGTTTGGCGCGCTGCTTTTCATTCGCCCCACGCACCCCGGCCCGCCTACGACGCTTGAGATCGCGCAGGCCATTCTTGCCGTGGTGCTGGTGGTCGTCTTTGCCTATCAGCTCATCCCCTCGCTGCTCTTCAACCGCACCCGCGGGCTGTGGGTAGCGCGCCTCCTCTGGCTCATCCGCCTGCTGCTGTGGATCGTCACGCCGGTCACGGTCTTCATCCGATTTTTCTCCTCCGTCGCGTCGCTGGCCGAGGCGCCTGCAGGCCCAGAAGAAGAAGAGCCCGCCCCAGGCGTCGAAGCGCTGATCGAGGCGGGCGAAGAAGAGGGCATCCTCGAACAGAGCGACCGCGAGCTGGTGCGCTCCGCGGTCGAGTTCGGCGACATGCTGGTGCGCGAGTTAATGACGCCGCGGCCGGAGATCTTCGCCGTCTCCGAATCGACTACGATCGAGCGATTCCTTGAGATGTTGCGCAAGGAGAATTACTCGCGCGTCCCCGTTTACTCTGGCTCGCTCGACAACATCAAGGGCCTGGCGTTTGCCCACGATCTGCTGCAGATTACGGACGTGGAAGCCCGCACGCGGATGGTCGCAACGATTCTGCACCCCGCCGCATTCGTTCCTGAGACCAAGCGCGGCTACGAGCTGCTGCGCGAGATGCAGCGCGAGAAGCAGCACATGCGCATCGTGATCGACGAGTACGGCGCCGTCGCCGGCCTTGTGACCATCGAGGATTTGCTGGAGCAGATCGTCGGCAACATCCGCGACGAGCACGAGACCGACACGCAGATCGAGGAGCCGCAGCGCGAGCCTTCCGGGTCGTGGCTGATTCCGGGCAATTTTCCCGCCGATCAACTTGGCGACGTTCTTGGCGAGCCGCTGGAGCTGGGCAAGGACCATGAGGCGACGACGCTCGGCGGCCTGGTGAGCGAGATTGCGGGGCGGATTCCCAAGGCGGGCGAAGTCGTGACACTCGATCCGCTCGACCTGCGCGTGGAAATCGTCGCTTCGACGGGGAGACGAGTGGAGCGAGTGCGGCTGTTTCCGCCGACAGCGCGGCTGCCGTTTCCGAAGGAAGCGTGAGCAGACTAGCGGATCAGGCCTTTGAGGATAGCTGCCCTTCCGCTGATTCGCACGTCGCTGTGGGGCAGGCGCCGGCCTCGTTCGAACACAGCCATGCTGTCGTAGAAATGCATCGATAAGGTGGAATGGGTGAACTCAGTCGCCGGCAGCGCATCCCTGGTCCACTCAGCGTGTAACTCATCGATGAGCCCTTTACAGACTTCGATGAATGTCCCCTCGCGTTTCAGGCCGCCGCCGAACTCCTCCCAGTAGGCTGTGTGAAGATCTTCCACTAGGTACACGCCGTTGGGAGAGGTGCGCGGGTAAAGAAACCGAAAGGTTTCAACCACGTCGCCCATCTGGTGGCTGCCGTCGTCGAGGACGACATCCGGCATCCCGAATTCCGTGAGGACATCGTTTAGAAAACCTGTGTCGGACTGACTGCCAATCCTAATTTTGATCTGGTCTTCTTCAAAGGTCTTGCACTCCGGGTTCACGTCAATTCCCACGATCAACGCATGGGGACCAAGGTACCGCTTCCACATCTGCGCCGACCCGCCACGGCCGCATCCGATCTCAAGGAAAATCACGGGACGGTTGACGAACCTGCTGAAGTGAGCCTCATAGACGGGAAAGTAGTGCTTCCACTTGTGAATTGTTCGCTGCTTGTTATTGACAAATTCGGACCAAAGACCCAATCGATCCTCGCTTTTGTCCACGCTGCTCGTGAAGTGCTGGACGTAGGCACGTCTTCCTCGTATATGCCAGTCTTTTCTGTCCTGCTAAAGAAATTACACCACGCAGCTCTCAAGCGCAATCGTTGGGCTTCGACCTGTGAAACCTTCTTCTAAGGTGTTGGTTGAGCGCCGCGCCGGTCTCAAGATACCAGCGCAGCGCTCCTGTTTAAGGGACACTTCTATGGAACTGGAGCGTGCATTGAGCATAGGTAGAAGTCGGGCGACGACTCCGAGGCCCAGAAGAAGAAAATGTCGCCATTGTAGGGTCCGGGCAGGTTCGGGGCGACCGCGAGAATGGGGTTTCCGCCAATCCCAACGTTGGCGTTGATTGAAGAGGACCAGTTAACGCCGTCAGTAGAGTACATGTACCAAAAATTGTCTTTGCTGTTGTTTGATCGAAACCCAAGGTACAAGACGTTGTTGAAAACTGCAAGTGAGGGGAGCTGGTTGAACTCTGATTGGTGGCGGTGCCAGTAAATGGCCCAGTGAGGTTGACGCCATCTGTCGTCGTGAAGTAGTACATGTTATGGCTGTTTGCGTCGGTTGTGAGGGCTATGTAGAGCTCGTTGTTGAACACCGCCAGACCGGGGTTGAAATTGAGCCCAATGCTCGGATAGTTTGTCCAGCCCGTATTATTGGACGAGTTGATCGTTGCTAGGATGAGACTGTAGTCGGCATGGTTGCGGAAACCAACGTAAATCAGCCCGTTATAGACGACCGCCGACTGCGACGCATCGATGAAATATCCGGTGTTAATTGAGTAGACCTCGCTCCAATTGACCCCGTCCGACGTATAGATGTAGTTGGCGTTGCCATAGGCATCGTTGTAAAACAAATAGAGGCTCCCGTTATACACCAGGAGTGACGGATTGCCGAGGGCCGCAACCGTTTGGTCCGGATTGCCGGATATCACCTGACTCTTGTTCCCAAAGTTGATTCCGCCGGAATTGTAGGCGGTATAGACATAAAAATCGCCCGCCTGATCCACTGTAGATGTCCCGAGGTAGGCGACCCAAAGACTGCCGTTCCAGTTGGCCGCTCCCACCCCGGGCCTCCCGGACTCACCCCCCATTGGAGTTGTGGTGTCCCTCTCTGGGGTCGACCAGCTAAGGGTCTGGGAGAACCCCGTGGCGGCCGAAAAGGCGGTTGCTGCAAGCAAGGGGAGCAAAATGCTCCCGCGCAGGAGTTTGGCAAAGGTCTCGGTAAGCCTGGTATTTAGCATTGGGGGATCTCCTGTGACTCGTTGTTGTGTTACCGGAATTGAGCTTCGCTAGGCGACGAGATTACGTTTGTCCCGTAGCAGGAAGTTACCTGTGCGCCCTAGCGTGACAGGTTTCTCATTACGATTGGGTGATTTTTCCGTTACGATTGGGCCAACTGTGAATTCAGCTTCCGCCCGAATAAAGCTGATCGGGGCGTCCAATTTGCTCGGAGCCCTCGATGATTTGTGTCGTAAGTCCAGGGGGAAGAAGCCTGTATCCAGGCGAGGACTGTGGCCGGCGAGGGGTTGCTAAGGCCTTGGCCACGCATTCCACTCCTCCGCCGTAATCTCCCAAATTTCCGAGGGCAGGCGGCCGGAGACGTAGTCTTTTTCGGCCGTGCCGACGAGCCTCATGTCGTGCCTTTCTGAGATGCGGCGCGAAGTCGTGTTGGCATGGGCCTTGGCAACGCGCAGCACCGTGAAGCCAAGCTGCTCGAACCAGAAGTCGTTGGCCCAGACGCAGGCCTCGCTCATCAATCCCTGGCCCTGCCACTTGAGGCCAAGCCAGAATCCGCGATTGTCTTCGTCGCCCTTGCGCAGGTCGAGGCAGCCGATGATACCAACCCTTGATCGGTATGGAGCGCGATCGCGAAAAAGGGGCGGGGACATGCAATCCCCACCCCCTCCACCGCGGACACACATCGCATCCTCACTGCAGTTGAACTCACGGCGTCAGAACCCTTTGCGGCTCTGATCGCGAATGGTTTTGATCTCCGCCCCCGGGATGTGGAGGAATTCCAGGAATTCCTGGTGTTCCTGCGGCGCCGAGCGCTCGAACTCCGTGTGCCAGCGATGCATTTGCTCGTCGCTTAGACCGCAAGCCGTCATGATGGAAACCCATTTCTGCTTCGTAACCATTTTTCCTCTCCGTAGACTTCCGTGGCTCAGCAGTTTGAGGATCGCCGCCTGGTGCTCGCGGAGGGTCCTGACCTCGCCGTCAAGCTCCATCAGCCGCCTTTGCAGCACGCCAGCCGCATCGCCGGCAGGGCGATCGAGGATGGCGCGAATGTCGGCCAGTTTGAGGCCCGCGTCGCGATAGGCGCGGATCTCGAGCAGGCGCTTGAGATCCCGCTCCCCGTAGCAACGGTAGTTCCCGTTGCTGCGTTCCGGGGCGCGCATCAGTCCGATGGATTCGTAGTACAAGAGCGCGGTCCGGCTAAGGCCGGCCCGCCGGGCGAGTTTAGTTACCGTCCACATGGTCTCCTCCAAGGGTCAACCCTATAGTTATAGACAGGTCAAGCAGTTTGTCAAAAGGACTGAAATAGAATTCACTTCTATATCGTCATTTCAATCTGCCAACGGAGTTGGAGCTTTGGCTTTGAAAGGTGGGAGAGTGCGAAGACGCGGAGATCGGCGGGACCGGCGCGAGAGCTTCGGATTGTCGCCGCAGAGCCTGCGCACGCTGCGCGCGCTGAAGACACCGGCGCGGATCCAGAAGTTCGCCGACGCGCTCGAGTACCAGTACGCCGACACGGCGTGGTCACCAGAACGCGTGCTACGGGAGCGCAAAGGGCACTGCCTGGAGGGAGCGCTCGTGGCCGCCGCCGCACTGCGCGTGAACGGCCATCCGCCGCTGTTGATGGATTTGGAGTCGGTGCGCGACGACGACCACGTGGTGGCCCTCTACCGCGAGCGCGGCCTGTGGGGAGGCATTGCCAAGTCGAATTTCGCCGGGCTGCGCTTCCGCGCGCCCATTTACCGCACGCTGCGCGAGCTGGCGCTCAGCTACTTTGAGCAGTACTACAACCTGCGCGGCGAACGCACTTTGCGCGCCTACTCGAGGCCGGTGAACCTGGCGCGCCTGGACAGCGAGCACTGGATGACCGCCAAGGACGACCTTTGGTGCGTGCCGGAGCTGCTGATCGCGGCGCGGCACTACGCGCTGCTTCCCGACAAGGTGGCGCGCGCGTTGCCGCGCCTGGATCGCCGCAGCTTTGAAGCAGGAATGCACGGCCGGGTGAAGCATTGAAGGGAACCGCACGCGGCGCTCTGCTCGCGTCACTGTGAGATGACCTACACTGAGTCAGGAGTGCATTGCGCGTGAAATCAGGATTCGTCGCCATTCTCGGCCGGCCCAACGTGGGCAAAAGCACGCTGCTGAATGCGCTCACTGGCGAAAAGGTAGCCATTGTTACGGCCAAGCCGCAGACCACGCGCAACCGCATCGTTGGCGTGGTCGAGGTGGCTGCGCAAAAGCGCGTTCACCCTGCCGCGCAGATCGTTTTTGTGGACACGCCCGGCGTGCACAAGCCTGGATCGCAACTCGACCGGCGCATGCTCCAGGAAGTCCACGAAGCGCTTGAGTCACGCGACCTGGTGCTGGTGCTCGTTGACGCGACGCGGAGAATACGGCTTGGAGCACACGTTGATCCAAAAGGTAAAAGCGCCCACGGCGCGGCGAGCGAGGACGAATTTCTTTTCTCGCTTGTGCGCAAGCTCGATTGCCCGGTGTTCCTGGTGCTGACGAAGATCGACCTGGTGCGCAAGGACCAGCTCCTGCCGCTGATTGAGTCGCTCACGCACCAGTACAACTTTGCGCAGGTGATCCCGGTGAGCGCGCGCAAGCGCGACGGCCTCGATGTGCTGGTGCGCAAGATTGTTGACGTACTGCCGACGGGCGAGCGCTTCTACCCGAAGGACCAGTACACCGACCAGCCGATACGGTTCATGGTGGCCGAGCTCATTCGAGAGAGTATTTTGATCGAGACCGGCGAAGAGGTTCCGTATGCATCGGCGGTCGTCATCGAACAATTCGAGGAGGCGGAGGCGAAGCCCAGGCCCGGCAAAAGACCGCTGACAGGAATTGCCGCGGCTATTTACTGCGAGCGCGACGGGCAGAAGGCGATCCTGATCGGCAAGGGCGGGACGAAGCTGAAGGCCATCGGCACCGGAGCGCGCAGGAAGATCGAGTCGCTGCTGGGCACGCAGGTGTATCTCGAGTTGCGCGTGATCGTCGAGCCGGGCTGGCGCGAGTCGCGGGCGTTTGTCGAGTCGCTCGACTGGCGCAGGCAGTTGGAGGAGCTGGCTGGCGAAGAAAAGCCGTGAGAGCGGCTGACGGTTAGCGAACGATGTTGAACGGTCCGGAGCTGGCCGGACCCTGGCTCGCGGACGCTGCGCCGTAGTCGGAGTCGAAGCCAAGCTGGAGCCTGGCGCCTTCGGACATCATGCCGGGATTCCAGGGCGGATCGAAGACGATTTCGACGCGCACCTCGCGAACATCAGGCAGAGCGGCGAGCTTTTGTTCCACTTCAGCCTTGATCACGTCGGACATGGTGCAGCCGGGCGCGGTGAGGGACATGCGCACGTCAATGCGGTTGCCGCCGTCGTCGAGCGGAACCGCGGAAGCCGCGTAGACGAGGCCGAGATTGACGATGTCGACGGGAATCTCGGGGTCGCGCACGGTCTTCAACTGCTGCCAGATCATTTCGTCGCGGAAGGGACCGGCGACGGGCGCTGCGTTCTGGCTGGATTGAATGGGAGCCGGCATCGCATCGCCCTCGCTATTCGGTGGAAGTGGGTTTGTCCTTGTTTTCGAGGGCCGATTGCAGCGTGTGCCAGGCAAGCGTGGCGCATTTTACGCGCGCGGGAAACTTGGAGACTCCGGAGAACACCTTCAGCTTGCCAAGATCCGGTGTTTCCGGCGCGGCTTCTTTACCCGTGACCAGACCGTGAAACTCCTCGAAGAGCTTGGCGGCTTCGGCCTTGGTTTTTCCTTTGAGGATCTGCGTCATCATGGACGCGGAGGCGCGCGAGATGGCGCAACCGGAACCCTGGAAGGCGATGTCGCGAATCGCGTCGCCGTCCATGTTGATGTAGACCGTGCAGCGATCGCCGCAGAGGGGGTTGTAGCCCTCGGCATGCTGGTTAGCCTCAGCCGGCTTGCGAAAATTTCTCGGAGCCTTGCTGTGCTCCAGGATGACTTCCTGGTACAGATCGCTAAGTTCGCCTTTTTCCGTGCTCACGCAAACACCTCACGCGCCGCGCGAATTCCCGCGACCAGCGCGTCGACTTCTTGTTTTGTGTTGTAGGCGGCGAAGGAGGCCCGCGCCGTGCCGGCAATACCGAAACGCTCCATGACCGGCTGCGCGCAGTGGTGGCCGGTGCGGATGGCAACGCCTTCACGGTCGAGAATCGTTCCCAGGTCGTGGGGATGGACACCTTCGAGAATGAAGGAAAGCACGCCGGCGCGCTCGCGGGCGGTTCCGATGAGGCGAACCCCCGGAATCGCGCCCACCGCTTCGGTGGCGTAGGCGAGCAACTCACTTTCGTGCGCCGCAATCTTCTCCATTCCCAAATTGCCAATATAGTCGAGCGCGGCGCCGAGCGCGATGGCTCCGGCGATGTCGGGCGTGCCTGCCTCGAACTTAAACGGCAAAACGTTGTAGGTCGTCTTCGCGAAGGTCACGGAGCTGATCATGTCGCCGCCGCCCTGATAGGGGGGCATGGCGTCGAGCAGCGCGGACTTGCCGTAGAGCACGCCGATGCCTGTTGGCCCGTAAACTTTGTGGCCGCTGAAGGTGTAGAAGTCGCAGTCGAGCGCCTGCACGTCGACGGCGAAGTGTGGAACTGCCTGCGCTCCGTCGACGAGGACAGGCACGCCGCGACGGTGGGCGAGATCGATCATCTGGCGTAGAGGATTCACCGTTCCCAACGCATTCGAAACGTGCGTGACGGCGACGATCTTGGTGCGCGGGCCGATGAGCCGGGCAAATTCATCGAGCAGCAGCTCGCCGCGGTCGTCGATGGGCGCAACCTTCAGATGCGCACCTTTTTCTTCGCACAACATCTGCCACGGCACGATGTTCGAGTGGTGCTCCATGGCGGTGATGAGGACTTCGTCGCCAGCGCCAACGTGCACGCGCCCGTAGGTTTGCGCGACAAGGTTAATGGCCTCGGTGGCGCCGCGCACAAAAATAATCTCGCGCGTGTCGGCTGCGTTGATGAACCGCTTGACCGTTTGCCGCGCTGCGTCGTGCGCCTCAGTGGCGCGCACGCTGAGCGTGTGGACGCCGCGATGAATGTTGGCGTTCATGTGGGTGTAGTAGTTCGCGATGGCATCGAGCACGACACGCGGCTTTTGCGAAGTGGCTCCGTTGTCGAGATAGACCAGGGGCTTGCCGTTGATCCGCTCGGCGAGGATGGGGAAGTCGGCGCGAATCTTCGCGAGATCGAGGCCCGAGGCGCTTTTTGCCGCAACTGCGCGCGGCTGCGGCTCGCGGATGACGGGTTGGGCGATTGCCGTCATCCCACTTCCTCCCAGTTCTGCGTTTCTTCTTCCACCGGCGCGGCCGAAGCGGCGGGCTGGTGGTTCCGTGCCAGATCCGTCAGCCGCTCGCGAATGAGTTCTGCAACGAACTCGCGGGCCGGCGAATCGTGCATGCGGTCGAGGCACTCCGCCGCGAAGGCGTAGAGCAGCAGGTTGCGCGCCGAGGTCTCCTCGATTCCACGGGAGCGCAGGTAGAAGAGCTGCTCTTCTTCGATTTGGCCGATGGTGGCGCCGTGCGTGCACTTCACGTCGTCTGCATAAATTTCGAGCTGCGGCTTGGTGTCGATGCGCGCATTGTCACTGAGCAGCAGGTTGCGGTTGGTCTGCTTGGCGTCGGTCTTCTGCGCGACCTTGTGCACCACGATGCGGCCGTGGAAGACGCCGCGGGCGTGATCATCGAGAATGCCGTTGTAAAACTGGCGGCTCGAGCACTGTGGCTGCGCGTGCTCCACCAGCATGTAGTTGTCGAGGTGCTGGTGTCCGGCGCCGACGAACAGGCCGTTGATGAGGCACTCCGCGCCTTCGCCGGCTAGGACGGGATGGACGTTGTTACGCACGAGGCCGCCGCCCAGGAGAATGGAGTGCGACGCAACGTTTGCGCCGCGCGCCTGCTCGAGGCGCAGCGTGGAGACGTTGAAGGCTGAGAGATTTTCGCGTTCGACGAGGAAATGCGAGACCACTGTATCCTGGCTGGCCACGAGTTCCGTGACCGAATTCGAGAAAGCAGCCTCGTCGCCGATGGAGACATAATCCTCGATCACTGCCGCGTGGCTTGCAGGCTCGGCGACAATGAGCGTGCGCGGATGCGTCATGATTGCCGCGCCGGCGCCGGCGGAAATGTATAGAAGATGGATGGGCTGCTCGATGACGACTCCGCGGCGGATGCGCAGGTACGCGCCATCTTCCCATAATGCCGTATTCAAAGCGGCGAAGACGTCGCGGCGCACGTCGGCATAGCGGCCCAGGTGCTGCTCGATGCCCTCTGGAGCGCAGCCTTCAGGCGCGCTGCCTTCCATACCGCAGTCGAGGGCCTGCTCGAGCGAGCAAACCTCAAGACCCTTGGGAAGGTTCCCCAATTCCGAAAGCTCGGGAGAAAAATGTCCGTTGACGAAGACGAGCCGGCAACCTGCGCCCGGCACGCGAAACTTTTCGATCTGCTCGGCGGAAACGGTAACGCTGCCCTTCACCGCGCGTTGAAACGGAGTCCGCGCCAGCGCGGCGAGGTTGGTAAAGCGCCAGTCCTCGTCGTGGGTAGTGGGGAATCCCTTGGCGTGGAAGCGCTGCCACGCGTCCTCGCGCAGTTGGCGCAGCCATACCGGGTCGCGCTCCTGACGCTGCGCGATCAGTTCGCCATACGCTTCAAGATATGTACTGAGCTTTCCAGTTACCGTCGCCATTGCGTTGTCATTTCCCGTGTTGTTCGTCGTTGTGCTCATGCAGGCAAAGCCTGCGGCGGGTCAGCCTCGGTCCAGCCGTATCCCTTCTCTTCGAGCTCCAAAGCCAGCTCCGGCCCGCCGGAGAGCACGATCTTTCCATCGACCAGCACGTGCACGAAGTCCGTAGTGATGTAATCCAGCAGGCGCTGATAGTGCGTGATCACGAGGAAGGCGCGATCGGGGCTGCGCATGGCGTTCACGCCCTGCGCCACGATGCGCAGCGCATCGATGTCGAGGCCGGAGTCGGTCTCGTCCAGAATGGCGAGCTTGGGCTGGAGCACGGCCATCTGCAGAATCTCGTTGCGCTTCTTTTCGCCGCCCGAGAAGCCCTCGTTGACCGAGCGGTTCATCAGCTTCTCGTCCATCTCCAGGAGCTTCATGCGCTCCTTGTAGAGGGGAAGAAAATCCATGGCGTCCAGCTCGTCCTGGCCGCGGTACTTGCGGATCGCGTTCATGGCCGAGCGCAGAAAGTACGCGTTGCCGATGCCCGGAATCTCCACCGGATACTGGAAGGCGAGAAAAACGCCCTCGCAGGCCGCGTCCTCGGGCTTCATTTCGAGCAGATCCTTGCCGTCAAACAAAACTCTGCCGCGCGTGACCTCATAGGTCTCGCGCCGCGCCAGCACCGCGGCCAGCGTGCTCTTGCCCGAGCCGTTGGGGCCCATGATGGAATGCACTTCGCCCGCATTCACCGTCAAATTCACGCCCTTCAGAATCTCGTGGCCTTCGACTGAGGCGTGCAAATCTTGAATTTCTAACAATGCCATTGGTTCGTCTCTCTCCGTTCGTTTCCTTCTTTGAAGCTCAAATCCCGCAGGGGCTAAAGCCCCGTCGAT
The DNA here is from genome assembly GCA_963835895.1 of uncultured Acidobacteriaceae bacterium. Lineage (GTDB taxonomy): Bacteria > Acidobacteriota > Terriglobia > Terriglobales > Acidobacteriaceae > Telmatobacter. The sequence continues at coordinate 56,072 of CAWIHC010000013.1, read as the reverse complement.
TTTGTTTCGCTTGCGGCACGCGACCCACCCACTGGGTGGGTGCCCCGGTCGTGCCCTGATACAAGGCCCTAAATACTCAACCGACGCTGCCTTCCAGGCTCACGCCCAGCAGTTTCTGCGCTTCGACGGCGAACTCCATGGGCAGCTCCTTGAAAACGGTCTTGCAAAATCCGTTCACGATCATCGAAACCGCGTCTTCGGTCTTGAGGCCGCGCTGGCGCAGATAAAAGAGCTGATTTTCGCCGATCTTCGAGGTTGAGGCCTCGTGCTCCATGCGCGCCGTCGCGTTGCGCACGTCGATGTACGGGAACGTGTGCGCGCCGCACTTGTCGCCGATCAGCAGCGAGTCGCACTGCGTGTAGTTGCGCGCGCCCGTTGCGCCCTTCATGATCTTCACCTGGCCGCGGTAGGTGTTCTGCCCGTAGCCGGCGGAGATGCCCTTGGACACGATCGTCGAGCGCGTGTTCTTGCCGATGTGGATCATCTTGGTGCCGGTGTCGGCCTGCTGGCGATTGTTGGTGAGCGCCACCGAGTAAAACTCGCCCACGGAGTTGTCGCCCTGCAGGATGCAGCTCGGGTACTTCCAGGTGATCGCGGAGCCGGTTTCGACCTGCGTCCAGGAGATCTTGGAGTTGCGGCCCAGGCACTTGCCGCGCTTGGTGACGAAGTTGTAGATGCCGCCGCGGCCTTCCTTGTCGCCGGGATACCAGTTCTGCACGGTGGAGTACTTGATCTGCGCGTTGTCGAGCGCGATGAGTTCGACCACGGCCGCGTGCAGCTGGTTGGTGTCGCGAATGGGCGCGGTGCAGCCCTCGAGATAGCTCACGTAGGCGCCTTCGTCGGCGACGATCAGGGTGCGCTCGAACTGGCCCGTCTCCGCGGCGTTGATGCGGAAGTAGGTCGAAAGCTCCATGGGGCAGCGCACGCCCTTGGGCACGTAGACAAACGAGCCGTCGGTAAAGACGGCGGCATTGAGCGCGGCGTAGAAGTTGTCGGTATGCGGAACCACCGTGCCCAGATACTTCTTGATCAGCTCGGGATGCTTTTGCACCGCCTCAGAGAACGAGCAGAAGATGACGCCCATCTCGGCCAGCTTGCCCTTGAAGGTCGTGGCCACGGAAACCGAGTCGAAGACCGCGTCGACGGCCACGCCCGAGAGACGCTTCTGCTCGTCGAGCGGAATGCCGAGCTTGGCGTAGGTGCTGCAGCATCTCGGGATCGACCTGGTCGAGGCTTTCGAGCGACGGCTTCTGCTTGGGCGCGGAGTAGTAGGCGATGTCCTGGTAGTCGATGGGAGCGATCTTGAGGTTGGCCCACTTGGGCTCGCCCTGCTCGCGCTCCATTTGGAACCAGTGGCGCAGCGCGTTCAGCCGCCACTCCAGCATGAACGCCGGCTCGCCCTTGCGCGCCGAGATCAGGCGCACGATGTCTTCATTCAGCCCCTTGGGGACGCGGTCCTCGTCGATCTCGGTGACAAAGCCCCACTTGTAGTCCTGTTCGGCAAGATCGCGAATTGTATCGACAGTCGAACTCATTGAACCTCCACGGGAATCGCGCTAAAACGGTAAATGCGGCGCCCGAGCGACCGCTTGCGTCCGGCGCCTACCGCTCGTGGGGAATGCTTCGCCCGAATCCCGCAATATAGGACTTATTTAGTCCTATATTAACTTGAGTGTACCCCGAGATCGCGTCTGTTTTCAAGGGCGGCAGGACGCAATCGCGATTCTCGCTGAGTCCTGGGACGGGAACGCGGGGGTTAGGAAGGCCCTTCGTAGACTGATTCTGATTGGAGATAGGTTGCAGGAATTGGCCTGAGTAGTGCAGTTCGGTTCTCTTGTGCGGCCCGGGCTCGCGGACCCGGCTGGCCTCAAAGCTCACGATCTTCCAATCTCCCTGGGCATTGCGCACGTAGACGCGCGTGTAGCGATAGTTGCCGGTCACCTTACCGTCGGGGTGGTGGCCTGAATGTTGGCCAGCGAGGTGACCACCGCCGTGGTTCCGTAAAAGCGCACTTTGCGGTCGGTGACGTCGAGGAGAGTGAAATGAATGCGGCCGGAGCGCAGGCTTTGCAGAGCCTCGTCGCGCGATTGCAGCGTGCCGGAGGGCGTGATGGCCATGTAATCCTCGGCCAGCAGGGAATCCATCGCCTTGGTGTTCGAGGTGAGGATGGCGTCGCGCCATTCATCCTCAAGCTGATCGATCTCGTGGCGGCTCTCGTGCTTTTGCGCCAGGGGCATTCCGGCGGCAAACGAGGATAGCAGACACCGCCAACGCCAGCGCCGTGGCAGATCGCCCACCGGCAATGCAACCGGCGGTAAGCGACGGGGCTCAATGAGACGTTTACAGAACCCGGCATACGCGTACACGGTAGTCCGGAAACGGTGTGCTGGTCAAATGGAAATCTCATACAAGGGCGCATCCGGCGGAATGCCGATTTCACGCGCCGGAGTTGTGGATGGCAACGGGAGCGTCGACGCTTGAATTGGACGGGAATGATCCGCCGGATTACGCGATCGCTGATTTGCGCGTGGATGCGCCGAGCGCGCGCAAACTCCGGCAGCACGATGGTCTGGCCGCGGTCGGGGCCCGTGGAGATCATGCCGATCTTCGCCCCGCTCTCGCGCTCCTGGAAGGCGAGATACTCGCGTGCGGCCTGCGGCAGCTTGTCGTACTCGGTGATGCCCTCGGTCGACTGGCGCCAGCCCTTCAGCGTGGTGTAGCGCGGCTTGATCGCCTCAAGCCCGCGCACATCGGCGGGAATTTCGTCGGTGACCTTGCCGTCGATCTCGTAGCCGATGCAGATGGGAATCTCGTCGAGCTCGTCGAGCACGTCGAGCTTGGTGACCACCAGCCACTCGGCGCCGTTGACCTGGTTCGAGTAGCGCAGCAGCGGAATATCGAGCCAGCCGCAGCGGCGCGGACGGCCCGTGACGGCGCCGTACTCGTTGCCGCGCGCGCGCAGCTGATCGCCGGCGGCGTCGTGAATCTCGGTGGGGAACGGTCCGCCGCCCACGCGCGTCACGTAGGCCTTGGTCACGGAGATGACCGTGCCGATGGCCGTGGGTCCCACGCCGGTTCCGGTGGCCGCGCCGCCCGCCGTCGCCGAAGACGAGGTGACATACGGGTAGGTCCCGTGGTCGATGTCGAGCATCGTTCCCTGCGCGCCCTCGAACATCACGCTGCCGCCCTTGGCCAGAATGCCGTTGAGCAGGCGGCCGGTATCGGCGACCAAGGGCCGCATCTGCTCGGCCGCCGCCGCGTACTCGTCGTACATCTTCGCCGGGTCGAGCGGGTCGGTGCCGAAGAGCGCATGGGCGATCGCGTTCTTCTCTTCGCAGGCCGCCTCAATGTGCGTCTTGAGCAGCGCCGGATGCAGCAGATCGACGACGCGCAGGCCGCTGCGCGCCATCTTGTCCTCGTAGGCCGGACCGATGCCGCGGCTGGTGGTGCCGATCTTCTTGCGCCCCGGCGCGCTTTCCGCGGCCAGCTCGATCATGCGGTGGTAGGGCAGGATGACCTGCGCGCGGTTGGAGACGAAGAGACTGCCGTCGACGTCGAACGCCCAGCTCGCGAATGCGGCCGACCTCGCTGAGGAATGCAATGGGATCGAGGACGACGCCGTTGCCGATGACGCCCTTGCAGCCCGGCCGCAGCACGCCGCAGGGAATGAGCTGCAGCACGAACTTGTGCTCGCCGATGATGACCGTGTGCCCGGCGTTATGGCCGCCGGCGTAGCGCGCCACGGCGGAAAACCGCTCGCTGAGCACGTCTACGATCTTTCCCTTGCCCTCGTCGCCCCACTGGGCGCCCAGCACCACAGCCGTCTTTGCTCGCATCGCCGTCCCGATTCCACACGACTACGGCGGTTCTCCAATTACTGTGGAGTCTTGAGGGGCGTGCAAGGTGGCATTGACTTCCACCCCACAAACGAGGACCTGTCTGTGGGGAATCCGGTTGAGGAAAATGCCACTTAAGATTCCAAGCTCCGCTCTACACCAATTGGAGAACCGCTATCCCGCCGCAGCAAGCACTTGGCGAGCCGCTGCGCACGGGCGCAGATTTGGATGCGGTCAGCTTCCCCGCAGCCTCTTCGATTCTAAACCCGAGGTGCCTGAGGGGAGGTTCCGAGTTCCGGGACACATTCAACCGCAGCACGCTCCGCGCATCTGACTTGGGCCGCGCTGCCCTGCTATATTTCCCTACGCGAAGACCAGCGCGCCGCGGACAATGCGACAGCGGGAGGGAGACAAAGATGGATTGGAGCGAGAGGACGAGACGGTCGTTCCTGAAGCAGTTTGGCGCGGCAGGCGCCGCAGCATTGGCGGCCGCGAAGGCCGACGGATTGGGACGAGCGCAGGTTGCCAGCCCACAGGCCGCGCCCACACCTGCCGACCTGAAGCAAGCCGCCACGCGCGACGCGCGCATGGCCTGGTGGCACGAGGCCCGGTTCGGCATGTTCATCCACTGGGGCCTCTACAGCTTGATCGGGCAACATGAGTGGGCGAAGGAGAACGAAGGGGTTCCTCTGCTCGAGTACGAGCGGCTGGCCAAGCACTTTCATCCCAAGCCCAACGCCGCGCGCGAGTGGGCTCGCCTGGCCAAGCGCGCCGGCCAGAAGTACATGGTGATGACCACCAAGCACCACGAGGGCTTTTGCAACTGGGACACGCAACTGACCGACTACAACGCGATGGACCAGGGGCCGGGGCGCGACCTGGTGCGCGAATTTGTTGAGGCGGCGCGCGCCGAGGGGCTGCGCGTCGGCTTCTACTACTCGCTGATGGACTGGCACCACCCCGACGGTGCCATCCGCAAGACCGATGAGGCGGCGCGGCGGCGGTTCGTCGACTACACGCATGGGCTGATCCGCGAGCTGCTGACCAACTACGGCAAGATCGACATCCTTTGGTACGACGTGGCCTGGCCGTTAACGGCCGAGCAATGGGAGTCGGAGCGGATGAACGAGATGGTCTTCTCGCTGCAGCCCGAGATCATTGTGAACAACCGCAATTTGCTGCCGGGCGACTTCGCCACGCCCGAACAGCACATCCAGGCCGCCGAGGCGGGACGCGCCTGGGAAACCTGCATGACGCTGAATGACAGTTGGGGCTTCAATCGCGGTGATGACGCATGGAAGACACCCAAAACTATCGTCGAGAACCTGATCACATGTGCGAGCGGCGGCGGAAACTATCTGCTCAATATCGGCCCGGAGCCCGATGGAGCCGTGCCGCCAAAGTCGGTCGAGATTCTGGAGACAGTGGGCAGGTGGCTCGTCACCAATGGCAAAGCGATCTACGGCGCCGAGCGCATCCAGGCCGAGTGGGCCACGAACCTGAACTTCACGCGGCGCGGCAACACGCTTTATGTGCACGTGTACTTCTGGCCCGGCCATACTCCGGCGGCGGAGTGGCTGGACTTCTATAAGCCCGCGGTGGTGGTGGCCTTCGCCGGTCTGAAGGCGAAGGCGCTCTCGGCGCGCCTGCTCAAGACACGGCAGAAGATCGAGTTTACACAGGATGAATTCACCTTGAGGATGACGGGCCTGCCGCTGGTTGCGCCTGACCAGCCAGCCACGGTGATCGAGTTGGAGTGCGACGGCGAGCCGGCAATCGACCACAACGCCCTGCGCCCGCTGTGGCCGCGGCACAAGGTCGGCATCAGCGCGTAACGGATCATCCGCCCCTCAACCGTCGCCATGATTGATTACGCTAATCTGCGTAACGCACAAATGCGTATTACCCCTTGCCTGATTACGCATTTATGCGTTACCCTTATTAGCGTAATGGAGAACCAAGAAAACCCGTTCGTCTTCGGCGAGGTCGTCAGCGAGCCCAATTTTGTCGATCGGACCAAGGAACTGGACCAGCTTATCCGCGACCTGGCGGATGGTCAGAAGATGTTCCTGCTGTCTCCCCGCCGCTTTGGAAAGAGCTCTCTCGTCGCAATGGCGTTTCTCCAGCTGAGGAAGAGGCACATCCGCACTGTCAGCTTGACGGTGAGCAACTATTCCAGTTACACCCAATTCCTGGAGAGGTTTGCAGAGAAGGCTCTGCGCGCCGCCGGTCCCTGGAATCGAGTCAAGGATTGGGTGACGCGATTTGCGCGGAGCGTAAAACCCGAAATCAACTACATCATGATGACCGGCGAGGTGAGCCTCTCGTTCGGCGCCAAACCGGGATTCGACCCGGCACCCATCGCCCCGGAAGTCTTCGCCCTGCCGGGAGAATTGGCCAGGAACGCGGGCTTTCGGATGGCAATCTGTCTCGACGAGTTTCAGCAGATCTCCGAGTTTAACGGCGGCTCGGTCGAAAACGTCCTGCGGAACCAGGCTCAGGAACAGCGCGAAGTGGGTTACGTCTTCGCCGGCTCTCAGCCCTCTCTCATGAAAGAAATGCTGTCGGCCAAGCGCCCCTTCTACAAAGCCGGTCCGCACACGTTTCTGGACAAGATTCCGGAGGACGCCTGGAAGGAGTTCATCGCGCGGCAATTTGCGAAGAGGCGGAGGAAGCTCGACGAGAGCGCTCTCGATGCCCTGCTCTCCATCGCGGACCTGATCCCGTATGACGTGCAGCGCATTGCTCATGAGCTTTGGGATTACGCGGAGATCGCGCAGAAGCGCACGCTTGGTGCATCCGATGTCCAATGGGTTGCCGACGATCTCGTGGCCGGGCAGTCCACTTACTACGAACAACTCTGGCAGCAGTTGTCCCCGGCGCAACGGGCTGCTCTGCAGGCACTGGCGCAGCTCGGCTCCTCGCAGATCTATTCCCAGGCCGTCAGGACCGAGTTCCGGCTGGGGCCAGCATCCACCGTTCAAAGAGCGCTTGAAGCTCTCGATTCAAAAGATATTCTGGATCGCTACAAAGGCCGTCATTTCTTCCTGGATCCCCTCTTTCCGCAATGGATACGAAAGACCATTGCATGAATTTCTGAGTGTTCCATGCAGTCTCCAGGCGGATTGCGAAAGAACCGCGCTGCCGCGCATGTATCGGCCGCGCTGCTTTGGATTGATGAATGAATTATTTCGTGGTCCTGGACTGCTCGAGAACAGCGTCGGCGATCCGCGCGGCCTCGACTGCGGGCCGCACAGCGTGCACGCGGACGATTGACGCTCCGTGGAGAATCGCCGCGGTCATCGCGGCCAGGCTTGCGGTCTCGCGTGAGGCCATGGGCGCGGTCTCGCCGCCGAAGAGCGGCGCCAATGTGTGACCGAGGAACGACTTGCGGCTGAGCCCGGCGAGCAGAGGCCGGCCCAGTTCGAGCAATTCCGCCTGCCGCGCGAGCAGCGTGTAGTTCTCGCCGAAGCGCTTGCCGAATCCGTAGCCGGGATCGAGCACAATGGAATCGGGCCGGATTCCAGCGCTTTGCGCTAAGGAAAGACTTGTGGCCAGCCCTTCGCGCATCGTGGCCAAGAGCGCATCGGGCTCAAGTTGCGGTTGCGCGCGCCACTCCTCCGGCAGCCCGCGCGTGTGCGAGAGCACTACTCCTGCGCCGAACTTCGCACAGACTTCGGCGATTGACGGGTCCCACGTAAATCCGCTTACGTCGTTCACGATCTCCGCGCCGGCGTCGAGCGCAGCGCGCGCTGTTTCTGATTTGTAGGTGTCGACAGAAAGCACTGCGTGCGGCAGCCTCTTGAGGATTCCTTCGAGCACAGGGAGCAGCCGCGACTGTTCTTCCTCTGCGCTGACTGCTGCGTCCGCGCCGCCGGCGCGCGAGCCGGGACGCGTGCTCTCCGCGCCCAAGTCGAGCAGGTCCGCGCCTTCCTCGATGCATTGCATGCAGCGGGCCACAGCAGCTTCAGGCTCCAGGAAAGAACCGCCGTCGCTGAACGAGTCCGGAGTGATATTCACGACACCCATCACAAGCGTGCGCTTGCCTAATTCGAGGGTCCGCGTCCGCAACCGCCATTGTGCCGTGCTTCTCATGCGCGCTCATTTCCGATGGTACGCCGCGCCACCACTGCCTTTTGCTACACTTCCGGGCATGGCCTCCCTTCGGCGGACAATCGCATTGAGCAGCCTCATGGTTTGCCCTTTAGGTCTGCAAGTGGAGGCTCCCGCCCAGGCCAGCAGCAATCCGCATCACGCCGCGCCTCGCGTGCCCACGACCGGCCCGCTTGCCGACCGCATCCAGGCCGTTCTCGCCGATCCCGCGCTGAGCCATGCGGACTTCGGCATCAGCGTAACCACTCTCGACGGGCAGACGCTCTACGGCCTCAACGACGCGCGCCTGTTCACGCCGGCCTCTGCCGCCAAGCTGACAACGACCGCCGCGGCTTTTGCTCTTCTGCCGGTGGACACGCTGACCTGGACCACCTTCGTGGCCGCTGACGGCGACATCGATGCGAGCGGCACTTTGCACGGCAACCTCGTGCTGCTCGGCGTAGGCGATCCGACGATCAGCGCACGCCACTATCCGTATGTCGAGCCCGGAACCACCGCGCCGGCGGCCCAGGAAAGTTTGCCCAGCTCCACGCCGAAGACGGCGACGGACGTTCTGGGCCTGCTTGCCGAGCAGATTGAGCAAACGGGCGTGCGCACGGTGGACGGCGACGTGATTGGCGACGATACGTTCTTTGTGAGCGAGCCCTATGCGCTGGGCTGGAGCTGGGACGCGCTGCAGTGGAGCTACGGCGCGCCCGTCTCCGCGCTTACCTTCAACGACAACGTAGATGAGCTCTCGATTACTGCCGACCCCAGCGTGCCCGGCGCAACGCAAGCCGAGTGGACGCCCGATGTGGATTACTACACGACGGACAACCGCATGACTCCCGTGGCGCAAGGGCAGCAAGCCTACCCCGGCCTCGAGCGGCGTCTCGGATCCCTGCTGGTGCGCGCATGGGGCACGGCTCCGGCGGGCGGAATGCGCGTTGCGATGGCCGTCGAAGATCCGGCGCAGTTCACCGCGGCTGCATTCAAGCAGGCGCTCATGCTGCGCGGCATCAAGGTGACCGGCGGGGCGGAGTCGCGCCACAAATATCAGACCGGCACGGGCGACTTCGCCGCCGAGCGCGAGCAGCCGCTGAAGTTGACGCCCGGCAACTTTACTTCAATCGCCGCACCGGCGGAGGGCCGCCGCATTCTGGGCGCGCACATGTCCGTGCCCATTGTTGAAGACATCACCGTGACCAACAAGACGAGCCAGAATCTCCACGCCGAACTTCTTCTTCGCCTGCTCGGTAAGCTCTACGGGACCGACGGCAGCTTTGAGGAGGGCGCGCGCGTGGTGCGCCAGTTCATGGTCAACGCCGGCGTGGACAATGGCGACTTCTTTCTCTATGACGGCTGCGGCCTGAGCACCAACGACAGAATTACTCCGCGCGCTTTCACGCGGCTCTTAGCGTATGCGTCAAAGCAGCCGTGGGGCGAGGACTGGCGCGCGACGCTGCCCGTGGCCGGCGTCGACGGCACGCTTGACCACCGCTTCACGAGTTCGCCGCTGAAAGGGCGAATGTGGGCCAAGACGGGGACGCTCGACCAGGCGAACACCCTCTCCGGCTACCTGAATGCCACGAGCGGCCGCACGCTGGCGTTCTCCATTCTCGTCAACAGCCGCTATCCCGGCAGTAACGCTGAGGATGAGGCCATTGACCGCATCGCCGAAGCCATCGCCGCGGCAGAGTAAAGGAAAGGCGCGGCAGAGAATTCCGGTCCGCAGCCGCCATTCCCTTTCAGGAATGGAGTGGCAAAACGGGTAACACCCATTCATTGCACATTCTGAACGCGGCTTAAGCGGCTGTATCATGAGAGGCGATGAGCACGTGGAATCTTCTTATGGCCTCTGCTTTGACCACATTCGCCTTCGGTTTGGCCGGCTGCCGCATGCTGCCGCCGTCGAAGCCGTCGTCAGAGTGGACGCCGCAGGAAGCTCGCGGAGCGGCGGTGTACGAGGCAAAGTGCGCGCGCTGCCATTATCCCACTTCGACGAAGCCACTGCACGGGCCCGGCTTGCAGGCAATCACCAAGGTCAAGGCCATGCCCTCCGGCGCGCCGCCCACTGACGAACGGCTGACGGCAGTGATTCTCGACGGGCGGGGGATGATGCCCGCAACGCCGCTGAACGATGAGCAGCTTGCTGACTTGCTCGCCTACTTGCACACGCTATGAGCACAAGCGCCAACACGAACACTCCAAGAACCGGCATGGCGCAGGCGCCCACAGGCCGGAAGTCGCGGAAGCCGTCGCTGCTCAAGCTCCCGGGCCTCATCGCGATCAGCCTTTACATGCTGCTGCTCTCCGGAACCACTGTGGTGTACGTCGTCAACCACCGCATGGGGTTGTTCTATCTCGTCTTCCCCGTCTTTTTTATCGCCGGCGCCCTGGGCTTGCTGTTGCTGCTGCGCTGGGCGTGGGCGCTCGCGCTCGCCGCAGTCGCGCTCACGGCGGCATCGTTCCTGTTCGAGTATTCAACCCAGCACTCGTTTCCTTCCCTGGTGCAGGGCCTGCTGAATCTCGTCTTCTTCCTCTATCTCGTCCGCGCCGACGTGCGGGAAAAACTGAAGTAAGCGCAAGAACAGCTGGAGCGAGCCGGCCGCCGCGGGCCAATTCTGACCAGCGCAAATCTTTCTGTCTGCCTCTAAAACCAGTAGTCCGGCGCGATGATGCGCAAGAGTGCGCGCATGTTTCGCGAGACGGCGGTGCGCGGCGAATCGTAGCGACGGTCTTTGAAACCGAAGTGGCCCACCGGGTCGATATTGCACGGGAAGCGCATGTAGTAGCCCGGCTGGCCTTTGAAGGGAATCACTTTGCGGTAGATCAAATGCTCGAGCAATCGAACGTCAGTGGAGTTCATCTCGCGATTCGAATTGCGCAGCACGCGATCGTAGAAGGCGTGGGAGCAGGCGAAGAGTCTGAACCCGAGCGTCGTAGCCGCGACGGAAAAGGCCGAGCCTGCGGCAATCGACCATCAGTTCGAGCGGAACAGAACGCGAGCTGGCAACGCGGTCGAGCGCCTTGCCCAGCGCAGGGAAGGTCAGCCTGCCCGTCACCTTGATCATGTGTGTCGTGGCTTGGCGGAGTTTGCTTAAGGCCAGGCCCTCGTCGAGCGTTTGCATCTCGGTGTAGCCGTAGTTTGTGCCGGGAGGAATCTGTTGCGCCGGCAGGGAGAGAAACTCGACCTCGCGGCGCAACGGGTTTTCGGTTTCCGCGAGGTCGCGCAGTTCGCTCAAGTCCGCACCGGAGTTTTCCAGGAATAGAATTCGCTCCGCGGCCGCGTGAGGATAGCTCAGCCAGAATCGCAATGCGCGTTTGTAATCCTCAAGACGGACGCTCGGCGAGGAGCGCTTGACCTGCGCGTTCGCTTGCGGCGCGACGGTGGCCGTCATGACCAGCAGATAACGAGGCGCTGCAAGCTGAACCGGCGAATCTATTAGAGAGCTCATCGCGCGCCGGAATCACCCGCCGGACGGGTGGGTGCGGTGGGTTGAACGCTTTCCGCTTTGGCCGCGCGATGCGCCTCCCATGCCTTGGCGAACTTCCAGTTGACGTAGGCGGAGTGATTCAGGTGGAAGATCAGACCCTCCCTGCCGTCGAGAAAGCCAAGGCGAAAGATGTAGTTCTTGATAAAGGTGAGCGCAGGGTTGATGACCGTGTTGGCGACGAAAGAAAAGATCGAGTCGCTTGTTCTGCCTTTGCGCAGGAACAGCGGAATGGTCGCGGTGCTGTAGCGCTGCATGTGTTCGAGGTAATACTCGAAGGTCGGATACTGGCGGTGAAGCATATGGTTCTTCAGCTTGCCGGTTCGCTCCTGCGTCTTGGGCGTCGCGTGCGGCTCGGTATCCTCGCGCAGGCGCGCGGAGCCGCGGCGAAAGAGCCGCAATTTATGGTCGGGGTAGAGGCCGCCGTGGCGCATCCAGCGGCCAAAGATCAGGTTGAGCCTGGGAATCATGTAGGCGTTGTAGCGGGGTTGCCCACTTAGAAGCGTTTGAATCTCCAGCGCCAGCTCCGGCGACAACCACTCGTCCGCATCGAGATTCAGGATCCAGTCGCAGGTGCACTTATCGAGAGCCGAGTTAACCTGCGGACCGTAGCCCTTCCAACTCTCGTAAAAGATCCTGGCGCCATAACTCTTCGCAATCTCAACGGTTTTGTCGGTAGAACCTGAATCGACGAGGTTGATTTCGCTGGCCCAGGCGACGCTGGCCAGTGTGCGGCCAATGTTCTCCGCTTCATTGCATACGACGATCGCCACTGAGAGGCTCTGCATGGTTTTTTGCGCTGGCGTACTGACGATTGAGCCCAGAGTAGCACGCCGCGCGACGGGTCGCGCCGGCACGCACGGAGCGGGCAGCGCACAGTCGAGGACGCGAACCGAAGGCCGCGCAACTGGCTACAATAAGCAGGATGGAGCTGGTGCAGATTGAACCTGCGCGCCGCGCGCCCGCACCCAAGCCGGAATGGCTGAAGGCCCGCGCGCCCGTGGGCGAAAACTACCACAACCTCAAGCGGCTGGCGCGTTCGCTCGGCCTGCACACCGTGTGCGAGAGCGCGCAGTGCCCCAATATCGGCGAGTGCTGGCGCCATAAGACCGCGACCTTCATGATGCTCGGCAACTTGTGCACGCGTCGCTGCGGGTTCTGTGCCGTACCCAAGGGCCGTCCCGAGCCGATCGACTTCGACGAACCGCGCCGCGTGGCACAAGCCGTCGCCGCGCTCGGCCTCGAGCACGCCGTCATCACCAGCGTGAACCGCGACGACGACAACCTGGGCGGCGCGCGTGCCTTCGCTCTCGTGATCGAGGAGATTCGCCGCCAGGCGCCCGGCTGCCGTGTTGAGGTCCTCATTCCCGACTTCCAGGGCGACGAAGGGGCCATCCGCACCGTTGTCGAGGCCCGTCCGGAAGTGCTCAATCACAACACCGAAACCGTGCCGCGTCTTTATCGCGTCGTCCGTTCCGGCGCGCGCTACGAACGCTCTTTGGAATTGCTGCGCTACTCCAAAGAGTTGAACCCTACGGGCGTAACGAAATCCGGCGTCATGGTTGGCCTCGGCGAAGAAACCCGCGAACTGCTCGAAGTCTTTCGCGATCTGGCCCGCGTGGGCTGTGACATCCTTACCATCGGCCAGTACCTGCGCCCCTCGCGCGACCACCTGCCGATGGCGCGCCTTTACACGCCGCGCGAGTTCGCTGAGCTCAAGACCGAAGCGCTCCGCATGGGCTTCCGCCACGTCGAATCCGGCCCGCTGGTGCGGTCCAGCTATCACGCGCACGAGCAGGCGGCGGCCACAGGCTTGGCAGTCGTTGCATAAGGCATTGCAAACGCTCGCGTCTCACGGCAGGAGTTGTAGAATAGAGCGGTTCCGCAGTTGTTGGAGCCGTTTGCAGCTGCGGTGCAGGGTGGATTTTTCTTTAGGAAAAATCCACTTGGCGGCCGTGGCTTCAGGACACAGTAACTGCGGAGCCGCTGTAGCCGTTGACAAATCGCGCAGTGAGGACGATCTCTTATGACAGCCTTCATGGCCGGCAGTCCGGCGCTCAAAGACCTCTACAACGACCTCAAACGACGCATGGATCAGGCGGTGTCCGATTTCCAGGCCAATCTGGCCGCCACGCGCACCGGCCGCGCCAGCGTGCACATGCTCGACCAGGTGAAGGTCGACTACTACGGCACGCCGACGCCGATCAATCAACTGGCGCAGCTTTCGGCGCCCGAGCCGCAGCTCATCGTCATCTCGCCGTGGGACCCCACGATTCTGAAGGAAGTGGAGAGAGCCATCCAGACCGCCGACCTCGGCTTCAATCCCCTCTCCGACGGGAAGATCATCCGCGTTCCCGTCCCGGCCATGACCGAGGAGCGGCGGCGCGATGTTTGCAAGCACCTGAACAAGGTGCTCGAGGAGCACCGCACCGCGGTCCGCAATGTTCGCCGCGACGGCAACGAGGCGCTGAAGAAGCTCGCCAAGGACAAAAAGATCAGCGAGGACGACGAGAAGCGCGCGCTTGAAGAAGTGCAGAAGATGACCGACGGCGAAATTCGCCGCATGGAAGAGCTCTCGCAGAAGAAGGAAGCCGAAGTGATGCAGGTGTGACGCGCGGGGCGGCCGCGGTTCTCCAGTTGCGCTTGGGCGAAGCCTTAACTGCCAAGTGGCTTTTTCCTCAAGAAAAAGCCACGCTACTGGAAGCAAGAAACACCGGGTTCCTACTGGAGAACCGTCCTACTTCGCCGCCGCGCGCTTGCGATAGGCGTTCAGGCTCGCCCGCACGATTCCCCAGATCAATTGCAACACCACGATTGCAACCACGATCGACACTGCCTCAAGGACCCCTTGGTTCGCCGAGGCCACGGTCGCGCCATGCGCAGCAGCATCCGCACCCGGATTCTTGAGCAGGAACAGCTTGTGCTCCGGGGCCGCGAGCAATACTGACAACGGAACGAGCGAAAGAGCGTGCATCGCCAGGTGCCGCGCGCGGTTCGGCGACCTTTGCCAGGCACCTCGCGCAAGGTCCACGATCTTCCACGCCAGCTCAAACACATTCACGCATACCACGCACCAGTAGAACGTCCACCACACCGGCGCCAACTGGTACGGCAAGGAGCGGAGATACCACGCTCCGGGCCCGAACGAACAGGAACGGATAGTGGGGAACGAGCAAAACGTAGGCCAGAAACAGGCAGCCGGAAAACACTTCTAGCAAGGCCCGCGTGAAGCTCCGCGGCTTTGCCCATTCGCCGGCGCTCGCGCTGACCGGCGGCAAATCCAGCGGCGTCCACGACGCAGTCATCGGCGCCGGCCATAGGCCCAAACGCGTGGAACTTTCCCGGGAAACGTGCGCCTGTCAGTTCGATCACCGCGAAGATGAGCGTGACCACCCCCGCGTTGATCAGCCAGATCTCCGGCAGGCGCAGCGCCGCCCGCAGAACGCCTTCCCCACCCTGGTTGCTTACCGCAATCGCCACGGCATTTGCGATCACGTAAATCACCGTCACCCACGTCAGCACCAGCCGAAGGATGTAGGAATATGTTGGGAAAATCGCCGGCCCGATCAGATACTGCTGCCGCTGGTAGCGCGCGGCCACCTGGATCGGCGAGCCCATCTGCTTAAGCCACTCCTCGGCTTCTTCCTTGGTCAGCGGCCGGCCGAGCGGAGCCTCTTTGTCTTCGAGTTGCGCTTCGAGATTCGCGCGCAGCTCGGCGATGATGTCGTCCTGCCGCTGCCAGGGCAGGTGCTTTTTTACGGCCTGAAGGTAACGATCGAGAAGTTCCATGGCAATTCCTCAGTTCCCTCAGATTTCTTCTGTTCCCTACAGAAGGTTGTTGATGGATGTGTTGATGGCGTTCCATTCTTCGAGCAGGCGGGCAAAGATCTGCTCGCCGTCGCTCGAGAGCCGGTAGAACCGCTTGTTGCGTTTCTCTTCCTCGCGCCACTCGCTGGTGAGCAGTCCCTGCGCCTCAAGGCGGCGGAGCAGCGGATAGAGGGTGCTTTCGTCGATCTCCATGCCGCGGGCGGCCAGCGCCTTGCGCAGCGTGTATCCGTAGTGCTCCTGCTTGAGTTGCGCCAGAACCGCCAGCGTCAGGCAGCCCCGCCGCAGCTCCAGGCGAAGGTTTTCAAAGAGGTTTTCGGTCAAAGTCATGCTGTACCCCATACACTGTACGAAACACACTGTATGACACACAGTGTATGATGTCAAGTACTTTTCAGGATTTTTTTGGGATCGATGCATCCGGAAGCAGTCAGCAGGCCTGCGCTGTCGCGGTATAAATAGCTATCCGGCTCCCCATTTCAAAACCCCTATCTCCAGAAAGGCAAACAAGATGAGCCTCACCCGACGCGAGTTCCTGATGCGAGCCGGCCATGTGGGCGGATACGGCGCTGCCTTCGTCCTGATGCAGTCTCTTGGGCTGCTGGCCATCCCTGAAGCGGCCGCCGAAACCGGTCCGCTGCGTCTCGTAGACGGCAAAGGCACGCGCGTGGTGATTCTCGGCGGGGGAATTGCCGGCCTGGTCGCGGCCTACGAGCTGGGCAAGGCGGGGTGGTCGTGCACGATTCTCGAAGCGCGCCAGCGCCCCGGCGGCCGCAATTGGAGCATCCGCAACGGCACCGATGTGGATTTCACCGACGGCACGCGCCAGACCTGCGCCTTCGAGGAGGGCCACTACTTCAACGCCGGGCCCGCGCGCCTGCCCTCCACGCACCACACCATGCTTGGCTACTGCCACGAACTGGGCGTTGCGCTCGAGGTCGAGGTCAATTCCTCGCGCAGCGCGCTGATGCAGAACGACAAGCTGAACGGCGGCGTAGCTGTCCCCGAGCGCCGCGTGGTGAACGACACGCGCGGCCATGTGAGCGAGTTGCTGGCCAAGTGCATCCGCAAGGGCGCTCTCGACCAGGAGCTCGACGCCGACGATCGCGACCGCATGATCGAGTTCCTGCGCCAGTACGGCGATCTGAATCCCGATCTGCTCTTCCGTGGCACAGACCGTTCCGGCTACAAAGTTTCGCCCGGCGCCACGCGGCAAACGCCGGTCATCAACGATCCGCTGGCCATGCACGAGCTGCTCGACGCCGATCTGTGGCAGGGAATGCTGGTCGAAGAAGTGATCGAGTGGCAGCCCACCATGTTCCAGCCTGTCGGCGGCATGGACCGCATCCCCTTCGCGTTTGCCTCGCAGGCTCGACTCCGTGATCCGCTACGGCGCGGTGGTCACGCGCATTCGCCAGTCGGACTCCGGCGTCACCGTCACCTACAGCGATGGATCGGGCGCGGACCAGACCGCCGACCATACGATCGAGGCCGACTATTGCATCTGCGCGATGCCGCTTACCATCGCGCGCACGCTCGATGCCGACTTCAGCGCGCCCATTCGCGCGATTCTCGATTCGGTCCGGTACGACTCGGCATACAAGATCGCGTGGGAGGCGCCGCGCTTCTGGGAGAAGGAAGCGAACATCTTCGGCGGCATCTCGTTCCTGCAGCAGACGGTCGACCTCGTCTGGTATCCGAGCGCGCGGTTCTTTTCATCCACCGGCATTCTCATCGGCGGCTACTCTATCGAGGAACCGCCCGCTCTCGGCGCGCTGCCCGATCTCCTCGCGAAGTCGGAACTCGCCTATCGAACCCAGCTCGCAAATGGATACGCCTTCGCCTCGCTTCCCTCCATGCAGGCCAAGCTCGACGCCTCGCGCCGCTCCATCGAGCTGCTTCATCCCGGCCACGGTAAAGACCTCGCGAATCCGGTCTACGTCAGTTGGGGACACATCCCCCACAACCTCGGTTCGTGGATCAGTCTGGCGTGGAACGATGAAAAGGCGCTCCAAACCCTGCAAACGCCCGACCGGAGGGTCTACTTCGCCGGCGACCACACCAGCCACCTCGTCGGCTGGCAGGAAGGCGCCGCGCTCTCAGCTTATCGCGTGATCAACCAGCTTGGGGAGCGCATCCAGACGCCTGCAGCCTGAAAAAACCCTGCCGCGAACCAGAGATGCGACGATTTTCGCGATTTCCATCGACCTGCAAGTAGACACTTTGTACCGAACACTCTACCTGCAGGTGGACGTTTCCGCGAGCTCGCGATGCGACGATTTTCCGGGCTCTCTCACGCCCCGGTTTTTATGACCTATAGGTAGAGGGAATTGCCCTGCTTTTTCGCCCGCTTGTAGAACGGCAGCGGGACCTGTTTCGCGCGGACGCGGTTGGCGCGGCACTCGACGATCACATCGGCGCCGCTGGCGGCGACAGAGGCGGGCACGAGAGCCATGGCGATGTTGGTTTTGAGGAACGGCGCGGGGGAGCCGGATGTAATTGGGCCGATCAGATTGCCGTCGAGATCGTAAACGGAGTACCCGTCGCGCGCAATGCCGCGCTCGACCATTTCGAGGCCAACGATGCTGCGCGTTGGCCCGCCGGCTGCTTTCACAGCTTCCAGTGCGTCGCGGCCGATGAAAGCGCCTTTGTCCAATTTGAGCCAGCGGTCGAGCCCGGCCTCAAGCACGTTGATCTCTTCGGAGATTTCGTGCCCGTAGAGGCTCATGCCCGCCTCGA
This sequence comes from uncultured Acidobacteriaceae bacterium, assembly GCA_963835895.1. Classification (GTDB taxonomy): domain Bacteria; phylum Acidobacteriota; class Terriglobia; order Terriglobales; family Acidobacteriaceae; genus Telmatobacter. The sequence goes on along the minus strand of CAWIHC010000013.1, from coordinate 38,086 downwards.
GGCGCAGCGTGTTGCGCGCGCCCAGCCCGCACGGTCGAATGCCGAACTCCGCGCCGGCATCGAGCAGCGCATTCCACATCTTCACCGTGGTCGCCTCGTCCGACGGGATGTACACCTCGAAACCGTCCTCGCCCGAGTAGCCGGTGCGCGCGATCAGCGTGTTGGCGATGCCGGCCACCGTTCCCCATGTGAACCAGTAGTTCTTGATCGCGGCGAGATCGACCTTTGTCAATTTCTTGAGCGTGTCCAGCGCGCGCGGCCCCTGCAGCGCCAGTTGCGAGTAGTAGGGCGAGTAGTTGCTCAGGTGAATCCCGGGCCATCTGCCCGCTTGGCTTCGGATCCAGGCGAAGTCCTTTTCCGTGGTGCCCGCGTTGACGACCAGCAGGTAGTCGTTCTCGCTGAGCCGGTGCACCAGAATGTCGTCGACGAAGGTGCCCTGCGGCGTGAGCAGCGCCGAGTAGTGCGCCTGCCCGTCCTTGAGGCGCGACGCGTCGTTCATGGTGATGTGCTGCACGGCGGCCAGCGCGCCGGGGCCGCGAAACTGAATCTCGCCCATGTGGCTCACGTCGAAGAGGCCCACGCCGGTACGCACCGCCATGTGCTCCGCAATCAATCCAACGCCCAGGCCGCCGCCGGAAGCGGGATACTCGACAGGCATGTCCCATCCGCCAAAGTCGACCATCTTGGCCTTGAGCGCGCGGTGCGTGGCGTTCAGCGCGGTCTTTTTGAGCGGTGCAGCGGGTGCGATGGGATCAGTCATGCGGGTTCCTTTAATCGGCCTTGCATCAACTCTCATGATAGGGCTGCTGGGCCGGGGGCGATCCGGCTTCGACGGCGGTTGAAGGCGCGTCATCTGTTGGGCGGCGCCTGCAGCAGTTTAGTGGCGCCTGCGGCAGTTTAGTATTGTTGCGGCCGTCACGGCGTGCACAAGCGACGCCGAAAGGATGCGCGCGTGAATCGAATTCGAGGCATCGTGATGATTCTCGCGGCTGGGATTGCCGTTTGGAAGGGCTGGCAGATTCATCGCGGCGAGACGGCTATGCTAGCTTACGGGCTTGGCGCGTTGGCTCTGGCGCTGGGTGTGTGGCACCTGACGCGGAAGCCGCCCAGGCCGCGAACTCCGCAAATGTGACGGGATCTGATCGGCACACTCAAGCGGCAGATCGCAGGCAAGCGGGCGGGGCGGCCCTCTGTTTCATCCATACCTGGTCAGCATCACAGCCATCGTTCTGGTGCAATTGAATTACGCGATCGCGCCAGGGCTGTGGTGGCGGAAGAAGGCCAAGAGCTAAGAGGGTTCGGCGGCTATCTTCCTGGACCGGATTGCTCAAGGCTATCTTCTTTCCTGAGAGCAGGCTGGCGGTGCAGCGGCCTGTATAATTCGCGTCTCGAATAAATTCGTGATACCCTCCTTTTTGGGACCTTTTTGGGCGGATGCTGACGCTGCGCGAAAAACTCGCCGATCCCACGCGATTTCTTGTCGCTACGGAGTTGGTGTCCGTCCGCGGATCGATGGCCGGGGTGAACGCCATCAAGGCGCGCGACTTCGCCAACGACCTGGTCGCATGTCCCGAGATTGACTGGATCTCGATCACGGACAACGCCGGAGGCAATCCGCAGCTTGCGCCGCTGGTTCTGGGCCGGCCGATTCTCTATGCGGGCAAAGAAGTTGTCATTCATTTGACGTGCAAGGATCTGAACCGGAACGGCCTCGAGAGCGAGGCCTGGATGCTGAACAGCGAGGGCTTCAACAACATTCTGGCCATGACCGGCGATTTCCCCGTCGCGGGCAACGACGGGATGGCCCGGCCGGTCTTCGACATCGATTCCATTGGATTGATCAGCCTGCTGCGCAAGATGAACCAGGGGCTTCGCGGCGCGGTGACGAACGGCAAGCGCGAGCGACTGGAAAAGACGCAGTTCTGCATCGGAGCCGTGACCACCAACTTCAAGCTGCGCGAGGGCGAGGTCATTCCGCAATACCAGAAGCTCACGAAGAAGGTAGAGTGCGGGGCGCAGTTCATCATCAACCAGATCGGATTCGACTCGCGGAAGATCAGCGAGTTGCGCTGCTACATGAACGCGCACGGAATGAAGGAGACGCCGCTGATCGGCAACGTGTACCTGCTGAGCCCGCGCGTGGCCGATCTTTTCCATGAAGGCAGGATTCCCGGCGTGGTGGTGAGCGAGGCGCTGTGGGAGCTTTGCCGGAAGCAGGGCGAATCCCCCGACCGCGGAAAGGCATTCTTTCTCGAGCTTGCCGCCAAGCAGATCGCGATCTATCGCGGCCTCGGATTCCGCGGCGTTTATCTGGGCGGAGCGCACAGCCTTCCGGCGATTGAACGGATCCTTGAGATTGAGCGGACCTTTGCGCCGGACGACTGGAAGCAGTTCGCGCGCGAGATCCGATTCTCGCGTCCGGGAGAGTTCTTCTTTTACTCGGAAGATCCGGCTACGGGACTCGCCAATCCGCGCGAAGAAACTCCACGGCCGAAGGCTTCATCGAAGCACGTGACGGCGGTCTATCAAGTCTCCAAACTGTCGCACGCGGCGATGTTTGCTCCCGGCACAACGTTTGCCCGCTGGGGCGCGAAGGCCTGCGCGCACTCGCGGAACCCGATGCAGGGCCCTGCGCCGCTGCGGGCGCTTGAAGAAATGAGCAAGGCTATCCTCTACCGCTGCAAGGATTGCGGCGACTGCTCGCTGCCCGACACCGCGTATCTTTGCCCCGAATCGCAGTGCGCGAAAAACCAGCGTAACGGCCCGTGCGGCGGAACGCGCGAAGGCCGCTGCGAGGTGGACGGATATGGCGATTGCATCTGGCTGCGCGCTTACGAACGCCTGAAACACGATGGCCGCGACGAGAAGCTGCTCGACCACGTGCCTGTGATCCAGAACCAGGGCCTGCGCGGAACGTCGGCGTGGGCGAACCTCTGGCTGGGCCGCGATCACAATTCCAAACGGGAGGCCAGTAAGGCGGAGTCCGCCCCTCCCACGCCGGAGCCTAAGAAACTATGAATAGAAGAATTGCACATTGTCGGCGAATTGATGAACAACTCCTATGCCCGCGCGCGCAAGGCGTTCAACGCGCGCGATCCGAAGGGCTACGGGGCACTGGCCAAGCTGCAGTCCGATCTGGGCGCGGAGTATTTGACGCTGAATATCGACGGCACGCAACGGATTCAGGTGCGACGCCAGGAGATGCTCGACTTTCTGCCGGACGTGATTCCGGCGATTCAGGAAGCTACGTCCACGCCGATCGCGTTCGACAATCCTTCCGTCGACTACCACAAGATTGCGTTGGCCCACTACGACCGGAAGAAGAGTGGCCCGCCGATTCTGAATTCGCTGGCTGCCTCGCGCGAGCGCCTGGACGAGATGGTGGAGCTGGTGAAGCATTACGACACGCTCGCCGTGGTGATGGCATCGGAGACGTTCGCGCCGGGCGGGACCTCGCAATGCCTGAACCCGCAGGACTCCTATCGCGCAGCCAAGCATTTTGTTGAACTGCTGGTGACCAAGGCGGGCCGGCGAAACGATCAGATCATCATCGATCCCGGCTTGGCGCCGGTGGGTGCGGATACCTACGGTTTGGTGAACATTGGCCTCGACGCAATGCGGCTGATCAGCGCCGACCCGGATTTGAAGGGCGTGCACATGATTGTCGGCCTTTCGAATTTTGCGTGGGGCACGCCGCGTGAGGTCCGCGACGATCTGGAGAAGGCCTACCTGACGCTGGGGATGGAAGCGGGCCTGGATTTTGCGCTGGCGAATCCGGAGAAGACTCCCGCGCCGTTGCCGCCCGGCCATCCCATGGTGGCCAAGCTGCGCGAGGCGCTGGAGCAGGGCCGCCGAGGCGAGGGCGAGACAAGCGAGATCTCCGGCTTCCGGCAGGCCGAAGCCATCATGACGATTTGCAGAGAGGTAGAGCCCGTCGATTACTGAGTACGGCCGCGAAACATGCCCGAAATTGATCTCATTTCCCCTGAGACCGATGACCGCCGCGTTTGGCTGCGCGTTGGAACGCTGCTGGACGGCGCGAGCGCCGCGCCCCTGCGCAACGCGCACGTTGTCTACGACAGGAAATCGATTCTCTTTGCCGGTGAGGATTCGCCGCCGAGGGAATTGCTGAACGCCGGCCATGTGGAGCCGGACCACGACCTGCCTCAGTACACGCTGCTGCCAGGATTGACGGACGCGCACACGCATTTCTTCCTCGAAGGCGGTGAACTGGATCCGAACAAGCGCTCCGCTTTTCTGAAGCAGAGCCCCGCGGAGCTGCTGGACCATGCGCAGCAGCGGCTCGAGAGGCTGGTGCGGCTGGGCATCGCAGCCGCGCGCGATGCCGGCGACAAGGATGGCGTGGGCCTGGCGCTGAGCAGGCTTTATTCAAGCGGTGGCCGGCCGCTGATGCCGTATGTCGACAGCCCCGGCGCAGCGATTCATCACCGCGGCCGCTACGGCGCCTTCATGGCCGAACCGCTTGAGGACTGTTTGACGCCGTGGCAGTGCGTGGAGGCGCGCGTGAAGGCGGGGGCCGACCGCATCAAGCTGATTCCGACCGGGATTATCAACTTCAAGAAGGGTGCGGTGACGGCCGCGCCGCAAATGTCGACGGAGCGGATTGCGGAGTTCGTCGCGGCGGCAAAGCTTTTTGGCAAGCAGACGCTGGCGCACGCATCAGGAGACGCGGGCATCGATCATGTGATCGACGGTGGCGTGGACTCGGTCGAGCACGGGTTCTTTGTCCGCGACGATCAGCTCGCGAGGATGCGCGACCGGGAGATCGCGTGGGTGCCGACCTTTGCGCCCGTGCAAAAACAGGTTGACCACGCGGGCAGGATGGGCTGGAACGTGGAGGTGGTTGCGAATCTCAAGAGGATTCTCGATGCGCACGCCAAGAGCCTGGTGAAGGCTCATGCCATGGGAGTGCAGGTCATAGCGGGCAGCGACTCCGGATCCTACGGCGTGGCCCACGGAATGGGCTTGCTGTACGAACTGGAATTGATGCAGCGAGCAGGGCTTTCGCCGCTGGCTGTGATCAACTCCGCCACGGGAGCTGGATCGAAGCGGCTGGCGTTCAAGGAGAAGTTCGGGCAGATCAAGCCGGGCTTTCTTAGCCGCTTCATTCTCACGCGGCACTCCCCGCTCAATGACGTGGCCAATCTTCGCAAGGAACGGATCATCGTATTCGACGGCGCGGTCTTCGCGACCGGCGAGGACGTGGATCCGGAAGGCCTTTAGAAAAGGTCAGCCCGCCCAGTCGCCCGCTGGGGCGGCAATTCTGCCGATGCGAAAACCTCTACCTGCAGGTCGTCATTATCGGTGCCGCGCCCGCCAGAAAGAACTGACTCCCAGGTAGAGAAAAACCACCGCCACGCTAATCGCAAAATCCCTCGAAACTTTTCCTGTTCCGGACCAGTTCTGCCAGAGACGCAGGGCGAAAACGGCTGCGAACAAGAGGAAGAATGTGCCGGTGACCTCGAGCCAGACGATGCCGCCGACGCGGCGAAAGGGACGGAAAAAGCCGCCTATCCCCTTGGCGACGCCGCGACTGGTTTGAGCTGCGATGTTGCCGGCGGGTTGCCCTCGCAACTGGGCCTGGATGACGGGGTGGGGGGCGGCCGCGACGGATTGAGCGTTGAAATGAGGAGCGCTTGCGGCCGATTCCGCGGGGCCGGCAATCCACTGGCCAGCAATGCGCCCAGCAATGCGAACGCCGACGCCCAGTGCGCGGCCGATGTTTCGCGGTCTCATTCCGTTTATGATGTTAGCAGCGGCGCACGGTACTTTTCGCGGACTGGTGCGGGTCCCGGGTTGCTCTCGAACCCGAATGGAAGTAAGGTAAAGAGATTCCGCGCTGCGACCCGCAATCCGATCCCGCGGGAGCGCCGCTCATGGAGGTAGCTGTGACATCCCGTCTGCGTGAACTAATTCAGCAACTGGGCGAGGCCATCCATGAGTCGGTCATCGAGAGCGAGCAGATCGCCGGCGTAGTGCAAGACATCCGCAAGCACGGATTCGATGTGCTGCTGATGCTCGAAGCTACGATCGGTTTGAACGAGGTCTCAGGAAAAGGGACTGACGCGGCCGGGGCGGAGGAATTAGGCGAAGGCGAGTTGGGGAAATTCACCCCCAACGACCTGCACTTTCTGCGCTCGCTGCGCATCTCGGTGGAAGGTGAGCCTGACGAGTCAGCAACAGATGTGAAGTAGGCGACCGATTCGAAGTGGGTTGAATCGCGCGACGGGGTCCCGATTAGATATCTTTCCGACATCCCACGAATCCCCGAAATAAACATCGCTGACGGCGGCCCGCTCAGCGCGTTAGCTCAGTTCGGCCGCCTTTACAGGCGGACTGATCTCATTTTTTAGGGGATTGGGACCGGCCTGGAGGCCGCGGCCCTCAGATTTGGTTGCGGGGGCTGGATTTGAACCAGCGACCTTTGGGTTATGAGCCCAACGAGCTACCGGGCTGCTCCACCCCGCAAGTTCATCTTATCAACTTGATGAATGCGGGTCAATGATCGACGAACAGAGCGGCAGCGTCGCAAAAGCCTCAACTTCGCCCATTGCCGCGACTTTACGCTCCTGGACAGGGTTCCGTCCTCGTTCCTGAAGTAGCCACGCCGTAGTGGTTCGCTCCGGAGATCGTTTGACCGTCAGCGGACAGTGTGACGCTATCGACGGGATCCGGCCAGGTGAGCGGACTGTCGCGAAACGATTAACCGCAGTTTAAACTTCACTGCTCGCGCGATAACAGTGATGAGAGAAATCGATTGGAACAATTCGTAACTAGCCAACATCATTCTTACTCGACGCGCCCTCGCTGATCCATTTTCCGAAAGCTGAGCTGAGATGTTGCTCTTCCGCAGAGCATCGAAGCACCTCCTCACCCGGCGCTCCGCTTCGCGGATGTTCAAGGAGTCGCCGCTCTCACGGCGCAGCGACCGGCTAACCCGGTACGCATTCAGGAAATCTGCCAAATCTGACAAAGTGTCAATCGATCTGAAAAGAACTAATTCCTGAACGTTGCGAGGAAATTCGTGATCCCGTAAGAACTCAAACAACCTGAAATCCGTATAAGGATAATCGAACGTTCCCGGGCTCAGCTTCTTCGTGATCGCCGCGGGATTATCCTGTCGGTAATAAAACGTCCCGCCGGAAAAGACAACTTTATTGCAATTGAAGAGGAAGACTCTACCCGTGTACTCATCGGCATTCATTGCGAAGTCGTAGCAATTGATCTCCCTAAGAAGCCTGGCTGCGAACATCGCAATTCCCGGTATGGTCCAATCCAGCGACAGCGTCACCGCTTCGCGGTTTGTCAGGACCCTGCTCTTGTCTCCGTTGGGCGCCGTAATGGTTGTGTTTCTGTCCGGTTCTGACTCATAGTAGAACACCATGTCAGGGATAACTGCTTCTGCGCCGGTGTTCACTGCCGTCTCCAGCATCGCCTGAAGATAATCCGGAGAGAAGAGGTCGTCCTGCGATGTATAGACAAAATAATCGCCGCGCATGTAAGGGATGGCCCAATTTACTACCTTCGGGACGATGCCCAGATTAGTAGCGGTGGAGAGCACGCGAAATCGCGGGTCGATCGCCATATACTCCTCGAGAATCGCTAAACTGTCATCGGAGGAGCAGTCGTTGATGCAGAGAACCTCGTAGTCAGGAAAGGTTTGGCCATGTATCGAATCGAGCGTCTTCCTCAGATATTTGCTTCCATTGTAGACGGGCATCGAGCATGCTGATTTTTGGATGGTAAGTGCTCATCAACCGTCTTCCGCTCCGGTTTTCGAAATTGGCAATCCAGTAGACAGCTGAAAGGATACCTGAAAGGGTGATGCTAGGGTTTTTCATTTTCACGCGCCGATTGCGCGCTAACAGGTCATCAATCTTGGAAGCGGGTCTAGCGCACCCTGGCGCCTTCGGTGATCTTCAGCTTCGAGGGCAATCTCGCAAGCTGCTGTAGAACCTCATGTCGGATGCACTTTATCTTGCCTTCGGTAGGACTCGGCTGCCATGCAACTTTCGGCTTGCGATCGGCCCCGACCACGAAAAGCCGGTTCGGGAACCCTCGCCACAAGCACCAGAATGGCGGGTTATGACACAAACCATGACACAAACGCTCTGCTTTTGAACGTTCGCCCTAGCTAAATTATTGGATTGATTGGTGGACCTGGTCGGGATCGAACCGACGACCTCTTCCATGCCATGGAAGCGCGCTCCCAGCTGCGCCACAGGCCCACGTTTGGCGGGACAACTCTTCTATTGTCGTAGCTTGCGGGCTGTTCGTCAAACGCCGGCGACCCGCCGAAACAGGGAGCGGGGCCGGCGCGCGCGAGCGCAGTTGATGCGGCTTTGCGCCCGCGCGCCAAGCCCAACGTTCTTACTCCACCGGCGCGCCGAGAAAGTATACGTACACCAGGAAACCCACGCCAATGAGGCCAGGAATGAGCCCGCAAAGGTAGATCGCGGTCCCCGCAAGCAAGGCCCGCAGGAAGATCAACAGAGCCACTCCAACGCAGATGTTGACCAGGCCGGCGATCTTCATTCCTTCGCGAGTTTTGATCTGCTTGAGCCGCTCATTCTCGCGCATCAATTCGAGGGCTGCCTTGGCGCCTTCGCCTGAGGCTTCGGTCACCCGGCGGAGGGTTTCCGTTTTGTAATAGGCCTCGCGCTCCTTCCGCTGGCTATCGACCCAATGGACAACAATGACGAATGTGAACGTCGCCACAATGGCCACAATCGGAATCAGAATTCCAAACATGTCTGCACCGTTACCTGAGAACATCGCTTCCTCCTCGCCGGGGATTTCCCCCTTGCGATTGGTACGACACGAGGAGCCGGCGTCCGGTTGCATAATCTCAGCAGGAAGATTTTCAAGAGAAAATGCAACCGGGGCGGGGCGGGACCAGTCTCACAGGTTCGAAAGGAGCGCTTTTCGAGATGCACGCCGCGATCAGCGCAGAAGAAGACCTGGCCGATGTGAATCGCGTGCTGGCGGGCGAGGTGCAGGCCTTCGAAGGAATTGTTCGCCGTTGGCAGGGGCCGTTGGTGAATATGGCCTGGCGCTATTGCCGCGATCGGAGCCGCGCCGAAGAGATGGCTCAGGAGGCCTTTCTGCGGGCCTGGCGGGGGTTGGCCGGATGGCGGCGCGAGTCGAGCTTTTCGACCTGGTTGTTCGCGCTCGCGGCGAATGTATTTCGCTCCGAGCTTCAGAGGTTTCCCGCGGTCAACGTGCCTCTGGAAGAGGCGGCCGAGCCGGCTGGCGCTGCCACGCAGCACGAAGGGCTGGCCGAGAAGCAAAGCCACGAAGCTGTAAGGAGGGCTGTGCTGGCCCTGCCCACGCGCTATCGCGAGCCGGTGGTTCTCTACTACTTTCACGAGATGGATGTGGCTGCCGCGTCGCGCACCATGGGGCTGCCCGAGGGAACACTGAAGGCGCGCCTGGCGCGAGGCCGCGAACTGCTGAGAAAGCGATTCCCGCAACTCAACGAACAAGGCACGCCGCTGCTGAGCTCGACGCTTCAGCCCAAAAAGGAGGTCCTGCAATGAAACCCAATGTGAAGCCCGAGACGGATCACGACGCGATTGACCGGATTCTGGCGGCCGAGGAGGAGTTGATTCCCTCTTCTGGTTTTCTGGCGGCGACGATGGAGCGCGTGCGCGATGAGGCGGGAATGCCCAAGCCGATTCCCTTCCCGTGGCTGCGCGCTCTGCCCGGAATCGTGCTGGCCGCCGTAGTCCTTGGCTGGGGCGGGTATGAGCTGGCGCGCACCGGCATGGCCGCCGCGCAGGAGCCTACAGTTATGCATTTGCATCTGACCGCCGCTGCTGGGCGCGCACTGGAACCGGCCGGATGGGTGGCGGTAGCGCTTGTCGCTTCGATGCTCTCCTGGCTCTTTGCGCGGCGACTGGCAGGCCGGTCGGGGCTGCTGTAGGAAGCACTTGAAAGAAAAAGCTGCGAACCTGCTTTGGGCTTTCGGACTCATTGCTTGGTTGCGTACTTCGCTCCGAATCGGCACAGTTTTTCGAGTGTGGCTGCGGCCTGGCCGGAGTCGATGGCCTCTGCGCCCATGGCGACGCCTTGTTTCAGATCGCCGGCGAGGCCAGCGGCGACCAATACAGCCGCTGCGTTGAGAAGAACCACGTCGCGGCGCGCGCCGGGAATGCCGGTGAGCACATCGTAGAGCAAAGCTTTGTTCATCGCCACGTCGCCGCCGGTGAACTGATCGAGAGTGGTGCGCGCCAGGCCGGCCATCTCCGGCGTGATGCGCGCGGCCTTCAGTTCCGGCGGGCCTGACTCCGACTCCTCGATGCGGGCCACGACCGATTCACCCGTGGTGGTGAGCTCGTCGATGCCGTCGGTGCCGTGGACGACAAAGGCGCGCCTGGCTCCGAGCGCAGCGAGCGTTCGGCCCACGAGCAGAACGCGGCTGGGGGCGAGAACTCCCACGACCTGCGTGCGTGCGTGGGCGGGATTCGTGAGCGGCCCAACCAGATTGAAGATGGTGCGGAAGCCGAGCGCGCGGCGGAGCGGGCCGAGAGCCTTCATGGCCGGGTGATAGAGCGGTGCGAAGAGGAAGACGAAGCCTGTTTCGCGGAGACATTCGACGGCCAGCTCGGGCGAGAGTTCGATGGGGACGCCGAGAGCTTCAAGGACATCGGCGGCGCCGCAGCGCGAAGTGACGGCGCGATTGCCATGCTTGGCGACTCGGGCTCCGGCGGCGGAAGCAACGAGCGCGGCACCACAGGAGATGTTGAAGGTCTGCGGTCCACCGCCGCCGGTGCCAACGCAGTCGACCAGATTGTCCCGCTCATCCGGTCCAAAGGGTAAAGGCACGGAGTGCCTGCGCATCACATCCACAAAGCCAGCCAACTCGGGAGCCTGCTCGCCGCGCGAGGCGAGGACAGCCAGCAGCGCGGCCGTCTCTACTTCCGGCACGGCTCCGGCGAGGATCTCCTCGAGCACTTCGGCAGCCTGCTCACGGGTGAGCGCGGTGCCATCTTCGGCGAGGGGCTTGAGCAATTCCTTCACGATGGACATGGAGACAGTATTTCAGAACCCGTGCGGCGAGCGGGAACCCGGGCATCAGCCCGAAGGGAACGGTGGCAGGATTGGGTTCAGCTGCCGCTCCCTCAAGGCAGAGGCTATTTCCGACCGCGCGCCCGCTGGTCAGGCGGTGCGCAGGCGGGATTGGTTGGGAACTTCGCACTTCCCCGCCAGGCGAAGAAAGACCAGGGCGTGCGTAATCAGGTAGAAGGGGACCAGAAAGCCGGGGATGAGAAACCAGGGCAACGTTCCCATGGCGTCGGTGGACGGCTGGGAGAAGATGAAGCGGAAGGGGGAGTTGCTGATGGAGCCGACGCCCAGAGCGAGGACCACTGCAAAATCGGCCAGACCCGCGAGGTTCCAGAGGAGCGCCGCGGTTCTCCAGCCGGGGGTGCGGCGGTGGAGGAGCGCGGCGACGGGCAGGGCGGTGAGGGCGACGGCGATATCTCCCCAGCCGCCGGTTTCGGCAAAGACCGCGTTGAGCCGCCCGACGTGTTCCAGTAGGAGGAATTGGCCGCCGATGAGGCGGCCCACGTGTAGCAGGACCAGAAGGGCCAGTGGAACGCTCGAGCCCAGCTCATGCATCGAGGCGGAGCGCCTGGAGGCCAGTAGCACAACAACCGCGGGCAGCACGGTGAAGGCGGCGATGGCTGGAACCCCCGGCCCGTTGACGGAGAAGACGCCCGCGTTGGTAAGTGCGGCGACAAAGAGAAACCAGCCCATGGCGAGGCTGTAGAAGACCATGCGCCGGCTTTGGGTGAGCGAGCTGTTCCAGAGCAAGAGTGCGGGCAAGAGCAGGGCGAGGGAGGTTTGCGTGATGCTGCCGAGGAAGTCGAGGGTCATGGGATGGGTCCTTTCGGTTGAGTTCTGTGTAGCTACACGTATTATGCGAGACGATTGCGACCGGTCGTCCGCTCACGTGTTTTTAAATCAGGCCGCGGGCGGGTGAGCGCGGGCCCGCCTTTGCGCGGTGCGCCACATAGGCAGGGCGAGTTCGGCCTTGCGGCGGCCTTCGGCGGTGATGGCGATGATCGTAACGCGGCGGTCTTTGCCAGATCGGAGGTGAACGAGGCCTTCCTGGGTGAGCGGTTTGAGGTTCCGGGTGAGTGTGGTGCGGTCCAAGCCCAGGAAGTGGGCGGTCTGCTGGACGGGCGCGGGTCCGGAGGTGATGAGGAAGGCGAGGAGGGCGAACTGCGTGGCCCTCAACCCGCTGGGGCGGAGTTCGCGGTCGAAGTCCTGGGTGATGGCTCGCGCGGCCCGCCGTGCGGCGAAGCAGAGGCAGGCGGTGCATTCGGCGAAGGGATTCTGCTTCATAATGTGTATATACACGTATTTTGGACGGAAAGCAAGCCGGCGAGCTCGAGCGCCTGCTCGCCGCGCGAGGCGAGGACAGCCAGCAGCGCGGCCGTCTCTACTTCCGGCACGGCTCCGGCGAGGATCTCCTCGAGCACTTCGGCAGCCTGCTCACGGGTGAGCGAAGCGCCGTCCTCGGCCAGTGGGCGAAGCAGTTCCTTCACCAAAGACATGAAAGAAGTATTGCAGAGGCGGGCCGGAGTGACGAATCGGTGGCCGGGATGCGAAATGAACCTTCGTCCGGAGCAAAGGCGAAGAGTTTCGTCGAATCGCGTTTCAACTCACCCAACGCATTGCGCTCTCTCGCGACTTTTCCGGCAATCTTCTCCGCCGAGGCTAAATTGCGGCCGGGATCGTTCTGATTCCGCAGGAATTCTGCGTGGTAATCTGAGATTCGGTTGAGGTCCTTATCCGTTGAAAATCCACGAATATCAGGCAAAGGGAATCCTGGCGAAGTATGGCGTCGCCGTGCCCAAGGGCGAGGTGGCAACCACCGTGGAGGAAGCAGCCGCAGTGGCGCGCAAACTGTTCGCCGAGGGCGCTCTGGGCGTGGTGGTGAAGGCGCAGATTCACGCGGGAGGCCGCGGCAAGGGCGGCGGCGTGAAGGTCGCGAAGACCCGCGAACACGCCGAGATGCACGCAAGAAACATTCTCGGTATGACGCTGGTCACCCACCAGACCGGACCCGAGGGCCAGAAGGTGCAACGGCTGCTGATCGAAGAGATCGCAGTTATTGAGCGCGAGCTCTATCTCGGCATCGTGCTTGACCGGAACGAGGGGAAGCTGGTGTTCATGGCGTCGCAGGCCGGCGGCATGGAGATTGAGGAAGTGGCCGCAAAAACTCCCGAGGCGATCTTCAAGGAGACGATCGATCCGGCCGTCGGTTTCGGGGCGTGGCAGGCGCGCAAGCTGGCCTTCGCGCTGGGGCTCAAGGCCACGCAGATCAACCAGGCCGTCAACTTCTTCCAAAGCCTCTACAGAGCGTTCATTGAGGCGGACGCGTCGCTGATTGAGATCAATCCCTTCATCACGACGAACGACGGCGGGCTGTTCGCGCTGGACGCCAAGATTACCTTCGACGACAACGCGCTCTTCCGCCACCCCGACATCAAGGCGCTGCGCGACGTGGCCGAAGAAGATCCGCTGGAGGTGGAGGCGAGCAAGTACGCGCTGAATTACATCAAGCTTGATGGCACCATCGCCTGCATGGTGAACGGCGCGGGCCTGGCGATGGCGACGATGGACATTATTCAGTACGCAGGCGGCAGCCCAGCGAATTTTCTGGATGTGGGCGGCGGCGCGACGCAGGAGCAGATTGAGCACGCCTTTGAGATCCTGCTTTCCGACAAGAACGTGAAGGCGATCTTCATCAATATTTTTGGCGGCATTCTGCGCGTGGACCGGCTGGCGACAGGCGTGGTGGCGGCGGCGCGAAATCTGCACGTGAAGGTGCCGATCGTGCTGCGGCTCGAAGGCACGAACGTGGAAGAGGGGCGGAAGATCCTGAAGGAGTCGGGATTGAACTTCCAGGTGGGCGCAACGATGAAGGAAGCGGCGGAGTTGGTTGTCGCCGCGGCGGCGGGAGCATAGAGATGGCGGTTCTAGTCGATAACAATACACGGCTGATCGTGCAGGGCATCACCGGCAAGGAAGGCACGTTCCACGCCAAGGGCTGCGCAGAGTACGGCACCAAAGTGGTTGGCGGAGTGACCCCCGGCAAGGGCGGGACAACGCACGAGGGCTGGCCGGTGTTTAATACCGTGGCGGAAGCCGTGGCAAAGACGGGCGCCAACGCAACGATGATCTTTGTGCCGCCGCCGTTTGCCGCTGACGCGATTCTCGAGGCCGAAGACGCGGGGATTCCGCTGATCGTATGCATCACCGAGGGCATTCCCACGCTCGACATGGTGAAGGTCTGGGCCAAGCTGAAGACGTCGAAGTCGCGGCTCGTCGGGCCCAACTGTCCAGGCGTGATCTCGCCGGGCAAGGCGAAGATCGGAATCATGCCGGGACGGATTCACATGGAAGGATCGATCGGGATTGTCTCGCGCTCGGGCACGCTGACGTATGAGGCTGTGCATCAGCTCACGCAGAGAGGGATCGGGCAGTCGACCGCCATCGGCATCGGCGGCGATCCGATCATCGGCACGACGCACATCGATGCGCTGCGGTTGCTCAACGACGATCCGGAGACTGAAGCCATCATCATGATCGGCGAGATTGGCGGTTCGGCGGAGGAAGCGGCGGCGGAGTTTGTGAAACAGCATGTGAAGAAGCCGGTGGTAGGGTTCATCGCCGGGCAGACCGCACCTCCGGGACGGCGTATGGGCCACGCAGGCGCGATCATCAGCGGCGGCCAAGGGACGGCGGCCGACAAGATGAAGGCCATGACCGCTGCCGGGATTCATGTGGTGGTTTCGCCGGCCGAGATCGGCGCGACGCTGGCGAAGGTGATCGGCAAAGCGTAAAGACAGCTTCTAGCTGCTAGCTTCCATCTCATTGTACGGAAGCGGAGATCGTCGACTTTGTGGTAACTTGCCGCGGATTACTTCCAGCGTTGAAAAGTCCGTCAGAACCTACTCTCGCGCCTCAAGCGAGGTAGATAATCGATGCATCGACACGCTTATTGGGATCATTGACCGTTGCCGCGGTTGCGGCCAGTTGCGTACCAAGTGGAAAAGCGCCATCTTTGCTTTTATGGTTTTGCCTTCCCCGGATGATTGTGGTGTGAACCCTCGCTGCTGACGCCGGCGATGAATCGAGAGGGTCGATCTCGATTCCGGCCGGCGCTGGAGAGGATTCCACGGAACTGCGTTGGTTTCTATGAACCATTCATCGCCGGCGCCTGCGGATGCGCCGCCGCTTCGCTTCTGGTTTGCCGGCTTCAGGCTCGACGCCGATGGGACGCTCCTGCGCGGGGAAACGCCGCTGCAATTGCCGACGGAGGAGGAGGCGGTTCTGCGCCTGCTGCTCATGCGGGCGGGCGAGATCGTGAGCCCGATCGAGCTGAAGCGGGCAGTTTGGGGCGAGAAGCACGCCTCGACCGACATCGTTGCGAAGTGTCTCGCGTCGCTGCGCGAGCGCCTGCAACCCTCGGATTGCATCGAGGGCGTCTATAAGCGCGGATACCGAATTTCCGCTGCTGTGCAGACGAACGACACGCGGCCGGCCGGCGCGCTGGCGCGGCTCGCTATCCTGCCATTCGCGGTTGGGTATGGCGTTTCCGAATATCTTGGTTCGGTGATTGCCGAGGAATTGGCGGCGCAGTTGGGCGGCGCCGAATACGCAGTGGCGTCGGTGGTGGCGCGGGACTCAGTGTTCACGCTGGCGCGGCGGGGACTGACCGCGCATGAGATTGGCGAGGCGCTGAAGGCGGATCTTGTTCTCGGCGGTGTGCTTCATGCAACACCGGAGCGCGTGCGGCTACGGGCCGAGATGATCCGCGTGGAGGATGGCGCGCAGCTCTGGATCGAAGATCTGATGGTGGAGCGCGGCGGGATCATGGAGCTCGAGCGGGAGCTGGTGAGCCGCGTGACCAGCCGAATCCATTCCGGCGGTCTTTCCATCGCGGCCGTTGCGGCGGGCGGAGCTGCGCAGCGAGGACTCGCCGCAGCACAGCGAGGCGCACGAGCTCTATCTGCGCGCGCATTATGAGTGGCAATCGCTGGAACGGCACCGGATGCAGGACGCGATGGGCCGGCTGCAACGAGCCATCGAGCTGGATCCATCGTTCATGGCGGCCCGCACCGACCTTGCGCATCTCTGCGTCAGTCAGGCGCTTCTACGGTTTCATGCCGCCGACAGCCGCCGCGAGCGTGGTACGGAGAGCGGCGGCGCAAATCCCGGAATCGGCGGGAAACGCGGAGACGTTGCTGCCCGCGTTGGGATGGGTACGGTTTCATGTGGACCGGAATCTGCACGCGGCTCTCGACGCTTTCGGGCGCTCCGAGCATTTGCCGCACGATCATCTGCCGCACGATCCGTGGATCACGCGGTTGCGCACGATGTTCCTGCTGAGCAGGCACCGATTCGACGAGGCTTTGGATGTGCTGCGCGCGGCGATTCAGGCCGATCCTTACTCGCCGTGGCTGCAGGCACGGCTGGCGTGGGCGCTGCACCTGGCAGGCGAGGCCGAGGCGAGCGTGGAGCAGATTCGCAAGGCGATCTCGCAGTTCACCGAGCACGACGGCGCTCATCTGTATGGAGCGATCATTCTGGCCTTCAACGGCGAAGCCGCGCGAGCGGTGGAGTTGGCGCGCGCGCTGGCCGCGCGGTCGGCGCACTTCGACCTGGCGACGTCGGTGCACGCGTACGCGCTGGCGTGCGCGGGACGCAAAGAAGAGGCGCGAACGCTGCTTGAGCGGCTGCAATGGCTGAGCAGAGAGCGCTTTGTGATGAACACGTTCGATGCCGCGACGTACGTGGCGATGGAGCAGGACGACGCCGCGCTTGAAGTGCTGCGCATTGCGAATGAAAATCGCTGCCCGTGGTTTTTTCAAATGCTGGCCGATCCGCGGCTATTGCCGCTCAGGGGCCGAACGGAGTTTGAGCGTATGCGGAATTCTCTGCGGGCGATGGAGGCCGATGCGGAGAGGGAAGAGCCGGGTTGGGCCGCGGCCCGCGCGGGGTGAGCGGGGCCCGGTGGGAGCGGATGTGACTTAGAGGTCAAATCTGCGGGGCCCCCTCCCCCGGTATGCCATACCTCCATATTTGATAACAAACAACTTACGGGACTATCCATACCTCCATACGTACCTCCGCATACCTCCGTATTTGATAACAAAGGGTTTACGGGACGGGGGACAGTGATCAGTGATCAGCTGACAGTGGACAGTGGTCAGTGGTCAGTGGTCAGTTTCCTTCCGGCCCTGGAGCCTCGAATTGCTTTCAGTATGCGCCGAAGGGCCGAAATAACCGGCAAACTTCGGGAGACAAATATTTGGCATGGAATCAGGGAGATGCGGGAGGTTTGGGGCGGCGAAAGGGTTGACAGGGCATGCTGGCTTAGCGGGTGGTGGCAATTGGGTCCGCTGGGCCCTTTCCGAACCTACGTGGTGGAAACATGGACCCAAAGGGTCAGTTATATAACACACAGTTAATTTTTCTCTTGCATTTCGGGCAAAGGTGCTGTAATCTCGACTCAGAATCGAGGCCAGTGGTCTCGGTTCTTGGAAAAGAGTGGAGCGAACTGCGAGAAAGAACTTGCGAATCGCTCAATTTAGCCTCTGCCGGTAAACAGAAAAACCTGGGGCGTGTGGCCTGCGTTTCAGGCTCTGTGAAGCCGCAGTCCTTAGTTAGGGACGTAGGTTCGTGTTGTTGTTCGGCACGAGCCACGCCGTCAAGTCTTCGCGAGAAGGATTGTCGCGCGTCGCGGGAGCCAGCCCTGAAGAGCGGCGCTGGCGCTACGCGGGAGAGATGGGGGTCGCCGTTAGGCGACCGTCACGACCCCACTCTACAAGGAGGCTATATGAGCCAGAAGGCACGTCGCAGGCGACGTTTAGCAGTTCAGTTGCTTGATCAGGCGGTGGTGAAATACAAGAACCTCGCACGATCTTGCAGCTCGTTTAAACCCAACACCGACACGTCGGTGGCAACGTTTGACCGGTATTTGAAGCGACTGGAAGAACTCGTCGATGCTCCGGGGAATGCCCAGGAGTTTTGGTCCCTGCATCAAAGAGTCCATCTCCGGCTGCTGAAGGAGACCATCAAATTGCGCTACTAACGTGTCGGTGATTCTCGTTTTTGGGGGGGTTAAGTGACTTTAGGAAATGCAATCAAGGTGATCCGCACTGCTAAGGGCGTGAAGCAGCTTGACCTTGCAAGGCAATTAGATGTCAGTCCAAACTACGTCTCGCTCGTGGAGAAAGGTCGTCGCGAACCGAGTGTGGGCTTCTTACGGAAGGTCGCGAAGGAACTTGGAGTGCCTGTAGGCCTCCTTTTCCTTTGGCAGGATACGGACGATCCGGTTCTCAAGAGTCGGAATATGGTCGAGTTAAGAGATTTGCTGACGCGGATTCAAGCAATGTACCTGCGCAACTTCGGCGAGGAGGGTGAAGATGTCGCCTAGCCCAGCTCGTTTCTCGGTGTCTAGTTCGGGTGACTTGGCCTCCCTCCTCTCCACGGAGATCAAACAAATTGAGTGGGTGCTTTCACGCCTGAGGTCGCTCTATTATCGCAAGGACCGACCCAAGCCAAATGGCAAGAAACGGACCCTTTGGGTTTCGCGCGATTCTCTCCGGCCTTTGCAGGACAAGATCCAGAAGGAGATTCTCGCCAAGGTTTCTCATCCGTCCTGCGTGCAGGGAGGGGTCTCAAAGCGATCCATTATCACGAACGCGCGGCACCATGTGGCGAAGCCAGTCCTGTCCACGATGGACATAAAGGATTGCTACCCCAGCATTACCGTAGAGAGGGTCAGGCGGGTTTTTGAGGGGCTTGGTTTTTCTGGCGACGCTCTCTCAATTCTTGTAAAGCTAACCACTTGGGACTACCAGCTCCCGCAAGGGCCTCCAACAAGCCCAGCGATTGCTAACCTTGCTCTCGCGAATTTGGATCGGCGCCAGCTTGGATTGGCGAAGCAACATGGTTTCACGTACACGCGGTTTGTCGACGATCTTTCGGCGTCGGGTGGGCGGCGGCTGCGAAAGGTCAGGAAACTGCAAGAGCGGATCGTTAAGAGTGAGGGGTTTTCCATCAAGCCGCTCAAAGATGGGCAGAAAAAACTGATGTACCGCGAGCATGATCGGCAGCAGGTCACTGGCCTCGTACTGAATAAGAAAATCAATCTCCCACGCGAAAAACGCAAGGAGATCATCGGCGACACGAGGGCCGCACTTCGTGGGAAGGGGGAGCTAAGCGAGTCCGAGCAGGGAAGGATTATGTGGCTGGCGTCTGTCAATCCTGGCGCAGGGGCCACAGTTGTGAAAGCCGCAAGAGAGCAAAGGAAGCAGCGATGAAAAGACTAGTCTTGGACATTGAGACGATCCCGATCACGAGTGAGCAGCTCGTCGCCGAAGAAGCGAAGAAGGCCGCGCTGGACGCTCTGTCTGGTCGGATTGTATGCGTCGGTTACATCGTTCTTGATGATTTCACTGCACAGTCCGCCGTCTCTCTTGTGTCCGATGACGAGGCGAAACTCTTGGCCGAGTTCTGGTCGACACTGCGTCAGGAGAGGGTCAGGTCATTTGTCGCTCATAATGGCTTGAGCTTCGACCTTCCCTATATTTGGAGGCGCTCCGTGATCAATCAGATCAGACCGTCAATTCAGCTCGACCTTCGCCGGTATCGCAGCGATTTCGTATACGACACCATGTGTGTTTGGGGAAACTGGGAGGTTCGCGGAAACGCCTCCCTGAACGCCTTGGCAGGCGGGCTTGGCTTAGGTGCTAAAAGCGGCAGCGGGGATCAGGTCCTGCAGCTTTGGCGGGAGGGACGCTATGAGGAGATCGCAGCCTATTGCTTGGATGACTGTTGGTTAACTTATCAGTGCTACGGTCGCATGAACTTCTCGCCGACGACTGACAGAGCCTCGGTCAGTGAGGATCTCCGCGTTGACGTTAAGGCGATTCCGGAGGAGGTAGGAGGGCGTTGAACGCCGGGGGGATTTGGTGGTGGGGCGGGGTTTTGGGTCGTGCGGTTATGGGGTCGCGTTTTGCGGGCGGGGCTTGGAACTTTCATCGGCCCAGCGAGGTTGACTCGCTGGGCCGTACTTTGTTGTTTCGAGTTGACGGGGCGTCGTTCGGCGCGCGACCGCCCGGTCACCCCAAGAAGCAGGATCGGCTTCCTGGGGACCCCGATTGCGCGCCGAGGGGCCGACCGTAGCCAGCGCGCAAAATCGCGCAGAAAGCGGCGCCATAAGTCCACTTAAGCCCGGGTTATGGCCGGCTAGAGCAGTTCTAATTTAAGTATACACAGTTTCGTGAGATAATATTTCCGCCGACTGAGGGGCGGCGGAGATGCAATCCTATTCACAAGACTTGCGGGATCGTGTGCTTTGGGCGTTGGAGCGCGGAGAAAAACCGACGCACATTGCTCGGCGGCTGGAGATCAGCCGGGGCTGGGTGTACCAGGTGCGCGATCGAGTCCGGGAGACGGGCGAGCGCAGCAGTTTTCAGATCGGCGGCCATCGCCGCTCCCGTATAGCCGGCCTGGAGTCGGCAGTGCGCTCCTGGATCGAAGCCGAGCCCGATCTGGCCCTGGTGGAAATCTGTGACCGGCTGGCCGAACGAGGGGTTTCGATCAAAGTCGGGGCACTGTGGCATCAGCTGAACAAATGGAATCTAACCTTCAAAAAAACGCTGCACGCCAGCGAGCAAGATCGGCAGGACGTGCAACTGGCACGCAAGGCGTGGCTGGAGGCGCTGCCCACGATGAACGTAGAAAAGCTCGTATTCATCGATGAAACGTGGACTTCCACTAATATGACCCGCGCCTACGGCCGATCTCCGAAGGGGCGCCGATGTGTCGGCTCGGCGCCGTACGGTCACTGGCAAACAACCACCTTCGTGGGTGCGTTGCGGCATCAGAAGATCTCCGCGCCGATGGTAATCGAAGGGCCGATGGACGGAGAGGTCTTTGTGGAATATGTGCGTTCGGTCTTGTGTCCCACACTCACGCCGGGAGACATCGTCATCCTCGACAACCTCGGCAGTCATAAGGTAGACGGGGTCGAACAGGCCATCCTCGCCACCGGGGCGACACTCCTCTATCTGCCGCCGTACTCCCCCGACTTGAACCCCATCGAAAAGCTCTTCTCCAAGCTCAAGGCCCTGCTCCGCAAAGCCGCCAGACGGAGCGTCGACGCCCTCTGGCAGGAAATCGGAACGCTGCTCGACTCCATCTCTTCAGAAGAGTGCTCGAACTACTTCCTGTCTTGTGGTTATGTAAACACTTAAATTAGAAATGCTCTAAGCCCGCGCCAATGCGCTATTCGTGAAAAACCTCGCGACCTTTTCCCTCGAAATGTTCAATATTCCTTGCACCTTTGGCCCCATTTCGGGCAATTTCTCTGGCCACCACTCGGCTTTTTGGGAAAGAATCCTTGAACATTTGAGGGGGTATCGGGACAAGATCCTTGAACATTTCGCGGGGTCGAGGTCGCACAAAGTTGAACATTTCGTGCAGGTTGAGCGGCTTTCCCCGGCCCTGGGAAAAATGCGCCACCGGCCGGGGCCGGGATGCGGGCCTGCACGCTACTCGGCGTGGAAGACGACGTCGAAGAGGAGCAGGCTGGCGGTGGTGAAGATGATGTCGTAGCCGAGAAGCATTTTGATCCAGAGCGCTGGGTCGCTGTCACCGGTGAGGATGGCGGTGACGGCCTGGACCATGGCGAGAAGAGCGGGAATGAAGATGGGAAAGAGGATGAGGGAGAGGAGGAACTCGCGGTTGCGGCTGCCGATGGAGAGCGCGGCGAAAAAGACTCCGTTGACGACCAGAGCCCAGGTGCCGAGAGGAAGAACGAGGGCCAACTGCCAGGCATCGCCGGCGATGTGAAGGTTATAGAAGACGAAGAAGAAGGGCGCGAGCACGATCTGAACGATGGAGACGAAGAGGAAGTTGGCGATGGTCTTGGCGAGGAAAAGCTCTGCGCCCGGCGCCGGGACCATGCGCTGCGCGTCCATGACCTGATGGCGGATTTCGCGTGCCCAGGCCTGATTGAGGGCGCTGACCGAGGCGAACATGGTGGCCACGCAGAGGACGCCGCCGGCGATTTGCTGCGAGAATGCGCCGCGGGGATCGAAGGCGATGGAAAAGAGCACGACGACAAGGCCGGAAAAGAAAATCATGGAGATCATGGCGTCGAGGGTGCGCCATTCGATGCGGAGATCTTTGGCGAGATGAGTGAAGAGGGCGCGGGTCATTGAGGACCCTCGCGGGAGGGGTTCTCGGGTGAGTCGGCATGGCCTCCCACCCTAGTCGTCTCGCCTTGGGGGCGAGACGCCGAGGATGGGGCACCCATTGAACGTGGTGTACCCGCGTCTTTGGTGAGGTCGGCGGTTTGGACGGGCGGGCCGATTGCGGCGGCGGCGCGGAGATAGTCATCGGGCGTGAGGATCAACTGCGTGCCGCGGGTTCCGGCGGAGACGCTGATGCGATCGAAGAGGATGGCGGTTTCGTCGACGAAGACGGGGTAGGGCTTTTTAGCGCCGAAGATCGTCACGCCGCCGCGGATGTAGCCGGTGAGGGGCTGAACGTCTTTGAGCGGAGCCATTTCGGCTTTGCGCCAGCCGGCGAGGCGGGCGAGCTTCTTGAAGTCGAGGGCGGCGTCGCCGGGGATGACGGCAAAGACATACTCATGCGCGCCGTCAGTCGTCAGCAGTGTTTTGAAGACTTGTTCGGCGGGCATGCCGATCTTCTTTGCGACGGCGATTGCCGAGAGGTCGTCGGGATCGACTTCGTACTCGCGGAGCTCGAAAGGGATGCCGAGGGATTCGAGGAAGCGCGCGCCGTTGGTCTTCATTGGGTTGGGCTCCCGTTGTCGACGGAGGCGACGCGGCCGGCGTGGAGGGTGATGACGAAGTCGGCGATGGGGGCGGCGAGCTCGCGCTGGTGCGTGGTGAGGACGATGGTGCGGTCGGACTGGCGGAAGCCGGCGAGGAGCGCGACCATCTGGCGGACGCTTTCGACATCCATGTTGGAGAAGGGCTCGTCGAGCAGGAGCAGCTCGGGCACGGAGAGGAGCACGCGGGCGAGCGAGGTGCGCTGGCGCATGCCCTGCGAGTACTGGCCGAAGAGGCGGTTGAGATCGGGGTCGAGGCCGACCTGGCGAAGAGCTTCGGCGGGCGTGAGACAGGGGCGGCCGGGATAGAGACTGCTGAAGTAGCGAAGATTCTCCTGGGCGGTGAGCTCGTCGTAAAGCATGGGCGCGTGGCTCATGTAGCCGATGCGGGCGCGGGCCTCGTGGGGCTGGGATTCGCCGAAGACGCTGGACTGTGCCGTGCGTGGGACGGAGAAGGCCGGCGAGAATGCGCAGGAGCGTGGATTTGCCGGCGCCGTTTTCGCCGAGGAGAACGTAGCAGCGGCCGGGCTCGAGATCGAGAGAAACCTGGCGGAGAGCGGCAAAGCTGCCGAAGAGCTTGGACACCTGATCGAGCCGCGCGCAGAGGGTTGAGCGGCCGGCTTCGGTGGCGTTCGACGTTCATTCGATCAGTTGGCGGCGGTTTGGGCGGAGGCGGGAGGCGCGGACGCCGGAGCCGATGCAGTGGCCGGTTTGGATGTGGACGGAGCGGCCGGGGTGGAGGGCGTTGCGCCGGGCTGCTGCGGAGCGTATTTGCTGGCGCACTTAGCCTGAAGAACGGTGGCGTGGAAGACGCCGTCGCGGCCATAGGTGCCTTCAGCGAGAGCCTGCGCATCGTCTTTGAAGGTGTCGGGCGGCGGCTCGGTTCCCTTGTAGGTGACCTTGAGCAAGCTGGCCGCTGGGGGCTTTGGGCGAATGGCTCTCGTACTCGTTGAGGACGAAGTCGACGTGGGTGCCGTTCTGCTCGATGGAGCCGGGCTGAACGAAGCCCTCAACGCGCAGATTGCTGTGATAGGCCTTGTCGCCCATTCCGCCGAGCTCGGCGATGGTGACGTAGTAGCTCTTATTGGAGCTGTAGCCGGAGTAGGCCAGCCAGCCAATGGTGCCGAGGATGACGACGACGGCAGTGCCGATGCGGAGGGTATTCGGTAGAAACCTTCATGGTGCTCCAGCCTTAACGATACGAGGCGCGAGGCGCGGGGTCAAATGGGGAAGACAGGGACTAAGGGACTAGGGGACTAAGGGACTTAGAGACTTAGGGTCAGGGGTGTTCGCGCAGAAGGGCGCAGGAGTGGGAGTGAATGCGGGTGAGCGAGCCGGGGCGCGTCAGTTGGCGCGGCGGCGTGTTGAGGGCGATCCCGAGCCGCTGCGCTGGACGGCGCGGGCCGGTTGCAGCGAAGTAGCGATGAGCGGCAGAAGAACCATCGCGACGAGAGTGAGTTCGATGACCAAGTCGACCATTGGAACCCCCACGGAGTTCCTTCTTCAGTTGTCGCGCTCGTGCGTTCGGCCCCGACGGACCGCTGCGAAGATTGCAGGTGAAAGGATCATCGCAACGAAGGCCAAGGCAAGAAGCAAGTCAACCATGAAGGAAACACTCCATACACGTTGCTGCTGCGGGCAGGCGTTGGGCAGTCTTTGAGCACAATCAGCTTGCGAATGGACCATAGCGCCGCGGCGCAACGATGGGGAATGACTCCTCGGTGGTAGGGCATGGCCTGTTGGCGGGAGAGCGCTTACAACTGGTTGAGAAGAAGGAGATTACCGGGGTTCATCACCGGCGCGCAGGCGGGATTAGTGCGCGGCTGAGAGGGCGTTTGCGGCGCGGTCGAGGGCCTGCGCCAGAACTGCCAACTGCTGCGCGGCAAGGGTTGGGTTGCGGGCGTCGATGGCCTCGTTGACGCCGGGGATGACGACGGCGGAGTAGCCGGTGAATACGCCGGGAGCGTAGATGGTATGGCGATACCACGGGCGGCCGGGGAGGCCGGCGGGCGAGAGCAGCGCTGTTTCCGCCTGGCGGAGGGCAAGATTTAATTGGGCGAGATCGCCGGATGGAGCGGACTGAAGGGCACGGGCGCGCCCGGCGGCAGCGGCAAGACGCGATGCGGCGGATTCGGCCGCGGCGAAGTCGAGAGAGGCGAGACCATCGTCGGCGGCCTTGCGCTTTGCCGCCTCGATGTAGGCGGAGATTTCGCGCGCGTAGGCGACGTAGTCATAGGGGAGCACGTCGGAGTCGGCCATGCGCAGGGCTTCGAGTCCGAGGACGCGCGCCATCTCCTGCAGATAGACGAAGTCAGGATCGGCGTTCGCGGTGTACCAGGCCATGTCGTCGAAGGCGGAGTGATAGACACCGTAGGGCCCGTTGGAAGTGATTTCAGTTGAAGGCACGCCGGCATGTTGCAGGAAGGGCGTGAAGTCCGAACCCGAGCCTAGATCGCCCACGTGGACTTCTTCGCCCTCGATGGGCGGCGCGTTCGATTCGTGATGCTCTTCGGCGCTGCTGGAGGCCTTAAGGCGCCATTGATGAAAAACAGAGCCGGCCACCGGGCTGGGAACGGAGCGGGCCACATCGCGGATGAATTCTTTGAGCGAGGGCACGGCCTCAGCGGAGAAATTCGGGCCGGAGACGGCAACATCAACGTTGAAGTAGGCGACGGCGCGGTCGAGCGTGCGGCCCTGCTGCTCGACCCATTCGGTAGAACCGATGAGGCCTTCTTCCTCGGCGTCCCAACTGCAGAAGAGGATGGTGCGGCGAGGGCGCCAGCCCTGACGAAGCAGCGCGCCGAGGCCGTGAACGGCTTCAAGCATGGCAGCGGTGCCACTGGAAGGATCGACCGCGCCATAGACCCACGCGTCGCGGTGATTGCCGACGATGACCCATGCGTCGGGATCCTCGGAGCCTTCGATCTTTCCGATGACATCCCAGATGATGCGGCGCTGGTAGTCCTGCTGGGAGACGAGGTGAACCTTCACGCCATCGGGACCGAGGTGATAGCGGAAAGGCAGCGCTCCCTGCCAGCCTTGCGGCGCTCCCGGCCCTTTGAGCGTCTGCAGGATTGGCGCCGCGTCGTGATAGCTAAGGGGAATGGAAATGATGCGCGGTTGATTGCCGTCGGGCCCCGTGATGTTCTTGATGCGGGCGGAGTCGGGCAAATCGAGCGTGGAAGCGACGCCGGGAGTTTCGGGATCGCCGGGCATACCTGAAGAGATACTGAACCGAACCGCGCTCCACGCTGGTGTCGGGACGCCATGGACCGATGGGATAAGGGTCTCCTTTGTAGTAGCCGTCGTCCTGGGGATCGGAGTAGAGGAGCACGCCGATGGCGCCGCGCTGCTCGGCGAGGTAAACCTTGACGCCGCGAAAGTCGGAGCCGTAGCGGCAGATCACAATCTTGCCGTGGAGGTCGATGTGCTGCGCGGCAAGCTCATTGAAGTCTTCGAGGCGCCCGTAATTTGCGTAAACGACCTCGCCGGTTACATCGCCAGAACCCGAGGAGCTGTTGAACGGCATTACGATGCGCGGGTCGTCCTGCTGAGGATCACCGTTCACATGCTCGCGTGCAGGGCCGGTCATGAGCAGATGGCCGGCCTCGTCCCAGGCTTCAACACGGACAACTTTCGGTTGGTTGAAGAGCACGCGATAGGGAACGATCTGCGTTTCGAACCCGGCGGCGCGGAACTTGCGCGCGACGAACTCGGCGGTTTTGTAATCCTCAGGCGTTGCGGCGAGATGCGGCTCAGCGGTGAGGGTCTTGAGTTCCTCGCCGGCCAGTTTGGCGTCGGGCACGGCGAGGAACTTTTCTTCAAGCTTCGCTTCCGCTCTGAAATCAGTAAAGCCAAAGCTTCCCTGCGGGACGGCCTGCGCCGGTGATGGACGCGAAGACGATCCGAGAATCACGAACCAGGCAAGGAGAACAAACGAAAAGACAGCGCGGAATTTCATTGAACAGGGCCTTCGAGCGAAGCTAATTCTTACTCAACCGACGGGCTGTGCGCAGTGCGCGCAGCGGCGCGCGGCCAACGGAATCTCGCTCAGACATTCCGGGCAGTTCTTTGTAGTGGGAGCGGCGGCTTCTTCGGGCTTCTTCAAACGCGCCTGCAGCGCGTTCATGGGCACAACAATGACGAAATACACCACCGCGGCCACAATGAGGAACGAAACTGCCGCGTTGAGGAAGTTGCCCACTTTGATTTACCCGCCTGCGACGTTCAGAATTACGCTGCTGAAATCGGGTTTGCCGATGGTTGCGGCGATCAATGGGTTCAATACGTCGGCTACGAGGGAAGCCACAATGGCATTGAAGGCTGCGCCCAGAATTACGGCCACTGCCAGGTCGACTACGTTACCGCGAAAAATAAAATCTCGAAATCCCTTCAGCATGGATTGCTCCGGTAAATTTCATGTTCAACCGGCGTGCAAGGCAGCGACCAGAACTGGCCGCAACGAGGACTGCCGATTGAGCACTCTGCCAATGCTACACGCCGATGCGACCCAGATGCAGCAAGGTTCACTTGCAAAACAAGCTGTCATGGCACGGCAAGCATGACCACGATCGCGGCAAGGATCATCAGGTCGGTATATAGGAGGATGAGCACGCCGGCGTGGTAAAGGCTCCACTGGCGCTGCAGGCAGCGGGCCGTCTCCGCCATGCCCCACGCAGCAACCAGCAAGGCGAGGATCTGCCAATAGGAGCCGTGGAGGTTCTCGATGTGCGGAAAGCCGGCAAGGCGCAGGCTGGCGGCAAATGCGCCCACCGAAAGGAGGATGGCGCGCACCAGAGACCTTTGCCGCAAGCGGAGGATCGAAAAACGGAGACGCACAACCTTTCAATGTATCGTGACGGCGCGAGGCCGGCCGGTGCGCGAGGCGAGCGCAGCAGATAATACGCTCGGTCAGGCCGCACACGGTGGTGATGGGGAGTGCGTAGCCGAGCCGGAAGGCGCTACCATCGGTAGGGGCGAGTACATGATGGAATACAAGGGATATCTTGCGGGTCCGATCAGTTTTGATGCAGACGACAATTCCTTTTCCGGAACTGTCGCAGGCCTGAAAGATGTGATTCACTTCGAGGGCAAGACAGCGAAGGAATTGGCGCGAGCGTTCCGCGATAGTGTCGACAGCTATATTGAGTTTCGTGCGAAGACACCCTCTCCGAGAGGTGTGCGGAATCGAAGTATGCGTCGCTTTGCAGTTGTGTTTGGAACGCTGCTGTTCTCTCACGCTTTGTTCGGACAAACGAATGCCGGCCTCAAGACTGTCTCCGAAGCTGATGCTCGCCAGCATCTTACTCAGAAGACCGATCCCCTTTATCCACCGATTGCCGCCGCGGCTCGCATTGAGGGCGATGTAGTGATTTCGGTTGTCGTTGACACGAACGGGCAAGTCGCGTCAGAAAAGGTGCTCAGCGGTCCAGCAATGTTGCAACAAGCAGCGCTTGATGCAGTAAAGAAGTGGCAGTTTGCGCCATTTACGGCCGATGGTACCGCCATGCGTGTCACAACCACACTCACGATTCCCTTTCATCTTGAGCATCATGGCCCGCAGCCGACGGCGGAACAAGAGATTGCGGCGCAGGCGTGGTTTTCATTGTCGGCCAAGTGCCGCAATGTGCTCAAGGCGCAGAGCAAGGAAGACTCGCTGAATCTCTGCAAACAGGCGCTGGATATGTCGTTCAAAGCTGGAGATCTGACATCCAGCGATCAATTAGCGCGATTGGACTCCTATCAACTCTACGGGCATGCGCTACTGATGGCCGGGAGGGCGCAAGAGGCGTTGGACCAAGAGAATCTGGCTATTGCGGAAGCCAAGAAGTGCCTGACCGACAAAGACGAAGAATACGCTAGTCCGTATGTCTGGCGGGCAATTGCGGAGGCCAACCTGGGGCAAGGCGACGCGGCGCTGGCCGACTTTCAAGCTGCGGAAGAGACTTACCGCCGCGCGATAGCGAATCTACCCGACATGAAGAAGATTTATAGCCAATACCTTGCTTCGACCCTGAAGACACATGCGGCACTGCTGGACATGATGGGCAGACCGGACGACGCGGAAAAGCTCCGCGCTGAGGCAGCGGCGCTTTAGATTGCGCTGCGGCGGGAACGCACAGCGGCGGCGAGCTCCGCGAGCAGCGTGCGGGTTTCGTTCCAGTCGATGCAGGCGTCGGTGATGCTTTGGCCGTAGACCAGGGGCTGGCCGGGGACGAGCTTCTGCGCGCCGGCGACGAGATTGCTCTCGATCATGACGCCGATGATGTTGCGATTGCCTTGGGCGACTTGCGCGGCGACGTCGTGGCAGACGACGGCCTGGCGGCGGTAGTCCTTGCCGCTGTTGGCGTGGCTGAAGTCGATCATGATGCGGGGCGCGATGCCGGCTTGCTCCATGAGCGCAGCGGTTTCGGCGACGCAATTGGCGGTGTAGTTGACGGTTTTGCGGCCGCCGCGCAGGATGATGTGGCAATCGGGATTGCCGGTGGTGACGAAGATGGCCGACTGGCCGTGATGCGTGTGGCCGAGAAAGGTGTGCGAGCAGGCGGCGGAGAGCACCGCGTCGATGGCCACCTGCACGTCGCCCGAGGTTGCGTTCTTGAATCCGACGGGACAGGAGACGCCGGAGACCAGTTGGCGATGCACCTGGCTTTCGGAGGTGCGCGCGCCGATGGCGCCCCAACTGACGAGGCCGGCGATGTACTGCGGCGAGATCATGTCGAGGAATTCGGTTCCGGTGGGCACGCCCATCTCGGCGAGGTCGAGCAGGAGATGGCGCGCGAGGCGCAGGCCGTCGTTGATCTTGTAGGTGCCGTCGAGATGCGGATCGTTGATGAGGCCCTTCCAGCCGATGGTGGTGCGGGGCTTTTCAAAGTAGACGCGCATGACGATGCGCAGGTCGGCGGCGAACTCGGCGATGGCGCCCTTGAGCAGGCCGGCGTACTCGCGCGCGGCCTTGGTGTCGTGAATGGAGCAGGGCCCGGCGAGCACCAGCAGGCGGTCGTTCTCGGCCCTTGAGGATGGAGATGATTTCGTTGCGCGCGTTGTAGATGGTGGCCGAAGCGGCTTCGGTGACGGGAAGCTCCTCCTCGAGAAAGACCGGAGGGAGAACAACCTTGGTCCATTGAATGCGAAGATCTTCAGTGGGATGGAACATGGGCTCTCTTCTGGGGCGCGGCCTGGCGGTTGAAGCGTCAGTGCGGCCCTCTAATGAATCTAACAGCCGGAGAGAAGAAAAGAGAACGCGGCGAGCGTGGACGCTCGCGCGCTTTCGTGTCCCGCGCAGCGCCGTTCAGCAGCTGGATCAGCGCACGGCTTCGTAGGTCGCGATGCCGGCGGCCGCGGCTCCGGCGCCAATCAGGACCGGCACCAGGAGGCGAACATGATGCCTGGGCTCTGAGCCCTCGCCAATGTACTCCTTGGCCTTCTTCACCTCAGAGACATCGGCGTACAGGTGCGTCTGGGTCTTGTTGCTATCCGCATCGGTGAACTGGAACGACGCAGCGGAGAGCGGGCCCAGAGAGCCAAAGGTCTGCAGAGCTGTCGCGGAATTCGAAGTCCAGAAAGGTGCCTGGCCGAAACTTGGCGAGGCGCTTTTCGATCTTTCGCGCGTGCTTGTCGAGCGGCGCGGAAGTCTGCGCCTGAGCGAGCGTGGCCGCCACGATCAACGAAAAAGCGGCAATGGCCAGGGCGGCAAGGATGTGGATGGCTGACTTGCTGCGAAAAACGCCGAGAAACCTTTTCATTGGGGCCCCCTCCAAGAAGAAACCACTGACCGAGAAGCCGTGTCGCCTGTCGAGTTGCGTCCGCGACAAGTGCCGGTGCGTTACACGTTACCACCAAATTGGGTTCTTGAGTTACCATCAGCGATGCCTTTGGTAATGAGGAAAACTCAGAAAGCCGCGAGAATCAAAGACTTGGGAGCGGCTCAAGACCGGTGTCTTTTCACGGCCGGGCCGGTTTGGGGTGGGGGATCCGGTGTGGGCAGCCGCATGGGAAACCGTGGCTTGGGCACCGTTGGGTAACCCGCCGGTGTCTTGACAGTAAATGCTTGCGCTCCGTAAGATCAAGGGGAAGGGGTGCGCAGAATTCCCTTTGTAAGTGCAAGAAATATAAGCACTTACTGAGAGGCGACCCCGATCCGTCGCGTGGCTCGTGCCGCGTGCCGAAAAGGACGGAGAGCAGCCAAGATGCCCGAAGCGCGCCTGAGCCCGCGCGAGCGGCTGGTGTTGACCGCCATCATCGAGTTGTATATCGCGACCGGCGAGCCGGTGGCGTCGCAGGCGGTTGCGCACTTGTTTGCCGACCGGGAAGGGCTGAGCTCGGCGACGCTGCGCAACGTGATGGCAGCGCTGGGCGAGGCAGGACTGCTGGAGCAGCCGCACACCTCGGCCGGACGCGTTCCCACGGCGGCGGCATTCCGCTATTACGTGGAGCAGATCACGCAGCCGGGGCGGGCAGCTGCGGGCCTTGGCGGCGGAACCGCGCCGGGACGCGTGGAATCGCCGCTGAGCGAAGCGCGCCGCGGGCAGATTGAGGAGAGCTATACCGGCGTGGCCAGCACCCACGATTACCTGGAGCGCACTTCGCACGTGCTGGCGCTGATTTCGAGCGGGCTGGGCGTGGCGCTGGCGAGCTCGACCGCGGGACAGGTGCTGGAGCACATTCATTTTTCGCGGCTTTCGACAGGCCGCGTGCTGGCGGTGCTGGTGACGCAGGCGGGCGCGGTGCAGGATCGCGTGCTGGCGGTCGATCATCAGATGACGCCGGTGGAACTGGAAACGGCGGGCACGCTATCTGAACGAGAATTTCCGCGGCTGGCCGATCGAGCGCATCCGGGCCGAGGTGGCGCGCCGCGTGGAGATGGAGCGCGAGGCCTATCGGCAGTTGCTGACGTCAGTGGAAGAGCTGTGCCGCAAGGGCGCGCTGGCGGGCGACGAGGGCGGACCCGACGATTTTTGTGGATGGGATTGCGAACCTGATCAGCGCCGAACAGGACCGCGAGCGGCTGCGCCAGATGCTGCTGGCTCTGGAAGCCAAGCAGCGGCTGGTGGAGCTGCTGAACGCGTATGTGGACGGCCGCCAGCAGGAGGTGCGCGTGGTGGTGGGCCTGGATGAGGCTTCGCCGGCCATGCAGGACCTGGTGCTGATCGGCGCGCCGGCGCGGCTGGGCGGCGGCAATCTGGGAACGGTAGCCGTGATCGCGCCCGACGCGCATTCAATATCAGGAGATGATCCAGGCGGTGAGCTACATCGCGCGGCTTTCCGAGCGCATTCTGGACGTTCCTACGACGTAGGCGCGGGCGTTCTGACGGCGACTGGGCAACCGATGTCAAGTTGGCGCTGCATCAGGGGCCGGCCAGAAGGCTGCAGCCGAGCCAGCGAGGGATCATCCAATAATAAGAAGACAATTGATGGGTTTGGAGAATGGGCTGAATCATGTGGAAGCAGAAGACTGAACTGACAGAGGTGGAAGCTCCGGAGATTCAAGAGCAGGAGGTAAGGCTCGATCCCTCGACCGAGTTGCCGGCGCCGACGGCCGAGGAGGCGTTCGCCTCAGAAACGGCGGAGCAGGCGGAGGGCGGAGGCGCGGCCGAGCCGGCGCAGACGGAGTTGGAGCAATTGAAGGCCGAGCGCGATCAGCTGCTCGATCGGCTGGCCCGCCTGCAGGCGGAGTTTGAGAACGCGCGCAAGCGCGCGGAGCGCGAGCGGGCCGAGTTTCGCGACTATGTGACGGGCAGCGTGGTGGAGCAGTTTCTGCCGGTGCTCGACAACTTTGAGCTGGCGCTGAAGTCGACAGGCTCGGCGGAACAGTTGCGCTCCGGCGTGAGCCTGATCGTGAAGCAGATGGAAGAGATTCTGGAAAAGATGCAGGTGAAGGCGGTGCCCACGGTGGGCGAGGCCTTCGATCCGCGCGTCCATGAGGCGCTGGGAACGGTGGAGCGCGACGATCGTGCCGGACCAGCATGTGGCCGAGGAGATCCGCCGCGGCTACCGGATCCGCGAGCGGCTGCTGCGGCCGGCGCTGGTGCGCGTGGCGCACAATCCGAAGCAAGTAGAGTGAGTGAAGAGCTGCCAGCTTCTAGCCTCTAGCTCTTAGCTTCATCGAGCGGTGCTTGCTGCGGGGTCAACGGCAAATGCCGTGCACATTTCGTAGAACCAGGGCCGGCCCGCCTCCAGCACCGAGACAAGCTGAGCAGCTAGCGGCTAGAAGCTAGAGGCTGATTAAGGGGATCATGGGTTCTAATACAAGAGTGAGCAAAGCAGATTATTACGAGGTTCTGGGCGTCTCGCGCGACGCCAGCGATCAGGAATTGAAGAGCGCGTACCGCAAGCAGGCGCTGAAGTACCATCCTGACCGCAATCCCGGCGACCACGCGGCCGAGGAAAAGTTCAAAGAGGCCAGCGAGGCCTACCAGGTGCTGAGCGATGCCGACAAGCGCGCGGCCTACGACCGCTACGGTCATGCCGGACTGGGCGCGCAGGGATTTGGCGCCGGTCCGTTTGCCGGCGGCGTGGACCTGGGCGACATCTTCGGCGATTTGTTCGGCGAGATGTTTTCGATGGGCGGCGCGCCGCGCGGAGGATCGCGCGGCCCGCGCCAGCAGCGCGGCGACGATCTGCGCTTCGACCTGACCATCGACTTTGAAGACGCGATCTTTGGCACCGAGACAGAAGTGAAGATCCGGCGGCTGGAGGTATGCAGCGTGTGCAATGGGCGAGGCAGCGCGTCGGGCCGCGGTCCGAGCGTTTGCAGCCACTGCCAGGGGCGCGGGCAGCTCCGCTATCAGCAGGGATTTTTCTCCGTGGCGCGCACCTGCGCGGCCTGCGGCGGCACCGGCTCGGTGATCGGCGATCCGTGCACGGCGTGCCGCGGCGAGGGCCGCGCAGCGACCGAGATCAAGCTGAACGTGAAGGTTCCGCCGGGCGTGGAAGAGGGAACGCGCATCCGCTACGCGGGCGAGGGCGACGCGGGCCGCCGTGGGCGGGCCGAAGGGCGACCTCTACGTCATTCTTTCCATCCGGCCGCACGATTTCTTCGAGCGCCACGGCCACGATCTGCATTGCGTGCTTCCCATCAGCTTTCCGCAGGCGGCGCTGGGCGCGGAGTTCGAGATTCCCGGCATCGACGGGCCGGTGAACATCAAGATTCCCGAGGGCACGCAGAGCGGCAAAGAGCTGCGCGTGCGCGGACGCGGCGTTCCCTACCTGAACGAAAGAGGAACCGGCGACCTGATCGTGAAGGTGGTGGTGCAGATTCCGCGCAAGCTCAACCGCGCGCAGCGCGAGCTGGTGGCCAAGCTGGCCGAGACCATGGCCGTGGACAACAAGCCGACGTCGCCGGGGCTGATGGAGAAGATGAAGGATTTGTTCAGCTAGAGGCGAAGGATGGTTGACGGGAGGGGATTGGTGGAGCTGAGCGGGATCGAACCGCTGGCCTCCTCGTTGCGAACGAGGCGCTCTCCCAGCTGAGCTACAGCCCCACGACATCTTTAGTTTACCAGCGTCCAGAAAATCCTGAAAGGCGGCGCTCCGCACTTTATTCCTTTGGAGCGGGGTGGCCTAATCGGAAGCGATGCCCGCTTATCATGCAATTGGAACAGGGGAGTATTATCTCCTGTTATGCCTAACAAACTGGCCGTAGGGCTCGTGCTCTCGGTTTTGGTGTCTATCCACGCAGAATCTCAAACGGGCTCCGCTGCGTACAACAGGGAACATCGCCGAGATTCTCAGCTTTGAAGTTCGCGGCTCCGCCGACCTGCCGGCCGGCTGGTGGAGCTACCCCCCAGGCACAGTCGCCGCCGAGAGCGATATTGTGCATTCAGGCCACTGGGCAGTGAGACTCGATCGAACTCAAAATCCCCCTGGGCAGTTTAGTGTCGTCACCAGCTCCATTCCCGTAGACTTTGCAGGCTCGCGGGTTGAATTGCGCGGTTTTCTGCGCACAGAGAATGTCTCCGGTTTCGCCGGTCTGTGGTTGCGCGAGGACGGCGATTCCGGTGTGATCTCGATCGACAACATGCAAGAGCAGCACCTGAGCGGCACACACGAATGGCAGGAGTTTACGGTCGCGTTGCCGCTCGATTCCGAGGCTCGTCGCCTCGTCTTCGGCGCGCTACTTGCAGGCAACGGGATTGCATGGGTGGACGATTTGCAGTTGCTCGTCGACGATAAGCCGGTCGCCGATGCCACTCAGCGTGAGCCGGAACCGGGCGAGACGGACCACGCATTCGACCAAGGCTCTGGGATTCAACTCAACGCGCTCACGCCTGTACAAATAGAAAACCTGGCCACGCTGGGACGGGTGTGGGGATTTCTGAAATACCACGATCCGGTGATCACGGCGGGCAAGCGCCGATGGGATTACGACCTGTTTCGCATTATGCCAAGCGTGCTTACGGCCCCCGGCCGCGCCGCGTCGAATGCGGTTCTGGTGAAGTGGATCGACAGTTTCCCTACGGTGAATGCGTGCACGGACTGCTTGTCGCTCGATTCCGAAGGGCTGAAGGTGAAGCCGGACGTCGCATGGATCGGCGACACGGAGACTTTGGGCGTACCGCTGAGCCAACGGTTGCAGAGCATCTATCGGAACCGGGCGCGCAATCAGCAGTATTACGTCTCGCTCGCACCTATCGTCGGGAATCCTGTTTTTCGTCATGAGTCAGCCTATGCCCCGCTCCAGTTTCCCGATGCAGGTTACCAGTTACTGGCACTTTTTCGGATGTGGAACATCGTGGAGTACTGGGCTCCGGATCGCGACGTGATGGGGGAGGATTGGCCGGGCGTGTTAATGGAATTCATCCCGCGTGTGGCGACGGCGAAGGATAAGGACTCGTACGCGCGAGAGATGATGGAACTGATTGCCGAGATTCATGACACGCATGCAAATCTTTGGAGTTCGCTGAACCTGCGGCCTCCGGTGGGTGAGTGCCGGGTCCCGGTGAACATTAGGTTCATCGAAAAGGCTGCGGTGGTGACGGGATACACGTCGGAGGCAGCCGGCAAAGCTTCAGGGCTGGAGCCCGGGGATGAGATCGCTGCTATCGATGGGGTTCCTGTCAGCAAGCTCGTCGCCGAATGGACGCCTTTTTATGCGGATTCCAATGAAGCCGCGCGCATGCGGGACATGGCCAGGACCCTGACCAACGGCAACTGCGGTCCGGTGCGGATCGATGTGCGCAGGAACGGCGCCGTAGTTTCTGTTGCCGCTACCAGATTGCCTTCTGCCCAGGCTGGATTGCCTGCAGCTACGCACGATCTGTCGGGCCCGACATTTCGGCTGCTCTCCGAGGACATTGCCTACCTGAAGCTATCGTCGGTGAAAGTGGCGGACGTCCCGCATTACATCGAGCAAGCGAAGGGGACGCGCGGCCTGATCGTGGACATTCGAAATTACCCCTCGGAGTTTGTCGTCTTCGCCCTCGGATCGCTGCTCGTTCGGCAACCGACAGCGTTCGCGGCATTCAGTGTCGGCGATCTCTCCAATCCCGGGGCGTTTCGCATCGGACCCATGGAGATGCTCAAGCCCGCCGAGCCGCACTACGATGGCAAGGTAGTGATTCTGGTAGACGAAGTTTCGCAAAGCAATGCGGAGTACACGACTATGGCGCTGCGCGCCGCGCCGAACGCCATCATCGTTGGAAGCACCACCGCTGGGGCGGATGGAGACGTTTCGGGGATTCCCCTGCCTGGCGGGTTGCACGCCATGATCACCGGACTGGGCGTTTTCTATCCCGGCGGTGCGCCGACGCAGCGAGTCGGGATCCTTGCGGATGTCGAGGTACGCCCGACAGTCGCAGGGATTCGCGCCGGGCGCGACGAGGTGCTCGAAGCTGCAATTCGTCAGATCGTTCCCGAACTTCCGAGCTCAGAGATAGAAAAGCTCGCAGAGTCGCATTGATGGCGACAACTGCTTACAGCTGGTTCATGTTGGCCAGGAATTCGGCATTGTTGCGCACCTTCTCGAGGCGGCTGATCAAAAGCTCCATGGCTTCGACCGGCGAGAGCGGATTGAGCACGCGGCGCAGGATGAAGACGCGCTGCAGGTCTTCCTTGGGAATGAGCAGCTCTTCCTTACGCGTACCGCTGCGCTGAATGTCGATGGCCGGGAAGACGCGCTTGTCGACCAGCTTGCGGTCGAGAATGATTTCCATGTTGCCGGTGCCCTTGAACTCCTCGAAGATGACTTCGTCCATGCGGGAGCCGGTGTCGACGAGGGCGGTGGCGATGATGGTGAGCGAGCCGCCTTCTTCAATGTTGCGGGCCGCGCCGAAGAAGCGCTTGGGGCGCTGCAGGGCGTTGGAGTCGACGCCGCCGGAGAGGACTTTGCCGGAGGGCGGAACGATGGTGTTGTAGGCGCGGGCGAGACGGGTGATGGAGTCGAGGAGAATGACGACGTCGCGCTTGTGCTCGACGAGGCGCTTGGCCTTCTCGATGACCATTTCGGCCACCTGCACGTGGCGGGCGGCGGGCTCGTCGAAGGTGGAGCTGATGACTTCGCCCTTGACCGAGCGCTGCATGTCGGTGACTTCCTCGGGGCGCTCGTCGATGAGCAAAACGATCAGCACGACCTCGGGGTGGTTGGTGGTGACGGAGTTGGCGATGGACTGCAGCAGCATGGTTTTGCCGGTGCGGGGCGGAGCGACGATCAGGCCGCGCTGGCCTCTGCCAACGGGCGTCAGGAGATCCATGACGCGGCCGCTGACGCCTTCGCGCACCGTCTCCATCTTGATGCGCTCCTGAGGATAGAGAGGCGTGAGGTTGTCAAAGAGAATCTTGTTGCGCGTCTCTTCGGGCGACTCGAAGTTGATGGCTTCGATCTTGACGAGGGCGAAGTACTTCTCGCCTTCGTGGGGCGGGCGGACGTTGCCGCTGATGGAGTCGCCGGTTTTGAGATCGAACTTGCGTATTTGGGAAGGAGACACGTAGATGTCGTCCGGTCCGGGCAAGTAGTTGTAGTCGGGCGAGCGGAGGAAGCCGTAGCCGTCGGGGAGAATCTCGAGGACTCCTTCGGCGAAGATGTGGCCTTCTTTTTCGCTCTGCGCCTGGAGGATCTTGAAAATGAGATCCTGCTTGCGAAGTCCGCTGGTCCCAGGAATCTCCAAGGTACGTGCGATGCGGCTCAGTTCAGTGATGTTCTTTTCTTTTAGTTCTGCGATGGTCATGTTCACCTGCAAA
>CAWIHC010000012.1:0-237884 GCA_963835895.1 uncultured Acidobacteriaceae bacterium | reverse complement strand
CCTGAAGCGCTAGAAACCATCTGGTCATGTCATCAACCTGGACTTCACGCCGACGAATCTTTTAGAGGCAGATCGTAAGCGGCGAACCATTTTTGTCCGGCGGGCAGGATCAGTCCTCGGAAACGCCGTTGCGCCTACCAACCCTCCACCCAACTCTTCGGCAGCGCAGCCAGGACTAACTTCCCACAAGCCGGCTTGTCGGCTCTAATCTTTCCAGGCGAGACTGGCCAGTTCCGAGTCGTTGCCCAAGTAGCGACTGACGAGTAGCCGGTAATTCGGGCACGATGCGTTCGAAAGCGATGGATCAACGGTGCGCCCTCTCACTCCTTGATGGAAATCATCGGGCAATCCAGTTCATCTGGTGCTCAAAGCAATTCCAACTGATCCCCAAAACCAGAACCGAGACAAACAATCCTCCACAGGGCTGCGGAGGATTGTTTGTCTCGTCGTGAAGCAAATTCTGGCGGGCTACTGCAGGTAAATGTTCCACGTCTGTTCAACCGCATACTTGGTGACGTATTTAACCTTGCATGTAGTAACGCTGCTTGTCGTTTTGCATATCCAGGTTGGGGTAGCGAGCTCGTTGCTTACGGTGATGGTGGCCGGTCCCGAAACCGGGTCAACGCAAGTCTTGTTATCCGCGATAATGAACGGATAAGACGTTGGGATAGCGGTGGCTGGGTAATTGTAGTTGGGGACGCAGTTGCCGTTGTTGGGACCGGTCTGGCCCAGCGCGCCAAAGTTAAAGTCCTGGTAGACGATTATAGAGCAGCAACTTCCCGTCCCCGCATACGGGTTGGGACCCCAGTCCTGAATACCCGAATCCGCAATCACCTTCAAACCCTGCTTGACTACGATCGATGTGAGTTCGTGGTCGGTGCTGTCATTTGTCCAATCTTCGTAGAGAGCATTGATTTGACCGCAAGGAACGTAGTAATCGTTTATGGCATAGGCATTCCAGGTTTCCCCCTGGTCCCAGGTATATGGCACTTGGGTCCCATTGGTGGTTCCGTTACAAGCCGGCAGCGAATAGGTGAACTTCGGTCTCCCGCTCACCATTCCATGGGAGAAGGTAATCGGAGGATCACCTATGGTAGGGCAATCGGTGCTGGGGAAGCAGGGCCATAGTTCGGACCCGTCAATGTTGTTAACCCAGCCATTACTGGGCAAAGTGGCGTTGTAAGGGGTAGAGACAAACGCCTGGCTGATCGGGTACAGGCCGGGAGCCGGCGGTACTGAGCGTGTGAGCGGAACAGACTGCGATTGCGATTGCACCGTCGGTTCAGCCGCCAATTGCGTTTTTGCGACTGCCAGCTTGCTGCAAGCGCAGAAAGCAACAAACGCAAATAGAGCAATCACATGGAACGAACGACAAGCTGACGCTTGTGATCCAGGTCGAATCATTGTCTTTCTCCTTCGCGCCGACACACCCGGCAATGGTCGTGCGATCGGGTCTTCGGTCGCCATTTGAAATTGTTGTTTGCGGGGTCCCGAATTCGGTTTCTTGTCGACCCAGGCGGGGGAGAGGGAAAGTGTCGTCGACTCCGGGAATCATAGGTACCGTCGGTTCCATTGTCAACAGAGAAACCGAAGATCGTGCGAGAACTTCGACAGCAAGCACTCAACCGCAAACGGAATTGGCCGCTCGCCCGCCT
Organism: uncultured Acidobacteriaceae bacterium; assembly: GCA_963835895.1. Classification (GTDB taxonomy): domain Bacteria; phylum Acidobacteriota; class Terriglobia; order Terriglobales; family Acidobacteriaceae; genus Telmatobacter. Next base: position 236,229 of record CAWIHC010000012.1, on the reverse strand, counting down.
GGGATTCGCTTCGGTACCTGATTTTCGCGATGCTGACTTACGACAAAGGTGCGGACCTTGCTGCGCCAAGGGTGGGAAACTTAGATCCGATCTGTCACGTTCCGGTCGAATTGCCGCCAAACCGTCAGTTACTGCTTAAGCAGCGCCCCGCCGCGGATTGTGAACCCACTTCCTAGCGTCGGCCGGTTCAGCACGGGATTTGCCGAGGACGGTTTAGTGCTCTTCTTTGCCGGGGCGGAGCATGAGCGCGCGGATGGCTTCGCGCGGGTCTTTGCCTTCGTTGAGGATGAGCTCCATTTGCTCGGTGATGGGCATTTCGACGCCGTGCTTGCGGGCGAGGCCGAGAGCGGCGCGCGTGGTGAGCACGCCTTCAGCCACTTTGCCGCCGAGGGACGAGAGAATCTCGGGCAGCTTGCGGCCCTGGCCGAGCGCCTGGCCGACGGTGCGGTTGCGGCTGAGCGAGCCCGTGCAGGTGAGCACCAGATCGCCGACGCCGGAGAGGCCGGCGAGGGTTTCGCGGCGCGCGCCGCAGGCGACGGCGAGGCGCGTGATCTCGACGATGCCGCGAGTGATGAGCGCGGCGGTGGAGTTCGAGCCGAGGCCCACGCCCACGGCGATTCCGGCGGCGATGGCGATGACATTTTTGAGCGCGCCGCCGAGCTCGACGCCAACGACATCCGTAGACGTGTAGAGGCGGAGGGTCTCCGAGGAGAACTCCTGTTGAACCAGCGCGGCGACGTGGAGGTCGCTGAAGGCGACAGTGAGGCGGTGGGCTGGCCCTGCGCCACTTCAAGAGCGAAGCTGGGTCCGGAGAGCGCGCCGATGGGAAGAGACAGCGGAGTTAGCGGAGCTAGCGGGGTTGGCGGGGTTAGCGGAGCTGGCGGAGTTGGGGACGAGCACTGAGCGAGACATTCGGCGACGACCTCGGTCATGCGCAGGAAGGTGCGGTCCTCGACGCCCTTGGTGGCGCTGAGGACGATTTGGCCGGGGTGCAGATGCGGGCCGATGCGGCTGAACGTGGAGCGGAGAAACTCGGAGGGAATGACGGAGACAACGATCTCGGCGTGCGATGCGGCCGCGCAGTCGCCGGTGACGGTGATGGCGGACGGGATGGGGAAGCCGGGGAAGAATTGCGTGTTTTCTCCGGCGTCGACGATCTGGCGCGCGAGCTCGGGGCTGTGCGCCCAGAGCGTGATCTGGTGGCCGCCGCGGCGGTGGAGCGAGAGCGCGAGAGCGGTTCCCCAGGCGCCGGAACCTAAGATGGCGATGCGGCTCATGCTGGCTTTCGAGCTCCGATCCGGGATTCAGTGCCGGCGATGAGGCGGCGGATGTTCGGGTGGTGCTTGACGATGATGAGCAGAGAGACGAGCGCGCCGGCAACAAAGAAAAAGGGCGGGCGCGATCCGGTGACGAGGAACCAGGCAAAGACAGGAAAGCTGGCCGCGCCGACGATGGAGGAGAGCGAGACATAGCGGCTGATGGCCAGAACGACTGCGAAAACGCCGATGGCGGCCAGAGCGGCCCAGGGCGAAGCGACGAGAAAGACGCCGAAGCCGGTGGCCACGCCCTTGCCGCCGCGAAACCTGAGCCAGACGGGGAACATGTGGCCCAGCACGGCGCAGAGGGCGGCGAGAGCCTGGATTGCGTAGCTCGGTGCCGGGGCCAAGCAAGGTATCCACCAGGAGGCCCATCTGGTCGTGGGCCAGGAGCATGCCGAGAGGCCAGGCGAGCCAGACGGCCGCGCAGCCCTTGAGCACGTCGAGGAGAAACGTGGCTGCGCCCAGGCCCTTGCCGCCGGCGCGCAGCACGTTGGTGGCGCCGATGTTGCCGCTGCCTACGGAACGGATGTCCTGGCGGCGAAAGATGCGATACAGCAGGTATCCCGTGGGGATGGACCCCAGCAGATACGCGACGACAGCGATAGCGAGGCCGGCGAGGGGCACAACGAGTGAGTGTAGCAGGTGGGGGTGCGCGGCGAGGGCGCGCGGCCGCGGCGGCGACACCCGGTGAAGTTGGGTCACGCGCGAGCCGGGCATTCCGGTGATGTAGGGTGCGACGGCGAGGGCAAACATGCATCCAGACTAATAGAGCGCTTTGCGGGCGCTGCGGACCTCGGCGGCGAGGACTTCGAGCATTTTGAGGGAAAGAAGCGGGTCCGCGTGCATGAGCGCGGTGAATTCGGCGCGGCTGACGAAGCTTACCTTCGCGCTCGGCGCTGGCGGTCGCGCTGAGCGTAGTAGGGTTGGTTGCTGATGACGCCGGGGAGGCCGAGAAGGGAACCGGGCTTGGCCTGCACGGCGAAGAGCGAGTGGCCATCCTGCGACATGATGCTGAGCGTGACCACGCCTTTGTGGACGATGAAAGATCCCCACGGCGGGTTCGTCCTGGCGGAAGAGCACGCGCTCGGACTCGCACGGGACGGGCGTGGAGCGCGCGTCGAGAGCGCGAATCAGCTCGGGATCGGCGAGAAACGCAGCGGGGTCAAGTTGCACAGATGGACCTTCCCAGAAGAGAAGAGTTCTTCATAGGTGTGCTCCGGGGGGGAGACATCAAGGCCATCATTTCATCAACTTGGGCTCTAATTTTGTGATTTGTGTCACGTTCGCTTGGTTAACAGAGCAGCGCATAGCGCGGATTTGCTGTTCCCGCCGGCAATTGTAACGCAGGGCGAGGCGGCGATTCGAGGCAGTAAGTGCCGGCGCCTGTCTCCGCTAGACTGGGAAGTAGGAAGACGCACGATGGCCGGCATTCTGAACAAGATCGGCACCACGCTGGAGATGATCAAGTGGGAGCACTCGATCTTCGCGCTGCCGTTTGCGCTGACGGCGATGCTGCTGGCGGCGGGCGGGCTGCCGGGCTGGCGGACGGTGGCGTGGATCGTGGTGGCCATGGTGGCGGCGCGGTCGGCGGCCATGGCGTTTAATCGCTGGGCCGACGCGGACCTGGACGCCGGCAATCCGCGCACGCGGAACCGGGCGATTCCGGCGGGGCTGCTGACCCGGACAGTTTGTGCTGGGGTTTACCTGCGTGGCGGTGGCGGTGTTTCTGGCGGCCGCGGCGGAGCTGAACCGGCTGACGCTGGAGCTTGCGCCGGTGGCGCTGGTGGTGCTGCTGGGCTACAGCTACCTGAAGCGGGTGACGCGGTGGTCGCACCTGGGGCTGGGGCTGGCGCTGGGCCTGGCGCCCACGGCGGCGTGGATTGCCGTGCGCGGCAGCCTGGACCCGCGCATCCTGGTGCTGACCGCGGCGGTCACGCTATGGGCGGGGGGCTTCGACGTGCTCTACGCCTGCCAGGACTACGAGCACGACCGCGCCGCAGGGCTGCACAGCCTGCCGCAGGCGATCGGGCTCACGGCGGCGTTCTGGACGGCGCGCGCCATGCATCTGGCCATGCTGGGGCTGCTGGTTTGGTTCGGGTGGCTGTTCAACTTTGGCCTGGCGGGCTGGCTGGGCGTGGCCGCCGTGGGGCTGCTGCTGGCCTATGAGCACTCGCTGGTCTCGCCGCGCGACCTGCGCCGGCTGAATGCCGCGTTCTTCACCATGAACGGCGTGATCGCGATGGTGTTTCTGGGTTTTGTGACGGCGGATTTGTGGATGCGGCGGTGATAAGGGCAGGGAGCAGGGAACGAGAGGACAGGGAGCAGAAAATACCTGTGAACGCCGGATGACGACCGCCCTCCGCTACGGGGATTAGGAGCGAGTTGGCAGGCACCAGCGCGAATTCCAGGGCACGATCCATTCGCCCGAGCCCAATGGACTATGTGCAGCGAAATCCGGAACCAGCGGCAAGGCAGCCTCATGAGCACCGGGCGACGCTTCATGGAACCAGGCCGGGACGTACCGGCTGCGCTCCGTCACTCCGGACCAGCGGCATTCGAGACGGCCAGTTTCAGCTTGCCACGAGGTTTTCATTGAGCCCTCTCGCTTTTCCCGCGCTGATGGCCCATTCGGCGCCGCGGCGCAGCGGGTTTGCCGATCTGCCTAGCCACCCATTTTACGCCCGTCGACCTGCTCTAGAAAGACCTCAGCGATTCGCTGTGGTATGGTGCGAAAGGGGTACGCAGTCGCTCAGATACTTGTGATTGCAAGAGGCAGTGGAGCAGCGCATGAAGATCGCGATTCAAGGAGAGCCGGGCTCGTTCAGCCACGAGGCGGCGCTGAAGCTCGTGCCGGGCGCGGAGATTGTTCCCTGCGCGCTCTCGGCGGAGGTGTTTGCGGCGCTGGATGCGGGCGCGGCCGATGCCGCCGCGATTCCCATTGAGAACAGCCTGGCCGGGTCGGTGCTGGAGCATTTCGACCTGCTGCTGAAGCACGACGTGAAGGTGGTGCGGGAGACGCTGGTGCGCATCCGCCACAACCTGATCGCCATGCGCGGCGCAACGATGGACGAGATCGACCGCGTGTTTTCGCATCCCGTGGCGCTGGCGCAGTGCCGGCGGTTTCTGGCCGAGCATCCGCGGATGAAGGCCATTGCCTTTTACGACACCGCGGGCAGCGTGAAGCAACTGGTGGAGCCGCGCGACCGACATGCGGCGGCCATCGCCAGCGAGGCGGCGGCTGCGCTACTACGGCGCGGAGATTCTTGCACGCGGCATTGAGGACAATCCGGAAAACTACACGCGGTTCTTTCTGGTGCGGCGCAGCGGCGAGGCGGAGACCGATCCGGAGTCGAACAAGATGAGCGTCGCCTTTACGCTGGAGAATCGGCCGGGCTCGCTGGTGGCGGCGCTGAGCGCGTTGAGCGCGCATGGGCACCAACCTGACCAAGATCGAGTCGCGGCCGGTGCAGGGCAAGCCGTGGGAGTACATCTTCTACGTGGATTGCCAGATCGGCTCAAGCGAGGAAGGAACGCGCGCGCTGGAGGCGCTCGGCGCGCATTGCGGCATGGTGAAGGAACTGGGCCGCTACCGCGAAGCGCGCAGGGCTGAGAGACGCTGGGATCCTGATGGGAATCGCGTTGTTGGAAGCCTGAACAGCAAAAAGGGGATCGGCTGCGGCCGGTCCCCTTGCTTTTGCTTGATACCCGTGACGCTGTCGCTCTTAGAAGTGGTAGGCCACGCCGATGGTGGGCTCGGAGATGTTGTACCAGCGGTTGGTGGTGAAGTTGAGCTGATGTCCACGCCGAAGGTGGGCACCTTGGTGACCAATCCGCGATATTCGGCGCGGATGTCGAAGCTGGGGCTGATCTCGTAGGCGAAGCCGGCGCCGAACATGCCGCCAACCTCGGTCTGCTGCTTGGCGTCGAGGGTCGTGGTGCCGGAGTTGAGGATGGGCAGGAAGATGAGTCCCGCCGGGCCCGCCTTCGACAAAGGGATTCAAGTTCTTGAAGACGAAGGAGTGCACGAAAGCGCCCGAGATCTCCTGGGTGCGGGTCAATATCCTGATGCCGTTGTGGAATTGATGCGTAGTAACCGATGCTGTTCTGGTAGGTGATGCCGTAGTTGGCTTCAAGCGCGCTGGACGGCGTGAGCATAAAGCGGTAGCTGGCCAACGCGCCGTAGGCGGTGGTGGAGTTCACCTGCACGTCGGTGGAAGAAGCCATGAACGGCTCAATCAGCGCGATTCCACTCAGGCTGATGTCCTGGCGGCTTTCCTGGGCGCGGCCCGCGGCCACGCATACGGCCAGCAAAGAGACTAAAAAGGCGATCTTCTTCATTCGATCCTGATCCTCACGACTGCACAACCGTGCGGGTAGCAACGAGTTCGATTCCCACGCACTGGTCCGGCGCACCGGATGTTCCCGTACCCCGCTCTAAGAATTGTAAATGGCCGGGGCGGGTTGGGGCCTGTCACGCGAGTCCGAACACCGGCGGCGGAAGCATCTGGGGCCTTAGACGCATGAGGGACAAAGAGGAGAGGGGCCAAGGCACCAAGGGACCGAGGGACCAAGAAAGCAGGGACCAAGGGAGTGAGGGACCAAGAAAACAGGGACCCAGGGATCAATCGATGCGGGTGCCAATGATCACATCGGAATCTCGGAGTTGGACCTATGCTCGACGGGACACGTTCGAAAACGATCGAGAAAGAGGAGAAAGTGGGCGCTTCTTTTAAGGAGCTTGTTGTTTGGCAACGTTCGGTCCAGCTGACGACCGAAATCTATCGTCTCAGCGCTTCGTTTCCATCATCCGAACGATTCGGCCTAACCAATCAAGTACGGCGCGCATCTGTGTCGATCGCGAGCAACATCGGTGAAGGTTACGGAAGGTCGACGAAAGGCGAGTATTTGCAGTTTCTAGGTCACGCAAGGGGATCGATTTGCGAGCTGCAAACGCAGCTCATCATCGCCACAAACTTAGGGTTTTGTCCGAGCAAAGAGACTGAGCCGGTTGAAAGACTGTCTGCAAACGTCAGCCGGATGCTGATCGCGTTGATGAAGAAGCTGAGGGAATGAGCTTTCTTGGTCCCTTGTTCTCTCGGTCCCTTGGTGCCTGGCCTCTTCATCCCGCCCGCTCCACATGGTAAAAGAACGGCGGTCCCTGCTCCTTGGCCAGGTTCTTGAGCGTGTGCAGGAAGGCCTTGGCGGCGTAGGAGAGCGTGGCCTGGCGGCGGTGAGCGAGGCGCAGCACGCGGCGCACGTCCAGCTCGTCCACGCGGCACGCGCACCAGGTCGCCGGTTTCCAGTTCGCGCGCCACCGTGAGGTGGGGCACCAGCGCCACGCCGTTGCCCATGGCCACAAAGCGCTTGATGGCCTCGATGGTGGGCAGCTCGATGCCCATGTTGAGCGGCGTGCGGTAGCGCTGGAAGGCCTCAATCACCTTGCGGCGCAGCGGCGAGGCCACGTTGTGGGCGATGAAAGTTCTCGTTGCCCAGGTCGCGGATGGAGACGCGCCGCGCGCGGGCCAGCGGATGGCGCGGGCTGACGATGAAGGCCAGGCTGTCGCCATAGACGGCGATGGTGCGGATCTGCGCGGGATCGGGACGGAAGGAGATGACGCCCAGCTCGAAGGTGCGCAGGTTCAGCTCCTCGGGAATGCGCGAGGCCAGCATGCGCTGCACGGTGACGCCGATGTGGGGAAACTCGCGGCGGAAGGCGTCGATGGCCGGCAGCAGGTACATGCAGGTGTACTCGTTGGCCGCCAGTTGCAGGTGGCCGCGCTCCAGGCTCTTCAGCTCGTCGAGGGCGCTCGAGGCCTCGCGGCGCAGGGCCAGCAGGCGCAGGGCGTAGTCGCGCAGCAGCACGCCGGCGGCGGTGAGCGAGCCGTCGCGCGCGGCGCGGTCGAAGAGCGTTTCGCCCACCGCCTCCTCCAGCTTGCGGATGACCTGGCTGACGGCCGGCTGGGTGCGGTGCAGGCGCACGCGCGGCGCGGGAGAAGCTGCGCTCCTCGGCCACGGCGAGAAAGGTTTCGAGCTGGTTGAGTTCCATGTGCAGCTCCGTCAGTCGTCAGTTCTCAGTGATCAGCGGGTTCGCAGCGCGACGCTTCGCGCCGAATACTTCCGGCGTTCGAAAGTCGATCGACCGCTGGCGAAGCCGATCTGACGACTGAAAACTGACCACTGACAACTGTATCTATAAGCAATTCTAATCGATTCCAAAAGAATTATAACTTTGCCTTATACTGCCGGGATGGGCGACAATGAAAGAGCTGGACGAGGCCGGTTTTCCCGGCAGGCACACACATGAGCACCGATCACGTAGTTTTCTTCGACACCACCCTGCGCGACGGCGAGCAGTCGCCGGGTTGCAGCATGACCACGCAGGAAAAGCTCACCATGGCCCACGCCCTGGAGGATCTGGGCGTGGACATCATCGAGGCCGGCTTTGCCATGGCCTCGGAGGGCGACTTTGCCGCCATCGCGACCATTACGCAGGCCATTCGCAAGCCGCGCATCGCGTCGCTGGCGCGCGCCAAGACCGAAGACATCGAGATGGCGGCGCGGGCGCTGCAGTTTGCCGACCGGGCGCGCATCCATGTCTTTCTGGCGTCGAGCGATCTGCACCTCGAATACAAGCTGAAGATCAGCCGCGCGCGAGGCGCTGGACCTGTGCGGCGAGTCGGTGCGGCTGGCGCGGTCGCTGTGCGACGACGTGGAGTTTTCGCCCGAGGACGCGACGCGCTCGGACCGCGACTTCCTGGTGGAGATGGTGCGCATCGCCGTGGAAGCCGGCGCCACCACGATCAACATGCCCGACACCGTGGGCTACGTGACGCCCGAGGAGTACGGCGCAATGTTCCGCGAGGTGCGCGAGCGCGTTCCCGCCATCGACGAGAAGGGCGTCGTGCTTTCCGCGCACTGCCACGACGATCTGGGACTGGCGGTGGCCAACTCGCTGGCGGCCATCCAGGCCGGCGCGCGCCAGGTGGAGTGCACCATCAACGGCATCGGCGAGCGGGCCGGCAACGCGGCGCTCGAGGAGATTGCCGCGGCGCTCTATGTGCGCGGCGACCGCTTCGGCGTGTCGACCGCCATCAAGCTCGACCAGCTTTATCCCACCAGCGAGGTGCTGGGCCAGCTCATCACCTTCAAGCCCTCCCCCAACAAGGCGGTGGTGGGCGCCAACGCCTTTGCGCACGAGTCGGGCATTCACCAGCACGGCATGCTGGCCAACCCGCTGTGCTACGAGATCATGACGCCGCAACTGGTGGGCGTGGCGAAGACGCACCTGGTGCTGGGCAAGCACTCCGGCCGCGCGGCGCTGCGCCACCGGCTGGAGCAGCTCGGCTTCACGGTCAGCCGCGATGAGCTGCAGCACGTCTACTACCGGTTTGTGGCGCTGGCCGACCGCAAGAAGAACATCTACGATCAGGATTTGGTCGGATTGCTGCCCGACGAGATTCGCGAACGGCGCAGCGAGCCGGTGTCGGAACTGGATTGAACGACAGAGATCAGAGATCAGAGAACAGAGATCAAGACAAGAGCAGGGACAAGAGCGCATGAAGTTGAGGATTCTTGTAACGGCCGGCGACGGCATTGGCCCCGAAGTAACGCAGCGAAGCGGTCGCTGTGTTGAAGGAGACCGGGGCACGTTCCGCATTCGATCGAGCACTGAGATTTCGTGTTTGTCTGGTTCAACATCAATGGATTGAGAAGTTCAATCAACCATCGATCAGAGGAGAAGAGAGCAAGAATGAAACTGAAGATTCTGGTCACGCCCGGCGACGGCATCGGCCCCGAAATCACCGAGCAAGGCCATCGCGGTACTGCGACGAAGTGGCGCAGGCCGGCGGCCACACGCTGGAGCTCGACGAAAGGCGCATTGGCGGCGTGGCGATTGAGCAGGATGGCACGCCTCTGCCCGCGGACACGCTTGCTGCCGCGCTCGATTCCGAGGCGGTTTTTCTGGGCGCCGTGGGCGACGACAAGTTCAATTCTCTCCCCGCGAGCAAGCGCCCCGAGGCGGGCCTGCTGCGAACTGCGCGCCGCGCTGGGCGGCTTCGCCAATCTGCGCCCCGTCTTCGCCTTCAAGGAGCTGACGGTCAACAGCCCGCTGCGGCCCGAGATTATCGAAGGCACCGACATTCTGTTCGTCCGCGAACTGCTCGGCGGGCTCTACTTCGGCAAGCCGCGGGAGTGGAACAAGGAAAAGGGCGAAGCCTGCAACACCATGCGCTACACGCGCGACGAAGTGGCGCGCGTGGCCCGCACCGCCTTTCAACTGGCGCAGAAGCGCCGCAAGCTGGTGACCAGCGTGGACAAGGCCAACGTGCTCGAAGTCTCGCAGCTTTGGCGCGACACGGTGATCGAGGTGGCCAAGGAGTTTCCCGATGTGACGCTGGAGCACCAGTTCGTCGACGCCATGTCGATGCACCTGATGAAGCGGCCGCGCGACTTCGATGTGGTGGTGACGGAGAACATGTTCGGCGACATTCTCACCGACGAGGCCTCGGTGATTACCGGCTCGCTGGGCATGTTGCCCTCGGCGACCATCGGCGGCAAGGTCAATTTGTATGAGCCGGCCCACGGCTCCGCGCCCAAGCACGCGGGCAAGAACATCGCCAATCCGCTGGCCACGATCCTGACCGGCGCGATGCTTCTGCGCCACTCCTTCGGGCTCGACGCGGAGGCCGACGCGATTGTGAAGGCGGTCCGCAAGGTGCTGGAGCAGGGCTTCCGCACGCAGGACCTGGCGCGCACCAACCCGGAGGGATTGACCGTGCTGGGAACCCGCGAGATGGGCGCGAAGGTGCGGGAGACGGTGAAAGAACAGCTTCTAGCTGTTAGCCGCTAGCTTCAAGCCCTTGGCATAGCAATGAGCTGCTAACGGTATGTGCGCAGACGGGCGCGTTCGATTCTGGATGGAACGTTTGGGGAGATTGCAGAAGGTTGGGAGCAGGCAGAGAACGACAAGCTAGTAGCTAGAAGCTAATAGCTGTTTTCAGGAGCAGTTTCTGATGAGTAGCGAACCGAAAACATTATTCGAGAAGGTCTGGGAGCAGCATGTGGTGGTCGAGCCCGAGGGCGAGCCCACGCTGCTCTACATCGACCTGCAGTTGGTGCACGAGGTGACGTCGCCGCAGGCGTTTGAGGGGCTGCGGCTGGCGGGGCGCAAGGTGCGCCGGCCCGACCGCACCATTGCGACAGTGGACCACAACGTGCCCACGACGCATCGAGGGCCGGCTGAACATCGTGGACCAGATTTCGGCCACGCAGATTGCCACGCTGCGCAAGAACTGCGCGGACTTCGGCATCGAGCTCTACGACGTGAACTCGCGCGAGCAGGGCATTGTGCACGTGATCGGGCCGGAGCTGGGGCTGACCAAGCCGGGCATGACGATTGTCTGCGGCGACTCGCACACCTCGACGCACGGCGCATTCGGGGCGCTGGCGTTCGGCATCGGCACCAGCGAAGTGGAGCACGTGCTGGCCACGCAGACGCTGCCGCAGTCGAAGCCGAAGACCTTCCGCATCGCGGTCGAGGGCAAGCTGCCGCTGGGCGTCACGGCCAAGGACATCATTCTGGCCATCATCGGCAAGATCGGCACCGACGGCGCGACGGGCTGCGTGATTGAGTACGCGGGCTCGGCGATTCGCGTCGCTTTCGATGGAAGGCCGCATGACGATCTGCAACATGAGCATCGAGGCCGGCGCGCGCGCGGGCATGATCGCGCCGGACGAGACGACGTTTGCGTACTTGAAGGGCCGCGGTTCTCGTCCAAAGGGAGCAGCGTGGGACAAGCGCAGTGGCCGAGTGGAGCAAGCTGCCCACCGATCCCGGCGCGAAGTTCGACCGCGAGCTGGCGATCGACGCGGCCACGCTGGTGCCGTACGTGAGCTGGGGGACGAGCCCCGGCATGGTGGCGCCGGTCACGGACACGGTGCCCAATCCGGCGGCAGCGGAGACGGAGATCGAGCGCAAGGGCTTCGAGCGCGCGCTCGAATACATGGGGCTGAGGGCGGGAACACGCCTTGAAGAGATTCCGATCGACCGCGTCTTCATCGGCTCCTGCACCAATGGCCGCATTGAGGATCTGCGCGCGGCGGCGCGCATCGCCGCGCGGCCACAAGGTTTCGGCGAAGGTGAGCGCGATGGTGGTTCCCGGCTCGCAGCAGGTGAAGGCGCAGGCCGAGGCGGAAGGCCTGGACCGCGTCTTTCGCGAGGCGGGATTTGAGTGGCGCGAGCCGGGCTGCTCGATGTGCCTGGGCATGAATCCCGACATTCTTTTGCCGGGCGAGCGCTGCGCCTCGACCAGCAACCGCAACTTCGAAGGGCCGGCAGGGACGCGGCGGGCGCACGCATCTGGTTTCGCCGGAGATGGCCGCGGCGGCCGCGATTGCCGGGCACTTTGTGGACATTCGCAACTGGGAGGTGAAGGGCTGATGGAACCGTTTCGCACATTGACCGCACTGGCCGCGCCGCTGGACCGCGCCAACGTGGATACCGACCAGATCATTCCCAAGCAGTTTTTGAAGCGCATCGAGCGCACCGGCTACGGCGATTTTCTGTTCTTCGACTGGCGGCAGACGCCCGACGGCGAGCCCGATCCCGAGTTTTGTCCTCAACGATCCGCGCTACAAGGGCGCGAAGATTCTCATCGCGGGCAAGAACTTCGGCTGCGGATCGAGCCGCGAGCACGCCGCGTGGGCGCTGAGCGATTTCGGCTTCCGCGTGGTCATCGCGCCGACCTTCGCCGACATCTTCTTCTCGAATGCGGGCAAGAACGGGATTGTGCTGGTGCGGCTGAGCTGAGGCAGAGGTTAATACGCTGCTCCAAAACGCACAAGAAGATTCCGAATTATCAGCTCACCGTTTCGCTCGAAGCGCAGACGGTGACGGATGGGCGCGGATTCAGCGCGAAATTCGAGATCGATCCCTTCCGCAAGTTCTGCCTGCTCGAAGGGCTCGACGATATCGGCCTGACGCTGCGGCACGCGGCGGCGCTGGACAAGTTTGAAACGAAGCACGACGAGGCGGGTTGGCTGAAAGCGAAGTGAAACAGCGGAGTTGGCGGAGCAAGCGGAGTTAGCGGAGTTAGAAACAACATCGGCCATAAGTGATGAGTAACTGGCTCCGTTAACTTCGCTAACCACGTTACGCTCCAGCTAGCACAGACGCAGAGGGAATCAAGGGAGAAGATGACCATCGAAGGCAAGCGACAAAGCATTCCGTTGACCGAAGGGCCGAGCCGCGCGGCGGCGCGGTCGTATCTGCGCGGATCGGGATTCAAGAAAGAAGATCTGCACAAGCCGATCATCGGCGTTGCCAATACGTGGACCGAGATCGGCACCTGCAACGTGCACCTGCGCGAGATCGCGGAGGCGCTGAAGGAAGGCATTCGCGAGGCGGGCGGCACGCCGATGGAGTTCAACACCATCACCATCTCCGACGGCATCACCATGGGCACGCAGGGCATGAAGGCGTCGCTGGTTTCGCGCGAAGTGATCGCCGACTCCATCGAGCTGGTGGCGCGCGGCAATCTCTTCGACGGCCTGGTGGGCATCGGCGGCTGCGACAAGAATATGCCGGGCATCATCATGGCGCTGTGCCGGCTCGATATTCCCGGCATGATGCTCTACGGCGGATCGATCGCGCCGGGCAAGCTGAACGGCCCCCATGGCGAGAAAATCGACATCACGATTCAGAATGTCTTCGAGGGCATCGGCTCGTACGCCGCGGGACGCATCGACGATGCCGGCCTGGAAGCGCTCGAAGCCAATGCCTGTCCCGGCGCGGGCGCATGCGGCGGCCAGTTCACGGCCAACACCATGGCCATGAGCGGCGAGATTCTGGGCATCTCGCCCATCGAGCTTTCGGGCGTTCCCGCCACCGCGCCCAACAAGCTCGACGCCACGCGCAAGGCCGGCCACATGTTGATGGACGCCGTGCGCGCCAATCGCCGCCCCTCCCAGATCATCACCCGCAAATCTCTTCGAAAACACCATTGCCAGCGTGGCCGCAAGCGGCGGCTCGACCAACGCCGTGCTGCATCTGCTGGCCATCGCGAAGGAGATGGGCATCGAGCTGAACATCGACGATTTCGATGCCATCTCGAAGCGCACGCCGTACATCTGCTCGCTCTGACGCCGGCGGGCAAGTACGTGGCTTCGGACTACCAGGCGGCGGGCGGCTCGCGGCTGCTGGCCAAGCGCATGATCGACGCGGGATTTGCCGACGGCTCGGCGCTGACCATCAGCGGCAAGACGCTGGCCGAAGAAGCCGCGCTGGCCAAGGAGACGCCGGGCCAGGACGTGATCCACACCTTTGAAAAGCCCATCAAGCCCAACGGCGGGCTGGTGATTCTGAAAGGCAATCTCGCGCCCGAAGGTTGCGTGATGAAGATTGCCGCGGCCGGCAAGTACGAGCATCGCGGGCCGGCGCGCGTCTTCGACTGCGAAGAAGATTGCTTCAAAGTCGTGCAGGCGGGCGGCATCAAGCCCGGCGACGTGGTGGTGATTCGCTACGAAGGCCCGAAGGGCGGGCCGGGCATGCGCGAGATGCTGCAGGTGACGGCGGCCATCTCGTCGAATGCGGAACTGAGCGCGCAAGTGGCGCTGCTCACCGACGGCCGCTTCAGCGGCGCGACGCGCGGATTCACCGCGGGCCACGTGGCGCCCGAGGCGTTTGTCGGCGGGCCGATTGCGGCGGTGCGCGAGGGCGACATCGATTCACTTCGACATTCCCAAGCGCACGCTCAACGTGGAGATCAGCGACGCGGAGATGGCGGCGCGGCTCAAGAACTTCAAGCCGCCGGCGCTGCGCTGGCCGAAGGGCGTCTTCCGCAAATATGTGGATCGCGTGACGTCGGCGTCAGAAGGGGCAACGACGTAAGAGCAGGGAATAGGGAGTAGGGAGTAGGGAACAGGGAACAGGGAACAGGGAACAGGGAACAGGGAACGGGGAACAGTTGGCAGCATCAGCGCTCAAGGAGTTGTTATGGGACACAAGGGAAACGCGAAGACGAAAGCGCACGATGGGAACGGAAGCTCGGCGACCGCAAACGCAGCGGAATCGCAAGCGCATCTGACCCCGCCGACGCGCTTGACGGGCGCGGAGATTATCTGGGCCACGCTGGTGGGCGAGGGCGTCGACGACCGTCTTCGGCTATCCCGGCGGCGACGATTCTGCCGGCCTACGACGCGCTGCGCAAGTTTCCCATCCGGCACGTGCTGGTGCGCCACGAGCAGGGCGCGGCGCACATGGCCGACGGCTACGCGCGCGCCTCGGGCGAGGTGGGCGTGGCCATTGCCACCAGCGGCCCCGGCTCGACCAACCTGGTGACCGGCATTGCCACCGCGATGCTCGACTCGATTCCCATCGTCTGCATCACCGGCAACGTGTCGAGCAAAGCTGCTGGGCACCGACGCGTTTCAGGAAGTGGACATTACCGGCATCACGCTGCCGGTGACCAAGCATAATTTTCTGGTGAATCGCGCCGAGGACATCGCGCCGACGCTGCGCCATGCATTTCAGATCGCGCGTCAGCACCGTCCCGGGCCGGTGCTGGTCGACATTACCAAGGATGCGCAGCAGGCAACAGCGCGATCTTCGATTTTGAAGCGGCCAAGCCGCGGCCTTACCGCCCGCATCCCATGCTGCACGTGGACGAATCGGGACTGGCGCAGGCGGCCGAGCTGATTCGCAACGCCAAGCGGCCGGTGATTCTGGCCGGGCACGGCGTCATGGAGTCCGGCGCGATGGAGCAGGTGCGCACGCTGGCCGAGCGCGCGCAGATTCCCGTGGGCCTCACGCTGCTGGGGCTGGGCGGATTTCCCGCCTCGCACCCGCTGAGCCTGGGCATGATGGGCATGCACGGCGAGGCGTGGGTGAATCACGCCATTCAGGAAGCCGATCTGCTGATCGCCTGCGGCATGCGCTTCGACGATCGCGTGACGGGCACGCTCTCCACCTACGCCACCAAGGCGAAGAAGATTCACATCGAGGTGGACCCGGCGGAGATCAACAAGAACGTGAAGGTGGACGTGGCGCTGGTGGGCGATCTGCGCGAGGTGCTGGAGCAGTTGCTGCCGCGCATTTCGGGCCGCGACGGCTCGGCGTGGCTCAAGACGATCGAGGCCAGCAAGGGCGCGGTTGCGGTGCGCGACATCAAGAACCTGCCCGACTCCGGGCATCTTGTACGCGGCGCACGTGATGCACGACCTGTGGCGCATGACCGGCGGCAACGCCATCGTGGTCACCGACGTGGGCCAGCACCAGATGTGGGAGGCGCAGTACTTCCACCACGAGCAGCCGCGCACGCTCATCACCTCGGGCGGGCTGGGCACCATGGGATTCGCGCTGCCCGCGGCCATCGGCGCCAAGTTTGCCTGCCCCGAAAAGGAAGTGTGGGTGGTGGCCGGCGATGGCGGCTTCCAGATGACGGCGGCGGAGCTGGCCACCATCGTGCAGGAAAAGATCAAGATCAACATCGCCGTCATCAACAACGGCTACCTGGGCATGGTGCGGCAGTGGCAGGAGTTTTTCTACGAGCGCAACTACGAAGCCACGCCGCTGGTGAGCCCGGACTTTGTGAAGCTGGCCGATGCGCACGGCATTCCGGGACGCGCGGTGCGCAAGCGCGGCGAAGTGGAGAGCGCCGTGGAGGAGGCGCGCTCGGCGCCGGGCGCGTTCCTGCTCAACTTCATGGTGGAGAAGGAAGACTCGGTGTACCCGATGATTCCGGCCGGCAGCGCGCTGCACGAGATGATCCGCCGGCCGGAGCAGCGATCCGCTGGAAGAGTCGGCGGACGAAGAATAAGGCAGTGAAGCGAGTAATCGAGTGAAAGAGTGAATTCGCTCCTTCACTCGATTCACTCTTTCACTTGATTCACTGTTTCACGGGAAAGGTTCGTTATGCTGCACACATTCGTTGCATACGTTGAAGACCTGCCCGGCGTGCTGACGCGCGTGGCGTCGCTGTTCCGGCGGCTGAACATCAACATCAACTCGCTCACCGTGGGGCGCAGCGAGCGGCCGGGCCTGTCGCGGCTGACGCTCGTCTGCGAGGCGTCGGCCGAGGCCGGGCACCGCATCCGCGCCAGCCTGTTTAAACTGGAAAATGTCGTCGATGTGGACGACATCGCCCAGGCGCCGTCGGTGACGCGCGAGCTGGCGCTCATCAAAGTGGCCGCCACGCCGCGCAACCGCGCGCAGATCTTCGACCTGGTCGAGGTCTTCCGCGCGCGCATCGTCGATCTCACCTCGGAGTCGCTGATGATCGAGATGACCGGCGTGGAAAGCAAGATCGAAGGGCTCATCGAGGTGCTGCGCGAAGACGACGGGCCGCATTCTGGAGATCTGCCGCAGCGGCAAGATGACCATGCGGCGCGGCCACCACGTGAGCAGCGTGGTCAGAGCGATGGGCGTCGGCGAGGGCGAATCCGCGGAGGAGGAAGAGGAGCCTGCGGAGGAAAGCGCGGCGGACGAGGCGCAATAAGAGGCGGCGGGCTTGGGGTTGATTCTGATCCGCTAACCACCGCCGACCCTAGCCACAAATACAAGAACGCGGCTAGGATGGGGCACCCGCAGAGAGTCGATTGTTCAAGAACGGAATCGCAAACCAAAAAGGAAGAACGGAAAAATCATGGCGAAGACTTATTACGATCACGATGCCGACCTCACCCTGATCCAGGCCAAGAAGGTGGCCATCATCGGCTACGGCTCGCAGGGGCATGCGCATGCTCTCAACCTCAAGGACTCCGGCGTGCAGGTGAAGGTGGGCCTGGCGGCCAACTCAAAATCGATTGCCAAGGCGCAGAAGGCGGGCTTGAAGTGACCACCGTCGCCGAGGCCACAAAGTGGGCCGATGTGGTGATGATCCTTGTTCCCGACCAGACCGCAGGCCAAACTGTATGCCGAGGAGATCGGGCCGAACCTGAGCGCCGGCAAGCTGCTGATGTTCGCGCACGGCTTCAACATTCACTTCAAGACCATCGTGCCCGCCGCGGGCATCGACGTGGGCATGGCCGCGCCCAAGGCGCCCGGCCATCGCGTGCGCGAGGTCTTTATTGAAGGCGGCGGCGTTCCCTGCCTGATCGCCGTGCACCAGGACGCGACGGGCAAGGCGCACGCGCTTTGCCTCAGCTATCTGAAGGGCATTGGCGGCACGCGCGCCGGGGTGCTCGAGACCACCTTCAAGGAAGAGACCGAGACCGATCTCTTCGGCGAGCAGGCGGTGCTGTGCGGCGGCGTGAGCGCGCTGATTAAAGCTGGTTATGAAACGCTGGTCGAGGCCGGCTATCAGCCGGAGAGCGCCTACTTCGAGTGCCTGCACGAGCTCAAGCTGATTGTGGACCTGATCTATCGCGGCGGCCTGGCCTACATGCGCTACTCGATTTCGGACACCGCCGAATACGGCGACTACGTTTCGGGTCCGCGCGTCATCGGCGCCGAGAGCCGCAAGGCGATGAAGCAGATTCTGGCCGAGATTCAGGACGGGATCGTTTGCGAAGAGATTTCTCGCCGATCAGAACTCCGGCAAGAAGGAGTTTCTGGCCTTCCGCGAGGCGGAGGCGAAGCATCCGGTCGAGATCGTCGGCAAGAAACTGCGCGCGCAGATGCCGTTCCTCGATCCGGTGACGGTGGAGGAAGTGGCGAAGACGCGGTAGGAAAGGCGAGCCTTAGCTATTAGCTCTTAGCTGGAGGGCTGTGTTATCAGAGTCTGTCGCCCAGTTCTCTTTCCCCGCAAGCCCGGGGACATGGTCGAAGACCTTGTCTCGGGTGACAAGGATTGCGCCGGCAGCGATCGCATGAGCGGCGATCAGCATGTCCATGCTTTCGAGAGGCCGCCCCGCCGTTTCCTGCTGCACCCGGAGTTGGCCGTAAGCACGGGCCTCCGCGGAACCCAGGGGCAGAACCTGGATGCGGGCGAGGAACCAGCGGATGGCATGGCGAAGGTTTGCAGCACTTGGGTTCTTGGCCAGGCCGAACTCCAGCTCAAACTCCGTAACGATGGAAATACAGGCGGTCTCATCTTCTCCCAGGCTCGCAAGCCTGGCTCGGGCTGCGGGAGACTTGCCTTTGAGGATGTAGCTGACGGTATTGGTGTCGAGCATATAGAGCCGGCTCATAGCTCGTCGCGCTCTTGCGGCGGGCCCTGGTTGCGGTCGGCGAGGAAATCGTCGGGGAACGCGGCCTTGTCCAGGGCGGCGTAGACCTCGTCCCAACTGCCCGGCGCCTGGGATAGGATCACGTCTCCGCTCCGCGGATCCCGGCGGATAAAGACCTCATTTGAGGTAAACCGATACTCGGCTGGAATGCGGACAGCCTGACTTCGTCCACTCATGAAAACGCGCGCCTTCTCAACCTGTGCCATCATCCCTCCTCGTGAGATATATCATGCCATATATCATAATCTGAGGCAAATCTCTGCTGGATTGTTGGAAAATCTTGTTGCATGAAACACGGATCCTGCCGTATCATGTTTCATGAAACATATGCCGAGAACAAAAAGCTCCGTTACCATTCGCGTCCGCAAGCACCGAGAGCAGCTCCGCGCAGCCGGGTTGAGGCCGGTGCAGCTTTGGCTGCCTGACACTTCCTCGGAGAGTTTCCGCAGGAAGTGCGAGCGCGAGTCACTGTCGCTGGCGAATGACCCGCTTGAAACCGAAACGCTGGCATGGATCGCTGAAGTTGCCGACACGGACGGCTGGGTATGAAACGCGGCGACCTGGTCCCCGTTGTGTTAGCGGGAGCCTATGGTAAACCGCGACCCGCGCTGGTGATTCAGTCGGATCTTTTCGCGCACCATCCTTCGGTGACGATTCTGCCCGTCACAACCGAGCTGCGGCCAGTCGAGACATTCCGAATTGCGGTCAATCCGTCATCGAAGAACGGACTTCGCGCGCCGTCGCAGATCATGGTGGACAAGGCGCACACCATTCCGCGCGAGAAAGCCGGCGTTCCTTTTGGCGAGCTGGAGTTGCGAACACTCAAGGCCGTTGACCGCTCGCTCGCCGTGTTTCTTGGCTTGGGTTAGTGCAGATTCGATGAGAATTCGCTCGGCGCAATTCCTATTAGTGGATCAGTTTGGTGAAGGCCGCCCCCCAGGGGCTAAAGCCCACCCTCATTTTGTGCGGTTTGCGGCACGACTGAAGTCGTGCCCTGATACAAGACACCTTGCCCGATGAGTTCCCAGGTAGGCTCTGAGGCCGTGCCCTTTCAAGGCGAATCGCAGGCTGAATAAAAACTGTTGCTCGCGTTGGTTCACAACTTTGTTTGATTGCAAAGAGTTGGCTACTGGCTTTGCCTCTCGTCATCCCCTAAGCCTGTAGAATCAAGCTGAAACCCCGCCTCAAACCGGCTTGGGAGGCTCCTTGCTTTACTGGCTGCTCTACGAAAAGCTGTTTCCGTTCTTTCACCCGTTCCGGATCTTCCGCTACCTCACGTTTCGCACTGCGTTTGCCTCGCTCACGGCGCTGCTGATCGCGCTCTTCATCGGGCCTTACGTGATTCAGAAGCTGCGGGAGTTCCAGATCGGCCAGTTTGTGCGCGAGGACGGGCCGCAGTCGCACCTGAAGAAGACGGGCACGCCAACCATGGGCGGCGTGCTGATCTGCATCGCCATTCTGCTGCCGACGGTACTGTGGTCCGACCCGGCGAATCCGTTTGTGTGGATCATGGTCTTTTCCACGCTTGCGTTCGGCGCTATCGGCTTTGCCGATGACTACATCAAGGTGGTGCAGCGGCGCAGCCTGGGATTGACGGCGCGGGCAAAGCTGCTTTGGCAGGGGCTGGCCGGGCTGCTGGTGGCGGCGGCGCTGGTTGTTCTGGATCAGTTCAAGGTGTTTTCCACGCGGCTTTCGGTGCCGTTTATCAAGAGCCTGCGGCCCGATCTGCTGTGGCACGGGTGGCCCGCAACGCTCCCGCATCTGGCCCTGTTCGCGTTTGTGCCGTTCGTGGTGTGGGTGGTGCTGTGGCTGGTGGGCACGTCGAACGCCGTGAACCTGACCGACGGCCTGGACGGGCTGGCCATCGGCTGCACCATCATTGCCGCCGGCGCGCTGGCGGTGCTCACCTACGTCAGCGGCCACGTGGTCTTCGCCGACTACCTGGAGCTGCAGCGCATGCCCATGGTGGGCGAGCTGACGGTGTTTTGCGGGTCGATGGTGGGCGCGTCGATCGGCTTTCTCTGGTACAACGCGCATCCGGCGGAGATCTTCATGGGCGACGTGGGCTCGCTGGCGCTGGGCGGGGCCATCGGCACCGTGGCCATCATCATCCGGCAGGAGCTGCTGCTGCCGTTTATCGGCGGCATCTTCATTCTTGAAGCGGCTTCGGTGATCCTGCAGGTGGGCAGCTACAAGCTGCGCAAGAAGCGAATCTTCAAGATGGCGCCGCTGCACCACCACTTCGAGCAGCTGGGCTGGAGCGAGTCGAAGGTAATCGCGCGCTTCTGGATCGGCGCCCTGGTGTTTGCATTGTTTGCACTCACCACGCTGAAATTGCGCTAGCAGTCGCCCGCGCCGCATCCCCCGCGGTGCACAATAAAGTTGGCGCGCGAAGCCGCTAGCGGCCGGTGGTGAGAGGAACTTGGGCAAGAAAGAGCATCCCTCAGGGGCTAAAGCCCGATCGGTTTGAATGACTTTACGGCACGACTGAAGTCGTGCCCTTTCAAAACACGACTCTCACCGCAGGCTGTAAGGATCGATCCGAATGATGGAATTGAAGGGCAAAAAAGTTCTGGTCGTGGGCCTGGGAAAGTCGGGGCTGGCAGCGGCGTTGTTTTTGCGCCACAAAGGCGCGCAGGTGACGGTCTCCGACATTCGCTCGGCCGAGTCGCTGGCCAAAGAGATTCCGGCGCTGCTCGAAGAGGGGATCATGGTTGAGGCCGGCGGGCATGGCCTGCTGACCTTCCGCCGCCAGGACCTGATCGTCGTGAGCCCCGGCGTGCCGCTGGATACGCCGGAGCTGGTGCAGGCCAAAAGCTTCGGCCGCCCGGTGATCGGCGAGCTGGAGCTGGCGGCGCGATTCCTGAAAGGCAAAATTCTGGCCATCACCGGATCGAATGGCAAGACGACGACGACGGCGCTCGCGGGCGAAATTCTGAAGGAGGCGGGCTATCCCACGCTGGTTGCCGGCAACATCGGCGTGCCGGTGGTGGGGGTGATCGAAGAGAGCACGGACGACACGTGGTCGGTGCTTGAGGTATCGAGCTTCCAACTGGAGAGCACGGAGGAGTTCCATCCCAGGATCGCGGTGATCCTGAACATCACGCCCGATCACCTCGACCGGCACGGCACCTTTGAGAACTATGCGCTGGCCAAGGAGCGCATCTTTGCCGCGCAGGACGCGAACGACTGCCTGGTGCTGAACGCCGACAATGCCCGCACCGCCGAGGCCGCGGCCCGCTCGCACGCGCCGGTCTACTGGTTCTCGGCCGAACACGAAGTAAAGCGCGGCGCGTGGGCAGAGAAGGGGAGCGTGGTCTATCGCTCCGCGCCGGAGGCGGCGATCGAGACGATTCTGCCGCTCAGCAAGATTCCGCTCAAGGGCGAGCACAACGTGGAAAACGTGCTGGCGGCGGTGTGCGCGGCGCGCCTGGCCGGCGTGCCCGTCACCGTGATCGCACGCGCCATCGAGAACTTCCACGCCGTCGAGCATCGCCTGGAGTACGTGGCCACCATCAACGGCGTGGAGTTCTACAACGACTCGAAGGCCACCAATGTGGACGCGACGGCCAAGGCCGTGGCTGCGTTTCCCGGCGGCATTCATCTGATTCTGGGCGGCAAGGACAAGGGCTCGGACTATACGACGCTGTCGCAATTGCTGCGCGAGCGGGTGCGCGCCGTCTATACCATTGGCGCGGCTGCGGCCAAGATCGAATCGCAGCTGCGCGGGGTGGTGCCGATCCACTCGTGCGAGACGCTGGCCAATGCGGTGAGCGCTGCCGCCGCTGCGGCGCGGCCTGGCGACGTGGTGCTGCTGGCGCCGGCCTGCTCCAGCTTCGACCAATTTGAGAACTACGAGCACCGCGGCCGCGTCTTCAAGCAGCTTGTCGCGGAACAAAAGGATTGGAAGGCAAACGAGAACGCGTAGGCGCCGTGGGCGCGTTTTGTGTGAGGGCACGACTCCAAGTCGTGCCGGGAGGCGCAACGGGAACCAGCGGCTCCCTGAGGGATTCGAGGACCGGTTGAAATGGCGAAGCGAGTGGGCGTCGACAAATGGCTGTTCTTCACCACGCTGGTGCTGGTGGTCACCGGACTGGTGATGGTCTTCTCCGCTTCGGCCGTTGTCGACCAGGAAAGGTACCACTCGGCCTACACCTTCGTCCTTACGCAGGCGGTGTGGGCAGTGGCGGGCGTGCTGGCTCTGCTCGTGCTCATGCACGTGGACGTGAGCCGCTACAACTCGCCGCGCTTCATCTATCCCATCCTTTGCATCACCACGGTGCTGCTGGTGCTGGTCTTCCTCATGCCCGGCTCGCACCACACGCATCGCTGGATTCGCTTCGGCAACTTCTTCACCTTTCAGCCGTCGGAGATCGCCAAGCCCGTGCTGGTGCTGTTTCTGGCGTGGTTCCTGCACACGCGGCTGGGCGCCATGCGCGACTGGAAGCACACGCTGCTGCCCGCGGCGCTCATTCCGGTGCTGTTTATCGTGCTGGTGGTGGCCCAGCCCGACCTGGGCACGGCGCTGGTGCTGGCCGGCGTGGCCGCAATGATTCTGGTGCTGGCGGGGATGGAGTGGAAGGTTCTGTTGGGAGCCTTCGCCGCCGCGTTGCCCGTGCTGGCCGCGCTGCTGTTGATGGTTCCGTGGCGGCGGGCGCGCATGCTGGTCTTTCTCAATCCCGAATCCGATCCGCAGGGCGCGGGCTACCACATTTATCAGTCGCTCATCGCCGTGGGCACCGGCGGGCTGACGGGCCGCGGCTATATGGAAGGGATGCAGAAGCTGTTTTATCTGCCCGAAGCCGCCACCGACTTCATCTTCGCCAACATCGCCGAGGAGCTGGGCTTCATCGGCGCCATGTTCATCGTGCTGCTGTTTGCCATGTTCGGCGTCGCGCGGGCTGCGCACGGCCTTCCGCTGCACCGATCCCTTTGCGCGGCTGGCCGCCTTCGGCATCACCATCACGATTCTGCTGCAGGCCTTCTTCAACATCAGCGTGGTGCTTTCGCTGGTTCCCAACAAGGGCATTCCGCTGCCGCTGATCTCGCACGGAGGCACGTCGCTGTTCTGCACGCTGGCCAGCATCGGGATTCTGCTCAACATCAGCCGGCAGGCGGAGTGAGAGAAGCAGGGACCAAGGGAACAAGGGACCAAGGGACCAAGGGACCAAGAAACAAGGCGCTGAAAGCTGCGAACTGTGAACTCTGAACTGCGCATTCTCATCGCCGGCGGCGGAACGGGCGGGCACATCATTCCCGCGCTGGCCGTGGCGCGCGCGCTGGTCGAGCGGCACGGGGCCGAAGTTCTCCTGGTGGGCACGGCGCGCGGTTTGGAATCGCGCCTGGTGCCTGAGGCGGGATTCCCGCTCAGGCTGATCGACGTGGGCCCGCTCAAGAGCGTGTCGCTGATGACGCGGCTGCGCACCATCGCCCGTTTGCCGGGGAGCATCGGCGACTGCAAGCGCATGATGCGCGAGTTCCGGCCGGGCGCGGTGCTGGGCGTGGGCGGCTACGCCTCGGGCCCGGCGATGGTGGCGGCGCTGTGGCTCAAGATTCCCACCATGGCCTTTGAGCCGAACGCCATGCCCGGCCTGGCCAACCGGCTGGTGGGCAAGCGGGTGCAGGCTGCGGCCATCAACTTTCCCGCGGCGGCCAAATGGTTCCGCAACGCCGAGGTCACCGGCGTTCCCGTGCGGCCGGAGTTCTTCTCGCTTGAGCCGCCCACCGGCGCGCCGCATCTGCTGATCTTTGGCGGATCGCAAGGCGCGCGGCTCTTCAATATGCATCTGCCGCACATCATCCGGTCGCTGCTCGAAGCGGTTCCGGGGCTGACGGTTCTGCATCAGAGCGGAATCGCACCACGCCGAGGCGACCGAAGCGGCCTATGCGGCCAGCGGCGCCGATCCCGCGCGCTGGCAGGTGCGGCCGTTCCTCGACGATATGGCGGCGGAGTTTGCCCGGGCGCATCTGATCATGTCGCGCAGCGGCGCATCGACTGTGGCCGAGGAGGCCGCGGCCGGCAAGCCCGCGCTGCTGGTTCCTTTTGCCGCCGCAACCGACGAGCACCAGCGCCGCAACGCCGAAGCCATGGTGGCAGCCGGAGCCGCCGTGATGCTGATGGAAAGTGATCTGGACATTCCCGACAGGTTGCTCTGGATCCTCGCCGGCTTGATCACCGATCCCGGACGGTTGGCTGCGATGTCCGCCGCGGCACGCACGCAGGCCCATCCGGGCGCGGCTGAGCGCATCGCCGACCGGCTGGCGGAGGTGGCGGGGAAGCAGCGGAGTTAGCGGGGTTAGCGGTGTTAGCGGAGCTAGCGGCGTTTGCGGTGCAAGGAAGGCTCTGTTTTGCTCCGCGAATGCGCGTACTACGCCGGGAGTGCTCGTTGTGTCCGGAAAGGCGACGATCCGTCCGGAGCCCCGAAGGAGGAATCGATACAATCTTCGCGTGTACCGGCCTCGCAAAACAGGCTTCGGGGTGCGCAGAGGCGCGCAATCCTCAACCGAAGCCGCCAGAACAAAGGCCAGTTGCCAGCGCCGGTTCAATCCATGCCCTGATCAGCCGCTAAATTCAATGGTCAGCGACGGAAAAAGCATGAGCCGGGGGAGTCTTTCGACTCCCCCGGCTTGGACTGTATGTGCTGCGTTGTGTGAGTGGGGTAAAAGCACCACCACTTCAAATCTTGGTCCGGATAACAGACCTGGAAGTGTTGCTGCAGACGGATAAATGCAGAGGTTCGGCGCCCGGCTCGCTCGATAAGGCGCGTTGACTAAAGTGGGGGTCACGGCAGCTTTGTCACGGTGCTGCTTCCATCGTTGGTCACCCAGATACTGCTGCCGTCGAAAGCAATACACCAGGGTCCAGCGCCGACGGCGTAGGTTCCAAGGGCGGCCCCGGTGCTGGCGTTGAGCTTTGTCACGGTGTTGCTAACATTGTTAGCTACCCAGATATTGCTGCCGTCGAAAGCAATACCCCGGGGGGAACTGCCTACCGAGTAGGTTCCAACGGTGGCCCCAGTGCTGGCATTGAGCTTGTCACGGTGTTGCTACCCCAGTTGGCTACCCAGATATTGCTGCCGTCGAAAGCAATACTTGTGGGGGAACTGCCGACCGAGTAGGTTCCAAGGGTGGCCCCGGTGCTGGCGTTGCAGCTCTGTCACGGTGTTGCTACCTTCGCTAGCTACCCAGATATTGCTGCCGTCGAAAGCAATACCCCGGGATTCAGCGCCGACGGCGTAGGTTCCAAGGGTGGCCCCGGTGCTGGCGTTGAGCTTTGTCACGGTGTCGCTACCATAGTTGGTTACCCAGATATTGCTGCCGTCGAAAGCAATACCCCAGGGGGTGCCCACCGAGTAGGTTCCAAGGGTGGCCCCGGTGCTGGCGCTGAGCTCTGTCACGGTGCTGTTTGCAACGTTGGATACCCAAATGTTGCTGCCGTCGAAAGCAATTCCTGCCGGTGCACTGCCGACCGAGTAGGTTCCAAGGGTGGTCCCAGTGCTGGCGCTGAGCTCTGTCACGGTGTTGCTTGCAAAGTTGGATACCCAAATGTTGCTGCCGTCGAAAGCAATACCTATGGGGTAACTGCCGACGGCAAAAGTCTGTGGGTACCACTGCAGGAGTGCTGCCTTCGTTTGCAGCAGAGAAATGCCCGAACCTGCGGGTCCGGCCGGTCCTGGAGGCCCTTGCGGCCCTTGCGGGCCGCCGGCTGGCCCTGCAGGTCCGGTTGGTCCCGCTGGTCCGATCGGTCCTGCTGGTCCTGTTGGCCCCGCTGGTCCCGTCGCACCTGTTGCCCCCGTTAGCCCAATGGGCCCTATTGGTCCTGTTGAGCCTTGGGGTCCCGTTGCTCCAGGAGTACCAGCTAGTGCGAACACCATCCAACTTGGGCTCACATCCGGAGTCGACGAACATGGCACACCGCAGGGTCCACTTGCAGCAATCGCCACAAACGTGGATCCGCTGTACGTCACCACGTCATCTACAGCGTAAACCGCATCAGGGTCAAACGCTTGGCGAAAGTTGAACCCAGAGCCGTTAGTTCCGGCGGGTCCGGTTGGTCCCGTCGCACCTGTTGCTCCTGTCGGCCCTGTGGGCCCAATTGGTCCTGCCGGGCCTGTTAGCCCCGTCAGTCCAATGGGCCCGATTGGCCCTGCTGGCCCTGTCGGGCCCGCTGGTCCTGTTGATCCCGCCGGTCCTGCTGGCCCCGCTGGCCCGGTCGCGCCTGTAGCTCCGGTCAAACCGATGGGTCCTGCTGGTCCGGTCGGGCCCGCTGGTCCTGTTGATCCCGCCGGTCCTGCTGGCCCCGCTGGCCCGGTCGCACCCTTAGCTCCGGTCAAACCGATGGGTCCTGCTGGTCCGGTTAGTCCAATGGGTCCTTGTGGCCCTACTGCGCCAAGAGTAACAACCGACATCGCCATTGGAGGCAAGAATTTGGCCCCAGTAGTCACCGTCAGCAAATAGCTGCCGGGAAGGATGGTTGAAGGAATGGTGGCAACAATATCCCCCGAGGCCCAAGTATTCACGACAAGCTTGGAAGTTCCTAGTGTGACCGTGCCAGTAGTTGTTCCGAAGCTGCTGCCAAAAATATTGAGCGACATAGTGGTGTAATTCGTGGTTGTGTAGGTGATAACTGGGGTTTGTGCGGAGGCTTGAACCGTCATCGTCAGCGCCGCAAATACGGTCATTGCGACCAACAGCGGTGAGCCTCTGGATTTTAGATGTAGGTCTGGATTGGTGTGCATGGTGTCCTCCTTCTGACACGCAACCAAATGAGTTTCGCGGTGGGGGAGGGGAACCCGCTCAAGAATGTCTGATGGACAACGCAGCCCGTTAGGAACAGGGCCTGCGCCTCTTGGGGTGTTGCGCCGCAGCTGGCAGGAACTCCTCGCGGGGACCGCTCTTCGCGGAGGCGAGGCGCACGAGGAGTTGAAATAGCCCTACGCGTATCTTGTCAGTGCGCTCAGTCACCAGTGCATGTGATAAGTGATCCCACACGCTCTCCGGCTCATTACGCCTGGATCACCGCCTATGCGGAAGCTACTGCTTGAACGACAGCCGGGCGCGGCCCTCAGGCGAGAATGGGATTTGATCGCCGCGCGGCTGCTGGCCCGATTCGTCTGGCAGCAGACAAAAAAAGCCCGCCTGCCGAAGCAAGCGGGCCTTTGTTATCAATAAGCGGGGTTTTTAATCTTCCGCTCAATGCTGGAATTACCGGTGTCCACCACCGCCGTGGCCGCCGCCTCCACCGTGGAAGCCGCCGCCACCCCCACCGCCGCCGTGGTAGCCGCCACCGCTGAATCCACCGCGCGCGCCGCCGCTATATCCACGCGCTGCGCCGCCGCCTGTGTAGCCGCGGCGCGCCGCCGGCATATCCGCGAGCGCCGCCGGCATAGCCGCGACCACCGCATAGCCACCGCGTCCGCCGTAAGCGTATCCGCCACGGTAGCCGTATCCGCCGCGATAGCCGTAGCCGCCGCGATATCCGTAGCCATATCTGCCGCCCCAGCCCCAGTGGTACCACGGTCCGGCGCCGATGAAGATGCCGCCCGCAGAACCAGTCAGGGCCGTAATAGCCGTAAGGAGCGCAGGCATAGGGGTAATACGCGTAATAGCCCCACTCGCAATCCGGGGGGACCGTAATAGCCGTAATAGCCGGGATCAACCACCGCTGGGCCGACGCCTACCCCTACCGCGACCTGGGCATTCGCCGTGACGCCGGCGAACGGCAGAACCACAAGCATTGCCAACAGAACCAAGCAAAGATTTCTCATGACATCCTCCTTGTGCTGCCCCGTCCTCGTCTTGCCCGGACCGGAACCCGGAGTCGCCTCCGGTCTCAGCACCTTCCGGCCTCTCTTATTTCGTCTTCTGGCCGGCCTTCAATTCTTAAACAGCATTTTCGCCGTTTTGTTGCGGTCCGATGAAAGATTGGACCATCGCGCCCGAAAGAGCAACAACTTTCCCATTTGCCTTGCCTTGGCCCTCACTCCAAAGGGAGTTACTCCACACTCTAAGAGACGCTTCAAATCGCAAAACGGCCTAAAAAAAACGGCCCCTCCAGTTTGGAGAGGCCGCATGGTGCAGGCAGCAGAAGGCGAAACTACCTGCGAAAGTGATCGTTCCGATCAAAGTGCCGGTCGTCACGGTCGCGACGGTCGAAGTCGCGGTGATAGAAGACCGGCCCGCGGTCCACAACGATGCCGCCGCGGAATACGGGGCCGGCAATGCGAACCCCAACGAAGTTCCAGTAGCCGGGCACCCAGTAGCCGTTGGCCCAGTAGCCGCCTACCCAGGCATATCCCGGTCCGGGGCATGGCGGAACTGCAAGCCGCACGCGCGCCAAAGTAAACGCCGATTCGAGCTGCCTGAGCGGGCGCCGCGCTCAATCCCAGGACTCCGGCTGCAATCGCCGCTCCCAGCAAACACTTCTTCAGGCACTTCTTCATGCTGCCCATAATTCCTCCATTCCGTACGGACCGTCTCGCTGGTCCGCCCTGGCTCCCACCCCACGGACCCCGGCTCCTCGAGCCACCCGTCCGTGGGGACCCCGGCTCGCCACCACCTTGGGACTTGCTTTTTGCTGCCCCCTGGGCTTCCACCCCACGAACCTTGACCCGTTCGTGGGGTCCCTGGCTTGCCGGTTCTGTCCAATGCAAACACCGCAGCGGTCGAAGGTTGCGCCGCTCGACGAAAATAAAGTCGCGCAACTTTCCGTTGCACTCGGGTTTATGGCGGACGCTTTTTCCGGCCGGATCGACACCAGCTCACAGCCGCCGCGCTATTCTGAAATGCGATTGGTATTTCGCAGGATTGCTGCACGGTCCGGCCCGGCGCAGCTCGCGCTGCAGGCCGCCGTCTGGCCAGAGGAGATCCCGATGCACCACGCCCACGGCACCTTCACCGTCGACGTTCATCCGCTCGCCCCCGCGCCTGCCGAAGGACTCGGGCGCTTCTCCATCAACAAGACGATCCACGGCGATCTGGAAGCGACCACATTGGGCGAGATGTTCACCTGCGGCGATCCCAAGCAGGGCGCGGCCGGATATGTGGCGATCGAATTCGTCACAGGATCACTCAAGGGCAAGCACGGCAGCTTTGCGCTGCAGCACTTCGCCACCATGGATGGAAACGGCCCAACCATGCAGGTGATCGTAGTGCCGGGATCGGGCACGGGCGAGTTGAAGGGCATCGCGGGCACGTTCACCATTCGCGCCGAGAACGGGCAGCACTTCTACGAATTCGACTACGCGCTGCCGGAATGAACGCAGCTTCTAGCCGTCAGCTTCTAGCCTCTAGCTTTTCCATGCCCGACAGCATTTGCGCAGAAACACATGTGCAAGATGACCTGCCCACAGCGGAGGTGGACAAGGACTGTCTGCGGCAGGAAGCTAGAAGCCCGGAGCTAGGAGCTAGAAGCCAAGAGCTAGAGGCTGAGAAGCTCACGTTGTTCTGCTACCCTGATCCTTCACCTCCATGTTTGCCACCTCGCAGCACGCGCACTTCATCGGCATCGGCGGCATCGGCATGAGCGGCATCGCCGAGATCCTGCTCAACCTGGGCATGAAGGTCTCCGGCTCCGATCTGAAGCGCAGCGCAGTCACCGACCGGCTGGCGCAATTGGGCGCGACCATCTACGAGGGCCACAACGCGGCCAACGTCGCCGGCGCGACGGTGGTCGTCACCAGCTCGGCGGTCAACGCGAACAATCCCGAGGTGCGTCGAGGCGCACGCGCGCAAGATTCCCGTGATCCAGCGCGCGGAGATGCTGGCCGAGCTGATGCGCCTCAAATACGGCATCGCCATCGCCGGCATGCACGGCAAGACGACGACCACGTCGATGGTGGCCGCGGTGCTGGCCGCAGGCGGCCTCGATCCCACGGTCGTCGTCGGCGGCCGCGTGGATGCGCTGGGCTCGAACGCGCGGCTGGGCACCACGCAGTATCTGGTGGCCGAGGCCGACGAGAGCGACCGCTCCTTCCTCAAGCTCTCGCCGATTCTCGCCGTGGTCACGAATCTCGACCGCGAGCACATGGACTGCTATCACGACATGGCCGACGTGGAGCGCGCCTTCGTCGACTTCATGGACCGCGTGCCGTTTTACGGCGCGGTGACGGCCTGCATCGACAATGCGCTGCTCAAAGGGATTCTGCCGCGCGTGCGCCGGCGCGTGTTCACCTACGGCGTGGCCGCGGAGGCCGACTTCGGCTCGACTGCTCGATCGAGGCAATCGCCGAGCCAAGTCATGTCAGGCGGGGCAGGGAAGCGGCTTCTCGCGCTTTCAGGTGCACACCGCCGCGGGGCCGCTGGGGCCGTTCGAGCTGCACGTGCCCGGCCGGCACAATGTGCTCAACGCCACGGCCGCCGTCGCCATTGCGCGGCAGCTTGAGGTCGCAGCCGGAAAAATTGCCGAGGGTCTCAGCCACTTTCGCGGCGTCGACCGGCGCTTCCAGCAGCGCGGCGAGGCGCGCGGCGTGACGGTTGTCGACGACTACGGCCACCATCCCACCGAGATTCGCGCCACGCTGGCCGCTGCGCGCGCGTGCAGCCGCGGCAAGATTCACGTCGTCTTCCAGCCGCACCGGTACTCGCGCACCGCTGATCTTTTGGACGAGTTCGCTGGCGCATTTAGCGACGCCGACACGGTGATCGTGCTGCCCATCTACGCGGCCAGCGAGGAGCCGATTCCCGGCGTGACGGCGGAGCGGCTCGCCGAGCGCATTCAAGGGCCCGCGCGTCGAGTTCGCGCCCGATTTTGCCGCCGCGGTGCGCGCCGTTGCCGCCGCAGCGCACGAAGGCGACCTGATCCTGACCCTCGGCGCGGGCAGCGTGAGCCAGCTGGCTCCGCAGATTCTGGCCGCGCTCGAAGCGAACGCCCTGATCTCTGCCCTCTGATCTTTGTGCCCTCGCTCTCTCGCTCCTTTGATCTCTGTCTCTGATCTCTGTTCTTCCCCCGTAACCCCACGGATACCCCCGGCCATCTCACTGAAAACAGCCATCACAGCGCGGGCTATAGTGAAATCTGGCGACTCTCACGACCTTGCTCAGGCGTGACGAATCAAGGGAATACCACAAATCGGCCCACTGTTGTGGGAGGACGACCCGCCCGCGGAGATTCGCGCCGCGGCGCACGCGGGAGGACTCGCCCCAGCGGGGCACTTCCGTCCCGGCGCGGCAGGCAGGCGCGGCCCGGGCATGCCGCTGGAGTTCGACGATCCGGACGGCGACGGTGTTCTGCGCCCCACCGCGGATCGCTTTGGCGCGCCCAAGCGGCCCTGGTGGCGGCCGGCCAGCACAGTGGGCCGCGTGTTTCTCGCCGCTCGGCGCGCTCCTCGTGCTCGGCGCCTTCACCACCGCCGGCCTTCGTGCTCAAGCACTCTCTCGAGCGCGACGCGCGCTTCCGCATCGCCGGCACCGAGGACATTCAGGCCACCGGCCTCACCGAGGTGAGCCGCGCGGAGATGCTGCCCGTCTTCGGCGAAGACATCGGGCGCAACATCTTCTTCGTTCCCTTGAACGAGCGACGCAGGCGAGCTCGAACAGATTCCCTGGATCGAGCGGGCCACGGTGATGCGCGTGCTGCCCGACCAGATTCGCGTCGCGGTCGTGGAGCGGCAGCCGGTGGCGTTTACGCGGCACGGGCAGCAGATCGGGCTGGTCGACGCGAACGGCGTTCTGCTCGACCATGGCGCCGGCAGACCATGGCCAAGCACCACTACTCGTTCCCGGTGGTGACGGGCATCGATCCCGGCGATCCGGCCGACGTCGCGCAAGGCGCGCATGGCCGTGTACCTGCGGCTGATGGCGGAGCTGGACGCCGACGGCAAGCACAACTCCGAGCAGATCTCCGAGATCGACCTCACCGATCCCGAAGACGCGCGCGTGCTGATGCCGGAGCAGGGCGCCGACATTCTGGCGCACTTTGGCGAGGATCATTTCCTTGAGCGCTACGAGCGCTACCAGGCGCACATCGCGGAGTGGCGCCAGCAGTATCCGCACCTCGCAGCCGGTGGATCTGCGCTACGACAACCAGGTGGTGCTGGAGATGGCCTCGGGCAAGGAGACCGCCGAACGACTGCGGGCGGCGATGGCAGCGGCGAGTCCTGACGCCAAGCCCGCGTCAGACGACGCGCAACAATGCGGCACGAAGCCATTGTGGCGCGAAAACGTCCGGCGCGAAGACGCCGGCGCATCTGCGACAAAGAAGAGCAAACCCGCGCAGGACAAGAAACACGCGGCGTCCGCCGAAGCGCGCCGCTGCGCAAAGCACAACGCAGCGGAATTCCGCCTCCACAACCCGTCCGGTTACGCCACCCAGGGAAGCAAAGACCGCTCCCGGCGTGCCTCGGCCGCGACCGGCGCAGGGCGGGTGAGCGACCATGGGCCAGAAGCAGGACAACCTGATTGTGGTGCTCGATATCGGCAGCGCGTGGACGCGCGTGCTGGCGGCCGATGTGAACGAGAGGTGTTGCGCTATCGCGGCCACGGCGTCGGTGGAGTCGGCGGGAATGCGCAAGGGCCTGATCGCGGAGCTTGGGCCCGGCGGCAAAGGCGGTGCGCGCCGCCAACGAGCAGGCCGAGCGCGTGGCCCGCGCCAACATCGACGAGTGCGTGGTGGGCGTGGGCGGGCCGCATATTCGCGGCCTGAACACCAACGGCGGATTCCAGCTGGGCCGCGGCATGCGCGAGATTACGCGCGAAGATGTGCGCGCCGCCATTGGATCGTGCGCGCGCCATCGAGCGCCCCGCCGACCGCGAAATTCTGCACCTGCTGCCGCGCCAGTTCATCCTCGACGAGCAGCCCGGCATCTTCGATCCCGTGGGCATGGTGGGCGCGCGGCTTGAAGTGGATCTGCACATCGCCACCTGCTCCGGCAGCGCGCTGCAAAGCACGGTCACCTGCGCCAATCGCGCCGGGCTTGAGGTTTCAGAGGCGGTGCTGGAGCCGCTCGCCGCCGCCGAGTGCACGCTTTCGGCCGACGAGCGCGAGCTGGGCGTGTGCCTGCTCGACATCGGCGCGCACTCCAGCGACCTGGCGGTGTTCTTCGAGGGCGCGGTGGCGCTACACCGCGTCGGTTCCCATCGGCGGAGCGCACTTTACCAACGACCTCGCCATCGGCCTGCAGTTGCCGGTGGCGCAGGCCGAGGAGCTCAAGCGGCAGTATGGCAACGCCGTGGTCACCGCGGTTCCGCAACTGGCCGAGATCGAAATCGCCAACCCGCAGGGCGCCGCGGCACGCTGTCCGTCTGCGCACCATGGCGGAGATTCTGGAGCCGCGCGCGCGCGAGCTGCATGCACTACGTGAAAGAAAGCCTGCGCCACGGCGGCGTGGTGGATGCGCTGGGCGCGGGCTGCGTGCTCACCGGCGGCGGCGCCATGCTGCCCGGCATGCTGGACGTGACCGAAAGCCAGTTGCGCGTGCCGGCGCGCATCGGCTATGCCCGTGCGCCTGTCGCACATGCCGCAGGAACTGAACCATCCCGGCCTGGGCCGTGGGCATCGGCATGGTTCTCTACGCGCATCGCACGCGAATGACGCGCGCGGCCGAGGACAGCACCAGCAGTTTGCGCGCCAAGTTGCGCGCCATGTTTGCAGCCAGTTTTTGAACAGCAGGAAACAGAGAGTACGGCAAGAAATCGCAGAGAGAGTGCGAGCCCAAATGGAACAGCCAATCAGCGAAGCCGGAGAGATGCGCATTCAATATCACGACGAGCCCGTGCGCGGCGCGCGCATCAAGGTGATCGGCGTGGGCGGCGGCGGCGGCAATGCCGTGAACCGCATGATCCAGGCCCACATGGAAGGCGTGGAGTTCATCGCCGCC
Source organism: uncultured Acidobacteriaceae bacterium (assembly GCA_963835895.1). Lineage (GTDB taxonomy): Bacteria > Acidobacteriota > Terriglobia > Terriglobales > Acidobacteriaceae > Telmatobacter. The sequence continues at coordinate 201,929 of CAWIHC010000012.1, read as the reverse complement.
AACACCGATGTGCAGGCGCTCAAGCTTTCGCAGGCGCCCGTCAAGCTGCAACTGGGCGTGCGCCTCACCTCGGGGCTCGGCGCGGGCTCCAATCCCGACATCGGCCGCCGCGCCGCGCTCGAAGACTCGGAAAAAATCATCGAGGCGCTGGAAGGCGCCGACATGGTCTTTGTCACCGCGGGCCTGGGCGGCGGCACGGGCACCGGCGCCGCGCCGGTCATCGCCTCGCTGGCCAGCGAGATGGGCATCCTCACCGTCGCCGTCGTCACCAAGCCCGTTTGCCTTCGAAGGCAAGCGCCGCCTGATGCAGGCCGAGCGCGGCCTCAAGGAACTGATCGAGAGCGTCGACACCATGATCGTGATTCCCAACGAGAAGCTGCTGGCCGTCGCCAAGGACGCGGGCTTCTTCGAGAGTTTCCGCATCGCCGACGACGTGCTGCGCCAGGGCGTGCAGGGCATCAGCGACATCATCACCATCCCCGGCATCATCAACCGCGACTTTGCCGACGTGAAGACCACCATGGCGGGCATGGGCCACGCGGTGATGGGCACGGCCGTGCGCTCGGGCGCCAATCGCGCCGTGGAAGCGGCGCAGGCGGCCATGGCTTCGCCGCTGCTCGAAGCCGGCGCCATCGACGGCGCGCGCGGCATCCTCATCAACATCACCGGGTCGAGCTCGCTCAAGCTCTCCGAGGTCAACGAGGCGTCGTCGCTCATCCAATCGGCCGCGCACGAAGACGCCAACATCATCTTCGGCGCGGTGCTCGACGAGAAGATGGGCGAAGAGGTGAAGATCACCGTCATCGCCACCGGCTTCCGCGACCAGATGCCGGAGCGCCGCGCGCGCATGTTGAACGTGGAAGAAGCGCCGGTGGTTTCGGTGCCGGTGGTGGCGCCGGGCAACTGGATGCGCGAAAGCGAACCGGAGCCCGCGCCTGCTGCCGGCGCGCTTCATGAGCGAGGAAGAAGAGGCGGCGCGAGAGCGCGGACGACGCGTTCTTCTTTGCCGCGGCGGCGCCGGGCGTGGCGACCACGGTGACGCGTTGCTGCCGCGCCGCGAAGGAAGTTGCCGACCACGCGATGGAATTTGGGATGGACGGAGAGCGCGGCGCCGGCGGAGCCGCAGTTCGAGGCGATGGAATCGGAGTCTCAGCCCGTGCCCCAGGGACTATGCTGCGGATTTCGATGAACTTCGCGACGAGTGGACGCGGAGCCCGGCGCGCAGCCTGAGCCGTCGCTCTTTGCTGAGCCCGGGGAGCAACCCGAGCGCGATCTGGATGTTCCCACGTTTCTGCGCCGGCTGAAGTTCTAAAGAACCATCGAATCAACTGCTCAGGCCGCCGACCGTTATCGGGAATGGTTCCAAAACGGGCGCGAAAAGGGTATAGTAAAGAGAACGCCCCGAAAGTTGTATGGGTTGCGATGTCCGATCGAGGGACACTACTGTCTCCCGGGTTGTTTTTGGAGTCTGGAAAGACCTGGTTGGCGGCGGATCTCTCGATCGCGCAGTTGGGTTGTCGCACTACCCTGGGGCCGGTAAGAACATGTCGACCGGGCCTGCGGCAATCAAAGCCGGCGCGTACGGAGTAAACGTACGAAGTGCGGCGCCTAACGGCGAACGCGCGGCACGAAATCCAAAAGTTGAGAGGTTGTTGACTGGATGAAGCTGTCCCGCGTTGGGACATTCAATTTGTCTTTTTCGTTTTTGGCGTGAGCGCCGCCTGCGCCGCGGCGTTGGATGCTCCGCAAACTCTGCACCATTCCAAATCCAGGTCGGAGTCGCACGTCACCACCACGCACCATACCGCGGCGAGCAGATCCGCGACTCACTTCAGCGCTTCCCACGCAACCACATCCAGAACCTCAACGTCGCACGTCACGGCCACGCGCTCCTCGACCACTCATAGCGCGTCCGCGCACAGGTCTACGGCTCACGTTACGGGAAGAACCACCGCGACGAGGCGCACCACCTCGACGTCGGGAACACTCGTGCGCCGCACCTCCTATCACCGCCGCCATCGTTATTACGAGCGCTTCACGGCCAGTTCGTTTGTTCAGGGCGAGATCGGCGCGGGCGACGTGACGGCCGGCGAGGATCCGGTCGTGCGCCAGGCCGCGATCGACGCTCTGGGCGACATGAACGGCACCGCCGTGGTCATCGATCCCTCCAACGGCCGCATTCTGGCCATGGTCAACCAGAAGCTGGCGCTCTCGCCGGGCGCCGAGCCTTGCTCCACCATCAAGCTCACCGTGGCCCTGGCCGCGCTCTCTGAGGGCGCTGGTCACGCGCGACACGCCGGTGCAGCTGCCCGGCTTCCGCATGAACATGACCCAGGCGCTGGCCAAGAGCAACAACCTCTACTTTGAGGAGCTGGGCCGCGAGCTGGGCTTCGAGCGCGTGCGCCACTACGCCACGCAGTTCGGCCTGGGCGAGCTGGCCGGCTACAACATTCCCGGCGAGCAGTTGGGCGTCTATCCCGATCAGCCGATTCCCGAGTCCGAGGGCGGCGTGGGCCGCATGTGCAGCTTCGGCCAGGGCGTCTCGCTCACGCCGCTGCAACTGGGCGCGTTTGTGGCCGCCATCGCCAACGGCGGAACGCTCTACTACCTGCAGCATCCCACCACGCCGGAAGAAGTCGCCGCGTTCCAGCCCAAAGTCAAGCGCACGCTCGATATCGCGCGCTACGTTCCCGACCTCGAAGACGGCATGGCCGGCGCGGTGGAGTATGGAACCGCGCGCCGCCTGCGCGCCAACTTCCGCGAGCTGCCGGTCTTCGGCAAAACCGGAACCTGCTCCGACAACGGCACGCGCTTCGGCTGGTTTGCCTCCTATTCCGAGTCGCCGCAGGGCGGCCTGGTGACGGTCTTCTTCCTCGAGGGCGGCAGGCCCACCTTCGGCCCGCGCGCCGCCGAGCTGACCGGCGCGTTTTACGCAGGATCTCTGGGACCACGATTACTTCGCGGAAAAGAACCAGGAAGCCCAAAGCGCACCCGCTCGCGCGCCGGCGCCCGCGATTGTCTTCCCCGCGCCAACTCCGGCCGGCTCCGCGGACTCTGTGCAGTAACTGGAGAAGGCTCTCTTCGCGATGCAAGGGTCCGCGAATACGGCTCGGAACATGATTCAAGCCGCTGTGGTCTAATGGTGACAAGGCGTGAGTCCGATACCTTATCTGGTACATCTAAGCGGAAAGTGAGTCATCTTATGTCACCGGGAAACGAGATTCGGCTCAAATTGCTCCTTACTGCTCCTCTGGATGCCTGGGTTGCGCTCTCTCAGGACGAGTCGCGGATTGTTGCCACCGGCAACGATTATGACCAAGTGGCGCGGAGGGCGGATGAAGCCGGGGAAGCAGATCCCGTGATTCTCAAAACTCCTCCGGCTTGGGCGCAATTCTCGGTCTAGCTTGCGCACCATCGTTCCATATCGGGTGTTCCCAGACGGACAAGGCTCGTATTTGTACTGGGCGGCCTTGAACGTCCAGATTGCCGCGGTCGCGCCCAATTCTCCCCGCACAAAGAGGTTCGAAGCCATCATTGATAGCGGAGCAACTCGCTGTCTCTTCCACTCCCAAATTGGGAGGCATATGGGCATCGACGTATCTTCAGGTGTCCGCGAGATTACGAACGGGATAGGCGGCCAGGAGGAAGTATGGCTGCACGATGTGAACCTGTATATCCCGGGCGGCGTCGTGAAAATCAAAGCAGGCTTCAAAGACAACCTCCCCGTGAGCGGGCTGCTTGGGACTGCCGGATTCTTTGAGCACTTCAGAATCACCTTTGAGGGAGACACTAAACAGTGCGTGTTGGAAAGAATCTATTACACGTAGTCTCCCGGCTGACGATTCCTCACCGCATCAATTCCGAGTAGGGTCTCGCTCGACCTTTTCCGCCAAGCTATCCTGTATGACGATGAACACCGTCAACTGGGTCGTCGCCGGCATCGGCGACATTGCGCGCAAGCGCGTCATTCCAGCCATTCAAGCCGAGCCGCGCAGCCGGCTCTATGGATTCGTCACGCGCGATCCAGCCAAAGCGGCGGCGTATAACGGCGCGCGGTCGTGGGCGAGCATCGAGCAAGCCGTCGCCGATCCGGCCGTCGATGCCGTTTACATCGCATTGCCCGTGGCCTTCCACGCTGGCACCGCGATCACGGCGCTCCGCGCCGGCAAGCACGTGCTCTGCGAGAAGCCCATGGCTATGAACTTCGCCGAGGCCGAGCGCTTGGTCGCGGAGGGCCGCGCGTCGAGTCACGCTTCGGGCCGCCTCTTCGGCGTCTCGTACTACCGCCGCCTCTACCCCAAGCTCATCCGCGCTCGCCGACTCATCGCCGAGGGCGCCATCGGCCGCCCGCTGCTTGCCGAAGCTAACTGCCACTGCTGGCTTGAGATCGAAGGCCGCGAATGGCTCAGCGATCCCGCGCTGGCCGGCGGTGGCCCGCTCTACGACACCGCCTCGCATCGCATCGACGCGATGAACTTCCTCTTTGGCAAGCCGGAGCGCGCCTGCGGCCTGCGGTCGAACGCCGTGCATCGCATCGGAGTCGAAGACTCCGCAACCGTTCTCATGCAGTTTTCCGGCGGCGTCCACGCCGTCGTCGATGTGCGCTGGAACTCACGCGTGGCGCGCGACCAGTTTCGCATCATCGGCGAAGACGGCGAGATTGGCCTCGATCCGCTCAACAGGCCCTGAGCTGCGCGTAGCCGGCCGCACGGAGACTCCTGCCTCCGCACGCGAACTTCCACTTCCCCGTCGTCGAGAACTTCGTTGACGCCGTCGTCGCCAACGACCCGGCGCGCCTCGCCTGCCCGGCAGAGCAGGCCGCCTGGGTCGACTGGGCCATCGAGCAGGTGGTTTCGGCGCAGGCCAGGCCTTCCTGATCCCTCTTCCCGCAGTTTTTCTTCACTCTTCTGCAACGAACTTCGTTTAACTTCATCTCATAAAGTGAGGCCGCTTTTTCTCTCGCAATGAAGCCCGCGGAGCCGGGCGGTCTGATTTCCCACACGCTTTAGTTCGGATCAATTTATGGCGCTGCCGACAGACATTTTGCTGATGTACGGCTACCTGCTGCTCTTTGCCTGGGTGCTGGTGGAGCAGCTCGGCCTACCCCTGCCGTCGACGCCGGTGCTGCTGGCCGCCGGCGCGCTCTCGGCCCAGCGGCAGATCAGTTTTCCCCTCGCGCTCGCCGTTGGTGTAGCCGCATCGCTCACCGCCGACAGTGTTTGGTTCTTCATCGGGCGCACGCATGGCCATCATGTGCTGCGCTTGCTCTGCAAGCTCTCGCTGGAGCCGACCACCTGCGTCCGCCGCACGCAGGACTCGTTTGGCCGCCGCCGCGGCGCCATGCTCATGTTCGCCAAATTCGTTCCCGGCCTGTCCACGCTGGCGCCGCCCGTTGCCGGCCAGAACGGCATGAGGTTTGGCCTGTTTCTGCTCTACGACGGCATCGGCTCCGCGTTCTGGGTGGGAGTCACTGCTGGCCTGCGGCAGATTTTTCGGCGACCTGCTCAAGCGCAATCCCAGCCTGCTCGACTGGGTCGGCCGCTTCTCCGGCGCGCTGCTGATTCTGGGTGTCGTGGGATTCTTCCTCGCGCGCCTCGTTCGCCGCCGCGTGGTGCTGAAGAAGCTCGCCGCCTCGCGCCTTGAGCCCGAAGAGCTGAAGCGGCAGCTCGATGCCGGCGAGCAGGTCTACATCGTCGATCTGCGCCATCCCCTCGAGCTGGTGCCCGACCCGTTCACGCTGCCCGGCGCGCGTGCACTTCTCGCCCGATGCCCTCGCCGCGCGCCACCTTGAGATTCCCCGCGACCGCGATGTGGTGCTCTACTGCACCTGCCCCAGCGAGGCCACCGCGGCCAAGACCGCCATGCAGCTGCACAAGCTTGGACATCGAGCGCGTGCGCCCGCTGCGCGGCGGCTTCGACGAGTGGAAGCGACTCGGCTATCCAATGGATGCGATTCCGCCGTTCAGGACGCTCATTCCCGCCATCGAGGCCGCCAACTAAGAGCTCACGCCAACGTGGCAACGAGCGCAGCGATTCTGGCTCCGATTGGCGAACCGATACCGCTGCATGGGTCAGGCCCCACGGCCGCGCTGTAGAATCCGTTGCCTCCCACCGTGATGTCGTTGAACGCCTTCTGATTTTTCCAGAGCATTGGCGTCACAAAACCGAGCTTGGTTCCAAACGCGGCGAAAAGCCCGGCGTAGAACGGCGCCACTGCGCTCGTTCCTCCCACCACCGTCGCTGATCCGTGCACAAAAATGTTGTAGCCGGTGTTGGGGTCGGCGTCCGCGCAAACGTCAGGCACCATTCTGCCTTTGCCGTAAGTGCTGCTCGCAGGCGCGGGCGGCGCGCCGATCTGGAAACTTTGCACAGGGAAAATGGTTGAGTACCCTCCGCCCGTTCCCTCGCCGTCGGTTTTGCCGGGATTGTCGTTCCACACCGTCTCCTGCGTCGCAGTCTTCATCGTCCCGCCGCAGCCCACCGCGTGCGGGCACGACGATGGACAATCGACATTCGCCGGCGTTGCGCCGCCATCGCTCGAATCGTTGTCGCCGGACGCGGCAAACACAATCATGCCCCCGGCCACAGCGGCCTGCACGGTCGACTCCATCTGCTTCGCGGCGGTCGTGCCCCAGTTCGCTTCGTCCGATCCCCACGAGATGGAGCACACATCGCATCCATCGGAGGCGGCTTTCTGGACGGCGGTGCCGATGTCCTGCGACCAGTAGACGCGAATGGTTGCCGCCTGGCCCGTCGCCGCGTAGTACGCCGCGCCTGCAACCTCGATGTCGAGCGCCACCTCGTAATCGTCGTCGCCCGCCGAGCCGCTCTGGCCGGGTGTGTTCTGGGTGCCGTCCACTGAAACGTCGGTGATCGACGGCGTCGGCTGGCCAAGGGACTGGAAGAACGCGTCGATGTCCGACGCAACCCAGCCGCCGCCCAGCTCCACGATCGCAATCACGCCTCCGCCCGCCAAATTGCCGTGGGCCAGTTGTACGCGGCGCAAAGATCGGGCACATTCCACGCAGTGGCGGCCGCGGCTTTTGGATCCTTGGGCAGCTTGTAATAGGGTTTGCAACCGAACCGGCGGGAGTGGGCCGGGGAGTGGGTTCTAAAGTGGGTCATTGGGGGAGACCTCCGTTCCTCACCGCGAGCATCGCACAATTCGATGCCGGAGGCAAAGCTGTGACTTGATTCCCCGACTCCGGCGCCTATCTCTGGTCTCTGTTCTCTGACCTCTGTCCCCTGCCGTACCATGGTTGAGGAACGGTCACGACCGTTCGGAGCACGCCCTTGGCCTACGACGATCTGCGCGACTGGATCAAAACGCTCGAAAAACACGGCGAGCTCAGGCGCATCCGCGAAGAAGTTTCGCCGGAGCTCGAAATCACCGAGATCACCGACCGCGTGAGCGAAGATCGGATCGCGGTCCCACCCTTTCCGCGATCAGGCAGCGGAAAAGGGTGGGGCAACCGCAACGAAGGAGAAATACGCGCCCGGCGGGCCGGCGCTGCTGTTTGAAAACGTGAAGGGCCATCCCGGCCACAAGGTCCTCATCAACCAATTCGGCAGCGAGCGGCGCATGGCGCTGGCGCTCGGCGTCGATCGCCTCGACGAGATCGCCGAACGCATCCGCGGGCTGATGGACGTGAAGGCTCCCGAAGGCCTGCTCGACAAGCTCAAGATGCTGCCGCAACTCGGCGCGCTCTCGAGCGCCTTTCCCAAAACTGTGAGCGCCAAAGACGCGCCGTGCAAGGAAATTGTTCGGCGCGAGAAGTTCGACCTCAACTACTTCCCGATTCTCAAATGCTGGCCGCACGACGGCGGGCGCTTCATCACGCTGCCCTGCGTGCACACGCGCGACCCGCGTACCGGCAAGCGCAACATCGGCATGTATCGCATGCAGGTCTACGACGGCCAGACCACCGGCATGCACTGGCAGCGGCAAAAAGTCGCCGCCGAGCACTATCGCGAGGCGCTGCGCAATGCGGCATCGGCTGGCGCCGAAGCCGACCAGACTCTCGACGCATCCTCCGCGCGCGTGGCGATGATGGCCGAGTCAGGCGGCGGCGCGGTCAGCATTCCCGATGGTCCCATCGCCGGCACGCAGCAAATCGCACTCGGCAATTTGAAAGGCTCACGGCTCGAAGTTGCCGTAGCCATCGGCACCGATCCCGCCACAACCTTCTCCGCCATCGTGCCGGCGCCGCCTGAAGTCGAAGAGTTTTTGATCGCGGGTTTTTTGCGCGGCAAGCCCGTCGAGATCGTCAAGTGCGAGACCGTCGATCTCGAAGTGCCGGCCCACGCCGAGATCGTTCTCGAAGGCTACGTGGAACTGGGCGAGCTGCGCCGCGAAGGCCCCTTCGGCGACCACACCGGCTTCTACACGCTCGAGGACGAGTACCCCGTCTTCCATCTCACCTGCATCACGCCATCGCAAGGATCCTATCTACGCCGCGACCATCGTCGGCAAGCCGCCCATGGAGGACGCGTGGATGGGCAAGGCCGTCGAGCGCATCTTTCTGCCCGCGATGAAGATGACCATCCCCGAGTTGGTCGACATTCATCTGCCCGTCGAGGCCGTCTTTCACAACCTGATGATCGTCTCGATCAAAAAGAGCTATCCCGGCCAGGCGCGCAAGGTGATGCACGCCATCTGGTCGCTCGGCCAGGCCATGTTCACCAAGTGCATCGTCGTTGTCGACGAGGACTGCGATGTGCAGAACATCCGCGAGGTTGTCCTGCGCGTCGCCAACAACATCGACCCCGAGCGCGACATTCAGTTCACCCTTGGCCCTGTCGACTCGCTCGACCACGCCTCGCGCCTGCCCAACTACGGGTCGAAAATGGGAGTGGACGCCACGCGCAAGTGGAAGGCCGAAGGCTTCAACCGGCCGTGGCCGGCAATGATCGAGATGGACCGCGCGACCAAAGCCAAAGTCGACGCGATGTGGGCAAAGCTCGGACTTTGACGCCCAACAAAAGCTGTAATCGAATTCTCGCGTAGGAAAGAGTTCATGATCCAGCCTGAGCTTCCGCTGATTTTGACCGAGCGCTTCACTAGCGCAATCGACTATGCGCGCACGCTCCACACGGAGTTTCGCAAGGGAACCAAAATCCCCTACATGGCTCATCTGCTCGGAGTGGCATCGCTGGTGATGGGCGAAGCCGGCGGCACGATTCCAGTCACCGAAGACATGGCGATTGCGGCGATTCTTCATGACACGGTCGAGGACCACGGCGGCAAGCCTCGCCTCGACGATGTTGAGAAAAAATTCGGCAAAGAATGTCGCGCGGATGGTCGCCGGCCTTTCCGATACGTTCGCGGAGGATCACGATCAAGAAGGAAGGCTGGGAGGCGCGCAAAACCGGTTACATCGAGCGGCTGCGCCACGAAGCCGAGGATGTACTCCTCATCTCCGCCGCCGACAAGCTCTACAACGCGAAGGCCATCCTGGACGACTTAAGGAAGATCGGCCCGGCTGTTTGGGAGCGGTTCAAGCGCGGCCCAAAGGAACAGCTCTGGTACTTTCATGCACTACTGGAGGTGTTTCTAGTGCGCCTGAACAGCCGCGTGGTCGACGAACTAAAACGCGTTGTCGATGAGATTTCGTACCTTGTCGCAACTGAATGGCCCGGAGAGCAAGGCGCGACGCTGCCCGGAAAAAGCTGAACGAAAGGGCTGAACCAGGATCGGCACGAAGGGACTCAATTTGAACTGGCCAGCCGGCCTCCTCGCCTGTGCTACGCTTCCTTTGTGCACTGCCTGCGAATCCATCAGACCCTCCGCCCGCTCTGTGCGCTCGGTCTTCTCGTCGCCGTCTCCGCTGTCGCACAGCAGTCGCCATCCGGACAAAAAGTCATCCAGGACCCAGCCGAATACAACGCCTACACCTCCGCCGTCAACACCGCCGATGCGACGGCGCGGGCCGGAGCGCTTGAGGCCTTCATCCAGCAGTACCCAAAGAGCGTGGTCGCGACCGATGCGCTGGAGCAGGAGATGGCGGCCTGGCAAACCGCCGGTGATTCGGCTCAGGTGAAAAAAGCGGCCAAACGCCTGCTGGCGGTGGACTCCGGGAACATTCGCGCCCTGGGCATTGTGGTGGCGCTCGACCGCGTAAGCGCGGCACAGGGCGACAACGCGGCGCTCAACGAGATGTGCGTCGATGCGTCTGGAGGAATGCTTGAAGTGCCCATGTGGCGCCAGCCAGCGGATATGTCCGAGGGCGACTACGTTACGCTGAGCAAGCTGCTCAACGATATCTTTATCGGCGCGGAAGGCTACTGCGCGGTGCAGCAGAAGAACTACTCGCAGGCCAAACACTGGCTGACGCGAGCCCACGGGATCGACCCAACAAATGTGCAGGACACCTACCAGCTCGCGGTCGCTGACCTCGAGGCCACGCCGCTCGATGCCGGCGGCTTCTGGTACTGCGCGCGGGCGATCCATCTCGCGCAGAGCGCCGCGATACCTCAGGACGTAAGCAGCATGGTCTGCGTACTGCAAGTCCAAATACAGGACGTACCACGGCTCCGGCGACGGCTGGGATGCGATGGCCGCGGCTGCGTCGGCGCAGGACGCTCCGCCGCCCGACTTCGCGGCGCAGATCAGGCCCGCGCCCGCCGCGCCGGCTTCCCCTCAGAAATAAGCCAGCTCGCCCGCAGCCGCCTCCGCGCCGTGCCTCACCGCGCCCCGCTCTGCTATATCTAAACCCATGCGGGTTGACCTCCCCAGGCGCCTCATCGCTATTGCCACAGTCGCTGGCCTTTGTCCTTCCCCTTCGCGCCCAACAAACGTCGGGCACCTTCCGCTGGATCGACTTTCACGACCCAAAAGATCAAAACATCGTCGCCTGGGTCACGCGCTCGCTCACCGTGGAGAAATGGACGGCGATCCGCGAGATCGGCGTCGTATACGATGCCGCGCTGGTCGTCACCACCGACCGCCCCGGTCCGCAAGCGCCGCCCAGCGACGACACTTCACCATCTGGAACGTCTCGCTTACCAGCCACGTGGTCGCTCCGCTGCTCACCGGCGTCAACCTGCGCTGGTTCGACTGGCAGCACTTTGCCGATGACGCGCCCGAAGAGCTGACCATCCTCTACGACAACTGCCACGACTGCGCGGCCAGCACGTACTTTACTGCGTTTTATTACGACATCGCGCACCACATGTGGGCGGCGCGCTGGGTGCGCGGCGGCCAGGGAGTTCTCGTCTGGAATGCGACAGGCCCAGGCGCCGCGAGCGGCATCGACTGGACGCAGCTCTACGCGGTGATGGCGGGTCCCGATGGCCGCGCCTTTCTAGCCACCTGGAACCACTTCGACTACGGCAAGGTGAGGGCTCCCAGCAACACGGTCTTCCGCTACGATGTCGACCCGCAGACCGGGCAGGAGCGAACCATGGATCTGACCCGGGACGATGCGGAGGAGATGGAGCTGCGCATGTGCCGAGGGCAGAGTACAGTGCAGGGCCTTGAGCGCGGGCAGGACTCGGCGCTGTGCCAGCAAATGCTGAACGCGCAACCGCAGCGCAAGCCCGTCACTACGCCGCCGGCCAACAATCGCGGCAAGTCTGCCCCGCCCGCCGTGCGGCATTGACAGCGTCATGCCGAATAGCCGTTGACAAGCGGGCTGCGCTAGACTTGTTGACCACGGGATGCATCCGATCCCCCGGAGGACAAGATGAACCGTATTCCTCGATTTGCTATCGCCATGTCGATCGCCGTCGCCGCATTTCTTTGCGCCGCCGTCTGTCGCCAGGGGCTGATTCCCACTCTTCCCATCGTCAGCGCCGCCGTCGCGGGCGCGCAAAACCAGGCTCCCCCGGACCAGGGCCCGGATCCGGCTGCCGTGCAACGAGGCGCCCTCTGGCCCGTCCTACACAACTGAAACTGCGCCGCCGCCCGACCAGTCGGCCGCGCCAGCGGGCCAGCCTCCCGACGATTCAGGCTACGCCGAGCTGCCCACAGAACAGGCAACGGAGGCTCCGCCGCCGCTGCCCGACTACGATCAGCCCCCAGCGCCCGGCGACGGCTACATCTGGACTCCCGGCTACTGGGCCTGGGGCCCGGACGGCTACTACTGGGTGCCTGGCGCGTGGGTTGAGCCTCCCTACATGGGCGCGCTCTGGACGCCGGGCTATTGGGGCTTCTACAGCGGCCGTTACCTGTTCTATCCCGGCCACTGGGGCATGCACATCGGCTTCTACGGCGGCATCAACTACGGCTTTGGCTACGTCGGCTTCGGCTACGAGGGCGGCTACTGGAATGCCGGCCACTTCTTCTACAACCGCGTGTACAACCACATGAACACGCGCGTGGTCCACAACGTGTACAGCTATCGCGCAAACAATCGCGGAAACAACAGCTACAACAACAACCGCAACAACAACAATTCTCGCCCGAGCTTCCGTGGCGGAGCGGGCGTACAATCTCGGCCTCAGCCATCGGAGCGGGAGGCGGCACGCGAGCCGACTGCTCCGCGCATGAACACGCAGGTGCAGCACGCGCAAAGCTACGGCGGAGTTCGCGGGCAATATGCGGCCCAGAATCACGGACGGCCTGCCACACCGGCCGTCAGCAGGCCAATTCCGGCAGACCGCAGCTCCAAGCCTGCATCATCGAATCAGAGTCACGGCGGGCAGCATCGCTAAGGCTTCGCCGCTCGCGTAGGAAGCCATCGCAGAAGCTCGCGCGCCTCAGGCCATCAAACGCCTGAGGCGCCGGCTCTGTGCCCGTGCTCGCGCGCCCTTCCAGTCCTGTGCGGCTCGCTCGGTTTCGTGTGTTCTCACTCCGCCGACAGAACCTTGATTGCCACCAGATTCCGCACCCACCGCGCCGGATGCTTGTCTCCCCTATCGATGAGCTTCAGCGGGCCATCACTGGTCAGCGATTTACCGTTCTCGCTGTCGGCCACGATCACTGTGGCGTCCTGCACGGCGGGGTTGACCTCGGCCAGAGAGTACACCGCTTTGTATCCGTCGGAGCCTTCGGCCACGAGATAGATCCGCATCGCCGCTCCGTGCGGGCCAGCGGGAACGCCGAGCGGCGTGAGCAGGTCCATGAGCGGCACGCCGGAGTAGGTGTCGTTGGCCTTGGTGTGCTCATTGGGCACGGTCACGCTCACGTGCGCGAGCGGCGCCAGTTTCGCCAGCGTCCAATCGGTCAACTTGTCACCGAAGGTGAAGCGCAACACGCCGGGCGGGATGGAGGCAACGTCGCTCTTGTCCATCGCGCCGTGCATCATCCCCATGCAGCCGCTCATGTCCATGGGCTTGCCCGCATCCGATCCTTTGCCCATGTCCATCTTGCAGTCGCCCATGTCCATGGAGTCGCCGTGGCTCATATCCATGGGTTTCGCGGAGTTGGCATTGTTCGCGTTGCCGTTGGCGGCAGGCTTGCTCATGTCCATGCCGTCCATTGAGCCGGCTGCCGCCGGTTGCGTTTGGTTCTGCGCTGGCGTCTGCGCAGAAATCGCTGCAACACCGAGCAGCGACAAGACGATAGCGGACCATATGCCCGATCGCATCGCAAAAGCCTCCCAACCCTCATCGTATACTGGACGCATGTCGATCGTGCGCAACGTGGCCGGCATCGCCAAGGGCATGAGCATCACCCTGCGCGAGATGTTTGCGCCCACTGAGGTGGAGAACTACCCCGACGGCAAGGGCCCCCTGCGCGGAGCGGTCCTGGAGCAGCGCTTTCGCGGCGCGCACGTCCTTGAGCGCGATGAGAACGGCCTGGAAAAGTGCGTCGCCTGTTTTCTCTGCGCCGCTGCCTGCCCGGCCAACTGCATTTACATTGAGGCCGCCGAAAACACCGCCGAGAACCGCATCTCCTCGTCGGAGCGCTACGCCAAGGTCTACAACATCGACTACAACCGCTGCATCTTCTGCGGCTACTGTGTTGAGGCCTGCCCCACTGACGCCATCACCCACGGCCACGGCTTCGAGCTGGCCACGCTGAACGCCACCAATCTCGTCATGCGCAAGGAAGATATGCTGGTGCCCGTGACGGCGCTGACGGCGGGGAAGTAATCGCACACCGAGAAAGAGCATCCCGTGCAAGAGCGCTATCTCGGGGATGTGCATGATTTCATCAAGTTCGCGCTTCTACGGCGCCTGCGAGCGGCGCTCAACGTCAGAATCGGTGTGAATTGGTACCTGACGGACCCGGAGAACAACAAGGACGGTGGATAGCGGGGCTTCTTGAAGAAGCCTGCATGGAAGAGTTTGGATGAGGCTCTCCTGGAAAAACTGCGGCCCTTTGAAAAACAAGAGTACAGAACGCTTGAGAATTTTGAAAAGGACAGGATTCTCCCGGAGGACACCCTTTACTTCAAGAGGAAAGTTAGCGCCATGGACGGCAGATTAAAGTGGCATACACAGGCGATCTCCGCTCTTTCGCAGGCAGACCTGATATTTCTCGATCAGGACAATGGATTCGAAATCGAGCCAAGGTCCATGATGGGCAAAACGCATAAGTACGCACTGTATTCGGAAGCCGTCGATTACTTCAATCGTGGAAAAATTGTTATCGGGATTCAATTCGCAGCTAAAGTCAAACCTTCGGATCGTGTTGAGGAAGTCAGGAAAAGATTCGCTCAATTCAAATGCTGCGCGACGGACATAGCTGCTTTGCGAGGGCGGGTCACTCCCAATATTTTATTCTTCACGATTTCCCCACCGGAATGTGTCGAGAAGGTTAGGGGGGCACTTGCGGCATTTGAAGCGGAAAGCCCCGTTGTAAACGACTTCAAGAGGATCGAGCTGATGGATTAGAGCCTACTCCTCAAGCCGGTTTGGCTATGCCTCAACGCGCCCGCCGCGCCAGACGCTGCTGATCAAGTGCCTGCCTGAGTAGCGATTTAATGACCGCCTGGCGACTGATATTCAGCGCGCGCGCCGCTTCGTCCAGCTCCCTAAGCATTGGAACGGCAAAATCCACGTTCACGCGCTGGATCGGCTGCATCATTTTTCCGTTATGGGTAAAGAAGCGAGAAACATTGTTCCCTCGCTCGGCCATCTCGGCGATTTCGTCTGCGGAAATTGTCTTTCGCACTTTAACTGTTGCCGGCATAGAGCCTCTTCTCTTCACGGGTGGACTTCCACAGTGTAACCAGGTGGTGAAACTTGCCCTCCTCGTCTTCGCGAACCTCGAAAATGAGCGAGTAGAGCCGGTCGCCAACCCAGCCGATGGCGCGGTACTGCTCAGGAAGGCCGGACCGCTGGTCCTGGTAATAAGGGCGGGTGAAGATCTCCTGGGCCTCTTCAAAGCCGATGCCCCGGCGCGGATTTCCCCTCAACCTCTCACTCTTGCGCGGATCGAAGCCAAACCGCACTTGTATAACAGTTATACCATTATTTGTTCGACCTTGCACCGCCGAGCGCGGCCGAAGGCTCGCCGACCGCCGCGCCCGAATCCGAGGAGCCGCGAGGCACCGAAACTTGTGCTCTCGCGGCTTCCGCAGGCAGGCCGCATGTTCGCGGCGCCGCCATGGCGCGTTCTACCTTCCAGTCGAGCGCGCCCCCGGGGCTTGGCGATTACCGCTTGACGATCTTCTCCAGCCGTGGATCTTGCCACAGGGCGGAGAATTCCTTGTCGACGTACACATCGGCCAGCTGCGGATAATGGCCGTCCTTGGCGCGGCGCAGGTAGTCGAGTGCGCCTTCACAGGTTCCCCTTGCTGGCATAGATCCTGGCGATCAGGTAATCCAGGCGAGCCATTGCTCCGGCGATTTTCACCTGGGCAATCACGCCCTCCTCGCCCGAGGTGAAAATGTCGGGATCGAGTTCAAGAGCCCTCGTGTATTCGGTCATGGCGCGGTCCATCTGCGACAGGCCTACCCACGTCTCGGCCATGTTCACGTGAAAGGCCGCATTCTCTTCGTCCAGCTCCAGCGCCTGTTTCATGTAGTCGAGCGCCGTCTTGTACTTCTTCTGAATGCACATCAACGCGCCCAGGTTATTCAGCGCGCTGGCGTTGTGGGGGTCGCTCTTGATGGCCGCGAGAAAGCTTTTGCGCGCGGCGCCGTAGCTCCTTCAGCTTGAGCTGGGCGATGCCCAGCTTGTTATAGAGT
This sequence comes from uncultured Acidobacteriaceae bacterium, assembly GCA_963835895.1. Classification (GTDB taxonomy): domain Bacteria; phylum Acidobacteriota; class Terriglobia; order Terriglobales; family Acidobacteriaceae; genus Telmatobacter. The sequence goes on along the minus strand of CAWIHC010000012.1, from coordinate 185,849 downwards.
TCGGATCCGGCCCGCCGGTGCGCAGAGCCTTCTGGTAATAAGCCACGGCCGACAAATAGTCGCTGCGAGCGCGGGCGATGTCGCCTTGCTGCTCAGACGCCTTTGCCGTCTCCAGGCTGATCCCGTTGGGAAGGTCCCGCATGGGAGCCCTCCATCCATACGCGGCAGCGCAGGACATGAGGCTCATCGCGGCGATGACGCTTGCAAGCCTTTTCATGGAACACCTCTTTCTCGATCCGGGGCAATTCAGGGAGGGCTGCTCGATCGGTTGCCCCCGGCATTCTGCACGTTGGATCGATACTGAGTAGAGACCAGCCGGCCGCGGCGTACAACGCTATACCTGCTACCTTTCCGTGGCGGCGGGGTTACGGCGGCTGGCGCACCGCTGAAACGATGCGATTCAGCAGTTTGAGCTCACGGTGAAACGGAGGATCAGTTGCAGCTTCCACGACCGGAGACGGGGGTTACACCCCGTTACACGGCTCATCTCCACCTCTTCGTACACCGTTAAAGGCTTTAGAATCGGAAGACCGCGCTAACATTACAATCGATCCGACGATCCCACCCCGTCGCAAGGGCCGCAGATGACTGTGGATATCCCCGAGACGATCGAGCTCGCCGAGCAGCGCGCGGAACTCAAAACGGTGCTTGAATCCAAAGGTTCGCCCGCGCCCCGACCCTGGCGAACCTTCTCTCGTACCTGTGCGAGACGCTGTTCGCCGGGGAGGCCAACCAGATCAAGGAGTACTCGATTGCCGTCGAAGTCTTTCATCGCGGGCCCGAGTTCGATCAGGATTCGGATTCCATCGTCCGCGTTGAGGCCAATCGCCTTCGCAGGCGCCTGGCCGAGTACTACCAGGGCGAAGGCGCCGGAAACCCGCTGCACATCACGATTCCGCTGGGACAATACGTCCCAAAATTCGAGCGCAATTCGCCACGGCAGGCGGCGGACGTCTTCCATGGACCCCGGCAAACCATCACCCGGAATCGGCGTCGCGCCCCGGCAGCGGGTGTTTGCTCCACTCCTCCGGCATGGGTGGTGGGCGGCCTTATCGCTTCTCGTTCTCTTGCTGGCCGGTGGCTATGTTTGGCATCGCTCCCTGCAGCAGAAGCAGGGGCGGCCTGCAGTTGATGCAAACCCGTTCGCCGGCCTGTCCTTCGGAACCTTCGCTTGGGCCGCCGGGCGGAGAAGAGGTGCGCATTCTGGCAGGCGCCAGCCGAAGCTTCGTCGACCACGCCGACAAGCTATGGAGCGCGGACGCCTGTTTCACCGGCGGCACGCGCGGTCAAAAGCTCCATCAACACATCGCGCGCACACTCGATCCGGGCTTTTATCGCACCAGCCGGCAAGGACAGTTCCGCTACGACATTCCCTTACACAAAGGCATCTACGAACTGCACCTGCACTTCGCTGAAACTGTCTATGGGCCTGAATCCTGCGGCACGGGAGGAGAAGGCAGCCGCATCATGACCGTGCGCGCAAACGGCAAGCCGCTGCTCAGCGGCTTTGACGTGGTGGCCGACGCCGGCGCAAGCTCCACCGCCGACGTGAAGGTGTTTACCGGCATCGAGCCGGCCGCGGACGGCATGCTGCACCTCGAGTTTTCGGCGGACAATGGCCAGCAAGCGACTCTCTCCGCCATCGAAATCCTGCCCGGAATCCGGGGACGCATTCGTCCCGTTCGCATTCTGGCCCGGGAAACCCCCTACTACTCCAACGACAGCCATTGGTGGAGCCCCGACGACTACTTCGACGGCGGACAGTTGGCGGCTTATACCGTCGCCGGTGAAAGGAACCGACGATCCCGAGCTTTACGAGACCGAGCGGTGGGGCAACTTTTCCTATGCCATTCCGGTCTCTGCGGGAAAGTACACGGTGACGCTGTATTTTGCGGTGCGCCATGGCGATTGGGACGAGCCGCCCGCCGCCGCTTTCGAGGGCAAACCGGGGGTCGCTCATGTCTTCAATGTCTTCTGCAACGGCCAAGTCCTTCTCAGCGCCTTCGACCTGGCCAAAGAAGCCCGCGACTCCGACGTCGTGATCCGGAGATTCCCAGATCTGGAGCCGAATGCCCAGGGCAAACTGATTCTGAGCTTCGTTCCGGTGCAAGGATATGCCTCAGTGACTGGAATCGAAGTGTTGCCGCAATGATGAAGGCAATCGCTGTCACCGCCCGTTGCCTTGCGCCACGGAACCAGATGGGCGTTAGGGTCTTGATCGTGCGATGAGCGGCCTGCTACCCCGCTGCCGCCAGCAGCCCGCGCTTGCGCATCTCCGTCATCACCCGCTCCACCTTCCAATCGAGCGCGCCGGTGCCATCCACCACCAGATCGGCATTCGCGGCAGAGGGCCGCACATAGGCCACGCTGGAGGGCCGGACCCTGAATTCATATTGATAGCGCACCGACTCCGGCGTGCGCCCGCGCTCCTCCATGTCGCGCTTCAGCCGCCGCTCGAAACACAATGCGTCGGGCGTATCGACGTAAACGCGCAGTTGGTAGAAGGGCAACAGCTCGCGGTAATAGAGCGCGAAGATGCCCTCGACAATCAGGAAGGGGCCGGCGGTGACGCGCTGGGTGCGGCCCTGGACGCGCGTGTAGGTGGCGAAGTCGTAGACCGGGCGATCGATGGTTTCTCCGCGCGCCAGTGCGGCGACGTGCTCGGGCAAGCAGCGGAACCTCGATCATCGCGGGGTCGTCGAAGTTCTTTTCCACGCGCTCGGCCAGCGGCAGTATCCGAGAGGTCGAGATAGTAGTCGTCGAGATGAAAGCGCAGGCCGCGCAACATGCGCGCCAGCTCGTTGGCCAGGTGGTCTTGCCCGAGCCGGAGCAGCCGGCAATCCCCAGCACCGTGGGCGGAAAGGGCAGGCGCGGCGCTCTTGAACGGCCAGGCCCCTGCGCTGGGACCTGGCAGACTCCGTAGAGCTTCTGCCGCCTGATTCATTGCCGCGCTCACTCCTCCGCTTCCACCCTCTGCGGCGATTCTCGGCGCCAGCCGCTTCAGCAATCCGGCCAGCCGGCTCTCCACCCATGCGGCCGGTCTCGTTGACCTCTTCGTGGCTCAGCGGCGTTGCGCCCAGTCCCGCGGCCAGGTTGGTCACGCACGAGATGCCCAGCACCTCGATCCCCATGTGCCGCGCCACAATCGTCTCCGGCACGGTGGACATGCCCACCAGCGTCGCGCCCAGCGCGCGAAAGGCGCGAATCTCCGCGGGCGTCTCGAAGCTCGGCCCCGGCGTGGCCAGATACACGCCTTCCTCCAGCGCGAATCCCTCTTCGTGCGCCTCCTCCTTGGCCAGCGCGCGCAGCGCCTTGCTGTACGCCTCGGTCATGTCGAAGAAGCGCAGGCCCGCGCCGGCGCGGACGGCGAAGCGCGGCTCATTGGGCCCGTTGAGCGGGTTCCAGCCCATCAGATTGATGTGGTCGGCTCAACAGCACCAGTTCGCCCACGTGCAGGCCGGGCTGAATGCCGCCGGCCGCATTGGTCAGCACCACGGCGCGCACTCCCAGCGCGCCCAGCACGCGCATGGGAAAGGTGACCTCGAGCGGCGAGTAGCCCTCGTAGAAGTGGACGCGCCCCTGCATGATGACGACCGGCGCGCCGCCAAGCAGCCCCGCCACCATGCGGCCCGAATGGCCTTCGACGGTGGATTGCGGGAAATGCGGAATCTCGCTGTAGGGCACGATCACCGGATCGTCGACCGCCTCGGCCGCCGCGCCCAGCCCCGAGCCCAGCACGATGCCGACCCGCGGCGTCGAGCGAGCCCAGCCGCGCTTTCAAAAAGGCGGCGGCTTCTGCGACCTGGTCGTAGTACGTCATTTTCGGGGACGGGCGGTACGCTTCGAACATTCTACACACCGACGCTGCGCGGCTGCGCCTGTGCAAATGGTGCCATTACGGAGCCTGCAGGCAGGGCGACGGCCGTCACATTTTGCCGGTTTTGGCCGGCAGTATAATGCCATCCGGCCGGAGCGCGGAGAGCTCCGCTTATGGACCCTGTCGCGCGCCGGCCGAGGCAAGTGATTGGAGCACTCGCGATGACAACACAGTTGGCGGAACACGAGTTGGTTTTGGCGCGGCGCATGGAGCGCCTGGGCACGGAGACAGCCTTTGAAGTCCTCAGCAAGGCGAAGGCGCTGGAGCGTCAGGGCAGGAACATCGTGCATCTCGAGATCGGCGAGCCCGACTTCGACACGCCGCAGCACATTGTGGAAGCAGCCGTGGACGCGCTGCGCGGAGGATGGACGCACTACGTCCCTTCGGCCGGTTTGCCCGAGCTGCGCGAAGCCATCGCCGGCTATGTCAGCCGCACGCGCGGCGTCGCCGTCCGGCCCGAAGAAGTGGTCGTTGTTCCCGGCGGCAAGCCCATCATCTTCTACGCCATGCTCGCCCTCATCGACGAGGGCGACGAAGTCCTTTACCCCAACCCCGGCTTTCCCATCTACGAATCGATGATCCGTTACGCCGGGGGCACGGCGGTGCCCATTCCCCTGCGCGAAGAGCGCGACTTCGCCATGGACGTGGACGAAATGGCGCGGCTGATCACGCCCAGCACCAAGCTCATCATCCTCAACTCGCCGCAGAACCCCACCGGCGGCGTGCTCAGCCGCCGCGACATCGAGCGCGCAGCCGAGGCCATCGGCGATCGCAACATCATGATCCTGAGCGACGAAATCTACAGCCGCCTGCAATTCGAAGGCGAGCCGTTCTCCATCATGAGCGTGCCCGGAATGCAGGAGCGCACCATCCTGCTCGACGGCTTCTCCAAAACCTATGCCATGACCGGCTGGCGCATCGGTTACGGCGTGATGCGCGCCGATCTGGCTGCGCAGATCACGCGCCTGGTGACGAACTGCAACTCCTGCACCGCCGCCTTCACGCAGCGCGCGGCGCTGGCGGCGCTCACCGGCGATCAAACCGCGGTGGACGCGATGCGCGCGGAGTTCGAGCGCCGCAGCCGCGCGTTTGTCGACGGCCTCAACCGCATCAAGGGCTTCAGCGCGCGCATGCCCAAAGGCGCGTTCTATGTCTTCGCCAACATCACCGGCACGGGATGGCCCTCCAAACGGCTTGCCGATGCGCTGCTGGAACAGGCCGGCGTGGCGGCTCTCTCGGGCACGGCGTTTGGATCGCTACGGCGAAGGCTACCTGCGATTCAGCGTGGCCAACTCGATGGAGAACCTGATGGAAGCGCTCCAGCGCATCGACGCGTGGACGAAGGCAAATCTGTAGCGGCAGAAAAAGTGGCCGACTTGAAGCGCGAAGGAGAACGGCAATGGCGCTGAGGGATTCAAAAACCGGCTTGGTCACCAAGGAATACTCCATCGAAGAGCTGTGCGATGCGGCGCGCCTCATGCGCGGCTACAATCTGGTCGCACTCTGCGCGGCAGGCTCCGGCCACGCCGGCGGCACGCTCTCCATCATGGACCTCGCCGCAGCCCTCTATCTGCGCGTGGCCGACCACGATCCCCGGAATCCCGCGTGGCCCGATCGCGACCGCATCCTCTGGTCGGCGGGCCACAAGGCGCCCGCGCTTTACGTCTCTCTCGGCATGGCCGGCTTCTTGCCCGCTCGACGATGTGGTCACGCTGCGCAAGCTCGGCTCGCCCTTTCAGGGCCATCCGCACTGGCTCAAGCTGCCCGGCGTCGAGGTCTCCACCGGCTCTCTCGGCCAGGGGCTCAGCATCGCCGTCGGCATGGCTCTGGCCGCGCGCATCGACGGCAAGAAGCACAAAATCTTCTGCCTGATGGGCGACGGCGAACAGCAGGAGGGCCAGGTGTGGGAAGCGGCGATGGAAGCCGGCCACTTCCATCTCGACAACATCATCGCCGTCATCGATTGCAACCGCCTGCAGATCGACGGCTGGGTCAAGGACGTGATGCAGGTCGAGCCGCTCGCCGCCAAGTACGCGGCCTTTGGCTGGGAGGTGCTGCGCATCGACGGCCACGACATGAGCCAGATCGTCGACGCCTTCGAGCAGGCCCGCGCCGTTGCCGGCAGCCCCGTTGTCATTCTCGCCGACACCGTCAAAGGCAAGGGCGTCAGCTTTATGGAAAATCAGCCCGGCTGGCACGGCAAGGCGCCGAATCGCGAAGAGCTCGCCAAGGCGCTCGAGGAGCTGGGTGTAGCCGATCGCATTCCTGTCGATGAGCTGCTCGCGAAGGCGAAGAGTTGGCAGGCCGAAGCATCGCACACGCTCGATTCCAGAATGCCGCGCTTCTCGCGCGACTACTGGTGGAACGCCGACCCCGCCGCTATGCACGTGACCATGGAACCCACGCGCAAGGGCTTCGGCCGCGCCCTCGCCGAATGCGGCGACGACGAGCGCGTCGTCTGCATCGGCCTCGACATCTCCGGCTCCATCACCATTGCCGATTTCTACGCTGGCAAGCCGGAGCGCGCCCGCCGCTGGATCTCGATGGGCATCGCCGAGCAGTCGGCGACCGCGGCCGCCGCGGGCCTGGCGCGCGAGGGCAAGCTGCCCGTCCTTGGTTCGTACGCGACCTTCTCCGCCGCGCGCAACCTCGACCAGCTCCGTGTCTCGGTCTGCTACTCCAACCTCAATGTTCTCGTCGCCGGCGCGCACGCGGGCGTCTCCGTCGGCCCCGATGGCGCTACGCATCAGGCGCTCGAAGATCTCTTCGCCATGCTCGGCCTTCCCAACATGTCTGTCGTCGTGCCCTGCGACGCCATCGAAACGCGCAAGGCCACGCGCCATCTTCTCCTCGACCACGTTGGGCCCAAGTACATCCGCTTCGCGCGCGAGGCCACGCCGATCGTGACCGATGAATCCACGCCCTTCGTCTTTGGCAAGGCGAACGTGATCCGCCTGCGCACTGAAGGAGCGGACTTCGTCACCGCATTTGAAACGCGCCTCGCCGAAGACTGCGCCGACGAGCACGAAGATCTGAGCATCCTCGCCTGCGGGCCGATGGTGCCTGAAGCCATGCGCGCCGCGTGGATCCTCAAGCGCGACTTCGGCTACGAGACCCGCATCCTGAACCTGCACACGCTCAAGCCCATCGACAGGGAGGCGATCGTTCGCGCGGCGCATGAAACCGGCGTCGTGGTTACAGCAGAGGAACATCAGATCGGCGCACTCGCCGGGCGCGTCAGCTCCATTCTCACCGCCAGCAGTGAGCTCTACGGCGTGCCCGTCATCACCGCCGCCATCGGCGTCAAAGACCGCTTCGGCGAGTCGGGCGCGCCCTGGGAGCTGGTCAAGGAGTTCGAAGTCAGCGCCGAACACATCGCCGAGACGGCCCTGGAGCTGATGTCCGTTAAGCGCCAACACGTTGCGCATCTCGTAACCGCCTGATTCTCTCGGCCCCACCCGCTTATGCGAAAGCGCTATCCATTGGCCGAGTTTTCCTCCGCGGTCCGCTGCCGGAATGCCATTCGATGAACAGCGCGTGAAAAGGCTCCTTGGCCTGACCAGAGCGTGGAATTCCCCCGTCGAGCCGTGTGGTAGCTTTCTTGTGTGTCCACCACCAGTACACTGGTCCCCGGCCAAATTGAGCCCGCTCAGCCAGGTTCTAAGCGGTTTACTGCCTGGCACGCTGCCACCGCTCTGCTCCTCGCCCTGGGCTACTCCGGTTACTATTTCTGCCGCTCCGATCTTTCCGTCGTGTTGCCCGATCTGATCCACGATATGGCGCGCCACGGCATGACGCCGAACCAGGCGCAGATACGGCTTGGCTTGATCGCTTCTCTCGGCACAGTGGCCTACGCATTCGGCAAGTTTTTCTCAGGACCCTTGGCCGACACAGGCGGCGGGCGGCGAAGCTTCCTCGGCGGGATGGCCGGCTCTATCTTCTTCACCATCATCTTTGCCATCAGCGGAGGATTCCCAATCTTTACGCTCGCGTGGATTGGGAACCGGCTTTTCCAGTCACAAGGGTGGGCAGGCCTGGTGCGGGTTTCGTCGCGCTGGTTCTCCTACTCGACGTATGGCAGCGTGATGGCCGTCGTGAGCCTGAGTTTTCTGTTTGGCGATGCCGGCTGCCGATGGATGATGAGCCAGCTTATGGCGCATGGCGTGGGCTGGCGTGGCGTGTTCTTCTTCGCAGCGGGCGCGCTCGCGGTCTTGATGGTCACCAATCTGCTGCTCCTGCGCGAAGCGCCGGAGGATCGGGGGTTGCCCGATCCGGAAGTCAATCCGCGGAATGTCTATGCGCGCGAGGAGGGGGCGCGCGAAGAATGGGCGGACGAGAAAACGGCCGGCGACGGTAAACGGGTAGGAGTTGGAGCAATCCTGCGGCCCTTGCTGACCAGCTTTCCATTCTGGATGGTCTGCGCGCTGGCGTTTGGAACGACAATGCTGCGCGAGACGTTCAACTTGTGGACGCCAACCTACTTCGTCCAGTTCGCGGGCCTTTCGGCAAGCGTAGCGGCCAGCCGCAGCGCGCTGTTTCCGCTCTGCGGCGGCATCTCGGTGTTGCTGGGCGGCTTTTTGAGCGACAAGCTCGGCCCCAACGGGCGCAACACGCTGGTCGTGATCGGGATGACGGCGTGCACGGTGTGCCTTTTGCTGATGGGCCGCGTGCCCGACCACGCCGGAGTCTGGGCGCCGACCGTCCTGGTAGGGCTTGTCGGCTTCATGTTGCTGGGACCCTACTCGTATCTGGCTGGCGCCATGTCGCTTGATTTCGGCGGCCAGCGCGGCAGCGCCACGGCGGCGGGAATCATCGATGGGTTTGGCTATATGGCGGGATGGCTTTCCGGCGACACAGTAGCGCGGATCGCCGTTGCCTTCGGCTGGCGCAGCGCATTTCTCTCGCTTGCGGTGGTTTCGCTCCTCACGGCTCTGGTCGCGCTGGTGCTGGCAGTTCATCAGAGAAATCACACGACCCAGAATGCCTAATCGGGCCAGCTCCTTCTGCCGCGAATGATGACTTCTGGGTCCTATCAGCCAATCTGCCTTCTTTGCCCGATACAAACCCCTTTCCAATCACAATCGCGATCGAGCCTGCACTCCCTTCCCAGTTGGGAGATGGTTTCGGCAAGTGAGATGCTGGACTTGATATAGGACCGAATTAGTCGTAGATTAAACGAGGACTGATTTGGTCGTATATTTTCATTCATCGTGAGACCGAACATTTTTCAGTTCTCCAAGGTGATTTGGATCACTGCTGGACTCGGACTATATTGGTCCGATATATCAGGCCACTTGGGTTAGGCCTGCAGTCCAGATTCGATCGCTTCACCGGCTGCGCGTGAGGGCCAGGCACAAGTCATTTCGGAGGTTTCCGCTTGAGGGGTCGTCTTTCATTTGTCTTTTTTCTTCTGGCAATTGCCAGCCCGTTCGGATTGCAGGCGCAGGATGCGCAGAGTTTCCGCGTCGGTGGCCTGGTGCACGATGCGACAGGCTCGGTGATTCTAGGTGCGGAGGTCAATTTGCGGCTGGCCGGAGCGGGTGCGCCGCTCAAGCAGGTGACAGACGGGCAAGGGCACTTTGAAATTACCGTTCCGGCGGCGGGCAGCTATTCGATCGAGGCGCGTGCGGCGGGGTTCGCACTTTACCGGGCTCAGGCCGTGGTGAGCGCGGCTGCGCCCGATGCAAATGTGGATGTGACGCTGGCGGTGAGCGGCGATGCAGAAACTGTGGAGGTGACGGCAAATGCTTTGGCGGCTGAGACAACGAGCACGCAACTGGGCGAGACGCTGGAATCGAAAAAGATGGAGAGCGTACCGCTGAATGGGCGCAACTTTACCGACCTGATGGCGGTGCAGCCGGGAATTGTGCCGGTGAACACGGCGCAGCCGGGCGCGGTAGTGATGACCGGCGTGGCGACCACGCCGCCCTCGGGCAACGCGAATCCGGGAAACCTTTCGATCAGCGGCCAGCGGGAGGATTCGAACGGCTTTCGCGTGAACGGCGCCGATGTGGAAGAGGACGTGAACATGGGCACGTCGATCGTTCCCAATCTCGACGCGATCGACAGCTTTCACGTGCTCACCTCGAACTTCGACGCGGAGTATGGAAACTCGAGCGGCGGGCAGATTCTGGTGACGACCAAGAGCGGGACCCCGCAACTGCACGGCAGCGCGTTTGAGTTTTTGCGCAACACGGCGCTCGATGCGCGGAATTATTTTTCTTCCGACCGGGCGGCGTACCGGCAAAACCAATTCGGCGGCACGCTGGGCGGCGAGCCATTTCAGCGCGGCGTGATGCTGTTCGGCGATTACCAGGGAACGCGGCTGACGGAAGGAATCGACACCGGCGACATTGCAGTTCCGTCTGCAGCGGAGCGCGGCGGAGACTTCAGCCAGGTTCCGCTGACGGGAAGCGTGAACGGGAATGCATGGGCGGCGCATTTGTCGTCGGAGCTGGGGCAGACGGTGACCGCGGGCGAGCCGTATGCGCAGGTGTTTCCCACGGGCAAGATTCCGCAGAGCATCTGGCCGGCGCCGGCAAAGTATCTGCTGACCTCGATTCCCGGACCGAACGCGGGCGACGCGGTCTTTGAGACTGCGAGTGCGGCCCAGACCCTGCAGGATGACAAGGGCGGACTGCGCGCGGACTGGAGCCGCGGCAAGAGCGCGCTTACGGGCTATTACTTTGTCGACCAGTATTCGCTCGATAATCCCTATCCCACCGGGACGGGCGGCGCCAATGTGCCGGGATTCGACGCGACCAGCGAGGGACGGGCGCAACTCGCGAGCCTGCAGCACACCATGACCTTTGGCTCTTCCATGCTGAACGAGGCGCACGCGAGCTACATGCGCAACGCGAATGCCGTGGGCCAGCCACGCGGCGGCGTGGGCCCGACACTCGCGGCGCAGGGATTCACCGGCATCGTGCCGCTGAAGCCCTCCACCGAAGGCATTGAGAATGTCGCCTTCAACGATTTCACCATCGGCGTGGATACGACGGCGCTGGTGCAGGCCGAGAACATCTACGAAGGCGCGGACGCTTTCTCGCGCATCATCGGCAAGCACGGGCTGAAATTTGGCGGCGAGCTGCACGAGGACCAGATCAACACCCATCCCGACGTGGTCTTCAACGGCAGCTTCGGCTTCAACGGCTCCGAGACCGGCGTGGACTTTGCCGATTTCCTGCTGGGCGTGGCGTCGAGCTACACGCAGGGCCAGGCCGAGAGCTTTTATAACCGCAACCTCTACATGGCGGCGTTTGCGCAGGACAGTTGGAAGGCGACGAGCCAGCTGACGGTGAACTACGGCGTGCGCTGGGACCGCATCCGGCCGTGGCTCGAGAAATACAACCAGTTGCAAACGCTGGTTGAAGGGCGAGCAGTCGCAGGTGTTTCCCGGCGCGCCGCAGGGACTGGTGTTTCCCGGCGATCCGGGCGTTCCGGATTCGCTGGCGCCGCCGCGGAACAACTTTTCGCCGCGCGCGGGCATTGCGTACGCGCCGGCCTCGCTCGCGGGGAACGGCCTTTTGGAAAAGATCGTTGGCCCGGCGGGCACGACCAGCATTCGCCTCGGCTACGGCATGTACTTGACGGCCTACGAGGGATTGTCGGCGGGAATCATGAGCGCGAATCCGCCGTACGGGTACACCTACACGTCGGCCGCGCCGCCGCTTTTCGCCTCGCCGTTCACGGTGGCCGCTACGGGCGCGAGCGCGGGGCAGCGGTTCCCCTTGCAGCACGTGGCGTACGGAGCGAGCCGGGCGAATCCGAATTCGACCGTGAACTGGAGCCAGTTTGAGCCGCTGGTCGGCATTCCGGCTGTCGATCCGAACGACGTAACGCCCTACGCGCAGCACTGGATGGCGAGCGTGGAGCGGCAGTTTGGCGCGGGCACCCTGGCCACGGTGAGCTACGTGGGAACTTCGTCGCATCATCTGCTGGTGCTTGAAGAGGCGAACCCGGCCGATCCGGCGCTGTGCCTGAGCCTGGGCGCGGCGTGCGGGCCGTTCAACGAGCAGGCCGCGCGGACAACATTCGGGCCGGAGTTCGGCAGCGTGGAACTGCAGCGGACGATTGCCAACGCAAACTACAACGCTCTCGAGGCCACGCTGAACCATCGCGCGCACGGGTTGGATCTGCTGGCCAGCTACACCTATTCCGAAGTCGATCGATCAGTCGGCGGGACTGCCTGAGCCGGTCAATCCGGTCGATCCGTCGCTGAGCCGCGGACTTTCGGCCTTCGACATGCGGCACAACTTTGTGGCGACCTTCCACTACGAGGTTCCGAAGCTTAAGAGCAACGACCGCCTGCTCCACGCAGTGGCGGATGGCTGGGCAGTGGCCGGGATCGCGCGCTTCACCACGGGCCTGCCGGTCACGCTCGCTCAACAACAACGACACCTCGCTGCTGGGCACGATTCCCAACGGCATCAACAACAACGGCGTGGACACGCCAGAGTGGAGCGGCAACTCGCTCGACCTCAACACCAATCCGCGCGGCGGCGCGGCGGTCTTCGACGCCAGCCAGTTCAGTCTGCCGGCGCTGGGAACCATGGGCAACGCGCGGCGGCGATTCTTCTCGGGGCCCGGCATGGAGAACCTGGATGCCACGGTCTCGCGCGAGTTCTCAATGCGCGAAGGGCGCGACATTCGAGTTTCGCGCCGAGGCGTTCAACGTGTTCAACCACGCGCAGTTCTTCGGGCCGGCGACGGTGGAGGGAAACATCTCGAGCGGAACCTTCGGCCAGGCAGTGAGCGCGATGCCGCCGCGGCTGATGCAGATCGCGGTGCGGTACAAGTTCTGAGACAGAGATCAGAGACCAGAGGCCAGAGAACAGAGGCCAGAGAACAGAGGCCAGAGATCAGAGAGCAGAGATCAGAGAGCGGAGACCAGAGATCGGTGTGTCGATTTGGAGGCGTTTTTGCTCATAAAATCGACGAAATTTGACGAAATTTGTCGACGGTTTTGAGATCGATTTGTTGATTCCAAATGAGTTATTTCGATTTTCGTGCCTCCGAAGTCGCTCCATTTTTTTAATTATTTAATTTCCTCCGTGGCGCGGGCTTTGGGAGGGCGGCCGAGGCGCTTGGGCTCGCCGGTCGAGGGCTTTGGCTGGCGGAGAACGGCGGAGAGAGCGAGCTTGGCGTTGGACAGGTAGTGCTGCGCTTCGCGGTGAGTGACGATTTCGGTCATCGACGCATAGTTGATACATGCAATGAAGTGGCAAATGTTTTCGTAGCCGCTGAGAGGAGGCGTGGCGCGGAGATAGGCTTCGCTGGCGGCTTTCCAGGCGTCGTTGTCGGGGTCGTCCTCGTCGAGATCGGCGGCTTCCTTGTCATAGGCGTAGTTCCAGGCGCGCATGCAGCGGTACATGGCCTTGTATTCGGCGTCGTTCTTGTCTTTGGGCGCCTTCGAGCCGGCAGGTGCGGTCGCGGTTGGAGGTGCGGTTGGGGCGGTATCGGTCGAAACGGTAAGGTCTGCCATAAAGTAACTCCTTCATCTTCAAGGCTAGCGATTTGGGAGAATTAATCGGCAAACTTGGGGAAATTTTTGAGCAGGGCGTAAGGGCTGGAGGGGGAAGGGGTTAGGTTGGGGTTGGGGGAGGTTGTTTCGGCGGCGAACTCTTGACAGGAAAACTGCGCTCGCGGGATTCTTCGCGATTTGATGTGCGGCGTCAGATTATTGGCAAGCGGCTCACTTTCGATCAACTGACCGTCGGAGAGATAATAGCGCCAGCGTGAGAGATGCCGTACCGTAAGCCTTTGCGGGGAAAGCGCGGATAGGCGTCTTTCCCAATCTCGAACCGATCCCGAAATGGCCGTAATTGCACAAAAGGTACACGATTTACAAATAACCCACAGTTGAATTCACGAATGGAGGGATGTGTAATCGGGACAGCGTATGGAATTGACAAATAAGGTGTTCGTGGGCGACTGCTCTAAAGTGCTTCGGGAATTCCCGGCGCAAAGTATCGGAGTCTGTCTTACCGACCCGCCGTACAACTACGAGTTCATAGGGAAGGACTGGAACCACGATGAAATACAGCGTCGCGTCACTCGCATCCAAGACAGTAAGACGCTTGTAAAAAACATTCCTTACGGAAGTGGGCTCGCAGGTGGGGTTAGATCGAAACGCTGGTACGAGAGGAATCGAGAAAACGTTCTTAGTTATCAGAAATGGTGTGGCGCATGGGGTGCGGAACTGTTCAGAGTTTGTACTCCGGGCGCGCTAGTGGGTGTCTTCAGCAGCACACGGACTGTTGCGCATGTTCAGGTTGCCTTGGAAGAAGCGGGATTCTACGCCCGAGACTGCATAGTGTATCGGAGGCCGAGTGGAATCCCTAAGGGTCTCAATTTGGCTGCGAAGCTTCGCGAGAAGGGAATGGTGAATGCCGAACAGTGGAACGGTTGGCATAGCTGCTTGAGAAATGAGTGGGAGGCAATCGCGGTGCTTCAGAAACCTCTCGAAAATAGCTATACTGAGACCGTCTTAAAGTACGGTATTGGATTGTTCCATGCTGAAAATGGGTGTGGACGGTTCCTATCGAATATCATCGAGAACATCCCAAGAGACACTAGAAGTGACGAAGATGATGCGCAGTCTCATTGCACTCCGAAGCCAATTGCGCTGATGGAAAAACTTGTGGAATTGTTTGTCCCTAATGACCCAAGCGTTCTTGTGCTGGACCCGTTCGCTGGAACAGGGACCACACTCGTCGCAGCGAAGAAACTTGGGCGTTCATTTGTCGGTATCGAAATCAACCCCGAATACGCTAGGCTGATCGAAAGAAGGCTAACGGTTGCTGACGATAGTAATACCGCTTCCGCTCGACCCAACACGAGGGCTCTCTTTCCTGCGAACGACAGGAGCACTACTTCCGCTCGATCCGAAACTTTAGGGCTCTTTGCTGAAGAAATGTTTTGAGGTCAAAGTGCGTGTGCTCCGTCACGTAGTCAAAAGTTGCATTTCCGCAGCGAACATCCCACCCCCCGGCGCGACACGCTCCTATTGCCGCAGGGAGATTGTCGTCCCTCACGATAAGAAACACAGGTTGGAACCCCTTGCTTCGTAGCATAGGGCCGTACTGCTTGAACTTCTTGAGTGTCCCGGAATCGCCAGAGCCTATTCGATACTTCGTATCCACAGCAACACTCCCGAAGGTAAAATCGTAGGGTTCGTCAGCTCCAAATCGAACCGCTGGACCAAAGTCGTCACGAGTGAGCCTGAACACTCTGCTGACAATCAGCTGCCAACACATTCCTAGCTCGCGCCCCCAATACTGGCGGTTCTCGCGCTTCAGTTCTGGCGAGATGCCGAATAGGTCCATGACCAGATCGTGATCGTCGTTTTCCGCGTCATATTCCTTAGAGGAGAATGCGCGGTGATAGTTCTGGAGAACGGCCTCCAATGCCGCTTCAAGACCTTCTGGCGTGTGCTCTGGCTTTGGCATCAGAGCAATTCCTTTGCAGGCACGCCCAGGGCCGCAGCAATTCTATGGATGTTTACTAGGCTAACGTTCCTCTCGCCGCGCTCAACTCCCCCGATGTATGAGCGGTCCAGGTCACAAGAAAGCGCAAGAGCCTCTTGTGAAAGGCCCTTCTCTTTCCTCAACACGCGCACTCGCTCGCCAAACTGCTTTTGAATGCGCGCAGATTGGATCTTGCCCATCTCCACGATGGAAGCAGTATTGATGACAATGGGTCCACGGACTTTACGTACCAGGAATTAGGTTCGTCACCCCCGAATATGGGCCATGCTTGGATTCCGGAAGTCGTCCCGAGCCTCGCCCGGTTTGCGCGCGGCAGCCAATCGATTTAATGTTATCTGGCTCGAGAGTCTGTCATTAACTTTGGCGCGTGCGTCGCTGGGAGCCAATTTTTCCCAGCTCGCGAAGCGAGGAGCGAACTGTAGCCGGCCTACTGGAGCGACGAGCGACAAGGAAACCGGGGGAAATTGGCCCCAGCCCGAAGGGTTGCGGCGCAAATCGCGCCATACTTCGTTGTCGTCCTAGGTGGTGGGGTCACCACGACCGTCGTCCTCCGCCTCGTCTGGCGTGATTTGCGCTCGCAACGCCTGCGCGTGCGAAAGTTAATAACAGGCTCTAGAAATCGAGAGGGAAATGCGATGCAAAACCGATTGTTTCTTGTTGCTCTTGTTGCGGCTTCATTCGTGGCTGCTGCCACTTCTCAAACCACATCCGCCCGGCCGAAGATTACAGGCGTCTCGCACCTGGCCGTGTACACGTCGGACGCCGCGGCAACCGAGCACTACTACACCAAAGTTGTGGGCGCGGTGAAGCTGCCCGACGCCGAGAATCCGCAGGGCGTGCGATATGCCGTGAGCGCGACGCAATTTATTGAAGTGCTGCCGCTGCCTGCCGGCGCGGGAATCAACCGGCTGGACCACGTGGCATGGAATACCGAAAGCGCCGAGGGGATGCGGAAGTACCTGGCCGCGAAGGGCTGGAAGGTGCCGGCGCACGTGGAACGCGGCTCGGATGGCAGTTGCTGGTTTGACGTGCTCGATCCCGAGGGCAACAAAGTGGAGTTCGTTCAGCCGCCGGCAAAATCGATGTACGAGCGTGGCCGCGAGCTTTATCCACCCAACGCCATCGGCCACCACATCATCCATGTAGGCTTTTTGGTGCACGACCGCGCGGCCGAGGACAAGTTCTATCGTGATCTGCTGGGCTTTAGGCCGTACTGGTGGGGCGGCCGCGGCGGCAAGATCGCTGTCGAGTGGGTAAGCCAGCAGGTTCCCGACGGGCACGACTGGCTGGAGTACATGCTCGCCGTTGGGCCAGGCAAGGGAATTCCGACCGATATGAGCCAGCACGATCTCGGCGTGCTGGACCATTTCTCGATCGGTGAAGTCTCGGTGCCCGAGGCGTACCAGGCGCTCCAGGCCGCTAATCGCCTCGAAGGAGTCCATGACCAGGCGCCGAAGATCGGCCTCGACGGCAAGTACCAGTTCAACCTCTACGATCCCGACGGCACACGCATCGAGATGATGAACTTCCATGCGACGGAGAAGCCGTGCTGCTCGCCGTTTACGGCGGAGGACCCGGCGGAGTAGGAAGGAGCAGCGGAGTTAGCGGTGTTAGCGGAGTTAGGAAGGGAGCAAGGGAGCGAGTTGGCAAGTTAGCGAGTTGGCGGGTCGGCGGAATCGGCGGGGCTGAGCGGGGTAGTGGGTCAGTTTGGAGAAGCTTTCCCTCAGGGGCTAAAGCCCCGATTCATTGGGCGCGGTATGCGGCACGACTGAAGTCGTGCCCTTTCAATACATCGAGTTTTTCCGCGGCCTGTAAAGTCGTGCCCTTTCAATGCGTATCCAAACTGGCCTGTGCGAGGTCGCGGGAAATCTTGGGCTACGGTATACTGTTTAAGGCCTTGAGAGGAAGGGAGATCCCTGTCTACGAGGCCGATGGCTGAGCGGTTCCCGCGTGGCCAAACGAGAAAACGAGACAACATGCCAAAGTTGAAGACCCATACGGGCGCGAAAAAGCGCTTCAGCAAGACTGGGACCGGAAAGATCAAGCGGGGCCAGACGAAGACGCGGCACATCCTTACGTCGAAATCGCCAAAGACCAAGCGGAAGCTGGGCAGGACCCTGCTTGTTTCCGACGGCGACTACGCGAAGGTAGCGCGCATGATTCCCTACGCCTGAGGCGCCATTGCATGGAGCAGCCTTTTGGATGAAGGGCGTGGCGATGCAGATGGGGGCCGTTGCATAGGCCCCCGCCGGTTGCGAAGCGTTTCGCAGCGGCGAGAGATCAGGCTTGACGAGAGCGAGTGAAGAGGTTGACAGCCGTTGCATTCAAATGTGATGGCCTCCTGCCTCCAGCCGCGTAAAACCAGCCGTTAGCTCTTAGCTTTTAGCTCTCAGCTCGACGTGCTTGAACCGGATTCTGCGATTAGCCGCGCCAAGCGGAGATGAGTCAGCGGAACCCAAAAAGGAGAAAAAACATGCCCCGCGTAAAACGTGGCACCAAGCGGAACGACCGCCGCAAGAAGATTCTGAAGCGCGCCAGCGGTTATTTCCTGACCAAATCGAAGCTCTACCAGGCGGCCCAGGAGGCCGTGGAGCGCGGCCTGAAGTTTGCCTACACGGGCCGGCGGCTGAAGAAGCGCCAGTTCCGCTCGCTGTGGATCGTGCGCATTGCCGCCGCGTGCAAACTGAACGGCACCAGCTATTCGCAATTCATCAGCGGATTGAAGAAGGCCGGCATCGAGCTCGACCGCAAGGTTCTGGCGGATATTGCCGTGAAGGACGCAGCGGGATTCACCAAGCTCGTGGAGCAGGCGAAGGAAGTCAAGGCCAAGGAAGCCAAGACCAAGGCAGCGTAAGAACAACATTTGACTGGCGGACAATGCGGCCCGGAGTTCGAAAGGACTCCGGGCCGTGGTGCGTTTGCGTGAACTGCTAGTCGCTCAGAAATCCCTGCACGGCTTTCTGCCACATGTCCGGCTGGTCGACGAAGTTCATGTGGCCGGAGTTGGGCAGGATGACGAGCTTCGAGCCGGCGATCTTCTCGTGCATCTCGCGGCTCAGGCTGGGGTCGCACTCGTCGTGGTCGCCGACGAGGATCAGCGTGGGGACGTGGATGGTGTGCAGCCGGTCGACATACTCGACGGACTTCAGGTTGCCGTCGATGATGAACTCGCCGTCGGAACCCCACATCTCGCGGTAGAGCTCCCAGTTGGTGGGGGCGTTGCCGGTGGCGGGGTCGTAGGCGGGGTCGGGCCGCGCGCCGTAGAGGAACGGAAAATAGCCGTCGCCCCAGGCGAGGGTTTCGTATTCGGCCGGGTAGCGGCCGTGCTCCCAGATGGCGCCTTTGCCGATAAAGACCGGCGGCTTCGAGCTGGTTGAGGCGCGCGAGCTTGTCGGGCGGCATCTGCGCCTTTTCGCGCGCCAGGACCGCGTTCATCTCGCGGGTTGAGGCGAAGGTGCTGTTGAGGATGAGGTGGTTGACGTGCTGCTGATACTTGAGCGCGTAAGCCTGGGCCAGCACGCCGCCGCAACTGTGGCCGAGCAGATCGATCTTGCCCAGGTTGAGTGCGACGCGGACGGCCTCAACGTCCTCGACATCGCCCTCGACGGTGTATTGGTGCACGTCCTGCAGGCGCTCGGACTGGCCGGAGCCGCGCTCGTCAATGAAAATGAGGCGATGGGTGCGCGCCAGCGGGAGCAGCCAGGGAAGGAAGTAGGTATGGTCGGCACCGGGACCGCCGTGGAGGACCACAAGTGGCGAGCCTTTGCCGAACTCGACGTAGTAGATGAGTACGCCGTGGGCGTCGACGAAGCCTTGCTGCACAGGGTAGATGGCGGAGGCGGGCTGGGCGGAGGCTTGGGCGGTGAAGGGCGGTGCGGCACTCAGGATGGGGAAGCATAGGGCCAGGATTGCGGCGGGAAGCAGTGTCTTCATGGTCACCATGCTACGGCACGATCGCCGCGCTGTGGCGTAAATTTGCCAAGGGCGATGCTCGAAGGCGGGCGCGCAAGCGCACGCGGCTGCTGAATGCAGCGATTTGGCATTCCCCGAGCCCTCGGGCGCGCATAAGCGCGCATCTGCTGGATGCAATGCTTTATCCTGCTCTTTGCACATGGCGAACGAAGCGATACCCAATCTGACAGCGCCCGCATTGACCGGATTTGACGAGGCCGCGCTGGACAAGGCGTTTGCCGCGCTCGAGGCGCAGGCGCGCGAAGCTGCGGCCGGGCTCGAAGACGAAGCGGCGGTGGAGGCCTTTCGGCTGGAATGGCTGGGCCGCAAGCAGGGGCGGCTCAACGAAGTTTCCGGCCGGTGGCTAAAGGCTGCTCCGCCTGAGGCGAAGAAAGCGCTGGGCATGCGCTTCAATGCACTGAAGGAAGTTGTGGAGGGCCTGCTGGACGCCGCGCTGACAGGGGGCCCGGGCGACTTTTCGCGGGGGGCCGCGCTCAAAGCCGAGGCCATCGACATCACGTTGCCGGGAACGCGGCGGCTCACCGGCGCCGAGCATCCGATTACGCGCACGATGAATGAGATTGTTCAGGTGTTCGCCGCGCTGGGCTACTCCGTGGGCGTTGGGCCTGAGGTTGAGACCGACTACTACAACTTCGAGTGCATGAACTTTCCTCCCGGCCATCCGGCGCGGGACACGCAGGACACGCTGGTGGTCGCAGGGCAGGAGCGCAAGCCGCTGCGCGACCGGTTGCTGCTGCGCACGCACACGTCGCCGGTGCAGATGCGGACCATGGAGCAGCAGCCGCCGCCGGTGCGCATCGTGATTCCCGGCAAGGTGCACCGCAACGACGCCGCCGACGCGACCCACTCGCCGATCTTCCATCAAGTCGAGGGGCTATGCGTGGACTCGAACATCACCTTCAGCGACCTGAAGGGCACGCTGGACCACGCCATGAAGGCGCTCTTCGGCTCGGCGGTGAAGACGCGATTCTTTCCGTCGTTCTTCCCGTTTACCGAGCCGAGCGCCGACGTTTCGATCAGTTGCATTTTCTGCGGAGGCAAGGGCTGCCGCAAGTGCAAGGACTCGGGATGGATTGAGCTGCTGGGCTGCGGCATGGTGGACCCGGCGGTGTTTGCGTTTGCGGCGGAGAAGCAGCCGGCCTACGACGCCAAGCAGATTTCGGGCTTTGCGTTTGGCATGGGCGTGGAGCGGATCGCAATGATGAAGTATGGCATCAGCGAGATCGGCAGCCTTTTTGCGGGGGATATGCGGTTCTTGAACCAATTCGCATAGGTGCGCTGACAGGATTAAGAGAGTGCAATGAAGATTCTGACCAAATGGCTTCGAGCGTACTTGCCGGGCTTGACTGTTGATGACACGCAGTTAGCCGAAGACCTTACTCTGCGCGGAATTGCCGTCGAGGGGAACTATCCACTCGGTGAGCGGAACGGCTCGATCGACAATGGTTCGGTTTACGAGATGGACATCACGACCAATCGGGTGGACGCGATGAACCACTACGGCATTGCGCGCGAGGCAGCGGCGATTTACGGGTTGAAGCTGCCGGAATTGCACTACGCGCTGCTCAAGGCTCGGCCGGCCGCCAAGGCCTTCCCAGTGCGGATCGAGGCTGAAGACGCGTGCGGGCGGTTCACGGCGCGCGTGTTGCGCGACGTGACCATCGGCGAGTCGCGCGACTGGTTCGCGGGCGCGGAGGTCGCGACGTACTTCGCCCTGCTTGAGCAGAAGACGATCTCAAACGCCGTGGACGCCACGAACTTTGCTTGGCTGGCGATGGGCCAGCCGACGCACGTCTTCGATCTGGACAAGATCGAAGGCGGAATCGTCGTGCGCCGGGCGCGCAAGGGCGAGCGGCTGAAGACCCTCGACGGCTTGGAGCGCGTGCTGGATGCAGACGACCTTGTGGTGGCCGATCACAAGAAGGCGCTGGCGCTGGCGGGGGTGATGGGCGGATGGGACACGATGATCACGCCAGAGACGAAGAACGTGCTCGTGGAGGCGGCGTGGTTCGATCCCATGGCAGTGCGGCAGACGGCGCGGCGGCACGGGTTGCACACCGATGCAAGCCACCGCTTCGAGCGTGGCGCGGACTTCAACGCGGCCCCGGTGGCGTCGGCGCTGGTGAGCGCGATTCTGCTGGCCAACGGCGGATGGGCAGAGGGCGAGCTGGTGGACGCGCGCGTGGCGGCCGCGGAGGAGCGCACGGCGCGGCGCAAGCCCATCCAGCTCAAGTTGAGCGAGGTGTGGCGGATTCTTGGCGCGACCGAGGACGAAGAGGGAATTACGGCGGCGACCGTCGAGGGCGTTCTGAAGGCGCTGGGATGCGAGTTAGCGAGTCAGCCACCTGCGGTGGGGCGGACCTTTGGAGAAGAGTCGTGGCAGGTCACGCTGCCGAGTTGGCGGCTGGATCTGGAGCGGGAGATCGATCTCATCGAAGAGGTCGCGCGGGTTTACGGATACAATCGCTTTGCCAACACGCTGCCGGCCTTTGGCGAAGGCGTGCGCGCGCTGCCGTGGGCGGAGAAGGAAGCGGCGGTGCGCGGCACGCTGCTGGCCGCCGGATTCCATGAGGCGATTGGGAGCACGTTCTGCTCGGCGGCCGAGGGCGCGCTGACCGCGCCGCAGCCGGGGCAGGTAGTTCCGCTGGGCAATCCGCTTAGCGAAGAGGCGGGCGTGCTGCGGCCGTCGCTCGTTCCGGGAATGCTGGCGATGATCGCGGGCAACCTGAACCGCGACGTGAACGACGTGCGGCTGTTCGAGCTGGGCACGGTGTTTGGCGGAACGACGGACAAGGTGGAGGAGCGGCCGGCGCTGGCGTTTCGGCGCAGTGGGCAGTTTGCCCGAGGAGAGCGCGCTGCATGCGAGCCGGGCGTTCGAGTTCCACGACGTGAAGGGCGTGGTGGAGCAGGTGCTCGCACGGTTCGAGATGCGCGCGATGTACTTCGACCGCTTTCCTGCAGAAGCTGGACTTGACGCCGGAGTGGCTGCATCCGTATCGCGCGGCGCGCGCGGTGGCTGACGGCGTGACGGTTGGATGGTTCGGGCAACTGCATCCGCGCGAGGCGGCGGCGCGCAAGATCAAGGATGCGGTGCTGATCGGCGAGCTCTACCTCGACCGGCTCTACAAGCTGCCGTTGCGCAGGCCAGCGGCGCGGGAGATTTCGCGCTATCAGCCGGTGCGTCGCGATTTTTCGCTGGTTTTGGACGAGGGCATCGCCTGGGAAACCATTGACCGCGCGATGGCGGAGCTTCAAATTCCGGAGCTCGCGGAGTGGCGCGTGCGCGAGGTGTTCCGCGATGCGCGGCTTGGCAAGGGCGAGTATGCGCTGCTGCTGGGCGCGACCTTCCAGGCGCCGGATCGCACGCTGCGCGAAGAGGAACTGCAGAGCTTCCAGACGCGCGTGGTGGAAGCCGTTGGCAAGGTGGGAGCGCGGCTGCGGGTTTGAGCCAGGATTGACGCCGATCGGCGCCAGAGCGGTTCCAGAATTCACGTGCCCTCTTCAGGGCGGTGAAAGGTGGCATTTACTTCCACCCCACAGACGAGGACCTGTCTGTGGGGTCCCCGGTTAATGAAAATGCCACTCGGAAGCGGCGGCTCCGAGGTACATCAATTCTGGAACCGCTGTATACTCGAACGCAAACGGGTTCATTTGGGGGCGGAGCGATTTCGGAATCGGAGGCAGCTGTGGAAACGCAGAGCGACGAACAGCAGCGGGCGGGGCACGAGGGAGCGAGCGCGCTGGCGGTGAGTGTGGACGATTTTTCGGCGCTCGAAGAACGGATCCGGCGCGCGGTCTTGCTGGTGAAGCGCGAGCGGGAGGCGCGTGCGATCGCCGAAGAGCACGCATCGAAAATTGAGGCCCGCCTCAAGAATGCCGAGGCGCGGCAAGCAGACCTTGAAGCGCATGTGATGGAGTCAGAAGCGCGAGCAACGCAGGCCGAGGCGAGACGAGCGGAACTTGAGGCTCGCGCGACGCAGGCCGAAGCGCAGGTGCATGCGCAGTCGCCCGTGGTGGAGCGGTTGCAAAGCGAGTTGAACGCGTTGCGCACCGAGCGCGACCAGGTCCGCGAGCGTGTGGAGCGGCTGCTCAAGCAACTCGACGCATTGGAATTGTGAGGCAGCAGTGGCCGAGCCGACACGCAACAATCCGGGCGACTACGTGACGGTGGAGATTTACGATCAGCTCTACCATCTTTCAGGGCAGGACCCGGAGCACATCCGCGAGCTGGCGGCAGCGGTCGACGCCAAGATGCGCGCTGTGGCCGCGCAGGGACGGACCGCGGACTCACTGCGCGTGGCCGTGCTGGCCGCGCTGAATCTCGCCGATGAAGTTTCGCAGGCTACTTCGGCCAATCTGCAACTGGGCCACGCCCGCGCCAGCAGCCTGCGCATGCTGCTGGACGAGGTGCTGGAGCCGAAAGACTAGCTGACGGTGGACAGGGATCAGAGATCAGGGTGCTTGTCCGATCCGCCAAGTTGAAGATTCCGTCTTTCAAACCGTTGCGGCGTCGTGCGCAGCCGGCTGGAGGGTTGTGATTTCCGAGGCCGCCCGCCGCGGCGGACGAGACCTCGACCCCACGGACAAAAGCATGTCCATGGCAACCCCGGGAACTGGGGCTCACCAAGTGTTGTGCGGCGGGATCGGGTGCCAAGGCCCGGCTACCGGAAGATCACCGCACGAGGGCGCTGAAGTGAACGCCGATATAGTACGGCCAGATCACGAGCGCGAATACGCCCTTCCAAAAGCTCAGGTGCAGGAATCCGATTGTGAACAGCCATGCAGCAAACCACAGGCACCCCACGAAACTGTGCTGTTCGATGTGTATCTTCTGCGGCTTCATTGCGCGAGCGTCTGGTTCCACGGTTCCCTCCGCCGGTGTCTCCTCCGAGTTTGGGTGCGGGGCGGGGCGCCCCATTCCCTTGCCAGAGGCGTTTCGATGAGGACCTCCTCGTCGATGTCACAAATAGTACTCCCGCGGGAGCTTTAGATGATGAAAAGGGAAGAGCCGAAAGCAGTTTTGCTTGATTCTCACCATGCGCCAGGAATCGCGGAACGGCGAACGACAATTAGGGAACGATGACCCTTGACTGGAGTTGCGGAGCGCTGGCGGAAGGGCTGCGATGCTACAGCAACGGCGAATTCTTTCTTGCGCATGAACACTGGGAGAGCGTCTGGCTGAAGCGCGAGGAGCCGGAGAAGACGTTCCTGCAGGCTTTGATTCAAATTACGGCGGCGTTTCATCACCTTCAGCGGAAGAACCCCGGGGGCGCCGCATCATTGCTGCGCGCAGCATTGCGCCGGCTCGATTCGTTTCCAGCGAATTATGAAGGCATCGCAGTCGAGGCCGTTCGCGAGAGCGTGCGAGCGTGGCTGCGGGCGCTCGATCATGAGGACACCTCGCCGCAGCTTCCTATCCCGCGAATTCGCTGAGGTCGAAATTCACACGCGAATTCGGTGGTGAAGTGAGCACTTTGGGGTATATTCTCTCGGGACCGGGCAAGCAAATTGGGGTCCCCGAGCTGGGGAAGCCGGAAACCGGACGAGCAAGAGCAAAACAAACAACGAAAAACAGCCAAGAAAAAATGGAGGGAACCGATGAGAGTTCGCGAAGCACTGTCGGTATTCGCTGGCGTTGCGATTGTGGTGCTGGCCGTGGGAGCACAAACGAGTCCAAACCTGGTGATCAACGGAGACTTCGAAAACGGCAACACCGGTTTTACTTCGAGATACACGCTGGGCGACGTTTCGAATCCCGGGTTTTACTCGATCGGCACTAACCCTTCCACGGCGACGGGAGCCTTTGGGGATTGGTGTAACTGCGGCGACCACACATCGGGAACGGGAAAGATGATGATCGTGAATGGCGGCACCGACGCGACCGTGGCGGTTTGGGAGGAGACTGTAGCCGTGACGCCGTCAACGGAGTACACCTTCTCCTACTGGGGAGCCGAGGTGGATCACGACAGTTCGTCGCTGCCGCACCTGGAGCTGAAGATCAACGGCGCCGCGATTGGAAGCAGTACCTTTCCGGAATATCCGCCCGACAACGGGGGCCAGTGGCAAAACTACAAGTTCACGTGGAAATCGGGCACGAGTAAAAGCGCTGACCTGGCGCTTTACGACCTGAACATCGATGCGTCCTGGAATGATTTCGCGCTCGACGACATCAGTTTCATCGCTCTACCAGGCGCAGCCGGCGGGGCGGCAGCACCGGCTCACAATGCTTCGAGCTCCGGCCCGATCACCACCACCGCTCAGATCGCGGTGAAAGACTCGCAGGGCGTTGAGATCGCGCTCAAGCCGGAGGAAAAGATTGCGGTGATGTTCATGGACGCCATTGCTTCATTGGAGGGCGATTGCAGCCTTCACCTTAACCGCAGTTGTTCGCTCGCCGAACTGATTGCAGGTCCGAAATCGCCAAACTGGAATATCGGCAAGCTGAAGTACGATCCGGCTCAGGATCCGAATTACAAGTACACAGTCACGATTCCCGGGACCGGGTGGGAGGCGAGCGCTAATCCACAACGTCCGGGACTGGGCGGTCTTTTCCTTAATGGCACCAAGGGAATGATTGCGGATTTGTACTTTAATCCGACTGGGCCAGCCACGGCGAAAGACGAGTATTTGAACGACATTTCCATTTCAGGCGAGCTGTTTCACGTTGAGTAGGTCACTGCATCGCGTCGTTGCGGACGCGCACGAGGGTGGGGCACTGACACTCAGGAATTGATTGGGCCTATTTTGCGGCGAGCTGGCGCAGGACGTACTGCAAGATGCCGCCGTGCTCGTAGTATTCGATCTCCTGCGGCGTGTCGATGCGGACCGTTGCATGGAGTTTTTTCGGGCCTTTGGACGAGGTCGCAGTAACGGCAAGAGTGCGGCCGTTGGCAAAGCGCTCTTTGAGGAGCGCGGTTAGGCCGGGGAAGTCGTAGACCTCTTCGCCGGTGAGGCCGAGGGATTCTACGTTTTGGCCGGACTCGAATTGCAGCGGCAGAATGCCCATGCCGACAAGGTTCGAGCGATGAATGCGCTCGAAGCTTTCGGCGATGACGGCGCGGACGCCGAGCAGACGCGGACCCTTGGCGGCCCAGTCGCGCGAGGAGCCGGAGCCGTATTCTTTGCCGGCCAGGATGATGAGCGGTGTGCCGCGCTCGGCGTACTTTACGCTGGCGTCGAAGATGGACATTTGCTCGCCTTCAGGGAGCAGGCGCGTGACGCCGCCTTCGGTGCCGGGCGCGAGCTTGTTGCGCAGGCGCACGTTGGCGAAGGTGCCGCGCACCATGACTTCGTGATTGCCGCGGCGCGAGCCGTAGGAGTTGAAGTCCGCGGGCTTGACGCCATGCTCGGTGAGGTATTTTCCGGCGGGGCCGTTGGCCTTGATGGAGCCGGCAGGCGAGATGTGGTCGGTGGTGACGGAGTCGCCGAGAACGGCGAGAACGCGCGCGCCGATGATGTCGGTAACGGGCGCGGGGGTCATGGTCATGCCGTCGAAGTAGGGCGCCTTGCGGATGTAGGTCGAGTCCGGTTCCCACTGGTAGACGTCGCCCGAGGGGAAGCTGAGGCCCTGCCAACTGGCGTCGCCATCTGTCACGGTTGCGTATTCCTTGCGGAAGCCTTCGCTGGAGACGGCGCGCTCGATGGCGGCGGAGACTTCGGCTTGCGTGGGCCAGATGTCGCGCAGGTAGACGGGCTTGCCGGAGGGGTCGTTGCCGAGCGGATCGGCGTCGAAGTTGTGGCCGATGCGGCCGGCGAGCGCGTAGGCAACGACGAGCGGCGGGCTCATGAGGTAGTTGGCGCGGACGTCGACATTGACGCGGCCCTCGAAGTTGCGATTGCCGCTGAGCACGCTGACGGCAACGAGGCCGTGCTCGTCGATGGATTTGGAAACGTCGGCGGGCAGCGGGCCGGAGTTGCCGATGCAGGTGGTGCAGCCGTAGCCGACGACGTTGAAGCGCAGCTTTTCGAGATAGGGCAGCAGGCCGGCCTTCTGGTAGTAGTCGGTGACGACGCGCGAGCCGGGAGCGAGCGAGGTCTTGACCCACGGCGGAACGGTGAGGCCTTTTTCGACGGCTTTCTTGGCGAGCAGGCCGGCGGCGATCATCACGGAGGGGTTGGAGGTGTTGGTGCAACTGGTGATGGCGGCGATGACGACCGAGCCGTGATCGAGATACGGGTCGGGATCGACGTTGAAGCGGGCTTTGACTGTGTTTTGGGCAACCGTAGTGGTGACGTGAGCGGCGACGGGCGGCGCAGCGGAGGAAGTGTCAGGGCCCTCGTTGTCTTCGGCGGCGACGGCGGTGTCGGTGACGGTTTCGCGCCGCCATGCGGCGGCGGTGCGCGAGCCGAGCGGCTTGGCAGTGGGCGCGAGCAGCGAGGGCAGTTGCTGCGCGAAGCTGGCGGCCGCATCCTTGAGCAGCACGCGATCCTGCGGGCGCTGGGTCCGGCGACGCTGGGCTCGACGTCGCCGAGGTTGAGCTCGAGGGTCTGCGTGTACTCGGCCTCGGGCGCGCCGGCGGTGTGGAAGAGGCCCTGCTCCTTGTAGTAGGCCTCGACGAGCGCGATCTGTTCTTCGCTGCGGCCGGTGAGGCGCAGGTAGCGCAGCGTTTCGGCGTCGACGGGGAAGATGCCGCAGGTGGCGCCGTACTCGGGCGCCATGTTGCCGATGGTGGCGCGGTCGGCGAGCGGCAGCTCCGCGATGCCGGGGCCGTAGAACTCGACGAACTTGCCGACGACGCCGAGCTTGCGCAGCGCCTGCGTGACGGTGAGGACGAGATCGGTGGCCGTGGCGCCCTCGCGCAACTTGCCGGTGAGTTTGTAGCCGACGACCTGCGGAATCAGCATGCGAGACGGGCTGGCCGAGCATGGCGGCCTCGGCCTCGATGCCGCCCACGCCCCAGCCGAGCACGCCGAGGCCGTTGATCATGGTGGTGTGCGAGTCGGTGCCGACGAGCGTGTCGGGATAAGCGTACAGTTGGCCATCGATCTCGGCGGTGAAGACCACGCGGGCGAGATATTCGAGATTGACCTGGTGGCAGATGCCCATGCCGGGCGGGACGGCGGAGAAGTTGCGGAAAGCGGACTGGCCCCACTTCAGGAAGGCGTAGCGCTCGCGGTTGCGCTGGAATTCGAGCAGCGAGTTGGCCTCGTAGGCCGCGGGGGTGCCGTATTCGTCCACCTGGACGGAGTGGTCGATGACGAGCTCGGCGGGCGCGAGCGGATTGACGCGCTCGGGATCGCCGCCGAGAGTCTTGATGGCGTCGCGCATGGCGGCGAGATCGACGACGGCGGGAACGCCGGTGAAGTCCTGCATGAGCACGCGGGCCGGCATGTAGGCGATCTCGCGGCTGGGCTCGGCTTTGGCGTCCCAGTTGGCGAGGAATTCGATGTCGGCAGCGGTGACGTTGACTCCGTCTTCGCGGCGCAGCAGATTTTCGAGCAGAATTTTGAGGCTGAAGGGAAGGCGGTCAAGATTGAAGCCGCGGGCGCGTTGAAACCGCGAGCGGCGAGGGCAGGGAGGCGATAGATGGTGTAGGAGCGGCTGCCGGAGGTGAGCACGGCGCGGCTATTGAAGCTGTTCATCGGAAGATCCTCTCAGCGGAGCTAGTCCGCCGCGGCGGATTAGCGGAGTTAGCGGAGTTCGAAAACGAGCGGAGTTAGCGGAGTTAGCGGAGCTGGCGGAGCCAGGTTGCCGGCACGGGAGAATCGGATGCGGCAAAAAGCTCATCGGGAATAGATTACTCAGCGCGAAGGGTCAACGTCCACGGTCGGGGCGCCCGCGGCGAAAGCGCCTGAGGAGGGGCGAGCCGGCAATGTTGAGACGGCGGCGCATAGGTACAAGAAAATTCTAGCGCGGAAATTGGACCGATGGAAGCGGAATTTGCGCCGTAAGGCGGCTCAGTTTGAATGGACTCCACCTCAGGGGCTAAAGCCCCGATTACTTTGTTGCGGTTGTGTACGGGCTGAAGCCCGTACCCTTCAAACGGGCCCACTACCTGCATCCGTTGAACCGGCTCGCGAGAGTCAAGCTGTGAGGGAGGCAGTAAGCCGGACGCCCAGCGCGTGCATGACCTTGAGCGCCGTGCCCAGCTCCGGATTGCCCGTTTCGCTGAGCGCGCGGTAGAGGGACTCGCGGGTGACGCCGGTCTCGCGCGCAAGCTGGGCCATTCCGCCGCGCGCCCGCGCCACGGCGCCAAGCGCCTTTGCAATGTAGCGCGGATCGTCGCTCTCGAGCGCTTCTGTGAGATAGGCGGCGATCGTTTCTGGATCGGTTAGAAACTCGGCCGCGTCGTACGGTTTGGTTTTGATCGCCCGTCGGATTTGCAGGGAAACGCGTTGCATGGCTTATTCACCTCTTTCGAGTGTTTACGGGCGAACCCGCTTAACTACAAAGCGACTCTACATCTCATCACTCCGTTTCGGCCCATTGGGCTGCCAGGGCCTTCGCTCGCTTGATGTCGTTCGCTTGCGTACTTTTATCGCCGCCGCAAAGCAAAAGGATCAGCAACTGTCCGCGCTGGATGTAATAGACTCTGTAGCCAGGACCAAAATCGATCTTCATCTCGACGACGCCGGCGCCGACGCTTCTCGTCTTTCCGGGGTTTCCATCCTCCAGCCGATCGATCCGCGCCAGAATCTTCGCACGACCTTGTCTTGTCCCGCAGGCCGCTCAACCAGGCCGCGAATTCTTCGGTGCGACGAACTTGCACAGTACCCAACCGATTCGATCCCTTGTTAGTGTAACCCATAGATTACATCAATGCAAGTCAACCTGTGGCTCGACGAAAGACCTCGGAACAGGAACCCTGACGCGCAAATTACGGCGGCGTTTCGCTCCCAGAATCGCTACGATGCCCTACGCCTATACTGGAAGTGCGATGTTCTTCGCAACGAGGTTTCCCCTGCATTGAAATATTGGGTTGGAATCGAGGGGCTGTTTTCGCGTTTTTTCGCATGGCTGGTGCGCCGCATGCCCAACGAGCGGCAGCGGCTGCTGGCGATCACCATTGTGGCCGGAGGATTGTGCGGGCTGGCGGCGGTGGCGTTTCACGTCACTTGCTTTTGGCTGTACTCATTGCTCATCGATCGCGCCACGGCGGCTCCGGGCATAGCTGGATCTGGTGGACGATTCTGACGCCGGCGCTGGGCGGGCTGATTGCCGGCGTTGGGCTCACCTACTGGGTTCCGGCGGCGGCGGGCAGCGGCATTCCCCAGGTGAAGACGGCCTACACGTTCCGCTTCGGCGCCATCACGCTGAAGGAGACGGTGGGCAAGTTCGTTCTGTGCGCGCTGCAGTTGGGCAGCGGAGCATCGCTGGGCGTGGAAGGCCCGACGGTGCAGATCTGCGCCGGAGTGAGCAGCTTTCTGGCGCGCATGGCGCGGCTGAGCCCGGTGAACAGCAGGCGCATGGCCTCGGTGGGCATGGCGGCGGGCATTGCCGCGGCGTTCAACGCGCCGATTGCCGCCGTGACGTTCACGCTGGAGGAGCTGATCGGCAGCCTCGACCAGACCATGCTTTCGGGCGTGATTGTGGCGGCGGCGCTGGCGGCCGTGGTGGAGCACAGCATTCTGGGCTCGAATCCGATCTTCCACGTGCCGCGCTTGCAGACCTACACGCTGGCCAAGGCTTCGTCGCTGGTTTGGTATGCGCTGCTCGGCCTGCTGGCGGCCATCGTTTCGGTGGCGTTTACCGATTCGCTGCTGTGGCTGCGCGCCTGGTTCCGGCGGCTCGAGAAGGTCCCCAAGTGGGTTCAGCCTGCCATCGGCGGCGCGGCCACGGGCGCCTTGGCCGTGGTGGCGCTCCTGTTCTTTCACGTGAACGGCATCGCCGGCAATCCGTACACCACGCTGACGCAGGCGCTGCTCGGCAAATCTGCCGGTGACGGCGATGGCGGTATTGTGCGTTCTGAAGCTGGCCGCTACGGTCACGTCGTATTCGAGCGGAGGGTCGGGCGGCATCTTTGCTCCGGCGCTGTTCATGGGCGGGATGCTGGGCGGCGCGGTGGGCTACCTGGATGTGACCGTCTTCCACCACCCGGCCGACTCGATCGGCGCCTTCGCCGTGGTGGGCATGGGCGCGGTGTTTGCGGGCATTGTGCGCGCGCCGATGACGTCGATCCTCATCATCTTCGAGATGACCGGCGGGTACGGGCTGGTGCTGCCCTTGATGATCGCCAACATGAGCGCCTTTGCGCTGGCGCGCCACTGGCGGCACACGCCGGTGTACGAGGCGCTGCTGGAGCAGGACGGAATCTACCTGGATCAAAAGCACAAGCCGTATGATCCCGGTGCGGGAGGCGCAGTGCCGGAGTGGGAAACGGGCGCAGGCGGGCCGGAGCCGGAATGAGCGACGGAAGAAATGGGAAGATTGGGCAATAACTTACTTCGCGCATCATCGCAGAGATTAAAGGGATTGCAAGGGGGCGATTAGCGCCGCGTAGCCCGACGACGCTCCAACTCGAATTCCTCAGTTTGGGCATCCGAATGCTGATGCGATTGGTAGTCAATTTGGGTCTGGAGAGCAGCAATCTCGCGCTCGATAAAGCCGCGTTCCCGAACGCCGCACGTCTTTAGTTTCTTCGTCAGTTCTTCTTTTTGGAAATACGCATTGTCAAGTTCGGTCTCGTAATGCCTGATCCGCTCTCTGAGCGCCTCACGCTTGCTCTGCCTCATAAGATCGCATTATATGGCGACTCGCGGCTTGACTTCGGGATCGAATATCGTGGTACCGTAGACCATCAGATACGCGAGGGCACAGTATGACTAAATGGGAATGGGTTTGGTTTTGGGGGATCGTAGCTCTTGGGGTTTGGATCGTTTATCAGAACTCTAAGAAGACCCCAACCGAAACTTTTGTCTACGATACCGTTGAGGATTTTGCAGAGGACGAATTCGAATCTGCGCTGCTTGTTTAGGGTTGGAACGCGTCCGGCTCAGCTAGGTCTCTGACCGCGTTATTTTGTACGTTGAGTTTGTGGTTTCCCAGGTCTCAAAATCGAGACCTGGGGCACCCAGAGTTGGTACAGGTTCAAGCGGTCAGAGGCCTACCGCGGCTCCATGTTGTAGAGGAAGTAGGCGCGGAGCTCGAGGTAGGGGCCGTGGAACTCCCGGGGCAGAGGCGGATAGCTGGAGCCGGTGATGGCGCCCCAGGCCGCGCGGTCAAGGCCGGTGTCGCCGGAGCGGCCGTCCAACTGCATGTCAGTGACCTGGCCGTTGGGCAGAACCTTGAAGTGGACGACCACCACGCCCGACTTGAGGATGGGCGGGTTGACCTCGTCGGGGATGAGCGGGTCCCAGGTCTGCTGCGTGATGTAGTGCCAGCGCGCGAGCCAGGAGCTGAAGTCCACGCCCTGCGTGTCGGAAAGAACCTGGATGCCGCCGGTGCCCGCGCCGGGATGCATCGACAGTCCGCCTGAAGGCACATCGCCGTAACTTGGCTGGCCGCCGCGCATGGCATTTCTGCATGTCCTGCTTGAGCTGATCGGCGGGATTTTGCGAGCCCATGGCGAAGTTGGGCTTGGCCGGAACGGCGGCGGGCGCGGCGCCTCAACCTGCGACTGCGGATTGGGCGGAATCGGCTGCGAGGGCTGCGGCTTGGGCTGCTCCGGCGCCTGCTGCTGCGCGGCGGGCGGAGGCGGCGGCGGCGCTTGCTTTTTCATCTCCTCCAGCGTCTTCTTGTCGATGAGCGGTTGCTTGGCAGCGGCTTGGGCACAACCTTGGGCTGGGCCTCGCGCAGGGCGTCGGGCGGCAGGTCGAGATAGGCGAGGTCCTTGCGCTGATTGATGGCGTCGAAGGGATCAACGACCTTGGGCACTTTGAAGACGTAGGTCGGAATCCAGGTGATGGCGGAGAAGAACAAGATGTGGATGAGGAGAGCGAGCCAGAATCCCTCACGCAGGCGCGACCAGCGCCGCTCGTCCTCGAGCTCGCCGATCATCTCCAGCAATTCGTGGGTGTCGTAGTCGACCCAGCGCGAGCCGCGCACGACTGGGGAATCGGACTCACTCGGTTTCGAGCGGGCGCTCAGGGATCAGGGGCAGTCCCAGAAACCCGCCTGGAGGGGGATCTCCTTTGCGGGGATCTCCTGCGCGGGGCTCTCCGTTTGCGGGCTCGGGGCAGCCTCGGGGTCCCTTGGGCTCGTTCACTTCGGCTGGCGCTTCGCTGGTGGGCATTCGATGGTGCAGGAGCCTCTCGAAGGCACGCACACATCCCCCGCTCCGTCTCGAGTCCTTCCTGTCTATTCTCTCATCCCTGTTTAAGACTTGCGCAGTAGAGCGGTTCCGCGGTTGTTGTAGCCGTTTTTGCCTCGGTGCAGGGTGGATTTTACTTCCACCCCACAGACGAAGACCTGTCTGCGGGGGCCCCGGATCAGGATAAATCCACTTGGTGTCAGCGGCTTCGCGACACAGTAACCGCGGAACCGCTGGAGCATGCCTCGTACAATGGTTCTTATTGAATTGACGCAGGATAGGCCGGAAGGGGACAGCGTTTGAAGCAGTTTTTTGCGCACGTTGTGGCGGAATGGAAGCTGGTGATTCTGCCGGCGCTGATGAAGTGGGGGATCTGGGAGTGGGCGCGGTCGCGGTGCTCGACTCCTCGAGCATTCCCGTGCCCATGGACGCGATTCTTGCCCTCTATGTGTGGAACGACAAGCGCCACTTCTGGCTCTATTGCCTGATGGCGGCGGCGGGCTCGGCGATCGGCGGCCTGCTGCCCTACGGGCTGGGCCGCGCCGGGGGCGAGCTGTTCCTGCTCAAGCGCGTGGACCGGGCGAAGTTCGAGCAGCTGCGCGACCGCTTCCAGCGCCAGGAGTTCCTGGCCGTCATGATTCCCTCGATGATGCCTCCGCCGGCGCCGTGGAAGATCTTCATTTTTGCGTCCGGCGTGTTTGAGATGCGGGTGGCGAATTTTCTGCTGGCTGTTCTCGCGGGAAGGATGGTGCGCTGGCTTGCGCTGTCGCTGCTGGTGCTCAAGCTGGGGCCGGGCGCAGTGGACCTGGTGGCGCGGCACGCGCTGGCGACGGTTTGGTTGTGGGCGCGCTGGCGGTGCTGGGATTTGCGTGGTGGTGGATGCGGAAGAAGCGCGGCGGCAAGCTGCTGGAGGACTGATGCGACGACGAGATTCAGTCCAGCACTTTTCGGATGGCCGGGAAAGTAACCGCCATGCGCTGCCGCGGAAGATCGAAGGGCTCCGACGACTTCGGCTCTGAGCCCGTGCCCGTAGCGGTAGTGCCGCCCGATTGGCTCGAGGACCAGATTGTTGATGCCCATCCGCTCGCAGTCGGCCAACTTGGTCATCATGCGCGTCGCAGCGAGTCTGCGGGCGACGAGAACTTTCGAAAACCGCGATCGGGCGCGCTGCGCTGCACTGACCGGCTCGATGGGAAGGTCTGCGGTCGCAGGAGCGGCCACGTCGGGAACGCGAATATCGGTTGCCTTGGCCACCTGTTTCCCTGGAGCTCCTGGCCGCGGCGTCGGATGCGCCCATTCCTGCGGCGTGCTGTGCGGACCAAACGCTCAATTGCATTTTGCGAGGAAGCTGGTCCTATTGCCGTTCGGACGTTCCTCGTCACGCCATTCGACCTACTCCGCGTCGGGCTCGAGAGGAGGGCAACAAGGATAAGACATCGAGAGGCACGATGCGCTGGGTTGTGATGCGCAGTTGCCATCTGTCCTCCTTTCCTACGGAGACTTGATGTCATTACGCGAACGCGCGGAATTGTTACCAATGCCTCGGAATCAAGCGCCTTTGCGCGCGGGCCATGGCTGGCGCATCCTCCGCACCAGCACGGGCACGCCAAGCGCCACGCCGAGAACGATCGAGGTCGAGATGAGATCGTTGCGGTAGAACGGCACGCCGGCCGCGTAGCAGGCTGCCGAGCCCGGCCAGCGTGTGCGGATATCCGTTGAAGCCGCTGGCCCAGACTCCGAAATTCGAGACCAGGAAGAAGAAGTGGGCCCCAGAATCGCGCCCGCCGCGCCGCGCGCAAAGGTCGTGCGCTTGCTCAGCAGGATGGCGCCGAGCGCCATGGCGGCCACGTACCATGTCCACGTGATCACGTAGCTCTGCCAGTGGAACGCATAGTCATAGGTGAAGGTCGTCAGGCAATAGTCGGTGAGCATCAGCAGACCCAGGGGCGCAAGCATCTCACGCCACGGCCGGCGCGCGCCGAAGTAAATCAGCGAGCCGCCAACGGCCGTGAAGTTCAACCACGTCACATGGGACAGCCAGCTACGATCAACACACCAATCAACACGAGCAGATAAGCAACCATGACCACCTCATTCGATTGAGTTACGAGAAATCCTGGTTTGAAACGAAGGCCCCGCGAGTCCAAAAACATCAATCAAGGGGCTGCATCTATTCTGGGGTGCGCGAGCCATGTGGTCAACCCGAACCGTTCCACAGGGTGAAGAAAATTTTGCGCGGGAACAAAGTTTCTATCGCTGTTCCCGGCCATTCATGGCCTCGCCGGCGTCGTCGCGACCGTCCACGATGTAGACCCAGCCAGAGAGCGGCGCGCGCGCAGCGGTGCTCAGCGTTCCAATGAAGGCGTAGTCGAAGCGCATGTCGGTGAATTCGACGGTCGTCCAGGTGCGGCCGGGCGGGAGTTGCGGAGGATTCAGGCCGGGCACGGGACCCGGAATCGGCTCCTGGCCCACGTCGCGCACCACGGCCCATGTTCCCCAGTCGAGATAAACCTGGCCCAGGAACGTGCGCTTGGCAGCCTCAACGGCCGGGGTGTCGGCTGGCTTGTAGAGCACATTGCGAAGCGAGTCGCTCTCGATGGAGGCGGTGCGTGTGTTGATCTCGGCGGTCTGGTAGAAGTCGGCGGTCTCGAGGATCGCGTGCCAGCGATAAGGATTCACGGGGTAAGGCTCGGCGGCCATGCGGGTCACTGGCTCGGCGGCGACGTTTGTGTTGTCGAGCATGGCGAGCGCTTGCGCGTGCTCGGCCCAGCGCCAGCAGCCAAGCACCACCATTGCGGCGAGCGCGAAGATGGCCCAGCCCTGCCCGCGAAACGGCCTGCGGCGCGCACCGATTTCGCGATCCGCAAGGCCCAGCAGCCAGGGAATCGTGAACGCCAGGAAAAACACCGCCCAGAGAATGGCTCGGCGATGAACATGAAGCTGCCCGCATACCAGTGAGGATTGAAAGGGAAGAACGGGCGCAGGCCGTAGTTGTTGGTCCAGTCGAGCAGCAGGTGGCTGAGCGCGGAGAGGAATGCGGTCAAATAGAGCCAGCCCCAATGGATGGGCTGAGGGGGCCGGCCCTTGGAATCCGGAGATTGCGCGATCCCACCCTTTTCATCCGCTGGCGCGGCTGAAAAGGATGGGGCACCGCTTGGGTTTGCTTCGCTCACGCCACAGATGCAACAGGCCCAGCCGCGCCCACCACAACGCCGGCCACCACGGGCACCGCCCAGAAGGTGTGCGTGATACCGCGATGATGCTTAAGGCCCTCGACCGGCCCGGCGAATCCCCAGAAAATGTCGAGGTCGGCGGCCTCGGCAGCCAGCACGGCGGCCAGCGTCGCGTAGGCCGTCTTGCGGTTGAATCCGGCGCGGCCAATGCAGGCGCCGGTAAGGAAATGAGTGACTGGGTTCCATGAAGACGTGCTTTCCGCTAGAACATGGTTGAAGGCTCAGGCCCACTCGCCCTGGCGCATGAGCGGCTCGGCGGCGCCGGATGCGGTGATGCCGTCGATATCGAGCTGCCGCTGAGCCGATCATCCAGTCCACATGGATCAGGCTCGAGTTCGCGCCCTTGGCGGCGAGTTCTTCGGGCGAGAGCTTGTCGCCGTCGCGCAGGCACGACGAGTAGGACTGGCCGAGCGCGATGTGCGAGGCGGCATTCTCGTCAAAGAGCGTGTTGAAGAAGACCAGGCCGCTTTGCGCGATGGGCGAGGAGTGGGGAACCAGCGCCACTTCGCCCAGGCGGCGCGCGCCCTCGTCGGTGTCGATCAGCTTCTCGAGCACCTCCTGGCCGCGCGTGGCGCGAGCTTCCACAATGCGGCCTTGCTCGAAGCGGACCTGGATGCCTTCGATCATCGTGCCCTGATGCGAAAGCGGCTTGGTCGCGGTCACGGTGCCGTCGGCGCGGTCCTTGTGCGGCGCGGTGAAGACCTCTTCGGTCGGCATGTTGGGGATGCAATAGTTGCCGTTGCCCGCGGTGGTGCCGCCGCCGAGCCACTCGTGATCGTCGGCGAGGCCGAGGCGGAAGTCGGTGCCGGGGCCGCGATACTGCAGGGCGGAGTAGCGCTTTTCATTCAGGAACGCGGCGCGCTTGTGCAGTTCGGCGTCGTGAGCCTTCCAGGCGCTCACGGGATCGGCAGTGTTGATGCGCGTGGTGGCGAAGATGGCCGCCCACAGCTTGGCCAGGGCCTCATCCGGCGCGTCGTTGGGAAACATGGCCGCGGCCCACGCGGGCGTGGCGCCGGCAACGATGGTCCAGTTGATCTCGTGGCGCGTGATGAGTTCGAGGGCGGGGCGATAGGCTTGCGAGACGGCGCGATTGGCGCGGCCCACCTTTGTCGGGATCCTCGTTGGAGAGCAGATTCGGGATTGCCTCCGGCGATGGCGAGGCGCGCCGCGCCGCTCTTGAAGGCCGCGGCCATTCCGTCGTAGAGCCACTTGGCCGCGCGGTCGAAGCTCGCGTCGGGAGCGTAGCGATAGCGCAGCAGCGCGGACTCATCGTCGGTGAAGAGCGTGGTGACGAGCGATGCGCCGGCGCGATAGGCCTGCTCGGTGATGCGGCGAGCCAAAGGCAGCGTGTCGAGGGAGGCGGTCATCACGAGCTCCTGCCCGGGCTTGAGGCCGAGGCCCACGTTCACGGCAACGGCGGCGAGTTGATCCAGACTTTCGGTTGCGTGCGGGCTTCAGGAGCAGTTGCAGTTGGCGTCATCTCTTGTCGATTCTCCGGAGTTCCAGTACCGAGGCCGGCCAGAGATTTTCGCGGATCCGCGCATCGGAAGGCTTGTGTTTCTATTTTAGGGGGTCGTGCGGGAGACTGGCAGACGGGGCTTGCGCGGCGTTTCGGCTCGCGCGGGCAAGCGTGGGGGCGCGCAATCGTGCCGGGCATCACTCGCTGATGCCGGCCGATTCACCTACAATCGACAGTGGCATATTCAGGCCGTTTGAGGGGCCATACCGTCATGATGCATATCGCGAATCGATTTTGAGGAAAAGGGCAATTTTGACTGCAGGAATCCGTTCTTCTGGAGTTGCCGCGGCCGGAATCTGCAGCGCGCAGACACAGAGCGCGGGCAGCAGTTTCGGACCGGGCAATCCTTTTTATGCGCCCAGCACGCTGCCGTTTCAGGCGCCGCCCTTCGACAAGATCAAGGACAGCGACTACCAGCCGGCGATCGACGCGGGCATGGCGCAGCAGATCGAGGAAGTCGAGGCGATCGCCAACAATCCCGCGCCGCCGACGTTTGAGAACACGCTGGTGGCGCTGGAGCGATCGGGCCAGTTGCTCAACCGCGCGTGGAACGCGTTCAACTGCGTGACCGGCGCGAATACCGATCCCGAACTGCAAAAGGTGCAGGACGTACGAGGCGCCGCGGCTGGCCGCGCACCAGGACGCGATCTATCTGAACGCCAAGCTCTTTGCGCGCGTGAAGGCGATCTACGACAAGCGCGCGTCGCTCGATCTCGATCCCGAATCGCTGCGGCTGGTGGAGTACGACTACCAGCAGTTTGTGAAGGCCGGCGCGAATCTCTCCGACGCCGACAAGGCCAAGCTGAAGAAGCTCAACGAGGAAGAGTCGACGCTCGAGAACACGTTCATGACCAAGCTGCTGGCCGCCACCAAGGCGGGCGCGTACTCGACGACCGACCCCAAGGCGCTGGCCGGGCTGAGCGAGGCGCAGATGGCCGCGGCCGCGGAGGACGCGAAGGCGCGCAAACAGCAGGGCTGGCTGCTGCCGCTGCAGAACACCACGCAGCAGCCCGATCTGACCTTCCTGAGCGACCGCGCCACGCGCCAGGCGATCTTTGAGAACTCCTGGAACCGCGCCGAGCGCGGCGACGCCAACGACACGCGCGCGACCATTGCGCGGCTGGCGCAGCTTCGCGCGGAAAAGGCCGCGCTGCTGGGCTTCCCGAACTATGCGGCGTGGAATTTGACCGACCAGATGGCCAAGACGCCGGAGGCGGCGATCGATTTCCTGGATGCGCTGGTTCCGGCCGCGACGGCCAAGGCGGCCAGCGAAGCAAAAGACATTCAGGCGCTGATCGATTCCAGCAGAGCGCAGCATGGCGGGTTCACGCTCGAGCCGTGGGACTGGGAGTTCTATGCCGAGCAGGTGCGCAAGGCCAAATACGATCTGGACGAGTCGCAGGTCAAGCCCTACTTCGAGCTGAACAACGTGCTTGAGAACGGCGTCTTCTACGCGGCGCACGAGCTCTACGGCCTCACCTTCAAGGAGCGCAAGGACATTCCGGTCTACCAGCCGGACGTGCGCGTGTTTGAGGTCTTCGACGCCGACGGCAAGCCGCTGGCGCTGTGGTACTGCGACTACTTCAAGCGCGACAACAAGAACGGCGGCGCGTGGATGGACTCGCTGGTGGGCCAGTCGAAGCTGCTGGGCACGCTGCCGGTGGTTTTCAACGTGGCCAACTTCGAGAAGCCCGCGCCGGGCCAGCCGGCGCTGCTCAGCTTCGACGATGTGACCACGATGTTCCACGAGTTCGGCCACGCGCTGCACGGCATGTTTGCCAACACCGTGTATCCCGAGCCTGTCGGGCACGCAGGTGCCGCGCGACTTTGTCGAGTTTCCCTCGCAGTTCAACGAGCACTGGGCCAGCTATCCGGCGGTCTTCGAGCACTACGCGCGGCACTACAAGACCGGCGAGCCCATGCCCGCCGAGCTGGCGGCGAAGATCAAGAAGGCGAAAACCTTCAACCAGGGCTATGCTCTCACCGAGATTCTTGCCGCGTCGGAGCTCGATCTGCAGTGGCACACTCTGCCCGCGAGCGCGCCGCTCCAGAATCCCGACACCTTTGAGGACGAGGCGCTCAAGCAAGACGCATCTTATCGATCAGCTACGTGCCGCCGCGCTACCGCTCCAGCTACTTCCTGCACATCTGGGCCAGATGGCTACGAGGCCGGCTACTACGCCTACTCGTGGAGCGAGATGCTCGACGACGACGCCTTCCAGTGGTTTGAGGATCACGGCGGCATGACGCGCGCCAACGGCGACCGCTTCCGGCAGATGGTGCTTTCGCGCGGCAACACCGAGGACCTGGAGAAGATGTACGACGCCTGGCTGGGCGGCGAGCCCAGCATCGAGCCGATGCTGAAGTTCCGCGGGCTGAAGGAAACGAAGGAGACGAAGTAAGGGAGCTAGCGGGATTAGCTGAGTCGCGGGGCTAGGTGCGTCGCTCACTATAATTCATAGCTATGACCGAGACGAACGCCGCGAAGAAGATCGAGAAGCTGCGCGAGGAACTTCGCCGCCACGAGCATCTCTACTACGTTCTCGACGCGCCGGAGATCAGCGACGCCGAGTACGACGCGCTGATGAACGAGCTGAAGCGGCTGGAGGCGGCGCACCCTGAGCTGGTCACGCCCGACTCGCCGACGCAGCGCGTGGGCGGCAAGCCGGCCGAGGGCTTCAAGAAGGCGCAGCACTCGCGGCCCATGCTCTCGCTCGACAACGCCTACTCCGCCGAGGAGCTGGCCGACTGGGACCGGCGCGTGCGCGAGCTGGCCGGCAATCTGCCCGTGGAGTACACGGCGGAACTGAAGCTCGACGGCCTGAGCGTGGCGCTGCAGCTACGAGCCTGCTGCCGGACGGCGGCGCGCGGCTCGCGATCGGGCCTGACGCGCGGCGACGGCCAGACCGGCGAAGACGTCACCTCGAACATCCGCACCATTCGCAGCGTGCCGCTCAGCATTCCCGCCGAGCGCCTGAAGAAGGCCGGCCTGCCGCAGGCGGCATTCGAGGTGCGCGGCGAAGTGGTGATGCCGGAGGCGGCCTTCGTGCGCCTGAACGAGGAGCGCGAGCGCGAGGGGCTGCCGGCGTTCGTCAATCCGCGCAACTCCGCCGCGGGCACGCTGCGCACGCTCGAGCCCTCCATCGTCGCCAACCGGCGGCTGGTGTTCTTCGCCTATTTTCTGCTCGTCGACGGCGAGTACTTTGCCGCGGGGCAGACGGCCACGCTCGACGCGCTCACCGCGCTCGGCTTTCGCGTGAATCCGCATCGCCAGCGCGTCGAGCACGGTCGAGGAGATGATCAAGTTCATCGACGACGCCGAGAGCAAGCGCGCGTCGCTGGGCTACGAGATCGACGGCGTGGTGCTGAAGGTGGATGCGCACGCCACGCAGCAGCGGCTGGGCTACACCGGGCCGCGCGCCGCGCTGGGCCATTGCGTACAAGTTCACCGCCAAAGCGGGCGTGACGCAGGTGAAGGGCATCACGGTGCAGGTGGGCCGCACCGGCAAGCTGACGCCGGTGGCGGAGCTCGCGCCGGTTTTTATCGGCGGCACCACGGTGAGCCGCGCCACGCTGCACAACGCGGATTTTATTCTTGGTCTTGGACTGAAGATCGGGGACTACGTAAAGGTGGAGCGCGGCGGCGACGTGATTCCCAAGGTCGTCGAGGTGGTCGAAGACGCCGACCACCCGCGCGGGAAGCGCAGCTTCGTCTTTCCGTCTGAGTGCCCGGAGTGCGGCAGCAAAGTGGTCCGC
This sequence comes from uncultured Acidobacteriaceae bacterium, assembly GCA_963835895.1. Lineage (GTDB taxonomy): Bacteria > Acidobacteriota > Terriglobia > Terriglobales > Acidobacteriaceae > Telmatobacter. Next base: position 143,814 of record CAWIHC010000012.1, on the reverse strand, counting down.
GCCGAAGGCGAGGTGGATTACCGCTGCGTGAACCTGAACTGCCCCGCCAAGCTGCGCGAGAGCCTGCTGCACTTTGGCCGCCGCGAGGTGATGAACATCGAAGGGCTGGGCGAAGCGGTGGTGCGAGCAGTTGCTCGACCGAGAAGCGGCTGGTCAAGAGCGTTGCCGATCTTTACGCGCTTGACGAGAGGACGCTGGAACTCGCTCGAGAAAGAAGTGGTTCGCGTTGACAAAGATACGCAGCAAAAAACCGCGAACGAGGCGCTCTGGCTCAAAGGCGATCAGAGACGCTCTTGAAGAGATCGAGGATTCAGGAAATCCGGACTGGCGCGCGTGCTGATGGGGCTCGGCATTCGCTTTGTAGGCGAGCGCACGGCGGAGTTGCTGGCGCAGGAGTTTGGCTCGATGGACGCGCTGATGGCGGCCTCGGCCGAAGAACTCGAGCGCGTGGAAGAGGTCGGCCCGCGCATCTCGCAAGCCATTCTGGAGTTTTTCGCGGATAAGGCAAATCGCGATCTGGTGAAGCGGCTGGCAAATGCCGGTGTGAACATGACGGCGGAGAAGAAGCAGCGCACGGCGCAGCTTGCGGGCCTGACCTTTGTGCTGACCGGGACGCTGCCCGACGCATGACGCGCGACGAGGCCAAGGAAAAGATTGAGGCCGCCGGCGGCAAAGACCGCTGGCTCGGTGAGCAAGAAGACCAGCTACGTGGTGGCCGGCGAGGAAGCCGGGTCGAAGCTCGACAAGGCGCGCGAACTCAAGATTCCGGTGATCGACGAGGATGGCCTGCTGGCGCTGCTTGCGGGCCAGGCCGCGCCAAAATAGTGCATTGCGCGGAGCTCAATCGCGGGATCGAGCGGCGGTTCTGCGCGCGGGCCGGCTTTGCCGAAGAGCAGCGGAAGCAGAGCGGCGAGAGCCAAGGTCAGATCGAACCACATAAGAGCCATCCCTTGCGATCCGGGAAATACAGATCAAGCATTCGAGCGGCGGCGCGCGGCGATGTCGGGACGATTCTCGATGGCGCGCAGTTCGCGTTCGCGTTCCCGCTCCCAGGCTTCGGCGCGCCAGTTGCGCGAAGCAGTAGCGCGGCGTCTCTTCGGCGGCGGAGCGTAATCCTCAGGCACGTGGCCGAGGCGGCATGGTCACCAGTTCAGGTTGCGGGCGATACACAGGTTTGGGTGAAGCGGGCGCAGGCGGCGTGAGCAATGCGCGCCGATGATTCCGGCGTCAACCGCTTGGCCGCGCTCGGGGGTATGCCGGCCCGCTGGAGAGTCGAGGCTGGCATCGCGCCGACTGCCGGCGGCTCAGCGACCGGCCTCGTCCACCGGGCGCTGCGCGCCGCACGGCGATCGACCTTGGCCATGAATTCGTCCACCAGCTTGTGCAGGCAGGTTTGCCCGCAGAGATGCTTTGAGCCGGGGCGCAACCTGTGGCGCGAGCTCCAGCCGCTGACGCGCAGTTCTCCCGCTTGCTCGTAGGCGACAAACCAATGGTTGGTCTGCCGCTTCTCCGTTGCGCAAATGTCGCACGAGATTGCCTGCCGGATCACCGCAAATCCCTCACTCCGTGGCAAGTCTGTCTGAGATGCCTGGAATCTTCCACTTCTAGTTCATCGTGCAGCGGAGGGAATTGGATGAGTGGGCGAGCACAGGAGTGCGGGATTGAATCAAATTGGAACAGAAGAGATGAAGATCGTCCTGAATTGGGACACGCTGCGCGGGCGCCGAGACATCACAGGCGCTACCAACAGAAAGAGCGCGGCGATGGCCGCGCCCTCTCAAAGAAGATCTCTGGTTCGACGACGCCACTGCCGCTGCGCCCGCGATTACCTGGCCGGTCGCGAAATAGCCCTTCTTGGCGCGCACCGGTGTAGCGGCGGTCGTAGCAGTAGAGGTAGATCGTTCGGTAAGAGCCGTCGGTCTTGAAATCGGCGGGCGTATAGACGAGCGCGTACTGGCTGCGCAGCTCTTCCTCAATGTCCTTGAAGCTTGTCGCCATCTCTTCCACCGAGGGCGGGAAGAAGACCTCGCCGCCGGTCTCTTCCGCCAAGTTGCTGCAGCACCTTGTCGCCGGGGCCGCGGCTGGGCGTCCAGTTGGTGCTGATGGCGTAGATGATGGTCTCGGCGCGCTCGCATTCCTTGATGGCTTCAGGCAGGTAGACGCGGCTCTGGTTGTCATCGCCGTCGGAGATGAGGATGATGGCCTTGCGCACCGGCTCAGGGCCGCGCTCGGTGAGCAGCTTGTTGCGGCAGGCGGTGTAAACGGCGTCGAAGAGCGCGGTACCGCCGCCCGGTGTCCAGCTTGTTGATGCCCGTCTCCAGGGCGTCCTGATCGTTGGTCCAATCGGCGGTGACGGTCGGCGTCACATCGAATCCCATGACGAAGGCGCGGTCGCTGCGCGCCTTCAGCACCTGCAGCAGAAACTCGGTGGCCGATTGCTGCTCAAACTGGAAGCGGGAGCGGATGGAGGTGCTGGCGTCAATGACGATGCCCACGCGCAGCGGCAGATTGATCTGCTGGTGAAACGAGTTCACCTTCCGGCGCCTTCTGGTCGTCGAGCAGGGCAAAGTCGTTCTGGTTCAGGTTGGGAATGTAGTGCCCATGCCTGTCAGTGACGGTGAAGATGAGGCTGACCTCGTTGACGCCGACGTGAATGGTCGGCGTGCCCGTATCGGTTTGCGCCCCTGCGGCCGGGGCGGCTTGCGGTGTGGGTTGAGCGGCCGGTTGAGCAGGAGAAGCGGCGGCGGGCGCGGGCTGCTGGGCAGACGCAGCGGCGCACGTGAGCGCAACCGCCAATGCGAGCGAGGAGAGCCGGCCGCAGCCGCACAGGAGCAGTCGACTGAAGCGTGGAAAGCAGTGTGTTCATCACGGTCTTATTTTAACAATCGCCGCGCCCGCCGATTACCAATGGGGATTGACACTCCGGGTACTTTTGTCAGCAAGCCCGGAATCGGGTCGTGAAGCGAGCCCAGAGAATTAGACGGATTCGAGGCGATTCAGGAAAGCGGTCAACTCCTCGGGCAGCGGCGCTTCAAGCTGGAGCGGCTTGCCGGTGAGGGGATGCGTGAATTCGAGCTTTGCCGCGTGGAGAAAGTTGCGCCCGAGCTTCAGCCGCTCGGGGTCCGTTTTCCTGATGGCGGAGCGAGTGCTCCCGGCTGCCGGTTGCGCAGTCAACTGCGCCGCGCCGCCATAGAGCGTATCGCCCACCACAGGATGGCCGATGGAGGCCATGTGCACGCGGATCTGGTGCGTGCGGCCGGTTTCGATGCGCACGCGCAGCAGGGTGAATTTGCCGAAGCGGGTGCTCAGGCGCCTGCGCGACTTCGTAATGCGAGACCGCGGAGCGGGCATTCTCGCTGGGCCGCGTGGTCATGCGCGTGCGGCGCACGGGATCGCGGCTGACCGCGGCGGTGATGGTGCCTTTTTCGCGCGCCACCGCGCCGTGCACCAGCGCGATATAGGTTTTTTGCACGCGGCGGCCCGCGAACATCGCTCCCAGAGCGGCGTGAGCGCGGTCGTTTTTGGCGACGATGATCAGCCCGCTGGTGCTTTTGTCGAGCCGGTGGACGATGCCGGGGCGCAGCTCTCCGCCCGTGGAAGAGAGCGCATTGAAACGGTGAAGCAAGGCATTGACGAGCGTTCCCCGGCTGCGCGCGTCGTATTCCTGACCCGCCGCGGCGCCTTCCTGACCCGCCGCGGGGCCGCTCTGGCCCGCTCCCGCGTGCACCATCATGCCGGCCGGCTTGTTCACCACGGCCAGATCGGTGTCTTCGTAGACCACGTCGAGCGGGATCGCTTCCGGCACGGCTTTGAGCGGCGCGGGATGCGGATCGCCGGTGATGGTGATCTGTTCGCCGCCGCGCAGCTTGAGCGAAGGCTTCTCGCGGTCGCCATCGACCAGCACATCGCCCTGGTCGAGGAGCAGTTGCACGCGCGAGCGGCTCACGCCGTCGAGTTGCGCAGCGAGAAATGCGTCGAGGCGCTGGCCGTGGGCCTCGGCGGGCACTGCGATCGTGCGCGGAAGGCTCATGCAACGCCTCGGTTTCCCGCTGCGTGCGTGGATTGATCCGCAGCGCCCGGCGCGACTTTGCGTTCGCGCAGGGCGTTTTTGCTCTCGCGGAGCGTCAGCGCGCCGGCGAGCACAAGAAAGACGGCGGCGATCTGCGGCCCGTCGATGGCGCCATGGAAGAGCGAGCCGCGGCCCACCCAATCGCGCCACAGCTCGGTGATGTAGATGGCTCACTCCGGCGCCCATCAGCCAAAGGCCGGCCACGTCGCCCTGGCGGCGCTCGAGCGGCAGCCAGACCCAGAGCAGAACGGCCAGCGCGAAGAAAGCGAGCGCCGCATAAGCCTGCACGGGATGCAGCGGAACGCCGAGCGGCGTGCCGCTCCAGATTGCAGCCAGAGGGTTCGTGTAAGTGACAGCCCAGCCCACGCCGGGCGCGGCATCGGTGCCGTAACCCGAGCCGGCGGCCAGCGCGCCCAGTTGCTCGAAGGCCAGGCCCGGCAGCGAGCGGCGGGGCCAGCGCATCGGCGGTGGCGCGGAAGGGAAGTTTGCTGTGGCGCGCGTACCATGCGGCGCAGCCGGCGCCGGCGAGTGCGCCCGCACAGGCCAGCAGCGGATGATGCACCATCGCCAAGCCCAGCAGCCAGGCGGGATGACTGCGGAGGGCGCTCCAGTTGGCCGCGACCAGAAGCAGCCGCGCTGCGGCCAGCGCGGCAAACAGGCTCAGGATGCAAAGATTCCACACCTTGCCGGCGTCCACGCCCACGATGCGCGCCGTGCGCTGCGCCAGCACAAGCGCCACGAGCACGCCGAGTGCGGTGATCGCGCCGTAGGACGGGATCAGGATCGATCCGATGTGGAAGAGGACGGGATGCACCTGAGACAGGATAAGACAGCGGAGCTAGCGGCGTTAGCGGAGTTGGCGGTGTTAGCAGTGACAGTCCGGCAGCACGGGGCAAATCAGAAGGTCAGTCAATCGACGGGACTGCTGAGAATAGAAAGTAGAACCCGGCCCGCGGGGCCGTGAGCAATGCGCCGGTGAACCCGTCCTAAGACGGTGGAGCTCTCCGCGGTTCATTAGGCATTCCGGACTGGCGGACACGGCACACAGAACCGATTGTCGAGTCGAGCCCCTGTTCATTGAATGTTGGTTCAACCAGCGTTGACCACCCACCTGCTTTGCAGGCCGGTTTCTAATGCGGATAGTACGGGGCCGCGAGGGGAATTGCAAGTCTTGTGCAAGAAGGGCAAGGTGTGGTACGGTGTTGCGCCGTGCCATCGCGGTACGGCCCGCCCGAATTGGTACCAGCGCTCCGCGCGGCCAACCAGACCGAAAACAAGAATGCCGGGACGGCATTCCCCGCCAAGCAAACAAACCGTGCCGCGTGGCACATGCGCGTTTCCTGCGGTCTCCGACTGATTGCCGGAGTTGGAGAGAATCCTGCACCTTGACCCACCAATCGACCGGCCGCCTCCCGAAATCGCCAGCGCCCAAGGGTGCGCGATGGTTTCGAGGGGGCCGTTCTCATCGTCAGAGGAGGACAGATTGGCCGTAAGCTGGTGAAAATTGGAGGGAATTGATTAGTTCTGCGGCGCCATCAGTAACCAGCAGGCGGAAACCAAAGACTCGCGGAATGCCCCGAAGAAATGTCACGGGAGTGTAACCGAGTGACTAGAATTACTTGAGTGCCGAGGGATCGGGCGTATTCTTGCGCCTGATTCGTGCGGCAGCCGAGGGAGATGGCCGGGATAAGTTCACGACCGGTGAGAGGGCTGAGGTTCCTGTCGGGTCCGCGGCTGTACATCGGCGTGTCGCTTGCGATTCTCGTGGCGGCGGGATCGTGGCTTCTTGCAGGGCTTACCGGGTGCGGAGCCTCGATTGCGCTGTCTCCTTCGCCGCCCGTGCCCGAAAGCACGGTTTCTCCCGTCGCCGGTTCGCCCATTCAACACATCGTCGTCATCATGCAGGAGAACCGCAGCTTCGACAATCTCTTCAACGGTTTTCCCGGCGCCGACACGGCGCAGAGCGGAATGAGCGGCGGATGAATTGATTCCGCTCGCGCCCGTCTCGCTCGGCGATTCGCGCGACCTCAGCCACTCGCACATGCGCTGGATGGAGGATTGGGACAACGGAAACATGGATGGATTCGCGCAGGCACGGTTCCACGCTGCCCTACTCCTACGTTCCCGAGAAAGACGTGGAGCAGTACTGGACGCTGGCCCGGCAGTACGTGCTCGGCGACCGCATGTTCCAGTCGAATACCGGCCCCAGCTTTGTGGCGCACCAGTACATGATCGCGGGGCAATCGGCGAATGTGGCGGAGAATCCCAGCGGCTCGGTGTGGGGCTGCGACGCCGCCCGGGCGACGACGGCCGCGCTGCATCGGCCCCAACGGCACGGAGCTTCCCGGCGTCTATCCCTGCTTCGATTACCTGACGACTGCCGATCTGCTGGACGAGAAGGGCGTGACGTGGCGCTACTACGCCCCCGGCAAGCGGCGATAGTTTCTTCATCCTGTCGGCGTACCAGGCCATCCGGCACATTCGCTTCGGCAAGGACTGGAATGAAAACGTGATCTCTCCGTCGCACCGGGTGCTGGTCGACATCCAGCACTGGCGAGCTGGCGCAGGTGACGTGGATCGTTCCCGATTTGGCGCACTCCGACCATCCGGGATCGGGGAGCGAAGGGCCGGACTGGGTGGCGTCGATCGTGAATGCCATCGGCAACAGCCCGTATCTGGAATTCGACGGCGATCTTCATTACCTGGGACGACTGGGGCGGCTGGTACGACCATGTGGATCCGCCCAAGGTGGACGCGATGGGCCCGGGATTCCGTGTTCCGCTGCTCATCGTGTCGCCTTACGCGAAGCACGGCTATATCACGCATCACTTCCATGAGGCCAGCGGGTTCATCGCGTTTATCGAGCATAACTTCGATCTGGGCACTCTGGGCGCGCGCGACGCAGGAACCGACGCCTTTCAGGATTGCTTCGACTACACGCAAAAGCCGCCGGCCTTTGCGCCGATTCCCACCAAGGTGACGGCGGACCGACTGATCCGCGAAGAGGACAGCGGCCCGCCGGACGACGACTAAAGCAGGGAACAAGGCAGCAAGGGAGCAAGGAATCGGGAAAACGAGGCCGAGATTAGAGATCGATACGAGAGAGCGGCGGGCGCGAACCCGCCGTTCGCGTTGGCTACTGCGGCGGCGTGTGGCCGATGAACTTCGTCGGCCCACTGGATGAACCACTTCATGTTGGGCGCGTCGGTGTGGCCGCCGTCGTGCTGGCGCCAGGCGAGCTGGCCGTCGAGCAGGCCCTGATTGACCGGCGGCATCTTGCGGTCTTGTAGTCGCCGGCGACGCCGAGACCCTTTGCGCCGAGCAGCGCGAAGACGCGGCTGGCATCGACCGTGGCCATCAAGCTGCCCTCGTGATCGAGCCATTTGGCGTCGCCTTTCTCCGGGACTGCCGTAGCTGATGAAGGTGAGGCGCGGCGCGCAGAGCGCGATCAGCTCGTTGGAATCGACGGGAAGGTCGCCGGGATTCATGCTGCCGAAGGTGGCCTCGGAGGCGCCGTACTTGATGAAGTTGCCGGCCATCCAGTAGTACTCGCCGCGTGGTCAGGTTCTCCACCGCCTCGCCGAAGTTGCGGCGCAGCAAAGTGGCTCCGCCCTTGCCGGATGAGCCGACCAGCACCATGGCGAAGCGCGGATCGAAGGCCATGGTGACGAGCGCGGCCTTGCCGTAGCGCGAGACGCCCTCGATGCCGACGTGTTTCGCGTCGACCGCGGGATCGGTCTCGAGATAGTCGAGTCCGCGGCCGGCGCCCCAGGCCCAGGCGCGCAGCGCGCCCCAATCGTCCGGCTTGCGCGGCTGGCCTTTGTTCACCAGGCCGATGATGCCGCGCGTAAGCCCCGCGCCGTTGTCGGCCTGCACGCTGGCCGGATCGAAGCGGACGAAGCCCCAGCCGGCGGCCACGAGCTGCCATTCGTTGGGCGGATCGCCGTCGGCGTTCAACTGCGGAGGCACGAAGAACGGGGCTCTCCTTGAACGGCTGCCACGCGGGATGGTCCGCGAAGACCTTCTTCAGTGACGGGTCCTGCTTAAGGAGCTGGGCCTTCATCGCTTTGTTGATCTTGTCGAGATCGTCGCCGCGCGGCTCGTTGGGATTGGGAAAGCCGGCGCGGGTGAACTCCATGAGCACGGGAACGGGGCCGGTGGCGTTCGCCGGCGTCACCAGAGTCATGTGAATCTTGACGCTGATGGCGGGGCAGCGCGAGTTGTTGACCACGCCGATCAGGTCCTTGGCGATGACGGGCGTGAAGCCGATCATTTCGTGATCGATCGGCGGTAACGGTCCAGTGGACTCCAGGGAACATTCGCGGGCACGAAGCCATAGACGTACTTCGAGAGCATGTCGACGAGTTCGGGCCGGCGCTGCTTCCACCACATCTCCGGAGTGGTCACCTTGCTGCCGTCGTTCATCGTGAGCGGATCGGGGACGTTGGGGTAGGGATTGGCCTTCGACTCGTCGTAGTTGGCGTGGTTGGGAGCATTCTCGTTTCCGCTGAGTCCGGGGCGCAGCGCCTTGATGCCGAGCTGGTCCATCATGTTCTGGTGATCCTGATCGGCAGTGAACGTGACCGGAGAGCAGGGAGTTTGCGCCTGAAGCACGGATGCGGCGGCGAAAGTGAAAGCGAGAGCGACTGGCTTGAGGCAGGAATGCATCGGTATGCTCCGGAATGATATGCTTGCAGCGCTTTGCAAGAAAAGCGATTAACCGCGGAGATCATGGTAAAGCATCGGCGATGAGACAGGCACGGGAAGTCGCTCTTGTTTTTGGGTTCACGCTGCGGGCCACTTTGACGCGGTGATCGATTTCGACGCCGTGATGCGCGACCCCAAGCATCCGGATCGGCTTCTTCCCGCCTACGATTGCGGCGATCATCTGCATCCAGGGCCGGCGGGATACAAGGCGATGGGAAATGCGATTCCGCTGAATTTATTTGAGAAGTGAGGGCGGGCAAGCCCGGTGCCGCCTTTTACGGCGCCGAGCGTGGGCCGAGGGAACGTCCCGTCTGTCCCCATGTTCCCCATGTTCCCCATGTCCCGTCCCCAGGCTCCCAGGTTCAGGACCAATCGAGAAACGGTCCCGGTGCGTCGAAAGTGTCATTGACCGAGGGCCAATCGAGATCTAACCTCTTGGGAGCCATTTTTATCATTTTGCGGGGTAATTGATGAAACGGATTGGGAGCACCGTCAGTTGCATATGCCTGCTCTTCGGCTTCGTTTCTTCCGCGCGGGCGCAGGAGTTCGGGGCCTCGATTCCTGCCTCCTGTAGGGTGCTCTACTCGATGGCCGAGGAGGACGCCTTGCACAACGTGAATCAGGGCTTGCTGGCGGCGGGGATCAAGGAAAGGGACGGGCTGAAGTGGCTCGAAAAGATGTACAAAAAGTATCCTGATGTGTGTTACGTCGCTCCGAACACCAGGGAGTCCATCGTATTCTTCATCATTGCGACGCCCGCCGTCTATCACGGAACTCGGATCGAGACTCAGACTCACGATACGCGGTCAAGGACGACTGGCACGGTCACTGACGATGAAGGAAATAGCGCGGACGTCAATGCAACCACGACGGGAACCACGGAAAGTTCCGTCGCCGTTCCCTACGACGTGAACTATGACTCCTTTACTCTAACCATCGAGAGGAAAACAGGGGACGACCATTTCGAGCCGCTTCGCCGTTTTAAAGTCGATGGCTTATACCACTATGCCTATGGATTCTCTTGGGGAAGGGGCAAGCATCCCATCGCAAACGTTATGGAAGATGCAATCAAGTGGATTCACGATGGTGGCCTGAATAATCCGACACAAACAGTCGCCCAATAAATACTATGGCCCATGTGATTGCGTAACCTGCGGCTATCATATGTTGCGTTCACTCAGGAGAAAGACCGATGAAATCGATTGTTTTCATACTGGCTCTCTTGGCCGCAGGCTCTGGCTGGGCACAGAATGGGAATCCAGATGCAGCACGGCCCGGAAGTGTACAACCGCCGACTACAGCTCTCAGCGGGAACCACAGAAATAGTTCCGGACCTCTCGCTTGGGTAAGCTCCGACATCAACCCCAAGACCGTCTTCTGGATTCAGGGAAGGTTCGTTCCTGTTGGCGATTCCAACGATCAAGGCGACGCGGAAGTCGTGACCGTCCTATGTTCGCTCCGCGAAAACGAGTGTCTTGAGATCGACAGTGAAAATCCGTTCGACCGTAGTGAGCAGGTCTGGATTGAAGATTTCAAGCCTGCTAGCTGGGACAATACAGGGATTCTGGCCACCACCCGCTCGCTCGACGGCTGCACGGACGAAACGCTGAAAATCCGTTTTTCTCCGCCGTCAGTGGTCTTAATCAACTCGCCTGTGCTGCCGATGTCCGAGAATTGTAAAAAAGTCAACAACTCTTGGGATACACTTCTGCGCAAAAGAGGCAGCGGCATAGCGGCACAGATGGAAGAGGATATGCTTGTCCCTACGCGGGGGCTCCTTCCATTTCAGGATGTAGATTCCGAAACCGGGAAAACTCCCGCATCTGTCCAGCAGAAGAATCCTTGACAGGTCCCCGTGCAGTCCGACAGCGGCTCCAGCCATAGCCAGGCAGCCAGCGCGCGGCAGTAGGATTTGACGGGACGGGCTGGCAGTGGGAGAACCGGGCGCATGAATACCCACATCGCTGTCCTGTCCCTATTCCTCGCCCTGCGCTGCGCCGCCGGGTTCGCGCAGACAGCCACGGCGTCAATCACCATCGGAGCCCATGTGCTCACGCTGACGACTACCGCCTGCATCAAAAGTACTCACCGGCAAAAGCCCTGCTAAGCTGTCTCTATGGTCACAATAGAACAGGTCAAAAACGTCCCCTCCATAGAGGATTGGAGACAAATGATGCAAACTGCTTCACCGGCAGAGGCAATCAAGCTTTGGCAGTTGTCCGTTGAATGCCTAAATGCGACTAATAGCCAAGATCAGGATGGGTGGGGGAGGCGAATCGGCATCGCTGAAAGAATCTTGGACGAGCGCGAGATTCCGCGACACTAATTGGGGGCTACTTAAACACCCAAGCCCAGAATGCAGCCCGCAAGACTTCCGTCGGTTTTACGACATTCTCAAAGACCCAGCTTGTTCCGCGTTTCACACTCCCCAGAATCTTTGCTACGGTACGGTTCCGATAACCTTTGCAGTCACGCGGGCAACTCACGTGCGGTCCCCATTCCGCAACGGTTGTATAGATCAGGGGACTGAGAGGGTGTTGCGGCATGGGCATGTCAAAATACTGCGCAATGCCTGCTTTATTGAAGCGCCCCTCTAAACACACAGGCAGGTATATAACCACGTGTTCCAAACGTGCTGATGGACATTTCAGATTCGCGCAGCGGCGAAATCTATCAGTCTCAAGAAACTTCTCCACGGCGTTCCGATCACTGAAATCAAGACCGTCAGGGATCATAATTCCGCCTCTACTTTATTCCGGCACATTCCTATACACTCGCGGGCAGCGTGATCTGCCGTTCAAAGCCGAGAAACCCGCCGTTTGCCATAGGCTCTATTCTACCAGTGCGCATTGTCGCACCCTCGGAGTATTTGAGAGCCGGATAAAGGCATCCTGCCACTGCTCAGAGATGAGCATGGCCGTAGCTTGCCGGAGGTATAGTCATTGCAACGGCTGCGTGGAGCCTGGGGACAGGAGCCTGGGGACATACGGGATGTTCCCATGTTTCTGAAGGCGCGTTCCAATGGCAGGTGGCCCGGGTCTCAGGGATGCTTATTTACCAATTCGGCTGGGCGCCCCATGTCGCTCTGCGGGGCGCGGTTGGGAACTTCCTCGGGGCTGGGTGATATGAGCGACGGAGTGTTGAGATTCGCGGCATCCCAGGTCTGAAAATCCAGACCTAGGACGCCCAAGTTTGTGAGCGGAAAGCATTCCAAGACACGGGTCCCCGGTCGGCAATTCTCGGCGCACTTTTACGAACGCTCTCTAGCCGCGGACTCCGCGGCGCTTACGGCAGCGGATTTTTCGGAACCCGCGGCGCGCGACTCTTTTTTGGCGCGCCAGCGGCATCGGTTGCGGGCATGCGCGGCGCGTGGAGTGCGGAAGCGCACACCGCTGAGCGCGTTTTCGCCCATGGCGTGCAGACGAAGAAAGTTGGTTGAGCCGGACTTGGTGCGCGTGCCGGCCACGATGGCGATGACCTCGCGCGGGCGGACGTAGCCGCCCTGTTCCAGCAGGCTTTCGGCGCAATCGACCAGCGCCTCGGTCGAATTGACCTTGGGACAGCGGATGGGCGTGGTGCCCCACAGCAGGTTGAGGCGGTTGACGGTGACCTCGAGCGGGCTGAGCGCGAAGATGGGCGCGGTGGGGTGGTATTTGGAGAGCTGGCGCGCGGTGACGCCCGACTCGGTGAAGAGCGCGATGCCGCGCAGGTCGAGATCGTCGGCGGCGTGGGCCGTGGCCTCGCAGATGGTTTCGGCGATGGTGAGGCCGCTGCGGCGCTCGCGCGGCTCGGCTTCGAGGTCTTCCTTCATGTGCCGCTCGGTCTCGGTGACGATGCGCGCCATCATTTCCACCGCCTCGACCGGATATTTGCCCACGGCCGATTCGCCGGAGAGCATCACGGCGTCAGTGCCGTCGTAGATGGCGTTGGCCACGTCGGAGACCTCGGCGCGCGTGGGCCGCGGGTTCTCGATCATCGATTCCAGCATCTGCGTGGCCGTGATCACCGGCTTGGAATACTCGGCGGCGCGGCGGATGATGTACTTCTGAATGGCGGGAACTTTTTCCGGCGGCACTTCCACGCCCAGATCGCCGCGCGCCACCATGATGCCGTCGGACACCTGCAGGATGGCGTCGAGATGCTCGACGGCCTGCGGCTTTTCCAGCTTGGCGATGATCCAGGTATCGGCGCCGTGCGCGGCCACGCGATTGCGCACCAGGGTCACGTCCTCAGCGGTGCGCACGAAGGAGACGGCGATGGCGTCGACGCCGTGATTGAGCGCGAATTCGAGGTCCTCGGAGTCTTTTTCCGTGAGCGAAGGCGTGCGCACCAGCACGCCGGGAAGATTGATGCCCTTGTTTTCGCCCAGCATGCCGCCGTTGACGATGTCGCAGACCACGTCTTCGCCGGCGATCTCGTGGACGCGCAGCTCGATCAGGCCGTCGGAGAGCAGAATGCGCGAGCCTTGTTCGACGTTTTCGGCCAGGGTCTTGAAGGTAGTGCCCACCAGAGAAGCGGTGCCCGGCACGTCGCGCGGCGTGATGGTGAGCCGGTGACCGGCCTTGAGCAGCACCGGCTGATGATCCTTGAGCAGCGCGGTGCGGATCTTGGGGCCTTGCAGGTCGGCCAGGATGCAGAGCGGCTTGCGCTCTTCCTTGCTCACCTTGCGAATCTTCTGGATGACCGCGATCTTGCGCTCGTGCGTGCTGTGAGAAAAGTTGAGGCGGACGACATCGACGCCGGCGCGAATCATGTCGCGAATGACAGGCTCAGTGTTGGAAGCCGGCCCTAGCGTGGCGACAATCTTGGCGCGGCGCTGCGATGGGGATTCCGTCAAACTCAGTTCGGCAAAGGGCATGGAGGCGGCTCCAGACACGATTCTTATCGGTTCATGGGAAATGGTTTCAGCGGGTAAAAGAGAGCAAGGGAGCGCGACTGGTCTTATTGTAAATGGCCGGGCCGGAGAGGCAGGGACCAAGGGAACGAGGAACGAAAGGACCGTGGCGTTACAGCGTTTTCGATTCTGCTCTTAACAGAATGCAGGACGCCAAGCGGCAATTTCCTCAAGGGATTGCCACCTTGCACGATGCCGGCGATGCTATCAGGTGAATCGAAAACGCTCTAGAAATCGCAAAGAAAAAGCTGACGTGTCTGCGTTCAGCGGGAAAGCTGCGCCGGCTCGGGCGCTGGGGATTCCGCGGGAAGTTGATTCTGGCGCTCCCAGTAGAGAACCCCGTTCAACTCCGCGCCCAGCAGAACGCTGAACGAAGTGATGTAAAGCCAAACCAGGGTGGCGATTCCGGCAGCGAACGATCCGTAGAGACGGGTGTAATTGGCGACGCTGGTCACGTACCAGCCGTAAGCGAGCGTGGCCGGAAACCAGATCATGGTGCCCGCGATGGCTCCGGGCGCGACCCAGAGCCAATGCTCCGTGCGGCGGGTGCCGAAATGGTAAAGAGCAGTGAGGACGGCGAGGATGGCCACGAAGCTGACCGTCCAGCGGACCGCCCGCCAGAAGAAGATGACGATGTGGCGCAGATCGTGGCCGGAGTTTTCGATCATCCAATGTTCGATCTGGTGGCCGAAAACGATGGCCAGCGAAGCCAGCGACAACGGAATGAGCACGATGAACACCAGCATCAGCGCGCGGGCGCGGCGTCCCCAGAAGGTCCAGCTCTCGGGCGGCAGCCGGTAGGCGCGGCGAAACCCCTCCATCAGCGAGAGCATCACGCCCAGGCCCGCGAAGAGGCTGAGGCAGGTGGCGGAGAGAATCAACTGGCCGGAGTGAAGTTGATGCGCGAGGATGGAGGACTGAACGAGATCGAGAGTGTCGGCGGGCAGAAACTGCTCCAGAACGGCGCGCGTTTCTCCCACCAGTGTGGGCCCTTCCTCCACCTGCGCCACCAGCGTAGTGATGACCAGCAGGGCGGGGAAGAACATGAGCATTCCCGAGTAAGCGGCCGCCTTCGACGTATTGACCACGTCGTGGATAAAGGCCTGAAAAAGCGCTTCCCTCGTTCTGGCAGCGTAACTGGTCATGGGCGCTCCATGCCAGAGTAGAGCATTTGCCGGGTTTACGGCGATACGTTTCTTGAAAATCAGTAGCCGGGGCGCTCGTCCGCGCGGTTCTGCCGGGCGTCAGCGGTCGGTGCAGGAGTAGCAGGGATCGATGGAGGCCTGGATCAGCGGCGTGTCGGCGAGACGCGCGCCGCGCACCATCCAGCGCACCGCGGGCATGTTGGCGTAGGTGGGCGTGCGCACGTGGACGCGCGCCGGATTGCGCGAGTTTTCCTTCCAGGTGACGCTGTACATGACCTCGCCGCGCGGCGCCTCCACGCGGCTGGTGGCCGTGCCGGTGACGAAGACCAGCTTCTCGGGGGCCGATGAAATCTCGCCGGGAGGCATCCTGGCCAGCGCCTGGCGAAGGATGTTGCAGCTCTCCATGATCTCGAGAGCGCGGACGAAGAGGCGGGCGCGCACGTCGCCGGCCTGCTCCACGGGCACTTCGAACTTCATCTCCGCGTAGGCCGCGTAGGGCGCGTCGCGGCGCAGGTCCTGGCGGAATGCCCGAGGCGCGGGCCGTGGGGCCGACCACGGCGCAGGAGACGGCCTTCTCGTGCGTGAGCACGCCGATGCCCGCGCAGCGCGAGCGCGCCGTGGAACTGGTGGTGAAGATGGGAATGACGGTGCGCATCATCTCGCGCTCCAGTTCGTCGATCATGGGCACCAGCGCGAGCGGATCCTCGATGTCGCGATTGACGCCGCCCACGCGGTTCATCGAATAGTTCACGCGGTTGCCGGAGATGGCCTGCAGCACGTCCATCACCTTTTCGCGCAGCGCGAAGCAGGTCATGAACATGGTTTTGAAGCCCATGAGCTTGGCGGCGATGCCCGCCCACAGCACGTGCGAGTGCAGGCGCTCCAGCTCCGCCATGACGACGCGAATGTATTGGGCGCGCGGCGGCGGCTTCAAGGCCGGCCAGCTTTTCCATGGCCTGGCAGAGCGTGAGCGTGTGGATGAACGAGCAGATGCCGCAGACGCGCTCCATGAGCGCGATGACCTGGAAGTAGTTGCGCGTCTCGGCCAGGTGCTCGATGCCGCGGAAGTTGAAGCCGATGTTGCAGCTCGGCGTCCTGCACCGTTTCGCCTTCGCAGATCATGTCGAGCTTGTAGGGTTCTTCGAGGCCGGGATGGTAGGGCCCCATGGGGATCTTGTAGCTCATTTTGCGACCTCCTTTTGCCCCTGCAGGCCGGAAGCGGGTTCGTTCGGCGCGGGAGCTTCGCGCAGATTCACGCCCGGCTTGTCGCCCTCGCGCAGCAGCAGCGGCTCATACTCGCGGCCCGTGAAGTCGATGGCGAAGCCCTCGTGCACCTCGCGCTCGATCCAGTCCGCGGCCTCGCACAGGTCGTAGATGCTCTCGATCTTGGCGCTCTCGGAGGATTGCCGGCGATTTGAAACGGAACGCCGAGCAGGCGCCCTCGAGGTCCCAGTGGTACTCGAGGCGGAAACCCTCGTCGCCGGGCAGCTCGTAGGCGGTGATGGTGACGAAGCGCGCCCCGGCGGCGTTCATGGCCAGGGCCACGTCGCGGACGCTCGCCGCGCCGGGATTCAGCCAGTACGTGCCGCGGCTCTCAACCCAAGGCTCGGCAGTTCCCAGCTTTTCGCGAATGGTTTCGAGAGCGATCATTGTGCGCCTCCAGTTGCGGGACTTGGCACAGCCGCGCCGGCGGGCGGTGCAGCAGCGGGCACGGCGGCCGGTTTGGGCGCAGGCGGCCTGCGCGCCACGGTGTAGGACTTCTTCAGCTCGCCCTGCATGGTGTAAATGGGCGGGACGGCCTCTTGCTGCGAGAGCGCGTGCTCGGTGTGCCCTTCCTTCAGCGCGTGCTCCGTGCAGCCTTCAACGCAGCGCCCGCAAAAGGTGCACTGGCCGGGGTTGTAGCTCCAGGTGAACTCGCCTTTGCCGGCCTTGAACTCGATGGCGCGCGAGGTGCAGCGGAATCGGCAGACCGCGCAGCCGGTGCAGAGCGCGGGATCGAACTGCACCAGGCCGCGAAAACGCGGAGTGACTCGCGGGTGCGCGCGGGAAAGAGCAGGGTCTGGTAGCCGCGCAGCAGATTCTTCCACATCATGATGAGGATGTTCATGACCGGAACCTCATTTGGGGTCTGTTCACGCTTCTGGAGCGGATGGCGTTGCGAGCAAAAGTCGTGTCAGACGAGGCCGAGCCCGAAGGCTGTGGTGACCCCACTGTCGAGGGCGAGAACGAGGTATGACGCGACTTTTGCCGCAACCCGCAGGGACGGGGCCGGTTTTCCCAATTTCGTTGTCGTTCGTCGCTCCAGTAATTCACTACAGTTCGCTCCTCACTCCTAGAACTTTGGAAAACCGGCTCCCGGCGCCGCCACCCCAGAAGCGTGAGCAGACCCCAGAAGCGCGGACGAGACGGCAAGAACCGCGAAGATGAGCGTGCATTGCCAGTAAAAGCGCACGCTGGAGTCGATGGCGAGGCGCGCCGTGGCGGCGGCGAGCGCCGAAAGCAGCAGCACGGTAACGAAGGAGAGCACGACGAAGATGATGGCGGCGAGCCACGCAGCGCCAACATGCGGAGCGACGAGCGTGGCCACGAGGCCCGTGCCCGCAACCCACTCGAGGCCGTGCGAGAGCTCCCACATGGCCAGCTCGGGTCCCGCGTACTCGGTCATCGGGCCGGCGTAAATCTCCTGCTCCGCGTTGGGCAGCGAGAAGGGATTGATGTGCAGCTTGGCGGGCAGGCAGACCAGAATCGCCAGCACGCCCAGCCAGTGCAGCGGCGAACTGGGCAGCGCGGCCAGCGCTTCCAGTCGGAATGTGTGTTGCGAAGCGGCGATGGAAACGATGGCCAGCAGAAAGACGATGTTGTAGGAGACGCTGAGCGCGGCCTCGCGCGCCGAGCCGATCTCTCCGAAGATCGACCGCGACGAGAAGCCGGCGGCGATGATGCAGATGGACGGCAGTTCGAGCAGCGCCAGCAGCAGGATCAGGTCGCCTTCGAATCCGCCCGAAGACGGCAGCACGGGCAGCAGGCCGACGGCTCCGGCGGCGGCCGAAACCGCGATCAGCGGCCACGCGCGCATGAGCAGGCCGGCAATGCCGTTGCGCGGCGGCGTGCTTTTGCCGAGCAGCTTGACGAAGTCGAAGAACGGCTGCATGAACGGCGGGCCGACGCGCTCCTGCATGAGCGCCACCGATTTGCGCTCGACCCAAAGGAAGAACCACGCGGCGGGCACGGCGAAGAGCAGCCCCGGAAAGATGAGCAGGCGCGCGAGTGCGGTTACGAGGGGGTTGAGCAGGTTCATGGCTTCACCTCCTCAGTTGTCGGGGCGATCGCGACGCTCGTTTGCGGCGGATTGTTGCCGCGCTCGGCGAGAATCTTTGCCGCTTTGGCGACGCCGGCGATGATCGCGTCGGGCCGCGGCGGGCAGCCGGGAACAAAAACGTCGACAGGCAGATGCTTGTCGAGCGGCCCGTCGAGCGTGCGGCTGTCGATGAACACATTGGTTGTGGCCGGGCAGGAGCCGATGGCGATCACGGCCTTGGGCCCGAGCACCTGGTCGTAGACGGTCTTGACCGCGCCGACGGCTTTGCGCGTGACCGGGCCGGTGACGCAGAGAATGTCGGCGTGGCGCGGGCTGCCTTCGAGGCGCACGCCCAACTGCTCGGCGTCGTAGCGCGGCGAAAGCGCGGCCACAATCTCAATGTCGCAGCCGTTGCAACTGCCGGAGTTCATGTGGAAGAGCCAGGGGCTGCGGCGGCGCGCGGTGCACATCAATCGCTTCCAGAGCTTCATGGCCGCACCCCCATCAGCATTTGCCACGCGTTGGGCCAGATGCCGGCGGCGAGCAAGAACGACCACCAGCACGACGATCGCGGCCTTGAGTCGCGAACGGCTCGCGCGCACCCGATCGGAAAGCGAGCTTGCATCGGGCGGTGGCGCAGCCTCAGCCGGCGGACCCCACCAGTTGCGCGTGAGCGCCAGCGCGTAGGCGATCAGCGCGAAGATCGACGAGAGGATGAAGATGACGAGCGGCCAGACGCCGATCTGCAAAGCCGTGGAGTAGAGCCGCCAGCGGCCAATGAAACCGAGCGTCGGCGGCACGCCGAGCATGGCCAGCATGCCGAAGAGGAATCCGAAAGCGCTGACCGGGTAGCGCACGGCCAACGCGACGGGCTCGGCTTCGAGCGCGCCCGCGGCCTCAGGGCGCGGCGAGGCAGATAAAAAGCAGCGCCTTGGCCAGTGCGTGCGTGGCCGCGGCAATCAGCGCGCCCTGCGCTCCGATGACGCTCATGGACGCTGCGCCAAGAAGCAGGAAGCCAACGTCTTCGGCTGTTGACAGCACCAGCAGCCGCTTGAGGCTGCGCTGCGTAAGCATCAGCAGCGCGGCGACGAGCGACGTTCCCGCCGCAACGTAGATCCACAGCGCCTGCGGCGTGAGGGCGAACGGAGAAGCCTGCGCGGCGGCGCAAAACTCGCCGAAGGCGGCCATGTCGACGACCGCGATGATGACGCCGAGCACCAGCGCCGGAAGCTCGTCGGCCAGCTTGAGCAGCCAGAAGAAGAGCGGCACCGCAGCGAGCTTGACGCAGACGCTGGTGAAGAGCAGCGCGCGCGACCAGTCGGGCTGCCCGCGATCGGCCAGCACTTCGCTCGCGATCATCGATCCTGCCGAGAGAAGAACGACGGCCAGATAGGTGAGCTTTGCGGCTTGCGAACGCGCCGTGCGCCAGACCAGAACGACCGTCAACAATGCGGCCACTTCAAGCAGGCCCAGGCGCAGCCATGCATTCACGACGAGGAGCCCGTTCGACCGTCAACCCGCCGGCGAGCAAAATCGTCCGGCACGAGTTTTCGCCCGTGCGGCGCTTGCAAGGGCCGCGATCAGCAGCGCACCGGCCGCGATGGCGACGGCAACGATCAACAGCGGCGGAGTCTGCGCAGACGGCATCAGCGCCGGCAGGCGCGCCGAAACAGTTCCGGGCACGACCCAGCGCGCCAGCGCGAAGATCGCCGCAGCGAAGACGACAACCAGAACCGCCGCGCGGCGCTCCATCCACGCGAACACGACGCCGAGAACGCGCGAGACCGCCTGCAATCCGGTCCACACGCTTAAATACACGCGATCGACGTTCGACCAGCGGAAGAAGGAGTGCCAGTGCTCCTGAAAAATCTCAGAGAAATCGCCGGCCGTGAGCCGGCCCTGCTCGCTCAACGGCTCGCCGCCGGTAAAAATGCCGCCGCCCGCGCCCGCCAGCGCCGCGCCTGAAGACGCAACCGGCCGCGCGGCATACGCGACGAGATAAATCGCGCCGCCCAGCACGAGCGAGACCAGCGCCAGCACCAGGCCGCCCGTTGAAGAGAAGCTGCCCGCATCGGCCGAGAGTCCCAGCCACGTGACGTGCACGCCCGCGCCCAGGCCGAGCGCGGCGAGAATCGGATTGAGGAAATAGTTGACGGCCAACTGCGGCGCGACGCCCAGAACCACGCTGCCCGCGGCCAGGAATCCCATGCCCCACACCATCGTGGGCGGAGATTCGTGCGCATCTTTTGTCTGCTCGGTCGGCGGCCCAAGGAACACCGCGCTGGTCGCCTTCGCGCCAAGGAACACCGTGCCCAGGCTCGCTGCCCACGCCACCATCGCGGGCACGGCCCAGCCCGCCTGCAGCGCCGCGGCGTAGAGCATCCACTTGCTGGCGAAGCCGCTCATCAGCGGAATGCCCATCATGCTGCCCACGCCGATCAACCAGGAGAGCGTCGTCCGCGGCATCTTTGTGGCCAGGCCGCCGAGCTTGTTCATGTCGCGCGTGCCGGCGGCGTGCTGCACGCTGCCGGCGGTCAAAAACAGCCCGCCCTTGAAGAAGCCGTGATTCAGGCAGTGCAGCAGGCGCAGCGGTAATCGCCAGCGGCGTGCCGATGCCGAGGCCCATCATCATGTAGCCGATCTGGCTCACGGTCGAAAAGGCCAGCATGCGCTTCAGGTCGGTCTGCACCATGGCGTACATCACGCCCACGGCCATGGTCACTGTGCCCACCCACATCAGGCTCTCGCCCCACGCCTGCGGCCACGCGCCAAAGCTGTGCATGCGCGCGGCCAGATAAACGCCGGCCTTGACGTAGCAGGCGGCGTGCAGCAGCGCGCTCACCGGAGTGGGCGCGGCCATGGCTTCGGGAATCCACGTATGCAGCGGAACCTGCACGCTCTTGGCCACCAGCGCCACCAGCATCAGCGCGAAAATGCCGCCGGTGAAGCTGCGCGCCACGGCGGGATCGGTCCACAACGCGCTGCCCGCGCGGTGGTAGAGCACCAGAATTCGCGGCCAGCAAACCGTAGCCGGCGATGTGCGTCATCAGCAGCACCTTGCGCGCGCCGTTGACGGCCTCGCGATTGGTGTACCAGAAGCCCACCAGGGTGAACGAGCACAGGCCGACCACTTCCCAGCAGAGATAAAAGATGAACAGGTTGGCGCTATAGACCAGCGCGATGAAGCCGCCGATGAAGACGAGCATCGTGGCGTAGAAGCGCGTGGCCGACTTGTCGTGCGCCATGTAGCCGATCGAATAGAGCAGCACCAGGCCGCCGATGCATGCGCCCATGAAGGCGAAGAGCACGCTGAGCGCGTCGACATGGAGAACGAACGCGAGCGGCCCGTCCCACGGCAGCGGATTGCAGATCGATGGCCTGGCCGCTGCGAACCGCGGGCGCGATGCCGGCGACGGCGAAGAGAGCGGGCAAACAGGTGAGGAAAGCGAGAATTCCCTTTGGTGCGGGCGGAGCAGAGCCGCGCCACCAGAATCTGCAGCACGGCGCCCAGCAAAAGCGAGCATGGAGCCATCAAAATCAGGGTCGACTGCATCCATGCCTTCATGTTGAGCGCGCGAACGTTAGGGTGATGTGACCGCGCACACAGGCAGGAAAACCGGAGCGATCAAAGTCGCGGCGTTTCATACCACAAGGTGGGATGCCGATGGCCGCACTTTGCTGTCTTTGCGCTCCACAGCAGCCGCCGGTTCTGCCTGCACCGCTTGCATCGTCCGCAAGCCGCGAACGGGCTACAATGCGGCGGGGGTTTGGTCCGCTATGAATTCTTCTTTGAAAGCACGCTGCCTCGCGATTTGTCTGCTCTTGTCGTTGGCGTATTTCGCCGCTGCGGACCGCATCCGGCCAGGCGCGTCAGCGAGACGGAACGTGTCGCTGCGCAACTGCCGACGCAGTCTCGCGCAGTGGTCGAGCGGCTGTTGAGCCTGGGCCAACTGCCCGCCGGCACGTGGAAGATGCACGCGGGCGACCTGACGCACGGCGAGGCGGTCGATCTCGACGAGAGCGATTGGCAGGCCTGCAGCGCCGTTGGCGCACATGCGCCCACCGACGCCGTCTGGTTCCGGCAGACCATTCAGATTCCCGACACGCTCAACGGCTACGACCTGACCGGCGCGCGCATCTGGTTCCAGTTCCACGCCGACGCCAACGGCCCCATGCCGGAGATGGTCTACTTCAACGGCCGCCGCGTGGCCATGGGCGAAGACCTGGAGCCGATCGTGCTCTTCGACGACGCGCGGCCCGGCGACAAGATCGTGATCGCGGTCAAGCTTCTTGCAACCGTCGACACCAAGACCTTTCGCGGCGCGACCCTGCGCATCGAATTTGCGGAGAACCGCCCCAATCCCGAGGACCTGGCGCAGGAGTTTCTGTCGGCGGCGGTGCTGCTGCCCTCGCTTGCGCCCGGCGACACGAGCAAGATCGACACGCTGAACCATGCGATCGCCGCCGTGGATGTGGCCGCGCTCGATGCTGCTGAATCCGCCGCCGGCGACACGCGCGCGCAGGCCGAGGCGAAGTTCGACGCGAGCCTGAAGGCCGCGCAGAGCCAGCTTGAAGCGCTGCGGCCGCTGCTCGAAGCGGCCACCTTCCACCTCACCGGCAACTCGCACATCGACGCGGCGTGGCTGTGGCCGTGGACCGAAACCGTCGACGTGGTGCGGCGCACCTTCGGGACGGCGCTGCAGTTGATGAACGAGTATCCCGGCTACACCTTCACGCAGTCGGCCGCGGCCTACAACGAGTGGATGGCCGAGAAATACCCGGACCTGAACGCCGAGATCAAGAAGCGCATCGCAGGAGGGCCGGTGGGAGATCGTCGGCGGCATGTGGGTCGAGCCTGACCTGAACATGCCCGACGGCGAATCGCTGGTGCGCCAATTGCTCGTGGGCAAGCGCTGGTACAAGCAGGCCTACGGCGTGGACGTGCGCATCGGCTGGAATCCGGATTCGTTCGGCTACAACTGGCAGTTGCCGCAAATCTACAAGAAGAGCGGCATCGACTACTTCGTTACGCAAAAGATGACGTGGAACGACACCAATCAACTGCCGTTCAAGCTGTTCTGGTGGCAGTCGCCCGATGGATCGAAAGTGCTCACGTATTTTCCGCACGACTACGGCAACCAGGACCTGCGCCCGCTGCGGCTCGCGGACGATCTCGTTGCCGCGCGGCAACGGTCCACAGGCACTGGACAGAGATGATGGACCTCTACGGCGTGGGCGACCACGGCGGCGGGCCCACGCGGGCCATGCTCGACGAAGGTTTCCACTGGGCTGCGCCCGATGCGGCGGCCGTGGCCGCAGATGGCGGCGCACCGGTGACGCCGAAGTACGAGTTCGGCACCGCGCAGAGCTTCTTCTCGGCGGTTGAAAAGCAGATTGCGCCGGACAGCCCTGTGTGGAATTATCAGTCGATTGCGAAGGGCTATGAGCCGCCGGCTGCGGTCGCGGGCAAGGTGGCGATTCCCACGTGGAATTCGGAGCTGTACTTCGAATACCACCGCGGCGTGATGACCACGCAGGCCAATCACAAGCACAACATGCGCACGGCCGAAGAGGAGGTGCTGAACGCGGAAAAGTTTTCCTCGCTCGCCTGGCTTGATGGCGCGAAATATCCGCGCGGATGAGCTGACCGAAGACTGGAAGAAGGTGCTGTTCAACCAGTTCCACGACCTGGCGGCGGGGTCGGGCATTGCGGTGATCTACAAGGATGCGCAGAAGGACTACGACTGGGTGCGCATGTCGACGGATGAGATTTCGGCGGGGGCGCTGGAGACCGTGGCCGAGCGCATTGGAACACTGCCGGATCCGAAGAACTGGCACGGAATACCGATCGTTGTCTTCAATTCTCTGGGCTGGGAGCGTTCGGGCGATGCCACTGTCAAGATTCAATGGCCGGATTCCGGTCCCGGCAGCTTTGACGTAATGGAGCGAACACAATTCAGTGATTGCCCCGATTCCTATACTGGCGATCAAGCAGGCGCAGTGAGCCCGGGGTCGTGGAACTCACGTTTCTGTCCCGCAGGTTCCGGCGCTCGGATACGAAGTTCTGTCAAGTTATGGGAAGACCCGCTGGCGTCAGTGAGACGATGCGACCCACTACCAGTGTCCATGAGACTGTCAATTCCATCGCGCTCGCAAACGCTGCGCTGAGGGTCGAGGTAGACAAACGGGGCGGATGTGTCACAAGCCTGCACCGCAAGCGATCGTTCGAGACTCTTGCTCCGAACTCATGCGGAAACCAGCTCCAGTTCTTCAAAGACACTGCCGAAGCAATATGACGCCTGGAACATCGATCCCGGTACGCTCGACGTGCCGCCGATGACGATTGACAAGGCCGATTCTGTTGAACTCGTTGGCGAGAACGACATTCGACCCAGCCATCCGCGTCACCCGCCACTGGCAGAACTCGAAGTTCGTCCAGACCATTAGCCTTGATGCGACGATCAAATCGACATCGACAACGACATCGACTGGCACGAGAAGCATGTGCTGCTCAAAGCCGCATTTCCGCTCGACGTGACGAGCGACTTTGCCACCTACGAGATTCCTTACGGCGAAATCGAGCGGCCGACGACGCGCAACAACTCCTTCGAAAAAGCACAGTTCGAAGTTCCGGCGATGCGCTGGGCCGATCTTTCAGGCGCGGGTCCGGACGGCAAGGTGCACGGCCTGAGCATTCTCAACCAGGACAAGTACGGATACGACGCGGTAGGCAACGTGCTGCGCATTACGCTGCTGCGCTCGCCGACGTGGCCCGATCCCGATGCCGACCAGGGCGAGCACCACTTCCATTACGCGCTCTATCCGCACGCAGGCAGTGGAAGGACGCGCTCACCGTGCGCCACGGATGGGAGTACGACTATCCGCTGCAGGCCGTCGTGACGACGGCGCACGCGGGCTCGCTGCCGGCCGAGCACTCGTTTGCGTCGGTCTCGCCGGACAACGTGGTGCTGACCGCCGTCAAGAAAGCCGAGGACCAGAACGGGCTCAGCGTGAATGGATTGATTTTTCGCGTGTACGAGTGGGCAGGGAAGGAGACGACGGCCGAATTCCACGTGCCGCCGGGCGCGACAAGCGCGACCGTCACGAATCTCATGGAGCAGCCCGAAGGCAATCCGCTTTCAGTAGCGGGCGACGTGGTCAAGGTTCCCATCCATCCCTACGAGATTCTGACCATTCGCGTGGACTATGCGAAACAGTGATCAGTTGTCAGTTCTCAGTTTTCAGTTTCATTCGCGACTGACAGCCGTCATCTGATAACTGACTACTGACTACTGATAACTGAGTTTGCTACTCTGGAAGAGCAAGGAGCTTCCCAACCATGCACATCACTTCCCCGTTCTTTGTCGTCCCTGTCATCATCGCCGTGTTTGTCGTGTCGATTCTGTTTTCGACGAGCAGCAAGGAAGACGGCCCCTCGACACACTGAGTCTTAGGCCTGCCGATCCGCTGCCTCCGCCGGCCCGGCCCGCCCGCACCTCCGATTCCCGGAACCTTTCGCCCGCCCGTGGCGTATAACGTCCCAAGAGGGCGAATGTCATGACACGGAACTCGACACGGAACGCGATGCTCAACGCGGGCGGTCTGTTTGCCTGCCTGGTCGCAGGCTCGGTTTTGACCGCTGGGATTGCCGGATGCAGAGTGCAGGTGGACAAGGGCGCCAACGGCGAGGACAAGAAGGTCCAGGTGGACACTCCCTTTGGCGGCATCCATGTGAACACCGACCAGACCACGGCTGCGGATCTCGGCCTGCCGGTCTATCCCGGCGCGCAAATCGCGCAAGGACAAAGACAATGACAAGTCGGCCGACGTGCACATGGGCTTCGGCGAGTGGGAGCTGCGCGTGAAGGTGGTCAACTACTCGACTTCCGACAGCCAGGACAAGGTCGTCGCGTTTTACAAGAAGGCGCTGACGCGCTACGGCAACGTGATTTCGTGCCAGAACAACGCGGCTGTGGGCACTCCGACCGCAACCACTGAAGGCCTGACCTGCTCCGACAATGGAGGCCCCAACGTGAGCGTCGACGACCACGGCGAATCGTACGGTTGGCAGTCCAGTCACGGTGGCTTTCAATTGAAGGCCGGCTCCAAGCGCCACCAGCATATCGTGGCGTTTGAAAGCTCCGTGCCTGGCCAGACCCGATTCGCCCTCGTGGCGCTCGATCTGCCGGCCGTGGCCGTCGGCGAGTCTGACAAGAGCGACTGAAGCCTGGCCTGCGCCCGATTTAAGCCGGGATTTCCACCGCGACCCAAGGCCTTGCCCTCTTCGCGCCTATTGCGTCCCGCGTAGCCCTCCCGCACGTTCCGTGCAGCAGAGCCCTCAAAAGTAGGATCGTCGCGCAAGGTTCGTGCGCAATACCTAGGAATTACGCACATTTCAGTCCAACTCGCCAGCTACACCGAATAGGCCAGCGAATCCAGCCTGAATTTCCGCCCCGATTGTGCAGAGGTTGGAGTGACTCCCATCACAGCGTCCCTTGTTTGCTAAAGCGCAGAATAACGCCGGTTTGAGGGTATTTTGAGCATTTTCGGAATACACGTCGGCTTCGTGAACGCATTGAAAGGTGGCTTTTTCTTGAGGAAAAAGCCACTTGAGTGTGTGCTTTCGGTCCACAGCAATTCCGAAAATGCTATGGGGTTTACCCGGAGGCGCAACCCGTGATGGGACGATCAGAGCAGTTTCGGAAAACCCGAGGGCACGAAGCGATGTGCAGGGTCTTCGCTTCCTGTTGGTCGCTCAGACTCGGATTCCTTCTCTTCCGAGACGGCATTTCCGAAACTGCTGGAACGCCGATGCACGTTCTCTCGGGGATGTGCGGAGGCGGCTCAAGATGACCTGGAGCGAGGATTACCAGCGCAAGCGCATGAGCGCCGCGCAGGCGCTGGAAGCTGTACCCTCCGGCGCTCGTGTCTGGATCCAGTCGGGCTGCGGCACGCCTTCGGTTCTGGTTGACGCGCTGGTGGCCCGCGCCGCCTGCGCTGCGCAACGTCGAAATCATCCACATGAAGACGCTGGGCGCGGCGGACTACACGCGGCCCGAGTACGAAGGCCACTTCCGCCATCGCGGCCTGTTCCTGGGCGAGAACGTGCGCGAGGCGGTGTGCAACGGGCGCGCCGACTACACGCCCATCTTTCTCAGCGAGATTGAAGGCCTGTTCGAGACCGGCGCTCTGCCGCTCGATGTGGTGCTGATGCAGGTGTCGCCGCCGGACGCGCACGGATTCGTGAGCCTGGGGACGACGGTGGACTGCACGCTGACGGCTGGTGCGCTACGCAAGGATCGTGATTGCCGAAGTGAACCGGCAGATGCCGCGCACGCACGGCGAAACCGACGGTGCACGTGAGCCACATCTCCGCCATCGTGGAAACGCGACCGGCCGCTGCTGGAGCTGGAGGCCGAGCCGCTCACCGAGACGCACATGCGCGTGGCGCGCAACGTGGCCTCGCTGATTCCCGACGGAGCCACGCTGCAGACCGGCATTGGCGGCATCGCGGAGGCGGTTCTGCACTGCCTCGGCGACAAGCGCGACCTGGGCATTCACACCGAGATGGTCCCGACGGCGTGATCGATCTGATGGAGTCGGGCGTGATCAACGGCGAGCGCAAGACGCTGCACCGCGGCAAGGCGGTGGTGGCGTTTGTGCTGGGCTCGCAGCGGCTGTTCGATTTCATCCACGAGAATCCCAGCTTCGAGTTCCGGCTCCATCAGCTACACCAACGATCCGTTTGTGGTGGCGCAGAACGACCGCATGGTGGCGATCAACGGCGCGCTGCAGGTGGACATGACGGGGCAGGTGTGCGCCGATTCGATGGGCACGCGGCCCTACAGCGGGTTTGGCGGGCAAATCGACTTCATTCGCGGCGCGGCGCGGTCCAAAGGCGGCGTGCCGATTATTGCGCTGCCCTCGACGGCGCGCGGCGGAACGGTGTCGCGCATTGTGCCGGTGCTGGAGCCGGGCGCGGGCGTGGTCACTTCGCGCGCCGATGTGCATTACGTGGTGACCGAGCACGGCATCGCCTATTTGCACGGAAAGACGCTGCGCGAGCGCGCCGAGGCGCTGATCGCGATTGCCGATCCGCGCTTCAGGGCCGAGCTGGAGGATTTTGCGGTGCGCTCGCACTATATGGAGCGGAAGGCGGTAGCGGCGCTGGTGTGAACAGCGGGGCTAGCGGAGTTAGCGGAGCTAGCGGTGTTAGGAGGGCGGCAGAGTGAACGGGATGACCGGACGGGAAGAAACAGGATCGGGGCCAGTTGCGGATCGACGAGCAGGAGTGCAAGGGCTGCGGCCTGTGCATCGAGGCCTGCCCGCCCAAAGTGATCGCGATGAGCGAGCGGCTGAATCACTACGGCTACCGCACGGCGGTGTATGCCGGCGCCGGCTGCACGGGCTGCGGCATCTGCTTCATGGTGTGCCCGGAGCCGGGCGCGATTACCGTGTATCGGCTGGTGAGCTCGCACGAGGTTGAGGCGCGCGCGGCAAACAGCCGCAGCGGGAGGAGCGATCGAATGCGCAAGCAACTGATGAAGGGCAACGAAGCCATCGTCAAGAGCGCCATTCTTGCCGGATGCCGCGCGTTCTATGGCTATCCCATCACGCCGGCCAGCGAGATTGCCGAGGCCGCGGCGGAGTTCATGCCGCAAGACCGGCGGCGTGTATGTGCAGGCGGAGAGCGAGGTCGCGGCCATCAATATGCTGTACGGCGCGGCGTCGGCGGGCGTGCGCGCCATGACCGCGTCGAGCGGTCCCGGCATCAGCCTGATGCAGGAAGGCATCAGCTACATGGCCGGCGCGGAGCTGCCCTGCGTGATCGCCGACATTACGCGCGGCGGCCCGGGCCTGGGCAACATCGCCGCCGAGCAGGGCGACTATCACCAGGTGGTGAAGGGCGGCGGCCACGGCAACTATCGCACCATCGTGCTGGCGCCGCACTCCGTGCAGGAGATGGCGGACCTGACCGCGCTGGCCTTCGATCTGGCCGACCGCTATCGCAATCCGGTGGTGATGCTGGCCGACGGATTCATCGGCCAGATGATGGAGCCGGTGGAGTTTCCGCAGACGGCCACGGCGCCGCACCTGCCCGAGTGGGCCGTGGCCGGCACCGCGGCGTCGCGCGGCAATCTGATCACGTCGCTGCATCTCGACTTCGACGAGCTGGAGAAGCACGTTCGCGCGCTGGAGGCCAAGTACAAGGTGGCCGAGCAGCGCGAGGCGCGCGCCGAGGAGTGGTATGACCGCGGACGCGGAGATCGTGCTGGTGGGCTACGGCATTGTGGGCCGCATTCTGAAGGCCGTGACCGCCGAGGCCCGCGCCGCCGGGCTCAAGGTGGGCGTGCTGCGGCCCATCACGCTGTATCCATTCCCGGTGGTGCAGTTCCAGCGGCTGGCATTCAACGCGCGCGTCTTTGTGGTGGTGGAGATGAGCAACTGGCCAGATGATCGAGGACGTGAAGCTGGCGCTGAACGGCTCGCGGCCGGTGGAGTTCCTGAGCCGCGTGGGCGGCAATGTGCCGTCGCATGAAGAGGTGCTCGGCGTTTGTGCGCGAGCTGGCGCGCCGCGGCGGGCTTGCAGCAGCCAACTCGAGAAGAGGAGCGGATGGCAAATGTCTACTGAACCGGCGGCAGAATACGCAGTCGCGCACGGCAGGGCCAAATCCTTCTACGAGCGCTATGAGCGCAAGGAAGAGCTGCAGCACCAGACGCACTTCTGCCCCGGCTGCGGCCACGGCACAGTGCACAAGATGCTGGCCAAAGCCATCGACGAGCTGGGCGTGCAGGACCGCACCATCATGGTCGGCCCGGTGGGCTGCTCGGTCTTCACCTACTACTACTTCGACGTGGGCAACGTGCAGGCCGCGCACGGCCGCGCGCCGGCCGTGGCCACGGCCATGAAGCGCAGCCGCCCCGAGAGCATCGTGATCAGCTACCAGGGCGACGGCGATCTTTCGGCCATCGGATCGGCGGAGATTCTGCACGCGGCCAATCGCGGCGAAAACATCACCGTGATCTTTGTCAACAACGCCATCTACAGCATGACCGGCGGGCAGGCCGCGCCCACCACGCTGCTGGGCCAGAAGAGCACCACCACGCCGAACGGCCGCAACGCCGCCACCGAGGGCTATCCGCTGCACGTGAGCGAGCTGCTGAGCACGCTTCGAGGCGCCGGTCTACATTGAGCGCGTGGGCCTGGGCGACAACAAGCAGATTGCGCAGGCGGCGCGCGCCATCAGGCGCGCGCTGGAAAACCAGGTGCGCGGGCTGGGCTTCTCGCTGATTGAAGTGCTTTCGCCCTGCCCGACCATCTGGAAGATGACCCCGGTGGAAGCGCAGCACTGGGTGCGCGATGTGATGGAGAAGACGTTTCCGCTGGGCGTGTTCTGCGACCGGACAAAAGAGCGGCTGGCGCGCTCCGGCTCCGCAGCCGCGAACCTGCTCCCGCCGCTCGACGATCTGCCGCGCATTCTCGGCGTTGCCGAAGAGGATTTGCCCGAAGGCAACGCGGCGGCGCTTGCGCCGGAGAAGGAGATCGATCTGGAGGTGCGCATCGCGGGATTTGGCGGGCAGGGCGTTCTGCTGCTCGGCGAAGTGCTGGCCGAGGCCGGTCTCGACGCGGGGCTTGAAGTTTCGTGGCTGCCGTCGTATGGGCCGGAGATGCGCTCGGGCACGTCGAACTGCCATGTGCGGCTGTCGCGCCAGACCATCGATTCGCCGCTGGTGACCGCGCCCAACGTGCTGGTGGCGATGAACGAGCCTTCGCTGCGCAAGTTCGATAAGAGCGTGCGCGCCGGCGGATGGGTGATCTACAACGGCGACGAGTTTCCGGCCGATTGCGCGCGCGACGGCGTGCATGTGCTGGCCGCTCCCGTTTACGCAGCTGGCCGATGAGCTGGGCGACAAGCGCGCGGCCAACATGGTGATGCTGGGCGCGCTGCTGGAGATTGCGGGCGTGCTGCCGCAGGCAAGCATCGACGCCGCGCTGCGCCGCCTGGTGAAGAATCCGCGCTGGGTGGAACTGGACGAGCGCGCCCTGGCGCGGGGAAGGGAACTGCAATCGGGAATCGCTCGTGGAGGTGTGAGATGAAGGCGGATGCCGATCCCAATCTGATTGTGTATTTCGGCGGGCAGTACGTGCCCATGCGCGAGGCGCGCGTCGGAATCCTGACCCATGCCCTGCACTACGGAACCGGCGTCTTCGAAGGCATTCGCGCGTACTGGAACGAGGCCGCGCGCGAGCTGTTCATGTCATGCGGCCCATGGAGCACTACCAGCGCTGGAAGCAGAACTGCGGAATCCTGCGCATCGACGTGCCGCTCACGCCCGAAGAGTTGTGCGCGATCACCGCCGAGCTGGCGCGGCGCAACACGTTCCATACCGATCTCTACATCCGGCCGCTGGCCTACAAATGCGCGGAGCGCATCGGCGTGGCCATCGACGATCAGGACGCATTCTCCATCGTCGCGCTGCCCTTCGGCGAGTATCTGCACAGCGAGAACGGGCTGCACGCCGGCGTCAGCTCCTGGCGGCGCATCGAGGACAATGCCATTCCGCCGCGCGCCAAGATCTGCGGCGCCTACGCCAACAGCGCGCTGGCCAGCGACGAGGCGCGCCGCTGCGGGATTCGACGAGGCCATCCTGCTGAACGAGAGCGGCCACGTGACCGAGGGCGCCACCTGCAACCTCTTCATGCTGCGCAAAGGCCGGCTGATCACGCCGGCCGTCACCGAGAACGTGCTGGAAGGCATCACGCGCGACTCCATCATGGAGCTTGCCGCAGCGCGAGCTGGGCCTCGGAGATCGTGGAGCGGCCCATCGACCGCAGCGAGCTTTACGTGTGCGACGAGCTGTTCCTGACCGGCACGGCGGTGGGCGTGGCGCCGGTGGTGCGCGTCGATCATCGCCCGGTAGCGGACGGAGCCATCGGCGCGGTGACGCGCAGCTTGCGGCAGTTGTACTTCGACGCCACGCACGGGCATTTGCCGGCGTACCGCAAATGGCTGCTTCCGGTTTATGGAAGCGGCCGGCCGCCGGAGCAGAACGCGGCGCGCGCCGAGGAAACGAGCTTGGCCTGAGCGAATGCCGGCCCGCTCGAGCGCGCCGGCTGTCCGGCCCAGGCAAGGAGGAAACACGAATGCCAACAACAGTGAGTCAAGCAAACGCCTATGACGTTGCCATGGAGAACTTCGATACCGCAGCAGACGCCATGGGCCTGGACAAAAATACGCGCGAAATGATCAAGTATCCCGAGCGCATGCTGACGGTGGGCGTGCCGGTGCGCATGGACGACGGCAACATTCACCGCTTTGAGGGCTACCGCGTGCAGCACAGCTCGGTGCGCGGGCCGGCCAAGGGCGGCATCCGCTACCATCCGCAGGTCACGCTCGACGAAGTGAAGGCGCTGGCCACCTGGATGACGTGGAAGTGCGCGGTGGTGAACATTCCCTTCGGCGGAGCCAAGGGCGGCATCACCTGCGATCCGAAAAAGATGTCGCAGGGCGAGCTGGAGCGGATGACGCGCCGCTACACCAGCGCGATTCTGCCGCTCATCGGGCCGGAGCAGGACATTCCCGCGCCCGACGTCTACACCAATTCGCAGACCATGGCCTGGATCATGGACACCTACAGCATGACCAAGGGCTATGCGATTCCCGGCGTGGTGACGGGCAAGCCCATCAGCCTGGGCGGATCGCTGGGGCGCAACGAAGCCACCGGCCGCGGCGTCTTCTACACCATCGAGTGCGCCTGCGAGCATCTGCACATGCCGCTCAAGGGCGCGACCGTCGCCGTGCAGGGCTTCGGCAACGCCGGCTCCATCGCCGCGCAGTTGCTGCACGAAGCGGGCGCGAAGATCATCGCCGTCAGCGATTCGACCGGCTGCGTCTACAACCGCAACGGCCTGAATATTCCCGAGCTGATCCACATGAAGGCGCTCTGCGGCCATGTGGAAGGCTTCCCGGAGAGCGAGCCGATCCTGCCGCACGAGCTGCTGGCCTTGCAGTGCGACATCCTGGTGCCCGCGGCGCTTGAGAACACCATCCACGCCGACAATGCGGGCGCGGTGCGCGCGCGCATCGTTGCCGAAGCGGCCAACGGTCCGCTCACGCCGGCGGCGGACAGAATTCTCGAGAGCAAAGGCGTCTTTGTGATCCCGGATATTCTGTGCAACGCCGGCGGCGTCACCGTCTCCTACTTCGAGTGGGTGCAGGACGAGCAGCACCTGTTCTGGGAGGCGCAGGATATCTACAAGCGCCTGGATCGCGTGATGAAGACCGCCTTCCGCGACGTGCTCAAGATCCACCTGGAGCGGAAGGTGCCCATGCGCATCGCCGCCAACATGCTCGGCATCGGCCGCGTGGCCGAGGCCGTGCAGATTCGCGGCATCTATCCGTAAAGCGCACTCGTGCGATTCTCCCGTGCCCCGTCCTCTTCCGCGCTTAGCGCGGAAAGGATGCGGGTGCAGTCTCCCAGTCTCCCGCGTAGCAATCCGGTTAGGAATGGGTCGTGCTCGTGTGCGCATCCTGCGTTTTCATCGCCTGTTTATTTATACGGCATCCAATAGTTTTGAGGCTTTCTTCATGCTTGCGAAGGTTTCTTCGCGGCTCCAATCGCCGCTGCCGCCATTTTCGTGCCTGCTTTGCTTCCTGCCCAGACCCCTGGACGCAAGCTGTCGATCTGCCGTCGAGCAAGCAACTGATCGGCGAAGCGCCCGGCCATCCGCAGCGCATCAACAGCCTGCCCATCTCGATGGCCGTCTCGCCCGATGGCCGCTACGTGGTGACGGTGAATGCCGGCTACGGAACCTTCGAGTCGCAGTACGATCAGTCGCTCGCGGTCCTGGACACGCGAGACCGGCGCGCTCGCCGATTTTCCCGACGCGCGCACTGTCGCCGCGCGCCAAGCAGACGCTCTACTCCGGCCTCGCCTTCAGCCGCGACGGCAGCCACATCTACGCCAGCATGGCCTCGCTGACCGATCCCAAGGGCGACGGCAAAGGCGACACGGGCAGCGGCATCGCGGTCTACAGCTTCACGGCGGGAAAGATCGCGCCGGAGCGCCTGATTCCTCTGCCGGTCGCGCAACTCGCCGCCGGGACGAAAGACGCGCCTGCCTGACGGAACGGACAGCGATCAAGGCGTGCCCTACCCGGCGGCGATTGCGGTGCTCGGCGACGCCGGCCACGAAAAGCTGCTGGTCGCCGAGAATCTCTCCGACGATGTGGTCCTGCTCGATGCCGCGACCGGCGCGATCGAGAAACGCTTCGATCTTTCCGAGAGCGACGCCGTGCCTGCGACGTATCCCATCGCCCTGGCCGTAACGAAAGACGGCAAGCGCGCCTTCGTCGCGCTGTGGAACGCATCGGAGATTGTCGGAGCTCGATCTCGCGCGCGGCACGGTGGCGCGCAAGCTGGCGCTGCTCAAGCCGTCCAACCCCATCGCGCCGGGAACGCATCCCTGCGCGTTCGCCTTCTCGCCCGACGAGAAGACGCTCTACGTGGCGCTCGCCAATCGCGACGCCGTTGCGGCCGTGAATGTGAGCGCGGGCGCAGTTTGCCGTGAAGGGCTACTTCGACACGCGCCTGCCGGGGCAGAGCTACTTCGGCGCCGAGCCGGTTGCGCTCGCCGTCAACGGCGACGGCAGCCGGCTGTACGTGGCGAACATGGCCACCGATGCCGTTGCGGTGATCGACACGCGCAAGCTGACGCCGAAGGCGGCGAAGACCGGGCATGGTCGAGCCGGACGGCTTTATTCCCACGGAGTGGATGCCGATCTCGATGGCGTTCCTTCCGTCGCCCTCCGGCGGCAAGCTCTATGTCGCGACCGACAAAGGGCAAGGGAACCGGGCCGAACAACTTTCCGCAGCGCGATCGCGGCATCGCAACCGCATGAGCCGCCGGGGCAGCAGCACCTACATCGCAACGCTGCTCTACGGCTCGCTGGCGACGCTCGACGAAGCGGAGATCGACGCGCAATCTGCGCCGATTGGACCGCGACCGTGCTGGCCGTCGAATCGCATGAAGGCCGCGCAGGAAAAGATCGCCTTTGCCGGCGGCGCGCAGACACCGCATTCGGCACGTCATCTACATCATCAAGGAAAACCGCACCTACGATCAGATCCTCGGCGACCTCGAGCAGGACGGCAAGCCGGTGGGCAACGGCGACCCGAGCCTGGCGATGTATGGCGAGGCCATCACGCCCAACGAGCACAAGCTGGCGCTCGCAGTTCGGCGTGCTCGACAACTTCTTCGACTCCGGCGAGGTTTCCGGCGACGGCCACGTCTGGTCCACCGCGGCCATCGGCACCGACTATCTGGAAAAGACCTGGCAGCAGAACTACCGCGGCGAGCAGCGCACCTACGACTACGAGGGCGTGGTGGCCGACGGCTATCCGCTGCTCGAGAAGATTCCCGACGTGAATGAGCCGGCCAGCGGCTATCTCTGGGGCGATCTGGCCGCGCACGGCAAGACCTACTACCACTTCGGCGAGTACATCTCGTCGACATTTTGCGGCCAGAAGGCGGTCGCCGATCCGACGCTGGGCGCCGATGCTGGCCGGCCCGGAGTGCGCGCGCAAGGCGGTTGCGCCGGGCGAGCCGCTGCCCGCGGAGTGGGGCGGCGGCGTGAACAAATGGCCGTGGCCCATTCCGCTGCATCGCCGCCAACATCGCCACCAAGCCGGAACTGGTGGGCCACTTCGCGCCGGAAGCGCCGGACTTCAATCTCATGGTTCCCGACCAGATCCGCGTCGAGATCTTTCTGCGCCACCTGAAGCAGTGGGTCGCCGATCGCGAGCGGGGCAACGACACCATGCCCGACTTCGTCCATGCTGCGCCTGCCCAACGATCACACCGCGGGAACGCGGCCCGGCGGGCCGACGCCCAAGTCTTCCGTCGCCGATAACGATCTTGCCGTGGCCGCGCCGTCGAAGCCATCTCGCACTCGCCCTACTGGGACGACACGGCCTTCTTCATCCTCGAAGACGACGCGCAG
This sequence comes from uncultured Acidobacteriaceae bacterium, assembly GCA_963835895.1. Taxonomy (GTDB): domain Bacteria; phylum Acidobacteriota; class Terriglobia; order Terriglobales; family Acidobacteriaceae; genus Telmatobacter. Next base: position 107,697 of record CAWIHC010000012.1, on the reverse strand, counting down.
AACGGCGCCGACCACGTGGACGCGCACCGCAGCATCGCGCTGGTCGTCAGCAAGTACTCGCCGCACGGCCCCGACGGCGCGCCGTTTGTCGACAGCCGCTTCTACTCCACGGTCAGCGTCATCCGCACCATGGAGGCGCTGCTCGGCCTGCCGCCGATGAACAACAACGACGCCTTCTGCTCGCATGATCGCCTCGCTGTTCACCGGGCCGGGCGATCAGCCGCCCTACACGGCCGACTACTCCAACCGCGACAACGGCCTCATCTATACGGCCAACGCCAAAAACGCCGTGGGCGCGCAGGCCAGCATGAAGATGGACTTCAGCCACGCCGACCGCGCCCCCGCGGAAAAGCTCAACGTCATTCTCTGGAAGGACGCGATGGGCAACGCGCCGGTGCCGGCGATGCTGAAGGCGCGAGCGAAGAAGCCGCGGGGACGACGATTAGCGGGGAGTGGATCCTGACGGCCACGGTTGGAGCCGCCGCAGCCAACGGTTCACAAGATGGGATGAATGGGCGAAAAAGCTGCCTGAACGGCAGGAGCCGGCGCCATCTCCTTAGCCAAAACCGGCCCCAAACTGGTAGCTTGAAGGAGTACGGCTTTCTTTCCCGCGATGGCTTCCAGTCCTTACTTTTCATTGGCGGTTTTGTTCGTGGCGGCGCTGGGCTTTGGCCTGGCCCCGCTGGGGCTGGCGTGGCTTTGGGCGCGGGTGTTTTCGCCGCCCAAGCCCAACGCGGTAAAGAACGCCATTTACGAGTGCGGGCTGGTGTCGAAGGGCGATGCCTGGGTGCAGTTCCGCTCGGCCTACTACCTCTACGCCATTATTTTTCTCATCTTCGACGTGGAAGCCGTGTTTCTGCTTCCGTTTGCGGTGGCGTTTACAGGATTGAGCGCGGCAGCGTGCGCGGCGATGCTGGTGTTTGTCTTGCTGCTGGTGGAGGGACTGGCCTGGGCCTGGGCCAAAGGCGTGCTGACGTGGGCGTGAAAAAGTAGTGAACGAGTGAGGGATTGAGCGCGAGGAAGTGAAGAAGTGAACGAGTGAATAAGTAAACGAGTGAGGCGCGAGTTGGTTCTCTTTATCCGCGTTGCTGTGAGCCGGAACTGTACTACGGTCCTCTCTTTCACTTGTTCACTCATTTACTCCGTGGGGGGTGGAGCAACGATGGCAGTGGACCAAAATCTGAAGATCGAACTGGGCAAACAGGGCGTCTTCGTTACGACCATCGAGGAGCTCTACAACTGGGGGCGGCGCAGCTCGGTGTGGCCCATGAATTTCGGCCTGGCGTGCTGTGCGATCGAGATGATCGCTACCACCATGGCGCGCTACGATCTGGCGCGGTTCGGGGCCGAGGTCTTCCGTCCGTCGCCGCGGCAGGCCGACCTGATGATCATCTCCGGCACGGTGACCAAAAAGATGGCTCCGCAGGTGGTGCGGCTCTACAACCAGATGGCCGAGCCCCGGTACGTGATCGCGATGGGCGCGTGTGCCATCTCCGGAGGGCCGTTCAAGCAGGGCTACAACGTGCTGAAGGGCATTGACCGCTACATTCCGGTGGATGTGCACATTCCCGGCTGCCCGCCGCGGCCGGAGGCGCTGATGCAGGCCTTCATTACCTTGCAGAAGAAGATCGACGCCCAGCCTTTGACCGGCAAGGACCGTCCGCGCTTTCTCGACGCCGAGGCGCAGGGCGAGTTTCCGGTGCCGGTGCCGGGAGAGCACGATCTGGAACCGCCGTCGAACCAGGGCGTGTGGACGGTGCCGGTGGTGATTCGCTGATGAAGACGGTCGAGGAGATCAAGGCGGCGATTGAGGCGGCTGTGCCGGGCGCGGGAGTTGAGATTGTGCCCAACCCCAGCCCTTCCGGACAGCACTCGCTGCGGCTCGCCCGGCAGAGCGCGGTCGCGGCCGCAACGTTTCTGCGCGACGATCCCGAGTTGGCCTTCGATTTTCTCTCCAATGTGACCGGAGTCGACTGGCCCGACAAAGAGATCGCGGAAAAAGTGAAAGTAACGCGTGAAGTCACTAAGACCGTCGACGGTGTTGAGAAGACCGTCGAGGAAACGGTAGAAGAGACGCGCAAACGCGTCGAGCCGGGCTGTCTGGAGGCGGTCTATCACCTGTATTCGGTCGCAGAAGAAGCACGGGCCGCTGGTGCTGCGGATGAGAACGGTGAACCGCACCGACCAGGTGGAGTTGCCGTCGCTGACGTCGGTCTGGCGCTCGGCGGAATTTCAGGAGCGCGAGATATTCGACCTGTTCGGAGTGGTTTTTACCGGGCATCCGGACCTGCGGCGGATTCTGATGTGGGAGGGATTCAAGGACCATCCGATGCGGCAGGATTACGTGGAGCCGGACGACTTTGAATACGAGCCGACGGCGCACGATGAAGTGCTCAAACGAGCGCAGGAGCATCGCGCGGCCGGAGCCGCGCGAGGGAATAGCCAATAGGGAATAGGGAGTAGCCCGGACGAAGAATGAGTGTTGCGGAAACCAAAGCGGAGAAGGCGGCGGGCTGGAACCGGCCGCCGGTGATTGAGCCCGATGGCGAGGGCGAGCTGCTGGAGATCGCCATGGGCCCGCACCATCCGTCCACGCACGGCGTCTTCCGCATGGACCTGACCTTGGACGGCGAGCGCGTAGTCGGGCTGAAACCGGTCTTTGGCTACCTGCACCGCAATCACGAGAAGATTGCCGAGGGGGCCAGCTATCTGGCCTCGATGCCGTATACCGACCGGCTGGACTACATCTGCTCCCTGACTAATAACTGGGCCTACGCGCTGGCGGTGGAGAAGCTAGCTGGCCTGGAAGTTCCCGAGCGCGCCGAGTACCTGCGCGTGATTCTGGCCGAGCTGACGCGGGTGCAGAACCACCTGGGGGCCATCGGCTTCCTGATTCAGGATATGGGCGCCAGCGGCACGCCGCTCATGTACGCCTTCAAGGAGCGCGAGAAGATTCTGGACCTCTTCGAATAGCTCACCGGCTCGCGCATGATGTGCAACTACATGCGCTTTGGCGGCTGCCGTGTAGATGCTTCACAGGCTTGGCTGGACGGGGCGCGCAAGGTGGTGGCGGGGCTGCCAGCGTTTGTTGACGAGTTTGAGGCGCTGCTCCGCAGCAACGAGATTCTGATGGCGCGCACCGAGGGCATGGGCGTTCTGCGCCCGGAGCTGGCGGTGAACGCAGGCGTCACGGGGCCCATGCTGCGCGCCTCGGGCGTGAACTACGACATCCGCAAGGTGGACCACTACGGCATCTACGACCGCTTCAAGTTCCGCGTGCCGCTGGGCGATCATGGGGACGTTTATGACCGCTTCATGGTCCGGTTGCTGGAGATGCGGGAGTCGATCAGGATTCTGGAGCAGGCGCTTAAGGAGATTCCGGGCGGACCGGTGATGGACCCCAAGGCGAAGATTCGCGGCTTCCGTCCCAAGCCGGGCGAGGCCTACGGGCGGATTGAAGCGCCGAAGGGCGAACTGGGCTTTTATCTGATCAGCGACGGCGGACCGAATCCCTATCGCTACCGGGTGCGGCCGCCGAGCCTGATCAACCTGACCATTCTTGAGGATATGTGCCTGGGGCACAACGTGGCCGATGTGGTGCTGATCTTCGGCAGTGTGGATATTGTCTTGGGAGAAGTGGACAGATAGCTACCAGTTGTCAGTTATCAGTTATCAGTTATCAGTTATCAGTTATCAGTTGTCAGTTGTCAGATGAGATTGGTCGCCGGGAGGCAGGATGGCTGGTAAGTTAGTAGCGCAGTCTTTTAGGGATTTGGTGGTTTGGCAACGGGCGATGCAATTGACTGTGGCGATCTACCGATTGACGCGTGATTTTCCGCGCGAGGAACTGTATGGCTTGACGAATCAGATCCGCCGGTCAGCTATTTCTATCCCGAGCAATATCGCTGAAGGGCAAGGTAGGCTCAACGTTGGCGAATTCAAGCAATTCTTGGGGATCGCGCGAGGTTCAAACTTTGAAGTGCAGACACAACTCGAAATCGCCCGCGCCCTGAATCTCGGTAAGCCTGCACTGATTGATGAGGCAGAGAAGCTGTCGCACGAGGTGGGCAAAATGATCTACGCGCTTCTTGAATCGATCTAGGATTCGATCCCTTGAAACTGACAACTGACAACTTTACGGAATAACCGACAACTTTACGGAGTAACGACCTTGCTGGGCGACGGAATCCTGAAGGGAATGGCGGAGACGGCGAAGAATTTCTTCGGCAGTTACGTCTCCAAAGAGCGGCTGACGACGGTCGAGTATCCGGAAAAGCGGATCGCTCCGATCGAGGCTGCGCGCGTTTTTCCCTTGCTGGTGTACGACGGCACGGACTGGGAGGCTGGATTGCGCTGCGTGGCCTGCCAGATTTGCGAGAAAGAGTGCCCGCCCAAGTGCATCTACATCGAAAAAAGCAAAGACAAGAAGCCGGACTACGTGGGCAAGCAGCAGTTTTATCCCGCGCGCTTCGACATCGATATCTCTGTTTGCATGAGCTGCCAGATCTGCGTTGAAGTTTGCCCGTTCGAGGCCATCAAGATGGACACCGAGTTTGAGCTGGCCACCGACGACCGCTTCGGCGGCCTGCTCCTCGACCGCAAGCAATTGGCCAGATCGAACGAGTACTACCACTCGATCCATCCCACCGAAGCCGCAGAAGTGGACGCGCGCCTGGCCGAGGAAAAGGCCAAGGTGGAAGCGAAGGCCAAAGCCGCGGCCGAAGCCGCCGCTGCAAAAGCCGCGGCTGCGCCGCAACCCCGCTCCGCAGGCGGAGGAGGAAGCTAGCCCATGGCGACGCCCTCTTCGTAATCTCGACCAGATCTTCATCCTCCTGCGCGACTGGCTCGTCGGATTTTTGCCCGCCGCGCTGCGGCCCGCGGCAGGCGTGGTGCTCGGCGTCATCGCCATCGTCTGCGTCTTTCCCGGCCTCTTCGCGCTCACCACGGTCTTCGAGCGCAAGGGCCTGGGCCGCATCCAGAATCGCCTCGGCCCCAACCGCGTGGGCCCCTATCGGCCTTTTTCAGCCGGTCGCCGACGGCATCAAGTCGCTCACCAAGGAAGACATTGTTCCCCTCAGCGCCAACGCGGTCGGTGCACTTTCTCGCGCCGCTCGTGCTGGTGGTCGCGGTCTTCATGGGCTTTGCGGTTCTGCCCATGGGCCGCAACATGGTGCTGGTCGACATGGACGCGGGCCTGCTCTTCTTCTTCGCCATGGGCGCGGCGACGGAGCTTTCGGTTTTCATGGCCGGCTGGTCGAGCCGCAACAAGTACTCGCTGCTCGGCGCCATGCGCGCCGTGGCGCAGATGATCAGCTACGAAGTGGTGCTGCTGCTTTCGAGCGTCGCCGTCGTCATGATCTCCGGCTCGCTCTCGCTGCCGAAGATCGTCGAAGCGCAGAACCAGTACACCGGCATCTTTCCGCACTGGTACATCTTCACGCCCTGGGGCCTGGCCGGCTTCATCATGTACGCCATCGCCGCCACGGCCGAGACCAACCGCTCGCCCTTCGATCTGCCCGAGGGCGAGTCGGAGCTGGTCGCCGGCTACCACACCGAATACTCGGGCTTCAAATTCGCGCTCTTCTTCCTCGGCGAATACCTCGCCATGTTTTCCATCTCCGGCCTCGGCACCACGCTCTTTCTCGGCGGATGGTCGGCGCCGTTCTCGTTCCTCACCTTCATTCCTTCGTGGATCTGGTTTTTCGGCAAAGTGATGCTCTCGATCTTCGTCTTCATCTGGATGCGCGGCACGCTGCCCCGCCTGCGCCAGGACCAGTTGATGAACTTTGCCTGGAAATTTGTTCTGCCCTTCACGCTGCTCAACCTCCTCGTCACGGCGCTGTGGCGCTTCATGGGCGAGGGCTGGCTGCGCTGGGTGGTCTGCACAGTGATTCTCGCCGCGGCTTACGTGGTCATGGGCCGCGCTGGAGCATGCGCAGCGAGCACTTCGGCCCCAGGAGCTACCGCTATGCTGAATAGGAGTGCAATCGATGAGCGCCGATCTTCTATCTGCTTGCGGCCCTCACGCTGGCCGGCGGCCTGGCGGCCGTGCTGCTCAAGCACCTGGTTCACTGCGCGCTCGCCGTCACTGTGGCCTTCGCCGGGCTGGCGCTGCTTTTCTCCAGCTCGACGCGCAGTTCGCCGGCTTTGCGCAGATTCTGGTCTACATCGGCGCCGTCGCCATCCTGATTGTCTTTGCCATCCTGCTCACGCGCGGCTCCGAGCTGCCCAAGGACGGCGTCTTCAGCCGCACCTGGTTTGTGGGCCTGGTCATCGCCGCCGGCGTCTTTGCCGTGCTCGGATGGGCCGTGCTCGCAAGCGTGAGCGCCGTGCCGCAGCAGAACCGCCGTTCCCGCCGTCACCGTGCACGACATCGGCAACGCGCTCGTGGGCCGCTACGTGCTGCCGCTTGAGATCGTCGCCCTGCTGCTCACCGCGGCCACCATCGGCGCGGTCATCGTGGCCATGCACGAGAAAGAGAGGCCCAGATGACTGGACGTGGCCACGCCTCTCGCCGGTTATCTTCTCGTCGCGGCCCTGCTCTTCGCCATCGGCCTTGCCGGCGCGCTGGTGCGCCGCAACGCCATCATGGTGCTCATCGGCATCGAGCTGATGCTCAACGCGGCCAACCTGAATCTGATCGCCTTCTGGCGCTTCGGCCCGCATCCCGAGGCGCTCACCGGCATGATGTTCGCCATCTTCTCCATCGCCGTGGCCGCGGCCGAAGCTGCCGTGGGCCTGGGCCTCGTGATCGCCATCTATCGCCACACCAACACCACCGAACTCGACAAGATCGAACAGGATGAAGGGGTGAACGGATGCTGATGCAAAGCGAATTCCCGCTGCTCATCTCGAACTCCCATTCGCCGCCGCCAGCCTGGATCGCGAGATGGCTTTGGCTCATCCCCGCTGTGCCCATCGTCGCATCGGGCGTGATCGCGCTGCTCAAGCAGCCGCACCGCAAACTTGCCGCCGGACTTGGCCATCGGCTCGCTCGGCTTCTCGCTGCTGCTCTCGCTCGTCGCGTTCGCGCATGTCCTGAGCGACCGGGCACTGGGCGCATTCGGCTGCAATTCGGCAGCGCGTGACGTCGTCAACTTCACCTGGTTTCACTTCGGCATCTCCGCCGTCGATCTCGGCTGGGTGCTCGATCCGCTCGCCGCCATCATGCTCGTGATGGTCAGCTTCGTCGGCCTGCTCATCTTCATCTACTCCGTGGGCTACATGGCCCACGACGAAAACTTCACGCGCTTCTTCTGCTTCATGTCGCTCTTTGCCGGAGCCATGCTCGGCGTGGTCATCTCCAACAGCCTGCTGCTGCTCTTCATGTGCTGGGAGATCGTCGGCCTCACCTCCTATCTGCTCATCGGCTTCTGGTATCAAAAGCCCTCGGCCGCGGCGGCCGCGAAAAAAGCCTTCATCACCACGCGCGTCGGCGACATTTTCTTCCTGCTCGGCATCGTCTGGCTCTTTTCGCAGACCGGCACGCTGCTCTTCTATAACCACGGCGTCGGCTCGCTCGAAGGCCTCGCCCTCGCCAACCTGCTCACGCAGCACGCGGGCCTCGGCCTCAGCGCCGCCGGCGCCATCGGCCTGCTGATCTTTGCCGGAGCCGTGGGCAAGAGCGGCCAGCTTCCGCTGCACGTCTGGCTGCCCGACGCCATGGAAGGCCCCACGCCCGTCTCCGCGCTCATTCACGCGGCCACCATGGTCGCCGCCGGCGTCTTTCTCGTCGCGCGCGTCTATCCGCTCATGCGCAGGCATCGGCAGCGCGCAGCCCGGCGGAACCACCGCCGCTCTCACCGTCGTCACCTGGGTGGGCGCGGCCACCGCGGTCTTCGCCGCGCTCATCGCCGTCGCGCAAAACGACATCAAGCGCATCCTCGCCTACTCCACCGTCTCGCAGCTCGGCTACATGATGGCCGGCCTCGGCCTGGGCGGCGTCGCCGTGGGCATGTTCCACCTCATCACGCACGCCTTCTTCAAGGCGCTGCTCGTTCCTCGGCGCGGGCTCGGTGATTCACGGCTGCCACGAGGAGCAGGACATCCGCCGCATGGGCGGCCTTCAGCGCCGACATGCCGCTCACCTTCGTCACCTACGCCATCGGCATGCTGGCGCTGTGCGGATTCCCGATCTTCTTCTCCGGCTTCTGGTCGAAGGACGGCATCCTCGAAGCCGCGCAGCATTGGGCCGTCATCGAAGGGCCCGTTCTATCTGCTCGTCTTCGGCGCGCTGCTCACCGCGTTCTATATGACGCGCCAGGTCTGCTACGTCTTCTTCGGCTACTGGCGCGGCCATCAACCGGCGCACGAAAGCCCGAAGGTGATGACGCTGCCGCTCGCCATCCTCGCCTTCTTCGCCATGGCGCTGGGCGCTCATCGGAACTCCGGCCTGGCCGTGGTTCCACGCGTTTCTTGAAGGCCGCGCCGCGCACGTTCAGCTTCCACGGCTTCGCCGAGCCGGGCCTGCTCTGGCTCATGGCCACTTCGTCGCTGGTCGTTTTTCTCGGCCTCGGCCTCGGCTGGTGGCTCTACGGCAACAAATCGCCCAAGCCGGAAGAACCCGACGCGCTCGAAAAATCCGCGCCCTGGCTGTGGGCCGGCGCTTCGCGATCGCCTCTACGTCGACGAGTTCTACGGCGTCACGGTGATCGCCTTCTACGCGTGGTGGGCGCGCGTGGCCGACTGGCTCGACCGCCGCGTCTGGGGCGGCATCGTGGCCGCTGGTCGCGTGGCTCTTCGGCCTCTGGGCGCAGCTCAATCGCCTGCTCGACGTCAACTGGGTCGACGGCGGCTTCGACAAAACCTGCGAGGAGCTTTCCTCAGGCGGCGGCCTGCTGGCGCGCGTGCAGAGCGGCCGCGTGCAGAACTACCTGCGCATTCTTGCCGTGGCCGTCGTCGCGCTGGCCGCAATTCTTCTCTGGAGCAGCCGGCCATGAACGAATTTGCGACCGGATTTCCGATTCTGACGCTCCTCACCGTGCTGCCGCTCGTTGGCGCGGCCATCGCGCTCTTCGCCGGCAAGCACGCGCGCGGCGTGGCGCTGCTCACCTCGCTGGCCTGCCTCGTCGTCGCGCTCATCGTCTGGACCCGCCTGCCCGCCGACGGAAGCATCGGCCTCGTCGAGCGCGCAGCCTGGGCGCCCTCGCTCGGCATCGAGTATCACCTCGGCGTCGACGGCCTCGGCGCGCTCATGCTCGTGCTCTCCGCCATCGTCACGCTCATGTCGGTCGATGCGGCGCATCGCGTGCACCACATGCCCGGCCTCTTCTACGGCCTGGTGCTCATCGCTCGAATCGGGCCTCTTCGGCTCCTTCACCGCGCTCAATTTCTTCCACTGGTTTTTGTTTTGGGAGCTGAGCCTCATCCCCGCGTTCTTCCTCATCAAGTTGTGGGGCGGCCCGCGGCGCGGCCCCGCGGCCACGCAGTTCTTCATCTACACCATGGCCGGCTCGGTGGCGCTGCTGCTCTCGTTCCTCGCCATCTTTCTTCGCCGACGCGGCTGGCACATGGACTTCGGCGCAGCTCGCCGCGCATGGCCGCATCCGGCGCGCTGGCGCAGATGGTCACGGCGCATCTGGGCGCCGGTGATGCCGTGGCTCGCCATCGGCGTGCTCGCCGGCTTCGCGGTCAAAGTGCCGCTCATGCCCTTCCACACCTGGCTGCCCGCCGCGTATGCCGAGGCGCCTTCGCCCGTCACCATGCTGCTCACCGGCGCCATGTCGAAGATGGGCGTCTACGGCCTGCTGCGCATCGCGCTGCCGCATCTTCGGCGCGCAGATCGCCGCCATGCGCACGCCGCTGCTGGTTCTTGCCGTCGCCACCGTCGTGATGGGCGCGTGGGCCGCGGCCGCGCAAAAAGATTTGAAGCGCGTCTTCGCCTACTCCTCGGTCAATCACCTCGGCTACTGCCTGCTCGGCATCTTCGCGCTGGCCGTTCCCGCCTCCGGCGCGGCGCGCAAGCCAGCCAGGCCGCCGCGCTCAACGGCGTCATCCTGCAGATGTTCAATCACGGCATCACCGCCGCCGCGCTCTTCTGGTTCATCGCCATGATCCAGTTCCGCACCGGCGGCCTGCGCGGCATCGACGACTTTGGCGGCCTGCGCAAGCCCGCGCCGGTCTTCGCCGGGCTCATGGGCATCGCGCTCTTCTCCTCGCTCGGCCTGCCCGGCCTCAACGGCTTTGTCGGCGAGTTCCTCATCTTCCGCGGCGTTTTTCCCTTGTCTTGGATCAGCGCAACGGTATCGGTGCTTGGTTTGCTCGTCACGGCGGTCGTGATTCTCACCGTGATTCAAAAAGTCTTCAACGGCCCGGTGCCCGAGCACTGGGCCAACTTTCCCGACCTGCATCACAGCGAGCGGATGGCTCTCGCGCCCGTCATCGGCCTCATGTTTCTCCTCGGCCTTGTGCCCCAGCTGATTCGTGGACACCATCAACCCCACGGTCGTGAACCTGCTGGCGCACTGGAGATTTTAGATGATTGGCCTGGACGATCTACATCTCGTTTGCCGGCGCGCTGATTGCGGCGCTGCTGCCCAAGGACAAGCCCGCCCTGGCGCGCTGGTTGGCGCTCGCCGTGGCCGTAGCCGGCCTCGCCATCGCCGTCGCGGGCTACGCCGCGGGCTTTGGCCAGGGCCGCCAGGTCTTCGTCGATGCGCTCTGGGTGCCGTCCATGGGCATTCACTATCTGCTCGCCGCCGACGGCATCAGCCGCGTGCTGGTTCTGCTCACCGGCATCGCCGCGGTCGCCGGCGTTCTCTTCAGTTGGAACATCGATCTGCGCACCAACCAGTTCTTCGCGTTTTATCTCGCGCTCATCGGCGGCGTCTACGGCGTCTTCTTGAGCGGCGATCTCTTCCTGCTCTTTGTCTTTTACGAAATCGCCATCGTTCCCAAGTACTTCCTCATCGCCATCTGGGGTTCCACGCGCCGCGAGTACGGCGCCATGAAGCTCGCGCTCTACTCCTTCGTCGGCTCGGCCATGGTGCTCATCGGCCTGCTCGCGGCCTACGCGACCGCCGGCAGCCACTCCACCACGCTCGCTCGATCTCGCGCACGCGGGCCTGCCCGTCAGCTTCCAGATGTGGTGCTTCCCGCTGGTCTTTGTCGGCTTCGCGATTCTCGCCGGCATGTGGCCCTTCCACACCTGGGCGCCCACCGGCCACGTCGCCGCGCCCACCGCCGCTTCCATGCTGCTGGCCGGCGTGGTCATGAAGCTCGGCGCGTACGGCTGCCTGCGCGTCGGCATCGGCCTCTTTCCCGCACGGCCTCGATCCCTGGGGATTCTCGTTCATCGGCATCGGCTCGTGGCGCGACGTCTTCGCCTGGCTCGCCGTCATCGGCATCGTCTACGGCGCGCTCGTCGCTCTGGCGCAAACCGACTTCAAATTCGTCATCGGCTACTCCAGCGTCAGCCACATGGGTTTTGTGCTGCTCGGCCTCATGACGCTCAACCAGATCGGCGTCGACGGCGCGGTGCTGCAGATGTTCTCGCACGGCGTCATCGCCGGCCTGCTCTTCGCCATCGTCGGCCGCATCGTCTACGACCGCACGCACACGCGCCAATTCGCCGAGCTCGAGCCCATGCACCTCTCGCGGCGGCTGCCCTTCGCGGCGTGGGCCTTTGTCTTTGCCGGCGTCGCGTCCATGGGCCTGCCCGGCTTCTCCGGCTTCGTCGCCGAGCTGCAGGTCCTGGTCGGCGCGTGGCAAGCCAACCCCTGGTGGACCATCGTCTCCGGCATCGGCATCATCGTCGGCGTTGCCTACATCTGGCGCGCCCTGCAAAAGGCCTTCTTCACCGACGCGCTGCCCAGCCCGCATGAGCTCGAAGCCGAGCAAGCTGCACAAATTCGCGCCCATCACCTGGCCCGAGATCGCCGGCGTCGCGCTGCTCGGCATCTCCACGCTCGTCGTCGGCCTCTATCCGCGCATTCTTCTCGACTCAGATCGAGCCGGCCGTGAAAGCGCTGCTCGCGGGAGGCGCGCAATGAACTACGCCGCCCTCTTCCGCGCCACGCTGCCTGAAACGGCTCTCGAAATCGCCGCGCTGCTCGTGCTCGTCGTCGATCTCGGATTTCTGCGCAAGGCCGCGACTCCAGACGCGCATCGCCGTCGCCGCCCTGCTCGGCGTCGCCGGCTGCGCCGCGGCGCTCTGGGCCGTGTTCGCTGGCCGGCCTGCGGCTTCAGCGCCGGCAGCGATCTTCTGCTCGCCGCGGGCGGCTCGGCAGGCGTCGCGCAGGTGCGCCATTCTCGTTCTCACCGCGCTCACGCTTCTGCTGCTCATCGATTCCGACTTCACGCGCAACGCCGGCGAGTACGTTGCCGTGGTGCTGATGGCCGCGGCCGGCGGGCTGATCATCTCCGCCGCGCAGGACCTGCTCGTCATCTTCGTCGGCCTCGAGCTGCTCTCGCTCGGCCTCTACATCCTCACCGCCTTCGCCAAGCAATCCGGCAAAAGCGCCGAAGCCGCCATCAAGTATTACCTCTTCGGCGGCATGTCGGCGGCGTTTCTGCTCTTCGGCTTCAGCTATCTCTACGGGCTTTCGCGGCTCAACCAGCCTGCCCCGCGTCGTGCTCGGCACATATTTGCGCGTCGGCTCAGCGGCGGCTCGCCGCTGCTCTATCATCGCGCTGGTCATGATCGCCGCCGGCCTCGGCTTCAAGGTCGCCGCCGTTCCGTTCCATTTCTGGGCGCCGGATACCTACGAAGGCGCGCCCGCTCCCGCCGCGGCGTTCATCGCGTCCGTCTCCAAGGTCGCCAGCTTCGCGCTGCTCATCTCCATCAGCTACGCAGATTCTCTGGTGACCCGCGATGCTGCACTTGAGCGTGGCGGCGTCACCGTCACGGTCCCGACCGGCACCTGCATCGCCGCCACGATCACTCCCGGCTTCTGTCACTGCCTGGCCGATGATCCTGATGGTGCTCTCCGTGCTGTCCATGGTCTTCGGCAACCTGGCCGCGCTGGCGCAGTCGAGCGTCCGCCGCCTGCTTGCCTACTCCGCCATCGCGCACGCCGGCTACATCCTGCTCGGCCTTGCGTTCTTCGGCTGGGTCGAACGTGAGCGCGCAGGCCATCCTCTACTACATCGTCACCTACGGCCTCACCACCATCGGCGCATTCGGCGTGGTCGGCGTCGTCGAGCGCGCCACCGGCTCCGACAAGCATCGACGCCTTCCTCGGCCTGCACAAGCGCAATCCGCTGCTCGCCGCCGTGCTGCTCGTGCTCTTCCTCTCGCTCGCCGGAATTCCGCCGCTGGTCGGCTTCTGGGCCAAGTTCAATCTGTTTGCCGCGGTGCTCACGCTGGGGTCGGGACCGTCTCCTGCGCCGGGGCCGCTATCCTCGCTGCCACCGAAGCTCTGCCCTCGTCGCGCTGGCCATCGCCTTCAGCGCCGTCTCGCTCTACTACTATCTGCAGGTGCTCAAGCGCGCCTACGTCATGCCCGCCGTCGACGAGTCGCCCATCCACGCGCATCCGGTCACGCTGGCCGTGCTGCTCGCCATCGCCGCCGCGGTCGTTGTCCTCGGGCTGCTTCCCGGCGCTGCTGCAGAACTGGATCGCCAGCTTCTATCCGGCGATGTAAATCGCAACGCGGATTCGCGCGCTACACAACGCGCCGCACGCCCGGCAGGCGCACCAGCGGATCCGCCAATGTCCAGCTCAGTAGAATCGCGAGCGTGCCCGCCGCACCGAACTTGACTAGCGCCGGCGCCGCCCATCCATGAAGAAGCAGCGATACGCCCACCAGCACCGGCGGATGGATGATGTAGACGGTGTAGGCGCGGCGGCTTACCCAGGACCAGAACGCGGACGGCTGGTTCATCCACCTGCGAGCCAGCAGCAGCCACCCGGCAATGAACCCCCATGCCACGATCGGCTCCCACATCGCATAAAGCACCGCAGGCCAGGAGAAGCCGGTAGAGTAGTTCGCTTGGCCGCCGTAGAGGAAATTCGTGATTGTTACTGCAATCGACATCAGCGGCCAGACCAGAACGGCGATCCAGATGATCCCGTGCGCGTTCTTCCACTCCAGCTGCTGCAGCCAACCGTATCGCCATGCCGCGATGCCGGCCGTGAACAGTACGACGTACGGCGCGAAATACGCAAACTGAAAACCCGCATAGACCACGCCGACGGGAGAGACTTGGCGAATGAAGCAGCGCTGCCACCCCGGTCACCAAGGCCGTCCATAGCAGGGTGAGGGTAGAAGGAAACGGCCGGGGAATACGCTTTGCCTCGGCCAAAGGCCCGCCGGCCAGGGCGCGCCACGCGCAATACATCAGGCTGAATATCAGCAGCACCTCAACGAACCACATCGGCCCCGGTATGATGATCACGTGTTGTAGCAAGTAAGGGAACGTCTCCCAGAACCGGCCCGTGCTGCCCCAGTGCGCCAACGCCGCCGTCAACGGTCCCAGTACCAAGATGAACCCGAGCAGCGGTAGCCCCAGGCGCGTGAAGCGGTCGCCGATGAACTGCCCGTACCCCTTCCGCTCCAGCGACGCTGGCGTGAAGTACGCCGCCAGAAAGAAGAAAAAAGCCATGAAGTAGGCCTGATTCGTGGTGCAGAACTGGATGAGAATCTGACTGGAAAGCGCGGACGACGGCTTCAGCTCATACCAGAACCATCCGCCGATGGCGCCGTAGGTGATGGCGGTGTGATGCAGGATCACTAGCGCGATCATGAGGCTGCGCAGGCGGTCAATGTACAGATCGCGCGGACGAGCCACGGCCCCATTCGCCGGCGCGCTAACGATGGAAGAAGCCGCAAGGGAACCCATATTTACCCCCTTTGCAGGTTCATACGCGGGATTTCGACCGCTGGTTCACGCGTGCAAGCCGTTCCGTCCCACGGCCGGCGTTCTGGTCTCCAGCTCAGTACTTCACGATCGCCGTGAACGAATCCGGCTTCAGGCTCGCGCCGCCCACCAGCGCGCCGTCAATCTCTTCCTGGCCGATCAGCGCCGTCGCGTTGTCCGGCTTCACGCTGCCGCCGTAGAGAATGCGCACGCCGCGGCCACATCCGCGCCCAGCAGCTTCGCCACTTCGGCGCGAATGATGCGGTGCGCGTCGGCGGCAATCTCCGGCGTCGCCGTCTTGCCCGTGCCGATGGCCCACACCGGCTCGTACGCAATCACGATCGGCTTCGCGGCCTCGGGCGTGATGCCCGCGAACGCGCCCGTCACCTGCGTCTTCAGCACGCTCGCCGTCTTGCCGGCCTCGCGCTCCGCCAGCACCTCGCCGATGCACACCACGGGCACGATGCCGTGCTTCAGCGCCGTGTGCAGCTTCTTGTTCACAATCTCGTCGGTCTCGGCAAAGTACTGCCGCCGCTCGGAGTGGCCGATGAGCGTATGCGTTCCGCCCACGGCCATCAGTTGCCCAACCGAGGTCTCGCCCGTGTACGCGCCCTCCTCGGCAAAGTGAATGTTCTGCGCGCCCACGGCCACATTCGACCCCTTGCAGGCCGGAATCACCGTGGGCAGCAGCACCGGAGAAGGGAAACAGCGCGATCTCGTCGCGCGTGTGCCCGGCAACGAGCGGCAAAAAAGCATCGACAAACGCCTTGGCTTCGGCCGGCGTCTTGTACATCTTCCAATTGGCGGCAATCAGTGCTTTACGAGACATTTTCTGGGTTCCTCAATTCGATTTTATTGGATCGATTTCGCGCAGCGGGTGACGGTGGGCACAGTGTGACGCGAGTCTTTGAGGAGTCGCATCCGGCTCTCCGCCGGATGCGATTTTCACTGGCCACTGATCACTGACCACTGATCACTGCTTTACTTGTCCGTCAGCGCCTCCACGCCCGGCAGCTTCTTGCCTTCAAGAAACTCAAGGCGCGCGCCGCCGCCGGTCGAGATGTGCGTGATCTGGTCGGCCACGCCGGCCTGGTTGATCGCGCTCACCGAGTCGCCGCCGCCGATGATCGACGTGGCCGTCCGGTTGGCCGCAACGGCCCGCGCAATGGCGTTGGTGCCCACGGCAAAGCGCGGAAACTCGAAGACGCCCGCCGGCCCGTTCCACACGATCGTCTTCGCCGTCGAAACCACCTCCTCGATCGCCGCGATCGACTTCGGCCCGATGTCGAGTCCCTGCCAGTCGTCAGGAAAGTCGACCGAGCAGTCCCACACCTGCGTCTTGGCGTCGTTCGGCAAAGTTGTCGGCCATGATGTTATCCACCGGCAGCAGCAGTTTCACGCCCTTGGCCTTCGCCTTGGCCAGCGCCTCCTTCGCCATGTCGATCTTGTCCTCTTCGACGAGGCTCTTGCCGGTCTTCACGCCCAGCGCGCGCTAGAAGGTGTAGGCCATGCCGCCCACGATCACCAGCGTGTCCACTTTGTCGAGCAGGTTCTGAATCACGTCGATCTTGCCGGAGATCTTCGACCCGCCGAGGATGGCCACGAACGGCTTCTCCGGCGACTTCGAGCGCCTTGCCGAGATAGGTGATTTCCTTCTCCATCAGCAGGCCGGCCACGGCGGGCTTGAGGTAGTGCGTAATGCCCTCGGTGGAGGCGTGCGCGCGGTGCGCCGAGCCGAAGGCGTCGTTCACGTAGACCTCGGCCAGCGAAGCCAGCGCCTTTGAGAAGGCCGGATCGTTGGCCTCTTCTTCCGCGTGGAAGCGCAGGTTTTCGAGCAGCAGCACCTGGCCCGATTCGAGCTGCCGCGCCATCTCTTCGGCAATCTCGCCCACGCAATCCGGCGAGAAGGCCACGTTCACGCTCTCGCCCAGTTTCTTGTCGAGCAGTTCGCGCAGCCGGTTCACCACGGGCCGCAGCGAATACTTCGGATTCGGCTTGCCCTTGGGCCGGCCCAGGTGCGAAGCCAGAATCACCTTGGCCTTGTGCCGCAGCGCGTATTCGATGGTGGGCAGCGTGGCCACAATGCGCGTGTCGTCGGTGATGGTCGAGCCGTCTTCGGTGAGCGGAACGTTGAAATCGACGCGGATAAACACCCGCTTGTTGGTCAGATCGATGTCTTTGATCGAGAGCTTGGCCATGGGAGTGCCTTTCTTCAGTTGTCAGTTCTCAGTTATCAGTTGTCAGTTGCCGGTGGTCAGCGGCCAATTTCGGCAAATGAATTGCGACTGCCTCGACTCGGCAGCGGCGCACATGAAAAGCAATGCCAAAACTGACCACTGACAACTGATCACTGACGACTGTTGTTTACAGCCCCTTCTTGGCCAGGAAGCCGATCAGGTCGACGACGCGGTTCGAGTAGCCCCACTCGTTGTCGTACCAGCTCAGCACCTTCACGCTCTGGCCCACCACTTTGGTCAGCGGCGTGTCCACAATCGAGCTGCGCTTGTCGCCCTTGAAGTCCGAGCTGACCAGCAGGTTCGCGTCGACGCCCAGAATGCCCTTCAGTTTCCCCTCGGAGGCGGCCTTGAAGGCGGCGTTCAGGGCTTCGACTGTCGTGGGCTTCTCGGCGATGTAGGTCAGGTCGACGATCGAGACGTTGGGCGTGGGGACGCGGATGGCAAAGCCGTCGAGCTTGCCGGCGGTCTCAGGGATCACCAGCTTGAGCGCCTTGGCGGCGCCGGTCGAGGTGGGAATCATGTTCAGCGCGGCGGCGCGGGCGCGGCGCAGGTCCTTGTGCGGAAAGTCAAGAATGACCTGGTCGTTGGTGTAGCTATGAATGGTGGTCATGATGCCGGAGACGAGGCCCGTGGTTTCGAGAATCACCTTGACGACCGGCGCCAGGCAGTTGGTGGTGCAACTGGCGTTGGAGAGAATGTTGTGCTTGGCCGGATCGTACTTGTCCTCGTTCACGCCCAGCACGATGGTCAGGTCCTCGTTCTTGGCCGGAGCCGAGATGATGACCTTCTTCACGGTCGCGCCCAGGTGCGCCTTGGCCTTGTCGCGTCGGTAAAGCGGCCGGTGGACTCGACCACCACCTGCGCGCCCACATCGGCCCAGGGCAGCTTGGCGGGGTCGCGCTCGGCCCACACCTTGATCTTCTTGCCGTCGACCGAGATAAAGTCCTCGCCCGACTGGATCTCGTTGGGCAGGTTGCCCAGGATCGAGTCGTACTTGAGCAGGTGAGCCAGCGTCGCCGGGCTGGTCAAGTCGTTGACGGCGACAAAATCGATTTCTTTGTTGCCAAGCGCGGCGCGCAAAACGTTGCGTCCAATGCGGCCGAAGCCGTTGATTCCAACCTTTACTGCCATGTGTGATTTCTCCTTCGTGTTGGTTGAGGCATGTGGATTCAAAACCTGGGTCGTGCGGCGTCTGGAGTGGGCCGGAAATGCGATTTCCACCAAACCCTTGATCGTATCATTGCGGCCGACGGTGGAAAACTAAAGGCGCGCGTCGCGCCGCACACGATTCCCTACCGTTAGGATGATGTTCCCGCGATGGAACTGTATGTGACGGAGTGCACACGATTTGCAGCGCCCTCGCCGAGTATGGTATTCGGGTGGAAGAGAAGGCTTTCAGCAAGGATTGAACAGCAGCATGAGAAGACGCTCCAGACGCGGTCCCAATACCTCAGAATCCACAGGCAAAATCGGCGCAGGAACTCCCATCGAATCAACCGGCTCCGCTGGTGCCGCTCTATCCTGACGACACTCCCGCCCGTCCGCAGCAGGCTCAGCAGCGGCCCCATGAACCGCCGGCACGCCGCTCCGCAGGCGCGCCCTGCAATCGCCAGCCGCAGGCAGGCGGCGCCCGCCAAGCAGGAATGGAATGAGCCGGCAGGCTCCGGCCGCCTCGAAGTGGAAACCCAGCCCGAGATGCCGGCCATGCCCACGCCCGCGCCCAACGCCGGCGAGCGCTCGCCAGGCGCCCAAGGGCTACGTGGTGCTGGCCATCGGCCTGCCCGGCTCCGGCAAAACCACCTGGTTCGGCCGCCGCGGCATCACCCCGCTCTCGAGCGACCTGCTGCGCAACATCCTCTTCGACGATGTCGAGGAGCAGCGCTACCAGGGACTGGTCTTTTCCACGCTGCGCTCGCTCCTGCGCGCGCGGCTCATCGCCCGCATGCCCATGAACTATGTGGACGCCACCAACCTCTCCATCCACGAGCGCCGCCAGTGGATCAAGATGGCCAAGAGCTTCGGCTACGAGGTGCAGGCCGTCTTCTTCGATGTGCCGCTCGAGGTTTGCCTGGAGCGCAACCGCCAGCGCGACCGCTCGGTGAGCGAAGACGTGATGCGCAAGATGGCCGAAAAGCTCAAGCCGCCGGTCTTTGAAGAGGGTTTCGAGAAGATCACCGTGGTGCGGGTGAAGAGCGCGAACTAGCGATCTGTGACAATTGCAGATTTCCCAGATTCGGGAATAGAACTTGGGAAATCTGCAATTGGTCTTGCGCATATTTTGGTTCACTGCTGTACATGTTTGTCCTAGCGGCACCCAAGGGAGTGAATCTTATGCTGGAACAATGGGAAATGCACGAATGCTGGGTCGCTCACTTCGATATTCTTGGGTTTAAATCGCTCCTGGACCAAGGGTGGATGGAGTTTAAAACTGTACTGTCGCAGTCGAAGATAGACGACATTCTTAGTGCTATAGAAAGTATCTCTCCATTGTATCGCGAGCATATCGACTACTTGTTTTACGCAGATACTTTTATCTTTTATTCCAAGTCGGGTCAAGCTCAGGATTATTCTTCGATATTATGCGTCGCACAGCGGTTTATTCGGGAATGTATCTCCATCAAACTTCCTGTCCGGGGCGCAATCTCTTTTGGCGAATTGATCTTCGGGCATGAAAAGAAAATTTTGATGGGGGAGGCTTTTCTCGAAAGCTACGAGTATAGCGAAGATCAGAATTGGCTGGGACTTCTCTTGGCGCCCTCTGCAACAAGAAAGGTGTCCGAGTATTCTCTGAATCCATTGCACCATTCTTACATCAATCGGGATATTCCATTGAGACGGCATTCGATATTCAATTCGGATGTTTTTGCGTATACGTTTTGTGAAGGCATTGCCAACTTTCCCTGCCCTTTGCTTGGCGATCTGGATGAAATGCTGAAAACTGCACCAGCCGCAGAAAAGGTGAAATACGAGAACACGATCGAATTCATCAAGAGATACGACAGAAGGCTTGCGAATCAAAACATATAAGCTGTCATCCTGAGCGACCGGAGTGTGGCGCAAGGAGTCGAAGGATCTGCGGTTGTCTTCCGTGGTTTTCTCCGCTTTGCCGTACAATTTGCGCGTATGAAAGCCATAACGTTGCTCATGCTTCTCTTTGCCGGTACTGCGGCTTCGCGGGCCCGGGAAACCGGAATGTATGCTCGTTCGGCCACTCCGAACACAGATCCTTCGCCGGTCGCTGCGGCGACCTCCTCTGGATGACAGTCGTGGGTGGGCGGCAGAATAGCTGATTCTTGGCATTAAACTACGGCCATGAGCACTTCTACCACTCCCTACACCGAGCCCTGGCTGCGCGGCACCCACACCGACGTTCCCGCCGCGGGCCGCGCCGTGCTGCACGCGCTCGAACTATCGCTTGACGATTTGACGAAATGGACCGCCGGCCTCGCCGATGCCGAAGTTCACGCGCAACCACTTGGCCTCACGCCTATCGCCTTCCACCTGCGCCACATCGCTCGTTCTGTTGACCGGATCCTCACCTACGCCGAAGGCGGCCAGCTCTCCCAAGAGCAACTAGCCGCACTCAAAACCGAACAGAGTGGGGCAGAGCAAGGTGGGGAAGGGAATCAGGAATCGTTAGCCGAGCTGCTCGCCGAGGTCGAAATCTCCTTCAGCGATGCTGCCGACCGCATCCGCGTGCTCGCCGCGGCCGACCTCAACACACCGCGATTCGTCGGCCGCAAGCAGTTGCCCACGTCGATCGGCGGAGCGATGATCCATGTGGCCGACCACACGCTACGCCACACCGGCCAAGTGGTCACCACGGCCAAGGTGCTCAGGGCGCTCAGGCAGTAGACAGCCTGCTCCGCGTGTACGAACCTTCGCACGCCCCGCGTGGCGGCCAATGCCTGTTCGCGTCCGCCCCGGCCCAGGCCATCGACAGCGATACATCCCCTTAGGAAAATCGCTTTTCCTGTTGCCAACCGGCCTTCCGTTAAATACACTGGTCTGCAAATCCACGCGCGCGGGAAATCGCCCCCGGATTCTCTCCTGGCACAGGGTTCGATCGCGGTGATACGCTTCGTTCCTCGGGCGCATCTCTGGTTTGCGTGGAGTTCTTATGTAAGGTGTTCCGGGGCATTCGCCGGCAAAAAGATGAGGCAATGATGACAGAGAAACTTACCTTCGGGGAAAAATCCGGGTACGCACTGGGCGACATGGCCGCCAACTTTGTCTTTCAGGCCATGCTGGCCCTGCAACTGGACTTCTACACCCACACCTTTGGCCTCACGCCGGCTCAGGCCGGAACGCTTTTCCTCGTGGTTGGCCTGGGCGCCGCGTGCCTCAATCCCGTCATGGGCGTGATTGCCGATCGCACCAACACGCGATGGGGCAAGTTCCGCCCCTGGCTGCTGTGGACGGCGCTGCCCTTCGGCATCATCGGTGTCCTCACCTTCACTACGCCCAATATCGGCCCCGTCGCCAAAATCATTTATGCCTGGACCACCTATATCCTGCTGCGGGTCATCTACACGATGAACAACGTGCCCTACGCCACGCTCACTGCGGTCATGACTTCGGACCCCGACGAGCGGACGAGCATCGCATCCTACCGCCAGATCGCCGCCAACTCCGCCGGTTTCATCGTCGCCAGCCTCGCCATCCCCATGGTCCAGTTCTTCGGCCACGGCAACGACGCGCGCGGCTACCAGCTCACCATGGGGTTGCTGTCTGTTCTCAGCGTCATCTTCTTTGTCATTGCCTTCTTCGCCACCAAAGAGCGCGTCCAGCCCGACCCGCAGCAGAAGACCGATCTCGGCCAGGATCTCTCCGACCTCTTCAGGAATCGTCCCTGGGTCGTGCTGTTTCTGGCCACGCTGTTTTATTTCATTGCCATTCTGGTGCGCGGCAACGTCATGCTGCCCTACTTCCGGTTTGTTGCCGGCAACGTCGACCTCTACGCCTGGTTCAACGGCTTCGGGCTTGCGTCGCTGCTCGCGGGCGTTGCCTGCTCCACTGCCGTCTCAGTGCGCGTGGGCAAGCGCCAGCTCTTTATCGCCAGCATGTTCCTGGCGGGAGCCTTTAATACGGCTCTGCTTTTCATTCCTCCGCACGCCACGGTCGTCATCATCGGCGCTGAAGTGCTGCGCCAGTTCTCTTTTGGATTGTCGGGCCCCATCCTATGGGCGATGATGGGCGACGTGGCCGACTACGGCGAGTGGAAGACGGGCCGCCGCGCCAGCGGCACGGTCACGGCGGCGGTGGTCTTCGCTCTCTGGGCGGGTCTCGCTCTTGGCGGCGCCATCGCCGGCTGGCTCTTCTCGCTCTATGGCTTCGTCTCCGAGGCTCCGGTACAGACGGCGCACGCGCAGTCCGGCATCCTGCTCACCGCCAGCGTCTATGCGGGCCTGGCCTTCTTCGCTACGGCGGTTTGTCTCCTCTTCTATCCCATCTCGCGCGAAGTCAACCAGAAAATCGCGATCGAGCTGGCCGAGCGGCGCAAAGGATTTGCTACCGGCAAGCCCTCATAGATTTACCATTGGCTCGGTAATGATTCCGGAAAGGGGGAGTCATGCAAACCACGTCACGGTTAAAGGCGCGACCGGCTGCATGGGCCGCGCTGATTCTGTTTTGTTCCGCGGCCGCCGCTCACGCCCCCACTTCGTTGAAGCAGGCCTTCAAAAGCGACTTCGTTATCGGCGTGGCGATCAATGCGGCGCAGATCAGCGGAATAGATGCGCGCGGCGACGCCCTCATCGAGTCGCAATTCAACTCCATCTCTCCGGAAAACGTACTCAAGTGGGAGCGGATTCATCCCCGGCCGGGCAAGTATGACTTCGACCTGGCCGACAAGTACGTCGCCTTCGGCGAGGAATACCACATGTTCATCGTCGGCCATACTCTGATCTGGCACAGCCAGGTTCCGGGCTGGGTCTTTCGCGACGACAAGGGCAATCTCCTCAGCCGCGACGCTCTTCTCGCGCGCATGAAGGACCACATCTTTACAGTCGTCGGCCGCTACAAGGGAAAGATTCAGAGCTGGGACGTCGTCAACGAAGCGCTCAACGACGACGGCACGCTGCGCCAGTCGCTCTGGTACAAGATCATCGGCCCCGATTACATCGAGAAGGCGTTTCAATTTGCGCACGAGGCCGACCCGGAGGCGCAGCTCATCTACAACGACTACAGCCTGGAGAACGAGCCCAAGCGCAGCGGCGCGATCGCGCTCGTCAAGAAAGCTGCGGTCGGAGGGAATCCCCATCTCAGGTGTGGGCATCCAGGGCCACGACCACATGGACTGGCCCACCGTCGAGCAGGAAGACGCCACCATCTCAGCCTTCGCGGCGCTGGGAATCAAGGTATCGATCACTGAGTTCGATATCGACGTGCTGCCAAGCGTCGCCAGCCAACACACGGCGGATGTCAACTTGAAGATTCAGCAGAATCCAGCGCTGAATCCTTATCCGAGCGGGCTGCAGGATTCCGTTCAGCAGGCGTTGGCGACACGCTACGCCGATCTGTTTCGCGTTTTCCTCAAGCACCGCGACACGGTCGAACGCGTCACGTTCTGGGGCGTCACCGATTCGGATTCCTGGCTCAACAACTGGCCGGTGAAGGGCCGCACCAGCTACCCGCTGCTCTTCGACCGCAACGGCCAGCCCAAGCCCGCTTATGACGCAGTTCTTCGCGTCTCATCTGAATCGAAGAATCACTGAGCGCCGATCGAGTCGCGCTGTCGCACGTTAGGGAACGAACTCGCACAGGCCCGTCAAGTACTCCGCTGACCCGTCGCGCAGCCACGCGTCCAGTTGTGCCGGCTCTTTCAACTGTTGGCCGCGCACCCGCGGCACAATCGCGTACTCGCACGCCATCTGAGGCAGCGCTGTCATATCTCCCCACAGTTTCTCGAACTGCGCCACGGGATAAATGTCTTCCTGTCCCTTGCCCCAGCGCTTTTTCACGTCTTTCAGCGTGATGTACGTCGGCATGCGCGCGGCCATGGCGCGCATCGCCGCAGCCAGCTTGTCCTGATTGCGCAAATCGCCTCTGCCCAGGCCGAAAACCTTCAGCAGCGCGTCAATATCGATCCAGAATGTATTCGAGTTGTAGTAGGAAAGCGCGAACTCGATCTCCTCTGACGGCAGCGCCATGCCCTCGACCAAACGCACGCGCCCATCCACGCATGCGAGCCCTCCGCCGCGATCCTCGATGCGCCGCGTCACCACCTCCGCCGTCATCGTCGCCTTGCGCGCGATGTGCCAGCCCAGAATTCCCGGATCGAGATCCGCGCCCACCGTGTCCACGTTGTGAATCATCAGTGTCGCGCAATTGCGGCCGCGTCTCCAGCATCGCCGCCAGCACGCCGCTGCGAAACAGATTCGGAACCTCGTACCAATGCCCCACCGGGTGCAGGCACTGCAGCGGAACGTTGTCGGTGTAGTCGCTTGCCTCGCCCGCTTGCAGCGCCCATGCGACCAGCGCCGCCCGCACGCTCTCGCGCACCTTCTGCGCCTGCGCATCGAGCAACTGCTGCGGCGTGTCCTCCCATGCAAAGCGCAGGTCCCGCACCGTCGGAATCAGCCGCAGCCCCACGCTCTGTCCCGACGAAAGATACAGCGGCCCTGTGTACCCGTATGCGCCCTCGCGCTGCAATAGCTCTTCGATCGGCTTGTGCGTCAGGTAGCTTGTCGTGATGGCGTGCGGCACCTCGCATCCATACCGCTTCCCGGTGCGCCGGCTCTTCGCCAGATGCGTCTCGAGGAAAGTGCGGTGCGTGCCTGCCAGTCTGCAGAACGGGCTCAGCGCCTTCACCACTCCCGCGCCGTGCGTCCATCGGCTGCCTGCGCCGCCGCTCAGCGTCACCACCGCGACCGTGCCGGCCGCAAGCGCTTCTTCCCCCAGCGTTCTGAACTTCGCATCCACCTCCTGCCGCGCGTCGAACAGCTGCTCCGCAGCCACATCTTCAATCTGGACCGATGCCGGCAGGCGGTTCTGCGCAACTCCGATGTGTCCCGCGCGCAACTCCGCCTGGATGCGTTCGTGCTGGATCGGATCGAATCCGTTTTTCGCCAGCAGCGACTCTAACGTCTCCGCTTGTTCCTCGCCGCCATTGCCGTGCGGCAGAAGCCGTTCCAGCAGGCCACGCGTGCGTTCCCGAGCGCCCGGCGCATCATGCGAGAGCGAACTGAATCGCTCCAGGTCGCCTCGTTCGCACGACGAGAGCAGCCGCTGATCCTTGCGCAGCAGAGCCGGCAGCACAATGTTGTAGTAGCCGTCGGGCAGCGTCGCCTCGCTGCCTGTCTTCAGCTCCGCGAACGTTCCGCGCTCATTGATCGAGAAGTCGTAGACCACCGGCTTCATCGCAAACGCCACGCCGCCTGCAAGTCTTCCGCTCACTTCGCGCATCAGATCGCCGAGGCGCCGCTGCGCCTCGGATTTCCGCTTGGGATCGAAGATGAATCCCATCCCTCCGCCCGACATGCCGCCCAGCATCCAGAATCCCCAGAACGCCTCGCCAAACTCCGCGCGCACCTCGAGGATCAGAGTCTCGGTATACAGATTGCTCGCCCACGGAATGATGGTCTGGATCGGCCCGTCGAAGTTCCTCTGCGTCGCGCCGCCAATCGCGCGCACGTCGCCCTTGCGCAAATCCGCGATAATCTCGTCCAGAATCTTGCACGCCGTTTGCCGCGCGGCCCACTCCGCGTCCGAGCGCAACAGGTATCTCTCCGCTACCATCTCCAGGATCGGGCCCCACATCCTGCGCCATGCCGCCATGCACCAGCACCAGGCTCTCCTGCAGCCGCCTGCGCGTCTGCGCGCTCACCTCGGCCTCGGTCAGAATGCGGTGATTCGGCAGCAGCCTGCCGCGGCTGATCCCGAACTCCGGATCGCCCTCTGCCGCCAGCACGCCCTCAATCAGCTTGATCCCCGGCCAAACGCCTCCGGAGTCCTGCCAGCCTCCACCCGACCCGCCCAGCCACTCGCCGAGAATCGCGCGCGCCGCCACCACACGCCGATCCGCTTCCTCGAGCGGCCCCGTCGAGCGACGTCGCCTGCCCCGTCGCCCGCATGAGGACCGCGATCAGCGACGCCAGCAGCGTTGTTGAAACCGCCAGCCGCGATCCCTTGGGAATGTTGTTTACCTGGCTGACGATCTCGATGCCCAGCCCCTCGCGCTGCATCAACTGCGCAAGAACCGCCGCGAGCGGCTGCCCCGAGCCCTCCAGTCCCGGCGGCACAATTCCCGATGCAATCACCGCCGCCTTCAGCAGTCCCAGATAATCGCGTCCGAAATCGAACATCTCCTGCAGGTCGCTGATCTCCGCAGTCGCGTCCAGATCGACGCTCACCAGCCGAATCACCGGTCGATCGATCACGCGCAGATAGGCTTCGACCGGCGGCTTCGGCGTCGCCGCGCCCAATCCCAAACTCGCCCCGTGAATGGCCAGATCGATCGACACGTTCAGCACGCGCGCCATCTCCGGCAGATCCATGCCCAGAAAAAAGATGTCGCTCCACCCGCTGTGGCTCAGGTCCATGCGCACGGGCGTGGCCTCGTGCAGTATCGGAAACGGATCGCCGTTGCTTCGCTTGAGCAGCTCCGGCCGCATGCGCAGCGCATAATCCGCCGGGTGCCCGGCGCGAAACATCCATTGATTGCCGCGCACCGACCGCACGCTGCGCCGCACCTGGTCGGCCAGCGTTTGAAATGCCAGCCCGCGATACGCCGCCGCCAGCGCGCTCGAA
Organism: uncultured Acidobacteriaceae bacterium; assembly: GCA_963835895.1. GTDB lineage: Bacteria > Acidobacteriota > Terriglobia > Terriglobales > Acidobacteriaceae > Telmatobacter. The sequence continues at coordinate 80,911 of CAWIHC010000012.1, read as the reverse complement.
AGGCCGTCGCTCAACCCTTCGCCCCTCTGCGCGCCGAGAAAGATGCCGATGGCCTCTTCATATCTCCGGCTCAGCAGCTTCTCGTATCCATGAAAGGGAATCAGAGCCGTGCCGGCCGCAAACGCGTCGCTTCTCGCCGGCAGATGAAATCGATGAATGGCGTAAAGGAAGAAGAGCGCCCGCACCCGCTCGTAGAGGTTCTCGCTCGAGTGCCGCAGCCTCTCGAGTTCCGCCGCTTCGGCCAGCAGTTGCTCCGTAGTTGCAATCCGGCAAAGATCATCGAGGGAACGATTCCGAATCTGCGTGTCAGCCGCGGTGATGATCGTCCACAAGCCGCTCACGCACCCTCTCCCTTCGCGGAGAGCATCTCGCGAGCTGCCAGAACGTTCACGAGCTGGGCCAAAACATTCTCGCAATCCTGCCCGCTCAGCGCCAGCGCGAGCTGCGCGGTGAATAATCCATACTTCACGCCCACGTCGAAGCGCTGGCCCGTCTGGATCATCGCCAGATACTGCTCGCGCTCCGCCAGCACAGCCAGCGCCGCGGAAAGGCTCACGCGCTCCGCAGTCGCCGAGCCCAGCAGCTCCGAGAGAATCTCGAAGATCGCCGGCGTAAGCACGTGCATCCCGTAGAAGCAGAGATACTGTCCGCTGCGCAGCCCCGGAACGATCAGGTGTTGTTCCGCTTCCGTCGGCGTCGGCTTCTCGCGCACCGTTTCCACGCGATACAGTCCCGGCTTGCCCGGAACTGGCTGACCGCCCACGGTTCCGTAGAAGGGAAGCAGGCTCTCGCGCGTCACCTGCACCGCGGAAATCGCGCAGCCTTCGGCGGCCGCTGCCTCCACCAACCTCTTCGCGCTCCCGTTCGCTTCCTGCCCAACATATATATGATCGCCAACGAAGTGCAGGAACGGTTCGTCCTTCACAAAGCCTTTGGCGCTGAACACCGCATGAGCGTAGCCCCGAGCCTCCGTCTGCTGCACAAACGTCAGTCGCGCGCCATCGTCGGCCAGCAGTCTCGCGTAGGGTTCCTCGTCGCCCGGCCACACCACGATGCACACATCGCTGATGCCGGCGCGCACCGCTTCCCGCACCACCAGGCTCAGCACCGAGCGCTCTACGCCCTGCTGGTCAAACAAGGTCTGCATCGGCAGGTTGCGCTGGTTTCTGCCTGCCGCCGTAATCACGGCCTTTCTGATTTGCATGTCGATCATTCTACGGCAAAACCAGAGTCAGGGATTCCCGTTGCTATGTCTTCGCCGTCGCCGCTCCCTGCTGGTCGCGTCGACCTGAGTAACGTGGCTCCGACACGCGACTACTCTGGTTTTGCGTTAGCGCGGCGAACGCCTTATGATGATTGGCTCCTCTGTTGCGCCGATTGCTGCCTGAGGCGCCGCGCGCTCTGTGTGCCTGCTGTTTAGCTCGCCGCCGCTCTATCCCACCGCCTGCACCGACCCTTTGCCGGCCAGCTCTTCCACGCGTTCCACCCAGCCGCGGTCCGCCGCCACGCTCATCCCTTCCGGCTCCAGAATCACCGCGTACTCGCCCTTCTTCTCGAGCTGCAGCATCACCTTGCCCGGCCCCGGCGCGGCATCCGCGGCGCTCTTCAATCGCGGCGAGCATCTCCTCCGTCGCGCGATCGAGATTGATGCGGATGCGCACGCCCGCCGGCAGCTTCACCTGCACCTCTTCGAGCGCCTGCACCTGGCTCACCGCGATCTTCGGCGCCGCATCCTCATCGCCCATCAGCGTTCCGCGCACCAGCACCGGCGCTTCAATCTTCAACTGTGCGGCGAGCCGCTCGTAATCGCGCGCAAAGCAGATCAGCTCGATCTTGCCCGTCGCGTCTTCGAGCGACGCCTGCGCGTAGAGCCGCTGATCGCGCCGGCTCTTCTGCACGCGCAGCCCATGAATGATTCCCGCCACCTGAATCTCGTCGGCCATATCCGGCTGCGCGCCCCAGCGCCGCTCCGGCGGCTTGCGCTCCAGCGCCTCGGCCGTCGTAATCACGCCCGTCAAATTGCGCAGCTTCTCCGCGTACTTGTCCAGCGGATGCCCCGACACGAAGAATCCCAGCACCTCTTTCTCGTTCGCCAGCCGCTCGCCCTCTTCCCAATCGGCGGCAGCCGGCAGCGCATCGGCGTCGCGCCCGCGCGCCGGCGTCTCGTCGAACAGCCCGAACAATCCGCTCTGCCCCTGCTCCGCATCGCGCTGCGCCTTCTGCGCGCGCTCCATCGCCTTGTCGACGGCGGCCATCAGCTGCCCGCGCGTGCCCAGCGAGTCCAGCGCGCCCGCCTTGATCAGCGACTCGATCACGCGCTTGTTCATCACGCGCAGATCGACCTTCTCGCAGAACTCCCAGAAGCTCTTGAATCGCCCGCCCACCTCCGCGCGCGCCTTCAGAATCGACTCGATCGCGTTGCCGCCCACGTTCTTCACCGCGGCCAGCCCGAAGCGGATCGCCTCGCCGTGCGGCGTGAACTGCGCGCCCGAAACCTGCACATCCGGCGGCTCCACGCGAATGCCCATCTCGCGGCACTCGCCGATGTACTTCACCACGCTGTCCGGCTTCGACGTTTCCGACGTCAGCAGCGCCGCCATGAACTCCACCGGATAGTGCGTCTTCAAATACGCCGTCTGGTAGGCCACCCAGCGCATACGCCGCCGAGTGCGACTTGTTGAATCCGTACCCTGAGAACTTCGCCATCTGGTCGAAGATCTCGTCCACCGCGGCCTTCGGATGTCCCAGCTCCGCCGCGCCGGTCAGAAAGCGGTCGCGCTGCTTCGGCCATCGCCTGCGGCATTCTTCTTCCCCATCGCGCGCCGCAGCAGATCCGCCTCGCCCAGGCGAGTAGCTCGCCAGCACGTTGCGCGATCCGCATCACCTGCTCCTGATAGACGATCACGCCCAGCGAATCCTTCAGAATCCCCTCAAGCGCCGGCAGCAGATACTCCACCTTGCGCCGTCCCCACTTGCGCTCGATGAAGTCGTCGATCATGTCCATCGGCCCGGGCCGGTAGAGCGCGTTCAACGCCGTCAACTCCTCCACCGTGTCCGGCTTGTAGCGCCGCAAAATGTCCCGCATCCCGCGCGACTCAAACTGGAACACGCCCGACGTCAGCGCCGTGTGAAACACCTTCTTGAACGTCTCCGGATCGTCGATCGGAATCATCTCGATGTCGAGCTTCTCGCCGCGCGTCTGCTCGATCAGCTTCACGGCAGTCGTCAATCACCGTCAGCGTGGTCAGGCCCAGGAAGTCCATCTTCAGCAGGCCCATCTTCTCCACGGCCTTCATGTCGTAGGCGGTCACAATTTCGTCGTTCTTGGTGCGGTTCAGCGGCACCAGCTCGATCAGCGGCCGCGGCGCAATCACCACCGCCGACGCGTGCACGCCCGCGCCGCGCACCAGCCCCTCCAGCTTCTTCGCCGTGTCGATCAGCTCGCGAATCTGCTTGTCGTTGTCGTACGCCTTGCGCAGATCGGGCGACATCTTCAAGCGCCCTGTCGATCGTCATGCCCACCGTCGCCGGCACCAGCTTGGCAATCCGGTCCACGTCGCCATAGGGCATATCCAGCGCGCGCCCGCAATCCTTGATCGACGCCTTCGCCGCCATCGTATTGAAGGTGATGATCTGCGCCACCTGCTCGCGCCCGTACTTGCGCGTCACGTAATCGATCACTTCGCCGCGCCGGTTCATGCAGAAGTCCACGTCGATATCCGGCATGGTCACGCGCTCCGGATTCAGGAACCGCTCGAAGAGCAGCACATTCTGCAGCGGGTCGATGTTCGTGATCTCCATCGCATAGGCCACCAGCGATCCCGTCGCCGATCCGCGCCCCGGCCCCACGGGAATGCCGTGATCGCGCGCGTACTTGATGAAGTCCCACACGATCAGGAAGTATCCCGAGTACTTCATCTGCTTGATGATGCCGATCTCGTAGTTCAGCCGCGCTTCGTATTCCTCGGGCGTCGAGCGCCGCACTCCGCGCAGCTCCAGTTGCCGCACCGCCGTGTCGAGCCGCTTCTTCAGTCCCGCGCGGCACACCTCCTCAAAGTAGCTGTCGATCGTGTGGCCCTGCGGCACCGCGAAACTCGGGAAACGGATTCTCCACCTTGTGCAGCTTCAGGTTGCAGCGCTCGGCAATCTCCATGGTCCGCGCCACCACCGCCGGCGAATCCTTGAAGAGCCGCGCCATCTCGTCCGCGCTCTTCACAAAGAACTGGTCGCTGTCGAACTTGAAGCGGTTCGGCGTCGTGAATCTTCGAGCCCGTCTGCACGCACAGCATCACGTCGTGCGCGTGCGAGTCCTCGCCGCACAGGTAGTGCGAGTCGTTCGTCGCCACCAGCGGAATCCCCAGCTCCCGCTCCAGCCGGAACAGATCGGCGCGGAATCTTCTTCTCCGCTTCCAGCCCCTGATCCTGAATCTCCAGGAAGAAATTCCCCTTGCCGAAGATGTCCTGGTACTGCCGCGCCACCGCCTTGGCCCTGCGATACTTCGCCGTGTCCAGTTCTCGTCGCCAGCGCCTCGCACAGCTCGCCGCTCAGGCAGCCGGAAAATCCGATCAACCCCTTCGCATTTTCCGCCAGATACTTCTTGCTCACCCGCGGCTTGCGATAGAACCCGTTCAGGCTCGCCTCCGACGTCAGCCGGATCAGGTTCTGGTAGCCCTCCTCGTTTTCCGCCAGCACCAGCAGGTGGTTGTACTCGCTTTCGGGTCCGGCGAGGCAGGTCCCGCCGTCGCCGTCCTGGTCGCCTCGCGCGATGGTCCTCCGCCTTGCACACGTAGAGCTCGCAGCCCAGGATCGGCTTGATGCCTTTGTCCTTCGCCGCCTCGAAAAAGTGCACCGCGCCGTAGATATTCCCGTGGTCCGTCATGGCGACGGACTTCTGCCCCAGCGCCGCCACGCGGTCCACGAGCTTGTCCACGTCGCAAGCGCCGTCCAGCAGGGAATATTCGGTATGCAGATGCAGGTGGGTGAATTCGGACATGGCTAATTGATTTTAGCCGTGAGCCGCAGGGCCAACTCCGTTCAGCATGCGGTTGAAATCCGGGACAGCTGAGGAAAAAACCGACCGAACTCCGGATGCGCGATACCGGCTTGACCTGTGCGGGCGGAGATTGCTCGGCATGATACGATTTACGCGCATGAACCTACAGAGCCGGGACGACTACAAACGGGCGCTTTACGACCTAACACCCGCCAACGGGCAGACGATCAGCAATGCGGCTCTCAAAGAGGCTTTGAGGAGTGCGCGCCCCGACGACCAATTCGCGGACGAAGATTATTGGGATTCTGCGAAATTCGCTCGATTACCGATGGGAAGCTATTAAGAGCGCGTGGGTACGGCGGGTCAGTGCGTCGGGCACTAACCGTAGCTGAACCGGCCGAAGGGGCTCCAGCCGCCGAGCTTGTGGCCCAAGCTGGCGCCGATGCCGCTCAGGCCGTCGTGGCAGAAGCATCGCTCTACGCGCCCTTTCAAAAGGTCATTCAGACGGGTTACGTGTTGGACAACGACCTAAATCGCTGGATATGCGAAATCACTGCTTCACAAGGGAAACGGAATACTGGCGGACTGTGGACGCGACCAGACGTTACGTTGATCGCGGAACAGACCTTTGCTTACGTACCAGACAAGCTTTTCGATGTTATTACGTTTGAGATCAAGCCGAATATCGACACCGCAATGGCGGGGGTCTATGAAGCTGCGGCTCATTCCGCGTTCGCTCATCGAAGTTATCTCGCCTTTCCGGATTCGACCGAATATGAAAAGAGCCCGCTTTTCGATCGCATCCACGATGAATGTGAAAGATTCGGGCTCGGCCTTATCCTCTTCGAGGACATTGCGGATTGGGATAAATACAATTTTGAGGTTTCTGCGGGCCGAAACACGCCTGATCCGCAGGCAGTCAATGACTTTATTAAGAGCCAGATCAGCGAGAAGGGGCGGGAAGAAATCCAGCGATGGTTTCGGTGAGCCGGCGGCATCGGATTTCGCACTGAGACCTGGACAACCCCTCAATATGTATCCTCCCGCCGCAGCCCGCAGTAGAGCAGCACACCTCGCGCTCCGCTATGTCGGATAAAAGCCGAATCTCACCACCCGATCGGTTTGGCAAATGTCCCTTTGCGGTCCGTGAGCGTCCTGGGGAATTGGCAGGAGGCAAGATCCCCTTGCCGGATGCGCTTGATGAACGTCGCATACTGCCGAAGTTCCCGGCTGTGAAATTGATGCGGATTGAGAATGCCGATGGGAAGCCCGATCTCCTGCGCGACAATCCGCACCGGCTCGGCGAGATCGGAGTCGTTGGTAATGAGAACCGCGACTTCGAACTGCTTGGTATAAGCATCCCTCAGCAGATGCGACGCAAGGTTCACATCGGAACCCTTCTCTTCGGTCTTGTCCACCCAGACCTTCTGCGCGGGCGTGACATCGGTCAGGTACATGGGGACCGAGTGCGTAAGAAAATGCCCATACTTGATCTTCAAGTTGGGAATTGTCCTGAGCGCCCGGATGTACAAGCCTTGATCGTGGGCGGAGGTGGGATTGTAGGATCTTGAACTGACGCGCGCGGTGAAATAGTGAATCTCCCGGATCGTATCGGCGGGTAGCAGGGTTTGCGCCAACCTGCCCAGATCGAGCCATTTGTAGGGAGTTCGTTTCAAGGCGCCGTAGTACAGGTTGAAGCCGTCGATATAGACGTTGACGATGGCCACGCGCCGCTCCGGAAATCCGGCATTGACACACTTCGCCAGACGTGTAGAATTGTAAGTGAAACTACCCCTGTCCCTCGGCGGACAGGAAGCGAAGCCAGTCCGAAAGGGCTGGCTTCAGTGTTTCTGGCGGGTGGCCCAGGTCCCCATTCAACCCAGCACGAAAATGGGTGCCCCAGGTCCGGATTTTCGGACCTGGGATAGTACGAACCCCTTACCAATTCAGTACGTATCCTCGCGCCGCAGCCCGCAATAATGGAGCCCGACCTTAGTCCCCTCGACGTCGTAACGGAGCCGGAATCGCCCGGAGCGCAGCCGGTGCTGGCCCATCACACCACCTCAAACCCCGCCAACCGCCCCGCCTTCTTGTCGAAAGTCAGAGTGCTCTCGCAGCCGGCCCATGCGCCCAATTCTCCAATCAGAGCATCGGCAAACGCGCCCCAACCGCGCCTCAGCGCCACCATCGCCGTGAAGACCTGCTGCTCGTTTTGAATGGCAAGCGCATCGGCCTGAAGCATGCGCTCGACGGTGCTCGCCACTTCGCTGTCGTTCAGGCCATAGACGCTTTGCAAGAACCCACACCGTTTCCACCATCGTCACAAGGCTTACAAAGCCGGGGCGCTCGGCAGTCAAACGCCGCTCGACGATCTCCGTGGCCTTGCGCGATTGAACAGGATCGTCCTGCGTGAGGTAGCGAACGAGAACGTTCGTATCGAGCCCGTGCATCGGCCTGCCTTACCGCAGTTTGCCGCGCCGGATTCCGCGCACCAAACCAGCCGCAGCCGCGGCTCTGGATGCAATCGCCCTGTCCATTTCTGCGATGGTGGCAGCCCGCCTGCGCCGCGACGAAACCATGCCCCGCAATGCCCGCGTGGGAACCTTTGGCAAAATCACCACGCTGCCATCCGGGTGCACGAAGAATTTGACCCGGTCTCCCGGCTCCAGCCGCAGATGCTCCCGAACCGCCCTGGGGATGGTTGCCTGCCCTTTGATGCTCAGTGCGGATTCCATACGTTTCCTTTACTTTTCACAAACAGTAATACCACCATCCGCACAAATAATCAACCCGGCGGGCGCCAGGCGCGCGCGCTTTCCCAGACCTTGATTTCCGGTTCAAGCAGCCGCGCCCTACGCGTTCGTCACATCTCCGGTGCACTCGGGATGGCCGCACCGGCAAACCACCTCGGTTCCACTTCCGATGCCTTCGCAATGGGCGCTGCAGTATTTTGCGCCGTCGGCCGGAACGCAACTACAGGCGGGATTCGCGCATTTCTTTGCCTTCGCCATAAATCCCCCTCCTTAGCCCGTACGGTCCCCAAGCTTACCACCGGTTTGGGGCCCCCGGCCCGCAATTCTCTCCTGTCCCTTGATCCCGCCCATTGGTATACTTAAAGATGTGACTACTACTGTCGTCGAATCCATTCCCCATCACGGCTCCGCCGACGCTTCCCCCAGCAAAAAGAGGGTGTTGCTGCTCAAACCACGTGGTTTCTGCGCCGGAGTGGTGCGCGCCATCGACATCGTCAAGATCGCGCTTGAGACCTTCGGCGCGCCCATCTACGTGCGCCGCGAGATCGTCCATAACCGCTATGTTGTGAACGAGTTAGCGGAAAAGGGCGCGATCTTCGTCCACGAAATCGACGACGTGCCCGACGGCCAGCGCGTCATCTACAGCGCCCATGGCGTTTCGCCTGCCGTCCGCGAGCGCAGCAAAGGCCGCAATCTCAAGGTGATTGACGCCACCTGCCCGCTGGTCACCAAGGTGCACTTTGAGGCCGTCAAATTCGCCAAGCAGGGCTATTCGCTGGTGCTCATCGGCCACCGCGACCACGACGAGATCGAGGGCACGCTGGGCGAGGCGCCGGACGTAACCCATGTGGTTTCAAACGTTGCCGAGGTCGAGGCGCTCGAGCTGCCCAACCCCGACCGCGTCGCCTACCTCACCCAGACCACGCTCTCGCTCGACGAGGCGCGCGACATCATTCACGCGCTCAAGATCAAGTTTCCCAACATCGTCGGGCCGCACTCGCAGGACATCTGCTACGCCACCGAGAACCGCCAGGTGGCCGTGCGCAACGTGGCCCACAATGCCGGCCTGGTGCTGGTGGTCGGTTCCACCAACAGCTCCAACTCCAACCGCCTGGTTGAGGTTTCGCGCAACCTCGGCACCATCGGGTATCTCATCGATAACTCCCAGGCCATCGATCCCGAGTGGCTCGCCGGCGTCGAGAACGTCGCCGTCACCGCCGGCGCTTCGGCCCCCGAGATCCTGGTCGAAGACGTGGTCAATTATCTGCGTCAAAACGGCTTCGAAAACGTCGAAGAGGTTGAGGTCATGCCGGAAAATGTTCGCTTCGGCCTGCCTCCTGAGATTGTGCAGGCCATTGGCAGCGCCGGCGGAGCCGAGCCTGTCCCCGTTCGTTGACACGAGCTTGCAGCGCAGCAACCAGGCACGCGGCATAGGGATGCGCCAAACTGCAGGAACATCGCAGGACTGTTTACTGTGCTCCGGTTGAGTGAGTCGGATTTTCGAGACCGCATGACTCCAGAGCAGCAGAAAACGCAAACCGCGGCGCCGCTTTCCGGCAGGCCCCGATTTGGCCGCATTGACGCGGACCTGGCCGATGTCGAGTCGGCGATCGCCGGCGCGCGCGACTTCCTCTTCTCGCTGCAGCATCCCGACGGCTACTGGTGCGGCGAGCTCGAAGCCGACTCCATGCTCGAAGCCGACTACATCTTTCTGCACACGCTGCTCGAAAGCGGCGATCCCGGCCGCCTCAAGCGCGCCTGCACTGAGATGATGCGCTACCAGAACGAAGACGGCAGCTGGAGCATCTATCCCGGCGGCCCCGGCAACATCTCGCTCTCGGTCAAGTGCTACTCCTCGGCCAAGCTCATGGGCATCGGCCGCCGACGATCCGCGCCTGGCCAAGTGCCGCGAGTGGGTTCTGGCGCACGGCGGCGTCACCGCGTGCAACACCTTCACCAAGATGTATCTCTGCGCGCTCGGCCAGTACGACTACGACGCCGTGCCCGCCATTCCGCCGGAGATTGTCCTCTTTCCCAAGTGGTTCTACTTCAATATCTACGAAATCTCGTCCTGGTCGCGCTCGCATTCTCGTGCCGCTGGCCATCATGTACGCCAAAAAGCCCTTCAAGAAGATTCCGCCGGAGCAGGGAATCGACGAGCTGTTCGTGGGCGGCCGCGCCAACTCCATCCTGCGCCTGCGCATGGATCGCAAGCGCCTCATTCTCCTGGCGCAACTTCTTCCTCGTTCTCGACCGCCTCATGCACTGGTCTGAGGCGGTGCACATTCGCCCGCTGCGCAAGCTGGCGCTCAAGCGCGCGGAGAAGTGGATGCTCGAGCGCCTGGAGATGACCGACGGCCTCGGCGCCATCTATCCGGCCATGCTCAACGCCATCATCGCGCTGCGCTGCCTGGGCTACTCCGAAGACGATCCCCAGGTGATCCGCGCCCGCGACGAGTTTGAAAAGCTCGGCATCGAGCAGCCGGCCACGCCCGAAATGCCCGAGCCCACCTTCCGCATGACGCCCGTGCATGAGCCCGGTGTGGGATACGGCGCAGGCCGTCTACGCGCTCGGCGAAGCCGGCGTGCCGCGCAACGATCCGCGCATGATCAAGGCCGTCGACTGGATGCTCGCCAAGGAAGTCCGCCACAAGGGCGATTGGGCCGTGAAAGTTCCCAAAACCGAGCCCGGCGGCTGGTACTTCGAGTTCAACAACGAGTTTTATCCCGACACCGACGATACGGCGCAGGTTCTGCTCGCGCTCAGCAAGGTCGACAATCCCCGCGAGCGCTACCAGCACCAGGTGGCGCAGCGCGCCATCGCGTGGGAGTTCGCCATGCAGTGCAGCAACGGCGGCTGGGGCAGCTTCGACAAAGACAACACCAAGATGATCTTCCAGTACATCCCCTTCGCCGATCACAACGCCATGCTCGATCCGCCCACCGTCGACATCACCGGGCGCATGCTGGAGATGCTGGCCGTCTACGGCTACACGCGCGAGGACAAGCGCGTCCAGCGCGCCATCAAGTTCATCTTCAGCGAGCAGGAGCCCGACGGAAGCTGGTTCGGCCGCTGGGGCGTCAACTACATCTACGGAACGTTCCTGGTGCTGCGCGGGCTCGATGCCATCGGCGTCGATCACCTCGAGCCGCAGATCCAGCAGGCCGCGGAGTGGATTCGCATGGTGCAGAATCCCGACGGCGGCTGGGGCGAGACCTGCGGCACCTACGACGATCCCGACACGCGCGGCATCGGCGCCAGCACGCCTTCGCAAACCGCATGGGCGCTGCTCGGCCTGCTCGCCGCCGGCGACGACCGCTCCGACTCCATCGCCAAGGGCGTGCGCTGGCTGCTCGAGCGCCAACGCGCCGACGGAAGCTGGGACGAGTCCATGGGCGAAGGGCCCACGCGCCAGGCCATCATCACCGGAACCGGCTTCCCCAAGGTTTTCTATCTGGCGTACACCATGTATCGCCAGTACTTCCCGCTGATGGCGCTCACCGCCTACAAGCGGGCCATGGAACGAGACAACAGCTCGTAGCACGGTGAATCGCTGAATGGGTTTCGATCGTCCAATCATCGGGCGATGATTTTGTTTTCGATGTGCATGACGGCACAAGAAATCCGAGAGAGCAGGAGCCTTCAGGCCCCTGAACTCGCCGCAACACGAAGACTGAGGGGCTTTAGCCCCGGAAGCAAGATTGGGGCTTCCGCCCCTGAGGGAAAACGCTGATGGCAGTTCCAATCTCCCAGATGTGGACGGTCGCCACATACGTCCTCAAGAACCGGCTCAAGGGCAACAAGCGCTATCCGCTTGTGCTCATGCTGGAGCCGCTCTTCCGCTGCAACCTGGCCTGCGCCGGCTGCGGCAAGGTGCAATATCCGCCGCACATCCTCAAAAAGCAGCTCACGCCCGAGGAGTGCTTTGCCGCCGTCGAAGAGTGCGGCGCGCCCATGGTCTCCATCCCCGGCGGCGAGCCGCTGCTGCATCCGCAGATCGTCGAGATCGTCAACGGCCTCGTCGCGCGCAAAAAGTACGTCTACCTCTGCACCAACGCGCTCGAACTCAAGCGCCGCCTGCCGGAGTTCACGCCTTCCAAGTACCTCACCTTCTCCGTCCACCTCGACGGCCAGCGCGACGAGCACGATTTCTCCGTCTGCCGCGAGGGCGGCTGGGATATCGCCGTCGAAGGCATCAAGGAGGCCGTCAAGCGCGGCTTCCGCGTCACGCCCAACGCCACCTTCTTCGACGGCACCGATCCCAACCACGTGCGCGCGCACTTCGATGAGGTGATGGCCATGGGCGTCGAAGGCATCGTGCTCTCGCCCGGCTACAGCTACGACAAGGCGCCCGACCAGAACCACTTCATGGGCCGCGCCCGCGTGCGCCGCCTCTTCCGCGCCATCCTGTCGAACCGCAAAAAGTCGTGGAAGTTCAACATGTCGCCGCTGTTCCTCGAGTTCCTCATGGGCGACCGCAACTACGATTGCACGCCGTGGGGCTCGCCCGCCTTCAACATCTTCGGCTGGCAGCGCCCCTGCTACCTGCTCCAGGACGGCTACGCCGAGACCTTCAAGGAACTGATGGAAACCACCAAGTGGGAAGAGTACGGCGTCGGCTCGCGGCAATCCCAAGTGCGCCAACTGCATGGTCAGTTGCGGCTACGAGCCCTCGGCCGTCCTCGACGGCTTCGGCTCGCTCAAGGGCTTCTGGGCCATGGTCAAGGGCAGCTTCTCGCTCTACCCTGACCAGCACGCGCTCAACCTGCTCAACGAGCCCATGCCCACCGGCCCGTCGTCGCTGGTGCAGATCGCGGACCCCGAGCGCGAGCTCGAGGAGACGCGCGCATGACCGCCGAAGTCCAGAAATACACCCGCGAACAGATCGAATCCCTCGAGCTCGCTCCCGGCTTCGAGCACGAAGAGCTTGAAGGCTCGGTCCCCACGCTCGCCACCGAGCGAAGACCTGAAAAACGCTCTCGAAAAAGCCTTCGATTATCGCGGCGACGTCACCATCACGCTCAAGTCCGGCGAAAAAATCGAAGCCTACATCTTCAATCGCCAGACCGGCGCCACGCTGGCCGAGTCCTGGGTGCAGTACTTCACGTCCAACGCGCACCGACAAGCGCAAAGTCTCCTACGCCGACATCGCCCGCCTCGAATTCAGCGGCAAAGACCGCGCCGCCGGCAAGCACTGGGAAGACTGGGTCAAGGCCTGGAACGAAAAGAAAGCCGCCGGCGAAAAGAACATCGCCCTGGTTCCGGAGTCGCTGGAGTAGACTGCTGCTAGCTTTGCTCAAGCGATGAAAATCTTCCTCACCGGCGCCACCGGCTTTGTCGGCCACCACGTAGCCAAAGCCCTGGCCGCCGAAGGCGCCGATCTGCGCCTCCTCGTCCGCAAAAGCCAGCAATCTCGCCAATCTCGAAGGCATCTCCGGCGAAACCGTTGTCGGCGATCTCTCCGACCCTGCCTCGCTCAAGCCCGCTTTGGCCGGCTGCGACGCCGTCGTCCACGTCGCCGCCGACTACCGCCTCTGGATTCCCGATCCCGCGGCCATGTACCGCGCCAACGTCGACGGCACGCGCGAGCTGCTGCGCCTGGCCCGCGAAGCAGGCGTCAAGCGCTTCGTCTACACCTCCAGCGTCGCCACCATGCACTTCCGCACCGACGGCATCGTCATCAACGAAGACACGCCCGTTTCGCTCGCCGACATGGTTGGCCACTACAAGCGCTCCAAGTTCCTCGCCGAGCAGGAAGCCATCGCGCCGCGCAAAAGCGGCCAGCAGGTCATCATCCTCAACCCCACCACGCCCATCGGCCCCAACGATCGCAAGCCCACGCCCACCGGCCGCATCTTCGTCGACTTCCTCAACGGCAAATTCCCCGCCTACGTCGACACCGGCCTCAATCTCGTCGATGTCTCCGAAGTCGCCCGCGCCCACGTTCTCGCGCTCACCAAAGGCACGCCTGGCCGCCGCTACATCCTCGGCGGCGAAAACCTCACCCTCAAGCAGATCCTCGACAAGATGTCGGCCATCACCGGCATCCCTTCGCCCACGGTCAAGATTCCCTTCGCCGTCGCCGCCACCTACGCCTTCTTCGAGGAGTGGATCACCGGCCGCATCCGCGGCAGGGAGCCGCGCGCCACGCTCGAAGAAGTCCGCATGGGCCGCAAGAAGATGTACGCCTCCAGCGCGCGCGCCCAGCAGGAACTCGGCTTCCGCATCGTGCCCGTCTACCCCGCCATGCGCGCCGCCATCGACTGGTTCCGCGCCAACGGCTACGCGCCCGCGAACGCCCCGCAGGCCCGCGCCCAAACATCTCATGACCCGCGTCGCCATCATCGCCGCCATTGCCCGGCGAGCTCAAGCCGCTCGTCCGCAGCTGGCCGCACTCGACCCGCAACGGCATCCACTTCTGGGCGCAGCGCACCGAGGAAGAAGAGTGGATCGCCGCCTGCGCCGGAGCCGGCCAATCCGCCGCCACGCGCGCCTTCGCCGCCATCGAGGACGGCGGTCCCATCGATCTCGTCTTCTCCATCGGCTGGGCCGGAGCGCTTCGCGCCGAAATCGCCCCAGGCTCGGCCCACAATGTCGCCGGCGTCATCGACGTCCGCACCGGCGAGCGCTTCCACTGCGATGCGGGCGCGGGAGAACTCTGGCTCGCCACCAGCCCTAAGGTCGCCGCCTTAGCCGAAAAGCGCCGCCTCGCCGTCCGCCTACAACGCCGCCCTCGTCGACATGGAAGCCGCCGCCATCGCCCGCCTCGCCGCCATGCGCGGCATTCCGTTCTACTGCATCAAAGGCGTCAGCGACGGCCTCACCGACCGCCTGCCCGACTTCAACCGCTTTCTCTCGCCCGACGGCCAATTCCAGCTCGCGCGGTTTACTCTTTTTGCCATTCTTCGCCCCTGGTACTGGCCCGCACTCGTCCGGATGGGCGAAAATAGTAAACGGGCTTCCCAAAGCATCGCGGAGTCGCTGCTCGATTTTCTCTCGATGAATGAGGTCACATCAGAAAACAGAATGGCTACCCAAATCTCCAACTCCCAGACTGCGGATCGACGCCGGGATCCCCGCCACCATGCGCGCCGTGGTCTATCGCGGCATCAACGACATGCGCCTTGAAACCGTGCCGGTTCCGCGCATCGGCCCCGGCGAGCTGCTGATCAAAATCGCCACCTGCGGCATCTGCGGCACCGATCTCAAGAAGATTCACATGGGCTCGCACTCCGCGCCGCGCATCTTCGGCCACGAGATGGCCGGCGTCGTTGCCGCGGTCGGCGCAGGCGTCACCAAATTCGCCGTCGGCGACCGCGTGATGAGCTTCCACCACGTTCCCTGCGGCGAGTGCTACTACTGCCGCAAGCACACGCCCGCGCAGTGCCCGCTCTACAAGAAAACCGGCGCGACCGCGGCTTCGAGCCTTCCGGCGGCGGCTTTGCCGAGTACATCCGCGTCATGGACTTCGTGGTCGCCAACGGCGGCGTGGTCCGCATTCCCGACGGCGTGCCCTTCGAGCAGGCCGCGTTTGTCGAGCCGCGTCAACACCGTGCTCAAGGGCGTCAAGCTGCTCAACCTCGCGCCCGACGACACGGTGCTGGTCATCGGCCAGGGCCCCATCGGCCTGATGCACGCCGCGCTCGCCGCGCCGCACCGGCGCCCGCGTGCTCACCTCCGATCTCTTTCCCGAGCGCCACGCCATCGCCGCGCGCTTCGGGCTCACGAATCCCATCCACGCCGGCACGGAAAATGTGGTCGAGCGCGTCTTTGCCGAGACCGAAGGCCGCGGCGCCGATGCCGTGATCCTGGCCGTCGGCGGCAACGCGCTCATCCGCACGGCCATGGACGCGGTGCGCCCCGGCGGCAAGGTCATGCTCTTTGCCCAGACCCAGCACGGCGAGGCCACTTTCGATCCCGCCGCGGTTTGTGTGGACGAAAAGACCCTGCTCGGCTCATACTCTTCTTCGTTCCCGATCCTGGACGAGGTGACGGGCCTGGTCTTCGGCGGCTACCGCAACGGCTTCGACCTGACGCAGTTGATCTCGCACCGCTTCCCGCTCGAAGAGGCGGTCGCGGCCATCGAAATCGCTTCGCACCCCCAGCCCGACTCGATGAAGATTATGATGGAGCCTGTGCCCGGGGCCGGAGCAGAGTAGGAGCGAGCACTGATGGCGAGCACGGTGAAAGACGCGATCCTCCGCGGCCGCAAGACCGTCAAGACTGTTGTCGAAGAAGGCCGCAAAAAAGTCGAGGACGTCGTCGAGGGCGGCCTGAACACAGTCGAGACGGTCGTCGAAGCCGGCCTGAATACAGTCGAGTCGGCTGGTCGTCAAAGGCCGCAAGACGGTCGAAACCGCCGTCCACCAGGGCCGCAGGACGGTCGAGAATGCGCTTCTCCACGGGCGCGTCACCATGCGCGCCGCCATTCTCCACGGCCGCGAAGATGTTCGCATCGAGCAGGTTCCCATTCCCAAGGCCGCGGCGGGCGAGCTGGTCGTTCAGGTGGGCGCCGCGCTCACCTGCGGAACCGACCTCAAGGTCTTTCGCCGCGGATATCACGCGCGCATGATCGTTCCTCCCGCGCTCTTCGGCCACGAGCAGGCGGGAACCGTGGTCGAAGCCGGCGAGGGCGTCACCGATTTCGCGCCCGGCGACCGCGTGGTGGCGCTCAACTCCGCGCCCTGCGGCAAGTGCTACTTCTGCCTGCGCGGCCAGGAGAATCTCTGCGACGATCTGCTCTTCAACAACGGCGCCTATGCCGAGTTCATCCGGATTCCGGAGCGCATCGTCGCCAAGAACACCCTCGTCATTCCGGAAAATGTGCCGCTGGAGCACGCCGCGCTCACCGAGCCGCTGGCCTGCGCGGTCCACGGATTCGAGGATTCGGGTCCGCGCAAGGGCGATATCGTCGCCGTCATCGGCGGTGGGCCGCTGGGGCTCATGATTCTCCATGTCGCCGCGCTCGCCGGCTTCGAAACCATCGCCATCGTCAAGCACGACGGCCAGGTGGAAGCGGCACGCCAGCTCGGCGCAACGCATGTCGTGCAGGCTTCGACGATTCGCAAGGCCATCCGTGATACCCGCGCGCTCACGCCGAACGATCGCGGCGTTGATATCGCCATTGAAGCCGTCGGCATGCCCGAAACCTGGCAGGAGGCCGTCGAGCTGGTGCGCAAGGGCGGCACGGTGAACTTCTTCGGCGGTTGCGCCGCCAACACGCACGTCACGCTCGATACCAACCGCATCCACTATAGCGACATCACGCTGCGCGCCACCTTCCATCACACGCCGGCCATCTGCCGCAAGGCTCTGGCGCTCATTGCCGGCGGGCGCTTCCAGGCCGGCGCATTCATCACCGGCCGCGCTCACCTCTATGAGCTGAATCGCGTCTTTGAGAAGTTGATGAACCGCTCGACTGAGATCAAGACCGCGATTGTGCCGTAGCCCGCCAGAAAAATCCGAACCGGGCAAACCCGGTCCGTCAAACTCGCTCCGGCGCGGACTTACCACGCATCGCGGCAGTGCGCAGCGCAGAAACACAGAAAATCTAGCCACCGATCAGCGGAAAATGGCCGCTGCCGCCGACTTCAGAGAATTCAACGAAGAAGTTGTTGCCGTGGCAGACTATCCTCCTGGAAAGGCGAGGAAGAGCGGCCCCAGCGCAATCGGGGCCGCTCCTCAACTCGTGATTCTCGCGTCCGCGGAGGTCGACGGGTTGACCTACTGGTTGCTTGCAGCGGGCTTGGCTGTAGGTTTGGGAGCCGCTCCCGTCTTGGGTTTCCAGTACCCCGGATCGGCCTTGATGAACGCATCCGGCACATAGCTCTGGGCAGGGTTGACCGAGTAGATCTCGGTACGATCCTCGTCCAGGGCTGCGGCGCGGAGGTCGCGCATCTTCTTCTTGTCGTCGTCGGACAGAGTGGCTGCGACTTTGCCGAAGTCTGCGGAAGCTGCGTCGACGTTGTCCAGGGAATTGTCAGGAGTCAGACAAACAACGTAGCCGTTGTCTTCGCCGTAATCGGCGCGGAAGCAGTCCCAGTGCACGCTGGGGCCGGCCTTCTGACCCATATCGACCCACATCTTGGCCAAGTCATGGAACTCCTTCATGTGGCCTTGGTGAACATGCATGATGTCGGCTTCGAGGAAGCGGTGGTGGAAGAGGTCAACTTCCGGACGCAGGCTTATGTCGCTATCGTAGTCGAGGATCAGCGTTTTGGAATCTTCCAGCAGTTCGCCATCCGCCACGTTGATGGGCTCGAACGTTGCCGCAACTCCCGGGGCATCGAAAACCTTGTAGGCTTTTCCCAATTCGCCAAAAGAGTCAAATCCTGAAATGAAAATGGCTCGCGGCTTGCCGGACATGGCGTTGTAAGCCCAGTAATGGATGGGAAACTTCAGCTTGGCCATGGCCTGAACGAATGCACTCTCGGTCTTGTCATGGGCCAAGCCGCCCTTACCGGGCTTGGTGTATTCGACGATGATTTGCAGGTGCTTCGGTGGCTTCATGGGTGTCAAAGATTGATCCTGCGCTGCGGCGATCGTGATACCAGAAACTGCGAGGGACAGCCCAAGTAACAAGGAACTGGTCTTTCTCATATGCTTAATCCTCCTGATTTAGCTCAAAGATCGTTCAACGGGGACCGTGAAGAGGGGGAAGTGTGACGATGAGAGCCTGTGTCTTTTTATCCGGTTATACGCACTGATGTAAAGGTATTTTTCTGTGTTCCGGATGTGTCACCGCCTATGCGGACGCTACCATTTAGGAAACAGGCATCCCGCAAGCCGGCAAATCGAACCCTGCAACTCGGGGATTCGCCTGATTTGCGGCCGCCCGGCCGTTTTGTGTGGATCGACGCGAAGACGCCGTTTTTGGCGCGAATCGCGTTCCAACCGCGTCGGTGGAATAATATCGATGAGGCCAGAACTCCGATGACCGCCACCGCCGCCCAGCCTTCGTCCGATGAGCTCCTCGCCCGGGGCTGGGCCGCGCTCCCGCCAGCCTATCGCATTCCCGATGTTGCGCCCACGCTCGAGGAAGCGCGCGACTACTGCCGCCACCTCGCCGAAACGCACTACGAAAACTTCCACGTCGCCACCTGGTTCCTGCCCAAAGCGCTGCGGCCGCACTTCCATTCCATCTACGCCTACTGCCGCATCTCCGACGATCTCGGCGACGAAGTGCCCGACAAATCCGCGGCTTTGGCCCTTCTTGATCTGTGGGGCCGCGAACTCGACGCCTGCTACGAGGGCCGCGCGCGCCATCCTGTCTTTGTCGCGCTGGCCGAAACCATCCGCGCCTGCGCCATTCCCAAGGAGCCATTCGCCGATCTGCTCGTCGCCTTCCGCCAGGACCAGACCGTCACGCGCTACGCCACCATGGACGACGTCCTCGGCTACTGCCGCTACTCCGCCAATCCCGTCGGCCGCCTGGTGCTCTACGCCTGCGGCGAAGCCGGCCCCGAAACAAGCGAAGAAAACTTCCGCCTCTCCGACGCAACCTGCTCCGCGCTGCAACTCGCCAACTTCTGGCAGGATGTGCGCGTCGATTTCGCCAAGGGCCGCGTCTATATTCCGCAGGACGACATGCGCCGCTTCGGCGTCACCGACGAAACCATCGCGCAAGGCGTCGCCACGCCGGAGTTTCGCGCCCTGCTGCGCCACGAAGTCGATTACGCGCGCTCGCTCTTCGAGCAGGGCCTGCCGCTCATCGGCAGAGTCAACCGCGACCTCGCGCTCGACCTCGATCTCTTCAGCCGCGGCGGGCTGGAGATTCTGCGCGCCATCGAGCGCCGCGATTACGATGTGCTCAGCGCGCGGCCGGCCATCTCAAAATCGACCAAGCTCGCGCTCGCCGCTGCGCGCTCTGGGCGGCAAGGCGCTGCCGTTTTTGCGGCTCCGCCCCCGATCGACAGGAAAGACCGCTTGACCTCGACTGCTCCATCGCTCGACCCCGCCCTGGCCCGCGCCTACGCGGCCTGCCGCACAATCGCCAAGCGCGAAGCCAAGAACTTCTACTACGCTTTCCTCGCGCTTCCGCTCGACCGCCGCAACGCCATCTGCGCCATCTACGCCTTCATGCGCCAGGCCGACGACCTTGCCGACGACGAGTCCATCCCGCGCGACGAGCGCCGCCGCCAGCTTGATGCCTGGCTCGCCGCCTGGCGCGACGCCGCGAAGGGCGCGCCCACTGCCGATCCTGTCTTCCTTGCCGTGCGCGACGCAACCCAGCGCTTCGCCATTCCGCTCACGCTTCTCGACGAGCTCGTCGCCGGCGTCACCCTCGATTTGGACCACGCGGCAGCCGGCGCGCCGGAGACCTACGCAACCTTTGCCGATCTCTACCGCTACTGCTACCTGGTCGCGTCGGTCGTCGGCCTGGTCTGCATCCGCATCTTCGGTTACCGCGACCTGCGCGCCGAAAAGCTCGCTGAAGAAACCGGAATCGCCTTCCAGCTCACCAACATTCTGCGCGACGTCGCCGAAGACGCGGCGCGCAACCGCGTCTATCTGCCTCTCAGGAATCTCGCGCATCACGGCGTTTCGCTCGATGCGCTGCTTCATCGCCCGCCCGCCGCGCCGCCCACAGCCGCCGAGCGCGAGCTCTTTGCCGCCATCGCGCGCCTCGCTGAGCACTACTACGGCCGAAGCGCGCCTCCTCTTGCCCTTGATCGACCCCGTCAGCCGTCCCGCTCTCTGGGTTCTGGTCTCCATCTATCACGCCCTGCTCAAGCGCATTCGGCGCGCCAATTACGACGTCTTCACGCGCCGCGCCTCTGTGCCGCTGTGGCAAAAGCTCTCCATCCTCGCCGTCGGCCTTGTCTGGACGGCCTGGGTGCGCATCTTCGGCTGACGAATCACCGCGCACGGGCCCTCCTTCCTCCTGTGCGATAAGCTGATTCGGAGGTACTCTCCATGCGATTTCGCTCGATCGCTCGCCTCGCTCTCGCCGCAATCTTTCTGGTCTTTGTCCCAGCCGCCGCTCCGCAGACCTCCGCGGCGCAGGGAACCACCTTCAATCCCGCGCTGCCGCTCACGCACGTCGACAACGGCCCCAACTCTGCCTGGGCCCAAAGCCAGCATTACGTTGTTCTCGTCTCGCTCGACGGCTTCCGCTGGGACTACGCCAAGCGCGACAACGCCACGCATCTTCTTGCGCTCGGCAAGCGCGGCGTTTGGGCGCCCGAGGGCATGTTGCCCAGCTATCCCTCGCTCACCTTTCCCAACCACTTCACCATCGTCACCGGCCTTTATCCCGAGCACCACGGCCTCGTCGCCAACAGCTTCCTCGATCCCGCGCGCGGCGCGCGCTATTCCATGTACGATCCGCAGGCCGTCACCGACGGCTCCTGGTACAGCGGCGTTCCCTTGTGGAGCCTCGCCGAGAGCCAGGGGATGCGCACGGCGTGCCTCCTCTGGGTCGGCTCCGAGGCCAAGATCGCCGGCTTCCGGCCCTCCTGGTACGCGCACTACGACGACAAAACCGAGCCCACGCCCGAGTCGCAGCAGGCGCGCATCGACGATACCGTCGCGCTGCTCCGTCTGCCCGCCGCCGATCGCCCGCACTTCATCGCCATCTACTACTCCGAGCCCGACCACGAGGGCCACGAGTTCGGCCCCGATGCGCGCGAAACCCGCGCCGCCGAGCTCAAGATGGACGCGATCGTCGGCAAGCTCGAAGCCGCGCTCAAAGCCACCGGCCTGCCCATCGATCTGGTCGTCGTCAGCGATCACGGCATGGTCAAATCCGAAGGCGGCTGGATCGATCTCGACCAATTCGCCGACCTCACCGGCTTCGACACCGTCGGCTCTCTCCTCTACGGCAAAACCGAAGAGGATCGCGCGCGCGTCTACGACCAGCTCAAGCACGCCTCGTCGCAGTTCGTCGTCTATCGCCTCAAAAATGTCCCTGCCGCGCTCAACTTCAACCAGAATCCGCGCGAGGGCGACCCGGTGGTCGTCGCCACCGGTCCCTATGCCATCCGCGCCCACGCTCCGGCTGCAGGGCAAACCGATCACCCGCCCACCATCGGCATGCACGGCTTCGATCCGCACCTCATTCCCGAGATGAAGGCCAGTTTCTTCGCCGCCGGCCCCGATCTTGTCGCCGGAAAAACCGTCGCGCCCTTTGAAAACGTCAATCTGTATCCATGGCTCGCGCATCTGCTCGGCCTCCACGCGCCCAAATCCGATGGCAGCCTGAACATTCTCTCGGGAACGCTGCGCGATGGCGGCGGCGCGCCCGAAAAATAGAAAGGGAAGGGAAACAATGAGCGTAGTTCTCGGAATCGACGGCGGCGGCACTCGCACGCGCGCCTCCATCGTCGACGGCGATCGCGTTCTCGCCTTTGCTGAGAGCGGCTCCATCAAGCGCCTGCGCGTGGGCGCCGAGGCCGCCGAAGAAAATCTGCGCGCCGTGCTCAAGGATGTCTACGCGCAGGCCGGCGTCAACACGGTTCGCGCCGCTTCCTGCGGCGTGGCCAGCGCCACCATGCCCGGCATCACCGAGTGGATCACCGCGGTCTTCCACGATTTTGGCGTCGAGCGCTCCGAGGTCGTCGGCGACCACATCATCGCCCTCGACGCCGCCTTTCGCGGAGGCCCGGGAATCCTGCAGATCGCCGGCACCGGCACCAACACCATCGGCCGCGCGCCCGATGGCGGCCTCGAGTCCGCCGGCGGCTGGAGTTCGCGCCTCGGCGACGAAGGCTCCGGCTACTGGATCGGCCTGCACGCCATCCGCCGCGCGCTCAACGCCTACGATCGCGACGAGCCGACGCAAATTCTGAAAAAGGTTGGCGAGATCTGGGGCACGCCCACTCTCGACGAGCTCATCAACGTGGGCGACGGCACGCCCGCGCCCGGATTTTGCCGCGCTCGCGCCCGCCATCAACGAACTCGCCGAAGCCGGCGACCCGGTCGCCGTCGGCGTTCTCCGTCAGGCCGCCGCCGACCTCGTCGGAATGTTCTTCTGGTGCGCTCCAAGCTCCGCCGCAAGCACGCGATCGACGGCGAAGTTCCCGTCGCCTGGACCGGCAGCGTCATCGGCAAAATGCCCATGGTGCGCGAAGCATTTTTCGCCGGCCTTCGCGCCGCCGCACCCGACATGCCCGTCGACACAACCGAAACCGTCGCCCTCAACGGCGCTCTCTGGCGCGCCCAGCGCCTCGCCGACTTGCCAATCTAATCCGCTAACCGCACCGCCGCGCGCGGGCAACATAAGCTAGACGCTAGAAGCTAGTGGCTAGCGGCTTCTTCTCTGCTCACTGACCACTAATCACTAACCACTGTCTTACCGGTACTTCCTCAGCACTCCCAGCACCCGCCCCTGAATCGCCACCTGCGCCGCCGGAACATAAATCGGTTCCATCTCCAGGTTGGCCGGCTGCAGCCGCACCACGTTGCCCTCCGGGTAGAAGCGCTTCAGCGTCGTCTCCGACGCCGTGCACCAGCGCCACCACAATCTCGCCCTGCCGCGCCGTCTTCGTCCGCTCCACCAGCACGTAGTCGCCATTGATAATGTGCTCGTCGCGCATCGAGTCGCCCCGCACCTCCAGCGCAAACACATCGCGGTTGCCCACCACGTCGGCCAGCGAGATCGTCTCCGGGCTCTCCATCGCCTCCACCGGCAGTGCCCGCAGCAATCCGCCCGGCCAGCGGCAGCTTCAGGCTCGACCGCGTCCGCGTCCCCGGCGGCAGCACGTCAATCGACCGGCTGCGGTTGTGCACGCGGTCCAGCATCCCCTTCTTTTCCAGGTTGGTGATGTGCTTGTGCACGGTGGCCAGGCTCTTCAGGCTCATGCCGCGCGCAATCTCTTCAAACGAAGGCGAATAGCCATTGCGGCTTACAAACGCCTCCAGAAAATCCAGAACTTCCTTCTGTCTTCGTGTAACGGCCATGCGCGCATTATAGCGAATAAAAAGCGAACCGCAACAATCTTTTCGCCTCTTGTTTACTTTTTGTGCACACTCACTCCTCGCGTCCCGCCCCGGAACCCCGTCACCCGTCCGCCACGACCCAATGGGTGCCCCACCCTTCGCCTCTTTTCTGGCGAAGGGTGGGAGAGCACGAGCCTCAATTTCGCACGAGGGAACTGATCCCTGAACTCTGATCCCTGCCTTTCCCCCCTGGCGCGCTCTCCTTGCGCTCGCGCGCCGAACACCTCCGGGCCACCAAGCCCAAAACCGTTCCCAACAAGACAGCTTCTCGTTTCCCGTCCGTGCTATGATCCTGACGCTCAATCGCAGGCTTTAAGCTCTGCCCCGGAGAGACAACTCCCCGGCCACCTTCCCACTCCAACCAATCAAGGAGAGATCATGTCCAAATTCAAATCCCTCGCTTTCGCAGTTCTCGCAATTGCGCTGTTCTGCTCTGCGCGCGTAGCGCCAGCCCAAATCTCCATCGGCGTCAACTTTGGACCGGAACCGGTCTGTCCCTATGGGTACTTCGACTACGCTCCTTACAACTGCGCGCCCTACGGCTACTACGGGCCCGATTGGTTTGTAAACGGAGTCTTCATCGGCGTCGGCCACTGGTTCCACGGCCCTGCCCACTTCTCCGGCCATGTCGATAACCGCTTTGACCCTCGTCACGGGTATAAAGGACCGTTGCCTGGCCGCGGCGAGGAAGCCAACAACAACTTCCACGGCAATGAGGCACGCGATGGACAAGGCCATGTAGTCAAAGGCGATCATGACGCCAGCAACGAACACGCGCTCCCCAGCGGCGGCGGCCACTCGAGCGGCGGCCACGGCGGACAGCAGAGCGGCGGCCACCACTAAACCTCAATCCGGCCTTGGCAAGAGGTGAGGAGAGCCGCGCCCAATCCCTCGCCCCTGCCATCCTCAGCGAATCTCGGCGCGCTCCCCTTGCGGTCGCGCGCCGAACCCCGCTGCTTTTCTATTCCCTGTTCCCTACCGGGGCCCCCGACGACGGGTGGCTCGTAGAGCCGGGGTCGTTGGGGTGGCTCATCCCTGGTCCCTGCTTCTTTCCCCTCGCGGTCGCGCGCCGAACCCCGCCGTCCCGCCCGCCCACGCCCGCCGCCGGCGCGCTCTCCTTGCGGCCTCGCGCCGAACCAGCCCAGCCCGCACAGCGGGCGCAAGATGGTAGCCCCACGGTGCAAGCCTGGGGACCAAATGCAAAATCCCACCTCGCAGCCCGCGTAGCGGGCGCAAGACGGTAGCCCCAGGCGCAAGCCTGGGGTATAAGGGTTGAGACCTGAATCCGCAGCCCCGGAGGGGCGTAAGAATGGCGCATACCTACACCAGCCTCCTCATCCACGTTATCTTTTCCACGTCTGGTCGCGCGCCTCTGCTTACCGATGCAATGCGTCCCGAAGTGCATGCCTATCTCGGCGGAATCCTCCGGGAACTCGATGCCATCCCCATCGCGATTGGCGGAACAGCCGATCATGTTCATCTTTTGACTCGCCTGCCAGCCAACCTTGCCATGTCAGATTGCCTGCGGATCGTTAAAGCCAACTCTTCGCGATGGGCGAAGGAGCGGTGGCCCCAGCGGCGTCATTTCGCCTGGCAAGGCGGGTATGGAGCATTCAGCGTCAGCGAGTCCAGCCGGGCAGCAGTGATCCGTTACATTCGAGACCAGGCGCAGCATCATCGGCGCACCTCATTTCAGGACGAGTTCCTTACCTTGCTGAAGAAGCACCGCGTGGAATTTGACGAGCGCTATCTTTGGCAATAGGTCTTACGCCCGCTCAAGCGGGCTCGGCCTTCGAACCATCCATTCTTCCCCAGTCTCACGACTTGGGGCTACCCTATGCCGCCCGCTTTGCGGGCTAGGTACCGGGTCCCGCGCTCAATCTCTCGCCCGCAGCCATCCCGACCGCCGGCGCGCTCTCCTTGCGGGCGCGCGCCGAACCAACGCGCCCGCTTCAGCGGGCGCAAGACGATAGCCCCATGGCGCAAGCCTGGGGACCCGGCGTAATCGCGACAGCAGCCCGCGTTTGCGGGCGAAAGAAGCCACCGGTTGTGCTCCTACCCACCCAGCGAAAAACCGACTGCCATTTCGCACAGTATCGCCGGAGCTAATCAACACAAGCCCACTTCCGATTACCAAATCTTTTCTATCGAGGTGTGGGCCAGAATAAATGCCACTTTCAAACAGGCTGCGATGATATACATCCTTATCTATGGCAGAAGGTACGTTGGACGGAAGAAATCCGATTCCCTCTGCGACCGGACCCCCTGGCCCGATCCGGCGCGCAAACTACTGCACGCCTCAGTGCTACGCGAAAGGAAAGCGCGAGCTATGGAGGTCTTGCCAATGCAAGGGGTGCCACGGCGCCGCGCATGGGCGCATGAGAAAATATGCGTTTGACAACGGCTATCTCAAGTCCTCACCGCCTGGCTCCCGCAAACCACCACCAGGCCAAGAACCGCTTTTTCCTGAAGAAAGTCCTGCTCCAGCTGAGGTCACCGGTCAACCCCGATCAGATGGGCCGGGTACCCCATCCTAACTTTGTTAGGGTGGGGTAGAAACACCTCGAACCACCAGCCGTCTCGCCCCACGATCACCCCGCCCCTTGACCCCCAAGGTTCACCCAACGATCGCGCCGTCTCGCCTGTGCTACCCTCATCCCAAACCGTGAGCACCGAAAAGAACAAGCTCTACTACGGCGACAACCTCGAAGTCCTCCAGCTCTACGTCAAGGACGAGTCCGTCGATCTCGTCTACCTCGACCCGCCCTTCAACTCCCGCCAGGACTACAACGTCCTCTTCGCCGAGAAAGACGGCTCGCAATCCAGCTCCCAGATTCACGCCTTCGAGGACACATGGGAGTGGAACACCGACGCCATGCGCGCCTACGAGCAGATCGTCGAGCAGGGCGGACGCGTCGCCGATGCCCTGCGCGCCTTCAAGACCTTCCTCTTCAACTCCGACATGATGGCCTATCTCGCCATGATGGCCCCGCGCCTCGTCGAACTCCGCCGCGTCCTCAAGCAAACCGGCTCCATCTATCTCCATTGCGACCCCACCGCCAGCCACTACCTCAAGATTTTGATGGACGCCGTATTCGGACCGCAATTGTTCCGGAATGAAATCATCTGGCAGCGAACAATGCCGAAAGGGCACGCCTTCACACGCTTTCCTTCAACCCACGACACGATAATTTCCTACGGTAAAGGCGAGGAATGCAGGTGGAACCCCGTCTTTCTTCCCTACAAGGCTGAGTACATCGAGAGCCACTACAACCGAATTGAGGAAGGAACCGGAAGGAAATACCAACTCGACAACACGCTGAATCCAAACCCTGACCGCCCCAATTTAACTTATGAGTGGAACGGCCATCGAAGGGTATGGCGATGGACGAAAGCGAAGATGCAGGAAATGCACGATTCCGGGCGTCTGGTTTATACAAGGTCGGGAATGCCACGTTACAAGAGGTATCTTGATGAGATGCCCGGCGCTCCCGTGACCACAGTGTGGACGGATATTCCACCCATCAACTCCCAAGCCCAGGAGCGCCTCGGATACCCGACCCAAAAGCCCGAAGCCCTCCTTGAACGCATCATCAAAGCCAGCTCCGACGAAGGCGACCTGGTCCTCGATCCCTTCTGCGGCTGCGGTACCACTGTTCAGGTCGCACAACGCCTCAATCGCCGCTGGATCGGCATCGACATTACCCACCTCGCCATCGGCCTCATCAAGAAGCGCCTCTCCGACGCCTTCGGCCCCGAGATCAAATCCACCTACGACGTAATCGGCGAGCCAACCGATTATGCCGGTGCTGCACAGTTGGCCGAAGAAGACAAGTACCAGTTCCAGTGGTGGGCGCTCGGCCAGGTCGGCGCGCGGCCCACCGACCAGAAGAAGGGTGCGGACCGCGGCATCGACGGCCGCCTCTACTTCCACGACGACGACTCTGGCAAATCAAAGCAGATCGTCTTTTCAGTCAAGGGTGGCCACATCACCGCCTCGCAAGTACGCGACCTTGCCGGCGTTCTCAGCCGCGAAAAGGCTGAGATCGGCGTCTTTCTCTGCTTCGAGGAGCCCACCAAGCCGATGCTGCGCGAGGCGGCCGAAGCCGGCCTCTACAAATCCTCCGACGGCAGCACCTGGCCGCGCCTGCAAATCCTCACCATCCAGCAGATTCTTGATGGCAAACAGCCCGATTATCCTGCCCATCGCCGCGACGCCACCTTCAAGAAAGCCCCCCGCAGCCGCCCCGCTCCCGCCGAAAACCTCACCTTGCCGCTCCTCCCCGGCGAAGACTGAAGCTGATCCGCCGCTAGCGCCGCCAACTCCGCTAACACCGCTAACCCCGCCAACACCGCTAACTCCGCTAACACCGCTTAAAATCGAAGCCATGCTCTTCGAGTCGTTTCCTGTCGGTCCGCTGGCCTGCAACTGCACCATTCTGGGCGATGAGGAAACCCGCGAGGCCATCGTGATCGATCCCGGCGACGAAGTGAGCCGCATAGCCAAGCGCCTGACCGAGCTGGGCCTCAAGCTGAAGCAGATCCTGGTGACGCATGGCCACATCGACCACGTTGGCGGAGCGCTGAAGCTCAAGCGCCTTACCGGCGCGCCAATCTACCTGAACGAGAACGACCTGCCTCTGCTCGAAATGATGGACGCGCAGGCGGCTTGGCTCGGCGTTCGTCCGCCCGAAACCGCTCCGCCCGACGAGTCGCTCGACCGAGGGCCAGATCGTCGGCCTCGAGCACTATCCCGCGCAGGTGCTGCACACGCCGGGACACACGCAGGGCTCCATCTGCCTGCACTTCGCCCCGCTCAAGCTGCTCATTGCCGGCGACACGCTCTTTGCCGGCAGCATCGGCCGCACCGACCTGCCCGGCGGCAACTTCGACCAGATCATCGCCTCGCTCGAAACCCGGCTGCTCACGCTGCCCGATGAGACCCAGCGTTCTCCCCGGCCACGGCCCCCTCACCACAATCGGCGAGGAGCGCGACCTTCAATCCTTTTCTGCAAGCGCGCAATCCTTTTCTGCAAACCCGTCAGCAGAATTAAGGGCTGTTGTAACGCATTTGCTATCAGGTCGATATATGAGTTAGTTCAAGAAATAGTTCTCGTCATCTGCTCGGCCCGTTACGCCCGTGATTCGTTCCCAAGTAGTTAATCAGGATGGCAACTCCGTTACTGAATTCCGCCTCCTGCGCAAGCAGGCTCACGACCAGCCAACCGCTCTCCGCCATCCCGAAAAAGTAGCCCGGATGAACCCAGACTCCGCGCTCGACGAGCGCCAGAACCGTCTGCTCGTCGGGGCTGATGGCCGGAATCCGCAGCACCGCGTACCATCCGCCTTCGACCTCCAGCCGCTGCACCGCCTTGACCGCCTCAATATCGCTATTGGGCCCGCGGTCGAGATTGCGATCGAGCGCGGCCAGGTTCGCGGCCACTCGCCGCCGAATCTGCTGCTGGATGGCCGCACGTCCGCCGAGCCACGACGGAAGCACCCACTGGACAGGAGCGTTCATGGAGAGGAACGTGTCGGCGACGACCTCCAGCCGCGCGAGCGCCTGCTCCCGCTCCGGACCCGTGACGGCGATCCACGCCGCTTTCATCTGCGGCAACGCTGCAATCTTGCTCAACCCGCTGACCACGTAAACCGGCACGCCTTCAAGGCCGCGGGCGAAGCTCTCGGCTGCCGTGCCGAAGCTGTAGTCGAGAAAGACCTCATCCACGATGAGCGCAAGGCCGAACTCGCGGCACAGCCGGACCAGTTCCGCGGCCTCCCACGGCTTGGTGAAGTGCCCCGTCGGATTGTTCGGGTGCACGACGACGATGGCGCGCGTCTGCGGAGTGATTGCGCGGCGGATTCCTTCGGCGTCGATCTGCCACCCGTTCTCATACACAAGTGGCGCGGCCTTCAGGCGCACATCGTCCAGGACGGCGAGGAAGTCGAAGAGCGGGTAGCCGGGTTGCAGGATGAGAATTTCGTCCGCTGGGTCGCAGAGCAGGCGGAAGAGAAAGCTGTAGGCCTCGCTGGTGCTGGTGGTGAGAACGATCTGGTCCGGCTCGAGAACCACGCCGTGGCCTGCGTAGTACTCGCAAACCGCCTTGCGCGCGTGCAGCAGGCCCCTCGGCTGCGGATCGTAGTCGAGTGCGCGCGGATCGGCGAGCGCATCGAGCAGGGACGGCGGGTACACGAATCCGCAGCGCGTGGGATTGGACTGCGTGAGATCGGCAGTGGGCAGCCCGGCCTGCAGCGCTTGCGGTGCGCGCGCGCCAGCTCGCTCTCCTCCGTGTTCCAGTTTGTTCTCCCGGAAAAGCGCATCGCATTCGTCCCTGCGGCCCGTCGCGTCGCGCAGCCCGTCGCGGCCGTTCAGGCTCTAAGCGCCCATCATGCACAATGAGAGAAGCGCCCTCTCTCCAACGATACATGGGCGATACATGGACGCCATTGAGGTGATGTTGGCTCTGCGCGCGGTGATCTTCGATTACGGCCGGGTCTTGACCGGCCCCCCGGACCCCGTGGCCCACGCTGAGCTGGTGCGCATCACGGGTCTTCCTGCGGATCGCCTCGACAGCTTGTACTGGACGGATCGTCAGGCTTACGACGAGGGAAAGCTGACCGGCCTTGAATTCTGGCGGAAACTCGCGCGCGATGCCAGGCTGAACCTCGACCCATCCGCGATCGAAGAGTTGAATCTGTGGGACGCGCGCATGTGGACTCGCGCCGATCCGGCCATGCTTGCCTGGCAACTCGAGATCAAGCAGCGCGGCCTGCTGACGGCCATCGTTTCCAATATGGGCGACGTGGTACACGAACACATGGAGCGCGAACTACGCTGGCTTGGGCGATTCGACGTTCTTGTGTGGAGCTATCAGGTGCGCGTGGCCAAGCCCGACCCGGCGATTTATCGCTATGCTTTGGAGCAGCTCGGAACACGGCCCGGGGAGACGCTCTTTGTCGACGACAAGCCGGAGAATGTCGATGCCGCGATCGCTCTGGGAATGAAGGCGCTCGTCTTCTCCACCGTCGAGAATTTGCGCTCCGGCCTCATCGCCCTCAAACTCGATTCGGAACTTCCGCTCCCTGGCCCCTAGCAGTGGTTGCATAAATTCTGCTCAGGCGGCGATACCCCTCGGGGGCTAAAGCCCCAGATTTTATGCGCCTTTCACGGCACGACTGAAGTCGTGCCCTTTCAAGGCCGGATTTATGCAACCAGTTCTAGTCCCTATTCCCTGCCTTTACGTCGCCATTCCCAGGCCCACAAGATTCGCCGCGGCGATGATGACGAGAATTCCTGCCCATAGCAGGCGGATGGGCCTGCGTCGCACTCCCGTCCACTCTCCCAGCGCCAGGCCCACGAGCCCGCCACAGAGCACATAGATGCTCATGTGCAGCATCCAGTTCACGTAGCCCAGGCGCTGCGGAATGTTAGCCGCGCCCCAGGCGTAAAAGAAGAACTGCAGGTACCACATGATTCCGCCAGCCGCGGCCATGGCGCCGTTCCTGAGGAGTATCGCGCGCGGCTGCGCCAGATCGGCGCGAAGAGAAAGCTCCTTCTTGAAGCCCAGCCGGAGAAAGCAGTAACTCATGTTGATGACTGCGCCTCCGCCCATGATCAGCACATAGCTGGGCAGTGCCGCGTAGAGCGAGCTAACTCCCGCATGTTGCGCCGCCGCGGCAATGGGCCTGGCTGCGTCGATCGCGAAGGACATGCCCGACGAAAAGATTCCGCACATGACGGCGAGCGCGAGCCCAAGCTTCACGTTGAATTCCCGCACCGCGGCGCCAAGTTCCACTTCTTTCTGATGGCCGGCATACGAGACAACGGCCACTCCGATGAGCGCCACCAGAACTCCCGCCATGGTAAGCAGGCCGCTGCGCGTCGTGAACAGCATCGCGCCCTGGCCGTGCATCAGGGGCGGCACCAGCGTGCCCACAATCAGCGTGACGCCAATGGCCACGCCAATGCCCAGCGACATTCCAAGGTGGCGCATGGTGAGCCCATAACTGACGTTGCCCACTCCCCACATGGCGCCAAAGAGCGCAACCTTCCACATAAGACCGGCATCGAGCGAGGCATAAAAGCTGTGGAAGTTCGGCAGCAGAATATAGCTCACGCTGATCGGCAGCAGAATCCAGGAGAAGAATCCGGCCACAGCCCAGGTCGCTTCCCACGACCACTTTCTGACCTTCTCAATCGGCGCGTAAAACGAGGCAGCGCATGCCGCACCGACGATGTGCCATCCGATTCCTGCCAGGATCACTGTCGGCATTCGCGCTCCACATGGAATGATCGCGGACGGACTGAGGAGTTTTTCCGCGAGCAATCTCAAAGCCTATCGGTTGTGTGGGTTCCTTGTACAGCGGAGGAAATCCCTGGCGCTCCACTTTACACTTTCACTATGGCCCTCCGGCTTTACGCCGCCACCACCAGCGCGGGCAAGCTGCGCGACTTCCGCACAGCGGCGCAAGCGTATTCGGTCGAAATCGAACCGCTTCCGGGCATCGAAAAGATTGCCGCGCCGGAAGAGGATGGCGACACGTTCCTGGCGAATGCGGCGACAAAGGCTGTTTACTATTCGCGTTTCGCGCCCGGCGAATTCGTCGTGACCGATGATTCCGGCCTCGAAGTGGACGCGCTCGGGGGCGCTCCCGGCGTGCGCTCGGCCCGCTTTGCCGCGGATTCGGGTCTTGTGGACTCGCCGGACGCGAACGACAACACCGACGTGTGGAACAATATGGTGCTCCTGCAGAAGCTGGAGGCGTTCCCGGCGACGCTGCGGATGGCACGCTACCATTGCACCCTTGTTGCCGCGCGCGACGGCGAAGTGGTTCAAGTTGCCGATGGCACGGTGGAAGGCATCATTCTCGATGCCCCGCGCGGAACGGGCGGCTTCGGCTACGATCCGGTGTTCTATCTGCCTGAGCTTGGCAAGACCATGGCCGAGATCGATCTTGAAACCAAGCTTTCGCTCAGCCACCGCGGGCGGGCCGTCGCGGCGCTGCTGCCGAAGCTCCTCTAGTCCTGCCGATTCACTCTTCCAAAAGTTCGAAGTGCGGAGCACCGCCGGAGCGCCCGCCTTGACGGACCTAACGTCGGCCTCGAATAATGCATGAGAAACAAAGCAAGTGCCTTCCGTCCCTCAATTTAAGACTGCTTCGGCCCGCACTGAGGGTCTGAACATGCTACTGGGATGGCGGCGACGGGAGCCGGTTTTCCCCAGTTCTAGAAGCGAGGAGCGAGCTGTAGTGAATTACTGGAGCGACGAGCGACGACGAAATGGGGAAAACCGGCCCCGTCCCTTTGGGCTGCGGCGAAAATTGCGTCATACTTCGTTCTCGCCCTCTACAGTGGAGCCTCCACAGTCTTCGGGCTCAGCCTCGTCTGGCACAATTTTCGCAAGCAGCGCCATCCACCCCAGTAGCATGATCAGACCCTAGGAGCCTCATTCTCCATGGCAACCGTTCAACCCGCCGTGCCCCGCTCTGCACATATTGTCGGCCGCGGCCCGGAGCCTTTGCGCGCAGGCCAGGGCACCAGTTTTCTCTGGCATAAGCTGCACTCGCTGCTTGGCATCGTTCCTATCGGCGCGTTTCTCCTCGAGCACCTGCTCTCGAACTTCGAAGCGCTGAAGGGCCCCATCGCATACGGCGAGCAGGTCAAGTTCCTCAACAGCCTGCCGCTGGTTCGCGTGCTGGAGTGGGTCTTTATCTTTCTGCCCATCCTGTACCACGGCATTTACGGCGTCTACATCTGGCTGCGCGGCAAATCGAACATCGTGTACTACCCGTGGGCCGGGAACTGGATGTACCTGGTGCAGCGCTATACGGGCCTCATCGCGTTTGCATACATTGCTTACCACGTGGCGACGCAGCGCTTCATGGGGACGAACCTGCCGGAAAACCCCGGTGCGGCGTTCGCCAAAGTGCAGCACGAGCTTGCCAATCCCTGGATCCTCGCCGTGTACGTGATTGCCATGATTGCCGTCTGCTGGCACTTCGCCTACGGCGTTTGGCTCTTTGCCGCCAAGTGGGGCATCACGCCGGGAGAGACTGCGCGTCGCCGGTTCGGCTATGTCTGCGTTGCGTTGGGAGTGCTTCTCGGCGGTATGGGACTGGCCAGCATCTGGGCGTTTGTCGGGCCGAAGTTTCCAAATGCTCCGCAGAACGTGCCGCTTACCTATTGGGTGGCGCCAGCCCACCCCGGCAATTCCGTCTCAGCGACCTCTGGATGCTGAACGTATTTTCTGACCGGGCATGAACGGCGAGGGCCTGAAAACGGAGAGCGGCCCTCTTGGAAAGGATTCGATCGATAATGGCATCACCCAGGATCATCGTGGTTGGCGGAGGGCTGGCGGGGCTGGCGGCGGTCATCAAGATCGCCGAAGCCGGCGGCACGGTGGACCTGTTTTCCATCGTGCCGGTCAAGCGGTCGCACTCGGTCTGCGCCCAGGGCGGCATCAACGCCGCCAAGAACCTGAAAGGCGAGGGCGACACCACCGCGCAGCACTTTGACGACACGATCTATGGCGGCGACTTTCTTGCCAACCAGACGCCCGTGAAGGCCATGTGCGAGGCGGCGCCGGCGATCATCGATCTGCTCGACCGCATGGGCGTGCCCTTCAACCGCACGCCGGAGGGCTTGCTCGATTTCCGGCGCTTCGGCGGCACGCTCTACCATCGCACCGCGTTTGCCGGGGCCACCACCGGCCAGCAACTTCTCTATGCGCTCGACGAGCAGGTGCGGCGCTACGAGGCCGAGGGCAAGGTACACAAGTTCGAGGGCTGGGAGTTTCTCTCCGCCGTCATCGATCGCAAGGGCATCGCGCGCGGCATCGTGGCCATGAACCTGCGCTCCATGGAGCTGAAGGCCTTCGCGGCTGACGCCATCATCCTGGCGACGGGCGGCATCGGAGCCATCTTCGGCAAGAGCACCAACTCCGTGGTCTGCACGGGGTCGGCGCAGTCGGCCATCTTCCAGCAGGGCGCGTACTACGCCAACGGCGAGTTCATCCAGGTGCATCCCACCTGCATTCCCGGCGAGGACAAGCTGCGGCTGATGTCGGAGTCGGCGCGCGGCGAAGGCGGCCGCGTGTGGGTTCCGCGGACGCCGGGCGACAAGCGTGCCGTGAAGGCCATTCCTGAGGCGGAGCGGTTCTACTTCCTCGAGGAGTGGTATCCGAAGTACGGCAACCTGGTGCCGCGCGACGTGGCCACGCGCGCCATTCACAAGGTGGTGTACGAGATGGGCCTCGGGCTCGACGGCCAGCCGATGGTCTATCTCGACCTGACGCACATCGACCGCGAGACGCTGCACCACAAGCTCGGCGGCATTCTGGAGATCTACGAGAAGTTCGTCGGCGTGGATCCGTGCGTGGAGCCGATGAAGATCTTCCCCGGCATGCACTACACCATGGGCGGGCTTTGGGTGGACTTCAACCAGATGACCAACATTCCCGGCATCTTTGCCGCGGGCGAGTGCGAGTACCAGTATCACGGCGCGAACCGGCTGGGCGCGAACTCGCTGGTGAGCTGCATCTTCGGCGGATTCCGCGCGGGACCGAATGCGATCGCAGTACGCGAAGAGCGTGCCGGCGGCGGAAGGCGACGGCGGCGCGGCGGCGGAAGTGGCGCGGCAGGCGGAGATCAACGGCAAGCTGATCAACAACGAGGGCGGCGAGAATCCCTTCAAGCTGTGGCGCGAGCTGGGCGAGACCATGACCGAGCACGCGACCGTGATCCGCTACAACAAGGACCTGAAGGAGGCCGACGAGAAGATCGTGGAGCTGCTGGAGCGCTACAAGCGCGTGAACCTGAGCGACAAGAGCCAGTGGGCGAATACCAGCTTCGCCTTCGCGCGGCAGCTGAAGAACATGCTGGAGCTTTCGCGGACGGTTGCGCAGGGCGCGATTCTGCGCGACGAGTCGCGCGGCGCGCACTACAAGCCGGATTTTCCCGACCGCAACGACGAGCGGTTCCTGAAGACCACGAAGGCGAGCTTCACGGGCTGCGTGGAGGGACCGAAGTTCGAGTTCGAGGAAGTGGATACGCAGTACATCAAGCCGCGGCCGCGGCGGTACGACGCGGCGAAGTGAATGCGAAGAGTGATGCAGTACGAAAGGAAACATGGCGAACAGGAGACGTCACTTTTGAAATCAAGCGCCAGGCCAGCCCCGAGGCGCCGGCGGTGTGGGAGAGGTTTGAGCTGGAGTGGCGGCCGGGGATGAACGTCGTCTCGGCGATGATGGAGATCGCCACGAATCCCGTGACGGCCGACGGACGGCCGACCACGCCGATCGCCTACGACTCGAATTGCCTCGAAGAGATCTGCGGGTCGTGCGCGATGCGCATCAACGGCAAGGCGCGCATGGCCTGCTCGGCGCTCGTGGATAATCTGGAGCAGCCGATTCGCGTTGAGCCGCTCACCAAGTTTCCGCTGGTGCGCGATCTGCAGGTCGACCGATCGGTTCTGTTTGAAAATCTGATGCGCGTCAAGGCCTGGGTTCCGGTGGACGGCACGTACGATCTGGGCTCGGGGCCGCGCGTCTATCCGCAGCAGCAGGAGGCGAACTATCCGCTGTCGAATTGCATCTGCTGCACCTGCTGCATGGAGGTTTGCCCGCAGTTCAACGAGGCGACCGGCTTTGTGGGCGCGGCCACCATCGCGCAGGTCAAGCTGTTCAACAACCATCCCACGGGAAAAGTCTTCAAAGAAGACCGCCTGCGCGCGCTGGCCGGCGACGGCGGCATCCAGGAGTGCGGCTTCGCGCAGAACTGCGTCGAGGCCTGCCCGAAGCAGATTCCGCTCACCAACGCCATCAGCGACATCAGCCGCGACGTGATGGTGCAGAAAGTGAAGGACTGGCTCAAGAGTTGAGAAGCAGCGGAGCTAGCGGAGTTAGCGGCGCTAGCGGAGTTACGGGCCGGCGGCCAGTCCCAAATCTTCCCCGTAGCACAGCTATCGTTCAATTTTGCCTCCCCCGCCACTTCGAACGTCGAGCACCACACACCAAACTCGAAACAGCAACGACCAAGGAGGTCTTGCAATGGGAATACGTCATATGGTTTGGGGCGCCGCGCTAGCTGCGACGCTTTCCGTGACGCTTGTTGCTCAACAAGCGCCGGTCGGTTTTCACAGCATTTCCTGTGTCCGGGTCAAGCCCGGGAAATCCGCTGCCTTTCACGCGTTTCTCAACGGAGACTATAGCAAGGTTGAGCAGGCGCGCGTTGACTCGGGGGCGGTCTCAGCCTGGATTGCGCTGCGCACCGTCATCCCCGCGGGGACCGGTGCGGGGTGCGACTACGTTCTCGTCAGCTTCTACCCCGGCCTGCCCCCTGCGCCTCTTTCCGACGAGGATATGACGGCCGTCTTGCAAAAAGCCGGCGTCACCTCCACGCTGCAGGAGTGGCGCGATCGCCTCAGCGATCTAGGCGAGCTGGTGTCCAACAACATCACCCAATATCAGACACTGGTTGGCGGCTCAAAAAAGGGTGACTACCTGGTCTTCAACTCCATGAAGGTAACCGACGTAGGCGAATGCGTCGCTGCGCAAAAGAGGCTCTGGCAGCCGTTCGCCGAGGAAGGGGTGAAAGAGGGCGCACAGGACGGTTGGGCCGTGAACATCCAGATCATGCCCCGCGGCGACAAAGACGCCAGCCGCGTGAGCAGCGTCGACATCTTTCCGACCTGGGACTCAATGTTCAATTACTTCGGCCCCGACTTCATCACCCGCTGGAAGAAGGTCCATCCCGAGCTGAGCCCCAACGAAGCGTTTGCGCAGATCGACAAGTTGTGCAGCATCGACCACACGGTCACTTACAAGGTGGAAGACCAGATCAATTCATCGAAGTGAGACCGGCTTCACGGAAAAGAAGCAGCAGGAGGGCCGCCGAGGGAATCGGGCGGCCTTCGTGCTTTTGCGTAGAGAACAGGGAACAGGGAGCAGGGAACAGGGAACAGAGAACAGGGAACAGGGAACAGTCTCACAGTTTCACAGCTCCCCGTTTATAGGGGGTGGGGGCTGAAAGCGTCTCTCAGCTTTCGGCTATCAGCTGTCAGCCTTCAGGTTGCTGGCCGGTGAGCTGGGCTGTTTATCTTTTAGGAAGATTATGCACTTGACACAGAACGATAATTCTGCCATGATGATTATGTCGAGGGCAGAATATGAACCTGATAGACGTAACCCGGCAGTTCCAGAATGATGATGATTGCCTAGCCTACATGGAGTCGATGCGGTGGCCCGATGGCATTCGTTGCCCTGTTTGCGGCTGCGACCGCATCAGCAAGATCACCCGCAAGGCCGGGACCGTGACGCGCGGCAAGACAGAGGGCGCGGCCCGGAAGAATCGCCGCATGCGCATCTATCAGTGCCTTGAAGAGACTTGCAAGCAGCAATTCTCGGCTACCGCTGGCACGATCTTCAATGACTCCCATCTCCCTTTGACAAAGTGGTTCATAGCGCTGGCACTGATCGTAGACGCGAAGAAAAGCATCTCTGCGAAGCAGCTACAGCAGCATCTCGGCATTGGCTCATATCGGACGGCGTGGTACATGGCTCACCGCATCCGCAAGTCGATGGAGAACAAAGGCTCCGCTGAATTGAGTGGGATCGTCGAAATGGATGAGACGTACCTGGGAGGCAAGATTCACAATCGGCAGTGGAGGCGCCCAGAGTTCAATACGAAGCAGGTAGTGGTCGGCATCAAGGAACGTGGTGGCCGCGTGAGGATGTTCCATGCGCCGGACGCCAAGATAGAGACGTTGGCGAAGTACCTCAAAGAGCACGTTAGCGCGGACGTGGAATACATCATGACCGATGAATTGCCAGCGTACCCCAAGGCGCTCAGGCTCTCAGGCCATGACGTTGAGAAGCACAGGACGGTCAATCACAGCGCCGAAATCTACGTGGACGGCAACACTACAACCAACGGAATTGAATCCGCGTTCTCACTCTTCAAGCGTGGAGTGATAGGGAGCTTCCACAAGATTTCGATAAAGCATCTCCATCGCTACCTGAGCGAGTTCGAGACGCGGTTCAACGTGCGGAAAGCGGACGACAGGTTCAATCCCACACTCAGGGCGATGCTCGGCATCGAGCCTATGCCTTACGCGGAGCTGATTTCGGAGAAATAGCTGGCACTATCTTCCCCGCCTTCCCCTGAGTTTCTATCGTCTTCGCGGGTTGCGGCGGGGTCTGCATCAGCTTCCCAAGCAGCGCGTCGAATTTGTCCTTGTCAACTTTCATTCGGCTTTCCCACAAGATTCTGATTCAGCGCCTCTGAAAACGCCTCCTCATTTATAGCGCCAGAAACACGCAGAGGACCATTACCTTGAATGTATTTGTCTACAGCAAGGGAGAGCAACTTCATTAGGTTTGATGCTTGCTCCGGAGAAAGAATAATTCTTGCTCTCGCGATTCCTTCTACTTCTTCGGTAGTAGCCTTACCGACTTCGCCGAACATCACGCTTATATCAAAGGGAGTCATTGATAAAGCCATGAGATTGGCGTAATGCGTAACTAGACCATCTTCGCGCCATATTACCGTCTGTCCAGACGGTAGCTTTGGGCCATTTTTTCCTGTCATGCGATCATCCTTTCTTCTTCGATGGGTGAGGGTGGCACGGGAAGTTCAGCACTTATCGCCGGGTGGAATGGTGGCGTATAAGACAGAGCATTAAGATGATTTGGGATGCCCGTCGCTTCGACCACTGAATACTTCATAGAAGAAGAAGGATTCAGAAACTCCCCATCTTTTTCTATTGGCGTTACATAAAAATTGTCCTGCGAGTAACTGTTATCCCATTTGAGCATCTCAGAGTGGGGCACAAACCTCACCTGCAAACCCACGCGAAATGCCGATGCCAAACGGATAAGAGTTTCAAGAGTGAAAGCGACCTCTCCAGGTTTTTCCATCGCGGATACGCGAGCTTGCTTCATCTCCGACTCTTCACCCAGTTGCTCCTGAGTCCATTCCTGCTTCAGGCGAAGCGCCTTGATCTGAGACGGAATGAGTTGATTCAATTTCGCCCGGATATAGGATTCCCGGCTAGACCTTTTGGTCAAGAGCTTAGAGATCGTTTGTGACCTTGATGACATTCAATTTCGCTTTCTTTGCCAACACCAATTTGGCTCGGTTTGTGGCTGTCGCTAGAGCTTCTTTGGGAGTCCAAACGGACCCTTTGTGATAGCAAATGCACAATATGACGAGGCGCATACTCCCATCGAACATCGCCAATATTCGATATTGGCGCTTATCGGCCTTAAAGCCCAACTCAATCACGCCATATTTGCCTGCGTCTCCCTGCAATTTGTGTCGCCATGACGGCCAGTTCGTGTAGTTCTTTGTCTTGCGCTCCGACTTAAGCAAACTGTTGAGGGCGAATTCAGCTTCTAAGGTTTTGTCCACATCCCAATCAACGGCAACATCGACCCCTGACGAGGTTTCAAAAGACAGGAATGTCCACGTACCCTCTTCAGCCCTGAATGGTATCACTTTTTTCTGATATTCCAAAGCGACCATCCTTGACCGAGTATCATAAAATTATGATACCTTAGTTAGGCTAAGACTCTGAGGAAATAAAACGGAGGGCGACTAGCAGGTGCTAGGACGGGGATTTATACCCCCGAATTCCGGGCAGGAATGGAGTTCGATTCTCCCGCCCTCCGCTCCAGTTCACTTTAGACCCGATTGCCCTATCACGGCAATACAATCTTCGATCCATCATTTGTCTGTGCCAAGTGCACAATCTTCTCTTTTAGTACCTATCCCCGCCCCCTCCCCCGTATGCCACACCTCCATATTTGATAACAAAGGGTTTACGGGACGGCTCATACCCCGCCCATACCTTATCCATACCCTGCATACCAATTTCCAGGGCCACGCGCCGCAAACGTACAGATTCACGGGAGTTAAGGGTCAGCGAACAGTGAACAGTGAACAGTGGACAGTGAGCAGTGGACAGCCGGTAGCCGGGAACTTGTAGCTGCTTCGCTGGTCCGCGCGTCGATCATGGGACCATTGTGCGCTAGGCGGGCCTAATTATCGGCAAAGTTGGGAAAAGAATTTTGGTCGTGTTTTCAGTGGTTTGCGGGGGAAATGGGGCGGGAGGGGGTTGCGGGTCTAGTCTTGCCATTCTGAGATCTCGACTCCCGGAATCCACTTGAATTTGCTCTTAGTGCCATTTGCGTAGTAAATCGTCAGATTCTCGATTGAGGTGAAATCGAGCTTTTTGCCTTTGTACCACGCTCCCATATTTCCGCCCAATAACGTTGACATCGCCAGGCATCTTCTAAGTCCCTCCTGATCTCTTCCGTCGGCTCCGGGGGCGATCCGAATGACTCCAGGATTCCTGTGCGGTGGGAAGCGGCGATTGTCTAGGAAGTCCATGTCATGTGTGACTATGACTCTTTTCTCCTTCCAAGCCATCGCGAAAACATCCTCGTCGGAGCGACCAAGTAGGCCCAGTTCACCGGCGAATGCCACGTTGAAACCGCCGCCTCTCAAGAAATCTGCAATGCCTGGGCCGGCGTTCTCATCAACCAGCATTCTGAGTTTTCCCCGGTAAAGGTCTCGGAGTTCCCTCGTCTCATCGTCTGTGGGCAGGGCTAGCGGCTTCCAGGGCATCTCATACTCTATCAGTGGACATTCTAGCGCTGGTGCAGTATTGGCTGGGCGTAAATCCAATTGCAGGGCACAAATCGCCGCGGTGATCCGTTTTTGCGACATGAGTTAGGCTGTTTATGGTAAACGCTGTGTGGGTTAATTGCTCGGAAACAGCCGCAAAGGATCCGCCGCCTGCCGCTGAAATTCGGCAGGGTGAGGAATTCCGAAGCAAACACGCCAAGGTACGGTTCTATGCCGATGAGAACTTTCCCAGTTTGGCAACAGAGATTCTTCGCGCGATGGGTGCTCGAGTGATCACTGTCCAGGAGGCCGACCTTCGACGGCATCCCGATGAGAACCATGCAGGATTTGCCTTGCGAAATGGGTATGTTTTGGTCACGTGTGATCGGGATTATCTAGATGACCGTCGCTTCCCCCTCATCCACTGCCCCGCGATCGTCGTTTTCGATTTCGGCGGCGGCACACCCGCGGAAATACGCGCAGCATTCAGATGTCTGCGCACGATGTTTCAAATCCCTCAGTTCTATGACAAATGGATGAAGATCGATGCCTCGCGTGCAACTTGGGTAGAGAGCGTTCGTTTCCTGAATGGCACAACTTCACGAACTCGGTACCGGTTTCATCGGGGCCAGATTCAGGAATGGATCGAGACGGCTTGAGGACGATGCTCGGCCTCTCAGAAAACACTAAGCCGGTTCAAAAAATGGTCAGTGACGGCATTTAGTGCTCACGGGTGGACTTGTGGAAGTAGCTTTTCGCGATGCTGCCCCTGGGTTGGCTGGTAGGCCAGGATTCGGGGCCCGGTTTAAGCGCGGCTTCGCCGCGTACTTTTCTCTCGAAAAATGGGTGGGCGGCTTTCGGCATGGCTAAAGCCAAGCCCTGATACAAGGCCTTGACGGAGATCAGAGATCAGGGGTCAGGGATCAGTTCTTCGTGCGGCGTTGGCGTTCGTGGTATCCCAGGTCCCAAAGGCGGGACCTAGGGCACCCATTTTCGTGGTGGATGAAGCGCGCGAAAAGCAACCGCGGATCCCTCCACTTCGGTCGCCGCGGCGAACTCACTCAGGATTACAAGACAGGGGACAGTGGACAGTGAACAGTGGTCAGTGAGCTGCCGGGTGGGTGCGGCTGCGTTCGGCGCGCGATGCGGATAAGACAGGGACCAGGGATTAGGGAGCAGCGAGGCGGCTCGAGTGCAGGAACTGCGGCCACAACTGAAACTGAATGGCCCTGCTAGAACTGGTTGCACACACAGCCCGAGTGGAGGATGAAGGTTCCCTCAGGGGCTAAAGCCCGCTGTTTATGCGCCCTTTATGGCACGGCTGAAGCCATGCCCTGTCAAAACACCGTTTATGGAACCGGTTTTATCGAATTTGAGTGCCGCCTGAGGGAAAGCGCAGAACCTCACCCAGCTTCTGCTGAATGAGAATCGAAACCCGCTCTTCGTGCATGGTGCCCTGATCGATGGTGCGAATGGGACCGGCCGAGAGGTCGGCGACCATGGCGAGCATGGTTTCCGGCTGGGCTGGCAGCATCTTCTCCCAGTCTTCCAGCAGTTCATTGAAGTAGGTAAAAGCATCACCGGCCAAAGCCCTCATCCAATTGGAGGTGAGGAGGATGCTAACGTCTTGCGGCGCCGCAGTTGAGCCCTTCCAAGTGACCGCGCAAAAGGGGGTTGGGGACTCATCGTTCTCGCGGCCGAAGCCCAGCAGGACATAGGAGGTCAACCCCGGGTGGTGCTCTGCATTTGTCCTCAATTCAAGAAGGCGCCGGAAATGATCCGCCTGTGCTCTAAGCCTGGCGGCTTCGATGAAAA
Source organism: uncultured Acidobacteriaceae bacterium (assembly GCA_963835895.1). Lineage (GTDB taxonomy): Bacteria > Acidobacteriota > Terriglobia > Terriglobales > Acidobacteriaceae > Telmatobacter. Next base: position 37,784 of record CAWIHC010000012.1, on the reverse strand, counting down.
GCGCTTTGGCCGAGGTGACCCAGCGATCCGCCTTGGAGGTGAGATCCGCAATCTCTGCCGCGATCTGTTCATCCGTAATCTTCACTTGCAGGCTCCAAGTCGCGCTTACCGCGGGCATCGGCGGCGTCCATGCAGGATCTGTGGATTATCTGCCCAGGAGTACCAGAGGAAGCATGAAACACCCTCGCTAGAGCGCGCGTCTTCTTTTCAGGCCAGGCCCAAAATCAGGTTGAACGCACGATGACTGCCGATTGTTGAAACGGAGTTGCTACGAGGCATTCTAAACTCAAAAGCCTTTGCCGCGAGATGAAGATTTGGAGTTATCCACGTCTTTTTTGCGCGAGGGGAGGGAAAAGCAGGGATTAGAAAGGCAGGGACCGAGGGAACGGAAAGACAGGGACCGAGGGACCAAGGGAACAGAAAGACAGGGACCAAGGGACCAAGGGAACAGAAAGACAGGGACGTAGGGACTAGAAACCGCTCAGTCGCCGAATTCGAGGTCGTCGAAGCGACGCCATTTGTAGATGGCGATGGAGACGATCCAACTGAGGGCGAAGAGGCCGACGATGAGATAGCCGAGGGTTCCAAAGCTGGAGTTGAGGCGGAGGATGGCCAAGAAGAAGCTGCCGCTGAGATGGAGCTGAGAGGCGACGAGCGAGAGCGCCTCGATGCCGCCGACGATGAGCGCGACGAGGACTGAGACGAAGGTGATGGTGAGGTTGTAGTAGAGCTTGCGGACGGGCTTGATGAAGGCCCAGCCGTAAGCGCCGAGCATGAGGATGTTGTCGGTGGTGTCAATGAGGGACATGCCGGCGGCGAAGAGGATGGGGAAGACGAGGATGGAGCCGAGAGGAAGTCCGCGAGAGGCTTCGGCGGCGGAGATGCCGAGGAGGCCGATTTCGGTGGCGGTGTCGAAGCCGAGGCCGAAGAGAACGCCGAGGGGATACATGTGCCAACTGCGGCGGATTATCGCGAACATGGGCCGGAAGAGGCGGGCGAGGAATCCGCGATTGGCGAGGAGGAGATCGAAGTCTTCATCGGCGTAGGGCGCGCCGGAGCGGACGCGGACGAAGGCGCGATAGATGGAGGCGAGGACGACGATGTTGACGATGGCGATGGCGAACAAAAAGAGACTCGACACGAGAGTGCCGATGAGGCCGCCGATGGAGCGGGCCGCGTCCATCTGATGCTGAAGGGCGAGGGCGGCAGCGGCGATGAGAGCCGAGCCGATGACGACGATGGTGGAGTGGCCGAGCGAGAACATGAGGCCGACGGCGACGGGGCGCTTGCCTTCCTGCATGAGCTTGCGGGTGACGTTGTCGATGGCGGCGATGTGGTCGGCGTCGACGGCGTGGCGGAGGCCGAAGCTGTAGGCCAGCAGGGCGGTGCCGAGCAGGAGGGGGAAGTGGCGGAAGGCGATGGCGGCCCAGAGCCATGCGCCTGCATTGAAGAGGAAGAGCAGGCCGTAGACGCCGATGACTTTGCCGCGCAGATTGCCGGCAGCGTCGTTGAAGAGGGAGCGCAGACGGGGACGGGCGGCAGGCGCAGCGGGCGTGCGGAGTAGGAGTGACGCGCGAGGGCCGGCGGAGGGATTCATGGAAGTTACCAAGGATAATATTACGATTTTTAGATTCGTGCGAATGTGACCGAGGCCACAGGAGCGAAAAAGCGAAAAAGCGGAGATAGCGGGGTTGGCGGGGTTAGCGGGGTTGGGTTTCGGCGTTCGCGGGAGCGAAGGACGAAACCGTGGATGCAGGGCGAAGGCGGCATTTTTGGGGAATTCCCTCGCGGAGATTGGGTTCCGTGGTTTAATGGTGGATCATCACGGATGGTGCGGTTTTCCTGAGTTCCAACCTGGTGTACGGTTGGGGTGGCGTGCCCGGCATGGGAAAAGCGGTTTGGAGGGGGTTCTTGTGAGATGCTTGCGCCGGTTTTGCGGTCTTGCCGTTCTGGCCATCACGACTCTGCCTTTGGCGGCGCAACCCACTGCGGCCGATCCGGTGTTGAATGCGATGCAGCAGGAGATGACGCGCTCCTTCAAGAATCTTGGCAAGGCGCCGGTCCCAACCTATTTTCTCTCCTATCAACTGACGGATAACCGGGCCGTCGATATCTCGAGCTCGTTTGGCGCCATCATGGCCAGCACCGATCTGACGACGCGGGTACTCGATCTCGACCTGCGCGTGGGAGATTACGCGCTGGACAACACGCATGCGCTGCGCGGCGCGGAGGCCGGATTCAATTTTGGCGATCAGGCCCAGCGGCAGAATATGCCTCTCGACGACGACCCGGACGCATTGCGCGTGGCGCTATGGCGCGACACCGAGGCCAAGTACCAGAGCGCGATTCAGCGCTACGAGAAGGTGAAGGCCAACGTGCAGGTGCAGGTGGAGGCCGAGGACAAGTCGGGCGATTTTTCCAGCGCGCCGGCAGAGACCTACGTGGAGCCGCTGGCGCCGTTCGCGATCGACCGCGCGGCCTGGGAGCAGAAGGTGCGTAGCTTCACGGCGCCATTCGCCGGTCACAAGGAGATCATTGAGAGCGGCGCCGAGCTGGATGCGGAGGTGGAGACGCGGCGCTACGTGAATAGCGACGGGAGCGAAACTCGCACGTCAACGCCGTTCTACCGCATCGTGATTTCAGCCACGGCGAAGGCCGACGACGGGATGGAGCTGCCGCTGTACCAGACCTACATGTCGTTCCGGCCGGATGGGCTTCCGGATGAGGCCACGGTTCTGAACGACGTGAACCATATGGTCGCGATGTTGCAGGCGCTGGTGAAGGCACCGATTGCGGACCCGTACACTGGACCGGCGATTCTTTCGGGACGGGCAAGCGCGGTCTTCTTCCACGAGATATTCGGTCATCGCGTCGAAGGGCAGCGGCAAAAGAATGAAGATGAGGCGCAGACGTTCAAAAAGAAGATCAATCAGCCGGTTTTGCCCGATTTTCTCTCAGTCTACTCCGACCCCGGATTGAAGCAACTGAATGGAACCGACCTGGTGGGCTACTACCCGTATGACGACGAAGGCGTGAAGGCGCGGCGGGTGACGGTGGTGGACAAGGGGATCCTGAAGAATTTCCTGATGTCGCGGACGCCCATCGACGGATTCGATCACTCCAACGGACATGGGCGCCGCCAGCAGGGGTATCCGGTGGTGGCGCGGCAGTCGAACCTGATCGTCGAGTCATCGCACCAGGTTTCCCGCGCGGAGTTGAAGAGGATGCTGATCGCAGAGATCAAGGCGGCTCACAAGCCTTACGGATTGTTTTTCGATGACATCGAAGGCGGGTTCACATTCACCCAGCGCCTGATACCGAACGCGTTCAACGTGCGGCCGACGGTCGTATACCGGGTGTATCCCGACGGACGGGAGGAGCTGGTGCGCGGCGTGGACCTGATCGGGACGCCGCTGATTGCGTTCAGCAAGATCGTCGCCACGGATGACGAAATCGGCATATTCAACGGGATGTGTGGGGCGGAATCGGGATGGGTTCCCGTTTCCGCGTCTTCTCCCGGACTGCTGGTTTCGGAGATCGAGGTGCAGCGAAAAGAGAAGTCGCAGGAACGTCCGCCCATCTTACCGCCTCCATCGGCAATCGGGGAGAAATGAAATGCGTTCACGTGTGCCAGGATTCTCGATGATCTCGCCGGCGGTGGTATGCGCCGCGCTGCTTGCCGGGGCCTTCGCGCAGGCCCCGGACGATGTGGCCATGCGGGCCATGAAAGACGAGCTGGCGCGGACCATGGCGCAGATTCAGTTGCAGGGGATGGACAAGCCGTATTTCGTGTCGTATCGCATGGACGATCTGAGCCGGAGCGTGATTTCGGCGTCGCTGGGCAGCCTGACTCAGGATTTGCCCGGGCGGGTACGCCTGATCGGCGTGGAAATTCGCGCAGGCGATAGGAACGTCGATAACACGAACTACGTCTCCGCGAGCAACTTCAGCGCCGCGGGCATGATGGGCGGCATTCGACAGGCTCCGCTGGATGACAATTACCAGCAAATCCGGCGGGCCTTGTGGATGGCGACCGACGCCCAGTACAAGAAGGCGTTGGAGGATCTGTCGGCGAAGCGCGCGGCCCTGGAGGCGCAAAACCAAGCCACCAGGCCGCCGGATTTCACCGCGGAGCCGCCCGACGTTGAGATCGAAAAGCTGGACCATGCGCCGGTACCGGCGGATGAGCTGAAAAAACTGGCCCGCGACGTATCCGCGGTGTTCAAGAACATGCCCAATCTTTATGCCTCGTCCGTAGAGATCGCGTACGTGGCCGACAATATCCGCTACGTGAACAGCGAAGGGTCGAGCTTCACTCGCTCGCAGCCGGCGATCAAGCTCGAAGTGAAAGCGCGGGCGCAGGCCGCGGACGGGTTGCCGATCGCGGATTCGATCGACCTCTATGGCCGCGGTTTGGCCGATTTTCCCCAAGAGGAAGATCTGATCGCGAGCACGCGTGCCATGGGCGAGCGCATCCTGAAGTTGCGCTCGGCATCCACGCTGGAACGTTACAACGGCCCGGTCCTCTTTGAAGGCGAAGCCGCGCCGGAGATTTTCGCGCAGCAATTCGCGCCCGGCCTGGTAGCGGAGAGAACACCGTTGAGCGACCAGGCGGGTTTTGCTCAGTTTTTCAATCAGATGCTGGACCAGTTGGGAGGCCATTCGTTCGAGGACAAGATTGGTGGACGAGTGCTGCCCGATTTCCTGAACGTATCCGATAATCCCCGGGTGTCGAGCTTCGAGGGCCTGAAGCTGATGGGCGCATGCTCGATCGACGACGAAGCAGTGGAGACCAGGGAGACCAATCTGGTGGAGCACGGGCGTCTGAAGACGCTGTTGTCGACGCGCGCGCCGACGGAGGCGATTGCGCGGAGTACAGGCAGCCGGCGGGGATGGGGAGCCACGCCGAGCAATTTGCTGGTGACAACGGAGCAAGCAACGACGGAAGCCGGCCTGCGCAAGCGACTGCTCCAGCTTGCCAGCGACCGCGGACTGAATTACGGCATCGTGGTGCGGCACATCGGCGGCGGAAGCGCGGCCGCATTTCTCAAAATGGCGGCCAGGCTGACGCAGCAGGGCGGGCAAGCAGACAATTCGATGGCCGAGGTGTACAAGCTTTTTCCGGATGGGCATGAGGAGCTTGTGCAGGGCGTCGAGATCGCGGATATGAGCCCCGCGGCTTTCAAGGACATCGTGGCTGCGGGCGACACGCCCGCCGTGTACTCCGATGAGTTTATCCCGCGCATTGGAGCGATCTTCTCTTTGGGGATTTCGTCCGCGTCCCCGGTTCCCGTGGTTTCCTACGTCGCGCCGTCGCTGCTCTTCGAAGAGGCCGACGCTGGTAAAGACGCAAGGGCCGCATCCCAGCCTGCCCGTAGAACCTTCTCCGCTCGCCAAATAGGACCGGGGTGCGGGCAGGCGGCGAGGCTGCGAGACAGCAAGCCGGCAAGTCAGCAAGACGGCGAGTTAGCGAGACAGCAGGTCAGCGAGACGGCGAGTCAGCGATACCCCACCCTAGCGGAGCTAGGACGGGGCACCCAGATTTTTCGTGAGGTCAGAGCCTCGTAGCGTCGGCGCGGTTAGAGCGTTCTGTTGTCGACGGTGGGGAGGGTGATGTCGGCGGCGGCGCGGCTCCAGCCGATGCGGAGGTCCTTGACGTTGTGGAGGGCGAAGGCGCCGTCAGCGGTGCGCGGCGCGGTGATGGCGAAGAAGTCGGCGCGGTCGACATCGTGGAGGTAGAAGGCGGGGCGGGCGTCGGGCGCGGCATTGGCGATTTCGACGTGGCTCATCTCGAGATTGCGCACGTGGCGCAGGAAGAAGCCGGAGGCGGGCGTGGGGCCGAACATCGCCGGGCTCGGGATAGGCGTCTTCGTGCTCGGGGACCTGAATTTGCGCGGCATCGGCGGTCGCGCCGCCGGCGGTTTCGATGTAGATGTTGGAGAGCTTGACGTCTTCAATGGAGTAGCCGGGAATGCCGCTGAGGATGGAGCCGAGGCCGCATGGGCGCGTTGTGGCAGTCGAGATTGCTGATGAGGATGCGCTTGAGGGTGCCGACTTGCGTGGTTTCTTTGGGGCCGCGCAGGCGCGCGCCGAGGCGCAGGAAGAGCGGGCCGCGAGGCGAGGTCGCGCATGGTGGTGTTGGTGATGGTGATGTCTTCAAGCAGAGCGCCGTCGACGGTTTCGAGCGCGTAGCCCATGGCAGCCCTCGAAGACGCAATTGGAGATGGTGATGTTGATGAAGCCGCCGTTGGATTCGGTGCCGCACTTGATGCGGCCGGTGCCGTAGGGGCGCGGCGTCGGGCGGGAATTTCTTCAAGGTGCCGTCGAGGACGGTGCCGAGCTCGATAGCAGCCGGTGACGCAGCAATTGGCGATGGTGACGTTGCGCGTGGGCGCGGGCGTAGCCGAGCGCGTAGCTGGACTTGGGGCAGATGCCGTCGTCCCAGGGCGAGTTGACGGTGCAGTTGGAGACGCGCACGTTCTGGCAGCAGTCGATGTCGATGCCGTCGCGATCGGTGTCGATGCGTGAGGTTGTCGATGGTGAGGTTGTCGACGCCGGTGAGCAGCAGGCGCGAAGTGGCCGCCCTTGAGGATGGAGAAGTCGCGCAGGAGGACGTTGCGGCAGTTCTTGAGGGCGATGGCTTTGTTGCCGACGCCGGGCTGCTCGGCGATGTAGATGGGATAGTCGCCGCGCGCGGTGCGATTCGGCGCCGAAGCTGAGGCCTTTGCCGTAGATGAGGCCGGCGCCGGTGATGGAGATGTCGTGGAGGTCTTCGCCCCAGAGGAGCGAGTTGTGCCAGTGGTTGTGGCCGTAGTCCTGATAGGGCTCCCAGGGCGCGTTGGGCTCGGCCGCATCGTAGACGCCGCCGTTGTAGCCGGTGGTTTCGCCGGGGCGGGGCGATTCGGCGGCGAGGATGGTCGCGCCTTCTTCGAGGTGAAGGTGCACGTTGCTCTTGAGGTGGATGGAGAAGCAGAGATAGGTGCCCGGAGGAAAGAGGACAAGGCCTCCGCCAGCGGCTGCGGCGGCATCGATGGCGCGATTGACGGCAGCGGTGTCGAGGGTTTTGCCGTCGCCGGTTGCGCCGTATTGGCGGACGCTGAAGATGGTTGGAGCGGGGGCGGTGTTCGGGGCGGTGCTCTCGCCGCTTGCGGCGGCGGCAAAAGAGACGGATGGAATCGCGGCGCCGGCCACGCCGAGGCTGCCGACGCGGAGAAGATCGCGGCGCTTGGGATTGAAGGGGGTCATGGGGTCCTTTTCGGATGCGAAATCATTTTATTGCTTCAGGTGGAGAAAAGCGTAGCAGGAACAGAGATCAGAGATCAGAGAGCAGAGAGCAGAGATCAGAGATCAGAGATCAAGGACATTCGCCGAGGGGGTGGCGGGGCAAAGGCAAGCGGTTCAATGGGCGACGAGCGCGGCGAAGAGCGGCACGTAGGCGAGGAGGGTGACGGCGATTCCGGCGAGGGCAGCGAGGGCAAGCGAGTGAAAAAAGACGAAGCGGAGGATGGAGCCTTCCTGGCCGTAGGTCTGCGTGGCGGTGCTGGCGACGACGACGCTGGGAGCGGCGATCATCTTGCCCATGACGCCTCCGGCGGCGTTGGCCGAGGCCATGAGGACGGGCGAGACGCCGATCTGGCGGGCGGTCATGCGCTGCAGGCTGCCGAAGAGGACGTTGGAGGAGGTGTCGGAGCCGGTGGTGGCGGTGCCGAGCCATCCGATGAGCGTTCCGAAGAAGGGATAGAGCGCGCCGGTGCGGGCGAAGGCGAGGCCGAGCGTGGCGTCGAGGCCGCAGTAGCGCGTGACGTAGCCGAGGGCCATCATGGCGGCGATGGTGACGAAGGTGAAGCGGATGTTGAAGACGGTGCGCAAGAAGGCGGCGGCGAGCGAGCGGGGGCCGAGGCCCATGAGCAGACCGGCGAGGAGGGCGGCGAGGAGGATTGCCGGTGCCGGTGGCGGTGAGCCAGTTGAGATTGAAGATGGCGGGTTCGGCGGTGGGCGCGGCGACGACCGGCGGAACACGCAGGATGGCGTTGTGGAGGCCGGCGACGGAGATCTTGATGGTGGAGTGAGAGTCCATCCACGCGGAGACGCTGGGAAGGCCCCAGACGAAGACGACGAGGCTCAAGACCAGCCAGGGCAGCCAGGCTTTGAAGATGTTGGCGGCGCTGTGGCCGTGATGGCGGCGCGCCTGGCCGGTGATGTCTTCGCGATCGACGTTGAGCGTGCGCCGGGGCTGCCAGAAGCGGAGAAATACGACGAGGACGACGATGGTGGCCGCGGCAGAGACGATGGCAACGAGCCACGGGCCGCTAGAGACGGCCATGAGGTACTGGGTGACGGCGAAGGTGGCGCCGGCGGCGAGGATCGCCGGCCAGACTTCGATCATGGCGCGAAAGCCGGCGTAGGCCCAGATGAGCCAGAAGGGAACGAGGAGATCGAAGGGCACGAGGATGACGGCGGTGGTGCGGGTGAGAGCGAACAGATCGAGGCCGGTGACGCCGTGGAGGGCGACGATGGGAATGCCCATGCCTCCGAAGGCGACGGGGGCGGTGTTGGCGAGAAGCGACAGGCCGGCGGCCTGCAGAGGACGGAAGCCGAGACTGATGAGAATGGCGGAGCAGACGGCGACCGGAGTGCCGAAGCCGGAGGTGCCCTCAAAGAACGAGCCCAGCGCGAAGGCGATGAGGAGAAGCTGCAGGCGGCTGTCGGCGGTGATGCCGGTGAGGCTCTGCTGGAGAGTGACGAAGCGGCCGGTCTTGACGGTGAGGTCGTAGAGAAAGATGACGGGAAGAATGATCCAGCAGATGGGAAAGAGGCCGTAGCCCGCGCCGTAGGCCGCGGCGGTGAAGGCGAGCCGCGCGGGCATGTGAAAGACGAGCATGGCGGCGAGCAGTGCGGTGGTGAGACCGGCGAGCGCGGCGACGTGCGCCTTGAGGCGCAGAATGGCCATGGCGCCGAGAAGGACAACGATGGGCAGTGCGGCGACGAGTGTGGAAAGAACCAAGCTGCCGGTGGGGTTGTAGCCCTGCGCCCAGTGGAGGGCGGCGGGATTGGTCAAGAAAAGGACGATGAGGGCGGCGATGAGGGCAAGAAAGGAGAAGGCCTCGATGAAGAGCGAGGCGGCGTGCGTGGGCTTCGCAGACGGCGCTTGCACGGAAGGATTTTTCGCGGAGGTCACGGCAAAGCAGAAGATAGCACAGCGGTGGGCGCATCCGGCTTTGCGGCCTGCACCTCGCGGCGGACGGTGAGGACGGTGATGTCGTCCTGCTGGCCGAAGGATTTGGCGGCCTCGGCGAGGTAGGAGGCCGACTGCTGGCTATACATGCGGACGCGGTCGAAGCCGAAGAGCTCGCCGTTAGGGTGGCGGGCCTCGACGACTCCGTCGGAGAGCAGGAGGATGCGGTCGCCGGGATGGAGGAAGAAGCGGGCTTCTTCGTAGCTGACTTCAACGAGGACGCCGAGAGGAAGGCTGCCGGGCAGAGTGATCTCCTGGCTGTTGAGATAGGGCGGCAGATGGCCGGCGTTGGCGATGACCATCTCGCCATTGACGCCGAACCAGAGGGCCTGGCAGGTGGTGAAGCTGCCGGTTCCGGCAAGGACGCGGTTGAGGGCTTCGAGGATTCTGGCGGGGTTGCGCTCCGAGGTGCGGCGCAATGCGCCCATGAGGAGGGAAACGTTCATGGCGGCCTTGAGGCCATGGCCGGCCACGTCGCCGATGACGACGAGGATGCCTTCGCGGCCCACGGTCTGCACATGGAAGAAATCGCCGCCGACCTCGCTGGCAGGGCTGTAGACGGAGTCGACCTCGAAGCCGGGGGTGGCCAGTTTTTCCTGGGGAATGAGCAGCTCCTGCACGCCGCGCGCGGCTGCCAGTTCGTTCGTGGCGTGTTCCTGATCGCGCTGAACGCGCAAGAAGCGGAAGAAGACGATGAGTACGATGACGAGGATGCCGGTGAAGTCGCCGACGGTGGAGATTTGAATGGGGATGGGGCCGGCCTGGATGGTGAGCGGAGAAGTGTAAGAAGAACCGCTTTCGCCGTTCAGGGCGGAGCCGACGATGCCATCGACGATGGCGACGATGCTGAAGCCCAGCGGAACGAGGAAGAGGCCGGCCTCAAAGTTGCGGCGCACAGCGGCGGAGATGAGGGTGCCGAAGACGAAGATGCACCAGCCGGCGATCCAAAGGAGGCTGGAAATAAAGATGGCGGCGAGATAGAAGATGGCTCCGCGGTGAAAGAGGAAGAGGAGTGCGGGGCCGACGCCGGCCAGAACCGGCGCGGTGTAACGCAGCCCGCGGATGTACCAACGCCGCTTGAGGGAGAGAAAGGCGACGAGAAACTCGAAGAAGAGATAGGCGGAGATGAGCCAGGAGCTGGAGCACTAGCGCGGCGCACCAGAATGCGTTGAGGCGCGCGGAGCTGCCGGCCTGTTCGATGAAGCCGATGGGCGCCACGGCGAGCTCGTGCAAGGCCAGCCAGAGGTACTCGGGGTGGCCTTTTTGCAGAGAAGTAGAGCGCGAAGAGAAAGAGGGCCAGCACCGCGAGGAGGATGGAGTAGACGAGATAGGGCAAGCGCTCGAACAGGCAGCGATCGGACCAGAGATTGAGCTCGCGCGCTGAATATCGTCGGGGTTGCCCAGGTAGAGCGTGCGCGTTGGCGAAGAAGCCGGTGTAGGCGTCGGAGCCGAAGGCGGCAGTAGATGACGCGCACGACCAGGGTGAGCGAGGTTTCAGAGGGATCCAGGTTCAGGCTGTAGACGCGGGAGATGGGCTGATATTCCTCGGGAGCGTCGCCGTGCGGCCCCTCGGGCTGGACCTGCTTGCCGTTGACGAACACTTCAGGACTGAGGCCAGGCGAGCCGAATTCGAGGGTGGTGCGTTGCGGAACCGGCAGTTCGATGAGGAGAGCAAGCGGGCCGTGATGGGGAGCGAGCTGGATGTGCAGCCGAAACCATGCGTAGCGGCGCGCGGGAGGCTGGCGGCGCGGTGGGGGCTCCGGCGGACGGCTTTGCGCTGCTGGAGGGCGCGTTTGCATCCTCGTCGGGGACTTCACCGATGGAGGGCTGGGCGTCGCGAACGGCCCACGCGGAGTCATTGAAGGTTGGCGAAGACGCGGTGAGATCGGATGTGATGCCGACGCGCCAGTCTCTTGTCGAGGACGACGGGGGAGCCGAGGCTGGTGGCGTCGAAGATGGCGGGAGCGGCCGGCGGCGCGGAGAGCCGGGCCGAACTGGGGCGGCTGTGCGGCTTGGCCGTGGCTGCGGGGGCTGGAGTTGGAGACGGAGGCGCAGCCTGGGCAGCGAGCAGCGCTGCCCCGCAGACGGCATACCAGAGTGTCGTAAGGGTGTATCGACACATACGGACCGACAGCGTTGCGAGCGAAAATCCGGCCAGACGCGGCGGAGTCCGAAGGCTGTGGCGGGTCCACCTTCGAGGACGACAACAAAGTATGGCCGGATTTTCTCCGCAACCCGGAGGGACGGGGCCATTTTCCCTCATTTCGTCGTCAATCGTCGCTAGGAGACACCCGGTATCCGTCGCACCTCTTTCCTCGAACTGAGAAAAAATGGCTCCCGTCGCTGCGCGCCCGTATGTGTCGATACACCCTTGAAACTTCAGCCGCAAAACGCCCCCCGGACTATTCTCTTCAATGTACTGGAAAGGCAGGGACCAAGGGAACAAGGGACCGAGGGAACAGGGAGCGAGGGAGCAGAAAGGCAGGGAACAGGGAACAGGGAACAGGGAACGGAAAGACAGGGACTCATGGACGCAGGGGCTAAGGGACGAGGCGCGGGGCGGCGAAGGGACTGGGAAAATTGTGGTTTTGCCTTTGTTGCCCAAGTGGCACATACTTGCGTCTAAGTGATAGAGCGAAGCGGGGCAGTGTGGCCCGGTGTGCACTGCAGCAGAGGTGAGGTCATGAGGGCAACGGATCGCATCGGGTTGAGAGCGGTGGTTCTGGCAGGATTGGCGCTGGCCGTGACCGCTGGAGCGTGGGCGCAGTCGAGCGCTCCGGCGGCCGGGAATACCCCAACCAGCACGCCCGCGGCGACAACGCCTGCGGCACAGGCTCCGGCAAACACTCCTGCTGGCGGCACCTCGCAGACGAGTGCGGCGGCGAGCCCAGCGGCGCCGAATACGGTACAGCCGGCTCCGGGCACAACGCCTGTGGGCGGAGATGCACCGCAGCCCGCCAAGCAGCGGGATTCGGGAACGGTGGCGAATACGAGTACGAGTGGAACGGCGAACCCTGCGAGTCAAGGAACGGCGTCGACTACGAGCACGAGTAACGTGCAACTGGTTCCCTGCGAGACGGCGAAGAACGATGACAAGAAGAACAAGAAGAAGGATAAAGACGCGGACGAGAATCCAGAGCCGGGAACGACGCCGGTGGGCGGCGATTGCGCCGGGCCGCAAGCGGTGGATCCCGACAAGGTGGTCGATCCCGGCAGCGAGATGATCAAGGTGAAGCCGGGCAGCATTGAGGATGTGAGCGCGGTGGGCAATCGCGACATCGGCAAGCGCGGCATGGGCAACTGGTACTCGACCGACAGCGAGATCAAGATGGGCAAGCAGTACGCCGACGAGATCGAGAAGAGCACGAAGTTCATCACCGATCCGGTGGTGGACGAGTACGTCAACCGCATCGGGCAGAACATCGTGAAGAACTCCGACTGCAAGGTGCCGTTCACGATCAAGGTGATCGATTCGGACGAGATCAACGCCATGGCGCTGCCGGGCGGGTTCTTCTACGTGAACTCGGGGCTGATTCTGGCGGCGGACGAGGAGGCGGAGCTGGCCGGCGTGATGGCGCACGAGACGGCGCACGTTTGCGCGCACCACGCGGCGCGCGAGATGACGCGGCTGAACTATGCGCAGATCGGCATGGTGCCGCTGATGATCATGCTGCCGCTACGACTGGACCGGATACGGCATCTACGAGGCGGCGCAGCTGGCGATTCCCATCACCTTCCTGCAGTTCTCGCGCGACTTCGAGGCGCAGGCCGACTACCTGGGCGTGCAGTACATGTACCGCGCGGGATACGATCCGCAGGCGTTCATCACCTTCTTTGAGAAGGTGCAGGCGCTGGAGAAGCGCAAGCCGGGGCTGGTGGCCAAGGCGTTCAGCGACCATCCGCAGACGCCGGACCGCATTCTGCACTCGCAGGAGGAGATTGCGCGCATCCTGCCGGCCAAGCACGGATTACCTGGTGACCACGTCGGAGTTCGACGACGTGAAGGCGCGGCTGGCGCGCATCGAGAACAAGCGCCGGCTGACCGACACCAAGGGCGTGACGCAGGCCGTCGCTGCGCAGGGCGAGCACGGGGGATGGCAGCGGCAATCGGGCGGTTCGGGCAATTCGACCACCCAGACCAGCGACAGTTCAGCGGATTCGAGCGACGGACCGCCAACGCTGCACCGCCGCGACGACCAGAACTGAAAAGCAGGGAACAGGGATCAGGGGACAGGAAGCGGCAAAGCTGGATTGCGAAACTTTCCCGCGACCTTGCCCGCGTGACCTGCCGTGCAGCCAACCGAGATGCGTGGGAACGGCTTCCCAACAAGGGAAGCCGTTTTCGCGTGTGTGCGCCAATGCGGCAGGAACAGGCGCCCGATTGGGCTGAGCTTGGCTATACTAGGGCCTGCCCGGTTTGGCGCCATAGGGCCGTTATGCGTGACCGGCGGTTTTGAAGGCGTTCGTTTGCCATGAAAAAGATTGCAGCCATCGCAGCCGTCTTTGTCCTGATCCTGCTGCTGACCAAGATCGCCAACCAGACGCCGCCCGAGCCGCCTTCCGGCTACACCTTCTGGATGTATGCGCAGCATGTGGTGGAGTGCTCTCCCAGCGACATCACGCTGGTGGATGTTCACCAGACGGAGACGCATCTGGAAAAGGACTTGAGCTGGCCCGACTGCTCCACCTTTCACAAAGGCGATGTGCTGGACTTCCATCTGTCGCGCGGGGAGAAGACGAAGTTTCTGAGCGACGAGAAGACGGCGTGGTGGCGGAAGGAAATGTGAGAAAGGCAGGGACTAAGGATTAGGGACGTAGGGAATAGGGACGTAGGGACTGGGGAACAAAGGGCAGGGACCAAGTGAGCAAGGGACCGAGGGAGCAAGGGACCGAGGGAACAGGGAGTCGTGATGAGGAATCAGGCCGGACCATCTGCTTCAAGGGCGCAATGGGTTGAGTAGGCGGCTCGGCGGCGAGACACAATGGGATGGGGTTTTCCACAGGGGTGCCAGGTGGACGGAAGCAGGCGAAACCCATTGGATTTCCTGTAACTTCCGGAAATTCCTTGAATTAACCGATCAACTCGGGTTAAATACAGAAGTACCGGCGTGTTTGCCGGAAAACTACCGCTTTGCATTCCGCTTCTTTCGGGAGGCAATTATGCGCAACGCTGCAGCCCGCTCGAACCTGCTGGTTCCTGAGATTCGCGAGGTGATGGACATTCGCCAGGCCTCGAACTACCTTGGCATCTCGCCCGACACGCTCTACAAGTACGCCTCGGAGGGATTTGTGCCCGCGTTCAAGCTGGGCAATCGGTGGCGGTTCAAGCGGTCGCGGCTCGATGAGTGGATGGACCGGCAGAGCGATCTGCACGCGCGGCGGCGAAGTGGACGCGGGCAAGAAGAAGCCGGTGCAGCGAGCGGCGACGAGCAGCCTGTAGCCGGTAGCTTTCAGCCCTCAGCTTGTTGGTGCGGCCTTCGCGGGGTTCCCGGCAAATCAGATTGCTTGTTCCGGCGAATCCTGCCGCTGGCAGTGCAAGCGTATGCACAGCATCATTCCCGCCGAACGCGTGCGCGAATGTTTATCAACCAGTCACTTCCGAATAGCCGGTTATCCAGGCGCTACGCCTGAGGCGGAGCCGGCGTGAGGCCGTGGCGGCGCATGATCTCCGCCATCTTTGCCCGGTCCGGCGGACCACCGGCCGCCGCGTTGACCACCTCGGCAGCCTCGCGGAAATACTGCGGACCGATCGCGGCGGGCGTGATCACGCAGAGCGCCTTCACGTCCTCGGCTGCCGTTGTTGTCGAACCGGTGAACGGCGCCCCGCGGAATGCAGAGCGCCTGCCCCGGCCCCACGTCGATCAGCTTGCCGTCCACGGTCCACGTCAACACGCCGTCGACGCCGTAGATCGTCTCCTCGTAGTGGTCGTGGCTGTGCGCCGGAGCCATCAGGCGCTGCCCGGCGGGCACAACCACCTCAAAGACCGCGACCGTGCCCGCCGAGTTCTCACCGGTGACGAGGAATCGCACCGCGAGCGGCCCGAGACGGATGGTTTCCTCGGCGGGATTGACGCCTAGATCGATGGTTTGCAGTGTCATGGAGACCTCCGTTTCCCTTATCGCTATCGTTGGTAGATCATTTCGTGCATTCCGATGGAACCCGCTATGCCGGGGGAAGAAGCACAAGGCCGTACCGGGGAGCCGCCGCCATCGCCCGCGCCATCATCTCTTTGCTGGGAGGCGGCGGCGCCGCAGTGCGATCCGCAGCAGGTTCGAACACCTCAGCAAAATAGTTCTCAAGGCCCGCCGGCGTGGTCAAAACCAGCGCCTTCGCGCAGCCATCGCCGGTGTTCTTGAAGGAATGCACGATTCCGCGGGGAAGGAAAGCGAAATCGCCCGCCGATGCAGTGATTGTATTCCCGCCCACCTGAATCGTCAGCGTGCCTTCGAGAATGTGGAACGACTCGTCCTCGCGGTGGTGGATGTGCGGCGGTGGGCCTCCGCCCGGCGGGACAGTCATCTCAGCCAGGAAGAAGGCGCCCCCCGTTTCCTTGCCGGTGATGAGAAACGTCAGTTGGTTTCCGGGGCCCCAGTAGGCCGCGACCGGTTCCTGCGGGCACGTACCTCACCTGGTCCTGCTGTGCCACGGCCGCGGTTCCAGGCGCGCTCCCCGCGCCGGCCTGCTGCGCGGTCTGCTGTGCAACTTCCATTACGGTCTCGGCCGGGGAATGGCCGAGAACCTCGACAGTTTGTGGTGTCATTTTGAACCTCCTTTGTGGTAAACTTTGTTTACCGTAAGATGATAGTAAACATAGTTTACTGGAGTGTCAATGACTTTTTTGCAAGAAAATTCACCCGGTCAAAACCAGGGACATGCTCATCGGCGCGCTGCTGCGCGTTCCGGCCGAGGCCATTCACCGGCGTATCATCCACGAACTAAATGCGGCGGGCTTTAAGGGGCTCAGCCTGCCGCACATGGCGCTCTTCCGATTTCCGGGGCCCGATGGGGTTCGCCCCGGCGTTCTTGCCGAGCGCGCAGGGATGAGCAAGCAGGCCATGAACCGCCTGCTCGGGAGCCTGGAAGATCTCGGATATCTGGTCCGGTCCGACGCGCCGGATGAGGGCCGCGCGCGAATTGTCCGCTTTACCAAGCGCGGACACGCCGCGTAGGCAAAGGCTCTGGAGGTGCTCCGCGAAATCGAGCGCGAATGGCACGCCGAGCTTGGCCCGAAGGATTTCGCTCAACTCAAGGAATTGCTTTTTCGCGTTTGGGAGAGCCCGTTGGTCCGATAGCGGGTGACGCGACAGGAATCGACTGCAAATGCTTATTTGTCTTGTAATTCCCCGCAGGAGGCGTAGCATTCAATGGCATCGGGCCTGGAAAAGAGATTTTGATTGAAGGAGATGAAGACCATGAGTAGACCATGGTGGATGCTCATCGTGACCGTTGTCGTCGGCCTTGCCGCCTTTGTCGCTGGACCACACATTTGGCCGGCGGGCCCTGACGTTCCGATGCCGCCGGCGAATCTTCTGCCCGGCTACATTGCGCTCTCTGCCATTGAGGCGCTGGCCTTCGGTTTTGCCGTAGCGTTCGCCATCTTCGGATGGCCGTCGATCCGCGGCCTGAGTCTCGGGGCGCCGTGGCTCAACAAATTGTTGTTCGTCACTCTGTGCTGGTTTATGGGGAATTGGTGGGCGCACGACAACCTGCACATGCACAACGGCCTCAACATGCATGGGTTGCTCTTTATTGAAATTGGCTTCCACATGACCATGCTTGCCTGTGGGGTGACCTTGACGATCGGCCTCGTTCGCCTTGCCCAGCGCGCGGCAGTGCAGAAGGCATGAGCTTTTAGCTGCAGGCTGCGAGCGCCGGTCTGATGGCTGAGGCTCCGCCCCCGCCGTGATAAAACTGAGCGGGTGGACCACTTCCGCCGCATGGGCGCGCTGCGCCGCAAGCTGACTCGCGCCGGGCTTCCCGGACTCCTCGTCACACACCCTCCCGACATTCGCTATCTTTGCGGATTCACCGGATCGAGCGCCGCGCTGGCCGTGACGCGCAGGACGGCGCGCCTGTTTACGGATGGGCGCTACACGGCGCAGGCGGCCGAAGAGGTGAAGGCGGCACTGGTGCAGATTGCGTCGGGGTCGCCTGCTGTGGCGGCGGCGCAGTGGCTGGCCGCGCAGCCGGGCGTGGCGATGGCGGGATTCGATGCGGCGAAAACCACGGTTGCGGAGCTGGCGCGATGGAAGAGTGAGCTGCCGAGCCGTTTGCGCAAAGGTTTTTTTCAGGCCGTGCCGGCGCCGCTGGTCGAGCTGCTGCGCTGGGTGAAGGATGGGGATGAGCTGGCGCTGATGGCCGAGGCGGCGCTCATGGGTTGCAAGCTATTTGAGCACATTCTGACCGTGCTGCGGCCGGGGATTGCCGAGATTGAAGTAGCGGCGGAGCTGGAGCACCAGGCGCGGATGATGGGCGCGGAGGGAATGTCGTTTGAGACGATTGTGGCGTCGGGGTTGCGATCGGCGATGCCGCACGGCCGCGCGACGGCTGCGCCCCTGCCGCGGCGGGGGTTCGTGACGCTCGACTTCGGTATAATCCACAAGGGTTACTGTTCGGACATGACGCGCACCGTCTTCCTCGGCAAGCCAAAGCCCGAGGAGCGAAAGACCTACGAGGCGGTGCTGGAGGCGCAGGAGACCGCGGTAAACGCCGTGGCTGCCGGGCGTGAGCTGCGCGGAGGTGGACGAGGCCGCGCGTAGCGTGTTGCGCAGGGAGGGGTTGGCTGAGGCGTTTACGCACTCGACTGGCCACGGGGTGGGCCTCGAGATTCACGAGCAGCCGCGGGTTGGCGCGGGACAGACGACACGGTTGCAGCCGGGCATGGTGGTGACCATCGAGCCGGGCGTTTATTTGGCGGGCAAGTTCGGGATTCGCATTGAGGATATGGTGGCTGTAACGCGCAGCGGAGGGCAGGTGCTGACTCCGGCGCCCAAGGCGCTGATTGAACTTTGAATGCGCAGTGAATGGCTGGTTCGGCTGAGGGAAGTGGAAGTGAAGGAACGAATGAAGCAACAAGACATTGAGGATCTGCGGCAACTGATTGAGTTTTTGAAGTCGCACGGTGTGTCCGAGTTTGACGTGGACCGCGGCGACCTGAAGATCCGCCTGAAATTCAATCCGCAGGAGAGTGGGCCGGCGGGGTTGAGCGATTTGGCGCGGCTGCTGCAGACAGCGCCGCAGAGCGTGGCGCAGGCTGCTGCGGTCACGCTGGCGGGATCGGTTTCATCAGGGGCTGCGGCAGAGCCGGCCGCGAACCCGGAGGCCGGGCTGCACATGGTGAAGTCGCCGATTGTAGGCACGTTCTATGGCTCGCCGTCTCCGGGCGCGGCGGCGTTTGTGACCCCCGGCGATCACGTGGAAAAGGGCCAGGTGATCGGCATCATCGAGGCCATGAAGCTGATGAACGAGATCGAATCGGATGTGGCGGGCGAAGTGGTGAAATGCCTGGTCTCGAACGGGCAGGCCATCGAGTTTGGGCAGCCGTTGTTTTCGGTTAAGCCCCTGTGATTGGACTCGCTCCGATGACAACCCTCCCAAAGGTCATTCATGTTTCGTAAGGTACTGGTAGCCAATCGAGGCGAAATCGCGCTGCGCGTGTTGAACGCGTGCCGGGAACTGGGCATTCGCACGGTTGCCGTGTACAGCGAGGCGGACCGCAACTCGCTGCACGTGCGCTTTGCCGACGAGGCCATCTGCATTGGGCCGCCGCGCGCGGCAGACAGCTATTTGAATGTGCCGGCGGTGATTTCGGCGGCGGAGATCGCCGACGTGGAGGCGATCCATCCGGGATACGGGCTGCTGAGCGAGAACGCGAACTTCGCCGAGGTGTGCCGCGCGTCGAATATCAAGTTCATTGGGCCGCCGCCGGAGGTGACGCGGCTGATGGGCGAAAAAGAAAAAGCGCGGCAGGCGATGAAGAAGGCGAAGGTGCCGATTCTGCCGGGATCGGATGGGATTCTGACGACGGCGGAAGAGGCGCGCGCGTGGGCCGCAAAGGTGGGCTACCCGGTCATCCTGAAAGCCAAGGCGGGCGGCGGCGGGCGCGGGATGAGGATTGTGCGCGACGCCGAGGATTTGCCGAATCTGTTTCACGCGGCGTTTACCGAGGCGGCGAATGCGTTCGGCAACGGCGAGCTCTACATGGAGAAGTTCATCGAGCAGCCGCGGCACATCGAGTTCCAGGTGCTGGCCGATGAGCATGGCAATGTGGCCTCGCTGTTTGAGCGCGAGTGCTCGATCCAGCGGCGGCACCAGAAGCTGATCGAGGAGGCGCCAAGCCTGCAGGTGACGCCGAAGATGCGCGAGGAGGTGGGGCGCACGCTTTGCCACTGCATGAAGGAGATCGGCTACCAGAATGCGGGGACGGTGGAGTTCCTGATGGACGCGAGTCACCAGCTCTACTTCATCGAGATGAATACGCGCATCCAGGTGGAGCATCCGGTGACGGAGGCGATTACGGGCGTGGACCTGGTGAAGGCGCAGTTGCGGATTGCGGCCGGCGAGCGGCTGGATGCGATTCTGCCGGCGAAGCTGGAGATGCGCGGCCACGCGATCGAGTGCCGGATCAACGCGGAGCATCCGCGATCGCTTCACGCCATCGGCGGGAAAGATTACCGCGTTCAACGTGCCGGGCGGAAACGGAATTCGCGTGGATACGGCGCTCTATGCCGAGGGAGTGATTCCGCCGTATTACGACTCGCTGATTGCCAAGCTGATTGCCCACGGGGCCGATCGCGCGGAGGCGATGGTCAAGATGGAGCGGGCACTGAACCAGTTCATCGTGCAAGGGATCGATACTTCGATCTCGCTGCACGAGGCGATCTTTCAGGATGCGGGGTTCAGGGCGGGAGAATTCGATACGGGGTATATGGAACGTTTCCTGGCGGCGCGGGCCGAGGCGGAGAAGCAGCAAGCGTAGGGTGTCGGGGCGGGCTGCGGGAGTCATGGCAGAGGATTCAGTGTCAGGCCTACACGGGAACAGAGTTTCCGCTGCTGAAGGTCGAAAGTAAATAAACCGGTCGAGCCGAGTTCAATGGCAGCGGCGACATGAAGCAGGTCTGGGGTACGCACTCCCAATTGTGCCGCGGATTGAAGAGAAAGTTTGCGAGCCAGCGCAAACGCTGATTCCGGAAGTGCACTGCGCAGAAAACTTCCGCGCCGAAGGTCTTCATCGAACGCGCGAAGCGATTGAGCCGCCTCGAGCTCGGAAATCTCTTTTCGAAATACGCGCAGGCCCATAGCGTTGACCGTTTCAAGTTCCGTCAGCGACGACATCTGCAAGGGCAATTGAGCCGCTTGCAACGCTGAAGCGGCTGCGGCGGAGTTCGCATCTTTGGTGAACAACGAAACTACGAAGCTGGTGTCGAGGTAGATCAATAACGATCCCGATCCCAGCTGATGAGGTCGGCGCCACTTACTTCAAGCACTTTGTCGCCATAGATTTCCTTGAATCTCGCCAGGAAATCGGGCAGGGGCGGCCGCTCGGCGGGCTCAGGCGTGAGGCGCGCGATGACTTTGCGGCGCTTGGTGACCTGCAGTTCGTCACCCTGGCGGAGCAGGCGCTCGACTTTCTTGAAGTCGTAGCGGAGGTCGCGAACGGAGACGGTCTTCATGTGATACATTGTAGCATCACATTTGAGGGTAAGCGAGGGGGCAAACGTCCAGCAGAATATTTATCGCTTTTTCTTCGCCTTTTGACGCCGAAATCGGCTATGCTGTGTGGGCAACGTGGAGGTTGCCCGCATGGATGCTCAGAAAGAACTTGATTGCCGAATTTGACCGCGAAGCCGCGAAGACCCGCAAGATGCTCGATGCCATCCCGGCCGACGCCGATTTCAACTACAAACCACACCCCAAATCGATGAGCCTGGGCCGGCTGGCCGGCCATCTCACCGATTTTGCGGGTGACTGGGCGCATGACGACGCTGACGAAGGACAAGCTGGAGTTCCCGGCGGACCACAAGTGGGATCCGTATGTGCCGGCGAGCAAAGCGGCGGTGCTGGAGAAGTTCGACAAGCGATCTGGCGAGAAACGCACGCAGCGCTGGTGGCGACGACCGGGGAGAAGTGGGACCGGAAATGGCAGTTTGTCTTTGGCGGGCAGGCGTGGATCGACGAGCCAAAGCACCAGGTGTTCCGCGAGATGGTGCTGAACCACATGATTCACCATCGCGCGCAGTTGAGCGTCTATCTGCGGCTGCTGGGCGCGAAGGTGCCCGGGATGTATGGGCCGAGCGCGGACGAGATGTGAGAAAAGCAGGGAGTAGGGAGTAGGGAACAGGGAACGAGGGAAGATCGAGCCGCTGCTTGTTTCCTTTCCCTTAATCCTCACGGCGGTTCATGATTCCCGTCGCTGATCGTCTAGGCTGGTTTCATGTCCTTTTCCTTTCCGAAGGTGTATCCGATTCTTGATGCGGGAGTGTTTCCGCTGGCAGGGCGGGCGGAGTTCCTGAGGCGATTATCGAACGAGCTGGCGGAGGCCGGCGTGACGCTGCTCGAGTACCGGAACAAAACCGGGAGCGAGGCCGAGGTGCTGGCGGATGCGGCGATTCTGCGCGCGGCGCTGCCTGCGGGAACCGCGAAGCTGGTCCTTGATGACCGGGTTGATCTGGTTGAGCGGGCCGGTTTTGACGGCGCGCATGTGGATGCGGGCGACGCGACACCTGCCGAGGCGCGGCGGCTGCTGGGGCCCGGCAGAATTGTGGGCACGTTTGGCGGGAGCGAAGCGCTCGTGCCCGGAATTCTGAAGGAGCCAGCGGATTATCTGTCGATCGGGCCGGTGTTTCCTACGACAACGAAGCAGACAATGAAGCCGCCGATTGGAGCGGCGGGAGTGCGCCGGCTACGCGAGGAAGCTGGTCCGAATGCAGTGCTGGTTGCGGTAGGAGGAGTGACGCTCGAAACGGCGCCGGAGATTTTTGCGGCCGGAGCGAGCGTGGTCGGCGTTTCCGCGGCGATCTTTCGCGCCAAGGATCCCGCGGGCGAATTCCGGCGGTGGGTGACCGCGGTCGAGTAAATGCGCATCGCGATTGTCCGAAATCGAGACAGAAGCTGTCCGAATTTGAGACAGAGCGATTGTGCGGTTTCGATACACAATGGGGCCGGAGACGAGTCAAGCTCCGTTTGAAATCGAGACATCGGCTGCCGGGGAACGAGACAATTCTCATGAGGGATGGCGCCGTTGGTGGTGACCCGCGCCAACGCAAAGCGGCATTATGAGAAATCTTTCCCTCAGGGTCTAAAGCCCCTCGGTTATTTTGGTGAATTGATGTACGGGCTGAAGCCCGTACCCTTCACCTGAAGCCCGTACCCTTCAAACTGACCCACTACCGTTGTGGGGACTGGCCGGTGCTGTATCGTATGATTGCGTAACGAGTTCCGGCGGACAGAATTGGCTTTGCCCGAGCTACCGAATGATTCTGATCCCGCCGCGCTGTCTACTCCATTCCATTCATTCGCCAGGGAGGAAGCCGCTCATTGATATCCAGACTGCTGCGCATTAAGCCCATGTCGATGCTCACGCACGAAGCGGGCGAGCAAGGCGAGCACACGCTGAAGCGCTCGCTGGGGGCCGTGAACCTGGTGACGCTGGGAATTGGCGCCGTGATCGGCGCGGGAATTTTTGTGCTGACAGGCCAGGCCGCGGCGCTTTACGCGGGACCGGCCGTGGCGCTGAGCTTTGTGCTGGCGGGCATCACCTGCGCCTTTGCCGGGCTGTGCTATTCCGAGTTCGCATCGATTATTCCCATTGCCGGGTCGGCGTACACCTACGGCTACGCCACGCTGGGCGAACTGGTGGCGTGGATCATCGGCTGGGACCTGGTGCTGGAGTACGCCTTCGGCGCATCGACGGTGGCCTCGGGATGGTCAGGCTATTTCAACAGCCTGCTGCAGCAATTCGGGATCTTCATTCCGCCGCAACTGACGGCGTCGACGGGAACGCATCTGGTCTTCTACCAGCATCAGTGGATGCCGGTGATGTCGCTGCCGCCGGGAGTGAGCGACGCCGGGCTGCCGCATGTGACCGCGGCTTTCAATTTGATTGCCATGGCGATTGTCATGGTGATCACGGTCATCCTGGTGATCGGGATCAAGGAGTCGGCGAACTTCAATTCGGCGATTGTGTTCATCAAGCTGACCGTGGTGGCGATCTTTCTGGTGGTCGGCGGGTACTTCCTGATTCGCCATCCCCAAGTGGCGAAGATGAACTGGCATCCCTTCATTCCGCCCAGGGACGCGCACGGAAACTTTGGCTGGGGCGGCATTTCGAAAGGCGCGTCGCGGATTTTCTTCGCCTACATTGGATTCGACGCGGTGTCGACGGCGGCGCAGGAGGCGAAGAAGCCGCAGCGCGATATGCCCATCGGCATTCTTGGGTCGCTGGCCATCTGCACGTTCCTGTACATCCTGGTTTCGCTGGTTCTCACCGGCCTGGTGAGCTACAAGACCCTGAACGTTGGCGCTCCGGTGGCGCTGGGCATCGACGCGACGGGCGTGAGCTGGGGCTCGCTGCTGGTGAAGATCGGCGCGGTCTTCGGACTGGCCACGGTGATGCTGGTGATGCTGCTGGGGCAGACGCGCGTGTTCTACTCGATGTCGAAGGACGGCCTGCTTGTGGAAGTGGGCCTCGGCGGTGCATCCGAAGTTCCGCACGCCGTGGATCACGACGATCGTGTTTGGGATCTTTGCGGCCGTGTTTCCCGCGTTCCTGCCCATCGGCAGGCTCGCCGACCTGGTGAACATCGGCACGCTGCTGGCGTTCACGATCGTGTGCGCGGGAGTGTGGGTGCTGCGCGTGCGGCATCCCGAGCTGCATCGGCCGTTCAAGACGCCGCTGGTGCCGCTGGTGCCGATCCTGGGAATCGTGTCGGCGATCTTCCTGATGTCGCGGTTGGCGGTGATCACATGGGAGGTGATGATCGGCTGGCTGATCTTCGGGTTGATCATCTACTTCACGTATTCCGTGAAGCACAGCAAGGTGCAGAAGCTGGCCAAGGCGCAGGCGGCGGACTGAGCGGGCTCGGGCATAGCTTGCAAACCCCCATCGATTAGACTAAACTAAGTAAACTTAGTTCACTGGAGGACGCAATGCGCACCTTCAACATTCACGAAGCAAAAACTCATCTTTCGCGGCTCGTCGACGAGGCCGAGAAAGGCGAGCCATTCATCATCGCCAAGGCGGGCAAGCCGAAAGTGCAAGTTATCCGGCTGGATAAGCCTGCAGCGGCCTCCGCAAAACGGCGGATGGGCGTCCTGAAGGGGATGTACACGATACCGGATGATTTCGACGAAATCGACAAGCAACTCGACAAGGAGATTGAGGAGTTGATGCTTGGCAAGGAAGAGGAATGAAGTTCCTCCTCGACACTCATTTGGTTTTGTGGGCGTTTTTTGCGCAAAAGCGACTTTCAGCGGAGGCGCGATCTACTCTTGAAGACCGGCAAAACGAGCTTGTCTTCAGCACGGCAACCCTGTGGGAGATTGCAATCAAGCACGGGCTTGGAAAGAAGGGATTCCCGTTTGACCCCAGAGTCTTGCGGCGCGCAATGCTGGACGACGGCTACGAAGAACTGCCGGTCTTAGGTCAGCACGCGGTTGCAGTAGACACACTACCGCCCATACACAAAGATCCCTTCGACCGGCTGCTGATTGCGCAAGCCATTGTCGAAGGGATCACTTTGCTTACCGTGGATGCGACGATTGCCCGCTATCCCGGGCCCATCCGCAAAGTTTGAAGGGTCCCTACGCGGTCGTCTTGGCGCAGAATTCGTCGAAGGCGCGCATGAGTTCGGCAGCGATGTCCTGCGCGGTGGACTGCTCGATGACGGAGCGCTGCATGAGGTAGACGAGCTTGCCGTCGCGCAGGATGGCGACGGAGGGCGAGCTGGGCGGATGGCCCTCAAAGTAGCTGCGGGCGCGCTCGGTGGCCTCGCGATCCTGGCCGGCAAAGACGGTGATCTTGCGATCGGGCTGGTTGGCGGAGTTGGAGAGAGCGAGGCGGATGCCGGGACGGGCCTTGCCGGCCGCGCAACCGCAGATGGAGTTGACGACGACGAGGGTAGTTCCCGGCTCGGCCAGTGCCGCGTCCACTTCTTCGGCGGTCCGGGTTTCCTTGATTCCGGCGCGCACGAGTTCCTCGCGCATGGGAATCACCATCAGTTCTGGATACATGTTTGCCTCCGGCAGGGGAAGCTGCCTGTAGCTCATTTTACCGTCTTCAGCCCTCATCGGTGTAGCCTTGAACCGATGCAGATCAAAGAAAGACAACTCCTCGCGCCGTTTACGACCTTTGGCATTGGCGGGCCGGCGCGGTGGTTTGCGGAGGCGGCGAGCGAGGCGGAGATTGCGGAGGCGAGCGAGTGGGCGCGCGAGCGGGGCGTGCCGCTGTTTGTGCTGGGCGGCGGCAGCAATGTGCTCGTCGCCGATGAGGGATTCGCGGGGCTGGTGCTGCATGTTGGGCTGAAGGGAATCGAGCGGGACGGGGAGCTGTTTCGCGTTGCGGCCGGCGAAGACTGGGACGACTTTGTCGAGCGGGCCGTTGAGATTGGAGTGCGCGGGGATCGAGTGCCTGGCGGGGATTCCGGGGACGGTGGGCGGAACGCCGGTGCAGAATGTGGGCGCGTACGGGCAGGAGGTGGCTTCGGTCATCGAGCGGGTGCGGGCGTTCGATCTGGGTGAGCGCACGATTTGTGGAGTTCTCGAACGCGGAGTGCGGGTTTGCCTATCGGCGCAGCCGGTTCAACTCGACGGATCGAGGGCGGTACATTGTGACGCGCGTCGACTACCGGCTGCGGCAGAATGGCGCGCCGCTGATCGCGTACCAGGATCTGAAGGCTCACTTTGCGGACTGGGCGACGGCGCCGACGCTGGCGGAAGTTGCGGCGGCGGTGCGCGAGCATCCGGCGAAGCAAGGGAATGCTGCTGGTGGAGGGCGATCCGGATTGCCGCAGCGCGGGGAGTTTCTTCAAGAATCCGGCGGTTGCGCAGGAAGTGGCGGAACGCGTGCGGAAAGTCGCGGCGAGTGCCGGCGTTTCAGTCCGGGTTTTTCCCGCGGACGATGGGCTGGTGAAGATTCCCGCGGCGTGGCTGATTGAGCAGGCGGGATTCGCGAAGGGCTACGCGCTGGGCGCGGCGGGGATTTCGTCGCGGCACACGCTGGCGCTGGTGAATCGCGGAGGCGCGACGGCCGAGGAGATTCTGGCGCTGGCGGAGAAGATTCGCAGCGGCGGTTGAAGCGCGGTTCGGGATCCGGCTGGAGATGGAGCCGGATGCTGATTGGGTTCTAGCTTGCGGCTATAGTTAGAATGATCGGATTTTCTCAACACGGCTCAAGCACTGAGGCGGTGTGAACGTGAACTTTTCGTCTGCGAGGTCGTTTTTTCGGCAGCAAAGTGTCTACCTTGCCATGTCTGCGGTCGTTGTCGCCATTCTCTGGGCGATGGGAGAGCCGATCAACCCTGTACTGGTTGTCGTGTTCACGCTTTGTATAGGAAATCTTCTCTCGCCCGCAATCAGCCGGGTGGAGTTCCTCTATTCAGGAAGGCCATTTCCGTTCAACTGGCTGATTTTTCTGCCGATCCTGCTTGTCCTGACGGTCCCCGTCTACCTGATTTCGATCACGGTTATATGGTTGCTGATCCGACCCGACACGCTTTCCAACTTCATTGAAACGGAATGGAAGTTTCCATTTGTCGCAACTTTCGTGTTCGGTTTTATTTCGTTTTTATATGGCAACACGAGAGAGAGGCTGGAACGGCGCAACAGAGAATTGCAGCGGTCGGTGGAGAAGGGCGCGGAGCAGCTGGAGCTGCAGGCGCAGGAGATGCAGCGTGCCCGGGAGATTCAGCAATCGCTGCTGCCGAAAGAGATTCCCCAGCTTGCGGGGTTTGAAGTGGCGGCAGCGTGGCGGCCGGCGCGCGAGGTGAGCGGTGATTACTACGACGTCTTCAAGCTGGACGAGCACAGGCTCGGCGTCTGCATTGCTGATGTTGTGGGGAAGGGCGTGTCGGCCGCGCTGCTGATGGCCAATGTGCAGGCGGCAGTGCGCGCATTTGCGAGGCAGCGCCGAAAGCCCGGCGCAGGTGTGCACCAAAGTGAACAGCCTGCTGTGCGAGAATCTGGCGACCGGGAAGTTTGTGACGTTCCTCTATGGCGTGCTGAACGGTGAGACGCGGACGCTCGAGTACTGCAACGCCGGGCACCTGTACCCGATTCTCGTCTCGCAAGGGATCGCCCGATCCGTGGAGACGGGAGGCGCTGCGCTGGGCGTTTTTCCCAAGTGGGAGTATGAGAACGCGACGATTGCACTGCAGCCGGGCGATCGGCTGTTGCTTGTGACCGACGGCATTACCGAAGCGACCGGCGCGGACGAGCAGGAGTTCGGCGAGGAGAAGCTGGCCGAGGCAGCGCTCGAAGAGAGCAAGCGCACGGCAACGGAGATGAGCGACGCGCTGCTCAATCAGGTGTCAGCGTTTTGCGATGCGCGCTTTCAGGATGATGCGACGCTGCTGGTGATCGCGGCCAAGTGAAAAGCCGCGGGATCAGCCCTGCGGGCCTTGCAGGCGGCTAAGGAGACGTTCGCGCTCTGAAGCGAGAACCTGGGCCGCGGGGCCGAGAGCGGTGAGGCGGCCGTCGCGCAGGAGCAAAACTTCGGCAGAAGTGGCGAGCGCGTCGGTGGCGTCGTGAGTGGCCATGACGGCCTGCACATGATTTTCGCGCAGCCAATTTTGCAGGCGGACAAGTAGCGCGTCGCTGGCGACGCCGTCGAGTGCGGAAAAAGGCTCATCGAGGAGAAGCAGGCGGGGCGCGGGCGCGAGCGCGCGAGCCAGAGCAACGCGCTGCGCTTGGCCGCCGGAGAGATCCTGCGGACGGCGGGCGGCGAGGTCGGTTGCGCCAACCAAGGTCCAGCATTTCATCGACGCGGCGCGCGCGGGCGGCGCGATCGAGACTGCGCAGGCCGTAGGCCACGTTGGCGGCGGCGGTGAGGTGAGGGAAGAGCGCGGGCTGCTGCGAGACCAGCGAGGTCTGGCGATGGCCGGGCGGGATGCGGAGTCCGATGGCAGTTTCAGTGAGCGCGCGGCCGTCGAGGGCGATGCGGCCGTGGTGGGGCGAGTCGAGGCCGGCGAGCAGGCGGAGCAATGTGCTTTTGCCGGCGCCGGAGGGGCCGAAGATGACGGTCCAATCGGAGGCGAAGGTGCACTCCACCTGGAGGTGGAAGCTGCCGCGGCGCGCGTCGAGCGAGAACTTAAGCACGGTGCGCGCTCCCGCGCTTTTGGCTTGTGGAGTAGATCAGCGGCGAGAGCCAGAACGCTCAGGCCAAGGAGCAATAGCGGCGGTGCGGTCGGCGGCGGCGTAGTCGAAGTTTTCCACCTGGTCGTAGAGGACGATGGAGAGCGTGCGCGTGGCGCCGGGAATGTCGCCGCCGAGCATGAGGACGACGCCGAACTCGCCGATGGTGTGGAGAAAACTGAGCACGACGGCGGCGAGAAGCGAGCGGCGCGCGAGGGGAACGAGAATGCTGGAGACGAGACGCACGGGGCCTGCGCCGAGAAGGCGCGCGGCATCGACGAGAGCTGTGTCGACCGAGGCGAAGCCGGCGACGAGCGGCTGCACGGCGAAGGGAAGGCTGTAGATGACCGAGCCGACGACGAGGCCATCGAAGGAAAAGGCGAGCGGATGGCCGAGGAGGGCGGCGATGCCGCGGCCAAAGGCGGTGCGGGGGCCGAGCAGGACGAGAAGAAAGAAGCCGAGCACGGTGGGCGGCAGAACCATGGGCAGCGTGGCCAGTGCTTCAAGGGCGGCGAGCCAGCGGCCGCGGCCCAGCACGAGCAGCGCGGCGAGAGGCACGGCGATAGCGAGAAGAATCGCGGTGGTGACGGCGGCGAGACGAAGGCAGAGAGCGAATGCTTGCCAGTCCATCGCGGTCACTTCACCGGCGTGAGGCCGCTTTTGGCGAGTTCGGCCTGCACCGGCGGCGAGAGCAGAAAGTCGAGCAGCTTGTGGACGGCGGCGCGCTGTTTGGTGTTGCTGACGATGACGGCGCCCTGCTCGATGGGCGGGTAGAGATCGCGCGGAATGACGAAGTACGAGCCGTCGGCGGAGAGGCGCGGCGTAAGCGCGGAAGTGAGCGAGATGAGGCCGGCGTCGGCGTTGGCGGAGTCGACGAACTGCGCGGCCTGGGCGATGTTTTCCGCGGTGACGAGGCGCGGCTTGAGGGTGTCGTAGAGATTGAGGCTCTGAAGCGCGGCGACGGCGGCGCGGCCGTAGGGCGCGCGGTCGGGATTGGCGATGGCGAGGCGCTTCAGGGCGGGGGTCGCGCAGCAGATCGAGCGAGGGCGGAGGCAAGGTGCGAATCTTTTCGCTCCCAGAGAACGAGCGTGCCTTTGGCGTAGGTGATGGGAGTGGTGGAATCGGCGGAGCCGGCGGCGTCGGCGAGGCCGTCGTCGATGAGGCGCTTGGGATAACTGAGGTCGGCGGAGAGAAAGACGTCGAAGGGAGCGCCGTTTTCGATCTGCGTGGTGAGCATGGCGGAGGCCTGGTAGGTGGCTTCAGCGTGAATGCCGGTGGCGCGCTGAAATTCCTCGAGGATGGGTGGAAGGACGGGCTCGAGATCGGCGGCGGCGGCGACGCGGAGAGGGGCTTGCGCGGTGAGGGGCGCGAGAAAGAGGAACGCGAAGAGGGCGGGGAGGAGTTGCTTCGGCATCGACGCGGTGAGCCTACCATCCACAGCAAGAATCGCCGTACACCTGCTAGGCTAACACTAGGGTGTATCGACATATACAGGCGGCAGCGACGGGAGCCATTTCCCCTCAGTTCTAGGAATGAGGAGCGACGGATACCGGGCGTCTCCTAGCGACGATTGACGACGAAATGAGGGGAAATGGCCCCGTCCCTCCGGGTTGCGGAGAAAATCCGGCCATATTTCGTTGTCGTCCTAGACTGTGGGCCCGCCACAGCCTTCGGACTCCGCCTCGTCTGGCCGGATTTTCGCTCGCAACGCTGTCCGTCCGTATATGTCGATACACCCTAGGCAACGAAACCGCCTGATTCGATCATTGAGGCGGACGCACCTGGCGCATCACGCGTTATCATGTGCTCGTTTTCGGTTTCAAGACACGCGGTTTCGGGGACAGGCATGAACGACAATCTGCACCAGTTGCGCTGTTTTGGATGCGGAAGCCGGATCGCGGGAGCCGAGGCGCGGCCGGACTTTCGCTGCGCGAATTGCGGGGACCTGTTTGAGGTGGAGTATCCCGGCTGGAGCCAGCGCGGCGGGCACGACCGGCCGAATCCGGGCGCGCTGAAGTGGCTGTGGCGGGAGCGGCGCTGCTCGGGCGAGGCGCTGGATCAGTCGGGGGTGTGGCGATTCCGCGAGCTGTTGCCGATTCTGGATAACTTTGGCAATGCGGTTTCGCTGCGCGAGGGGAATACGCCGCTGTATCATCTGCCGCGCGCGGCAAAAGCGCTGGGAATCGATCAGCTCTTTGCCAAGCACCAGGGCATGAATCCGTCGGGCTCGTTCAAGGACACGGGCATGACCGCGGCGCTGAGCGTGGCGCGGGAGCGGGGATTCAAGTGGGTGGCGTGCGCGTCGACGGGGAACACGTCGGCGTCGATGGCCGCGTATGCGGCGCGCGCCGGGATGCGCAGTCTGGTGCTGATTCCCGAGGGAAAAATTGCGTGGGGCAAGCTGTCGCAGGCGATGGACTACGGCGCGGTGACGTGCCAGTTGAAGGCCGATTTCGACGGCTGCCTGCGCGTGCTGACCGAGATCGTGAAGCAGGCGCCGATCTATCTGCTGAACTCGGTGAATCCGTACCGGCTGGAGGGGCAGAAGACGCCGGCCTTCGAGATTGCCGAGGCCATGGACTGGAATGTGCCCGACCACCTGATTGTTCCCGGCGGCAACCTGGGCAACAGCTCGGCGCTGGGCAAGGGATTCCGCGAGATGCGCGAGCTGGGACTGGTGGCGCGGCTGCCGAAGATCACCGTGATTCAGGCGGCGGGGGCGAATCCGCTGGTGCGGAGCCTGAGGAAGAACCACGGCGCGGTGCTGGAGCCGGTGGAGGCGCACACGCGGGCGACGGCCATTCGCATCGGCAATCCGGCATCGTGGCGCAAGGCGGCGCGGGTGATTCAGGAGAGCGGCGGATGGTGCCTGGATGTGACCGAGGCGGAGATCGCGATTGCCAAGGCGGAGATTGGCGCGGAAGGGCTGGGCTGCGAGCCGGCTTCGGCGGTGACGCTGGCCGGACTGAAGAAGCTGCGCGCGCAGGGCGTGATCCGCTCGGGCGAGACGGTGGTGCTGGTGCTCACCGGGCATACGCTGAAGGACGCGGATTACACCATCGACTTCCATCGCGGAACGCTGCTGACCGATGAGGAGAAGCAGGGGTCGGAGACGGCGATTGAGGCGCTGCGGAGGGATGCGATCACCGTGGATGCCACGCCGGCGGCGGTGCTGGCCGCGCTGAAGGGCGAAGTGGGATGAGCGATCAGGGAAGACCAAACGCTCTTCGGCTCCGCTTGCCTGCAACCTCGGCGAATCTTGGCCCGGGGTTCGACGCCGTGGCCGTGGCACTGGATTTTTTTCTCGAAATCGAGGCCGAGGCGGCGCAGGAGTTCTCGATTGCCGCCACCGGGCGCAACGCCGACCGCTGCGCGCGGCTCGAAGACAACCTGATTCTCGAGACCTACAAGCGCATCCTGCGCGACCGTGAGCGGCCGATTGTGCCGCTGGCGATCCGGATGGTGAACGAGATTCCGCTGGGGATGGGATGCGGCTCGTCGGCGGCCGCGCGGCTGGCGGCGATTGCGCTGGCGGTGCACTTTGGACAGGCTCGGCTGGGATACGGATCGGGTTCTCGAAGAGGCGTACGCGCTCGAAGGGCATCCGGACAACGTGGCGGCATGCTGGCTGGGCGGATTTGTGACCGCGGTGTGCGAGGGGACGAAGGTGCGCGTGGCGCGAGCCGATCCGCCGCAGGAGTGGCGCGCGATTGTGGCGCTGCCAGCGGAGCCGCTCGCCACCAGCAAAGCGCGCGCGGTGCTGCCGGCGAATTATCCGCTTGAAGACGTGGTCGCGAACCTGCAATCGGTGGCGGTGCTGGGGCTGGCGTTTGCGCAGGCGCGCGGCGATCTGCTGCGGCTGGCGATGAGCGATCGGATTCATCAGCCGTATCGCGCGCCCATCTGTCCGCTGCTGCCGCTTCTGCTGCCGCTGGTGGGCAGAACACGGGATTCTGGGCGCGGCGTTGAGCGGAGCGGGGCCGGCGGTTCTGGTGGTTGTCGACCGGGAAGAGAGCCTGCGCGGATGCTACAAAGGCAGTGCAAAATCGCATGAGGGCAGAGCTGCTTATTTGCCGATTTTCGAGGGTTGGGGCCTGCCAAACGATTGAGAATAAATAAGTTTGCGGCGAAGCAGTCGTTTTTCTACCGGCAACCCTGTGCGTTATCAATAAGTTACGGTGGTTGCCTATGTCGGTAGTCACCAAATTTCTGATTACTTCGCCGATTACTCAAGTTTGCTTGCTATTTATCGATTCAACAACTACATTCGCTGCGTGAGCAGTTCTGGGGGAGGGCTGCTCTAGCGCCCGTGGTCCTTATCGGATCCGGGCGCTTCTCTTTGCGCGGTAAAATGTTTGCGCTGACGCAAAGGGCGATGGAGTTCGATCGGAGCTGGCAGCTGATTTGCGGCCCGCTCTACGAAACCTCAACTCAAGCGATTTGGTTGTGCGGTGCGGCCCGATACGGCGCCGAGGCCTGCGACTTTGCGCGCGTTGCTGCATCTGATCAGATATACGGTTTCCTGTACAATGAACGGGTGCGGGTCCGCAAGGAGGATCATGGCTGGGTTGGGTGTTTTGGAAGTGAACGATGCAAATTTTGACCAGGAAGTGCTGCAGAGCGAGCAGCCGGTTCTGGTGGATTTTTGGGCGGTTTGGTGCGGGCCGTGCAAGGCCATTGCACCGATTGTGGACGGTGTGGCCGCAACCTATGCAGGCAAGCTGAAGGTGGCCAAAGTGAACGTGGACCAGAACGGCGCGACGCCTTCGCGCTATGGCATTCGCGGGATTCCGGCACTGTTGTTCTTCAAGGGCGGCAAGGTGGCGGATCAGATTGTGGGCTACGTTCCTCAGGATGTGATTGAAGAAAAGGTCAAGAAGCTGATCGCGTAAGCGAATCGATCGAGCAACGAGAGCCCGGCTTTCAAGCCGGGCTTTCGTGCGTCTGGTGCCGGCCGCATTCTTTCCGTCCGAATTGCGTTGAATACTGCAACTTTCCGCCGGCCGTTTTT
This sequence comes from uncultured Acidobacteriaceae bacterium, assembly GCA_963835895.1. Lineage (GTDB taxonomy): Bacteria > Acidobacteriota > Terriglobia > Terriglobales > Acidobacteriaceae > Telmatobacter. The sequence continues at coordinate 4,190 of CAWIHC010000012.1, read as the reverse complement.
GTATAGTGATTCCATTAGCCGAAAGAATGCGACATGGGAGATTCTGCCGCCAAAACGCCGCCCCCAGAGGCCGGGCTTGAATCGGTTGCGATCGCTCCGGCATGGCACACCTCAGTCGTTCTCCTGCTTTTGGGGGCGCTGGCCGCAGCAGCCGTCCTCGGCGTCCGCCATGCCGCCGGTCACATCCACCATCGGCTGGTGGGCTACGCCATATCCATGGCCGCCGAGTGGCTCATCTTCGGCTTCATCGCCATCGGCCCGCGATGGCAGGGGCCCTCGCTCAAGGCGCTCGCCGGCCGCTTCTCGCCCACCTTGCGCTCCGTTGCCCTCGATCTGGGAATCGCAGCCGCGTATCTTCTCGTCGCCAACGTCCTGCTGGCCGCCCTTGGATCCGGCCTTGGGCACTTGATGAAGGCCGGCAACACCGAGGCCCTCAAAGACATGCTCCCACATACCATTTTGGAAGACGCCGTCTTCCTGCTGGTGGCGCTTACCGCCGCAACCTGCGAGGAGACGATCTTCCGCGGATATCTCCAGCGCCAGTTCGCCGGCTGGACTCGCAATGCCGCCGCGGCCATCGTTTTGCAGGGGATCGCGTTCGGGGCGGCGCACGCATACCAGGGGACAACCCAGATCATTGTCATCGCCTTTTACGGCTTCATGTTCGGGTGGCTCGCATGGTGGCGCAAGAGTCTCCGGCCTGGCATACTGGCCCACTTCCTTCAGGACGGCATTGGCGGCCTCGCACTGGCGAAATTCATGAAGTAGCCGCCGCATTCCGCACCCATCAAAACTGGCTTGAGCGGGGCGAGCACAATCGCCGACGGGTTGTCTGAATACGCACATTTCCAATCCGACTTGCGACAAAGAGCGGACCAAATCTGGGCGGCCTTAAACTCGGCCGCGGAACTGAATGATTCGCCGGCGGTCGCGCTTGGAGGGGCGGCGCTCGGGTAGCCGGACGTACTGCTCGAATGCCTTGCGCTCCTCGGCGAGGTGGAGGCGAGCCTCGCGGCTCAAGTCGGATTCGCGGTAGAGGGTTTGCGCAACGGCGGCGGGGCCGCGCATCGCGCTCACCGCCAAAACCTCGACTTCAAAGATGCCGCGCTCGTTCTCGATGCGCAGCTTGTCCCCGGTGCGGACCTCGCGGGCGGGTTTAGAGCGGAGGCCGTTCGATTGAATGCGGCCAATATCGCAGGCGCGCGAGGCTATGGCACGCGTTTTGAAGAAGCGCGCGGCCCAAAGCCATTTGTCGATGCGCACAGTGTCCATGTTTCTATCTTATTGAGCGAATGCAGCAGCGAGGGCTATGTGTCGATATGCCCTAGTTCTTGTTGGCGCTTGTGCCGTGCACGAAGGCCTGGTAGTGCCGCACGTACTCCGCCTTATAGGCAGAAACGGCGTTGTCGTAGCTGAGGTGCGGAGTATCGGGCTTCACGGTCCAGTGGAGCTCGATGACGCGCGTTGCAGCAGAAACAGTGAGCGCGCCGCCCAGAGCCTTCATCGACTTGCCATCGGCTGTTGCGGACTTGAGAACTACAAACCAGGGCAGGTGAACGACGATCGACTGGGGCGGCGCGGTGAAGTTGGGATCCAGATGCAGCACGGCGACGCCATCCTCCGGTTGATCGAGGGTGAAGGCGAAGAGGCCGTAGTTGGTCGGCGCCTGACGGACGGCGATAGTCCTGCCTTTGCCGATCCACGCCGGAGAAACGGCGGAGAGCAGATGAAGCTGGCCGCCTTCTTCGCGAATGAGCATGGTGCGCAGCAGAGTGCGATACTCGGCCGCGAACCAGCCGTGGGGCGCGAGATCGTCACCGAAGTTGCGGTCTCCCCAGGGGCGAATCTTGTACTCGAAGCCGGCGTTGGTTGAGCTGGTGTGAAGCAGGATCGCGTAGAACTCCTTGATCGCCTGTTCCTGATCGCCGCGGATGGTCTCGGTCATCGTGTTCTTGATGGTGAGGTAGTGGTGCAGGAATTCGCCATCGGCGTAGGTCATGATGCCTTCAGCGTATTTGGCCTGCGTGACCTTGAGCGTAGCGGTGACGCGTGGATCGTGCGGATCGAGAACCGGCTCGGGGACCACGGAGAGAAGGTTGCCCCAGTCGTAGCCACCCGATTGACCGTCGAGCGCGGGTGGAATATAGCCCTTGTGCGCTGTGGCCTGCGCGTCGAGCACCTTGAAAAACGCCTGGTGAAAGTCGTCGTACTCGGCCTGCCATTTTTGCGCGAGATCGGCGTGGCCGGTTTCAGCCGCCATCTGAATGGCGAGCCTGAGGCCATCGAGGGCGAGAAAGTTGTAGCCGGTGATGTGGCCCTGGACGAACTCGTTGTCGCGCACGTCGCTGGCAGGGATGATGTGGAGCGGATCGGCGGCGCGCGCCTGATGGAGCCAATCGACGGCGCGGTCGATCTGCGGAAGAGCCCACTCGGCGAAGTCCTTGTCGTGCGTGATGCGGTAGTGCTGGCCGTAGGCCCACACGGCCTCGCCCCATCCGTCGTACTGCTGCGGCTGCGACAGGAAGTTGCCGTCGGGCTGCTGTCGTTTTGCAAAGAAATCGAGGCATTCGCGCGCAATTTGCGGGTAGCCGGTGATGTCGTAGCTATGAACGATGTCGGCGCCGTCGCGCAGATAGAACGCATGGTAGTTGAGCTTGTTGACGGTCTGGATGTAGTCGGGGCCGATGTGATCGATGGCGATGAGGTCGTAGATGAGGTTGGTAGTAGAAGGTATCGACGGGTTTGGATTCGGGCAGCGTGACCTGCATGCCGGAGGCGAGGATGTCGTTCCAGTAGGCGATGACTTGCGCCTTGGCGGCGTCGAAGCCGGCGTCGTCGATGGCGGAAATCGACAGAAGGATCGGCGGTGGGAACGAGCGGCATCTTGAAATCGAGCGTCCAGGTTTCGCCGGGCTTGAGCAGGCGCGAGTAGGTGACGATGCCGATGGGCGTGGTCGGCGTCGCATTGAAATCCGTCGGATGGAGAATATCGGCTGGCGTGGATTTCGTTATCGTGCGCGCGCAGGGTGAAGCGTGCGGTCGGCGTAGCCGGCGGGAAAACATAGAGGTCGCGGTTGTAGCGGTAGAAATTCGCGTCGTCGAAGGAATTCGTCCAGTTGGGATCGAAGTCTTCGCCGATCTGGCGGTAGTTGCCGGGGAATTTGCCCTTCGCGGGACGCGTGAAGCGATTGTCGCCGTGCGGCTCGCCGGTGGTGTTGAGGGCCATCGTAGCGGACGCCGGAGGCAAAGACGGCGCGATTGGGCGCCTGCGGTCTGGTTTACAAGCTCGACGCGAATGAAGTTGACCAGCGGCTCGACGATGCCGGTACCAGGTGTGACGCCGGGCGGAAAGGAAACTTGGCGTGCTGCCGGGCGCGTACGATGGCGCTTTTGTCGATCTTGCCCTCGAAGATCGTGAAGCGGTAGGTGATGCCGTCGCGCGTCGAACTCGTAGTGGACGATGGGCAGATGGCCCTGTTCCAGAGTGCGGATGCGGACGTTGGTAGGCTCGAGATCCGGGCCGGCGAAGAACATGAGCTCTTCGAAGCCGGTGCGCAGGTAGCCCTCGGGCGTGATTTCCGTAGCGGCTTCCGCGCCCATGAGGCCGATCTCGTCGGTGGGCTTGGAGAAATAGGAAAACGGCTGGCCGGGCTGGTCGATGGAGGGAGAGACCATCTGCGCGCGTGAAGGGCCCGCGGAAGTGGCTGCGAGAACCAGGCTGGCGAGAGCAAAAACGGACTTGCGCAGATTGCTCATGACTGAGGAAAGCATAGAACACGGGCCTCACATTCGAGCCGCGCGACGGCGGCGAAAGACGCACAGGCAAAAGGGCTTGTGCGCATTGCAAGAAGCATAATAAATGCGCCACCGGCGGCGCCGCCGGTTTCCGCGATGGCAGTGATGGCAGTCACGGGCAAGGCCATTCGAGCGGGCCTAGACTTCATCATCGCAGACGCACCAGGGCCCAGAACGATTGGATGTCCCGCGGAAGTCAACTTCGCCGGGCCCTGCGGCGAATGGCGATGACAGTGAGGGAGGGGTCGCATATGAGCGGAACCTGTTCAAAGTGCGAAGCACGGCTCGATGCAGGGTGGAAGTTCTGCCCGCATTGCGGAGCAACGAGCGCGCAGGAGATCGAGCGGCCGGCGCACGAGCACATGAAAAACGAAAGGCCGCCGGTGAAGGGCGCG
>CAWIHC010000011.1:0-41774 GCA_963835895.1 uncultured Acidobacteriaceae bacterium | reverse complement strand
GGCTCAGGAGGGGCGCTTCGAACGGCGGTTCAAGAAAGTGCTCGCCATTGAGGCGAAGTACGGGCGATGAGCGGTGTGGAGTGCAGTTCGGGATGCAACTCAGTTTCGGAAGCGCATTTCCTCAGGGGCTAAAGCCCCATTCATTTTGTGGTTGATTGACGTACGGGCTGAAGCCCGTACCCTTCAAAGCCACTCCAAAGCGAACGGAATCACGAGTCTTCATCGAAATGCAATCCAAATCAGCTCAGATACTGTGAGTTGAAGTGTTCGCGATCACGAGCCATTTAGTCCTCAGGCCCAATGCTATATGCCCGAAGATATTCCCCATTCTGAACAAGAGCGCGCAGAGCGCGGGAAAGAGACGCCGATGCTCCCGTTTGACGTGATCCTGTTCGATGTGGGCGGAGTGCTGCTGACCAACGGATGGGACCGCCGCGAGCGCGAGGCGGCGGCGGCGAAGTTCGGCCTGGACGCAATGGAGCTCGAGACCCGGCATGAAAAACCGTTCGCGGCATGGGAACGCGGTGAGATTGATCGCGATCAATACCTGGATGCGGCGATATTTTATGAGCCGCGCAGTTTTTCGCGCGACGAGTTCTTCGACTTTATCCTGGCCCAAACGCAACTGCTGACAGATGGCGCTCTGGAAGTCCTGAAGGAAATCTCCGCATCCAATCGATATATGCTCGGCGCGCTGAACAACGAGGCGCGGGAGACGAACGAGTTTCGGTTCGGCAAGTTTGAGCTGCGCCGGTATCTGAAGGTGGCGTTCAGCTCGTGCTATATGGGCCTGCGCAAACCGGAGCCGGCGATGTACCGCCGGGCGCTGGACATCCTTGGCTCCGCGCCCAATCGGACGCTTTTCATCGACGACCGGCAGGAGAATGTGGACGGCGCCGCGGCAGCGGGGATAAAGGCGCTGCGGTTTGCGGGAGCGCAGGCGCTGCGGAGCGAGCTCGGCAAGCTGGGGGTTCTTTAGCAAGCCAGCGAGTTAGCAAGTTCGCGTGCACTGCGCGCACATTAGCAGGTTAGCAAGTTGGCGCGTTAGCAAGTTGGCGCGTCAGCAAGTCGGTAAGTTAGCAAATCAACAATCGAGCAAGTGGGCGGGTCAAATTTGTCCGGCGGGAAGCGGCGAGGGCCCCGGAAGCGTTTCGGGATGCGCTTCGCAACCCTTTGGTCGGATTGGTGTCTAATCCAAGAGGGGACGGAGATACTTGTGCGTCGATTGATTGTCTTCCTGCTTGCGGGGATTCTTGCTTTGGTTCTGATGGCTTTGCCGGATAACGCCGCGGCGCAGTCCGGCAGCTTCGAGATCGCGCAGCACGGTCAAGCGGTGGGCACGGCCAGTTTCCAGTTCACGGCGACGAAGGATGGCTACGATTCGACGTCGCTGGTGAAGGTGGCCATGCAGGGCCTCGACTACGCGCTCTCGAAGACTGAGCAGCTCAATCCGGCCAACCAGCTGAAACACGTGCTGTTGAGCGCCACGGTGAACGGCGAGGCGGTGAACGTGGTGGCGGCGCCCGATGCGGCGCAGTTCCTGCTCAATATCTCGGCGAGCGGAAAGAGCTCGACGACGCGGCTGGCGGCGCACCCGGGCGCTGTCTTTCTGGCCGACTTCGATCCCGGCGCGCTGGAGACGCTGCTGGCGCTTGCAGTGACGCAGAACAACCGCGATCTTTGGGCGATTCTGCCGAAGGAGGCGGGCTCCATCGAGCCGGTGCAGTTGGCGACGTATCGCCGATCAGGAGGGAACGCTCGACGGCAAGCCGATTACGGTGCACCACCTGGTGGCCACCATCGCCGGGGCCAACACGGACCTGTTTTCCGGACCGGAGAACCAACTGCTGCAGGCCGAGTTGCCGCAGGAGGGGTTTGCGCTGATCCGCAAGGGCTTTGTACTGAAGCCGCCGGCCAAGCCGATCGTCGCCGATGGATGGAGTGAGCACGCACTGCGCCGAACGTGCGCCGGCAAACTAGAGCCGCATCTTCGCGCATCGGGCATGAGCAAACCCGAAAGAGCGCCGGTCGCGTCCAATTATCAGACGAATCCGAATCCGCAAAGGCACTCGGAGGACGGCTGCGGATCGACGTAGACTGGAGAAGCTCTCGATTGTCCGCACTCTCCCTCATGTGCCGGACCGCAATCGCTGGTGGTTGCGCTGGCTTCGCTGAGCAACGGCCGGCGCGCAGCGCCCAGGCAACCCAGGCGGCAAAGACGCAGCGGAGACCGGCCGCGACGCCACGCTTCGCGCGCCGGCGCATCGACCGACAGGCTTCGCATGACCGCCGGACCGCGACTGCTCACACGAAAACCCGGATCGCCGCCAAATCGAAAGTCAGCGCGGCACGCAGGCCGACTCCCGACGAAGTGGGACGCAGGGCAGGGCTAGCGATCCGGCGACAGCTTGCGCGAAAGCAGGTGGAACGCCGCGCCGCGGCGGTTCGCGCGGAGCGCGCACGCAACGCTCGGAGGCCGAGGCTGGAAAGAGCCGCTCTGAGATCGGCAACGCGCGACAGAGCCAGCGATTCCGCGGAGATGGAATCCGCGCGGACAATCCCTCCCCCAGATCTTGAAGATGCTCGGCCCATGGAAGCCAGACCCGATTTGGCCACACGCTGAAGCACATCGACCGGAGACAAACGGTACAGGGGTAAAGGCAGCGCCGGCTGACCGGATGGCACCGGCCCGATCCGCAGCGGAGAGAGATGACGATGCGGCGACGCAGGAAGGCGACGAGGCCACTGCGAAGGCTGCGAGCCAACTCGGCGAAGCAGCTCATCCGGCAGATTCCGCGAGCGCGAAGACGGAATGACGAAGTAGCTTCGCTCAGGCTTCCGAAGGGCGGGATGCCGGCGCCGCTGCGGGGATCGCTCGCGTCGCTGGAGACGGCAAAACGACCGGCTGGATGCGGAGGGGCTGGAGCGGATTGAGGACGAAGCCGACCTGGCAGCGCGCATCGCCAACAAGCTGCTGGTGCCGCTGCCGGCATCGAGCGCGCTTACGGTGAATGCGAACCTCGACGAGAATCACCGCTATTGCCGGCCGTGGACGGCGAAGTTCCTGGCCGATCTGGCGCGGGCGCACGAGGCGGTGTTCCACAGCCCGCTGGAGGTGAGCTCGGCGGTGCGGACCGTGGAGTACCAGAAGCGGCTGATGGAGACGAATGGCAATGCGGCCCCGGCGGAAGGCGACCTGGTGAGCCCGCACCTGACCGGCGCAACGATCGACATTGCCAAGAGCGGCCTGAGCCGGGCGAGATCGCGTGGATGCGGCGGCGGCTGGCGGGCTCGCAAGCGGCGGGCAAGATCGACGTGGAAGAGGAGTTCCAGCAGGCGTGTTTCCACATCACGGTGTACAAGAGCTATGCGCCGGCGCGGAAGGCGGGTGCGACGAGGCCGTCGAAGCCGGCGACACGCGGCACCCGGCGACAGACGGCCGATCCGGCAGAAGAGCCTGAGGCGCAGGGAACGTAGCGGATTCGCCGCCAGCCGCGCTGTCTCCCGAAAATTCATTCGATTCTTCATGCCGGCCGAGAGTACAATCGCGGGCAAATGCAAACCGCTCTGCGAGGCGAGATGAAATCTCCGCAATCGATCGCGTGTCCGTGGGGGCTGGAGTCGGTCGCAGAGGGGTAGTTGTGCCCCTGTTACCGGTTGTGCGGAAATTCCGAGATCTTATTCTGAAAGGCGAAATCATGAGCGATATGGGAGTTCAACCTGTGGCGGAAGCGGCGCCAGCAGGGCGCTGGATTGACGCAGTGGCAGCGCGTGGCGAACACGTTTGCCGCGCCGTCGAAGACGTTTGAAGACATCAAGCGCGGGAACAGGAGCTGGTGGCTGCCGCTGATCATCGGCGCGCTTGTTTATCGTACATTTTGTTTCGGCGCCTTGTGCAGAAGATCGGGATGCAGCAGGTTGTGGACAATCAGATCCGGATGGATCCGAAGGCGCAGGAAAGGTTGGCGCAGGCCACGCCGGAACAGCGCGAGATGGGCAACAAGATCGCCGTCGGGATCACCGAGGGGGTATTTATCGGCGGGCCCGATTGTGGGCATAGCGGTCGTGGCCCTGGTCTCGCTCGGGCTGTTGGGCACCATCAATTTTGGGTTCGGCGGCAAGGCGAAGTTTGGGAGATCTTTGCTGTCTTCTATTACGCGTGGCTGCCGGCATTCATCAAGGCGCTTTTGGGGACGATTGTGATTTATGCGGGGATGGCGCCGGAGTCGTTCAACATCAAAAACTTTGCGCCGACGAACCTGGGCGCGTTTCTCGATCCTGTGGAAACAAACAAGGCGCTGTACACGCTGGCGACGTCGCTGGACGTGCGTCACCATCTGGACGCTGGTGCTGCTGGGCATGGGCACCGCGATTGTGGCCGGGACGAAGCGCAGTTCCGGCTACATTGCGGTGTTTGGCTGGTGGGCGCTCTTTGTGCTGATCGGCGTGGGCTGGGCGGCGATGATGGGCTAATTTGGGGCGAGTTGGTTTGTGCTCTCCCACCCTAAGCTCTCCGCGTTGCGGCGAGCTTTAGGATGGGGCACCCGCACTCCCAGAGCAGCGCGGAACAGGGCGAAGCCGCGCTGCTACAATCGAGTAGGCTGCTAACGGCAACATGTACACGCGTGATGAGCGGGTCAGAAGAGGCTCAGGGCGCGCTTGCACGAGCCGGGCAGTGCACGAGCCGCCGAAGCGATGACCCTCCGCCTTTTCAATACCCTCACGGGACAACTGGATCCGCTGGAGCCTGCCGACGGCAAGGCGCTGCGCATGTACGCCTGCGGGCCGACGGTCTACGACTACGGCCACATCGGCAACTTCCGCACGTTTTTGCAGATCGACGTTCTGCGCCGCTTTCTGCGGCTGAGCGGGATGCCGGTGCGCCACGTGATGAACATTACCGACGTGGACGACAAGATCATCCGCAACGCTGCCGAGGCGGGCATTCCGATCGGCGAGTACACGGCGCGCTATGTTGAGGCGTTTTTCGAGGATCTGGAAGCGCTGCGCGTGGAGCGGCCGGAGCAGATTGCGCGCGCCACGGAGCACATTCCGCAGATGGTGGCGCTGGTGGAGAAGCTGGCCGCGGCGGGAGCGGCGTACAAGACCGAGGACGGGTCGTGGTATTTCAGGCTGGCGGCGTTTCCCGAGTACGGCAAGCTGAGCAAGAAAGACCTGAGCGGCATGGAAGACGGCGCGCGCGTGGACGTGGACGAGTACGAGAAGGACTCGGCGCGCGACTTTGCGTTGTGGAAGGCGGCCAAGCCGGGCGAGACCTCGTGGGAGACGGCGATCGGGCGCGGGCGGCCGGGCTGGCACATCGAGTGCTCGGCGATGGCGATGGAGTACCTGGGCGAGAGCTTCGACCTGCACTGCGGGCGGCGAAGACCTGATGTTTCCGCACCACGAAAACGAGATTGCGCAGAGCGAGACCGCGACGCACAAGCAGTTCGCGCGGCATTGGATGCACGTGCGCTTCCTGCTGGTGGACGGGCGGAAGATGTCGAAGAGCGAGGGGAATTTCTACACGCCTGCGCGATCTGCTGCTGAAGGGATACAAGGCGTCGGCCATCCGGCTGGCGCTGATTTCGGTGCCGTACCGGCATCCGTTCAACTTCACCTTCGATAGCCTTGACGGACGCGACCAACGCCATCGACCGGCTGCGGACGTTTCAAGGCGCGGCTGAACGCGGGAAACTTCGCTGGCGGGCGAGAACTCCGCGATGCAGGAGGCGGCGAAGAAGGCGCAGGCCGAATTCCGCGATGCGCTGGCCAACGATTTGAATACCGCCGACGCGCTGGCGCCGATCTTTGAACTGGTGCGCGCGGCGAATACGGCCATGGATCAGGGGCAGTTTTTTGCGGCCGACCGCGACGCGATTCTGCCGGTGCTGAAGGATTTCGACGCGGTCTTCGACGTGATCGAGGATCGCGACGCCGAGCCGACGCGGCGCGCGCTGGAGTGGGCCGAAGGAGAGCGGGCCGCATGAGCGGAAGTGGCTCCGGAGCTGATTGCCGCGCAATCGCTGACCGATGAGGCGATCGAGGCGCTGGTGGCCGAGCGCACCGCGGCCAAGAAGGCGCGCAACTTTGCCCGCGCCGACCAGATTCGCAACGAGCTGGCGGAAAAGGGCGTGGTCCTCGAAGACTCGAAGGACGGCGTGCGCTGGAAGCGGAAGTGAAAGAGACAGCCTTCAGCTATTAGGTCTCAGCTTTTGGCTTGAATTGATGGTGGGTGAGGGTGCTGCCCCCTCGCGGCAGGCCGATCTGGCGTTTACCGGGTTTTAAGAATTTCGATGCACGGCCTGTGCTTCCCACTGCGGTATGGGATCGTATGATGGTTCCAAGCCTGATCAGAGCAGGCTTCCCCGAAAGCCCCCAATCCAAAAATGAGAAGGCTCAAACCTATGGACGCAAGCGAAGTGCAGGACCTCAAAGAGAATTTGGAGCAAGGCGCGAAAGAAGAGCCGCTGCGGCCAGTCGCCTTTACGATGAGCGTGATGGCCGTTTTGCTGGCTGTGACTACGGTGATGGGCGGGCGCACGCATGAAGACGCGGTGCTCAACCAGAACAAGGCGACCGACCAGTGGAACGAGTATCAGGCACAAAAGATTCGCGACTACAATACGCAACTGGCATCCGACCTGATGGGCGTGGTCGCGCTCGACAACAAAGATGCCGCTGCCAAGATCGCAAAGACCTATGCCGACCACGAGAAGAAGTGGGCAGATGAGCTGAAGCAGGATCAGGCAAGTGCACAGGCGCTGCAAGTGAGCGTGGACCAGGGAGAAGCGAAAGCAGACCGTTTCGATCTGGGCGAGGTATTGCTGGAGATTGGCCTGGTGATCACTTCGATCACGCTGCTGACGCGGAGCCGCATCTACTGGCACCTGGGGCTTGCCGTTTCGGCGCTGGGAGTGGCGGCGGCGGCCTCGGCTTTCTTCCTCAAGTAGCGCCGGATCGGCTGGTAATTCTTGAAGCGGGCGCGGCTGCGCGCCTGGCTTCAAACTGCGAAGTGGTGAGGAGAAACACCGCGAGCAAGACGGCAGCCATGCCTGCGAACTCCTCCGCTGCCGGCCGCTCGTGAAGCAGGAAAATGCCGAGCAGCACGGCGACGACAGGGTTCACATAGGCGTACGACGCGACCTTGCCCACAGGGACGTGCTCCAGAAGATAGATGTATCCACTATAGCCGAGCAGCGAACCGCAAGTGATGAGATAAGCCTGGGACCAAAGCGCTGCGGCGTTCACATGGAACCGCGGCCATTGGCCGAGGACCGTGCCCAGGAGGGTGCTGCAGGCTCCGGCAGCGAGCATTTGCCAGGCGGCGGCGACAAAGCTGTTGACGCGCAGACGCGCGCGGCGGGAAACGACGCTGCCGACGCTCCAACAGAGCGCACCGGCCAACAGCGCGGCCACGGCCCAAAGGCGGGCGCGGTCGCCGGCGAAGCCGTGACGAAGCGAGGGCCATAAGAGAGCGACGAGTCCCGCGAAACCGAGGGCCATGCCCAGCCATCCGCGGGCGGGTAGCGGCTCGCCACCGGGCAGGAACATCTCAATGAGCGCGACGTAGAGAGGGATGACGGCCAGGACCAGCGAGGCGAGACCGCTGGGGACAACCTCCTCCGCGTAGACAAGACCGACATTTCCTCCGCTCAGAAGCAAGAGGCCGATAAGGCCGAGAAGGAGCATGTCCCTGGGCGGCCACAACAGGCGAAACCCGCGCCAGCGGCACCAGCCCAACAGGATTGCGCCAGCGGCGAGGAATCGCGTTCCGGCGAGCAGCAGCGCGGGCATCTGCGCCACGCCAACGCGAATGGCGGTGTAGGTGGAACCCCAGAAGATGTACACGCCGGCAAAGGCAAGCACGATCCGCGCAGTGGTTGCGGCAGGATGTTTCCCGGCGCCGGGCTGGGGTGGAGGTGCGGACATGGAACTGGATTCCATCGTAGCCCGGATCAAGGATGGGCGTGGCAGCAGCGGCAGGCAGCGTGGTATCCTCGACTTTAACGGAGAATCCATGCATACGCGCGCCGAAAGGGAGTTGCCGCAGGCGCCAGCCACGAAGCGCTGGTCGCGGTCGCGCGCGCAGCGCATGTGCCCGCGGAAGCACCTGCGCGTGCTGCCCACCCGCACCCGACCTAGCCTCTTCGGCGGCGATTAGCAACCCTCCGCCGAAGATCCTCGCCTTCGATGGATCCCGAGAGCACTTCTCCTTCACATGTAGCCCTTGTAGCTTCTGTGCAAAGTGGCGCTTCCTTGAGGGAACCGCCACCTGGACCTGCAGGTTTCGGGAACCAGCAGAAGGAGAAGTGCTGTAGCGGGTCCGCAGAAATGAGCGATCCCATTTAAGGGGATTCGCGGCCGCGCCGCATCCGAAGCGGAAAAGGCGGAGCGGTCAAAGAACCGAGTCTGCCGCCAGGCCGCGACAACCGAATCTGCCGAGGAGAATGTGCCATGACCAAGCAAGAATTGCATGCGCAATATGGACCGAAACTGGTCTGTCCGCTGCCGGGACCGAAGGCCCGGGCCGCCGTTGAGGCCGACCAGCGGCTGATCTCGCCCAGCTATACGCGCTCGTATCCGCTGGTGGCGAAGCGCGGCCGCGGCGTGCGCGTGGAAGACGCGGACGGCAACGAGTTTCTCGACTTTGCCGCCGGCATTGCCGTGGTTTCCACCGGCCATTGCCATCCCGAGGTGGTGGCCGCGATTCAGAAGCAGGCGGCGGAGCTGATCCACATTTCGGGCACCGATTTTTACGACGAGCATCTGACCGATCTGGCCGAGCGGCTCTCGGCCGTGGCGCCCATGCCCGGCCCGCACCGGTTCTTCTACGGCAACTCCGGCGCCGAGGCCATTGAGTGCGCGCTCAAGGTGGCGCGCTATCACACCGGACGCCAGCAGATCATCTCGTTCTTCGGCGCATTCCACGGGCGCACCATGGGCGCGCTGTCGCTGACCGGATCAAAGCCGCAGCAGAAGCGCCGCTTTTCGCCGCTGGTGCCGGGCGTGACGCACGTGCGCTATCCCTACGTGTATCGCGGATGCACCGGCGGGCCGCAGGAGGAGGAGGCCTTCAGCCTGGGCTGCGCGCGCTACATCGAGGAGAAGCTGTTCAAGACGATTCTGCCGCCGGAAGAAGTGGCCGCGATCTTCGTCGAGCCGATCCAGGGCGAAGGCGGATTTGTGCCGGCGCCGGCGAATTTCCTGCGCGAACTGCGCGCCATCTGCGACCGGCACGGTATTTTGCTGGTTGTCGGACGAGGTGCAGTGCGGCTGCGGGCAGGACCGGCAAGTGGTGGGCCATCGAGGACTCGGGCGTGGAGCCGGACATTGTCTGCATCGCCAAGGGCATTGCCAGCGGCATGCCGCTGGGCATCTGCATGACGCGCGCGGAGATCATGGACTGGGCGCCGGGCTCGCACGCGTCGACCTTCGGCGGGAATCCGGTGTCGATCGCGGCTGCGCTGGCGACCATGGACATCCTCGAACGCGAGGGGATTGCCAACGCCGCGCGCGTGGGCGAGTTCATGCTGGAGCGGGTGCGCGGCTGGAAGCAGAGCCATCCCGCTGGTGGGCGACGTGCGCGGGCGCGGCCTGATGATCGGCATCGAGATCGTGAAGGACAAGGCGACGCGCGAGCCGGCCGTGGAGCTGCGCAACCGCATTGAGACGCTGGCCTTCGAGCGCGGCCTGATCGATGCTGGGCTGCGGCGAAACCTCGCTGCGGCTCTCGCCTCCGCTCATCGTCAGCAAGGAAGAAGCTACCGTCGCGCTCGACATTCTGGAAGAGGCGCTGACGATTGCGGAGAAGGAATACGAGCAGAGCGCGGTGGCAGCCGTGACGGCGTAGCCGCGGCCGTTTGCTCAGGCGGCTTCCTTGCCTTGTTGGCCGCACGGATGACTTTGCGGAGCGATTTGCCTGTACTTGGCATCCGGGCAGACAATGGTTGCCGATGGACCGGATGGTACAAGTCCGAGCGGGAATTTTTGATCGTATGCTGATGGGGCTGGACTGGCTTGCCGCGCGGCGAGGCCGAACCGCGGCCGTTCCCGCCCATTTGCGGACCGGAATCGAAGGCGAGGAAGCAGCCTGTTCGTACCTGAGGCGCAAAGGCTACATCGTGGTGGGGCGAAGGTGGTCGGGCGGGAATTTGCGTGGCGATCTGGATTTGATTGCGTGGCAGGGATCGCTGCTTTGCATTGTCGAAGTGAAGACGCGCACAGCGCACGATATGGCGCCCGCCGAGGCTATGATCGACACTCACAAGCGCAATGTTCTGCGGCAACTGGCCCGGCAATACGTGCGCCAGCTACCCAGTGAAATCGTCCCGCATGTGCGCTTCGACGTGATCAGCGTGTATCTCCTGCCGGGCGCAGCCCCTGAGTTCTTCCATTTTGAGAACGCATTCGGCTGGAACGAGCGACGCTGGGAAGAGCGGTCAGGCTGGCGATGACCCGAAATGGGGACGCAATCACGTCAAACGTTGTAGGCCTCGATCGAAGGCCCTTCCACGGGAGAAAAAGCAGGGCTCCTCGGCGAAGATATCCGATTGATAAAAATCATGTTAGAAGCAAAGGCGAGACATTGGAACGGCTTTGCACGGCCCGTTCCGGGAAACGTGGATCGCAGCATTGCGCGCCTATGAAATGTGTATCATGAGGCGTGGGCAATGGAGCCATTCGAGGAAGTCTCCGGCTCTATGGTTTGCGCCTTCAGCGCTGAGATAGAGCATTGCCGGCCGACCACAGAGGGAACGCGAGCGGCGGCCGGTATCGGCACGGTTTGGCTTTGGGTTAACCCGTTTCTTGAGGAACAAAACGGGCCTGTGGGGTAAAGATCCGTCGCCATGCGCAGTTTATTCCGTTTTCTTGTCTCTCCTTTCGCGAAGATCGAAAACAGGCTGGGACTCTGGAAGGACGCTGCGCGAATTCTTCTCTGCCTGCTGCCCCTTTTGTGCGGAGTAGCGGCAGCCCAAACCACAACCATCAGCGGCACGGTATACGACCCGCGAACCACGAACGCGCTTCCGCTGCCCAATGTTCTGGTGTATGCAACGACGAGTCCAGTGGCGGCGCTGCCTGGAGGCGTGCAATGCCTGACTTACCAGGCGCCAACCGGAGTAGTGAGCTACGCCTACACGGGTGTCGACGGCACGTTCACGCTTCCCAATATTCCCGAGAACACGACGTACACGGTCGTGATCCAGGCGGGCAAGTGGCGGCGGCAGTTTCCCAATGAAGAGGTCGGAGCAAGCCCGCTTACGAGTCTTGTCCTGAACATGCCGGCGAATCACACGGAAGGCGACATTCCCATGATCGCCATCGTCACGGGCAAGGTGGATGGCGTGGAGTGTGTGTTGCTTCATATGGGAATTGACCCATCGGAGTTTACCGACGACACCGGCTCAGTGAATCCCAACGGGCGCATCCATCTTTACAAAGGAGATGGAAGCCCTGGAGCGGAGATCAGTGCGGCGACGCCAGTCGAGTCGACATTAACGGGCAATTCGGCCACTCTGGCCGGTTACGACATGGTGATGTTTCCCTGCCAGGGCGGCGAGTACGTTCAAACGTCGAATCCGCTGGCCAATATCGTGAACTACGCCAACGCCGGCGGCCGCATTTTTACAACGCATTACAGCTATGTGTATCTCGATTCCGGCTCGCCGGTAAACGCGCAGTTTGCGCCGGTTGCGGACTGGACGATTACAGCGGAGCAACAAATCAATTCAGGCGTGGGAACAGTGAGTACGAACTTCAGCGAGGGAGCAACGCTGGCGCAATGGCTGCAGAATGCGGGCGCAACCGTGGCCGGTTCAATGAACCAGATCGATATCAGTACGCTGCGCACAGACGTGAGCGGAGTAATTGCGCCGACTCAGTCGTGGCTGACGCTGAACAGCGGCACGTATCCGGGCCAAGGCGGCAATCCCGTGATGCAGATGACGTTCAACACTCCGGTGGGAGCGCCGGCGGCGAGCCAGTGCGGACGGGTGATGTTCAACAACTATCACGTGATCAACGTTTCGCAGGCCAGCGGCACGATTTTTCCCAACGAGTGCCCGGCCGAGACCGCTATGAGCGCGCAGGAGGAGATGCTGGAGTACGCGCTCTTCGATCTATCCACCTTTGTGCAGCCGGTTGTGGTGCCCACATTGAATGTGGCCTTCAATCCAAGCCCGCTGATTGTGAAATCGGGCGACACGGCCGATCAGGTGAAGGTGAATGTGACCAACACCAGCACGACGACGGAGATCGCGAGCTCGGCCATTCTTACGATCACAGTGCCGCCGCAGATCACCGTGACTGGGATGAACGATGCAACCGGCGGATGGACGTGCGCGGTGAGCACACTGACCTGCACACGCAGCGGCAGCCTCGGGGCGAGCGTGACCGACCCAGTGAATCTGACGTTGAACGTTGGAAACTACACGACATTGGCCAGCTACACGGGACAAATGACCGCGACAGTCTCGAGCGTGACATTCTCGAGTAACGTGACGGCGCAGGACAACGTGATTTTCCAGCAGACGCCGCAGATCAACTGGGCCACGCCGGCGCCGATCGTCTATGGCACAGCGCTGAGCGCGGCGCAACTGAACGCCAGCTCGCCTGTGGCAGGGAGCTTCACCTATTCGCCGGCGGCGGGGACGGTGCTGGGTGTGGGGCAGCAAACGCTGAATGCGACGTTTACGCCAACCGATACCACTGACTACATCCCCGCCACGGCAACCGTGACACTGAATGTGATACCAGCCATCCCGGTCATCACGCTTTCAACGTCGGCCAATCCCGTCTTCATGACATACGCGGTTTCGTTCACCGCGAGCCTTCCGTCCTACGCGAGCACGCAAACCGGCACGATGACCTTTTTCGACGGGTCAACGCCCATCGGCACGGCCAACATCGCCGAGGGGGCGGCCACGATCACAACGACAGCGCTCGCAGCGGGGGCGCACTCCATCACGGCAGCCTACTCCGGCGACAGCAACTATGGGCCGGGGACCAGCAGCACGTTGACAGAGAACATTCAGGATTTTACGTTGGCTTTCATGGACGGGACATCAGGCACGGCCAGCGTTCCCGCGGGAGGGCAGGCTGTATATAAGCTGGTGATCACCCCGGTGGGTGGAGCGACGTTACCAGCGGGCGTGACCCTGGCCCTTCCTAATATTCCGCTGGGAATGGCCTCGACTTTCTCTCCTTCTACGCTGGCGGCAGGCACTGGAACCGCTACGGTCACGCTGGAAGTGACACTGCCGGAGGCTTCGACGGTGGAGAGGCTGCGCGGGCCGCTCAGCGGAGGGGCGTTGCCGGTGGCGCTGGGCCTTATTCTGGTGCCGTTCGCGGGCAGGATGCGCAGGGGCCGTGCAGGTTTGACGAGATTGGTGGTGGTTGCGGCGCTGAGCGCGGCGCTGGCCCTGGGAATGATGGGATGCGGAGGCAAGCTGTCCTCGGAGAACCTTTCCCTCACAGTCACCGCAGCGTCGGGATCCCTGTCGCACTCGGTAGCGGCACAGCTTACCGTGAAGT
The DNA here is from genome assembly GCA_963835895.1 of uncultured Acidobacteriaceae bacterium. GTDB lineage: Bacteria > Acidobacteriota > Terriglobia > Terriglobales > Acidobacteriaceae > Telmatobacter. The sequence goes on along the minus strand of CAWIHC010000011.1, from coordinate 28,238 downwards.
AGGCATTCTCGCGCGGTCTGGCTGACGGTTCCAGACGCTTCAGGCCGAGACATCCGCGATCGTTTTTCGTCATCGATCAAGCCTGCGGGATGCGCTATACTCCAGGGGCAGCGAAAAACAGGAGGAAGACGATGCGTTTGCCTGCGATGACTCGAGTTTTGGCGGGCGCGGCAATGATTGCCGCGTTAGGCGCGTCCGGCTTGGTTGCGGCACAGTCCGGAGTGAATACCGTGCTGAAGCCGGCCGATCTTGAAAAGCAGTTCCCGGCCACTGTGTATTACTGCGGGCAGAGCGCGCCCGCGCAATTGCGCAACTCCGGGGGCGTGAAATTCGCCGACGGTCATTACATGATGGCCAGCCTGGTGGACACAAGCGGGTACTCGACGGGATTGGCGGCGAAGTACCAGGGGTACCTGATTACCGAGGTTCCGCTCGTCATTAAAGGGAAGCACCTGCCTGCGGGCGCGTACGGCTTCGGCTTCCTGGACGGCGATGTGTTTCTGGTGACGGATCTGGGCGGCAACGATGTGCTCACCGCTCACTCGTCGAAGGACACGGCCTTAGCTCGGCCCCGGCCCTTAGAGGTGGGCGATGATCCAGCCGGCGGCTTCCGCCTCTATGTCGGGCGGAGCTACGTGCACTTCGGCCGGTAAGGCGAATGGCTGTGGGCTTCCGGCAGCCAGGCTTCCGCGAGAGAGGTTCCTTGCGGCCCGCACGAATGAGGGTCCTGCTCTCGGGAACCCTCGAATGCCTGGCCACCGCCCTGCTCGGGGGCTACGCGGCCGTGGCACCTGCGCTTGAACCCTCAACATCGCTCGCAAGTTATGGCAGGCAGGCATGGGCGATGGAGAACGGCCTGCCGCAGAATACCGTCCAGGCACTGGCGCAGACGAAGGATGGTTTTCTCTGGCTGGGCACAGAGGCCGGCCTGGTCCGCTTCGACGGCGTTGAATTTCAGACATACGACCGCAATTCCAATCCGGCCTTGCCGGGGAGCGATATTCGCTGTTTGCTGGCGACGCCTGATGGGGCGCTCTGGATTGGGGCGAACGCCGGGCTAAGGCGGTGGAAGGACGGGGTGGTGAGGGCGTTCACCACGCGCGATGGACTGCCGGGTGACGGGATTCTGGCGCTGGACGACGTGGGGGACGGGACGGTCCGGGTGTGGACAGAGCAGGGCCCCGCTCGGATGTCGGGAGACCGGTTCCTGCCGGTGAAAAATGCAGGCGAATTTCCCAGCGCTGCGATCTCGTCGCCTGAAGAGAATCCGGGGGCGACCGAATTCGAAGAGAAAATGCCAAATGGCATTGTTGTTACGGGTGACAGAAGCGCCTTGAATCTCATCCATGGCGTAAGGTTTGCGGGGGGCTCAAAGCGCCTGACTGTTGGCAAAGAGCTTCCCGGCAGCCGGATTCAGACATTATTCGCCGACCGCGAGAATGCGCTCTGGATCGGGACAAACGCGGGGCTGGTGCGCTGGGTGAATGGTAAGGTCGAGCGCTTTCCGATTACCGATCCCCTTGCGACCGCATCCGTTCTCGCGTTGATGGAAGACCATGAGGGCAATCTATGGGTGGGGACCGAAACCGGAGGGTTGGACGTCCTGCGCGATCAGCGATTCCGCACGATCGACACGCGTGATGGGTTGACATCCGACCGCGTCACCACCGTTGTGGAAGACGGCACCGGAGTGCTTTGGGTGGGAACGCAAGAGGATGGGTTGAATGCGGTGCGCCGCGACGAAGGAACGGCCGGTTGGCGCGTCACACGCAGCCTTTCAGCGAACAACGGTCTAGCGAGCAACGTGATTCTGTCGTTGGCCGCTGCGCCAAACGGAGATCTGTGGGTGGGCACGCCTGACGGGCTGAACCGGATTCGCGGGAACAAGGTCGACACATTCACCTCGGATGATGGGCTGCCCGACGATTTTGTGCGCTCGTTGCTGATCGACGCTGACGGGTCGCTGTGGATCGGCACCAGGCGCGGGCTGACGCACTGGGCGGTGGGGAAGAGCGGGTTGAGCGGGTCAGCTTCCGGCGCTGGAATGGAAACCTACACGCAGGCGAGCGGGTTGGGAAGCGACCTGGTGGGCGCAATGGCTCGGGACACGAGCGGCGACCTGTGGGTGGCGACCCTGGCCGGGCTATCGCGGCTGCATGGCAACAAAATCACGAACTTCACCACCGCGAATGGACTTTCGAGCAATGTGGTGACGGCGCTGTTGCCTCGCGGTGATGGGACCCTGCTGATCGGAACGCAAGACCACGGCTGGGATGTGTGGGATGGGAACAAGTTCTCCGGTGCGATGCACAACAGCCTTGATGAGACGACGATTCACGCGATTCTGGACGATGGCGAAGGGCATCTTTGGTTTGCGACGGGCGACGGCATTGCGCGCTGCGACTGCAATGAGATGGACGGAAGAGGCCCTGCTGGGGGGTGTTCGCACTGGATGGAGTTTGGCACCGCCGACGGACTGCACAGCCGGGAGACGGCGACCAACAGCCACCCTTCGGCGTGGCGATCGCGCGACGGGCGTCTGTGGTTTGCCACGCCCAAGGGGCTGGTGGAGGTGGACCCGGCGCACTTTCCTGTGAACATGCTTCCGCCTCCGGTGGCGCTGGAAAGCTTTCAAGTGGACGATGTGGCGCAGACCTTGCCTGGGGCGGGCACGCGGATGAAGGTTCAGGCCGGGCATGTCCATTTTGAGTTCGACTACGCGGGATTGAGTTTTGTGGCGCCGCAGAAGGTGCGCTACCGCTATATGCTCGAGGGCTTTGATCGCGGCTGGACCGAGGCCGGAACGCGGCGCACCGCGTATTACACGAATATTCCGCCGGGGCGGTACACCTTCCGCGTGCAAGCGGCCAACAACGACGGCCTTTGGAACACAACCGGCGCGGCGCTCAGCTTCGAGTTGCGGCCGCATTTCTATCAGACGCTCTGGTTTTACGCGTTGCTGCTTGCGGCCCTGGCGGGAACGATTTTGCTGCTGCTCAAGCGGAGGCTGCGACGGGCCGAGCGCGAGTTCCAGGCGGTGCTGGGCGAGCGCAGCCGGATCGCGCGCGAGATTCACGATACGCTGGCCCAGGGTTATGTCGGCGTTTCGGTGCAATTGGAGGTGCTGGCGGAGCTGCTGCGCCAACGCAAAGTGGAGGATGCGGCCAAACAACTGGACCAGACGCGCGAGTATGTGCGCCATGGGCTGGCCGATGCGCGGCAGTCGATCTGGGCTCTGCGCACGCAGGATGCGGGCGAGACCACGCTGCCGGTGAAGCTGCGGCGCATGGCGGAAGCGGCCGGGGGCGACGGGCTGACATCGCAGTTCAGTCTTTTTGGCGCTTATCGCCCGCTGCCGGCGGAAACGGAGCGCGAAGTAGCGCGCGTGGCGCAGGAAGCCATTCATAATGTGAAGAAGCACGCCGGGGCCAGCGAACTCTCGGTGCAATTGGAGTACGGGCCGGAGACGATCGCGCTCGAGGTCAGGGACGATGGACGCGGCGGCGCGTTGGAACGGGCGGCGGAGGCTTCGCCGGGTCACTTTGGGCTGACCGGAATGAGAGAGCGCGCGGCGGCCATTGGCGGAACGCTGGAAGTAAGCAGCGCGCCGGGCGCGGGAACCACGATACGGTTGAGTGCACCGGCGCGAGGTGAAGCGCGCGAACAGACGGAGGAACAACAGTGACGGCGGAATCGATCCGCGTGCTGGTTGTGGAGGACCACAACGTGGTTCGCCAGGGACTGGTGGCGCTGCTGAATGTGGCGGACGGCCTGGAGGTGGTGGGCGAGGCCGCGGATGGCGTGGAGGCGATCGCGCAGTTTCGCAAGCACCAGCCCGACATCACGCTGATCGACCTGCGGCTGCCCAGGATGAGCGGCGTGGACGTGATCGAGCGCATCCGCATGGAGACGCCCCAGGCGCGGTTCATCGTGCTGACGACCTACGACGGCGATGAAGACATCTACCGCGCGCTGAAGGCCGGCGCGCGGGCGTACCTGCTGAAAGGAATGACCAGCGAGGATCTCATCAGCACCATTCGCGCGGTCCATGCGGGCAAGTCGCATATTCCGCCGGCGATCGCCGAGAGGCTGGCCGAGCGCATGGGCGCCCAGGATCTGACTCCGCGGGAGTTCGATGTGCTGGAGCAGATCGTGCACGGCAAGAGCAACAAGGAGATTGCGGCCGAGCTGGAGGTTTCAGAGGCGACCGTGAAGACGCACATCAACAGCCTGCTGGGCAAACTGGGCGTGACGGACCGGACGCAGGCGGCCACAGCGGCCATTCAGCGAGGCATTGTTCCGCTGGAATCGTTGAGAAAGCCGAAATCATGACGAAAGAACTATGAGAAGCGCGATTTTTTGCGGAGTTTTTCTGTCGTTGCTGGCGCTGCCGGCGCTGGCGCAAAAGACGGCGTGGCGGCAGGCCACGCCGGCCGAGCTGGCGTCGGTGCTGCCGTCGCGGGCGCCGGTGGAGAGCGAGCACATCGAGACGGAGATGCGCACGGCGTCAGGAATTGTGGATGAGCGCGGGCGCTTTATTGCAGGAGTGGTGCTGATTACGGCGGGCTACTCGGCGGAAGGCAAGTACTCGCACTACCTGATCGTGCAGGCGCCGGTGGAGATCGGGGGCGTTGCACTGAAGCCGGGCGAGTATGCCTTCGGATGGAGCCGCGAAGACGGCGGAGATACGCTGAGTGTTCACTTCAACCAGGCGGCGACGGGCGCGCTGGTGGGAACCACGGATGCGCACAGGATTGCGGGCTCGAGCCGGGTGGAGAGCCTGCGCATCTGGCCGCCGGGGGAAAAGGCGCTGATCCAGATTGGGCGGTTTGGGATTCCTTACAAGCTGGGCGAGGAATAAGGCATTTCTCTTTCAGATATAGCCATCTTTTGCTTGGAGTGTGGCGATTTCTGAAGGAAATCGCCGCGTCAACACATCAGTTTTGGAACACCCCTGCCAAAAGGAGAAATGCGTTAGCGGCGGATTGAAGGCGGCGAGGGGAAGACTGACGACTTGCACTCGAACTTTGGCAAATGGTTTCCAAAGAGGAGCTTGCCGAACTGGGTTCAATGGCGCCCTCCACCTTTCGGTCGATCCTGCCTTTGATCCCGCCCCGTATACTTGCTGCCATGTTTGAGTCACTTCGCGCGGCCACTCTCTGCGGACTGCTGGCAGGAGGGGTTCCCGGGTTCCTTTCTGCACAAGTCACAAATTCTGCTCTTGCCCCTCCAGGGCAACAATCTCAAACGACCTCCGGGGCCGCTCAGGCGCCGACAACGGGCGGCGAGGCAACCGGCCCTCCGCAGCCAGCCCAGTTTGACGAGCAGCATCGGCCGATCACCGCGGGCGGATTCGTGCAGAGCGGGCCGGTGATCTTCGAGGACGTCTCGGAGAAGGCGGGCCTGACCCATTGGACCCACAAGATGGGGACGAAGGACAAGAAGTACATCATCGAGACCAACGGCTCGGGCGTGGGCCTGATCGACTACGACAACGACGGGTGGCTCGATATTTACGTGGTGAATGGGTCGACCTTCGATGCGCTGGACGGAAAAGAAACGCCGCCCCACGCGGCGCTGTTCCATAACAACCACGACGGGACCTTTACGGATGTGGCCGCCAAGGCCGGAGTGACCAACGACCGCTGGGGATTTGGCGTGGCCATTGCCGACTACGACAACGACGGCTGGCCGGACATCTACGTGACCAACTGGGGCAAGAACCGGCTGTACCACAACAATCACGATGGAACGTTTACCGACGTTGCGGAGAAGGCGGGCGTGCAGTTGGGGAATTGGTCTACCGGAGCCACGTGGGGCGACTACGACGGCGATGGGCTTCTGGATCTTGTTTGTGCCGGGGTACGTCCATTTCGATCGCGACCATTTGCCCTCGGGCGGGGAGAACGGCGTGCCGGATACGTTCTGCACCTTCCGCGGCGTGCAGGTAAATTGCGGGCCGAGAGGACTCAAGGGAGAGCCGGACCATCTGTTCCACAACAACGGCGACGGAACTTTCACCGACGTGAGCGAGAAGGCCGGCGTGGCCGACACGCCAGGCTACTACGGGCTGAGCTCGCTGTTTGTGGACATCAATAACGACGGCAAGGTCGATCTGCTGGTGGCCGACGACTCGACGCCAAACTATCTCTATATCAACAAAGGGGACGGGACGTTTGAGGACGACAGCTACTCGTCGGGCTACGCACTGAACGAGGCCGGGCGAGAGACCGCGTCGATGGGCATCGCGGCGGGGGATTTTGAGAACAACGGCATGGAAGACATCTTCAATACGACTTTCTCCGATGACTACAAGCCCCTTTACCGCAACGAAGGCGACGCGAACATGACAGATATCAGCTACCAAATGGGAATCGCGGAGATTTCTGTGCCGTTTCTTGGCTGGGGCGATGCATTCCTTGATTACGACAACGACGGCTGGAAGGACCTGATGATGGCCGACGGGCACGTCTATCCGCAAGTGGACCAGCACCCGTGGGGCACAAGCTGGGCGCAACGGCCCATGCTCTTCCACAACATCGGCGGCAAGAAGTTTGAGGCCGTGCCGGCGGTTGAGGGTTCCGGGCTTGCGGATGTCATTTCCGGGCGTGGGATGGCAGTGGGCGATCTCTTCAACGACGGGAAGCTGGACGTGGTGATCAATGTGATGGATGGCCACCTGGTGCTTTTGCGCAACGTGAGCCCGGACCATAATCACTGGCTGGAGTTGAAGCTTGTGGGCGGGCCGAAGAGCCCGCGCGATGCAGTGGGCGCGACGGTGTATGTGACGGCCAACGGAATGAAGCAGCGCGGAGACGTGCTCAGCGGCGGCAGCTACGCGTCGACCAACGACCCGAGGCCGCATTTCGGGCTGGGGCAGGCGACAAAGTCGATGACATCGAGGTGCATTGGCCCAGCGGCAAGGTGGAACACTTCAGCGTGCCGGGAGTGGATCGCATTGTGAAATTACCGAAGGGACGGGGAGCAGCAACCCGCCTGCGCGCGCGCTGCAGGCGGGGGCAGACACTCACTAGAAGAGCAGGCGCGTGGTCACGGCAATCTCGTGGTTGTAGCTGTGGAAGTGGCTGGTCGCGATCTGCTCACCCGCGCCGACGCAAATTCCAAGGCGGCTCCCGGCTTCCCTGGGGTGGAACTTCCGAGCGAACAATAATCCGGGAGTGGCAAAGTTCTGAACCTTGCCGTCGTTCGGCCCGCCTTTGAAGTACGTCGCGTTGAACTCAACCTCCGGCCAGAAATACTTCGCGATATGCGCCTGAATCGCTGTGTTCCAGAGGATCGTCCGGCCCAGCTTGACGGTGTCCGCAACTGGCAGGCTTGCGCCCAGCGTACTCTGCACGTCGAAGATCCCAACTCCCTTGCCGACCCCTACATTCGGAGAGACGGTTGCATCGAGGGCGCCGTTCTTGTAGCTGCCGGTGGGAATTGTCGAAGAAAGGAAGGCGCTCAGATCGTAATTCCCGTGATTGGCGCCTCCGCTCAGGTAGCGATACTTCAAAACGAAGGACATATCGCCCGCGCCGTTGATCACCGTGGAAACACTGTGGACGAAGATAGGGCGGGAGATTGATGTCCAGCTCCGTGTTCGCAAGCGGAATCAATGTTGAGACCTTTGCCGCCGTCCAGGTTCCAGGTTTCCGTATGGTTTGAAGCGGTCTGGCGGATGAAATCGGTCCGCGCCACCTGGATGAGGCCGACATAGGTGGTGATGAGAGGCGGCGGCCATGCGGGCTGCATGGACTGCGTCGCGCTGGCGCGTCTCTCCCAGTGGCCGAAAAGCCGTCCTGGGCCAGAAGGAATGGTGAAGATACAAAAAGAGTTAACAACAGAAGGGATTTGCGTTGCACTGTGACCTCGCTGTTCGATCAGGGAAGAAGCTACTGAAGGATGACAGGCCGCCGCCGCAATGGACAACCAACTTTCGATGGAGGCGGGACTCCATCCGGCAACCAGCGTGGCCTGGTCCCCAGCCCGCCAGAAGGCTCCTTCCACTGCGTTTTCGGCCTCAACCTTTCGGTGGATGCCGGGTCGATCGAGGATCAGTAGAATGAGGGCCGCGATGCTTCCCCGATCGTTCGCCAATCGAATTCTGCGCCTTTCTAGCAGTGTTCTGCTGATAGCCGCGACTGTCTGTGGCCTGATGGCGTGGCGGACACGGCCCGCCTATGCAGTCGACGACCCTGCAGCAGAGCGCTCACAATACTCGCGAAGCGTCTCCTCGTACTACAACTATCGCTTTGGCGCGGATAAGCCCTTTCTTCCCTCCAACGCCACTACCGACACGGGAGAGTTCATCGATCCACAGAGCTTTCCCACGGCAAAGTATTGCGGCCACTGCCATCAGGCGGCGTATGCCCAATGGCGGCAAACGGCACATGCGAACTCCTTCCGCGCTCCCTGGTACATCAAGAATGTGAACGTGCTGATGAAGGGAAAAGGGATTGAGTATGCCCGCCACTGCGAAGGCTGCCACAATCCCATCGCTCTGGTTTCCGGCGCAATGACGGAGAACTCTCCCGTGAATCGCAAGTTCGACGCGGACGGCATCACCTGCTCGGTTTGCCACTCCATCCAGAAAGTGGATACGCGCGGCACGGGCAGCTATGTGATCGGTGTGCCGGCAGTGCTGGTGGACGCCGACGGCAAGCCGATCTACGGCGAGGTTTCAGATAAGGAGATCCTGGCCCATCTCGATCGGCACTCCAAGGCCGTGATGAAGGATTTCTACCGGACCAGCGAGTTCTGCGGCGCTTGCCACAAGGCTGCCCTGCCCAGGATTTTGAATGGCTACAAGTGGCAGCGCGCGATCTTTCTCTCGACGAGTGGCAACAGGCTTCCTTTGCCAAGCAGTCACCACTTCCGTTCTACGTAAAACCGCAGGTGTCCACGTGCCAAACCTGCCATATGGCAGAGGAGAGTATCGAGCAGCCGGATTATGGAGCGGAGCAAGGCAAGTTGATGTCGCACCGCTGGCTGGGCGCAAATACTTTGCTATCGAAGTACTACGGATACGACGAACAGCTGCAGAAGACGATCGCCTTTCTGCAGAACGGGGTCCTCAATGTGGATTTGTTTGCCGTCGAGCGCAATGGCGGCAAGCCGATCGAGCCCCTCGGAACCGAGCCGTTCGCGATTGCGCCGGGCGACATTCTCACTGTTTCCGTGGTGATCCAGAACAAGGGAATCGGCCACACTCTCGTTCCCGAGCAGCGCGACTTTTACGAATGCTGGGTTGAGTTCCAAGCCAAGGATGCGGCCGGCAATACGCTGATGGACTCAGGCGCGGTCGGACCGGATGGCACGCTCGACCCGACAGCGCACAGCTTTACGAATCGGCTGGTGAATGTTCGCGGCACGCTGAACGACCTGCACCAGGTGTGGGACACGCGGGTTGTCGCCTACAACAACACAATCCAGTCGGGCCGCTCGCAGATTGTGCGCTATCAGTTCAAGGTGCCGAAGAATGCGTCCGGGCCGATCAGCATCACTGCTAAAGTGAACTATCGCCGCTTCAATCAGCACTTCATCGACTTCGGCCTGGGCAAGCACTACGATCTGCCGGAGGTGGAGATGACGTCGCGCACGCGGACGCTGGCTCTGGGCTCAAATCCCGCTACGCCGCCCGATCCCGCCGACAATCCGGTGTGGATGCGATGGAACAACTATGGCATTGGATTGCTGGACGCGCAGCAGTACGCGGAGAGCGCGCGCGCTTTTGAACACGTGGCTCAGTTGCGCCCGGATTATGCCGACGCCTACACCAACGTCGCTATCGCCGACTTCTCATGGCAACGCTATGATGATTCGCGAGACAATCTGGAGAAGGCTCTCCAACTCGCACCGCACAACGCCCGCGCGCTGTACTATCTTGCGCTTGTGGAGCGCATTCAAGGGCATCTTGACGCTGCGATCGCCGATTTGCTTGACGTGATCACGCAGTTTCCGCATTCACGCGACGCGCACCGGGAACTTGGTTTCTCGTTCTATCAGCAGCATAAATATCAAGAAGCGCGAACCGAGTACGAGACGGTGCAATCGATCGATCCGGACGATCTGGCCGCGCATTACATTCTTTCCATCGTTTATCGCCGCCTGGGAATGAAGGAAGAGGCGGCGCCGTGAGGCTGCAACCTTTGCCGATCAGAAGGATGATCCGACCGCGAATACCTATGCGCTGGAGTTCCTCCGCAAGCATCCTGAAGTGACCTCGGAGAGCGTTCCCTGGCATATCCATAGCAACGTTGCAGACGATCATGGAAAGCAGAGCGGTAGAAGCGGGCAATGAGAGTGCTGCAGTCCATCGCTGTGTTGGTCCTGGCATTTTCTTCTTTCGCACTTGCATCCTCGCGCAGCCAGAGGGCGCGCGGCGCCTCAGTGTTTAGCGTGAGCGGATGCCAGCACTGCCACACCATCGGAAACGTCGGCGGGCACAAGGGGCCCGACCTTTCAGGCGTGGGAAGAAGGAAATCGAAGGCCGCGTTGCGCCAGCAGATCGTTTACGGCAGCAAGGTGATGCCGGCATTCGGAGACGATCTTGAGCCGAATGAACTCAAAGACCTGATTGCCTACCTGCGATCGTGCCGCGAGAAGCCGGCAAAAACTCAGCCCGTCTCCACTTCAAACTAACGGCCAGGACGGCCAATTCACGCAGCGCAGGAGATCGCTGCGCGGAGTGCGTCTGCTACCTCCTGCTGCTGGCCGGCTGTGATGCGGTTGAAAAATGGCAGGGCCAGGGTGCGACGTGCGATGGATTCGGTGAGAGAAAAGTGGCCCTCTTGGGACCCGCAGCATGCGCGCCAAGCCGGTTGCAGGTGGATGGGCGCGAAGTAGCGGCCGGTTGCGATGCCCTGCTGGAAGAGCGCAGCCTGCACTCGAGCACGGCCGGCTCCTTCGGGCAGTCGGACGACATAGACAAACCAACTGAGCTCGCGGCGGGGGAGCGAGAGTGGCGGGACGCTCGAGGCCGGGAATTCCCGCAAGCAGCGCATCGTAACGCTCGGCGGCCTGACGGCGGAGAGCGAGCATCTCATCGATCCGCTGCAACTGAACGCGGCCGAGAGCGCAGGCCAACTCCGAAAGCCGATAGTTGTAGCCCGGCTCGACATGGTCGAGCCAATCGGCGCTTGGATCGCGGCCCTGATTCCTGAGCCGGCGCAGGCGCGCGGCGTGCGCCGGATCGCGCGCCAGCACCGCGCCGCCCTCGCCGGTGGTCATCTGCTTGTTGGGATAGAAGCCGAGAACAGCGAGATCGCCGAAGCTGCCGGCGAGGCGCCCGTCGAAGCGCGCGCCGATGGCTTCGCATGCATCCTCGATCAGAGCCAGATCGATGGCGATCGCGCAAGATCTTTGAGTGCGTCCATCTGCGCGGGAACGCCGAAGGTATGAACCGCAAGGATGGCGCGCGTGCGCGGAGTGATGGCGCGCTCGACGGCTGCGGGGTCGAGATTGAGCGTGAGCGGATCGATCTCAACAAGGACCGGCGTGGCGCGCACCTGGAGCACCGCGTTGACCACGCCGACGAAAGCAAAGGAAGGAAGGATGACCTCGTCGCCCTCGCCAATGCCCAGCGTGAGCAACGCCAGATGCAGACCGGCGGTGCCGGAACTGACGGCTACGGCGTGCTCCACGCCGTGATAGGCGGCCAGCTCCGCCTCGAAGGCCGCGAGTTCCGGGCCCAGGCTGAGGTGCGGCGTGCGCAGGACGGCGGTGACCGCCGCGATCTCCGCCTCCGTAATGTCGGGCGCGGAGAGGGGAATGCGCGCGGTCATGAGCGCTCCAGTTGCGCCGATTCGGCAAGTGACTGGCAGCGGCGCGGGCTGCTTGATGAGCAGGCGGTCGAGCGGAACGGAGGCCAGCACGCGGGCGATGGTCTCGGCCGCGGTTCCGTCGCCGTAGGGATTGGTCATGCCGGCGAGGCTTTGGCGGAACGTCAGGCTGAGGGCGCGCTCGAGCGCGGCGCGGATGGCGGCAGCTTCGGCGGGCGCGTCGATCACGTTGCGCGCCCGCTCGCGGCCTTGCTGGCGCATGCCCACGTTGACAACAGGCAAAGCAAAAGACGCCGCCTCCATGATGCCGCTGGAGGAGTTGCCGACGAGCGCGTCGGCCTGGCCGAGCAGGCTCCAGTAGGTGACGGCGTCGAGGTTGACGAAGACGTGAGTGTGGGCGCGCGTTGCCGCCAGAGCCCGGGCGCGCTCGATGAGCGCGTGGCTTCCGGCGTCGGCGTTGGGGTAAACGAAAACGATCTGGCCGGGCGCCTGGGCGAGCGCGGCGAAGAATGCATCGGCCTCGGCGTTGGTGTCGCGCAGGATGGTGACGGGATGCCAGGCGGCGACGAGCGTGGGCGGCGTGAGCGACAGGCCCAGCCGGGCTTCCAGCGCCGCGCGGTCGAGCAGCGCGGAGCGGCGCAGGTGGTCGAGCGAGGGCGCTCCGGCGCGATGCACGCGCCACGGCTCCTCGCCCATGGCGATCACGCGCAGGCGCGCGGTTTCTGTCGAAGTGAAGTGGATGTGCGCCAGCTTGGTGAGAGCGTTGCGCACCTGCGTCGTCGATGGCGCCCTGGCTCACCTCGCCGCCTTCGATGTGGGCGATCGGGAATGCGCAGCGCGAGCGCCGTGGCGGCCGGGGCCAGCATCTCGTAGCGGTCGGCGATGAGCAGCAGCAGATCGGGCCGCCACGCGGTGAGCGCATCGGCCAGGCCCAGAATGGCCAGGCCGATGGTCTTGGCCATGCCGGTGTCGGTGTCGGAGCTGAGCAGGCACTCGATGCGCGCCTGGATGGGAAAGCCGTCGCGCTCGATCTCGTGCAGCGTGTTGCCGAACTGCGGCGCGAGATGCGGGCCCGAGCGCGAAGACGCCCAGTTCGATTTCGGGATGAGCGGCAAGCTCGCGCAAGGGCCAGTAGAGATGGCTGTAGTCGGCGCGCGAGGTGGTGACGACGCCGATGCGGCGCCGCGCAGCAGGCGTTGGAGATCTGCGCGGGAAATCCGTACGCGCCTTGCTTGATTTTGGGGCGCAATGCACAGGAGAAGTATAAATTGAACGGCTGCGACGAAGCCTGCTTTGCACGGTGTACAAGCCGCTCTGCCGCAGGGCCCCGTGCTCGCGTACACTGGATGGTTCCGCGATGAGGGGAGAGTTGCATCCGTGAGTGTGAGAACGATGCGAGGAGTTGGGTTATGGGCGCTTGTGTTCCTGGCGGCGATCCCGGCGCTTTGCGCGCCGCAGAAGCGCTACGACGCAGAGGCGATCCGGCTGAACAATCGCGGCGTGGCGCTGATGGGCCAGCAGTTTACCGAGCGCGCCGCGGAGAGCTTTGCCGAAGCATTCAAGAAAGACCCGAAGCTGGCGCAGGCCGCGATCAACGAAGGCATCGCGCTGCTGACGCTGCAAAAGCTGGACGAGGCCAAGAAGTGCGCTCGAGCAGGCCATTGCGCTCGACCCGGCCAGCGCGCAGGCGTGGTACAACCTGGGTCTGGCGCAACATGCGGGCAATGAGCTCACGGATGCGCTGGCCAGCTTTCAAGCAGGCGGTGAAGCTCGATCCCAGAGATGCGGACTCCTGGTATTTCGAAGGCGCCTGCTACCAGGAGATGAAGCAGTTCGACAAGGCCGATCGCGACCTTCGAGAAGACGCTCGACGATCAATCCGCTGCACGCGTCGGCTGAGTTCGCCCTGGCGCGGTCGCTGCAACGCACGGGCCACACCGCGGAGGCGAAGGAACACTTTGCGCGTTTTCAGCATTTGACCAGCACCAAGATTTCCTCGGCGCTGGGGCTGTCTTACGGCGAGCAGGGGCACTACTCGACAGTGACGGCGGTCGAAGAGCCGGAGACCATCCAGCACGCGATGATTCCGGTGCAGCTTGTGGCGCAGCCGATGGTCGCGCCCGGCCCTGCAGGCGCTTCGTCATGGACGACGACCGGCGGGGCGTGCATGATGGACGTGACCGGCTCGGGGCAGATGGATCTGGTGCTGATGCAATCGGGCGCGCAGGCCATTCGCGTCCTGCACAATCGCGGCGGCGGAAGCTTTGAAGAGTTGGATGCGGCGGCGGCGGGGCTGAAAGCAAGCGGCCATGCGGTGGCGTGCGCCGTTGGCGATTACGACGGCGATGGGTTGAACGATCTGGCCGTGGCTCTGGACGACCGCGTGCTGCTGTTTCACAACCTCGGCCACGGGCAATTCAAGGATGTGACGGCGCAATCGGGCCTTGTGCCGCGCAACCGGCCCACGGGCATTACGTTTGTGGATTATGACCACGATGGCGATCTGGACCTGCTCTTGACGGGCGCGCCGCTGAAGCCGGGCGGCGAGTCCAATGTGCTGTGGCGCAACAACGGCGACGGAACCTTCACCGAGCAAACCGAGCCGACCGGGCTGGGCGGAAGCGGCAAGACCGCGGCGGCGATTCTGACCGATTTCAATAACGATCGCGCCGTGGATCTGGCGGTGACCGGCGACGGACCTTCGCCGCTGATTTACGTGAATCCGCGCGAAGGCAAGTATCCCACGCAGCCGCTGTATGCGAATGCGAAGCTGCCGCCCACGGTGGGCATCGCGGTGCTCGACTACAACAAAGACGGCTGGATGGACATTGCCGTGACGCACGCCGGCGCGCCGGGGCTCACGCTGTGGCGGAACGTCGAGGGGCCGGATCACATCGGCCGGCGCTTTGAGCGCGTTGCGTTGCCGCTCAGGGAGCCTGCGCGGATGGGGCCTGACGCCCATCGACATCGACAACGACGGCTGGATCGACCTGGCGGCGATTGTGGAGACGAAGGCGGGGCCGCGCGTGCGTGTCTTCCGCAACCGCGGCGACGGCAGTTTTGAAGACGTGAGCCACGCGCTGGGCCTGGATAGCGTTCGGCTCACTGCGCCGCGCGGACTGATTGCCGCCGACGTGGATGGCGACGGCGCGCCGGATCTGATCGTGACCCAGGAGAATGCTCCGCCGGTGCTGCTGCGCAACGTGGGCGCGAACAAGAACCACTTTGTGCGCCTCGACCTGACCGGCTTCGCGGACAACAAGACCGGCGCTGGGCGTGAAGGTGGAAGTGTTTGCGAACGGACTCTGGCAGAAGTGGGAGCTGGCGGGCGCTTCGGGCTACCAGACGCAGGCTCCGCCGCAGATTCTTGTGGGCCTTGGCGATGCGCCGGGTATCGACCTGCTGCGCATTCTGTGGCCCACGGGCGTGTTGCAGGACGAGATCGATTTGCCGCAGCAGCAGGTGATCGCGATGAAGGAAGCGGACCGGCGCGGCAGTTCGTGCCCGGTGCTGTTCGTGTGGGATGGGCACCGGTACAAATTCGTGACCGACGTGATCGGCGCGGCCGTGGTGGGGCACTGGTTTACGCCCACGCGGCGCAACACGCCGAATCCCGGCGAGTGGGTGAAGATGGACGGCGCGAATGTTGCGCTGGTGAACGGCAAGGTCAGCGTGCGCTTTATGGAGCCGATGGAAGAGGTGAACTACATCGACCAGTTGCGGATGGTCGCGGTCGATCATCCCGAGAACGTGGAAGTGAATCCCGACGAGCGATTCCTCGACGATCCGCCGTTTGCCTCGGGCCGCGTGGTGGCGAGCACCGGAACGCGCTTGCCCGCGGGCGCGTGGGACGGCGAAGGGCGCGATGTGCTCGACCGTCTGAGCCGCCGCGATCACGTGTTTGCCAGCGGATTCACGGCGCTGCCTTACGACGGGTTTGCGAATCTGCATGCGCTCACGCTCGATCTGGGCGACATCAAGCCGAACGCGCCGCTGCGTCTGCTGATGACCGGCTATGTGAACTACTTCAGCGCGACCTCGCTCTATGCGGCGTGGCAGGCGGGGTTGAAGGAGATTCCGCCGTACGTTGAGGCGGAGCTGCCCGATGGCACGTGGCAGCGG
Source organism: uncultured Acidobacteriaceae bacterium (assembly GCA_963835895.1). Taxonomy (GTDB): domain Bacteria; phylum Acidobacteriota; class Terriglobia; order Terriglobales; family Acidobacteriaceae; genus Telmatobacter. The sequence continues at coordinate 12,333 of CAWIHC010000011.1, read as the reverse complement.
ATTCCGGGCGATGCGGGATTTCCCGCCGGGCTGGAGCGGACGATCGTGGTGGACCTGACGGGCAAGCTGCCGGCGGGCACGCGGCGCATCCGGCTGATGACGAACCTGCAGATTTACTGGGACCAGGTGCTGATCGACCAAAGCGCGGATGCCGAGGCGCGCACAACGGAGGTTCCGCTGGCCAGCGCGACGCTGCACTTCCGCGGCTACCCGAAGCAGATTGAGGGCGCGAGCCCCGGCGACCTGGACTACGACTACAATCTCGTGAGCCTGACCGGACCCTTCCAGCGCGAGCGCGGCAACTACACGCACATGGGCGACGTGACCCCGCTGCTCAAGAACATCGACGACCGGTTTGTCGTCTTCGGCAGCGGCGAGGAGATTGCGGCGGAGTTCGACGCGGACGAAGCTGCCCGCCCTGCCCGCGCATTGGAAGCGCGACTACTTCTTCTATGCCAACGGCTTCGTGAAAGACATGGATTGGTGGGATGCGTCGCCATTCACCGTGGCGCAAATGCCGTTTCATGGCATGAGCGCTTATCCTTATCCGGCGAGCGAGAAGTATCCCGACGATGCGGCCTCGCTCGACTACCAGTTGAATTGGAACGACCGGTTCGACTCGGGCGAGCCGGTGCGGTCTTACCGGTTCAACTATCAGTTCTTGCCATCGACGCCGCCGGAGGATCGGAGCGCCGCAATCGCAACCGGGAACGCAGCCATGAACGATCTGGTGCTGGCCCCGGCGGCGCGGCAGCTTGAGCTTGTGCGCACGGGCCAGATCTCCGTGACGGAGCTGGCCGAGGCGCACATCCGGCAGATCGAGCGGCTGAATCCGGAACTGAACGCGTTCGCCGACTTCGACGCGGAGCGTGTGCGCGCGCAGGCGCGGCAGCTCGACGCGGATGCGAGAGCCGCGCGGCGCCGTTGCATGGCTTGCCGGTCACCGTCAAGTCTTCGATTGCGACCGCGGGTTACCGCTGCGAGATTGGCAGCCTGCTGCACAAGGGCGAGATTCCGGCTGAAGATGCCGTGGTGGTGGCGCGGCTGCGCGCGGCGGGAGCGTTGATTCTGGGCACGACCAACTGCCCGGAGTTCCTGATGGCGTACGAGACCGCGAACCTGCTGCATGGGCGCACGCGCAATCCATGGGACCTGGAGCGCTCGCCGGGCGGATCGAGCGGCGGCGAGTCGGCGGCCATTGCGGCGGGGATGTCCGCGGCGGGGCTTGGGCAGCGACAGCGGCGGATCGGTGCGCGTTCCCGCGCACTTCACGGGCATCTGCTCGCTCAAACCCACGCCGGGACGGATTCCGGGACGAGGGCATCTGCCGCCGTGCGTGGGGCCGTTCTCGATTCTGGGCGCCATCGGGCCCATGGCGCGCACCATTGGCGACGTTGCGCTGCTGTTCCGCGCTCTCAGCGGCCAGGATCCGCTCGATCCGGTGAGTCCGCCAGTTGCGCTGAGAGACCCGAGCCCGGATGAACTGCGCGCGAAGGCGATCGGGTTCTTTGAGGACGATGGCCTGGTTCCAGTGACGCGCGAGACGCGCGCCGCAGTGAACGATGCCGCGCGAGCGCTGCGCGAGGCGGGCTTTCGCGTGGAGCCGTTCCGGCCGCGCACGCTGGAGCCAGTTGCGCAAATTGTGGTGGAAGTTCTTTGTGCAGTGCGGGGCCATGTTCTACGAGCCGGAGATTCGCGGCAAGCGGGAAAAGCTGAGCCCCATCTTCAACGAGTTTCTCGCCATCGCGGAAGCTGCCGGGCCGCTCACCGCGACGGAGTTGCTGAATGCGTGGGCCGAGTTGGACCTGCTGCGCGCGAAGACTCTGGCAGAGATGAGCGAATATCCGGTTTTGCTCTGCCCGGTGGCCAGCATTCCCGCATTTCGCCACGACGAGCGCACATGGACGATCGACGGCAAGTCCGTGGGATACCTTGACGCCATGCGGTACACGCAATGGTTCAACGCGCTGGCTTGCCCCGCCGCAGTGGTTCCCGTGGGAACCTCTCCCGAGGGGTTGCCGATTGGCGTGCAGATTGTCGCGCGGCCGTTCGAGGATGAAACCGCGTTGGGCGTCGCGGCTGTAGTCGACGCAGCGTTTGGCTATCGCCCGCCCCCTATGGCGCGGCCCTGATTCGCGGCGGACTGTCCAAATCCATTGAAGATAGTCGTTTGTGGGCTCCTCGGCATGCGGCTCGTATGCCACGGCGTGCCTGCGCGTATCCACCTTTCGATTGAGGCGCTTGTCGAACGATCGCGCTACACTGACGCTTCCCCGGAACGGAGGCCAGATGGAGCGCTCAGGGTGCGTGAAAGCTGGCAAGAACGGTTTGCCGAAGCCCCCGATGTTCTGCTAGGCGCGCGGCGCCAGAGGACAAGTGTGCCGGTGCTCGATTTTGCCGTCGGCGGCGACGAGTTCGTCACCATGGCAGGGCCGTGCTCAGTGGAAACCGAGCGCCAGCTCATGGACACCGCCTATCATGTGCGCCGCAGGGGAGCGCGTGTTCTGCGCGGCGGCGCGTTCAAGCCGCGCAGCTCTCCGTATGCATTTCAAGGGTTGGGCCTCGAAGGTCTGAAGCTGCTGGCCGCGGCGCGCGAGGAGACCGGGCTGGCCATTGTGACCGAGGTGATGTCGGAGTGCGACGTTCCGCTGGTCGCCGAGTATGCCGACATTTTGCAGATCGGCTCGCGCAGCATGGAGAACTACTCGCTGCTGGAAGCAGCGGCGCGATCCGGCAAGCCGATTCTGCTGAAGCGCGGCATGATGGCCACCATTGCCGATCTGTTGCGCTCGGCACAAGTGATCCTGAGCAACGGCAACCCCAACGTCATTCTGTGCGAGCGCGGCATTCGCACCTTTGAAACGGCGATGCGCAACACCTTCGATGCCGCGGGCATTGCACTGCTCAAGCAGATCACGCACCTGCCAGTGATCGCCGATCCAAGCCACGCGGCCGGACATCGCGAACTGGTTCCGGCGCTGGCGCGCATCGGAATCGCCGCCGGCGCGGATGGCCTTCTTGTCGAGGTGCATCCCAATCCCGACAAGGCATGGAGCGACGGCGAACAGTCGCTGGACTTTGCGGGATTCGACGCCATGATGGCCGCGCTCGAGCCATGGATTGCTCTGCGCGGAACTTCGCTGCACGAAGAGGAGCTGGAACAGCGCGGACTTGCCGGCCTCCGCCTCGCGGAGGCTGTGGGATGAGGTTGCCGTTTGCAGCGCTGGCGGCTGCGGTGCCAGCGGCGATGATGCTCTCTCCGCTTTGCGGGCTCACGCCAGTTGCGGAGCGGGCTGTTCCTCCGGATTTTATTGTGACCGCCGCTCCCGCCTACGAACCGTTGGCGGAGTTGCGCGGGCAGGAACGATTCCCCAAAGGCGCGCAACTGCTGCTTGTTCATGCCGGCAAAGCCGAGCCGCTGGTGACTGGCTTTGCAGCTTCAGCGGACGCGAACGTTTCGTTCGACGGCCAGATGGTGCTGTTTGCCGGCAAACAGGCTGCGGGCGATCCATGGCAGATTTGGGAGCTGACGCTCAAGGATCGCTCCGTGCGCAAAGTGATTGCCACGGCGACGGATGCAGAGCGCCCGTTCTATTTGCCGGGCGGACGGATGGTCTGGGCGCAACGGACGGCGGCTGGATTCCAATTGCAGTCCGGCGAAGATGGGCACCCGATTCCCAAGTTCCTGAATCCGACAGCCGGGCCGGGGATATTACCACTCACGTATACGCAGGCCAGTGCGTTCCCCGCGGACGTGCTGCGCGATGGGCGGATTCTTTTTGAAGCCGGCTTCCCGTTAGGCAAGGGGTCGACGCCGGAGCTGTATCTGGTTTACGCAGATGGTTCGGGCGTAGAGTCCGTGCGGTGCGATCATGGGCGGGCGCGCTGGGGCGGAACGCAATTGGCATCGGGGGACGTGGTCTTTACGCACGGAACGTCCCTGGCTCGCTTCACATCAGCGATGGCGCATGAAGTTCCGGTTCAAGCGCCGCACGGCACTTTTGCGGGTTCAATTGCCGCAACCGCCTCAGGGGATTGGTTGGTGAGCGCGCGTCCGGCAACAAATGAGAGATATGCGATCAAGATGTGGACGCCCGGTTCGGCGGAGATGCACACCGTTTTGGCGATCAGCGGAGAGGATCTGGTCGAGCCCGTACTCGTCGCGCCGCGCACGCGGCCCAATCGGCATCCATCGGGCCTGCACCCATGGGACTATGCGAACCTGCTCGCCTTGGACGCGCGCGTTAGCCGAGACGGAGATTTGAAGGGAAAGCCCGTGTCGGTGCGCCTGGAGACGCAAGACGCCGCGGGCCGCGCAATCGCGACGGGAACGGCGCCGGTTGAGCAGGACGGATCGTTCTTCGTGAAGGTGCCGGGCGATAGACCGATCCGGTTTGCGCTGCTCGACTTCAAAGGTACGGTTCTCAAGCAGGAGCACGGATGGTTCTGGGCTTGCGGCGGCGAGCAGCGCATTTGCGTTGGCTGTCACGCGGGGCCGGAGCGCGCCTCGGAAAACCGCGTGCCGGCCGTGCTGATGCGCACCACGATACCGGTGGATTTGACCGGCACCAAAGCAGCAACGGGAACGCCGGGAGGCAATTGATATGAAGTTTGCTGTTTTTGTTGCACTTTTCGGCGCGGTTGCAATAACGAGGTCCGCCTCTTTCGCACAAACAGCGCCAGCCACGACCCAAGCGGCTGTGCAAGCGACGCCTGCGAGTCCGCAGGCACCGCCCAAGCCGGTCATTCGCTTTGAAGACGCGACGGATAAATCGGGAATTGATTTTAAGCATAGTTTCGGGTCGGCCAAGCTGGGTTCGTTGCTGGAAGGCACGGGAGCGGGCTGCGTCTGGTTCGACTACAACAACTCAGGCCGGCCTTCGCTTTACGTCGTGAGTGGAAGGCCTCTGGATGATTCGATGCACCCGTATCCGCTGAAGGAGAAGCCGAACCCTCCGCCGCACAATCATCTCTATCGCAACGACGGCAACGGCCACTTCACTGACGTAACCGAGCAATCGGGCTTGAACCCAGATATGTATTCGGTCGCAGTCACGGCAGCGGACTACGACAACGACGGCAACGAAGACCTGCTGGTGACCGGATACGGAAAGGTTGTCCTCTATCACAACGATGGCAATGGCCACTTCACCGACGTGACCGAGAAGGCTGGCATCAAGGTCAACGGTTGGGCGATCAGCTCCACCTGGCTCGATTACGACAAGGACGGCTGCGTCGATCTGTTTGTGGGCCGTTACGTCAAGTTCGATCCCAAATATCGCGCATTCTACGCCGCGGACAACTATCCGGGGCCGCTCGATTACGCGGGTGAAACCAACATGCTGTTCCATAACAACTGCGACGGAACATTCACCGATGTGACGGATAAATCGGGTATTGGGGCTTACGTCGGCCGCACCATGGGAGTGACAGCAGCGGACTTCGACAACGACGGATGGGACGACATTTACGTGTCCAACGACCGGACGGAGAACTTTCTCTTCCACAACAAGCACGATGGGACGTTTGAGGAGATTGCGAACGATACCGGGACGGCCTTCGGGCAGAACGGCGAGGCTACTTCGTCGATGGGCCCAGTGTTCGCCGATTTTGAGGGCAGGGGAGTGCTGGATCTTTGGGTGACCGATGGGAGCTATAACCGCTTTCTGCGGAACATCGGTACACCGGAAGACGGCAAGCCGGCTGCGCAGCCGGATTCAACAAAGGTTGCATTTGAAGATGAGGGCGCGTCCAACGGCATCTCGCAGACTGACGCGCAATACGTGAGTTGGGGTTCCGGTGTCTACGACTTTGACAACGATGGCCAGCTCGACATCCTCGTTTTCCATGGCGGGCTCATTCATCTGATTCCGCAGGAGCACACACTGTTTCGAGGGCTCGGCAACGGCCGATTCCAGGACGTTTCGCGCGAGGGCGGATCCGTGTTGGGTGAGCGAACCGTAGCACGCGGAGCATGCTTTGCCGATTACATGAATGACGGCAAGGTCGATGCCTACGTTGTGAATCTCGGCGCTGAGGGAACGCTACTGCACAACGTCTCCACAAACACAGGCCACTGGATTGAAGTAAAGCTCATCGGCACCAAAAGCAATCGTGACGGAATTGGCGTACGCGTGGAGGTGATGGCCGGAGGCAGGAGATGGACGGCCGAGCGGGTGGCGAGTTCAGGATTCCTTTCGCAGAACGACGGCCGATTGCACTTCGGCCTGGGCGCGGTGACTGTTATCGACAGAATAATCGTTCATTGGCCGAGTGGGCGCGTGCAGACGCTGGAAAACGTCAGCGTCGACCGCGTCCTCGATGTCGAGGAGCCGCGATGAGTCGGCCATGCACGAATAGAGGCGCTTGCCTGACCGCTTTGGCCGCGGCAACGCTCGGCTGTTTGCTAGGGAGCGGAATGGTGCACGCGGTTGCGGCCGGCGGAACCGACGAGGTCTTGAACTACGCCTCGCCGGTGGAACTTCTATTTTCACCTGACGGAACGCGACTCTATGTGCTCTGCCAGCAGAGCGATGAGGTGCGGGTGCTGAACGCGACGACATACGCGCCGATGAAGACCATCGCCGTCGGTCATGTGCCGCGCGGCTTTTCGCTCTCGGCAAACGGCAGCAGGCTGTTTGTAGCCAACTCCTGGGATGACACTGTCTCGGTGATTGACACGGATTTGCTGGAGGTGATTGCAACGTGGCCGGTGCGCGCGGAACCATCGAGCGTGGTGGAGGACCGCGCAGGTAAATACCTCTTCGTGGCAGACCGCATCTCGGACGACGTAGCAGTACTTGATGCTCAAACCGGCGCGGAAGTGAAACGCTTGTTGGCCGGGCGCGGCGCCAGCTACATGACGCTTGCTCCCGATGGAAGCCGGCTTTACGTTACGCATGTTTATCCGAATCCGGGGCCCCATCGCACTCCGCCGGAATCCGAAATCTCAGTGATCGATACGGCGCGGGCGGAGGTCGTCGACCGCATCCCGCTCCACAGCATCGCCGGAGTCTTTCATGTGGCGATCTCCGATGACGGGCGCCTAGGCGCAGCCGCAGAGCTGCACCCCAAGAATCTGGTGCCGTTGGCGCATTTGGAACACGGCGGAGCCTTTGCCGACACGCTCACTCTGTTCGGCGCGGATGTGGGCAAGCCCGTAGAAATTCCGCTCGACGAACTCGAGCGCTACGCGGCACGGCCCTTCGGCGTGGCGTTTACGCCGGACAAATCTCGCCTCTATGTAACCAGCGGCGGCTCGGAGATCGTGACCGTCATCGACGTAGCGCGGTTGTTGCGCTATATCCATACCCATCGAGGACCATACGCAGAGGACCTTTCCGCGAGCGCCAACTATGTAGTCACACGAATTCCTATAGGTCGCGACCCGCGCGGCGTGGCTCTTACCCGGGACGGCAGCCGCCTGCTCGTGGCGAACAGACTCGAAGATACCATCAGCGTGATCGACACCCGCAGCAATCGCGTAGCTTCAACAGTTTCATTGGCGGGGTCAAAGCAACTGTGGGCGCTGCACTTCGGCGAAGAGCTGTTCGCTGAGATTCCTGATCCCTCTCAAGGGCGCACCCAGTGCGCCAACTGTCACATCGATGAGCGCCATCGTCAAGGTTTAAAGATGAACTTGACCAGGCCTAAGCAGGTGTTGGCGCTCCGTCGCGGAGAGCAGGCTTTCTATACATCGCGTTACTCCTTCCAAGGCCAGATTGGTTGCGCCAACTGCCACATTGACTCCACTTTCGACGGTCTGCAGTGGGATCTGGAGCCGGATGGCTTCGGCCGGGACATCGTCGATAACCGCCTGCTGGAGGACGTCAAAGACACTGAGCCGTACAAGTGGAATGGCGGCAACCCGAACCTGCCCACCGAGTGCGGTCCGCGAACGGAGAAGTACTTTTGGCGCTCAGAGAACTACGACGATCGCACGCTCGCAGACCTGACTGCCTACATTAACAGCCTGCCTCCGCGGCCCAATCGCTGGCGGCTGCCCGGCGGCGAACTAACACCCGCGCAAGAGCGCGGCAAAGCGATCTTCGAGCGCACAGTCGATAAGTTTGGCGCGCCAATCCCGCTGGCAAACCGATGTTCCTATTGCCACAGCGGACCCAAAGGCACCAGCCAGAAATCCTTTGACGTCGGAACAAAAAAGCCGACCGACGATTCGGGAATGCTGGACACGCCGCAGCTGACGAACATCGCGCTCACAGCGCCTTATCTGCACGATGGCTCGGCGCGCACCCTCGAAGAGATCTGGACCATTTACAACCCGGAGGACAAGCACGGGCGCACCAACGACCTGACCAAAGACGAACTGAACGACTTGATCGAATATCTGAGGACGCGATGAAGAAGCTTGCCGATAAAAGGTGGTTTGCGATGGCGCTGCTGGTGGCCGCGTTCGCAGCGGCTGCAGCGCCATGGGGATTCGCTCAGGCGGTAGCGCGCCAGCCTCTTGGCGCATCAGTGGCCGCCGCTGTTCCGCAGATGCCGCGTTTCCGTTTTGAGAACTTCACCGCCGCCGACGGCCTTCCCGACAATCACGTGTATGCGGTGCTGGTGGATGGAAACCGGGTTTGGGCTGGCACGGACAACGGCCTGGGTCTTTACGAAGACGGTAAGTGGAAGACCTATACGACGAAAGACGGCCTGGCGCACCGCGCAGTGCTTTCGCTGGCTCTGGACAAGCGCACGGGCGACGTGTGGGCCGGCACTATGGGCGGGCTAAGCCGGATCTCCGGCGGGCGAATCGTGAGCTACACGCAGTTGAATTCGGGGCTGAGCAACGATGTGGTGTACGGGGTTTCAGTGGAAGGCGAAAACGTGTGGGTAGCCACAGCAGCGGGTGCTTGCCGCCTCAACCTTCATACCGGTGAGTGGTCGCTCTACACGGAGCGCAACACGCCCATGCGAGAGATTTGGGTCTACGGGGTTTCGGCTACCGCGACCAAGGTCTACTTCGCCGTCTGGGGCAGTGGGTTGATCGAGTACGACCAGAAGACTGGACGTTGGGACATGTACAGCGATCCCGATGAAGAAAACGAATTGGTGCTCTTCAAAAACCAGGGGCTGATCCACGACATCGTCTCGTCAGTGAGTTATGTGGACAACATCGTGTGGGCAGCGACGTACTTCGGCGACAGCCGCTACGATGGCCGCTACTGGCACAACTTTCTGACGAAGGACAGCGGACTGCCCTCGAACTTCACCAATTACGTGAAGGGCGTTGATGCCCATCGAGCCTGGTTCTGCACCGACAAGGGACTGGCTTACTACGACGGCGTTAACTGGGCCGTATACACGCGCTCGCTCACCTCGCACAAGCCGGTCATGACGGTGCGCGACGCGAAAGGGAACGTAACGGGGATTCCCGTGACCAGCGGACCGGCGCACAACTATATTCTCGGCATCGATTTTCAGGGCGGCGACATCTGGGTTGCCACGGCCGGGGGACTGAGCCACGGAATTCTTCAACGATAAGGAAGTAAGGAGCTAACGCCATGATCGCATTTGCTGAGATTCTGGAAACAATCGCACACGCACCGGTGAGGAAACGCGCTATCACCAATTATGAGGTGCTCAACGAAGCCTACGCCTATGCCAAGCCAAGTTCGTTCTCACGTGGGATGAGGATCGACCTGAACGGCTTGACGATCTTGCTGATCTCCGGCACGGCATCGATCGACGAAGAAGGGAAGAGCGTGCACATCGGCGACTTTCGCGCGCAGATGCGGCGCACGCTTGCAAACATCACGGGGCTGCTGGTGAGCGAAGGCTGCACCTGGCACGATATCGTACGCACCACGTGCTATCTGCGCGACATCGAGCGCGACTACGAGGCTTTCAACGAAGAGCGTACAGCGTTTTTCGCGGCACAAGGACTCGACCCACTGCCCGCGTCGACCGGCATCCAGGCGATTCTCTGCCGGCCGGAGCTGCTCGTGGAGATCGAGGCGATAGCGATGTTCCGTACGGAAAAGACCGGCAGCAAGGAGTAGGCATCATGCGCCATGGAATTGTGCCGATAGCGCTTTGCATGGTCGCTGCAGGCGCTGTGGTGCCTATCGGGGCACAGAGCGGCGGCGTGTGCGAATGCGGCACGCATCCGCCGGGACCGCCCCGCGACCGGACTGTGACGCCGTATGCGGGCGAGCCGCAGGATTTAAGGCCGTACGCCAAGTTTGAAGAGCCTTACTACGAGAACTATCTCGAACCCAACATCTACGCCGGCGCCGGTCGCGACATTCCTGATCCCAAGGGCATCACCGAGGTGAGGATCGGTTTTTTCGGCCCCGTCGCCCCCAGCCCGGATCAAGCGGACGGTTTGCACATGCTTCATGGGGCTCAATTGGCCGTGGAAGAGGCGAACGCTCGCGGCGGCTATGGTGGCAAGCCATTCAAGCTCATAGTGCACAACGACTACAACAATTGGCAGGCCGGGGCGGTTTATGGGTCCAACCGCCCTACTGACTCGACGATCTGGGGTTCGGCTGCGGACGAAGCCATAAAGATGATCTATGACGACCAGGATTGGGCGATCTTCGGATCGATCAGTTCCGAGTCGACTCATATTATGCTGCGTGTTGCTCTTAAAGCCGAGATTTCAATCGTCAACTGCGCCTCGACCGATCCAACCATTCCCGAGACTTATGTTCCGTGGCTCTTCACTGATCTGCAGGACGACCGTGTGCAAGCCTATACGCTGGCCCGACATATCTACACCGAGCTTGGCCTCAAACGGATTGCGTTGCTGAGAGTGAACAACCGCTATGGCCGGATGGGGGTTCCAAAGTTCAGGGGCGCATCCGTCCGGTTGGGCCACCCCGTGGTTATTGAGCAGAAATTCCTTCCAGGCGACACAGACTTCTCGCGCGAATTGCAGATCATCCGTGATTCACGCGTCGACGGAATTGTGCTGTGGGCAGACGAAAGCGAGGCAGGGGGCATCCTGAAGCAAATGCGCGCCATGGGAATGAAACAGCGCGTCTTCGGATCCTACCGCACGCTGGGACCGGATCTGCTGGCTCAAGCCGGCACGGCAGCGGAGGGCTTCGAAGCCGTTTTTCCATACGACCCAACACGCAACGACCCTCGCTGGCTGGACTTTAACCATCGCTTTGAGGCTCGCTTTAGCGAGAAGCCGGAGCAGTTTGCTTCGCTGGCCTATGACGCCATGAATGCGCTGCTCGACTCCATCTGCAGGGCCGGGCTGAATCGCGCACGCATTCACGACGCGCTCGCGGACATCGAAGAATATGACGGTGTGACCGGACACATGGTCTTCGATCCGAACCAGAAGAATGTTGCGCCAATGTACCTGGGAACTGTGCACAATGGTGCGATTACTTACCGGCTTGCGACGATGGAGAAGGAGCCGACGCCGCAGCACGCTGCCGACGTGCAAGGGCCGGCTGCTGCTCCAGGGACGCCTTACGCGCGCGTGGGAGAAGATGGGGTGAGCTTTGCGGGACCCCAGGCCGCCGACCTCCCGCCGGGACCAGTGCGCGTGATTCTCTTCGGGCCGAGAGCCGCTGAGATTGCACGGTCGCCAGAGGTTTTGGCAGCACTGCGCCCTGAATCGCCTGGCGGCAGGCAGTGGGTGGTGCTTCCAGTGGAGAGCGGCCAGAATTGGGGCGCAGCTTCAACACAACTGGTTCACGCGCTGATGGACGAACATGCCCTGGCGATTGTGGCGTTGGATCGGGACGCCAGTCACCTTTCGGAACAACTGGCGCTGAAGTGCTTTGTGCCCGTCGTGGCTCTGAGCAACGACAAGTCGCTCACATCAGCGAATGTACCCTGGATCTTCCGGCTGCAGCCTGGTGCTGCGCCGGCCTTGGCTCTGCGCCTGTTGCGCGAAGCTGCGGTGCGCGCGGGGGCAAATCCGGAGAGGGTTAGAGACGTGCTGGCGTCGGGAGATGCGATTGATGGAATGGCGTTTCTGCCGACAGGAGAGCCGAGCGAGAAGTAAGCCGGCTCCTTTCGACACTGCAAGTGAGGCCTGAAATGGACAGTTCTCAGAATTCGATGAAGCGGACTGGCTGCGCCAGCGGGTGAGGGAGCTGCCCCGAAGAAGACGGCGTGGAGAAGTCAAACTATTTCCTAGAATGCCGTGAAGACCTCCGCTATTTGCCGGCCGGAACTGCGGGAGGTGTCTGTGCCTGCGCTGGGTGGGGGCTCATTTTGTTGATGAGAGCCGTATCGGCGGCCTGGGTGATGCCCTTGGCCTTGTCAAACTCAGCTTTGGCCTTCTCGCTCTTTCCCATCGCCCGGTACAGCCGTCCCAGCCGCCAGTGAGCATTCACGTCGTTGGGTGCGAAC
>CAWIHC010000010.1:0-43537 GCA_963835895.1 uncultured Acidobacteriaceae bacterium | reverse complement strand
CGTGCTTGTGATCTGGTTTCGTTCCTGAGGGAAGGTTTTTGGCGGAGATATCGAAAGTGTGGCCTGCGGCCTCTGGCCCGGCCTACAGCGCCGGCGCAGTAGCAGCCAGTTGTTCGATCCAGCGGCGCATTCGCCGGGAGTGTGAGCCCTCCCAGTACACTCGCCCGCAGCCTGCGCACTCCCGGAACTCGTTGCACCACGCCAGAATCCCTTGCGGCACCCGCCCGCCAACCTCGGCTTTTGAGGTTTCCCTGAGCGGTTCATTACAGACCATGCAGCGCGTGAGCGGGCGCAGTGACCGGGCCAGATCAAAGCGTCTCACTACCTCCTCGGCCTGGCGGCAGCTGTCGGTCTCGCGTAGCCAATAGCCATGGGTCACGGCGGAGTGCTTCAGCACGCCGCGGTCGCGTGTCAGCAGGATCCGCTTTTCTTCGGCGGAAATTCGCACCAACTCCAGATCGCTGGCGCGATTGGCATACACTGTGTCGAACCCGAGCATGCGCAGATAGCCCGCCAGCCGGCCCAGATGGACATCGAGCACAAACTTTGGCTCGCGTAGCGGCTGCGGCCTCAGACGCAACACCGGCGTAATGTCGATCGATTCAAACACGGGATAGACGGCCACCCGATCGCCGTTCCGAACTAGGCGCGAGAAGTCCGACGACTCGCCATTCACCAGGACCAGATCCACTTCCGTATGCGGCACGCCGATAGCTTCGATCATGTCCTTCACTGAAGCCGGCACGAAGAACTGCTTCTCCACCATCCCGTACCGCAGCCTGGGCGGCAGATGATCGTTCAATTCGGCATAAAAGCGAAAGCAGGCGCAAGCCGGGGCGGGAGCCATAATACTCGCTTCGGCTTCAGTGTAGTCCCGTTCGCGGCGACCCTCGGCCAAACATCTGGCGCCGCACTCTGATCTGCCCGGCATTTCTCAATGATCTGAATTCCGATACCGCTTGGGCAGATAGGTCCCCTGAAGCCGGCCAGTGTTCGCCGATCTGCCTGGGCATGATCCGGGGCTGACAGTGGACACAAACTCAATCTTCTGTGCGGACTCTTCGGAGTCTTAGACAGCAAATGGATGTCTGGTTCTGCGAGAGCAGGGACCATCAGCCGAGAGGCAACCGCTGCGGATGGGGACGTTCTGATCACATCGTAATGCGCGCTCTCCTGAGCGCGCCCTGAAATCTTGTGCTTTTCGCTTGACATGGACTTACATGGATGTCGCCAACTCGACAACCGGCAATCCGTCAGTTACTCCTTCGGAAACAACTCGGAACAGGCCAGTCTCGGTTGGAAAAGATCAGTACGGACAAGTCGGCATCGCGTCCCGGATCCCAACGTGTCCTGCAGATTGGGAATGTCTGGTGCAGGCGAAGCTTAATCCTCTCCCGCGAGTTTGCGCAGGCGCGCACTCACATTCCAAAACGCCCGGCCATCGTGGTATCCGCCCTTCCAAACGGAGCCTTTGTCCTGTGTGATCGGCGTGCCGTCCGCCCGGGTCAGGTTATAAAGGCCGTGGTACTGCCCATCGATTGTGTGGTTCTTGATGAAATTCCACTGTTGCTCGAACCTCTGGAAGTAAATGGACTCCTGCTTTCCGTATCGTTCGTGCATCATAAGCAGCGCATTCAGCCCTTCTACCTGGACCCACCATTCCTTGAGCTGACTTTCCGAGCTGCCCATTGCTGTGCCGTCCTGGAAAAAGCCGCCGTTGCTTTCGTCCCAACCGTAGGCGAGAGCGTGATCGACCAGCATTTTAGCCATTTGTTCCGTTTTCTCGCTCGCCAAATGATGGAGGAGTTCGTCCGTTTCTAGCATTAAATAGGCGGTCTCAACATCATGGCCAAAGGAATCATGGTCGGGAATGGGCTGCCAGGCGTTGGTGAAATAGAGATTCATCGCACCGGGCTCGACGCAAATTTTGTCGCGCACGATGACCAGCATTTCTTCAAGGCGTGCGCGTAGCGCCGAGTCAGGCCAGACGCGGTAAAGCTCTGTGAAGGCCTCGAGCAAATGAATGTGGGTGTTCATTGACTTGTAGCCGACAGGACCGATGGGCCCCATGGCGACGCGTCCGTTGGGAACATTCGGCTGAATCGGCGTGCCGTCCCGGGCAAGCCACTCATGGTATCCGCCATGCTCGGAGTCATGCGCGTGCTGGTCGGTCCAGAGAAAAGCTTTCTTGGCGAGTTCCAGCGCCTTGGGATCGCCAGTAGCCTGGTAGGCCGCGGCTAATCCATAGATGCAGAATGCAATGCCGTACAGATGTTTGCCGTCCGTGAACTCCGGAGTAATGTGGCCGTCGTCATCGAGTCCCCAGAAGAAACCGCCGTCCTGCTTGTCCCACATGACGTTTTCCAGATAGGAGACCCCGTGCTGCACGATGGGCAGAAACTCTGCTTTCAGCTTCGGGTCGCGCAGGACGACCTGGGATGCGACCCAGGTCATACGTCCCTGTATGACGGAGGACTTGCCATCGCTGGGCGCCCACTGCCAATCGCGGGTAAAGTGCGTATGGAACCCGCCATGTTCATGATCCACGGATCGGGGGAACCAAACGTTAATGACATCGGTGTCCAGCGCATTCTGGACTTCGGCGGCCAGCTTGAGATAGTCCGCGCGCGTTGGCGGCGGGACGCTGGCCGGCGTTGACTCCGTGGGTCGTTGCGCGATGCTCGAGCCAGAGATTAGAAGCAGTGCAAGAAGGATGCATCGGATTTGCATGGCAAGCCCATCACGACACGGTTGGCATACGATCCTGGCCACGCGCGCCTCCCTTAACCTAGAGCGGTTCCACAATTCACGTGCCCTTTCCGGCGTCTTGCAGGGTGGCTTTTTCTTGATGAAAAAGCCACTCGGCGGTTGCGGACCCGGGTATAGCAATTGTGGAACCGCTGTAATCATCACTGACAGGCTAATGCTACACCGTCGCTTTCCGGGATCCGCCCCGCAGCTCCGCGCATGCCAAAGCCCGAGCCCGAGTCATCCAGACAGCGAAACTTATCGGTGGAGAACAGGCTGTCGCTCAAAGTTGAGTCCGGAGGAAATACAGGGGCCGGGGTGAGGCAGACAATATCTTTATTGGGATCTGCAGCTTACTAGCTTTCCTGGGGGATCGGTATCCTGAAGTCGGCTTGTGTACAGCTTTCCCCTCAACCGCTGCCCCCAGGCCAACACGCCCACTGACTTGCTGACCTGCTGGCTTGCTGGCTTAAACCGCGTCACCGTGCGGCAGCCACTCGTGCCTCCGCTGACTTCGGCGTCATGTTCCACAGGAACGACATCAGCCCAATGCCCAGCAGCACCGAAATCAGAATCCCGTAGAGCGCCGTGTTCCACCCGTAGTGCTGCGCCAGCGCGCCGATGCCCTTCGACTCCGCCACGCGCCCCAGCGATCCGAGAATCGAGAGCAGCCCGTTGGCCGTGCCGATCGCTTTCTTTGAGGTGACGTCGAGCGCGCAAATGCCCAGCAGCATCTGCGCCGGATAAACAAAAAAGCCGATGATGCCGAACAGCGTAAGGTCGAGCCACAACTCGTTGTTCGGGCTGTAGAGGATGCCGATGAAGGCGAGAAACGCGGGAATCATGCACAGCACGCAGATCATCCCCCGCCGCCCGCCGATCTTGTCGGAAAGCCAGCCGGCGAGCACCGTGCTCAACATCGCGGAGAATTCCAGCGTCGAACTGTTCCGATGCCGCCTTCGCCCAGGCTCGCGTGCTTCACTTCCTTCAGAAAGGTCGGCCCCCAGTCGAGCATGGCGTAGCGCGCGATGTAGACGAAAAAGTTGGCGCCGGCAACGAGCCACAGAGCGCGATTCTTTAGAATGTAGTCGACCAGCAGCTCGCGCGTGCCCAGCTCCCGTTCGCGCAGCACCGTTGCCGCCATCGGGATAATCGTTGCGATACTCCTCGATCGAGGGCAGCCCCTCGGACTGCGGCGTGTCGCGCAGCCTCACCATCAGATAGATGGCGCAGATCGTCGCCAGAATTCCCGGCACGTAGAACGCCGAGCGCCAACCGAGCAGCACCGCGGAGTACGCGGCGATGACGCCGATCAGTCCGCCGCCCACATTCTGCGCCAGGTTCCAGAACCCGAAGACCGTTCCGCGCTCGCGGATGCTGTACCAATGGCTCAGCGAGCGCCCGCACGGCGCCCATCCCATGCTTTGCGCCAGGCCATTCATGGCCCACAACGCCAGATGCGCGGGATAACTGCTCGCGGCGGAGAAAGCAAAGTTGCAGGCGGCCGTCAGCAGCAATCCCAGCGGCATAAAGTAGCGCGGATTGCTCCGGTCAGAAAGCGACCCCATCAGGAACCGCCCCAGCCCGTAGACCGCAACCATCACCGCCAGCATGTCGCCGATCTGATCTTTGCTGTAGCTCAGCGCCTGGCCCATCTCCTTCGAGACGACGGGAAGGTTGTTCCTGACCAGATAGAACGTCGCGTAACCAATGAAGGTCGATTCAAGGATGTGCCAGCGCAGCCTGGGATAGGTTCTCTGAATCCGCTCTTGTGAAACGCGCGCGATGTGCGGAGCCGGCCGGAGAAATCGGAAATCCCAACTCACTCAAAACCCCATTTGCTTCGACTGCTCTTGCTGTTTGACACGGGAACCGCAGACCTGCGCAGCAAAAAGACGCCCAGTGGCGAGCAGCCTGCTTAGTATCCCGTAGCCGTTGTCGCTGGTGTAACCTTGGCGATCGCTTCCAGCCCGAGCCGCTTGCGCAATTCCTCCAAAACGGCCGCAGTGCTCCTCATGCCGACCCGGCTCACTCCAATGGCGCGAATCGCCAGCAGCGTATCCAGATCGTGCACGCCACCCGCCGCCTTGATTTGCACATGCGGCGGCGAGTGTTTCCGCATCAGTTCAAGATCGGCGAGAGTCGCTCCACTGGGCGCATATCCGGTTGAGGTCTTCACCCAATCGGCCCCGATCTCCGCGCAAATCTCGCACAAACGAATCTTGGCGGCATCGTCAAGGTAAGCGTTCTCGAAGATCACTTTGATCTTGACTCCGCCCGCGTGCGTAGCCTGAGTAAGCGCCGCCAGTTCGTCCCTCACATAACGCCAGTCTCCGCTCCGGGCCTTGCTGATGTTGATGACCGCATCCAGCTCCTGCCCGCCGTCTCTCAGCGATTGCTGCACCTCGGCGAGCTTGATCGCCGTCGTGTGCCCGCCATGCGGAAAGCCGATGGTCGTGGTGGCAAGGACCGTGGACCCGCTCAGCAACTCGACGCCACGGGCGAGATAGTAGGGCACAATGCAGATGCTGGCGACGTTGTAGCGAACCGCCAGATCGCAGCCGTCTTCAAGTTCCCGATCGGTCAGCGTTGGGTTCAGCAGCGAGTGATCGATCATCTTGGCAACTGCCTGGTATTCAATCCGGCCTTCCACGAATCATCTCCAGAACTTCAGTTTCACCTGCGCGCACTATTTCTTTGCGCATGTTGGCTCCATCCGCAAGCCCGCGCAGTGACACGGTTCACACCCCGACGCGCGGAAGCGCGCAACAGGTGACGGCAAAAGAGCACCATACGCGCCCCAGCCGCGCAAATCAAGAAGGTTATGAGTTTGGATGGTTATGCGTCTTTGCGCCAACGAGTGATCGTTTTCCCCAGTTCCCCGTTCCCTGTTCCCTGCTCCCTGTTCCCTGTTCCCTGTTCCCTGCTTCTCTCACCCGCCCGCAATCGCGCCCAGAATCAACAGCGGCTCTTTTCTGGCTGCCACCGCGTCGGGCAACACTTTGTCGGGTGATTCAAGCGACCAGTCCTCTGCGCAGACAAAGAAGCGCAGAAACGCGCGCCGCTGGCCGGTCGCGTAGTCGCGAATGGTCCCTCGCAGCATGGGATAGCGCGCTTCGAGAGCATCGAGAACTGTACGAATCGTGACCGGCGTAGCAACTTCGACGAGCACATCGCCATCGACATGCGCCAGATTGCACAGATGATACGGCAGCGCCACGCGCACCGTTGCCGCACCCGCGCCTCCAGCGCCGCTCAAGTCGTCCTCCAACGATGCCGCCACGTCTCTGTTCCCTGTTCCCTGTCCCCTGTTCCCTGTTCCCTAGTCTCTAGTCCCTGCTTTTCTAGTGCGCCGCCGTGGTCGTCTTCACCCCCATCGCCGTCAGCTTGGCGCGTGCCGCCCGCGCCTCCGGCGTCTGCGGATGCCGTTGGATCAGCGAGCGCAACTCGTGAATGCCTTCCTCGCGCTTATCCTGCGCAATCAGCGCGAACCCTTTGTGCAATTGCGCCGCCGGAGCCTTGGCGTTGCCGCTGAAGCCTTCGAGCACCGCGTTGTAGTCGTTGATCGCGCTACCGTAATCTTTTTGCTGGTAAGCAGTCTCGCCCAGATAAAACTGTGCCGTCCCCGCCATGTCGTCCAGCGGATAGTAGTGCACCACGTCCTGAAATTCTCCCTGAGCCACTTGGTACCGGCCTGCGTTGTAGTCACGCACGCCCGCCTGCAGAGTCTCCTGCAACGGCGGTGCTTGCTGCGCGGGCGCTCCGCCCGGCGCGGCGCCCGGCACTCCCGGTCCCTGGCCCGTTCCCGGAGTCGCCCCGCCGCCCGGCCCCGTTGCGCCCGGCTGCGTCGGCGCCTGTGCTGCCTCCATCGCCTGCAGTTGCGCCTGTAAGTCCTGCACCGTCTTGTCCAGCTTGGTAATGCGCGCCTTCAGCTCGTCCACCGAGTCATTCAGCGACTGCACCTGCCCCGAAACGGCGTCCACCTTGCCGCTCACTGCGTCGTTCTGCGAGCTGATCTTCTGCTGCAGCGCATTCACAGCGGCGGTCACCTGGGTCGTTTGGTCGGCGGTCTGTTGCGCCAGGTGCTCCAGCACACCCAAGCGCGCATCCAGCGTGGATTGCAGCCGCTGCACCGAATCCAGCAACTGCTGCACCTGGGCTTGTAATTCCACGATCTCCTTCGAGACCGCGTGCGCGGGCATGGCTGCGGGACCAAACAGAAGAATCAGCGCTGAAATTGCGAGCAGACGTTGGCGAAGATGGATTGATTTGTGCATTTTTATGACCTTCCTGAATCAAAAACCCCTGAATACACCATACGGCAGCCCGGCCGGGAGGGCGAGGCTGCCGCGTGTGGGTGCGAATGGACTATCGGCTGGCTCCCGCCCGTTTCCACTGGACGGTCACGCCTCTCATCTCTCCACAAGCTAATAGCTAAGAGCTAAAAGCTAATAGCCGCCTTACCGGTCGATCGTGAATCCGTCTCTGCGGTTTAACTGCCAGCACTCCTCGGTCGAATCCGTGCAAAACGGCTTCTCTTTGCCGTAGCTGATCACGCGGATGCGATCGGCCGCCACGCCTGCCGTCACCAGCGCGGTCTTCGCCGCTTCAGCCCGGTTCTGGCCCAGCACCAGGTTGTACTCGTCCGATCCGCGCTCGTCGCAGTAGCCGCCGATCACAATCTTGATCTTGGGGTGCGCATTCAGGTAATCGGCATTCTTGGCCAGTGTCGCCTGCGCGTCGGGGCGGATATCGTACGTGTCGTAGTCGAAGAAGATCGGCTGCACGCGCGCGTTGAACTCCTGCTCCTCGGTCATGGAAGTGCTCGGCACGCTGATCGCCGGCGGCGCATTCACTGTCACAAATGCCGAAGCATCAGCCGAGCCCCCCTCCCCGCGCGCCACCAAATGATAGGTGGTCGACTCCGTCGGGGTTACGGTCTTCACGCCCACCGAGGGAACGTCGCCGATGCCGTCAATCGAAATCGAGTCTCGCGTTGGTCGTGTGCCAGGCCAACTGCACCTGGTCTCCGGCCGAGATCACCGTAGGTGTCGCGGTCAGTTGTGCCGTCGGCGCGCCCACGGTTGCGGCCGGTGCCTCTTCCGCTGACGGGAGGGGCGCGGTCTTCTTTTTGCAACCCGAAACAGCGGTCAATGCAACAAGCAGAAGAGAAAAGGTCAAAATGCAATTACGTCGATTCAAGGGAATTCTCCTTCTCAAAAAAGATCAAGTGTCTCTTTCGGGCAACCGGGTTTTCCTGTCCCCTCAGCGTGCCGCCGTGCTGCCTTCTGATTGCAATACCCATAAAATGATAGTTCATTGAATCCGCGCCCGTGGTCAAATTGCGGGAACCTGCCGTGGTGGCCTTTGCGCAATACTCACTTCCAGCTCCAGTTCGGCATCATATTGTCGCCGGATTGGTCAGTTGGTGCTGCTCCGTTCCGTCGGCCAGCATCGTCCAGATCTGCGTGCGGTGCCCGATCTGCCGCTGGAACACGATGTGCCGCCCATCCGGCGACCACGACGGAAAGTCGTTGATGCCGGCTTCGTGGGTCGCCTGCAGCCAGTTCTTGCTGGCAATGTCCATCACATAGATGTCCTGCCCGCCGGGATCGCCGGGGCCGTATTTGCGGTTCCAGCAGAACGCCAGCATGCCGCCGTTGGGCGACCACGAAGGAGAGATGGCATAGCCGCTGTCGGTCATGCGCTGCACGTTGGCGCCATCCTTATCCATGATGTAAATCTGCGGCTCGCCCGTCCGCCCGCTCACAAATGCAAGCTGGTTGCTGGTGCGCGGATTCCAAACCGGCGACACGTCCGAGCCGAACGACGTGATGCTGTGCGCGTTGGCGCCGCTCACGTCCGCAATCCAGATATCCGGATGCCCCGACCGCGCGGAAGAGAACGCGATCCTCGACCCGTCTGCCGACCACGCCGGCGACTGGTTGCTTCCCCCCGCCGACCCCGCAGGAAAACCCACCAGCCGGCCCAGGTCCAGCGAAAACATGCGAATCGCCCATCCGTCGCTTCCCAGCGAGGCGAACGCAATGCGCGAGTTATCCGGTGAGACGCGCGGAGAAAGCGAAATGCTGCCTAGATGCGTGACGGCGTGCTGATTTTGCCCGTCGTAGTCCATCACCCAGATCTCTTTTGATCCGGTGCGATTGCTCACGAAATAAATCTTGGTTTCGGCGATGCCGTTAATGCCGCCGCCCAGCCGGTAGATGATCTCATCGGCAAACCGGTGCGCAATGGTGCGCGCCATCTCCTCGCTGGCCGCTTCGTTGTACTGCCTGGCCAGCACCGGCGCGCTCCCCGCCGTGCGCGCGTCCGTCAGCCATCCGTACACCACCAGCCGCCCGTTTGTCGCCGAGAGCGCCCCAAAAGCCACCATCGCCGCGTTGGCCGGCGCCGCCGACCATTGATTCGACGCGAACTCCTGCGGCGATCCCGGCATCGCCTGCGGCGCCAGGCTCTTCGACACCATGTCGAAGATCCCCGCGTTCGTCAGGTCGCTATAAAGTGTGGAGTCGAAGATCGCCTTCAGCGGCGCGGTCTCGGGATCGCTCCCCACCGGCTTGAAGTCGGCCGCGGCCAGGCGAATGCGCTCGTTGCCCAGGTTGGTTCCCGTGTGTACCCAGTCTTGAGCGAAAACTTGCGGCGCTGAAAGAGACGCCAGGGAAAGTAAGAGCAGGGGGAAGACCCGAAATGTTGCCTTCATGCGTTCTGCAATCCTTCCTGTTGGGGTAACAGAGGTTTGTGCGCACGCCACTAACCACTAATCACTGACCGCTGCCTTTCAGTACTCGCAGTAGTACGAAACCTTCAACGTACCTTGATTATAGTTCGGCGGAAGCTGGCCAAACGTATCCACTCTCTGCACGCCCAGCATGCACGAGTTATCCAGCGTCGGGCTCCCGCTCGAAGTGTCGATTTGCGGCCGGCTGTGGCTGCCGTCCCGGTAAATCGTAAAGATCAGGAACACGCGCGCGCCCTTCGGTGTCCGCGGGTCCACCTGTCCCTTGTCCCAGCTCTGCGACATCTTCCGGTTGATCTGGTCCACATACCACGGATACAGGCTGGCAAAGTTGTTGTCCCCAACCGTCGTCGGCCCTGTCGATCCGACCTGCATCTGGTGCGGCATCACCGAGCCCGACTGCTCGCCGTACTGCGCCACGTTCTCCTTGGGCGGCGGCTGATGCAGTTGTGTCTTCGGAATGTTCTGCGCCGTGGGCTTCGCCGGCTTGCCCAGAATCGGAATCGCCGTCTCATCCACGTGCTTCTGTTCCTTGGGGCTCGGCGTCGCCGGCGCCTGGCTCGGCGTCTCTGTTGCCAGCACGTTCTGGTTGATCTGCTCGGCCGGCAGCGGCAGCGCGCTCGTCACCAGCGTCACCTGCATCGCCCCGCCCGCGCCTGCCGTGCCCCAGACGTTGTGATGAAACAGCCCCATCGCCCAGGCGTAAGACACGAGCATCGCCGCGATCGCCAGATGCAGTCCCACCGAGCCCGCCGCCGGTCCCGCAAAAGGCTCCCGCGCCAGTTCTTGCTCCAGGTGTTCGCTACTCTCAAGAACGCTGCTCATTTTGCTGCTCAGCTCCGCCAACTCCGCTTCGTTCGCTCAATTCCCGCTCGCCGCCGATCCCTTCAACTCCAGCGGCTGCGTCACAATCGACACATTCGTGATCCCCGACTGCTTCACCGCGTCCATCACGCTGGCGAACGCCCCGAACGGCACCCGCTCGTCGCTGCGCAAATAAATCGCCTGGTGCGCCGGATCCACTCCAGCCTGGTGCAGCCGTGCCGGCAAATCGTGAACGTTCACCGGCTGATCGTTCAGAAAAACATTCTGATCGCGGTCGATCGTCACTACCATCCGCTGCTCGGTGATCTGTTTCACCGTCCGCGTCTTCGGCACATTCACTTCAATCCCTGACTGCAGCACCGGCTCGGTGATCATGAAGATCACCAGCAGCACCAGCACCACGTCCACCAGCGGCGTGATGTTGATGTCCGCCAGCGACGATCGTGTTTGTCCGTTGATTGTCGTGAATGCCACGTTCAACCTCTTGCGGAACTGGGCGAGCTCCGCTAACCCCGCTCGCTCCGCTAACCCCGCTACTTATATAGACTGCGCTCCGCCTCGCGGGGCATCTCCGCCGGCACCCGCGGCGGCGCTGGCGCCTGCGTCCGCAGCGGCATCTCCTCCAGCGAGTTCAGCAGCTCGCGGCAGAAATCATCGGTCGCCGAAGCAAAAATCCGGATGCGCGCCGTGAACTGGTTGTACGCCACCACCGCCGGCACGGCCACAAACAATCCCGCCGCCGTCGTAATCAGCGCCTCGCTGATGCCCGGCGCCACGGCGCGCAGCGTCGCCGCGCCCGCCGTCCCCAGCCCGTGGAACGCGTCCACCACGCCCATCACCGTGCCGAACAGCCCCACAAACGGGCTTGTCGCCCCGATCGTCGCCAGCCACGTCATGCGCCGCTCCAGCGCCGTCACCGCCGTGCTCGCCGCCGTCTGCGCCGTGCGCTCCAGCGGCGTCAGGTTCCGCGGAGGCCCCGATCCGCCCGTCTGCCGCTTGTACGTCTCGTACACATCCTCAAACACCTGCGCCAGCGGGCTCGCGCTGTACTCGCCGGTCAGCGCCGCAATCTCCTGCAGCCGTGTCGCCTTGCGAAACGCGCGGATGAACCTCCGGCTCTGCGTTGTCGCCTTGCTGAACGTCGAAATCTTGCCCAGAATCACCGTCCACGAGTAGAAGCTCGCCAACAGCAGCAACACCAGCACAAAGATCGCGACCGGCCCGATGTTGCCCATCATGTCGGCCAGTTCGCCGAAGCCCAGCGATGGCGCCGCGCCCGTCCCCGCGCCGCCGTCAGCTTGCAAAAGAAACGCCAATGCTGCGGTAAGAATCGCCATTCACCTCATTCTCCACGGTACCAGACCGCGTTCTCCCGCCCAAGTGACCGTTTGGGTGCCTCCGCCAACGCCGCGCCCCACCCCCCGCGCTTCTGTTTCCTTCGCCCGGAGTGGCGAGCGGCACTCCTCGCAGCCCCCGTTCATGCTATGCTGCGCTCGGATTCCCGTTGTGTAATATTCTGAGCGCTGTCATCCTGAGCGACCGAAGCGTAGCGGAGGGAGTCGAAGGATCTGCGGTTGCTTTTCACGGGGAACGGGTACCCCACCCTAACCGGCGCGCGTTTTCTGCGCACCGGTCAGGGTGGGAGACCAAATTCGTTCACCTCCGAACCTCCGTGGTAAAAACGGATCAACCATGCTCGTCGAACTGCGCGCTGAAAACTACGCCGTCATCGATCACGCCATCGCCTCCTTCGGGCCCGGCCTCAACCTCCTCACCGGCGAAACCGGCGCGGGCAAATCCATCCTCGTGGACGCGCTCGCCCTCCTCATGGGCGGCAAATCTTCCGCCGACGTCGTCCGCCACGGCGCCGACAAAGCCGTCGTCTCCTGCGTCTTCGAGTCCACGCCCGGCGCAGAATCCATCCTCGAAGCAAACGGCATCGACGCCGAAGGCGCCGAAATCATCCTTCGCCGCGAGATTCTCTCCACCGGCAAGGGCCGCGTCTTCGTCAACAATCAGCCCGCTACCAACGCCGTCCTCAAGCAGCTCGCGCCCGAGCTCGCCCTCGTTCACGCGCAGACTGAAAGCCTCTCCAGCTTCGACCAGGCGCAGCAGCGCATCCTCCTCGACCGCTTCGCCGGCATCTCTTTAGACGCCGTCGCCGAGGCTCACGCTCGCTGGCACGCCGCTGCCGGCAAGCTCAACGACCTCCTTCACGGCGAGCAGGACCGCCTGCGCATGGTCGATCTCTGGACCTATCAGAGCAAGGAAATTGAGTCACGCCCATCTCCAACCCGGCGAAGACGAAGCCCTCGAAACCGAAAAGCGTGTCCTCGCCAACGCCGAAAAACTCTACGCCGCCGCCATGAGCGCCTTCGACCAGCTCTACGAAGGCAGCGCCAGCGCCGAAGCCGCTCTCCGCGACGGCATTCGCAACGTCGAAGAGCTCGCCCGCTACGACCAGCGCTTCGCCGAGCCCGCCCAGCAGCTCGCCTCGGCCCGCGCCACCATCTCCGACGTTGCCGCCTCCCTCCGCGACTACGCCGAGGGCATCAACGCCTCGCCCGAGCGCCTCGCCGAAATCGAAGACCGCCTCGCCCTCCTCGACCGCCTCAAGCGCAAATACGGCAAGACCGTCGCCGAGGTCATCGCCTTCGGAGAAGACGTCGCCCGCAAGCTCTCTGAAGTCGAAGACCGCGACGAAATCCTCAAAGCCCTTCGCGCCGATCTCGACAAAGCCGCCGAGGCCTACCACAAAGCCGCCTCCGCCCTCACCGCCGAGCGCAAGGCCGCCGCGGCCAAACTCGCCAAACTCGCCGAAGCGCAGATCAACTCGCTCGCCATGAAGGTGAAATTTGAAGTCTCCGTCCATTCCGCCGAAAACACGAAATCGGAGGCCTTGAAAGGGCTCGACCGGGGAACCCACCCAGTGGGTGGGTCGCGTGCCGAAAAGGCCAAGTCAGGAGATGTTTTGAAAGGGCACGACTTTAGTCGTGCCGAAAAGGGCGCAAAAAATGACGGGGCTTTAGCCCCTGAGGAAAGCGCATCCGAAAACCCCCACTGGACCGCCTCCGGCTGGGACTCGGTCGAGTACCGCATCGCCACCAATCCCGGCGAGCCGCTCAAGCCGCTCGTTGAAATCGCCTCCGGCGGCGAGCTCTCCCGCGTGCTCCTCGCTTTCAAAGTCGCCGTCGAAGAAGGCTCCTCGTCCAAAACCAAAAAGAAAACCACGCCCCGCACGCTGGTCTTCGATGAAATCGACATCGGCATCGGAGGCCGCGCCGCCGAAGCCGTCGGCCAGAAGCTGAAGGCTCTCGGCCGCGCGCAGCAGGTCCTCTGCGTCACCCACCTCCCGCAGATCGCCGCCTTCGCCGATCAGCATCTCGCCGTCGAAAAGCGCGAGAAGGACGGCCGCACGCAAACCCGCATCCGCGTCCTCGACGACCGCTCCCGCACCCACGAAGTCGCGCGCATGTTGTCCGGCGCCAAGGTCACCGACACCAGCCTCCAGCACGCCGCCCAGATGATCGCCGCCAGCCGGTGAAAGCGCAAGCAACCCTCCGTGCACATGACGAAAAAGTCATGCACCCCGCGGCTCACTGCGCCATACTTGAATGCGTCTGAACAAAATATGGTCTTCCTCCCCGAAGGATCGCAAGGAGACTCACGAATGCATTTGCAAGCGGAGAAGCTCATCCTTCGAGGCGCTGTTTTTCTATTCGCTCTCTTGCTTCCCAATTTGATGCTGGCTCAATCCGCCGCTCCAGCCCAACAGCAGCAGCCGGCCCAGCAACAAACGCAGCCGCAATCCCCGCCCCAACAACAAACGCCCTCAACACAGCAAACTCCGCCATCGCAGCCCGAGCTCCCCAATGCACCCGCGCCCGCTTCCTCGTCCTCGCAGGAGCCATCGCTCTCCGATCTCGGCTTCACACCTCAACAAACGCAGGGCAATCCCAAGCTCCAGGCCGAACTCAACAAGCGCACCGAGATGCTCAAGATTCACCAGCGCCTCGGCCTCATCACGCTCGCGCCCATGGTGGCCACGCTCATCACCGGGCCCATGGTCAAGGCCAAGGGCCGCAACGGCCAAACCATCACTGAGCCCTCCAATGCCAATCTCGACTTTCACGCCGCGCTCGGCGGCGCAACGACAGCGCTCTACTTCACTACGGCTTCCTACGCCATCTTCGCTCCCAAAATTCCTAACAACCCCAAGCACGGGGCCATTCGCTTCCATGAGGCGCTGGCCTTCGTTCACGGTCCCGGCATGATTCTTACGCCCATCCTGGGCTACGACGCCTACAAGCAGGAGAATGCCGGCGAAAAAGTCCATGGCATTGCCTCGCTCCACGGCCCCGTCGCCATAGCCACCGTCTGCGCCTATGGCGCCTCCATCGTCGCCGTCAGTTGGCCCATTCACCTCAAATTCTGGGAGAAATAATGAAGCGCAGTTTTCTGTTCGCCTTTTTGCTCGCCTTTGCTGCCTTTTCTGTCCCGAATTCCGCCCACGCGCAGCCCGACTCCCAGTGGATCGCCGATCAGGGCAAGCTCACCTACCACATGTCGCATCCCATGCACGAGGTCGACGGCATCAGCCATGCCGCCAGGGGCAAAGGCATCTGCCACGACGGCTGGTGCGACTTCCTCATCGCCGTTCCCGTCAACTCCTTCGACTCCGGCGACACCAATCGCGATCTGCACATGATCGAGGCCACGCGCGGCGCGCAGTTTCCTCTCATCCAGGTCCGCGCCCGCTTCCCGCAGGCCGAAACGGCCGAGCAGTGGATTCACGCCGACCTCGAAGTCCAGTTCGCCGGACAGACCGCCCACTACGCCAAGGTCCCCTTCGAGCGCACCCAGCAGGGAAGTCAAGTGCGCATCGCCGGTTCCATCCCCCTCACCTGTTCTGACTTCAAAATCGACCGCCCATCCTTCCTCACTGTCCCCATCAAAAACGAGATTCCCGTCCGCCTCGACATGACCTGGCACGTCATGTGACAACTCCGCTGGCTCCCACAACTCCGGCACTTTTTCTTCGGATTACGGAGACTTCCACATGCAGCAAACCGGCGTCACCGTGAACGGCTGTTATGAGAATGCAGACGGGCTGATAGAAAACGGAGGATTTGACGGCAGGGTGCCCCAGTTCACCTGGAGCGAGAGTCAGTCCGACGGATCACGCTGTAGCGGCCCGGCGATGCTCACTTTCGCCGACGACGGCCAGTCGTTTACAGGCTTCTGGTGGCACGAAGGCGACACCAACTCGGGCCCCGGAGGGAGCTGGCACGGCACGCGAATCTCTCCCGCGACGTTTGCCCATGCCCGTACTGGAAGCCGGGCTCCGGCAACGCGGTCGAGCGTCGAGCTCCAGAGTGAAGGGCGCGCTCGCCTCTACGGGATTCTCTTTGACACCGATTCCGACCACCTTAAGGACGAATCCAAACCCACTCTGGATGCACTGGTGGCCACCGCCCACAACCAGCCCTCGTGGAGCTTCTCCATCGAAGGACACACCGATAACACAGGCAGCGACGCCCACAACCAGGCACTCTCTGAAAAGCGCGCCATCTCCGTCAAGGCCTACCTGGTTGCCGCCGGCGTGGATGCGAGCCGGTTGACCACCCAGGGATTTGGCTCGAGCCAGCCCGTGGCCAGCAACGACACCGCGCTGGGCCGCGCGCAGAACCGGCGCGTTGAGATCGTCAAGAAGTAGGTCCGCAGTCCCGCAGTTCCCCGGGTGCTCCATCCTCGGCGCCTGCGCGTAGCGCCGAACTCCAGTCCGGAGCCCCGGCAAGCCCGTTTTGGTTTGCTGGGGTGGTAGTCCGGCTGTCGTGCGGGCGTCCACGCCCGCACCCAGCTCCGTCAACTCCGCTAACTCCGCTAACTCCGCTGCTTCACCCCTGCCACCCCGAGCGCAGCGGGCCGCCGGGTACCCTCTGGGTGGCGCGGCCCGACAAGTCGAAAGCCTGCCCTGAGCGCCCCCAACCGGCCTTGCCGGTTCAGGGATGCGCGCGCTCAACGCCATTACATCGAGATGCTGACCGCAATTCCGATGCCCGGATACCTGTCGTCGTACAGGTAGTAACCGTCGTTCTCGTAAGCGATGTAGACGTTGTCGGTGTCATACCAGTCATTCGACCAGTTTCCCGGCCATGGGTCGAGAAGCGTAATCCAATAGCCGTCGTACTGGAAACGCGGGTATCCATCAAAAACCATGAAGGGAAGACCGTAGATCCGAAACGCATGCCGCGAGCCAAAGTAGACGCTGTACCGGGCGTCGGGGACACGGTAGCCGTTGTAGCCGCCGCGTTGCTGCCAGGCTGCGGTGGTCGGTCTGCCAATTCCCTGCGCGATGACTCTGCCATGTGCTCTGCTCAACACGCTGCTGCGCTGCGGTGCGCTGCGGTTGCTGTTGTTGCCGCTGCGCCTGCTTTTGGTTGTTCTGGTTCTGCTGTTGCTGGGCGCGCTGTTGCTGCTGCGCCTGCTGCCTCCCTTGGTTCTGCGGTTGAGGCTGCGCTGGCCGTTGCTGCTGCACCGGCTGTTGCTGGGCGCGCTGTTGCTGCTGCTGTTGCGGCGCTGGCTGTTGCCGCTGCGCTGGCTGTTGCTGGGCGTGCTGTTGCTGCGCTGGCCGTTGCTGCTGCTGTTGCGGCTGCGCTGGCGCCTGCTGCCTCCTTTGGTTCTGCGGTTGCGGCTGCGCTGGCCGTTGCTGCTGCGCCGGCTGTTGCTGGGCGTGCTGTGGCTGCTGCTTCGGTTGACTTTGCTTGTCGCTTTGCTTCTGATCCTGCGCGAAGGCAGGAGCAGCGATTCCAAGCGCCAGGGCCAAAACGGCCGAAGTGACGATGACTTTCGCATTCATAAGAACTTCCTCTGACTTGCATTCGTTAACTGCCGCTTGCTCTGGTGCAAGCTTCCCGTTGTCGAATGGCCCGCACTCGCGATGGCTTCAGCCGATACGGCCAGTCACACCCCGCGGCTTTCCCCGCGCTCGAGGACTACTGTACTCAGGTTCTTTGGTCATTGTGGGCTGATCTCAGAATCATGTCTGATTCGTTTTGCTCATCTTCGAAGTGTCTCTCCATAGCCCATTCGGCCCAAATGTCGGTTGCCGGGTGCCCCATCTGGACGCCGGGGCGCCGGGCGCCCACTGGGCCAGAAGCCGCGCTCAAATCCACGCCTCAAAACCCGATCGGCCATCCAGCCAAATTCCGGGCTCGTCCGGCAAGGAATCGCTTCCCAACCGCTGACTTCACGCGGCTAACCCGGAATCTGCATAACTTTCGATTAGCCGACCATCCAGGAGTTGAGCGGAAGACCTGATCTGAAGGTCGTGCCGGAGAACACTGTTCGGATTTCCGAACGGTAGGAGTCTCCCTCGGCTGCAAGTCCAATGCTTGCCACCATAACAACATTCCATTTCCGAGAAGCGTATCCTGATAAGCATTAGCAAGTGAAAATCAGGGGCCCCATGAGCACCGAAGGGGAGAACCGGTTCGACTCCACCGAAGGGTCGCCGTGGATGCGTCCCTTTGTGCCGCGGCGCTTCCTGAGCAACGGCCATCTGCAGACCATCGTCGGCAGCTTTCTGCCGCGCACTGATTCGTTGCCCGAGCCGGAGAGCCAACTCATCGAGGTGGAAGCCGCCACTTCCGCTCGCTCTGCGAGTTTCGTGCTGTGCCACTGCCATTGGCAACCCGCCGAGGTCCGCAGCAAACGGCTGACCATGGTCATCGTTCACGGGCTCGAGGGGTCCTCCTCGTCTTCGTATGTGATAGGGAACTCGGCTCGTGCCTGGAAAGCCGGCTGCAACGTCGTGCGCATGAATATGCGGAGCTGTGGTGCCGGCCAGGATTTGTCTCCCACCATCTATCACGCCGGCCGCTCCCAGGATGTCGCCATTGTGATGGCCGAATTGGCCCGCACGCACCTTATCCGCAGCTTCGCCCTGGTCGGCTATTCCATGGGAGGCAACCTGGTTCTCAAGCTGGCCGGCGAGTTGGGCAGCGCGCCGCCGCCCTATCTCAAGGCCGTCGTCGGCGTCTCGCCGCTCATGGATCTGGTTGCCTCCTCCGCCGCACTGCACGAACCGCAGAACCGCCTTTACCAGAGCAGATTTCTCGCCGACCTGCTCAAGCACATTCGCCACCAGGCCGAACTCTACCCGGATCTCTACTCCGCGGACGGCCTCAACAAGATTCGCACCCTGCGCCAATTCGACGAGCAGGTCGTCGCGCGATACGGCGGCTTCGCGGGCGCAGACGACTACCACCGCAGTGTTGCCAGTTCCAACTGGGTGCAGGACATTACCGTGCCCACGCTGATCCTGCAAGCTCTCGACGATCCCTTCATCCGCATGACTCCCGAGACCCGCGCCAAGATCCTCGCCAACCGCCGCGTCAGGCTGGTCGAGACTCCGCACGGCGGTCACTGCGCTTTTCTGTCGCTCGAGCCCGGCGACGCAGGCTTCTGGGCGGAGAGAACGCTACTCGACTTTCTGCTCGCGACGGTAGAAGGCTGACCGCGGCGGCCGGCTCGCCGGTTGAGATCGGCGTGAACTGCCGGCGCAGAGATCCATGAACAACCGTCCCCACTTTTGAAAGATAACGAGCGCGGCGAAGCCACGGCCAAATCCCCGCCGCCTCCCGCGCACTGTCATCCCGAGCGAGGTCGCCGCAGCGACCTAGTCGAGAGACCTGCAGTTGCTTTGCGTGCCCTCGGCCCAGGTGAAAAGAATGGGTGCCCCAGGTCCCAATTCTGGGACCTGGGAAAGCACGAACCTCACCTACGCACGACGGAACTAATCCTTGGTGCCTAATCCCTGGTCCCTGCTTTTCCCATCGCGCGCCGAACCATCCCGCCCACGTAGCGGGCGCAAGACGATAGCCCCACGGCGCAAGCCTGGGGACCACAACCCCGCCACCCATTTTTCGAGAAACAAAGTGCGCGGCGAAGCCGCGATCAAACCTCACTACCCAGCCCGCGTAGCGGGCGCAAGCCGATAGCCCCATGGCGCAAGCCTGGGGACTGCGCCCCGCCCATTCTTGAGAAGTAAAGTACGCGGCGAAGCCGCGATCAATCCCTCGCCCGCTGCATCAATGAAATGCGAGCAAGAGACCGTAATCCGACGAAACACGGCAAGGGCCTACGGAGTAGCGTCCAGTCCGCTCAGGCTAAGCGCCGAAAGCGCGACGCACAGCGCGCTGAATATCCAATAGCCGAACGCGGGACTGTAGTACAACATCGACCCACCCCTTGCGTACAGCGAGCTGGAAAAACTTAGAACCTCCTCTTCGAGGACCACCATGAAAACCAAATAATCAAAGGAGAGAAACAGGATGATCACGGCAAAAAAATTACGGAGGATTCGCAGGATATCGCGCGCGTTCACGGCCCGGGCCCAACGCCAGCGAGGGGCGACCTCGCAAAATAGGCAGAGAGCAAGGAACGCCAACGCCGTCAGAATCTCCAGCCGGACCTCGCGGAAGATCGTAAGATTCATCTCCCGACCAGCGGACCCAATCCAACGACTGCTCGGGTCGTGGCGCAAAAGCCACTCGTACCCGAAAATGAAGGCGCCCCAAGAATCCTGATGCCTCCACGGCAAAACGAAATCCTCATGCGCCCATGGCATAAAGAGACATGCAAACGCACCTCCAACAAGGGCCAAACTCATCGGCCGCCGGATTCGTCGCAGAAACTTCCAACGGCCCACGGGCCGGAGGCCAGACTCGTCCGCGCCCGGAAGAGCAACCAAACGATTGGAAATCGGCGCAAGCCCGGTCGCAGAACAGTAGTGCCGGCTAATGGCTATTACCACGATA
This sequence comes from uncultured Acidobacteriaceae bacterium, assembly GCA_963835895.1. Classification (GTDB taxonomy): domain Bacteria; phylum Acidobacteriota; class Terriglobia; order Terriglobales; family Acidobacteriaceae; genus Telmatobacter. The sequence goes on along the minus strand of CAWIHC010000010.1, from coordinate 23,386 downwards.
GCGAAGAAGGCCGCAGCACAAAGCCAAAACGAGTAGCCTTCGAAAATTGAGTCGGTGAAGCTGTTCAACTCTCCCGCAAATTCCGAAGTCACCGCAAACAGCAGATAAATCGTCGATAGAAGAAGCACGGCCTTAGCGAACTTGTCAGGTGACCTGAGGAAGCCCGGGAACCAGAATGCACGAACCCGATCGCGTGGCGACACGAAATATTGCGATTTCGCCGCGAACAAGTCTGGTGGCACCCTCCCACCGGACGACTCTCGGTCCAGTTCCTCTCGAAGCAGGCTCGCCCAGCCCGCCTCTTGGTGGCCGAGCATAAAGTAGAGGACGAGCAAGCCTATAACAATGAACGGAACAGCGGCCGCAACTGAAAGAGCGTTCGCCTCAACGTCGTTCTCCGAATAACCAGCAGCGAGCTTAAAATCGATTCGAAATGCCTCGCTCCTTCTTGTCTCGTAATCGGATAGTTCTTTCGAAATGGCAGTCGCGAGCTCTTTTTCGCTGGGAGACTCTAACGAAGCTGCTGCCGTAAGAAGCCAAGCCATCTCGGCCTTCTGGAAAAGTATCCAATCGCGTTTACTAAGGACCCTAGCGCAATAGTCGGCAGCACTCAGCGCCTCGTCTTCTGGCCTAGGCAACTCGGGGTGCAGAGCGGCGAAATCCTGCATTTGCAAATTCATCAATTTTTGAGAATTATCTGCAATCCTCAAACAATACGATTGGTCAACGTCCGGTGCCTTCCTATTCCCTACTTCCAGCGAGGACCAGGTGGTCAACAACGTAAAGATGCTGAGAATAAGAATCGAAATCCTAAGCTTTACGGATCTCCAGGTCAGCTCGGACAAACGCGGGTCGTATTGGCCAGATTCGGGCATGCTAGATTGGCTCGCCACCCCAGAACCACACTCATCATATAGCGCAGCCCGGATTCACAAGCCTTGACTTGAAACCGTGCGAACCGCCGCCTCACCGCCCTCCGCTCCCCGCAAGCCCCCTCCCGCCCACTTTTCCCGTAACCAACTGAAAACACGGCGCAAAAACTCTTCCCAAGTTTGCCGATAATTTCCCGCTCTCGGCGCACAATCAAGAAAAGCTCCAAATTCAGGCACGCTTCCGCGCCGGCACCGGGCACCGGGTGCCCCAGGTCTCGATTCTGAGACCTGGGAGTTCTCGCGACCGGACCGCTCTGCCTTCAAGGGAGAAGCATTCTTATGAAATTATCCGAGTATCCAACCAGTGTGACCGCTGACGCGGTCGACAAATCCAACCCCGCCTTTGCCAACCCTGCCGTCGCGCACTGTTGCAAAGCCTGGAAAAAGGTCTTCCGCGCCGCAGTGGACGCCAACCAATCCGAACTCACCGCGGCCTTCAAAGCCGGCGAGGCCTATCGCGTCGCCATGCCCCCGCTCTCCACCCGCGATAGCTGCCGCGACTTCATCGCCTGCGTCGCGCAGGGCATTCTGCTCGGTGCAATTCCCGAGAAAGACGGCGGCAAGCTCCTCTACGCCGCACAAGTCGCTCTCGCCGCGGCAAAAAGCGATCGGAATACGCAGAATGTGCCCGCGCCTTACGCCAATCTCACCGATTCCGAAGCAAAACGCGCCCGCAAATTCGAAGACAAACGGAGGTAGACCCCATGAAAAACATCACCGTCGCCATTTCTACCGAGGGCTATCATGCGACGCGCGTCTGGTGCGCCCAGCATCGAACCTCCCTCTCCAAAACCGTCGCCTATATCCTCGAGACGCTTCCCAAAATCCCCATCGCCAATCACCGCTTCCCGCTCCCCAAACCTTCCGCAGCCAGGTCCAGCGAAGGCGCCAAGCAATGATCAGCTCGCCGCAATCTACGGCTCACCGTTCAACGCGCACCGCCTTTCCACTGGCAACTGTTTACTGTCCACTGTTCACTGCACACAGCTCGCTAACCACTAACCACTATCCACGAACCACTGGTCTTCCCCCGATACTCTCAATGTCATCTGGAGTGAGCAATATAGAACAGACACCAGCCTGGAAGGGGGATACATTCTGTGCCATGGCCCCGGAAATACGCATCCTTAAGGTTGAACAAGACGGCGAGGACGGCCTGCTTGTGACGTTCTCAGATGGGACAATAGGCGGTTATGTCGTGGAGGAGTTGCTGGAGCTAAGACCTATCCGGGAAGCCGTCAAAAAGACTCCCGCCGCCCAGTACCCGGCTTTCAGCCATCCACCGTCCATCGTCCTTCCACTGGTCACTAACAACTGATCACTGACCACTGGCATCCCCCCACCCTCCCATGCCCCCGACCCCCCTGTACTGACCCCCACCCCCCACAACCACCTACCCCACCCCCCTATAAAATTCCCGGCTGTGAAACTGTGAAACTGCGAGACTGTGAGTTCTCGCAAGCTTGCGCAGAATCGATGTCCTGCGGCGAGGCTCTCCACAGCTGCACAGTTTCAGTTTTGATCGGTCTTGTTTTTGCTGAGATTTCCGCTTCGCTCGCCGCGAATCGAGCTGAAAGCTGAAGGCTGAGAGCTGAAAGCTGCGTTCAGGTTGGATTGTTTTTTGCTGATTGTTTTATTCTCTGCAAATCGAGCTGTCAGGCGATCACTGACAACTGATCACTGACAACTGACAACTCATCCAAAGATCGCCATCACGATGTGGTTCACCGCGAAAGCTGCTCCGTAGGCGAGCGCAAGCATGTAGAGGAACTGCAGTACGGGCCAAAGCCAGCTATTGGTCTCGCGCCGCACAACGGCGATGGTCGATGTGCACTGCATGGCGAAGGCGAAGAAGATCATCAGCGCCAGCGCGCCGCCCAGCGTCATGTCGTGGTGCAGAGCGGTTTGCAGGTTGAGCGCCTGCGTGCTCGGATCGGCGCCGTACAGCGTTCCCATGGTGCTGACCATGACTTCGCGCGCCAGCACGCTCGATAAGAGGCCAATGCCGATCTTCCAGTTGAAGCCGAGCGGCGCAATCGCCGGCTCGATGAAGTGTCCCAATCTGCCGATGAGGCTGTCGGCCAGTTGCGGTGCGCTGAGCGCGCCTGCGGCGGTGTGAATCACGGGCAGATGCGCCAGCACCCAAAGCGCCAGCGTGACGCCGACGATGATGGTTCCCGCAGTCCGCATGAAGATGCGCGCGCGATCCATCAGCCGCAGCGCCAGCGAGTAGAGCGTAGGCATGCGGTACTGCGGCAGCTCCAGGATGAACGGCGTATCGCTCGATCTGAGGATGGAGCTCTTGAGCAGCCGCGCGGTGGTGAATGCGGCCACGAAGCCGGCCACGTAAAGGCCGAGCATGACGATCGTGCGCAGGCCGAGGAATCCGTGCAGGTAATAGAAGTTGGGAATGAAGGCGGCGATGAGCAGCAGATAGACGGGCAAGCCGCGCCGAGCAGGTCATGAACGGCGTGACCAGGATGGTCGCCAGCCGGTCGCGCTTGTTCTCGATGGTGCGCGTGGCCATGATGGCCGGAACCGCGCAGGCGTAGGCCGAGAGCAGCGGGATGAATGCCTTGCCGTTGAGGCCGATGGTGCGCATGACGCGGTCGGCGATGAGCGCCGCGCGGGCCAGGTAGCCTGAGTCCTCGAGGATTCCGATGAAGAGAAACAGCAGCAGGATCTGCGGCAGAAACACCAGCACCGAGCAGATGCCCTTCCACACGCCGTCCAGCAGCAGCGATTGCAGCCAGCCCACGGGCAAGAGCGGCCGGGCCAGATCGCCCATGCGCGCCAGCAGATCGCCAAAGCCGTCAGAGAGCGGCTGGCCGAGCGCGAAGACCACTTCGAAGACGCCGATGACGACCAGCAGAAAGAGCAGCGGTCCCCAGATGCGGTGCAGCAGCACGTTGTCGATCTTGCGCGTGTTCTCGGCCGAGAGCGGCGCCTGGTAGCCGGTGCGGCGGCTGACCTGCGCGGCCCAGGTGTGCGTGCTGGCCGCGTTGCCCATCACCGGCAGCGCCAAGCGGCTTGGCCTTTTCGCCGTGGCCGTTCTGCTGATTGAGGAAGAGCGGAACGGCGTCGAGGCCGGTTCCGTGCACGGCGCTGATCTGCGCCACCGGAGCGCCCAGTTCGCGCGCCAGCTTGAGCGTGTCGATCTGCCCGCCGCGCGACTCCATCAGGTCGCTCATGTTCAGCAGCACCAGCGTGGGCAGTCCCACGTCGAGCACCGGCGCGGCCAGCATGAGTTGGCGCGTCAGATGAAGCGAGTCCAAGACCAGAAGAACAGCGTCGGGCTTGGGCGTGCCCGGCATGCGCCCGCGCAGCACGTTCACCGCCACGCGCGCATCTTCAGAGTACGGAGTGAGCGAGTAGATGCCCGGCAGATCGATCAGCGTCAGGTCTTCGCGGCCCACCCCAGCCATCAGGCCCATGCGCTGCTCGACCGTGACGCCAGGGTAGTTGGCAACTTTCTGCCGGAGGCCGGTGAGCTTGTTGAAGAGCGTGGATTTGCCTGAGTTGGGCGGGCCGATGAGAACGACGGTCCGGAGCGCGCCTTCGGTTGGCGGAGCCGCAGGCGGCTCAAAGACGGGAGTGTCGCAGCAGGCATTCATCGCGCGGCCTCGGCCAGATGGGGAGTTTCGTCGGAGCCGCGGTCGGGTTGCCCGGCGGCTGCCCCCACCGGGCGAACCCGGATGGCCGAGGCAGTCTCATGGCGGAGCGCGATTTCCATGCCGTCGATGCCAGTAAACCGTGGGGTCGCCGGCAGGAGCGCGGCGCAGCGCCGTCACTTCGGCGTCGGGCACAAACCCCATATGCATCAGGTGGTTCTGGACGTTTTCAGGCAGGTCGAGGGCGACCAGGACCCCGCTCTCACCAACCGTCAAATCGCTCAACACGCCCACCTGCCGAACTCCGCATCGCCGCCCGCCAAGGCGGGGCAGCAGAAAAATACGACCGGAATGGTCGTAATTCAGTATACGGCCAAATTGCCTGCGGCCGCAATCGTGGATTTGGGGGATTTTGGCTTCGGACATTCCCATGACTTGACCTCCAGGGAGAGGGTGATCGGCTGGGATCCCCAGCCCCCCTCCCAACGGCGTTTTAGGAAATAATGCGTCCGGTCGGCTCGTGCTTGGTCGCCGCTCCCTGTTGGTCGCGTTGACTTTGCGGCTGTGCTCCCCGGATTCAGCATTTCATAAAACCGCTTTAGCCCCTGGCGGACCCTCTGCTCAATTCATCGGAACGTGATTCTTTTCTAGCAGCGGTGTTTTTTGCTGAAAGTGATCCAAATCACAGGTCATGGGAGATCGCCGGGTTGCGGGGGTCGAGGATGGGTGGTACAAGCGAACCATGACGCCTGACGAGTTCCGAGCTTCGCTCGCCCTCGCCGAGCCGCCGCGCGAGTTGCCCGCTCCGCTTGCGGCGCTGTGGTGGGATGCCAAAGGCGACTGGGCGCGCGCGCATGGCATGGTCGACGATCTCGAAACGCCGGATGCCATGGCGGTACATGCCTATCTGCACCGCAAGGAAGGCGTCGCATGGAACGCCGACTACTGGTATAGCCGCGCCGGGCGCAAGTTTCACCGGCCAACGCTCGAAGCCGAGTGGGAGGCGCTGGTTGTGGGGCTGACGGGCGCGTGAACACATACGATGCGGGCGATCAGGTATAGAATCCTCTGTTTGCGTCAAAGATGCGGAAGGGAACGCGGGAGGGGCTGGTCATGCAATATCGCAAGTTTGGAAAGCTGGATTGGAAGGCTTCGGCGCTTGGGCTTTGGCTGCATGCGGCTCCCGAGCGCGGATGGGCAGCACGGCAGCCCGAATGTCGATGAAGCAGAAGCGATTCGCATGCTGCGCCATGCCATCGACCATGGCGTGAACTACGTCGATACCGCCTATCCGTATCACGAAGGCAAGAGCGAGCTCATGGTCGGCAGGGCGCTCAAGGACGGATATCGCGAAAAGGTGCGGCTGGCGACCAAGCTACCCACATGGATGGTGCAGGGGCCGGCGGATTTCGACCGGTTTCTGAATGAACAATTGGGAAAGCTGCAGACGGACCACATCGACTTTTACCTGATCCACTCGCTGAACAAGGCCTCGTGGCCGAACATCGTGCTGAAGCACAACCTGCTGGGCCAGGCGGAGCGGGCGCTGGCCGACGGGCGCATCCGGCATCTGGGCTTCTCGTTTCACGACGACTACGCGTGCTTCGAGGAGATCGTGAACGGCAGCGACCTGTGGAGCTTCTGCCAGATTCAGTACAACTACATGGACACGGAGAACCAGGCGGGCACGCGCGGGCTGAAGCTGGCCGCGGATAAAGGGCTGGCCGTGGTGGTGATGGAACCGCTGATGGGCGGGCGGCTGGCCGATCCGCCGCCGGCGATTCGCGAGACGATGGCGGGCGATCCGGCGCAGCGCAGCCCGGCGCAACTGGCGTTCGAATGGGTGTGGGATCAGCCGGAAGTTTCCGTGGTGCTGAGCGGCATGAGCACGATGGACCAGGTGGTCGAGAACCTGCAGTTTGCCGATGAGGCGCGCGTGGGCAAGATGACTGAAGCGGATCAGGCGCTGATTGCGCGGATCCGCGAACAATACCGGTCGCGGATCACGATTCCGTGCACGCAATGCGGCTACTGCATGCCGTGCCCCAACGACGTGAACATCCCGGTCAATTTCGACTTCTTCAACTACGCCCACACCTATGACGACGTGGGCGCGGCGCGGTTCCGCTACAAGTTCGTGCTCAAGGAAGGGCAGCGCGCGGGCGCCTGCATCGACTGCGACACGTGTGAGGGATTGTGCCCGCAACAGATCCCGATTTCGGATTGGATGCCGAAGGTGGCGGAACTGCTGGCCTGAGGGGTCGCCGTCCATGGGCGCTACACCATCCGCAGCCCATTGCACGATATAAACATCGTTCCACAGGATGGGATTTCTGGCCCTTCGTGTGCCCCGCATCACTGCCACTAACTGCCTCAAAGAAGAGACTCACGATAGCGGCTGATCTTCCTCAAGTGCCGCACTGTGGAGCGAAGCGAATGAGTGAACCAAAGACTGTGATTATGGACGGGAACGAGGCCGCGGCCTCGGTTGCCTATCGACTCTCCGAAGTGATCGCCATCTACCCCATCACCCCTTCGTCGCCGATGGCGCGAGTGGGCCGATCAGTGGCGCTCGGAGGGAAAGAAGAATATCTGGGGCGCATTGCCCATCGTGGAAGAACTGCAGAGCGAAGGCGGCGCGGCTGGCGCATTGCACGGCGCGTTGCAGGCCGGGGCGTTTGCAACTACGTTTACGGCCTCGCAGGGCCTGCTGCTGATGATCCCCAACATGTTCAAGATTGCCGGCGAGCTAACCCCGGCGACGATGCACGTCTCGGCGCGCACGCTGGCGACGCATGCGCTGTCGATTTTTGGCGATCACTCCGACGTGATGGCCTGCCGCGCGACGGGCTGGGCCATGCTGGCGTCGAATTCCGTGCAGGAGGTCGCCGATATGGCGCTGGTGGCGCAGATCGCGACTCTCGAATCGCGCATCCCGTTCATCCATTTCTTCGACGGCTTTCGCACTTCGCATGAAGTGGGCAAGATTCTGCCCATCACGGACGAAACCATTCGTGCTCTGGTCGACGATAAGTACCTGATCGCATTCCGCAAGAACGCTCTTACTCCCGATCGCCCATTCATCCGGGGCACGGCGCAGAATCCCGACGTGTTCTTCCAGGCCCGCGAGGCGTGTACGCCATTCCATGCCGCTGTACCCGGCATTGTGCAATCGGTGATGGACCGCTTCGCGGCCCAGACCGGCCGCGCCTATCACCTCTTCGACTATTACGGCGCGCCTGACGCGGAGCGCGTGATCCTGCTGATGGGTTCAGGCGCCGAAGCCGCCGAGGAAGCCGTGGACGCCATGACCCGCCAAGGCGAGAAGGTGGGCCTGATGAAGGTGCGCCTCTACCGGCCATTCGACAGCAGGGCATTTCTGGCCGCGCTGCCCGCGACCGTTAAGTCCGTCGCCACTCTGGATCGTTGCAAGGAGCCGGGCGCTGCCGGTGAGCCGCTTTATCAGGACGTGATGACCGTGCTGGCGGAGAATGCCGCGAACCTGCCTTTTGCCGCGATGCCTGCGGTGATCGGCGGGCGCTACGGCCTGTCATCGAAAGAATTCACGCCGGCGATGGTCAAAGGCGTGTTCGATGAGCTGGCCAGGCTCTCGCCCAAGAACCACTTCACCATCGGGATCAACGACGACGTGAGCCACTCGAGCCTCGAGTACGATCCCGAGTTTTCGACTGAGGATCCCAAGACCGTGCGCGCACTGTTCTATGGGCTCGGCTCCGACGGCACCGTGGGCGCAAACAAGAATTCGATCAAGATCATCGGCAGCGAGACCGACAACTACGCACAGGGCTACTTCGTGTACGACTCGAAGAAGTCCGGCTCGATGACCACCTCGCACCTGAGGTTCGGCCCCAACCCGATCCGGTCAACTTATCTCATTACGCGCGCCAGCTTTGTGGCCTGCCATAACTTCAGCTTCCTCGAAAAGATGGACGTGCTCGAAGCCGCCATGCCAGGAGCCGTCTTCCTGCTCAACTCGCCCTATGCCGCGGCCGAAGTGTGGGACAAGCTGCCCCGCACCATGCAGGAAGAGATGCTGCGCAAGAAGATCGAGTTCTATGTGATCGACGGCTACAAGGTGGCGCGCGAAGCCGGCATGGGCTCGCGCATCAACACCATCATGCAGACCTGCTTCTTCGCCATCAGCGGGGTGTTGCCGCGCGAGGAGGCGATCAAACAGATCAAGAAGTCGATCCAGAAGACCTATGGCAAGCGCGGCGAAACGGTAGTGCAGAAAAATTTTGCCGCTGTCGATCATGCGCTGGCCCATCTCGAAAAAGTCGAGCTGCCGGCTGCGGCTTCCTCCGACTTCGATTTGACCGGTGCCATCTCCGCCAAAGCGCCGAAGTTTGTTCACGACGTGCTGGGCCAGATCGCGGCGGGCAAGGGCGACCTGATTCCGGTGAGCGCGATTCCGGCTGGCGGCGCATTCCCTACAGGCACCGCGCAGTGGGAAAAACGCAACATTGCGCAGTTCATTCCCGTGTGGGACAAGGATCTGTGCATCCAGTGCGGCAAGTGCGTGATGGTTTGCCCGCATGCCGTGATCCGCGCCAAGATTTACAATCGCCGAACTCGGCGACAAGGCTCCCGCAACCTTCAAGTGGGCCAAGCCCAAGTGGCGCGACATGGAAGAGGAGCGCTACACGCTGCAGGTTGCGCCGGAAGATTGCACCGGCTGCGCCGTGTGCGTGGAAGTGTGCCCAGTGAAAAACAAGAGCGACGCGAGCAAGAAGGCGATCAACATGGCGCCGCAGGCTCCGCTGCGCGAGCCGGAACGGGAGAACTGGGATTTCTTCCTCTCGCTGCCCGAAGTGGATCGCGCAAAGCTCTCGCACGCGCAGGTGAAGGACATTCAACTTCTGCAGCCGCTCTTCGAATTCTCGGGCGCCTGCTCATGTTGCGGCGAAACGCCCTACATCAAGCTGTTGACGCAGTTGTTCGGCGATCGGCTCTACATCGCCAACGCCACAGGCTGCTCGTCGATCTACGGCGGAAACCTTCCTACCACGCCCTACACAAGCAATGCGCAGGGGCGCGGCCCAACGTGGAACAACTCACTCTTTGAGGACAATGCGGAGTTTGGGTTTGGCATGAGAGTCGCGCTCGATCAGCAAAAGGCCTTCGCCGAAACGCTGGTTACGCGGCTTGCGCCTCAAATAGGCGCGGAACTAGCGGCTGACCTCGTTGGCGCTTCGCAAAAGACCGAGACGGAGATCAACCAGCAGCGCGAGCGCGTGAGTGCGCTACGCGAACGCCTCGCCGGCAACGAGTCGTCCGATGCGCGCAACCTGCTGGCGATTGCCGACGCGCTGGTGCGCAAGAGCGTGTGGATTCTGGGCGGCGACGGATGGGCCTACGACATTGGCTTCGGCGGCCTCGACCACGTGCTCGGCTCGGGCAAGAACGTGAACGTGCTGGTGCTCGATACCGAGGTCTACTCGAACACCGGCGGCCAGGCCTCAAAGGCCACGCCGCGCGGCGCGGTGGCGAAATTTGCCGCCAGCGGCAAGCCAAACAGCCGCAAGGATCTGGCGATGGAGGCCGTGAGCTACGGCTCGGTCTACGTGGCGCAGGTCGCTCTCGGCGGCAACGACAGCCATGTGATCAAGGCCTTCCAGGAGGCCGAGGCGCACGATGGGCCGTCGATCATCATCGCGTACTCAAGTTGCATCGCTCACGGCTACGATCTGGTGCATGGGCTGGAGCAGCAGAAGCTGGCCGTGCAATCGGGCTATTGGCCGCTCATGCGCTACAATCCCGCATTGCGCGAAGAGGGCAAGAATCCCTTCCAGCTCGACTCCAAAGCGCCGTCGATCCGGCTCAAGGAGTACGCCTATCGCGAAGCTCGCTACACGATGCTGGCGCGCAGCAACCCCGAGATGGCGGCGGAGCTGCTCAACGAAGCGCAGGATGATGTCGAGCGCCAATGGCGCGTCTACTCCGCGCGTGCCGCAATGCCGGGCCGCGGAGAGACGCCGCACATCGCGCCCCTGGAAAAGCCTGAAGCAAAGCCGGAAGAGAAGCTGGCGGCCACGGCTGCCGGAGGTGAGGAATGACCGATATTTCCATGCAGTATCTCGGCATGAAGCTGAGCGGCCCGATTGTGGTCGCGTCCACGCCGCTCTCGGAGTCGCTTGACAATGTTCGCCACATGGAGGATGCGGGCGCTTCGGCCATCGTGCTCACCTCGCTCTTTGAGGAGCAGTTGGCGCTGGAGTCGCGCGCCCTCGACGAGGACCTGTCGCGCGGCACCAATTCTTTTGCCGAGTCTCTCGATTACCTGCCCGAACTGAAAGACTACCGCATGACGCACGAGGGGTATTTGGAGCATCTGCGGCGCGCGCGTGAAGCGGTCAACATCCCCATCATGGCCAGCCTGAATGGAGCCACCAGCGGCGGCTGGATCCGCTTTGCCAAAGAGATGGAGCAGGCTGGGGCGAGCGCCATCGAACTGAATACCTTCGCGCTGGCGACGGACAGCCGCCAGACCTCGGCGGAGGTGGAGCAACTGCTGCTCGAGCTGGTGGAAAGAGTTTGCAAAGCCGTCAAAATTCCCGTCGCCGTCAAGCTTTCGATGTCGTTCACGAGCATCCCCAATCTGTGCGGCCGGCTCGAGGAAGCAGGCGCGCTCGCCGTGGTGATCTTCAACCGCTTCTACCAGCCGGATTTCGACATCGAGGCGCTGGAGGTGCGGCCCACGCTGCACTTTTCCACTCCGTCAGAACTGCTGCCGCGCCTGCACTGGGCGGCGATTCTTTATGGCCATCTCAAGGGCGACATCGCCATCACCGGCGGCGTTCACTCCGCCGAAGATGTGCTGAAGGCCATCATGGCCGGCGGCAGCGTGGCCATGATGGTCTCGGCGCTGCACATTCATGGCATTGAGCACATTGGCCGCGTGCTGGCGGACCTGCGCTACTGGCTGGATAAGCGCGAGTACGCATCGCTGGCCGAGACGCGTGGCTGCCTCAGCCGTCGCTCGGTGCCCGATACTTCGCCGTACGACCGCGGCAACTACATCAAGACGCTCAGCTCCTACAGCCTGCGCCAGACCGTAGCGGCGTTCTAAACGATTCCCCTTGGTAGGTTGCACTAGAACAATGACGGCCGCACGAATGTGCCGCCGTTATCGTTTTGCGCAAGTGTTTCGGGAAAACGCGTCTAGTTTTCAAGGAATCGCAGCACGGTTTTCTCCAGCACGCCACGTGCCCTGGGCAGCGCGGCCTCGACCGGATCGCTGAGAGTCTCGCCCAACTCCGTTGAGCCGGCGCCGACCGTGAGGAGCATCGCGTGGGCTGACACTGAACCATAAAGTGCGCGAGTAAGCCCGAGAAGCTCGGGCGGGTCCACGTGATGCGCGGCACCTTCGAAGCGATCCACATGCATCGCCACCGGGATGAGGTTCACTCGTCCTGGCGCTGAATTCACAGAGGAGTCGAGAAAGAGCACGGATTCGGCGCCCGCGATTTCTTCTGCAAGGTCCGGAGTCCACTGTTGGCGAGTGAGAACCCGAACGTTGGAGTCCTCTCGAAATCGTTCCGCGGCCCACTCCGCGAGCTTGGGGCCAATCGCGTCATCGCTGCGCAGTGTATTGCCGCAGGCAAGGATGAGGCAACGCGCTACAGTGTCCATAAACTCTACATTCCCCGGATCGGATCCCTTCTCAGTTCTCTTGGGAGCCGTCGCGAATCATCAACCGTTCAGCACACAGAAGATCAGTCGCGCACAACCCGGTCCAGCACTTCGCCTTCTGCCGAGATCAAAGTGATCGCCAAGGGCATCGTGCCGTAGGCGTGCGTGGAGCAGCTCAGGCACGGGTCGAAGGTGCGGACAACGGCTTCGACGCGGTTCAGAATGCCTTCAGTGAACTTGCCGTTTTTCACATAATGTTTGGCGGCCTGAAACACGCCCAGGTTCATCGCGTTGTTGTTCTGGCCGGTGGCGATCACCAGGTTGGCCCAGGTCATCTTGCCGTTCTCGTCCACCTTATAGTGGTGATGCAGCACGCCGCGCGGCGCCTCGGCCTGGCCCGCGCCTTCGAGGCGATTCACGCCGGCAGTGGCGCGCACATGCTTGTCGAGTATGCGCGAATCGGCGAGGATTTCCTCGATTCTTTCAACGCCGTAGAGCATCTCCACCAGGCGCGCATGGTGATAGTGGAAGGAGCTCTCGACCATGCCTGCCGCCAGTTGCTTGAACTCAGCGAGTTCTTTTTCGGCCTTGCGCGTGCCCATTGTCTTTACGATGTTGAGGCGCGCCAGCGGTCCCACGCGGTAGCTCCCTTCGGGATAACCGAGCGGCTTGTAGTAGGGGAACTTGGTGTAACTGTAGGGTTCCACCGCTTCGCCGATGACTTCGGCGTAGCGGCTCGCCGTGATGCCATCCTCGATCGTGCTGCCCGTGGCGTCAATCATGCGAAGTGCGCCGTCGGTAAACTCGATCGATTCATCCTCGTTGATCAGGCTCATGTAATTTGACGGGAAGTTGGCGAAGACATCGATCTCTGTTTTGAATGTGTCTGCAATTTTCTTATATGCGCCCAGCGCCAAAGCGATATTGGCGTAGGCCTCCGGGATCATGGCCAGAATCTTGTCGCGTTTTTCAGTGGCGAGCGGCTCGGTGACGCCGCCGGGCACAACCCAGCCAGGGTGCACGCGCTTGTCGCCAAGCAGTTCGATGATGCTCTGCCCGAAGCGGCGCAGTGCTATGCCGGCGCGGCCCAACTCCGGTTTGGCAGCCGCCAGGCCCAGAATATTGCGCACCTTGGGATCGGCATCCATGCCCAGAAGCAGATCGGGCGAGGCCAGATAGAAGAAACTCAGCGCATGAGACTGCACCATCTGCGCCAGGTTCATCATGCGGCGCAACTGTGCCGCGGTGTGCGGGATGCGCACCGACATGATGGCCTCGCAGGCTTTGGCTGACGCGATCAGATGCGAGACCGGGCAGATGCCGCAGATGCGCGCCATGAGGCTGGGCATCTCGTAGAACGGGCGGCCTTCACAGAAGCGCTCGAAGCCGCGGACCTGCGTGACGTGAAAGTGCGCGTCCTCCACCTCGCCCTGGCCATTGAGTTGAATGGTAATTTTGCCGTGGCCTTCAAGGCGGGTTACCGGATCGATGGTGATAGTCTGGCTCATGACTCAAGCTCCAAAGCGGGTGAGCGCCGAAATATCCAGCGGGCCGCCGTTCACCAGCGCGGTGAGCGCGGTGTGAAATGTGTCGGCTGAAGGCGGACAACCGGGCAAGAAGAACGTCGACCTTCACAAACTCGTGAATGGGGCGCACGACCTTAAGCAGCTTGGGCACCACGACGCAGGGGATCTGCGCCTGCGCGCTAACGTTCTGAATGTAGGCGCGGTCGAGGATCGCCTCCGGTCCGATGGGGTTGCGCATCGCGGGCACGTTGCCCGTGATCGCGCAATCTCCCATCGCCACCAGCATCTTTGAGTGGTCGCGAATCTTCTTGATCTTCTTCTCGTCGTCCACCGATCCCACCGCTCCTTCGACGAGAGTGATATCCACTTCGTCGGGAAACTCCTTGGTATCCACGATAGGGCTGTAAACCACGTCTACCAATTCGGCCAGTTCCAGAAGACGCTCGTCCATGTCGAGAAACGACATGTGACAGCCGGAACATCCGTCGAGCCAGACCGTCGCCAATTTCAGTTTGCTCATTGCGCTTCCCTCATCAAGTTTAGATAGGGCAGGAAATCGGGATACTTGGGATGATCGGAGCCGATCTTGCTTTTGTCGAAGAGAGCCCCCGTGGGGCACACCTGCACGCACTTACCGCATTTGGTGCAAGTCGAGCTGCCCCACTCCTCGTGGAGGTCGGAGATGATGATGGAGTTGATGCCGCGGCCCATCACGTCCCACACATGCGCGCCTTCGATCTCAGAGCAGACGCGCACGCAACGCGTGCACAGGATGCAGCGGTTGTGGTCCAAGGTAAACCGCTCGTGCGAGGCGTCGACGCTGAGTTCTGGGTTGCGATAGGGCAGCCGCACGTGGGTCAAACCCTGCTCCTGGCCGAGGGTTTGAAGTTCACAATGGCCATTGGAGACGCAAACCGAGCAGATGTGGTTGCGTTCGGCGAAGAGCAGCTCGAGGATGGTGCGGCGATGCTTCTGCAGGCGCTCAGTGTTGGTCGAGATTTCCATGCCTTCCTGGACGGTGGCCACACAGGCCGGCAACAGCTTACTCGATCCCTTGATCTCTACGAGGCACAGGCGGCATGCGCCCACGTCGCTCAGGCCTTCAAGATGGCAGAGAGTGGGAATGTTGATGTCGTTCTCACGCGCGACTTCAAGGATCGTTTGTCCGGCGCGGGCGCTGACTTCCTGCTCATCGATGACAAGCGTTTTGACGTTCTGTTTCCACGCTCATGCCACCACCTCCACGGCCGCTTCCAAATTGCAGACGCTGGCTGGACAGCGCTTGTGCACAATGTGCTCGATGTATTCGTTGCGGAAGTATTTGAGTGTGCTGAGGACGGGGTTGGGCGCCGTCTGGCCGAGCCCGCACAGGCTGGTCTCCTTCACCGTCGAGCAAAGATCCTCAAGCAGCGCCAGGTCATCCATGGTTCCCGTTCCATCGCAGATGCGAGTGAGCAGCGTGTACATCTGCGCCGTGCCCGCGCGGCAGGGAATGCACTTACCGCACGACTCTGTCATGCAGAATTCGATGAAGAAACGCGCGACATTCACCATGCACGAGGTGTCGTCCATGACGATCATGCCGCCTGAGCCCATGATGGAACCCATCTTCAGCAGCGCGTCGTAGCTCACGCCCACATCGAGCATCTCCGTCGGGATGCATCCGCCAGACGGGCCGCCTGTCTGAACCGCCTTGAAGGTGTGACCATCCGGGACGCCGCCACCGATCACCTCGATGATCTCGCGCAGCTTGATACCCATGGGTACTTCCACGAGACCGGTGTTGGCGATCTTGCCGGTGAGCGCGAAGACTTTCGTCCCCTTGCTGCGCTCCGAGCCCATGTTGAAGAACCACTTGCCGCCGTTGCGTACGATCGGCGCAATGTTGGCGTAGGTTTCCACATTGTTGATCAGCGTCGGCTTGCCCCACAGCCCGCTCGATGCCGGATAAGGCGGCCGAGGCTTGGGCGTGCCACGCCGACCTTCGATGGACGCAATCAGGGCCGTTTCTTCGCCGCAGACAAACGCGCCAGCGCCCAGCCGGATTTCCACATCGAAGTTGAAGGGCGTGTTGCAGATGTTATTGCCCAGCAACCCGTGGCGCCGCGCTTCGCGCAGGGCCGTAGTCAGCCGCGAAACCGCGACCGGGTACTCCGCCCGGACATAGATGAATCCCTTGCTGGCGCCCACCGCGTAGGCCGCAATCGCCATGCCTTCAATCACGCGATGCGGATCACCCTCCATTACGCTGCGATCCATGAACGCGCCGGGATCACCTTCGTCACCGTTGCAGACCACATACTTCACTTCGCCTGCGGCTTTGGCCACCGTACCCCACTTGAGCCCCGTGGGATACCCGCCCCCACCGCGCCCGCGCAGCCCGCTCTCCGTGATGCGATGAATCACGCCGTTGGGCGTCATTTCCGTCAATACGGTGAGCAGCGCTTTGTATCCGTCGCGCGCGATGTAGTCGTCAATCTTTTCCGGGTCGATGTACCCGGCATTCTCCAGAACCACCCGGACCTGCTTGTCGAAGTGCTCGTTCAGATCGCTTTGCAATTCGGGAACCGGCGCGCCGCCCAGGCTTTTTACAATTGCTTCGGCATGGCTCGCATTCACGCGCCGGTAGAGTCTTTCCTCGGGATCGACGCGCACCAGCGGCCCGTGTGAACAGGGCCCCATGCAGCCGGTGCGGCGCACGAGCACCTTTTTCGCGCCCGCCTCAGCGGCCTTCACCAGCGCGTCTTTCAGCTTGTCGGCGCCCTGACTCGCGCAGGCCAGATCCATGCACACATTGATCTCGTAATCGTACTTCTCGTTTTCCTGCTTGACGTTTTTGGCGATCTGTTCGAGCTCCTCGATTGTCATTCCGGCGTCCACCTTCCCAGTTGCTCGAGAATCTGCTCCTGCGTCACCTCACCCACCACCTCGCCGTCGTGCAAGGCCACCGGCGCGCGGCTGCAGGCGCCCACGCAGCGCGCTACCATCAGGCTCACCTGTCCATCCGGGGTGGTCTGCCCCTGCTTGATGCACAGCCGCTTCTCTGCCGCCGCAATCAGTTTGTCCGCGCCTTTGATGTAGCACGCGGTCCCGGCGCACACCGTCAACGTATGCTTGCCGGGCGGCTTCAGTGTGAAGTAGTGATAAAACGTCGCCACTCCATACGCCTGGCTCAGCGGTACGTGCAGCGAAAGCGCAACAAAGCGGATCGATTCGTCATCCAGATATCCAAACGATGACTGCACCGTGTGCAGCGTCTCAATCAGTGCGTGACGCGCAAAGCCGTTCTTGCGCATGGTGCCGTTCACAATCTTCCATCGTTTGTCTTCGCTGGGTAATGGTGGGGGCGCGATTACGGGCACGATTCCTCCCTGATTGCTGCAACGAGAGACGTACATCGGGCGCGGAGCGGCGCACTTACGCCGCCTGCGCCTGATACTACCATTCTTGTACGACCGGGGACCCTCTGCCATCCGTGACAGCAATCACGGACGTGTGTGGCTATCTTATTTATTGGCATCGATTTCGGCCGTTCCAGATTGAAACGATTGGGGCTGCGGTCTCGTCAGCCGCAACCAGGTTTTTGGCAAACCGCAACGGCGAAAAACAGCCCAAGAGCTGTGCGGAAGATCACCCTATTCGACATTTGTCATTGGCCGAGGATCTCGAAGAACACATCGCGGAAATCGTGGGTGCGGACTGGTGTGCGCGAGAGGCGGCTTACTTGGCAGTTTTGAGCTGCAGACTGTAGTTGCTGTAATCGATGACCACTACTGTGCGGCCAAACAGAAAGCTGTCCGACTCAGCACGCGCGTGCGTGGCCATGGGAAAGCCGTCGATGTTCGCATACTGCCGCATCATGTGCGTCGTCCCTGCAAAGACTGACGGACTCTTCGACGCGACTCCCTGGATTTGAACGATCGACCCGTCGCGCGCATCCACCCACAGGGTTCCGTCGATCATATTCGGAGCTTTTCTCTTCGCGGTCACGGCGAGGACATAGCAGTCTCGGCCATTCAGCTTCTGGATACGGCCCGGCTTCAATCTCATCTCGTAGTTTGTCGAAGTGAACCACGACTGCGCCACGCTTCCGGGCAGGTTGATCGCCTTCTCATTGTCGAGGAGCGGCTTCAATCCGAAGTGCAGCACCATCGACGATCCACTTTGCGAGAGAACGGTGTAGGTTTTGCCGACGCCCTTTTTGTAGGTGTCCCGCACCGTCATCTCCGCCGCCGGATGCGTCTCATCGTCGCCCCGGTAGACAACGTAGTGCTCAATGTCGGTGAATCCGAGGACGTTGTCCACACGCGCCTTCACCGCAGCATCTACGCTTCGAATCACCGCCGCCTGTTCGGGTTCCTGGGCCAGCCCTGAGGCACACAGCATCAGGATGCAGGTACTCGCAACCGCGCACGTCGTCCTCAATCGTCGAAGGCCCATCCAACCCCATCCGCCTCACTCAAATTATCGTCCTTCTCCGCAAGTCTGGGTTACGCTGGCGCGTTCAGCTCAGGAGCGGGGGCTGCTTCAATCCAACGGCGTCTGCTCCCTCCTGCGCTATGCTGATGCCTGAGCGAGGGGCCGAGTTGACTCAGGAACCCGATCCAAAACCAGGACGGCCCGAAGGGCTGCTGCGGCGCGAAGTGCTCACCGTGCGCGGCGTTGTGCAGGGCGTCGGCTTCCGGCCTTTCGTCTACAGGCTCGCAGCGGAGGAGGGTCTGGCTGGGTTTATCGGCAACGACACCGGCGGCGTGACCATCGAAGTGGAAGGACCCGCCGAGCGGCATCGAAACTTTTCGCCGCCGCCTGCAGGCTGAGGCTCCGCCTCTTTCGCGCATCGATTCGGTATTGGCGAGCGAATCGCAGCCCACGGGCGAGACCAGCTTCCGCATCATTGCCAGCGAGGCGGGCGGCCGAGTTTCGACCGGCATTCCCGCCGACGCGGCGACTTGTTCCGACTGCCTGCGCGAGTTGCTCGATCCGAACGATCGCCGCTATCGCTATCCGTTTCTGAATTGCACCAACTGCGGCCCGCGTTTCACGATTACGCGGCGCATTCCCTACGACCGCCCGCAGACCTCGATGGCGAAATTCAAGATGTGCCCGGCTTGCCAGGCGGAGTACGACGATCCCACCAATCGCCGTTTTCACGCGCAGCCGAACGCCTGCCCGGTCTGCGGCCCGCGCGTCTGGCTCGTCACGCCAGACGGGATAGAGATTCCGTCGGACGATCCAGTGACCGAGACGATCAACCGCCTGATGACCGGCGCCATCATCGCCATCAAGGGCATCGGCGGATTCCATCTTGCTGTTGACGCCACCAGCGAATCCGCCGTGATGCGCCTGCGCGACCGCAAGCATCGCTATGGCAAACCGCTTGCCGTGATGGTGCGGGATCTTGATGCGGCGCGCGGTCTCTGCGTGCTGACGCGACCGGAAGAGGAGCTGCTTCTTACGGTTTCGCGACCCATTGTTTTGGCCCTCGCGCGAGCAGAGTGCGGTATTGCACCTTCAGTTGCTCCGGGCATTCCGTGGCTGGGTGTTTACCTGCCTTATGCGCCGCTGCAGCATCTGCTCTTCGCCGATGCGCGGGTTCGCGCGTTGGTCATGACGAGCGCCAACCTAAGCGAAGAGCCGATCGCGATCGACAACGACGAGGCGCTGGCGCGGCTGGGGAAGGTTGCAGATGCGTTTCTGATGCACGACCGCGAGATTCTGCAGCGCTGCGACGACTCGGTGATGGCGCTGGTGGACGGCGCGCCGCAGTTGCTTCGCCGCGCCCGCGGATTTGTTCCATTGGCGGTGCCGCTGCCGGGCAATTTAGGGAAAGACGGGACTCCGCCGCTGCTTGCCGTGGGCGGCCATCTCAAGAATGTGTTCGCCCTCGCCCGCGGGCGATTCGCCTACCAGAGCCAGCACCTCGGCGATCTCGAGAACGTCACCGGCCTGGATTTCTTCCGGGAGTCGCTGGCTCACCTGATGCGCACCTTCGAGATCGAGCCGGAGACCGTGGTCCACGATCTCCATCCCGGTTATTTGTCCACGTCGTGGGCGAAGGAGTGGGCCGGCGAGCGCGGCCTGCCAGTCATAGCGGTGCAACATCACCACGCGCATATTGCCGCGTGCATGGCCGAGCACGGAATCGAAGGCCCGGTTATCGGCCTCTCGCTCGACGGCACCGGATACGGCAGCGATGGCCGCATCTGGGGCGGGGAAGTGCTGGTGAGCCGTCTCGATGGCTTCGAGCGATTCGCGCATCTCGACTACGTTCCCATGCCCGGTGGCGAAGCGGCCATTCGTGAGCCGTGGCGGATGGCGCTCGGACATCTCCATGCGGCGGATTTCGACATCGCGTCGCCGGAAGTGCTCGGCTTGCTGAACGTGAAGCAGCAGGACGCGCACGTGATTGGGCGCATGATCGAACGCGGGTTGAACACGCCGCTCACATCCAGCCTCGGCCGCCTCTTTGATGCCGTGGCTGCCGTGGTATTAGGTCGCGGCGAGGTGGATTACGAAGCACAAGCGGCGATTGAGTTGGAAGGCCTTGCCGTGGACGAGCCGGATGTTCTTGATGGGGGCTACGAGCTGGAGATGCTCGGCGGAGATTGGCGTGCGCACGAGCCGGTGCGAATCTCGGCTGCTCCGTTGTGGCGCGAACTGCTCCGCGATCTGCGCTCCGGAGTTGGCAAGCCGCGCATCGCCGCGCGCTTTCACGCTGGCGTTGCTGGCGCCTTCGTGCGCGCCGTAGTCTTGGCGCGCGAAGCGACGGGAATTCGGCAGGTGGCGCTTTCCGGCGGATGCATGCACAACCGGCGCCTGGCGCGGCTGCTGCGCGAAGGACTCGAAGAGGAAGGCTTTCAGGTCTTTCAGCATGTCCAAGTCAGTCCCGGCGATGGCGGCCTTAGCTACGGGCAAGCCGTGGTGGCAGCGGCGATGCTCAGGAAGTTGTGAGCCATTCTAAATAGACGGCAATTACCTAATATGCTAAAGCTAGATATTAATTAGCTTGACAAGGACTGCAATATGGCGCATATTGGAATCTGGAGGAATTCTAATGAAACTGATCATTTTTGATGGAACTCCAGAGGAATTCTCTAGCGCTGCCCCTGCCCTTAGAAGCGGCTTTGGGGGCCAGATAGAGGTGCCGGGAGCTCTCGCAGGTCCGCCCACGGTCAAGGTCGAGGGAGGAAGGTTTATGACATCGGATGAAGCGCGCAAGGTTCTGACTAGGCTTCAGCTTTCCGACGCGATGAGAAAGGTTCTGCTCAAACTCCGTCATGCGGGAGAGCAGATGTTGTCCAGCGAAGAACTGCGCGCAGAAGTGGGATATAACGCAGATCAGTTTCGCGGGATGATGGGGGCGTTCGGTCGAAGGATAGCCAACACCATTAGAGGAAAGGATCTTTGGTTCTTCCGCAAGGATTGGGACGGCACTACAGGGCGCCTCAGCATGGGACTTCCTCCAAGCGTCCGTCAGGCGATGGACGACCTGAAGATTAGGTGAATCGGGCCGGGAGACCCGCACG
This sequence comes from uncultured Acidobacteriaceae bacterium, assembly GCA_963835895.1. GTDB lineage: Bacteria > Acidobacteriota > Terriglobia > Terriglobales > Acidobacteriaceae > Telmatobacter. The sequence continues at coordinate 2,138 of CAWIHC010000010.1, read as the reverse complement.
ACAGCCGGTCAGGATTCCGGCGTTACAACCTCAACCGGAGAGCCGGACCAGCTCCTGTGCTTCTTGGCGCGGGCCGAGGATCGACATGCGCGGAATGCGCCCGCGCACCATGGCCACTTCGTCGCAGCGGCTCAGCCGCGGGCACATCTGGCAGTCCTTGAAGATCTTGTCCGGCAACTCCGACTTGTCTTCCACGGTGCGGAAGCCGTACTTGAAGAAGAAATCGGGAATGCGCGTGAAGAGGCAGACCGACTGGATGCCGTGGGTCTCGGCTTCTTCAATCAGTGCTTTCAGGATGCTGCCGCCGACGCTCTGGCCCTTGGCTTCGGGCTTGACCACGATGGAGCGCACTTCGCAAAGATGAGGACCGTAAAGGTGCAGCGCTCCACAGCCAAGAAACACGCCGCCATCGGACTCGGCGACGGTGAAGTCGCGGATGTTTTCGCAAATCTCGGCGAAGGGGCGCTTGAGCAGCGTTCCGTCGCCGGAGAGCGAGTTCACAAGATCGTAGATGTTGGAGGCGTCGAGCAGAAGAGCTTTACGCACCTGCATGAATTGCCTCCGCCACATTGTGTTTTGCAAGCACCGCGATCCACTCCGAAGCGCGGTCCAGCGCCTTGCGCACGCGCTCGCGCGCGGTGCCTCCGATCACGTCGTGGCAATCCAGAGTGGCATCAAGGGTGATGGCAGCGTAGAAGTCCTCGCCGAACTCCTCGCCAAACTGGCGCAGCTCGCCGAGGGTAAGGGCGTCCAATTCGACGCCCTTGGCGATGGCAAAGCGAACGGCCCGGCCGACTTTCTCGTGAGCCGTACGGAATGGAACGCCTTTGTGGACGAGGTAAGTGGCCGCGGCCATCGCATTCAGGTAGCCCAACCGCGCCGCCTGGTTCATGCGTTCGCGATTGAAATCCAGGGCGGCCGTGAAGCGCGCAACAAGGTTCAGCATCTGCGGCACAAAGCCGGCGGAGAAAACCGGCTCCTGGGTCTCCTGCATGTCTTTATTGTAGGCCAAGGGTAGCCCTTTGAGCTGCATCGCCACTGCCTGAGCCGCGCCGTGAATGCGCCCAACCTTGGCGCGGATCAGCTCCGTCAAATCAGGATTCTTTTTCTGCGGCATCGCGCTCGATCCGGTGGAGAAAGCCTCGGGAAGAGTGACAAAGCCGAATTCCGCAGTGGCAAACAGAGTGATCTCCTCGGCAAAGCGGCTGAGGTGCAGGCCAACAAGCGAGAGCGCGTTGAGGTACTCAAGAATAAAGTCGCGGTCGCTGGTCGCATCGATCGAATTGGCGGTCGGCGCTCTGAATCCCAGCTCACGCGCAGCGATTGTCCGATCGAGTGGGAGCGTTGCGCCGGCCACCGCTCCCGATCCCAGCGGACAGAAGTTGAGCCGCGCCGCGCAATCCAGAAGGCGATCGGCATCGCGCAGCGCCATTTCGACATAGGCCAGCAGCCAATGCGCAACCAGAACCGGCTCTGCCCGCTGTAAATGCGTATAGCTCGGCATTACCGCGTCGCCTGCGTCGCGTCCCTGCCCGACCAGCGCGGTCGCCCAGGCGGCCAGGCCGTCGACGACGAGCTCGATTTGAGCGCGCACATACAGGCGCAGGTCCGTGGCGATCTGTTCGTTGCGGCTGCGGCCGGTGTGCAACTTCAGGCCAAGCTCTCCGACCCGCTCAACGAGCTTGAGCTCGACAAAGTGATGAATATCCTCGGCGGTCGCATGATCGCGCACCCGCGCCTTGCCGGCATCCGAGCTGAACTCCGCGGCAATGGCATCGAGTGCAGCCCTAAGTTCGGCTGTTTCACTCGTGGTGAGTATTCCGGCCGCGCAAAGGGCAGACGCGTGCGCCTTGCTGGCGGCTACCTCTTCGCCGAGAAGACGCCAGTCAAAGACGATGGAGCGCTGCCACGCTTCGAACTCCGGGTCGAGCGGCTCGCGAAAGCGGCCGGACCACATTTTCCCGGGTTGTTTTTCGTCGAGCATTACTTTAAGCGTACCCCATGCTACAGCGTGTTTCATAAATGGTCATCGTATCCGGATTATCGTCCTGCAGGGGTTAAAACCCCTTGTATTTCCGGTCGTTTTCGGCACGACTAAAGTCGAGCCCTGATACAAACCGGATTTTTGGAACACGTTC
>CAWIHC010000009.1:0-414652 GCA_963835895.1 uncultured Acidobacteriaceae bacterium | reverse complement strand
AATGGGCTCGAAGATCGATTGCAGCACAGCGTCTGAAAGCTGAAACTCCATCTGCCGCCGCCCGGCCTCGGTATCGCGCACCTCGCGCAGCCGCACCGCCATCCGGCTCAACTCGCTGGCAATCACGCCAAAGCTGTCGCGGCTGCTCCACTCCACGCGGTGTTCCAGGTTGCCCTGTGCAATGCGGTGCGCATCGCCTGCCAGCGTGTCGATGGGCCGCAGGACAAAGTAGATGGTCGCTGCCGCAATCAGCGAAGCCGTCCCGGCGATCACATAGGCAAGGTGCGTTTGTCCGCTCGCCGCCAGCGCACGATGCGCCACGGCCACCAGCACCACTGGCAGGCAGGCCAGGACCACACAGCCGAGAATCAGTCGCTGGGTAAGGTTCAGCATGATCGCAGTCCGAGGCGGAGAGTGATGACTTCTCCATTCTCGCGGATGCAGCCGAATCCTGCAAAGCCCGGAGTTCGCATAGACGGCTGGAAACTCACGGAATCTGGCATACGGCGAGCAGGCGATTGTGCCAGCGGCAGGCCAGGCCACCGGGCTGCGGGTAATTGACCACCACCCAGTCGACGCCAAGGGTCGCCTTCAGCCGCTCGAAGTCGCTCAGCTTGAAGTTGCGCCACCCCTCCTCGGCCGCCACCTGCCGCGCCCACACCGGGCCGAGCTCCGGTACCTGCGTCACTACGGACGCGTCCTTCACCGCATCGGCCAGTTGACTGCGCTCAGCCAACGCGCGAAAGCTGTGGTAATCCTCGCCCGGTGCTTCCAGGTAGTGCGGATCCAGGGCGAAGTACGCGTTCAGTGGCGTGTTTTCGCGGATCCAGGAAAATGTCTGCAGCCATTCGTTGTCCGAAGTCACGCCGGGCAGCTCAAGATGGGGACTTGAGGGCAAGAGCGACCGCTGCGCTACGAACATCCCGCCATTGATCGATAACAGAAAAATCGCCCAGCGCCATACGGCGCGGCCAAGCAGGAAGCGCCCCATCAGGCCGCCCGCAATCAACACCAGAAATAGATAGACAAGCTGAAGATAACGCATGGGCTGCAAGGGCGCCAGGCGGATCAGCGCCTGCGGAGTGAGCATGACGAACGCGACAACCTGCTGAAAGACTCCAAACGCAAGAACCACATGCGCAAAACGGGACAGGTTGAGTTCGCCGTGCCGGCCAGCAACGCGGGCGAGAAGCCAGAAAAGAGCGAAAGGCGCTAGCGCGCCCAGCCATTCATACCACTCCCAGCGATCAAGAAATAGGTAGGACTTGGTTTCGATTGCTTGACGCCACGCCGGATTCGGCGGGCCAAAGATTGGAATCATGACCAGGGCCCCTAAGGGAGCCTGGCGCCACTTGCTCCATAACTTCGGGGCAAATCCAAGGTAGATCAACCACGTGAAGAACGAAAAGGAGACGGCCATCGCTCCCATGATCGGATGCACAGCGAGGCTCAAACATAGACAGGGAATTGCCTGCCAGGTTTTGTTCTCCAGGATGCGCCAGATGGCGATCGCCGTAAACGCTGTTGCCAGGTTGCGCGGATGCAAATGCTGGTCGGCTATGAATAAAGCCGTGCCCGCCACCGGCAGGGTAAACATTGCAGCCAGCATGGCTACTGCCGCCCACTGCGCGTGTGTTTCCTCAAAAAGCTTGCGGGCGATGCCTCGTCCCGCCCAAAGAATAAGGGCCAACGAAAGAAACTGCACCAGCAGTTCGGCCCACGCAAGATCGATTCTTGTCAGCCGGACCACTCCGGCCATCGCCCTGTCGAAGACAGTAACCTGCAATTGGAGACGGAAGAAAATCGCGTCGTGAGGATAAAGCGCCGGGTTGAGGTCCGCCTTGATGGCGCTCAGATATACGCCGTCGTCCTCGTAGCCGGGGTGATAGCCCATAACGAGGAATCCAAGAACGCTGAAAAACAGTAGGAGCAATACGACAGTGGCGAACTTGCGGTGCTGCAAAGCCGTACTCCTTACGCCGTTGTCCCACGATGCCCGGTGAATGAAGACGCTGTGCGCGGCTTCGGCGCCATGGTTCCATTTCAATGCAGGAGAGCGCTCTTGTGTCTTTCGGCGCGCGCTCATGCCGCAGCTATGGCTGATTGCCCAGCAGGTAATTGCCGCTGTTCTCTTTCATTACGTGCAGATTATCTTTTCCCACCAGGGCCTGCAAATGAGGCAGGTCGTCGCCATACGTAAGTAGGTAATAACGATCCTTGCTCTTCCAGCGTTCCGCGAATCCGTCATCGTCGATAAAGACCTTCGGCGCATCGGGCGCATTCGAGCCGTATTCCAGATTATCGAATCGCCCATTCAGCAGCAGTGCTGAGCGGTTCGCGTAAAAGAAGACCGAAGAGAACGCGTAATACGCATCGGATTCGATCAGTTGCCCGGGCGGGCTTTGTTCGAGTTTTGCCGCCAGCGGATAGGATCCCAGGTAATTGTCAAAGCGGACCATCGCGATGTGCGCGGCCTCAAAAAACACAATCGTCGCCAAAGTCAGTATGGTGACTGCGCGAACCACGCTCTTGCGGTTCAGCCACAGGCCGATTGCCGCCAGGCCGAAATCCGCTGCAGCCAGCGCCAATGGCAGCTTCAGGAAGGCAAAGGCAGGGATTGTCAGGTCGGTCAAATGACCCAGGGAAAAGGTGTACATCGCAGGGTTCTGCGTGAGAGCCTGCGCCAATTCACCTTTCGCTGGAACCCTGGCAACCATCGTAAACACCGATCCCAAAGCCGCGAATAGGGCGAAGAAGACGGCGGCAAGAGTGTTCGTGCTCAGGCGGAAAAATCGCTCCTCATCCAGTGCGCCTCCCAACAGAATCGCCATCGCCGGGTAGATCGGCATCGAGTAATACTCCTGGGTCGTCGAGAAGGTGAAGAAGATCATCACCACGGCAATCCAGCACAAGGCCATGATTCGCAACCTGCCGGCGCGAGTGGAGCGGCTATAGCTGAGCGAAGCCGCCCCCGGCAGGTACGCTGACCACGGGAATAGCCAAACCAGATTGAGCAGCCAGAAAAGCGGCCAGGGAACTGTGTTGTAATCGCGCGGGTAGCGCAAGTTCAAAAAGCGCAGCAGATGCTCGTTGAAAAAATAGAACCAAAAGAAGCCATGATACTGGCCGGGACCGCTATGCAGGGTGAAAGCGAAGTAGGGAGGATTTCTCAGCGTGGCCAGCACGTGCCATGGCGCGGCGATCAGGACGGCGGCCGCAATGGCAATACCAAGGTGCAGCCGTTTCCACGCATCGCGCGACAACAGTTGCCTGGTGGCGCCCATGTACGCAAGTGCCGCCAGAATCGGGAATACGCCGGCAATCAGGCCTTTGAGCAGCAATCCACAGCCCAGCGAGACTCCCAGGATCAGCGCCCAGAGGCGGGCATGCGCTTCGTTCTTCTCCAACAGGCGCATCCATGCCCAGAGGTCAATGGCGATCGTCAGTGTCAGCGAGGCGTCAGGAATGAGAATGCGCGTGAAGAGATAAAGTCCCGTCGCGGTGGCCAGAGCAAGACCGGCAAAAATGCCCGCTCTACTTCCAAAGCCCCAGCGGGTGAACCGATACGTGACCCAGCAGAGCAGAACCGCGGCCAGAGCCAGGGGAAGCCGCGCCGCCCAATCGCTCACTCCGAAGACGCGAAATGAGCCCGCCATCATCCAGTAAACCAGGGGCGATTTTTCCAGGTAGGCTACTCCGTCCAGCCGGGCAGTCACCCAGTCTCCACTGGCAAGCATCGTGCGGGCAATTTGCGCCTGAACCGCATCGACGTCGTCCATCAAATGAGGAGGACTTAGGATGGCGGGACAGAATACGAGGACGGCTGCAAGGATAACGAGGAATCCTTTATGAGGGCCGGTTCGAGCACTGGCAGCTTCCAACTCCCCTCCTGTGCCGGTTCCACCTTCCATCGCTTCATCCACAGCATTACCATTAACAGGCCCCACAGGTGATACCCCCAGTTAGCCTTTCTTTCCATGTGATCGTGGATCAGCGAATGCACTGCGTCCGCCTGAAAAAGGCCGCTTTGCCTTAAGGCATTCCGGCTCAACGTATCCTGCAACAACGGATGAAGCACGCCGCGAAACCATTCGTGGACGGGAATGTCGAAGCCCTCTTTCGGCCGATTGAGAATGGCGGGCGGCAGCGTCTTCCGCATCAGTGCACGCAGTGTCACTTTGGTTTGCGTCCCCCGCAGCTTGAAGCGCTGCGGCAGCCTCGCGGCAAAGTCCACGATTCGATCGTCGAGAAAAGGTGGTCGCACCTCGATGGAGTGAGCCATGCTGATGCGGTCCACCTTACAAAGCAACCTGTCGGGCAGCGAATAACGCTGGTCAAAATCGAGAAAGCGTTCCAGGGAACGCCCGGGCCGCACCGGGTTCAGCAGTCCGGCCATCGGCGCGGCATCGGCATAGTGGAAGATGCGGAGCTTTTCATCTTCGGTAAACGCGCCGTCCCAAAAAACGTGCGCCTCTTCGGCCGGGAGCAGGGACCCCTGCAGAAACCGCTTCAGCTTGTATTCGAATCCAATCTTGTCGTCGCTGGCCGGAAGGAACCGGGCGAGACCCAGCGCCTGCCGCAGCAGCGGCTTGGGCAAGCAGGCAGAAACCCGCCGGTACCGATCAGCCTGGTAGGTGAGATAGCCGCAGAATAACTCGTCGGCGCCCTCGCCGCTCAATGCGACGGTCACCTCCCGGCGGCTCATCTTCGCCAGGTACCAAATGGGGACGGCGCCGGCGTCGGCGCTCGGTTCATCGGAATAGTAGCTCAGCTCGTTGATGACATCGGGCAGGTCCAGGCCTTCATTCAGATCCAGTTCGCTATGTTCCACTCCGTAGCGTTCGGTGATCTTTTTGATGTAGCGGCTTTCGTCGCAGGACTTGCCGTGAAAGGTAATGGAGAATGTCTTCAGTTTGCGTCCGCCGGCCTGCAGCGCGTAGTGCAACAATGTTCGAAGAGTCCAGCCCGCCGCTCAGCCAAATCCCCACCGGAACATCGGCCACCAGCTGCTCCGCGATCGACTGCTTCAACAAGCCGTCGAGTTCCTCGCACGCCTCTTCGATTGTGCGCGGCGGGCAGGAAGCCTGTGCAGCCGGTTGCAAATACGATCCCACGTTCAACTGCTTGTCGCGCCACTCCAGTGAGCAGCCCGGCATCAGCTTGGTAATGCCTTCGATCAGCGTATGGGGGCCGGGAACATAATTCAGGCTCAGGAAACAGTTCAGGCCATTCAAGTCGATCCGCCGCGGAACCTCAGGATGGGCGAAGATGCATTTCAGCTCGGAACCAAAGAAAAGTTCTCCATCCTGAACCCTGTAGTACAGAGGTTTTATGCCCATGCGGTCCCGCGCCAGAATCAGCCGCCGCTCCGATTCTTCCCAAATGGCCACGGCGAACATTCCGCGCAGCCGATGAAAGCACTCTTTACCCCATTGCAGGTAGGCGTTCAGCAGCACCTCCGTGTCCGAGCGGCTCTCGAAATGCCAGCCGAGCTGCTTCAACTCCATGCGCAGTTCCTGATGATTGTAGATTTCGCCGTTGTAGATGAGAGTGCAGTCGCCGTCATCGCTGTGCATCGGCTGCTCGCCGCCAAGCAGATCGATCACGCGCAGCCGTGCCGCGCCAAGCGAAACGTTGGGCGTCGAAAAGCCCTCTTGACGATCCGGTCCGCGATGCGTAAGCCGGCGCAGTCCGTTCGCCAGCACTCCCTCCGGGAGTCTCCGTGATACATGCGTATAACCAACGATACCGCACATGTACAGAGCACCGCTTCCTTAGGATGTGCGCTGCTACCGCTTCGATGGATCGGCAAATGGATTACTTGTGGGATCTGTGGAAAGCCTGTGCATGGTTCACAGCACCCGGAAAACGCTGATGACCTTCTCCCGCCCTATGGCAGAACAACTTCGCGCCGTCATGATTCATTATGCAGAATATCCGAACAGGAGCGCAACTTCGCTCGTGCCCGCGCTCTGCTTCGCTTCAATGCGCGTGTTCACGGTCAAAGCCGAGCCGACGGCGGCCTTCAACCATTTGCTGTTTTAGAGCGCGGGCAGCAGCGAGCGCAGGAGCAGGAATGCGCCCACGCCGGCAAAGAACACCAGCGCCATGCGAATGCCCGGCTCGCGATTTACCTCAGGAATCAGATCGCTTGCGGCCACGTAGAGCGCCACTCCAGTTGAAAACGGAAGGCCGAAGGGCAGCCAGTGGGGAACGAGCTGAATGAGGAGAACGCCGGCCACCGTGGATGCCGCCAGCCCTACCGTGGAATAGAATGCCGCAGCCCGGCTGTGTCCGCCGGCCACCATCACCGAGGCCATGGCGAAGCCCGCCGGCGCCTTGTGCAAGATGATGGCCAGAAAAATGAGCCAACCGAGCGCCCCGGAAATCTCGAAGCCTGCGCCAATCGCCACGCCATCGAAGAAGGAGTGCGCGCACCAGCCACCCAGAACCGAATAGCTCTTGTGGGGAGCCATAAACTCGCCGTGATGGGTTTCCTCACCGTAGTGGAAGTGGGTGTTGATCGTGTGTTCCGCAAGGTGCATGGCACAGTAACCAGCCATGATGAGGATGGCGCCCAGGCGCGGAAACAAGCGCACGCTCGCCGGCATCATCTCCAGCAGCGCTGCCGACATCAGAAACGCCGCTCCCAGCGAAACGAAATAGCGCAGATACGGCTCCACGCCGCGCGCCCGCACCAGCACCACGCCGCCGGCCACATTAGCCAGCGCCGCGCACATGCCCAGGACGATCGAGATCGTCAGCATCGATGTCATCCGCTGTGCCTTATGTGCAACACATCGCCGTCCTGCACCACGTACTCCTTGCCTTCCAGGCGCAGCGTGCCTTTGGCCCGCGCCGCAGCCTCTGAGCCGGCGTCCAGCAAATTGTCCCAGCGAATCGTCTCCGCGCGGATGAAATGATGCTCCAGGTCTGTATGAATCACGCCCGCCGCTTGCGGCGCCTTCGAGCCCACCGGCACCGTCCATGCGCGGCATTCGTCTTCGCCGGCGGTGAAAAAGCTGATCAGCCCCAGCAGTTCGTAGCTCTTTCGGATCAGCCGCACCAGACCGCTCTCGTGCAGCCCATAGCTTTCAAGAAAATCCGCAGCCTCTGCGTCGTCCATCTCCGCCAGCTCCGCCTCCACTTTGCCGCAGATGGCCGTCGCGCCGGCGTTGGGCCGGTGCGCCAGCGCCTCCAATTTGAACCGGCTCACAGCAGACTCGAGATCGGCGCCCAGCGTCGAACTTTCGCCGACATTCAGTACATACAGGATGGGCTTTTGCGATAGAAACATGAAGCCTTTGATGAGCTTCTTCTCCTCCTCCGCCATCTCCAGTTCCCGCAGCGGAATCTCCTTCTCCAGGCACTCCTTTGAGCGCACCAGCAGCGCCTGTTCCCGCTCCAGATCGCCGGTGCGCGCCTTGCGCAGATCCTTCTCCACCCGCTCCAGGCGTTTTTCCACCTGACCCAGGTCGCTCACCATCAAATCGAACTCAACGCTTTTCGCATCGCGCAGCGGATTGATCGGCCCCTCATGTGGAATCGCCTCGTCCTCGAAGGCCCGCAGCACATGAATCAGCGCGTCCACATTGCGCAGATTCGCGAGGTAAGCAGTCTCCTTGAGCGCCTCCTGTCCGATCGCCGCAACGTCCACGAATTCCACCGCGGCAAACGTCGTCTTCTTGGGCGAGTAGAGCGCCGACAACTTCTCCAGACGCTCATCGGGCACGCGCGCCACGCCAATGTGCGCCTCGCGCGGATTCGCGCGCCCATGCTCGTCAACCTTGGCTTTGGTCAGGATCTTGAAAAGCGAAGTCTTGCCTACCTGCGGCAGGCCAATAATGCCGGTCTTCATAATCGTTTCATCGTGGCCCTTGCACAGCGGAAGCTGCACGTTCAGGCCTTTTCGATGATACAGGAATTGCGCTGGCCAACCCTGTGCCAGGCGAGACCTGCAACGGGCCGTCGCAGCCGCGTCAGCGGATGCCAGTCATGATCGCGATCGCAAAATCCATGGGCCAGTGCGCGACGATAAAAGGCGCTAGCCGGCGCATACGCAAATAGACCGGCATCCACACCAGGACCATGGGAAGAAACATCAGAAACCGGTACGCCAGGTAGTGCCAATCGGCAACAAATGGGACCATGCAGTGCTGCGCTGCCCAAAAGAAACCGACAATGGCGACGGCGATCCAGGTGCGGCCGGTAAGCGCCTGCAAGCGGGGCAGCGCATATCCCTGGTAGGTCATCTCTTCCGTGGCCGACTGGATGATCCACCAAACGGTCAGGGTGTACACCGTGGCCCAAAGGGGCAGGGAGTGCCGTTGCAGGATGAACTCCATGGGGACCTTGGCCGTGGAGCCGTACACCAACGCGGCCGCGAGATAGCCGCCGCCAATCAGGAGCGGATAGGAGAGAACCAGAATCCCGAGCCCGAGGAACAAGTCGCGTCCATGGCGCATCCGGATCGGCCCGATGAGATCACGCAGCCGGATGCCTTCCTTGCCCGTGAAATACCACATGCCGAGGAGACAGCACAGATCGCTGAGGGTGCCGTAGATCATCCACCAGTTGCCCGCGGCCCGGAGCGGAGCCGGACGATGCAGAGCAAAGAGAACCAGCGCCAGCAGGCATTGGAACGTGAACCACAGGACGGTGCGCAAGGCCACCAGCAACAGCGGCCCGATCCGCGGAATGCGACCCGCTGCCACGCGGTCTTTGATCGCCCCCGGTAAGTTGGCTTGCACCGAGGCCTCGGTCACAGCCTGACCTTCAAGAAGCATGTCTCGGCTCACTCGCTGCCGATTCTACTTCCAACCGCAATCCTGTGTCTGTGATAAGCGGAAAATGGCCGCCACCCCTTCACTTCAGGACGGCCGAACCCTCGCCACGCTGCTTCTACAGTCGCGTCGTCTCCGCCCTCGCCACCAGCACCACCGTCGCCAGCCCGAGCAGCAGGATGGCCTCTTCCACGAACTCGCTCCGGTTGTGCAGCTTGTTGAAATGCGCTGTGGTCGCGTCAGAGGGATTGGCAGTGTTAATGGCGCCACCGGCCGCGATCCGGTCCCGCTCCATAGCGGGAATGATGCCGAATTGCGAGTACACCGTGCCGGCGATCATCAGGACCACGAGAACCATGGGCGCCAGCACCGCGCGCGGTTTGTAAATGCCCCACGCCGGCGCCAGAGCCATCACCGCCAGCGCCACCATGCCCGAAACCAGTCCCATCCCGTGCAGGATACGGATCAATTGGCCGACGATCGTTCCGGCTGTATGAGTATCTGGCTGCAACGTGGTGAACGTAATGGCGGCAACAATCGGGAAAAAGATTTCAGCACCCAGCCAAACGATCAAGGACAAAGAAAGCAGCGTGCGAAGCAAGGTCTTCATGCAGGAAGGATACAGGACCAGGGAATAGGGAATAGGGAGTAGCGAATAGGGAGTAGGAAGTCGGGACAAACGTACCGGAGATCAGAGGCCGAGTTTGCTCACTCACCTCTGACCACTGACAACTGATCTCTGACAACTAGCTTTTTTTCAACGCCCGCTTCAGCACCGTCTCCAGCGCCGCCTTTTGCTCGGCGTATTCACCCGGCGCGAGCGTGCCTGCAATCTTCTCGCTCTCCAACGCGAACAGCTCCTCTTTAAGCGCGTTCAGCAGTGCAGCATTCTTCGCGACAGCAGGGGTGCCCGCTGAGCCCGGAGCGGAATAGACGGGCGAAATTCCCGGCGCTGACATCGCGCCTGCACTCGCTGGTACAACCGCTCCCGCCGTCACCGGCTTGCGCAGCAGAAACGCAGCCGCAGCCGCCAGCAGCAATGCAAGCACGCTAATAATGACCCATTTGTATTTCGAAAGCGGGTCCGGCGTATTGATCGGTTCGCCGATGCCGCCGCCGGGCTGACTACCGGAGCGCCGGCTTGCTGTCCGCCGTTGTCGCCCGGTTGTCCGCCCTGGCCATTCTGGTCGTCGCGGGCGAAAGACCCCGTACCCGAGATCGAGAACTCCAGCGCCTTCCCTGCGGCAACGCTTCGCGCCAGAAACGTCTGCACGGTGGGATCCTGCGGCGACAACTCAAACCCCGATCCGCTTCCACCGGTAAACGTCATCGACTTGGGCAGCACCACCCATACGGTGTCGGCCGGCAGCGTGACCAGAGAATGAAAGCTGTATTTCCCGGCGCTGTACGGCAACTGGTATTGAACCTGGAAGAGCGTGCCTTTAGCGCCCTCATCGGGTTGGATCGGAAAATCGAACGAGAAATGGCCCTTGGGCCCGTCGGGATTGAGCTTCACGCTGGTCGGCAGGCTGCTTGCTCCCGGCCGCTGTGCTGATGCATCGCCTACGACCGCGTCGGCGGGCAGAATCACCTCAAACGACTGCTTGCTCCATTGCGTGCGCGGCGGCGAACTGGCGTTGTGAATGTCGTAGCGCTCCACTACGCGAAGCTGTCCGTTGTCCGTCTCGATCCCGGTCACGTGCTCTGCAATGGTCACACCATCCACCTTCGCGGCCACGTCGTAGACCGAAATGTCGCCCGTTCCGCCACCCTGCGGCGCGGAGATGAAGTAATCGGCGCCCTGATGCGTCACGCGAATCAGATACGGATTACTGCCGGGCAAATTCAGCGAGTAGTGGCCTTGTGCATTGGTAGTCGACCGGCCCACTTCGCTCATACCCGACATCGGCTCCAGCAGCGTCACCGCATCGCCCGCCGCGGGCTTGTTGGTGGTCTTGTCGGTCACCGTTCCTGTCACGGTGGCGGCCTGTGCCATCGCGCTGGCAAACAAAAAGCTCAAAGAAAAAATGCTCGCATAAACTCGTGTTGATTTCATTTCTTTCCGTATTCCTCAATTCCTAATCCGAACGGATCCCTGATCCCTGTTCTCTGATCTCTGGCTTCACGCCTGCTGCAGGTGATCGATCTCGGCCAGCAACTGCGCTGTTTCGTGTTCAAGCAGCGCGCGCTGAGCAACGAAATCCTCTTCAGGATACTTGCCTGCGCGATACTCGAAGTTCAAATCGCGCAGATTCTCGTAGAGCTGCTCCTTGCGCTCCAGCAGATAGTCCAGCCGCGTCTTCTCGCTCTGGCTGGCAAAGCCGTTCTCCGGCCAAAAGGTGTACAGAACAGCGCAAAAAGGAGAAGCACTCCCGGCGATCAAGCCCTCGTTTCCGTCATGACTGAAAAACCTCCGTCAAAATCCGTCCGTTGGCGCCGGTCTCCCGGCGAATGCGCTCCAGCCGCTCCCGGTCCTCCGGATCGGCACTCTCCGGCCACGGCGTCGCAGCCACCGCGCTTCTTGCCGCCCAATCCGCCCCAGCGCCGGATGAGCAGAATCGTCCCCAGCAGCGCCGCGGCAAACACCGCGAACGGAGCAACCCACGCCACCAGGTCGAATCCCTTCGTCGTAGGCGCAGCCAGCACGGTGGCGCCGTATTTGGCGACAAACGCATCCATAATCTGCTGATCGGTCATGCCGGCTGCAATGTCCGTGCGTCAACTCGGACAATTCCTTGTCCCGGTCTGGGCATCCCACGTGATCGCATTCGCCCAGCAGTTGCGCGCATCCGCACTGGCACATCAGCTGGTGGCTCAGAGTATTCAGCCGTGAAGTGGGCGTCGCTGGCGCCGAGCGAGAAGCAGATGGCTACGGCAGAGCACACGACTTCCACTGCTCTCGTCCAAAACCTCAAACGCGCGGAGCAGCCATCAGTCGCCTCCCTTGAGCGCGGGAGCCATCGGCGCCGCCTGCGCCGCGGGAACGCGCAACGCGGCGGTCGCCGGCGTCAGGCTGGGAACCAGCGCAACGAACGTCCCGAAGCACCATCACCACCAGGCCGAACCAGATCCAGCCCACCAGCGGATTCAGAAACGCCTTGATGATCGGCTGGCCGGTGTCGGGATTCGTGCCCTCATACACCACGTACAGGTCCCACTCCGGAACTCGAGTGAATCGCGACCATGGTCTGCGGCTGGCCGCTGGCCAGGTAGAAGCGCCGCTCCGGCGTGATCTGGAAGATCTTCTTGCCGCCCTGGTAGACGTCCAGCACCGCGTACTCGGAGTTGTAGTTCTGGTTCGAGTCCTGCGTGAAGCCCATGCTACTCCAGCGTGTACGGGCCGATCGCTCATCGTGCTAGTGCAGGCCCATTTCGCTTTCGATGCTGCGGTTAAAAGCCGACCCGGCCAGCCCAATCACAACCACCACCACCCCGATATGAACGATGTAGCCGCCGTATCTCCGCGTGTTGCGCCGCGTCAGCAGCCACGTGCGCCGCGAACAGATTGCGCCGCGTCTGCCGCGAGATCACGCTCGGCTCCGCGCAGAAACTCCGACGCATGATCGCGGTCAGCACCGCCGCCGACTACCGCAAACGCCACCAGCGCGTAAAAGCTGCCCTGATCGAGAGCGCCGTCCTTCCACGGCCGCACGCCCACCGCCAGGCAAACAATCACCGTGACCCACAGCGCGATCACCGGCAGCACAAAATTGCGCTTGATGGCCTTGAACGATGTTGCGCGCCACGGCAGCAGCGGCCCCACGCCGGTGAGAAACACGAGAAACAGCCCGATGGGCACGGCCACGCGGTTATAAAACGGCGCGCCCACCGTCACCTTGGTGCCCTGCACATACTCCGAAATGATCGGAAACAGCGTGCCCCACAGAATCACGAAGCAGGCCGTCAGCAGGACCAGGTTATTGAACAGGAAGCTCGACTCGCGGCTCACCAGCGATTCCAGATGGTGTTCGGTCTTGCAGGTGCCCGCGCTGCAGCACGTAGGTAAAGATGCAGACCGCCAGCACGATGCACATGAAGACAACGAACCAGGTTCCGATGGACGACTGCGCAAAAGCGTGCACCGAGCTCACCAGGCCCGCGCGCGTCAGCAGGTCGTGCCCAGCATTGTCAGCAGGAACGTGGAGAAGATCAGCCACACGTTCCAGCTCTTCATCATGCCTTTGCGCTCCTGCATCATCACCGAGTGCAGAAAGCGGTTCCGGTCAGCCACGGCATGAAGCTCGCGTTCTCCACCGGGTCCCAGCCCCAATAGCCGCCCCAGCCCAGCACGGCGTAGGCCCAGTGCATGCCCAGAAAGATGCCGCAGGTCAAAAACAGCCACGTCACCATCGTCCATGTGCGCGTGATCCTGATCCACTTTTCGCCGGGATAGCGCATCATCAGCGCGCCCAGCGCAAACGCGAACGGAACCGAGAACCCCACGTAGCCCAGGTAAAGCATGGGCGGATGAATCACCATCTCCGGGTACTGGAGCAGGGGATTGAGCCCGTTGCCGTCGGCGGGAATTGGGCCACCGGCAACGTAGCCAGGGAGCAGAGCGAACGGCGGCGCGGCAAAGTTCAGCACCGCCAGAAAGAACACCTGAACGCCGGCCAGAATCGTTCCCGCGTAGGCGTAGAGCTTCACATCCGTCTTGTGCCGCAGCCGCAGGACGAAGCCGTACGTCCCCAGCAGCCACGCCCACAGCAGCAGCGAACCTTCCTGGCCGCTCCACAGCGCCGCGAACTTGTACGGGATGGGCAGCGCCCGGTTGGAGTGCTCAAGGATGTAAGTGATGGAGAAATCGTTGGTAAAGACCGACCAGACGAGCGCAAAAGCAGCCCCGGTGACGGCCACGAATCCGGCGATTCCGGCCCGGCGCGCAGTGTCGGCCAGCGTTCCGGCGAAATTCGCGCCGGCTGCCCGGTGGCAATCAGCCGCAATGCCACCGCTCCCGCCAAAGATTGTAAGCGGCCAGAGCTAAAGCAATAAGAAGACAAAAGCTGCCAAAAGTGGCCATTAGAACTCCAGGATGATTTTCGCACGCACGCGGGAAGCCGGTGACCTCCCAACGGACGAGCTTATTCTCCATCCATGATAGGGGTTCTGCGTGTGATTTGGCTCACACTAGGAAGGCCTGTCGCTGCTCATGCATTGATTGGGTTTGCCGCTTACGCGACCGCTTTTTGTGTTCTGCAAGCATCTGGCCGGTCACGGCCAGCATCTTCTCTGCCGCCAACCGGCCGGGGAAGGAAGACGACACGCTCGTCCTGGAATAGTCAGAGGGAGCGGCGCTCATCCGCGCCCAGAACGAGCACCGGCAAATCAGGCATCCGCGTGCGCAATTCGGCCACAAAGGCCGGCCCCCGATCCCGGGCGTGTGATGCCCAGAGATGACCAGGCCAAGCTTGCCGGCGAACTCGGGTTGCTCGATCAGGCACAGTGCCTCGGCGGCATCGGTCACCCGGCACACGTTGCCGAATTGCCGCCCCAGGAGCGACATCATCAAAGATGCCTGAAGGGGATCGTCGTCCACGATGAGAATGGTTGTCATTAGCCCTGGCTGGCGCGCTCAACCCCGCTGAAGGCGCCGGATTACATTTACTATCTCGACAACTAAGATGGTGACCTCGCGCTCCAGGTTGCCTGCGAGGCCGCGTATTCCGGGGTTACCCGAAGAGAAATTCCTTGTCGCGCAGCTCCTTGATGGTGTCGCGCAGCCGGGCGGCCTTCTCGAACTCGAATTTCTCGGCCGCCTCGCGCATGTCGGCCTCGAGCTTCGCGATGTAGGCGTCGAGTTCGGCCTGCGTCTTGAACTCCGGAATCCCGGCCGTCTCTTCCTCTTCGATCTCGCCGTACTCGGCCTTGAGGATGTGCGCCAGCCCCATCTCCACCTGGCTGATGATGGACTGCGGCGTGATGCCGTTCTCCTCGTTGTAAGCGCGCTGGATGGCGCGGCGGCGATCCGTCTCGTCGATCGCCCGGCGCATCGAGTCGGTCATCGTGTCCGCGTAAAGAATGGCCCTGCCCTCCAGGTGCCGCGCCGCCCGGCCCATGGTCTGGATCAGCGACCCGGCCGAGCGCAGAAAGCCCTCCTTATCCGCGTCGAGAATCGCCACCAGCGACACCTCGGGCAGGTCGAGCCCCTCGCGCAGCAGGTTGATGCCGATCAGCACGTCGAACTCGCCCTTGCGCAGGCCCGCCAGCAGCTTTACGCGCTCCAGCGTCTCAATCTCGGAGTGCATGTAGCGGCAGCGCACGCCCACCTCGGTGTAGTAGCCGGCCAGGTCCTCGGCCATGCGCTTGGTCAGCGTGGTCACCAGCACGCGCTCGTTGCGCTTGGCGCGGTCGCGAATCTCGGCGAGCAGATCGTCGATCTGGCCCTTTCACCGGCCGAATCTCAACCTCGGGATCGACGAGCCCCGTCGGCCGGATCACCTGCTCGACGACCACCCCGCTCGACGCGCGTGAGTTCGTACGGCCCCGGCGTGGCCGAGACATAGATCGCCTGGTGCACCCGGTTCTCGAACTCGTCGAACTTCAGCGGCCGGTTGTCCATGCGCCGAGGGCAGCCGGAATCCGTAGTCGACCAGCGTCTGCTTGCGGCTGCGGTCGCCGTGCCACATGCCGTGCACCTGCGGAATCGTGGCGTGGCTCTCGTCCACAAACAGCAGAAAATCGCGCGGGAAGTAGTCGAGCAGCGTCGGCGGCGGCTTCGCCCGGCAGCCGCCCGCTGAAGTGCCGCGAGTAGTTCTCGATCCCGTGGCAGTAGCCCATCGACTTGATCATCTCGAGATCGAAGCGCGTGCGCTGGTGGACGCGCTGCGCCTCCACCATGCGCCCCTCCGACTCCAGGTGCGCGACCCACTCGTTCAGCTCGGCCACGATGGAATCGACGGCCTCCGCCTTGCGCTCCGGCTGCACCACGTAGTGGCTCTTGGGATAGATCGGCAGCCGCGAGTACTTCTGCTTCACCGTGCCGAACAGCGGATCGATCTGCGCGAGCGACTCGATCTCGTCGCCGAACAGCTCAATCCGGTACGCGTTCTCGTCGTAAGTCGGGAAGACCTCGATCACGTCGCCGCGCACGCGAAACGTTCCGCGCCGGAAGTCCGTGTCGTTGCGCTCGTAGAGAATCTCCACCAGCCGCCGCGTAATGTCTTTGCGGCTGATGTGCTGGCCCTTCTCGAGCAGCAGCAACATGCCGTAGTAGGCCTCCGGCGAGCCCAGGCCGTAGATGCAGCTCACCGAGCTCACGATGATCGCGTCGCGCCGCTCGAAGAGGCTGCGCGTGGCCGAGAGCCGCAGCTTGTCCAGCTCCTCGTTGATCGTGGCTTCCTTCTCGATGTAGAGGTCGCCGGCGGGAATGTAGGCCTCGGGCTGGTAGTAGTCGTAGTAGCTGACGAAGTACTCGACCGCATTCGAAGGGAAGAACTGCTTGAACTCGTGATAGAGCTGCGCGGCCAGCGTCTTGTTGTGCGCCAGAATCAGCGCCGGCCGGTTCGACTGCTCGATGACCTTGGCCATGGTGAAGGTCTTGCCCGAGCCGGTGACGCCCAGCAGCACCTGGTGCTTCTCGCCCGCCGCCAGCCCCTCCATAAGCTGGTCGATGGCGCGCGGCTGATCGCCCTTGGGCTTGTAGCTGGTAACGAGCTGGAAGTCCATGGAGGGATTATACGGCAGGAGCGAAGATGTAGCGAAGAAAGGCGCCGCGACGCTTCACGAGACGGGGAATTTGCGTGTCTCATGCTGAGACTCTTCACGTCCAACGTCCAAAATAGACGTTTGCATGTCCCTGCAGGACATGATATTGTATTCAGTGAACTTCATAAAGTCCAAGGAGGACGCATGATCTCATACGCTGTGTGGAATAACAAAGGCGGAACAGGCAAGACGAGTCTCGCATTCCAGATAACTTGCCGCTACGCGGAACAGCATCCAGGCGAACGAGTACTTGCCATCGACATGTGCCCCCAGGCAAATCTCTCCGAACTCTTTCTGGGTGGATTGAACTTCGGTGGCAGCCAGAAGCTCTTGCAGCGGCAAGGGCTGGTGCCGCGATCTAGCGTGGGCGGGTATTTCCAATTGCGCCTACCGTCGCCGTATGCCGCGCCTGCCTTTGCGTGCTCAGACTTTCTCACGGCTCCGGCAAACTACAACTCAAACATCCCGAGCAATGTCGACCTATTCTGTGGGGATCCGCTTCTCGAACTCCAAGCGAACGCGCTCAATACTCTGGCAAATAACCAGATTCCGGGGACGGACACATGGATCAAGGTGATTGATTGGCTTCGGGATTTCCTTGGCCAACTTCAGACCTCATATGACGCCGCATTCATAGATGCGAACCCGAGCTTTTCGATTTACACCCAAATCGCCCTTTCCGTAGCCGATCGGCTCATTCTACCAGTCATGGCTGACGACTCCTCGCGGCGCGCGATTCGCAACGCGTTTTCCTTGGTATATGGGCTCAAGCTACCGTCGGAGATTTACGCGAGCTACGCCTTCGCAACAAAACTGGAAAACGCCCACCGGACACTTCCGAAGGTCCATGCTGTTATAAAGAACCGGATCACCCAATACATGGGTCCGGCGTCGGCCTACGCGGCCGTCCTGCGCACGATCGACGAAGACATCGAGAAATTGTTGGAGTCACGGCCTGACATCTTCACTTTCCACGACGCAGGTTCGGGCGTCGTCGAGGTGCGCGATTTTCAGACCACCGGGGTCGTCGCGTTTGCGCGCGGATGCCCGTTCTATTCACTCGATACAGGGAGACTTGACGTCGGCGGCCGCCGAGTTCAGGTCAACGACTCGATGAGACAGCTGTGTGAAGACGCCATTGACGGAGTCGTCGACAAGCTCTAGACCTCACCAGCCTTTACGCTCCGCGTCGCCCCCTAACCCCGGCTAAAATGGTACCCACGGGGAAAACATGGCAGAATCCGAAGAAAGTGCAACTTCGCGCGTGTGCCAGGTCAAGATGCGCGGCAGCGGGCCGAATTGGAGCGACGAGCCATGCGGGCGGCCGATCCACAACGCGCCACGGGGCGTGGACAAAGAGCCGGTCTGCCTAATGCACTCGAAGGACCCGGCCAAGAACGATGCGGAGTTTCAGGCGGAGTTTGAGCGGATTCTAGCCGAGGCCGAGCGGACGGGGACGGTTGCGGATTTTTTCTGGTTCGTTTTTCCGTCGTCGAATTATTCGGGAAGGACCTTCGCGCCAGCCTGCCACTTTGTTTGGGCGAAGTTCACCCAGCGCGCCGACTTCACCGGGGCCACGTTCAGCCAGGACGCCCACTTCAATAAGGCGACGTTCAGCCAAGCCGCCAGCTTCCTCCAGGCCAAGTTCACCCAGGACGTCAGCTTCTTTGAGGCAAGGTTCAAACAGAACGCCGACTTCTTAGAGGCCAAGTTCACCCAGGCTGCCGATTTCACTGCGGCCAGGTTCAAACAGGGCGCCCAGTTCTGGGGGGCCAGGTTCGCCCAGAACGCCAACTTCCCGGGGACCAGGTTCACCCTGTACGCTAACTTCCCGCTAACCAGGTTCACCCAGGGCGCTAACTTCGGCGGGGCCAGGTTCACCCAAGACGCCGACTTCAGCGGGGCCACGTTCACCCAGGACGCCAACTTCTCAGGTGCGGCTTTCGGGCAGAGGGTGGATTTTAGGGAGGCGACGATTTCCGAGGCCCTGAGGTTTCGCGAGACGCGCTTTCGCCACGATTTTTCCGGTGAACGAGGACCGGACTTCTCCGGCGTCAAGGTTGAGCATCCCGAGCAAGTGGAGTTCTACAAGACGGATCTGGGGCAGGCGCTCTTCTACAACACCAACGTCTCGAAGATGGACTTCACGCTGGCGGAGTGGCGGGATCGGGGGAGAGTAGCGCGCTATCGATTCCGGAGGGGGTTCTTCTGTTGGCGGCGGTTTTTTGCGATTCGGCGGCGCAAAGCGTGGATGAAACGGTGGGAACTGCTGGCGCGCGTAGCACGGCCGAAGAAGCCCCGTTTCTGCGTCTTCGACGAAGATGTGAATCTGGAATCGGCGCGGGCTTTGCGGACGTCAGAGAAGAGCGGAGACGAACGGAACTACAGCCTGATCGCAGAGACCTATCAGCAGTTGAAGCGGAACTACGACGCCAAGGGCGATTACTGGACGGCGGGCCACTGGCACTACGGCGAGATCGAGATGAAGCGCTTGCACAGCCGCTTCCGCTGGAAGCCGTTGCGCTGGCTGAGCCATCATTTCAGCCTGGTTGCGCTCTACAGGTACGCCAGTGCTTACGGAGAAAGCTATCTGATGCCGTTGGTGTGGCTCGTCTTTTTCATCGCTGCCTTTACGTTTCTCTATCCCATCCCCGGCCTCGAATTCAATCCTCCCACGGGCGGCACTCCTGGATGGTTGGGCTACATGGACTGGACCACGTTTTTCCGCTCGCATCCCGCCGAGCATCCGTTCGGCTTCTCGGGAATGATCCTCCACAGCCTCATGACCTCCCTCTCCGTCGCCGGCTTCCAGCGCGAGCTGCGCTACGCCCCTAACTACCCGTGGGGCCGCATGCTGGCCCTCCTCGAACTTCCGCTGACGACTACACTAGGCGGTTTGTTTTTGCTCGCCATCCGCAGGCAGTTCAAGCGTTCGTGAGCGCGCGGCGGATGGCCCGCAGCCCCACGCCGCAAGCCCGCCACGAAATAGGGTGCCCCGTGGTCTCGCTTTTGAGACTCCGGGAACCCCAACCGCCTCGGTCGAGATCGTCTTGTCGCAGAATCACGCACTCTTAGCCAGCGTGCGCATCACAAATTGCGGGTCGGCGGCAATGAGCGTAAGAAGCGCCCGAGCGGCAGCTTCCGGCTGGCGGCCGGACTTGCCCTGGTAAACAAAAACGTGTACCATGAATTTGCCCATGAAGAGCTCGGAATTCAAGCGCTGGCTGGCAAAACAGGGCGTAACGTTTGGAAGCCAGACGGGTTCGCATCTCAGGCTCTTCTATCAGGGGCGATTATCGGTCCTCCCGATGCACCACAAGGACATCTCGAAGGGCCTGGTCGAAGACATCAAGAAACAACTCGGCCTGAAAAAGAGAAAGGGGCAGTAGTATGCGCGGCTATCCGGTGAATCTCCGCAAGAGCGAAGGATTCCTCGTCGTGAGCTTTCCCGATGTTCCGGAGGCCCACACCCAGGGAGTGAATCGAACTGAGGCACTGACGATGGCCAAGGAGGCTCTTGAGCTGTCGATGGAATTTTATTTCGACGACATGCGTCCGGTTCCCATGCCATCGAAACCCAAGCGCGGCCAGGCGGTGGTTGAGCTATCTCCGAGCGTTGCGGCCAAGGTTCTCCTGTTGAACGAAATGCTCCGCCAAAAGGTGCGCCCCATCGATTTGGCGCGGCGGCTGGGCACGACCAAACAGGAAGTGAACCGCCTGACGAACCTGCGTCACCCCACCAAGATCGACCGCATCGATGCGGCGCTGCGAGCACTGGGCAAGCGCCTTTACCTCGACGCCGCGTGAGGCAGCACACGCTGGCGATAAGCCGCTAGTAGACTGTCGCCATGGCCAAGCGGATCGGAGTGCATCTGGGAACGGCGGGTGGGGCGTCGAATGCCGTCGAACGCGCGCGGGAGATTGGCGCGAACACGTTCCAGATCTTTTCCTCGAGCCCGCGCATGTGGCGCGCGGCGAAAGTCGACCCCAAGCAGGCGGAGCGGATGCGCGAGCTGCGGGCCAAGCTGGATGTCGGACCGCTGGTCATCCACACCGGCTACCTGATCAACATTTGCAGCCAGTCGAGCGAGATTCGCGAGAAGAGCGTGGCGGGTTTTCGCGGAGAGATCGAGCGGGCGCTGGTGCTCGGCGCGGAGTATCTCGTGCTGCATCCGGGCTCGTGGAAGGGGCTGACGCGCGAGGAAGGCCTGAAGCTCGCGGCGGATTCGATCGAGCGCGCCATCGACGGGCAGCCGTGGCAGGGAGGCGGCTTTCACATTTTGATTGAGAACACGGCAGGTGCGGAGTTCTCGCTCGGCGGCAGCTTTGAGCAGGTAGCGGAGCTGGTGGAGCGCTTGAAGCATCATGCGCCGGTGGCCGTGTGCCTGGACACGTGCCATACGCATGTGGCCGGTTACGACCTGGTGAGCGCCGAGGGCTACAAGGAGACGATGAAGCAGGCCGGCGCGACGGTGGGCTTCGATGCGGTGCGCGTGTGGCACTGCAACGACGCCAAGGCTGAGCGCGGATCGAAGCTCGACCGGCACGAGCACATCGGGCAGGGAACGATGGGCCTGGAGCCCTTCCGCCGCCTGTTGAACGATCCACGCTTCGACCACTGCGCGTTCATCGCGGAGACGCCGGTGGACGAAGAGGGCGACGAGGAGCGGAATGTGCGGGCGCTGAAGAGGCTGGTGAAATGACATTGCGGATTGTACCGTTGTGCGGTACAATGGTGCTGCGAGGGGGAACGCCTGATGATTCTGGGGTTCCAGGACCGCTGGTTGAGAGAGTTCTTCGCTCACGACCAGGCTAGCCGGAACATTCCGTCGGACCTGGAGGCTCGGCTATTCAGGAAACTGCAATTAATCGACGACGCCACATCAGATGCCGATCTGCGGGTTCCGCCGAGCAATCATTTCGAGAAACTGCGAGGCAACCTGGCAGGCTGGCATTCTATTCGCGTGAACGATCAATGGCGCCTGATCTTCCGTTGGGACGGCGGCAAGGGTGAAGCGACGGAGATATACCTCGACAAACATAACTACCGGTGAGGTGCGACATGTTTAAGACCGAACGACGGCCCGTCAGCGTTGGTGAAATGCTGGTAGAGGAGTTCCTGAAGCCGCTTCGGCTGACACAAGGCGCTTTGGCCGAAGCCATGGGCGTGCCGCGCAAGCTAGTCAATGAATTGTGCAATGATCGCCGCGCGGTAACTGCCGACACCGCGCTCATGCTCGCGCGTGTCTTCGGAAACTCGCCAGAGTTCTGGCTGAATACGCAGCGTCGCACGGAGTTGTGGGAGGCAATGCACACTCCGGCAAGACGGGAGCGTATCGAGCGCGCCAGGGACCTGCGCTCCGTCGCGTGACGAGCTGCCAGCGTCCGGCTCTCGGCTCCGTTTACACTGAAAAGTGATGGCGGACGAGAAAGAAAACCGTTACGATCCGGCGGCGATCGAGCAGAAATGGCAGGAGCGCTGGGCCGCGGACCCCAGGCTCTATGCCGCTGAGCCGGCCACAAGCAAGAAACCCAAATACTACGTGCTGGAGATGCTGCCATATCCCAGCGGCCAACTGCACATGGGCCACGTGCGCAACTACGCCATCGGCGACGCGCTGGCGCGGCAGATGTGGATGCGCGGCTACAACGTGCTGCACCCCATGGGCTGGGACGCCTTCGGGCTGCCGGCCGAGAACGCCGCGCTCAAAAACAATACGCCGCCGCGCGAGTGGACGCTGGGCAACATCGCCGCCATGAAGCGGCAGATGCTGCGCCTCGGCTTCGCCTACGACTGGGCCACCGAAATCACCACCTGCCTGCCCGACTACTACCGCTGGAACCAGTGGTTCTTTCTGCGCATGTACGAGAAGGGCCTGGTCTACCGCAAGAAGAGCAAGGTGAACTGGTGCCCGGAGTGCGCCACCGTGCTGGCCAACGAGCAGGTGGTCGACGGCTGCTGCTGGCGGCACGAAGACACGAAGGTGGAGCAGCGCGACCTGGAGCAGTGGTTCCTGCGCATCACCGCCTACGCCCAGGAACTGCTCGACGGGCTGGACAAGCTGGACGGGTGGCCGGAAAAAGTGCGCACCATGCAGCGCAACTGGATCGGCCGCAGCGAAGGGACGGAGGTTGATTTCTTCTTGGAAACACAGGGACCAAGGGACCAAGGGACCGAGGGAACGGAAAGACAGGGAACAGGGATCAGGGAACAGGGAACAGAAACACAGGGACCAAGGGACCAAGGGACCAAGGGAACGGAAAGACAGGGAACAGGGAACGGGGATCAGGGATCAGAAAGGCAGCGCATTCGCGTCTTCACCACGCGCGTGGACACGATCTTTGGCGCGACCAGCGTGCAGTTGGCGCCGGAGCATCCGCTGGTGACAGCGTTCTCGGCGGCTGATGCGGAGCTGAAGGCAAAGGTTGCGGAGCTGCTCGAGGAACAGAAGAAGGCCAGGGAAGCCGGCGACGTGGGCGCGATCGAGAAGCACGGCGTGGCCACCGGCCGCTTCGCCATCAATCCCTATAACGGCGAGCGCGTGCCGATCTGGGTGGCGAACTACATCCTGATGGACTACGGCACCGGCGCCATCATGAGCGTGCCGGCGCACGACGAGCGCGACTTTGAGTTTGCGAACAAGTACGGGATCGAGATTCGGCGAGTGATCGAGCCTGCTTTCAAGACCGAGGACCCGGATGCCCTGCCGTTTCTTTCTGAAGACGGCGTGCTGGTCAATTCCGGCGAGTACAGCGGCTTAAGCTGCGCCGAAGCGCAAAGGCGCCTGCAGAAATGGCTGCGCGAGAGGCCTTTGGCGAAGCAAAGGTCATCTTTCGCTTGAAGGATTGGGGCGTGAGCCGGCAGCGCTACTGGGGCACGCCGATTCCCATGATTCACTGCGAGCGCGACGGCCTGGTTCCGGTGCCCGACGATCAGTTGCCGGTGATTCTGCCGGAGAAGATCGAGATCACGCAGCAGGGCGGCTCGCCGCTGGGGCGTGTGCCGGAGTTTGTGAACACCACCTGCCCCAAGTGCGGCGGACCGGCGCGGCGCGAGACCGACACGATGGACACGTTCGTCGATTCGAGCTGGTACTTCTACCGCTATACCGACGCGAAGAATACGAAAGCGCCGTTCGATCCGGCCATGGTCAAGTACTGGTTCCCCATCGACCAGTACATCGGCGGCGTGGAGCACGCCATTCTGCACCTGATCTACTCGCGCTTCTGGACCAAGGTGATGCGCGACCTGGGCCTGGTGAAGAACGACGAGCCGGCGCAGCGCCTCTTCACGCAGGGCATGGTGATCAAGGACGGCGCCAAGATGTCGAAGTCGAAGGGCAACGTGGTTTCGCCCGACGACATGGTGGCCCGCTACGGCGCCGACTCCGCGCGCATGTACTCGCTCTTTGCCGCGCCGCCCGACCGCGATCTCGACTGGCAGGAAGACGGCGTCGCTGGAGTGAGCCGCTTCCTGGGCCGCGTCTACAGGTTGACCGTGAAGTACGCGCCCGTGGCACGCACGGCGGGCGTGCAGAAGGTTGAGGCCCCAACTGGGCTTTCGCTGAAGCTGCTCAGAAAGCTGCACCAGACCATCGCCAAAATCACGCCTCGACTTCGAAGGCCGCTGGCACTTCAATACGGGCGTGGCGGCGATCATGGAACTGGTCAACGAGATGCAGGACGCGGATGCGCAATTGGCGGCGAGATTCCCGCGCCGGTGGTGCGCGATCTGCTGCGCACGCTGGTTCTGCTGCTGGCGCCGTTCGCGCCATTTCTCGCCGCGGAGATGTGGGAGGAGCTCGGCGGGGAGGGTGCGATTCTTCGCGCTCCCTGGCCGCAAAGCGATCCGGAGTTGGCCAAGGAAGACGAGATCGAGATTCCGGTGCAGATCAACGGCAAGCTGGTCGCAGTGGTGCGCGTGGCGGCAGGCGCAGATTCAAAAACAATGGAGGCCGCGGCGCTGGCCAACGAGAAGGTGCGCGACCGCATCGCGGGCAAGACTCTAGTGAAGGTGATTGTTGTGCCGGGCAGGGCCGTCAACCTGGTTGTGAAGTGAGGGCAGGTTCCGTGGCGAACGTTCACGGCAACGCCCCTGTGCGCGGAACGCAATTGCTGGTCGAGCACATGGGCGGAGTCTTCCGGCGTCCTTCGCTCATCGCCATTGAGATCGCCTGGCGCTGGCTCTTCGGAATTCCGTTTCTTCTCGTCTGCTGGAAGCAGGGCCAACAGATTCTCGCGGCATTTCCGCTCGAGTCCTCGGGCGTCAATTCGCTCGATACGCAGAATCCATGGGTCGCCGCAGTTCAGCTTTGCAACATCGCGGCGTTTTACGAGCCGCACGTGCTCGCCGTGCTCCGGTGGCTGCTGCCGGTTGCCGCGCTGGTCTGGATGGTCGTTTCAGGCCTCGGCCGCAATCTCCTGCTCAGACGCATGGAGCCTCGCACGCCTTTTCGCCCCGTCGCGATGATCGTGTTACAGGCCGCATGGCTGGCCCTGCTGGCCTTGCGATGTGGGGCTGGCTCCGCTCCATGCAATGGGCGGCGGCCACGCACATCGCCGCAGGCCCGGAGCCCGACCTCGTTGGCTACTTCATTTGGGCGATCTTTCTCGCGCTCGGATTCTTCACGGCGTTTGCGCTGACCAGTTGGGTTCTGTCGATTGCGCCGATTCTTGTTCTACTCGAAAAGCGCTCCACGCTTTCCGCGCTCGGAGAGAGCCTGCGGTTGGGGAAGGCTTTCTCCAGCAAGCTGGCCGAGATCAACCTGGTGCTGGGCATCGTCAAGCTGGCGCTGCTTGTGGTGGCCATGGTTTTTTCCGCCGCGCCGCTGCCGTTCAGCGATGAATTGGGCCCAGGCGCCATGCACTTCGTCATGGCCGCCTCAGGCGTCTTCTTCCTTGTCGCGAACGACTTCTTCCAGGTGGTGCGGCTCAAGGCGTTTGTGGAATTCTGGCGAATCTTCCGGGAACAGCAAACGGCTGGCGCGCCGAGTTAGAACAGCTTCATCCGGATGACGAGATACTTCTTCGGATCCTCGCGCATGCCCTTGATGAGCTGCTGCGCCTGGTCCGCGGTCTGGTCCAGGTGGTCGTAGAGCGCGCGATTCTGCACCAACTGGCCGGCCGTGCCCTGGCCCGCATTGATGCTCTTCAGAATGTCGTCGAGGTTGGTCACCGCGTCGTCCAGCTTCTTCGCGAAATCCGGATCCTTGACCAGCTTGCCCAGCGAGCCTTGGCCTGAGTTGATCTGCGCCACCAACTGGTTGATATTCGCGGCGGCGGCATTCAGGTTGTTGTAGAGCGTCTCGTCCTTCAGCAGCTTGCCCGCGGTGCCCTTGCCGGCATCCAGATCGGCAGTGATCGAATTCATATGGTCCGCAGCCGAGTTCAGCTTTGTGTAGAGCGTATTGTCGTTGACCAGCTCGCCCAGCGTTCCTTTGCCCTGGGCGATGGCGCCGGTCACTGTCTCCAGATCGGTCGCGATGGAGACGACCTTCTTGGCCAGCGCCGGATCGTTGATCAACTCGCCCGCCGTGCCACGCTTGGTGTTCAGCGTGTCAATCAGTATCTCGATCTTCTGCATCAGCTGGTTGATCTCTTCAATCGAGACCTGGCTGCTGTTGATGATGCTTTGAATGGTCGGCGCGCCGGACTGCTTGAGTTCGGCATTGTTGGCGGGCGGCGGGCCTGTCGCATGCCTGGAGTCGATATCGACATAGCTGTCGCCCAGCACGCCGGCCGCCTGGATGGAGGCCGTCGAATCGGTGTGCAGGTCGTACAAGTACCTCTCGCCCACCCGCATGGTCACTTCGACGGGATTGGGATTTCGCTCGGGGACCACGCGCATGTGCGTCACATTGCCAATGGTGACGCCTTCGAGCGACACGACAGCGCCCTCCTTCAGCCCGGCGGCATTGGGAAAGTAGGAGCGCAGAACGATCCTGTGGGCGAAAAGACCGCCCGAAGAGCCGGTCATGAGAAAAATGAGCCCGATCAGCATGGCGATGGCGGCCAGAACCAGCGCTCCCACCTTCAGTTGCGACCACTGAATCTCTTTGCGGCTTGGCACGTCACTCCTCTTGCGAAACTGAGCGAGTCGACGCCTTGAGGATAGCAGAATCAGGCGAATCTAGCGCCCGTCTTCAAGCACGACGCTGGCCACGGCAATCTGAGCGGTATGGGTGAGCGAAAGGCGGAGCGGACAACGCCCAATCGGCCGGCAATTTGCGCGGCGCGGCCGTGAAATCGCAGGCTTGGCCTTCCGCTCGGCTCGCGCACCACCTCAATCTCCAGCCAGTTCACTCCGAAGCTGATGCCGGTGCCCAGCGCCTTGGCCGCGGCCTCCTTGGCGGCGAAGCGGGCGGCAAAGCTCTCTGCCGACTTGCGCTTGCGCAGGCAGTAGGCCTGCTCCGCCTCAAGGTAAACGCGATTGAGGAAACGCGCGCCGTAGCGATCCATGGCCTGCTGGATGCGCCCAATCTCAACCACATCGATTCCGGAGCCGGCGATCATCTTGTTTATCAAGCTACAACATTCCTGTTCGCGAGTGCTCGCCTGCGGCCGGCCGGAGAGAGTCCGGCGCCTGCCCGCGCGCAATCGAAGCCGATCCAATGACCGCCGACTGCTCTTCCACAATCCCCGCAGGCCAGGGTGTGTCAAAGGCGGTCAAGAGGCGTTCGACTCCGCAACAGCCTTCATCCACAAGCGCCCGTCTCCGATAAACAGCATGTGAAGCTGAAGATGCCGGAACCGAGTCCAAGGCAGGGCCTGAGCATCCCCTGGGCGATGCAGATGAAGGCCGTCTCCACCGAGGAGCCGTCGCGGCTGGTGCAGTCGCTCACCGGCGCCATCCTCGGCTGCGGCGGCTGGGTGCTGAGCCGCGGCGCAAACGATACCGGCACGGTGAACATGCTGTTCGAGTTCGAGCGCCAGGCTTGCGTCGACATCTACACTGTGCTGATTGCGGCGGGCGTGGAACTGAGCCAGACCGGGCACGTCCGCTTTACCGAACTTTGCCAGTGCACGCGCAGCCAGCCACGGGACTGCGGCACGGAGATCGCCAGCGTCGATCTGGAGATTCAGACCTTTCCTCCGGAGATCGTCGACGTGATGCAGTCCTCGGGGCCGGTGTAAGCCAATTCTCATGCTGAGCGCCGCGGAGCTTCTCGCGGTTCAGCCCGCCTCAACCAGCCCATATCGCCGCTGCCAGGCTTGCTTGAGTTGCGTGCGCACGCTGGCGCGCTCGCTTCAGTCGACCGCGGGCCCGGGGTCGTCTGACAAAACGCGCCGCCTCCTGCTTGGCCAGCTCCAGCAATTGCCGGTCGCGCAGGAGATTGGCCACGCGGAACTCCGGCAAGCCCGCCTGCCGCGTGCCGAAAAACTCTCCCGGCCCGCGCAGCGAGAGATCCAGCTCGGCCAGCTCGAATCCGTCCTGCGTGCGCACCATCGCGTTCAGCCGCTCTTCGCCGAGCTCGGAGACGCGCTCGCCGGTCATCAGGATGCAGTAGCTCTTGGCCGCGCCGCGGCCCACGCGCCCGCGCAACTGGTGCAACTGCGCCAGCCCGAAGCGCTCCGCGTGCTCCACCACCATCACGCGTGGCGTTGGCCACGTCGACGCCCACCTCGATCACCGTGGTCGAGACCAGCACATCGATCTCGCCGCGCTGGAAGCGGCGCATGATGACTTCTTTCTCGTCCGCGTCGAGCCGCCCGTGCAGCAGCCCCACGCGCAGACCGGCGAACGGTCCCGTGCGCAGCTTCTCGTGCATCTCGACCGCCGATCTCAGACCCGATCTTGCGC
The DNA here is from genome assembly GCA_963835895.1 of uncultured Acidobacteriaceae bacterium. Taxonomy (GTDB): domain Bacteria; phylum Acidobacteriota; class Terriglobia; order Terriglobales; family Acidobacteriaceae; genus Telmatobacter. The sequence goes on along the minus strand of CAWIHC010000009.1, from coordinate 386,365 downwards.
TCGGGCTCGCCTCCTGCGCCGAAGCCGGGAACAGCAGCTCCGCTGTTTTAGCCTTTGGAGTAGTTCTGCGGCGGACCGTCGGCGCGGCCAGATCGCTCGGCGCTGCAGCCTCGTCGCGCGAGAAATCCAACTCCGGCTGGTCGTCCTTCGTCCCTTCGATGACCGGATAGACGATGTACGCCTGCCGGCCTTGCGCCACCTGTTTGCGCACGAAGTCCCACACCTCTTCGGCGCGCTCGCCGGGCACGCGCCGCGTGACGATGGGCATGCGCCCCGGCGGCATCTCGTCCAGCACGCTCAGGTCCAGATCGCCGTAGAGCGAGAGCGCCAGCGTGCGCGGAATGGGCGTGGCCGTCATCACCAGCACGTCGGGCTCGGGCTGATTCGGCTTCTTCATCAGCTTGAAGCGCTGCAAGACGCCGAAGCGGTGCTGCTCGTCGACGACGACCAGGCCCAGCCGGTCGAACTCCACCTTCTCTTCGATCAGCGCATGCGTTCCGATGACCAGGTTCGCCTCGCCGCGGTTGATGAGGCCGCGGTTGGTCCGCTTGCGGTCCTCGTCGAGCGAGCCGGTGAGCAGCACAATGCGCGGCTTGCGGCTGGAGCGCTCCAGCAGCTTGCGCGCCGCCAGAAAATGCTGCGTGGCCAGAATCTCGGTGGGCGCCATCAGCGCCGCCTGGTAGCCGTTTTCCATGGCCACCAGCATGGCCTGAAACGCGACAATCGTCTTGCCCGAGCCCACGTCGCCCTGCAGCAGCCGCCGCATGGGGCTGGGCGCGCGCATGTCGGCCACGATCTCGCCCAGCGCGCGCTTTTGCGCGGCCGTGGGATGAAAGGGAAGCACCTCGCGGATGGCCTCGCGCACCTTGTCGTTGGTGGCGAAGGCGATGCCCTTGCGCTCTTTCATGCGCCGCCGCTTCAGCTCCAGGCCCAGCTCCAGAAAGAACAGCTCCTCGAAGATCAGCCGCCGGTGAGCCGGGGTCGAAGAGCTTTGCAACTGGGCGAAGGGCGTGCCTTCCGGCGGAAAGTGAACTTCGCGCAGCGCCGTCTCGCGGTCGGGAAGATCGAGCCGCCGCAGCATCGACTGCGGCAGGCACTCCGGCACCGCGCCGCGCATGCCTTCGAGCAGATTGAAGATGACCTTGCGCTGCCAGCGCGAGGCCAGCCGGCTGCCGCCCAGCGACTCGTACACCGGCGTGATGCGGCCCACTTCGAGCAGCCGCGTTTCCGCATCGTCGCTCGCGTCGGGCAGGATCTCGAACTGCGGCTGGATCATCTTGAAGTTGCTGGTGGAGCGCGACGGCTCGACTTTGCCGTAGACCGCGACCGTTTGCCCGGCCTGGAACTTGCCGTTGAGGTAGGGCGCGTTGAACCAGATGCACTTGAGCGCGAAGCGGCCCTGGCCGACGGTCAGCTCGAAGAGCGGCATGCGGCGCGTGCGCAGCAGCACCGAGCCGCGCACCTCGCCGATCACGCTGGCCACTTCGCCCGGCTTCAACTCGTCCAGGCTGCGCGGATTCTGCCGGTCCTCATAGCGGAAAGGGAAGGTGGTAGAGCAGGTCTTCGGCGGTCTGGATGCCTTTTTCGGCGAGCATCTCCGCCACGCGCGGACCCACGCCGCGCACAAACTGCACTTGATCGCCAAGGCTAGGCACATCTGGATGCTAAATCGCGCGGACGGCGCGCAACAATCCTGACCCGACGCAGGGAGCTCCAAAAGAGTCTTCTGAGTACTTTGGTACATTGCATCAGGCCGGCCCGAAGTGGTTCGATTGGACCAGCGCGAACCTCGCCAGACAACTTTTTGCGTGGCGCGAGGGTCTAAAATTACAGGATATGGGGGAAGAGTTGTCTTTGGGGTCTTCCGCAGAAGCCGGTGCTTACGGGAGAGTTAGTGGGTGCGTCTAACGACCACTCAACAATGAAAGCCGCCAGAAAGGCGCTGGGCGAAGTGAGCAAAAGCACGGAAGTGACGACGGAACCGCAAAAGCATCCCGAGCGTCCCTCGGGCCGGCGCGTCGGATCGCATTCGCTGCGGCATGGGTCCACTTTGCTGCGGCACTGGCCGGCGCGAGTGCTGGCGGTGACCGCTGTTCCGGCCTTCCTTTTGCTGGCAGGCTGCGGCGGCTCTGCATCCGGCTCATCGAATAACGGCGTCGCGGTCTCTCCCGGCACGGCGACCATCGACACCAATTGCACTGGCTGCAATGCCGCCTCCAATTCAGGAGCTTATGAGCAGTTCACAGCAACGTTGAACAGTGGTGGCACGGCCTCAGTCGCATGGTCTGTGAGCGGCGGAGACTCGACTGCCGGCGCCGGAACGATCACGGCCAGCGGCCAATACACCCCGCCTCCTTATCTGACCGCCGATAGCGTGCACGTGACAGTGACGGCAACGCCCACCAACGGCTCTGGCGCATCGAGCGCCACCGTGACGGTGACGCCGGGATTCCTTGAACCGCTTTCGCCTGAGAATATCTCGCTCGGTAGCGGTGGAACGGCAGCCATCACCGGTTACATTGCGGAAGCGGGCGGCAGCACGAGCATCAACTTTGCCGTTGCCAGTAGCACGACGGGCTCCAGTGGAGGGCAAGGTTCGGTGGGCTCGCCGTCCTGCGTTCGCAGCTCCTCTGAATTCACCTAATGCTCCGTCGACGTACACTGCGCCAGCCACGGTTTCCGCAACGTCTTCCACTTACGTGGTTGCCACTATCGGCACATCGTCCTCGAAAACCGCGGCCGAAGTACTGTTGAACACCGCGGGAATCACGAGCAATCCAGCGACGCACCAGGCGCAACTAGCGACGCCCATCCTGCTGGGCAGCTCCGGCGGCAACAACAACGACTTTGACGACAATTCAAGGCAAGCAGATCGTGGATTGCTGCGGGGGCACGCTCGGCTCGCTGATCCAGAACAGCAGCGGAACGCAGTACCTGCTGAGCTGCAACCACGTGCTGGCGCGCAGCGACCAGGCCACCACCGGCGAAATGATCATTCAGCCGGGATTGATCGACAATAGCGGGGGAGCATGTTATCCAGTCGGGGAAAAAGGCACGGAAACCCAAGTGGGCATGCTGACGGCATGGCTCCCGCTTAGTTCCTCCTCGACCAATGCGGATGCGGCCATTGCGCAGGTAAACTCGGGCGCTGTGAACAGCAGCAGGCGCGATTATGGAGTTGGGCCTGCCGCAGGGAAACGGCACGCTGGCGGCTGCGCCACCAGGAATCTCCTCGACGGGCGGCAAGGGAGAGAGCGCCTCGGTTGCATGACTGTGGCCAAGAGCGGACGTACCACGGGCCTCACCTGCGCCAGCATCTCCTGCGATCAATCTCGACGTGCAGGTGAGTTACTTCAAGAACTGTGCCGAAACCGAGCCTTACCTGACCAAGACCTACACCAATCAGATCGACATCGAAGGCAACGAGTTCAGCGATGCCGGCGACTCCGGATCGCTGGTGGTGGATGCCAGCAACGCCGAGCCGGTGGGACTGTTCTTTGCCGGCGGAGTGACGAACACAGGAGTGAGCGAGGGCGTCGCCAATCCCGCGCCGGCTGTGCTGGCGGAGCTCGGCACGCAGGAGGGAACCACCTACACGTTTGTCGGCACGCCGGACCATCCCGTCAGCTGCCTGGACTACGGCAACGGCACGGCAACCGCGGCGCAGGCGCAGCACGCTCACAGGCGCGCAGACGCGCGCTGGCCCAGCAGGCGCTCGCGCAGGCGCGCATGTTGATCAACCCCTCGGCGGGCATTCTGGGCGCGGCGGTGGGCAAGAGCAGCGACCACGCCGGCGAGGCGGCGGTCATTCTCTACGTCGACCAGAGCATGAATGTCACTGTGCCGCAAACGGTCGACGGCGTGCGCACCGAAGTGATTCCCACCACGGCGCAGGCTGTGGCCGCGGGCACCGCGCCGCAGTATCCGCGCGCGAATCCAGCGCACTTCCGCCGCTGGCGTCCGCCGTGCTCAACCAGGCCGTCGCGGCCAAGCAGCAGATGGCGCAGAACCTGATGAAGCAGAATCCCGCCTTCTTCGGCGTGGGCGTCGGCCAGAGCTTCGACAATCCGAAAGAAGCGGCGCTGGTGATCTACGTCGATCGCACGACAGGTTCCCGCCACGCTCCCAGCCACCATCAACGGCCTGCGCACGCGGTACATCATCATGGACCGGCTGCACGTGACGCGCTCGTATCTGACGGGCCCGGTCCGCCGGCAGAGCCATTGCATGGCGCATCCGCTCACGCGCCAACCGAATGACTTCGATCCGCTCCATACTCACTCGCTGCCCGGCTTAAATCTGTTCTGAACCGTGGTTCGCACAGTGCGCGTTAAGGCTTCCATTTGATGAGTGCGGCGTCATTTCGCACCCATGGTTGAAGCGCGATCGCCGGCTGCCGCGACCAGCCATTGCCAGGGAGGCCTGGATCGTCGGGAATAAAGACTTCGAAAACGGTCCCGTGACCATCCCGCGCGGGCGCATCCTGGGCGCCGCGGCTGCGGCTGCGCACGCGCACGAATCCATGATGCTTGAGGATGATCTCGTGGCTCACCCAAAGCCCCAGGCCGGTTCCCGTCACTTCCTTGGTGGTGAAGAAGGCCTCGAAGATGTGCTCGCGCACCTCCGGCTCCATGCCCGCGCCGGTGTCGGCCACGGCAAACCGGATGCCTGTTTGCGCGGGATTCTTCCAGTCGCGCGAGCGCCGCGCGCGCACCACCAGCCGGCCGCCGTTGCTGCTGGCGTCAATGGAATTGCCCACCAGGTTGGCGAAGACCTGGCGGATCTCTCCGGCAAAGCAGAAGAGAGTGCAGCTCCGGCGTCGTAGTCCCGCTCCACGTGAAGATCGAGAGCGTGAATGCGGCTTTGGTAGAGATTCAGCACCGAGTCCAGCAGTTCCGCCAGCGTGGCGCGCGCGGGCTGCGTCGGCTGGCGATAGAAGCGCAGTGTCTGCTGGGTGATCTCCGCGATGCGATGCACCTCGTGCTCGGCCATGGTCACGTACTGCTTCGCCGCATCGGGAAGATCGCTGGAGTTGCGCAGCAGAAAGAGCAGGTTGGTGATGGCTTCGAGGGGATTGTTGATTTCGTGCGCGATGGAAGCGGCCAGGCGTCCGGTCACAGCAAGCTTTTCGCTCCGGCGCAAAGCCTCCTCGCTGCGCTTGCGGTCGCTGGCGTCGAGCGCAATGATCCCCACCCAGCGCACCTGGTTCGGCGTGGTCCGCACCGGGTAGGCGCTGATCAGCCAGGTCCACGGCCGCCGCGGTCTGCCGCCTTCACCGTTCAGCTCGAGGTTGCGCACCGGCTCTTCGCTTGAAAAGACGCGTTGCACCGCGCCTTCCATCTCCGTGGCGACAGCCTGAGGCAGCAAATCCGGCAGAGTGCGGCCGAGATGGCGGCTGACTGCGGCGCCGGTCAGGTCCGCGAAAACCTGGTTGACGCGCACGAAGCGGCCATTGCGGTCGACGAAATGCCAGTCCGATGGGCGCGTTGGCCAGCATGGAGTCGAGCAGGGAAAGCGTGTCATTCAATCCCGCTCGCTGCTCGGCCAGTGAGGCACACCATGCGGTTGAAGGTCTCGATCAGGTCGCCGATCTCGTTATGAACGGGCACCGGCAGCGGAAAACGGCTGCTGTCTTCCGGCGCATTCATCAGGGCGGTGGTGCCGTGGTGCAGCAGCGCCAGTGGCCGCGTAATGGCACGCCCCATCAGCAGCACCAGCAGCGCCGAAGCCACCACCCAGATGGCGCCGAAGATCATGCGTGTCTGCGAAGAATTGAATCGAGCTGCTCGTGCATCCAGCTTTTGTCGAATGTGACCCACGCGTAGCCGCGCAAGTGTATCCGCGGTGTAGATCGGATCGGCACACTTCCCAGCGATCGCCCGGGAGAGTGAAGCATCTTGCAGCATTGCGCATGATCAGTGGGGATCTCGGCAAGCTCGGCCGGCTCCAGACTGCCGTCTCGTCAGCTTCACCCTTGCTGATGAACAGCACATTCCCTGACGGGTCAGTGACCTTGGCCAGGGCCACTGTCGGCGCGTCGCCCATCATCTTGCACGGAGAGTCCACCCATCCCGGACGCTGCTGCTCAAGCGCTTCGCTGGACTGAAGCGCCAGCGAAGCAGCCTCGTATGCGAGGCGCGTGTGGGCGCGATCGTAGGTTTCACGCGTCTGCTGGCGGACCAGCAGAAGCGCGAACAAGCCGATGGAGAGCATCTCCAGCAGCAGCAGGCCAGACAAGCATCTGCCAGCGAATGGATCGCGGCCACCAGCGCATGCGCAAGGATCCACCCCCGAAGACAGATCAGTAACTTAGTCTACCGGATTGCCTGCGGCAACTGCGTCGCGCGCCTCGTCCGCGCGGCTTCGCTTTCAAGCCAGCGACGCCGCAATCTGCCTTCCGTGAAAACGCCCGTTCTCAATAAAGATCTCGTTGGTGCGCGAGCCGGCCACGATCACGCCGGCCAGATAAATGCCCGGCACGTTGCTTTCCAGCGTCTCCGGATTGCAGACGGGCAACCGGTCCTGGCCCTCGAAACGCACACCCAGCCGCTCCAGAAAAGCAAAATCGGGATGGTATCCGGTCATGGCGAAGACAAAATCGTTGGGCAGCGTCTCGCGGCCCGCGGGGGTTTCCACCACGACCGCGTCGGGCGTGATCTCCACAACCTGCGACGAAAAGTATGCCTTGATTTCGCCGTCCTTGATGCGGTTTTCGATGTCCGGCTTGATCCAGTACTTCACGTGCGGCGTGAATCTCCGGTCCGCGGTAGACAAGCGTGACGCGCGCACCATGCCGCCACAGTTCGAGCGCGGCGATGGCAGCGGAGTTCTTGCCGCCAATCACCGCCACGTCCATGCTCGTAATAGGGGTGCGGATCGTGATAGTAGTGGTGGACCTTGCTCAAGGTCTCGCCGGGAATGCCCATCCAATTGGGCAGGTCATAGTAGCCGGTGGAGATGGCCAGTTTGCGGGCCTTCGATTGCTCCCGGCCGTCCGAAACGGTCCACGGTGTGCACGGTGAAATGCGCCGTCGGCCCCCGTCACGCTCTCCACGCGGTGGTACTGGCGCACGTCCAGGTGGTAGTAGGCCGCCACCTGGCGGTAGTACTCGAGCGCCTCGCTGCGCGTGGGCTTGGCATTGGGGCTGGGAAAGGGAATGCCGCCGATCTCGAGGCGCTCCGAGGTGGTGAAGAACGTCATGTGCGCGGGATAGTGAAAGATGGAGTTGCAGACGCAGCCCTTATCCACCAGCACCACGCGAAACCCTGCCTTTTGCGCCTCGATGGCGCATGCCAGCCCGGTCGGCCCCGCACCCACTACGAGGAGATCGAAGACTGAATCCTGCACCACCATCCAACGGCTGGTCGCTCATGCTTCTAGATTAGGCCATGCCGCGGGCGGGCCGGCGTAAGCGAAGCCGTCGCACGACAAAGAAGCCCCAGCCGAAGCTGGAGCTTTTTGCGTTCGGAATATCGAGCCTGCTGCGCCTTTACGCGAGCGCCGGCGCCGGTTCCATCATGGGGACCGCGGGCGCCACGGCCGGGGCAGGCGATAGCTGCCGGCTGAGACTGCGCATGCGCCGTGCGCGTCAGCCGGTGAACAAAATGGTAGGGCGGCCATGGGCCCGAGAGCTGCATCTGGCACTCCCGCATCATGGCGCTGGTGGTGACAAACTTGTTCTGGTACCGCTCCACGCACTTGCGGTCGATCAGATGGGCGATGTCCAGCATCATCTTGCCGTTTTCCATCAGCCGGCAGCTCACTTCCTCGTCGAGCGGCAGGAACAGCCGGTGCATCTGGAAGCTGACGGCGCGAGCCCGCGTCTGGCGCTCGCGCGCCCGCGAGGCATTCTCCCGCAGATTGCTCAGATATTCGCGGCCCACGCCTTCGGCGCTCAGATGCTTCTCGATCTCGCGGCCGCAGCAATCGTCGACGAAGATCTTCAGGTGCATCTCGGTTTTGCCGCGCAGCTTGTCGATATTGCCGAGGAACTGGCGCTGATTGGAGCGGATGGACTTGCGCAGCGTCTCGTCGTCGTTAAAGACGGTGCCGAAGCGGAAGGGAAGAACGGTAGAGTGTTGGAAACAGTCGGCGATCACGCGCGCGTGGTCGACGCCCGACTTTTGGTTGAGGGTTTCCTGGGGGTTGTGCTCGCTCACGATCACCGCCAGATCGCTTGCGGGATAAAGAAAAACCTGATTGCCACTGACTCCAAGGACCGATTCCATCGGAACCGGTTTACGATGACGGGCTAATGCTGGAAATGCTTGTTTTTCACCGATGCAGTAGGCATACCATGCCATGACGAGATACTCCGTCCGCGCGCGCCGCAACGGTCAGGCGCCGCTGGTTGATGAAGCTCTGTGAACTTGGGAACAACTGCATGCATAGTGGAACGAAGGGGGACCGTGGTCGCGGCCTCACGAAACTAACCGGAATACTAGTCTTCTGAAAATACGACTGGCAACACCCCCGAGGGAAAAGTTCGCCTGACACGCGTTCCATGTGCAAAACCCGTGTTGACAATGCTGAATGATCGTTTGACCATATGGAATTTGTGTGTCGGCACACAGTAAATGCCATAAAATCGCCCACCATAGGCGCACCCGCGCGTGTCGTGCCACACACCTCGAAAAAGTGCCTCCAAACGGACCCGCTGCATTTCGCACTCGTATTCCACAGCGGTTGGGTACGCTTCGCAGCCCCCTTCATCCCATCAGCCTTGATCCTGCGAGCGCATCGATAGGGAGCAGCGAACTCTAGTAGACTCAACGGCAGAATGTCTGCTTCTTCCCGCTTCCTTCATCGCACTCCTTCCGCGCCCACGCTTCTCGCGCTTTTGGCCGCGCTTGTCGCGGGAGCAGCCCTAACTTCCATCCCGCGCCGCCGCTCAAGGCACCCACTTGTGGCTACAATCGCAGATGGAGGAGTTTGAAAAGGGCACACCCGCAGGGGTTTCCATCGAGAGCGACGGTCACCTGCGCCAGGGGCCGGGGCTCACCGAACTGTGACCACCCCCTCGACCTTTGTGTGGTCGTTGGCGGCCGACAAGACCGGCCATGTTTTCGCCGGCACCGGCTCCCCTGCCACCGTGCTGCGCCTCGGAGCGCAAAAGGGCGAAAAGCCCTTCACGCTCTTCGAGACCGAGAGATCTCAGCGTGCAGGCTCTGCGCTTCGGTCCCGATGGCGCGCTCTACGCAGCCACGTGCCCAGCGGCAAAGTCTACAAGCTCAATCCCGACGCCACAACCAAGCTGGACGAATCCAGCGCCACGGTCGTCTTCGACGCCGCCAAGGCGGACGACGCTGCCGCCGGAGACAGCAAACTCGCCGCACTCAGGCGTGCAGTCGCACTACATCTGGGATCTGACCTTCGATTCCGCCGGGCGGCTCTACATCGCCACGGGCAATCCCGGCGGCCGTCTACCGCGTCGATCCCGCCAAGCCCGGCGCGACGCCCGAGCTGTTTTTCAAGAGCGACGAGGCGCACATCCGCACGCTGGCCTGGGACGCGAAGGGCAATCTGATCGCCGGCTCCGACGGCTCAGGCCTGGTCTATCGCATCGATCCGCAGGGCAAGGGCTACGTGCTCTTCGAGGCTCCGCGCCGCGAGATTACCTCGATCGCCATCGGCGCCAACGGAACCATCTACGCAGCCTGCGTGGGCGACAAGAGCCGCAATCCGCTTGCCTCCGCTGCCGGTGCAGGGAATCGCCGACCGTCACCATCACGGTGGTTCAGCCGCAGTCGCTGCAGGCAGCCAACGCCAGCGCCTCCGTGCCCGAGGGAACCGAGATCTACGCTCTCAGCGAGGGCCAGGCGCCGCGCAAGCTCTGGTCCAGCAAGGATGCGATCGTCTACGCGCTGGCCGCGCGCCCCGACGGCCTGCTCGCGCTCAGCGGCAATCGCGGACGCATCTTTCGCATCCAGGACGACGGCAGTTACGCCGACGTCGCGCACCTGCAGGCGCAGCAGGGCCTCAGCCTGGCTTCCCCGCAGGATGCGGAGGGCCGGGGCGACTCTTCATCGGCACCGGCAACACCGGCAAGGTGTTCGAGCTGGGCGCGGCGGAAACGCACGAATACGCCAGCGATGTTCTCGATGCCGGAGCCTTCGCGCGCTTTGGCCGCGTCGAAATCGAGCCCGGCTCGTCGGGCTACGACATCCTCACCCGCACCGGCAACGTGGAGCAGCCGGTGCGCGGCTGGAGCGACTGGCAGCCGCTTGCGGACGGCTCCGTGGCCTCGCCGCCGGGACGCTTTCTGCAGTGGAAGGCGGTTCTGCACGCAGGCGGCGTGCTGGGCAGCGTGGGCGTCAACTATCTGCCCGTGAATTCCGCGCCCGTGGTCGACGATCTGGTTGTCGTTCCCGGCGCGCGCCTCAATCCGCAGACTCTCCAATCCTCAGAATCAGACCGTGAACATCACGTTCCCCTCGTCGAGCCAAAGCTCAACGATCTCCTTTGACGGAAGCACAAACCAGCCTCTTCAGGCCATCAAGGACCGCACCGCCGTCACCGTCCGCTGGGCGGCGCACGACGACGACGGCGACACATTGGTCTACTCGCTCTATCTGCGCGGCGATGGCGAAACCGTGTGGTGGCCGCTGAAGAAAAAGATCAAGGAACAGGCCTACAGCTTCGACGCCACGCTGATTCCCGACGGCGGCTACCGGATCAAAGTGGTCGCCTCCGACGCGCCCTCACATACGCCCGGCGACGCGCTCACCGGCGAAAAGATCAGCGACCGCTTCGTGATCGACACCACGCCGCCGGCGATCACAAATCTGAAGGCGGCTGGCCAGCAGGGAAGTTGCGCCGGATCGAATTGCCCCAAGCTGTTCCTCGTCAGCTTCGACGCCGAGGATGCCTCTCTCGCCCATCGCCCGCGCCGAATACTCGCTCGACGCCGGGCCGTGGCAGTACATCGATCCGGTCGGCAAGATCTCCGACTCCAAGCGCGAGCACTACGAGTTCCGCATCTCGCTGGACGTGGAGGCGGGCAAGATCGGCGAGCACCTGATCACCGTGCGCGCCTACGACCGCTACGACAATGTGGGCGTGGCCAAGACGATCATTCCCGCCCAGGAACAGTAGGCCCACTGAAAGCAGATATTGATGCGATTTGAGCTCTATGTGGCGGCGCGGTACCTGAAAGCCAAGCGGCGGCAGGCCGTGGTCGGCGTCGTCACCGCCATCTCCATCGCCGGCGTCACCGCGGGCGTGGCCGCGCTCATCATCGCTCTCGCCATCACCAACGGCATGCGGCGCGACCTGCAGGACAAGCTGCTCGGCTCCAGCGCGCACGTGCAGTTGATGCAGGTGGATGGGCGCGGCATTCCCGACTGGCGGCCGCTGCTGGCGCGTCTGCGCAGGTGCCGCACGTCGTCGCGGCCTCGCCCGGCTTGTACGAGCAGGTGCTGGTGGCCCGCGGCGCGCGCGATGGCGGCGCGCTGATCGAGGGCATCCTGCCCGACGATGAGCGGACCGTCAGCGATCTGCTCTCCACGGCCACGCCCGGCGCAGTGCAGGCGCTGGAGCCGCAACCCGAACCCGCGTCAGCGCAAAACGCGGAACTGCCGCCGATCGTTCTGGGCAGCGACCTGGCCGAAACCATCGGCGCCGCCGTCGGCGATTCCGTGATGGTCATCAGCCCGCAGGGCGAGATGACGCCGCTCGGCGTGATTCCCAAGTACGTGCGCTTTCGCCTCGCCGGCACCTTTCACTCCGGCTTTTATCAATACGACGCCCAGATGGGCTTCCTGCGCCTGGCCGACGCGCAGCGCCTCTTCGATGAGCCCGACCTGCTTTCGGTGATCAGCTTCAAAGTCGACAATCTGAACCGCGCGCCGGAGATCGCGCGCGCCATCGAGCAGGCCGCCGGCCCGGGCTACATGACCACCAACTGGACCGAGCAGAACCGCGAGCTCTTCCGCGCCCTCAAGCTCGAGCAGGTGGTCACCTTCATCGTCATCGCGCTCATCGTGATCGTGGCCGCGCTCAACATTCTCATCGCGCTCACCATGATGGTGATGGAGAAGACGCGCGACATCGCCGTGATGATGAGCTTCGGCGTCGCTCCCGGCCAGGTGCGGCGCATCTTTCTGCTGCAGGGCTTTCTCATCAGCGTGATCGGCACCGTGCTCGGCCTCGCGCTCGGCTACTTCGCCTCATGGGCCGGCGGCCACTATCACTTCATTCATCTCTCCGCCGAGGTCTACTCCATCGACACGCTGCCCTTCGCGCCGCGCGTGCTCGATGGCGTGATTGTCTCCGCGGTTTCGATCGGAATTTCGCTGCTGGCGACGCTGTATCCGTCGTCGTCGGCCGCGCGAGTGCTGCCGGCCGAAGCGTTGCGCTACGAGTGAGATGAACATCGTCCATTTTGAGATTCCGTAACGGGGTTTCTATAAACTACCATCTGAGTGGAGGAGAGCCATGACCATCTGCCGTGAGCCGCTCGACGTTTCCCAAACAAGTGCTGATCAGAAGAACAAAATCCTCGAATATGCAGCAGATGTACGAAAATTCGAGATTGTGAGGTTTTGGCAGCGCTCTATCTTCTTTTGGGGGTTTATCGCTGCTGCCTTTGTTGCCTACGCACAATCTGGCGGCAAGGGCGATCTAGCATTTCTCATTGCGTGCTTCGGCCTTGTTTGCAGTATTGCGTGGACGCTCCAGAACCGTGGAAGCAAGTATTGGTACGAAGCTTGGGAGGCAAAGGTCGAGAGCGTCGAAAAAGAAGTGCTTGGCGTGCATCTCTTCAAAAATCGCGAGCCGATTGTGCGCAAAGGGCCGTGGGGAGCGCGCGCATTTTCGGTTACAAAACTCGCGATTGCATTGAGCGATTTTGCCGCTTTGACTTGGTTGGCCTTGGCCGTGAGGGCTTTTCCGCCCGATAAGATTCCGCCGGTTCCAGGCTTACCCGTGATTGCCGGTTTAGTGACGATAGCGTATATAGGGCTGCTTTTTACATGCCGACAGTCATAGCGCAGTTCGATATGGATGTTAGCTGGAGGGTGCTGCCAGCCGAGGCTCTACGGTACGAGTAGGGCAGACTACTGCGGCGTGATGATCCCGCCCACTGCGTGCCGCCGCGGTAGAACGATGCCACGATGATCCACTTCCGCAGGTGCGGATTGCTCCGGGCTACGAGGGAGCTCAGCGCGCTCCACCAACGCGCCGCCGCAGGCCGGGCACCAGTCCGCCTTCGTCTTCTCCGCAAGCACCGTGCGGCATTGGCTGCAAATCCGCTCCATAATCCCTAGCTTATCGAATCCGGCGCATATCTACTGCATAGCTGGTCCCTCAGTCCTCGCTTTCTTGTTCCCTTGGTCCCTCGTTCCCTTGGTCCCTCGGTTTCTCGGTCCCTGTCCTCGATACACTGAATCTATGCACCCTGCCCCGCGCCTCATCGCAATCGACGTGGATGGCACTCTTCTGCCGACGCTTTCGCAAACCATCAGCGAGCGCAATGCGCGGGCGCTGCGGGCCGCGCAGGAGGCGGGAATCACGGTGGCCATCGCCACCGGCCGCCGCCCGGCCTACACCGCGCCGCTGCTCGCGAACCTTGGCCTGCGAGCGGATACGCCGCTCATCGCGTCCAATGGTGCAGTGCTCTCGACGCTGGGTGGCGACGTCATCGACCGCTGCCATATGCAGGCGCGCGTGGCGCGCGGGCTTTGCGGCGTGCTCCGCCCATTCGGAATCGTCGTTTTCACTTTTGACCGTCCCGGGCGCGGCGAGCTGGTTCTCGAAGACCTTGAGGAGGCGCATGGACGCATCGCGATATGGGTTGAGGCCAACCGCAACGCGATTGAGGTTGTAAAGCCGCTGGAGTCTGGCGCTGGTCGATGGCGAGGATCCGATTCAGGGCATGGCGGCCGGAAGCATCAGCAGGATGAGAGACGCCGAGAAAGCGTTGAAGGCGAGCGAGTGGGACGCGGAATGCGAGAGCGTGCGCACCGAGTATCCGGCGCGCGATCTGTCGATTCTCGATCTCTTGCCGCCGGGCATCTCCAAGGGATGGGCGCTTGAGCGGCTTGCCGCGCGCCTGGGCGTGGATCGCAAGGAGACCATGGCCATCGGCGACAACTGGAACGACGCGGGTATGCTGGAGTGGGCGGGGCAGGGAATCGTGATGGCGAATGCCGCTTTAGAACTGCGCACGCTGGCCAAGACGCGCGGATGGAAGCAGGCGCCGTCGAGCGATGAGGACGGCGTCGCAGTGGTCCTGGAGGCAGCGCTGGCTAAATTGGCATCGGCAAAAGCATGAGCGGCGAATTTCATCGACGGAAAACGACGCGCGCAAGATTTCTTTTCGCGCTCGGATCGTTCGCGACGCTCGCTTGCTTGGCGACGGTGTCCCGGGCCGGAGAACGCGTAACCCTTAGCAATGGTTTCGTCGAGCAGTGCGATCACCACGCGCTGGTCGATGGCCGCATTCGCCTCTACCTGAGCGCAGGAGAGGACAGCTACATCGAGTTCAAGCCCGACCGAGATCGCCACATTCGAGCCAATCCCAGATCCACCGGCGTTCGTTCCAGCTGCGTCCGCCCCCAAACCCCAAACGCTGGCAAAACTAACCGCAGGCGACCTGCGCGAGATGCTCGCGCGAGCCGGAGCGGATCACAACCTTGACGTGGACCTGCTGGCGAGCGTGGTGAAGGCCGAGAGCGACGGCAACGCCCGCGCCGTGAGCCGCGCCGGCGCGCGGGGCCTGATGCAACTGATGCCGGGAACTGCTGCCGGGCTCGGCGTGAAAGACAGCTTTCAGCCCGACCAGAATGTGCGCGGCGGCTCAACCTACCTCGACAAGTTGCTCACCAAATACCACGACAACCTTGCGCTGGCGCTGGCGGCGTACAACGCCGGCCCCGAAGCCGTGGACAAGTATCACGGCATTCCGCCGTACCGGGAAACTCAGGCATACGTGGCGCGCGTGATTCACGAGTTCAATCGCCGCGTGCTGGCCCGCGAAGCGCAGGCCCGGCGCACCAGCTCAACCGCGAATGACGCAGCCGTACAGCCAACCCCGACTCGCTAACAGCCATAATTCTTCGCTGTTTCTTAACGTCGCTGCAAGCCGTTGACTCCGCGTGGACTCGCCTGCACATTCCCCGCAAGCCCTCTCATGGGCGCGTGAGAACATACGGATAGACCTTGATCGCAGACCGCCGAACGGAGAACGCGTGAAGAAGAGCCAATGGATTCTGGGCCTGGTTCTGTTGCTGGCGCTGGCCGCCCTGGCCCTTTGGGCTCGTTCCCGAATTCACTTCGACTTTCACGTCTTTGGCGCGCAGGTTGCACGCGCCGACTGGCGCAAGATCGCCATTGGCGTCGCCTGCATTTATCTCGCCTTCGTCTTCCGCGCAGCGCGCTGGACCATGCTGATGCGGCACAACAAAAAGGTCCCGCTCTTCTCGCTGCTGGGAACCCAGATCATCGGCTTCACCGCGGTGGCGCTCATCGGCCGCTTCGCCGACCCGGTGCGGCCTTACCTGGTCGCCAAAAAGACCGGGGAACCGTTGGGTTCGCAAATCGCCGTCTACATCGTCGAGCGGCTCTTCGACTTCGGCTCCATGGCGCTCATCGTTTCGCTGGCTCTGTTGTGGATTCCTCAGCCCGCCATGGCCGCCGCGCCCGGTCATTCGGGATTCTTCAGCCATCTCTTCGCGCCGCTCATCGACCGCTTTCCCATTCTTTCCGTCATTTTCGCCCGCTTTGGAGCGCTGCTCGTTACGCTGGCCGGTGTTCTGCTTCTGGTTGCTGTGCGCTTGTCGGGTAATGCGGTGGCCAGCTTCTTTGAGTCGTCCCTTCGGACTCATTTCCAAAGGCATGGGCCACGCAGTCGGCCACAAGATCAGGACCTTTCACGCGGGCCTCGATGTGATTCACAGCCTCTCCGACTTCGCCATCTCGGCATCGATCTCGCTCAGCATGTGGGGCCTCATCGCCTTTGCCTACCTCGAAACGGTGCACGCCTTCACTGCCAGCCCCGCGCTTGCCGGGATGAGCTTTTCAAAGTGCGTTCTGCTCTTGATGATCAGCGGAAGCGTCAGCGTCCTTCAGCTTCCGGTTCTGGGCTGGTTTTCCCAGATCGCCTTTGTCGCCGCAGCGCTCTCCAGCTTGTTTGGTGCAACGCCCGAGGCCGCGACCGCCTGCGCCACAACGATTTTGATCGGCACATTTCTCTGCGTCATTCCCGCGGGATTGATCTGGGCCCAATTCGATCACATCAGTTTGCGCAAGGTTACGGTTGAGAGCGAGCACGCCGAGGAGGCGTTGGTTGCGAAAGAAGAAACCGGCGCGACGCTCTAGATTTAGCCCGCCTCGGCCCCGCTCGCCGCCTCCGAGTACTGAATCGTCTCCGGTCCCACCGCGCCGCCCGTCATCACCATGCTCATCGCCTGCTCCATGGTCAGGTCAGTCTCGATCACGCGCTCCATGGGAAGAATCTGCAGGAATGCCGAAGTGGGGTTGATCGCGTTGGGCACGAGCACCGCCGCCAGTGGCCGCCCGCTCCCGGCATCGGTCATGGTGCGCGTCAGGAATCCAATGCTCTTCTGGCCTGCAATAGGGAAGTCCACCAGCACCACGCGCTGGCTGGCGTCCTTCTTGGCCATCATCGAGTCCAGCAGTTGCCGCACCGACGTGTAGACCTTGGCCACAAACGGCAGCCGCTCCAGAATCGACTCAAACAGCCCAAAGGCTTGGCGCCCGACCACCAGCGAAGTCACCCGGCCCACCACGTAAAGAACCACCAGCGTGAGCAGAATGGCCAGCGCCGGCTGCAGCCACGGAAAGCTGAACCATCCCCGAGGGAAGGTCGCCGCCAGCAGATGCACCGCGGGCAATCCGGCCTTCGCCAGCGCGCCCAGCAGAAAGCTGAAGATCAGGTAGGTGACAAATAGCGGGCCGATGGTAATGATGCCGGCCAGGATACTTCGCTGTACACTGCGAAGCGAGCGGCTCAAATGTGCTTTCACGCGAGTCTCCTCGTTTCGAGCATACGCTGGCCAATGCGCGCTGCGGAATGTCCCCGTCCGTGAAATGGGAGTTCCCAACGAACGCAAAATGAGCTATATATGAGGATTGCCTCATGTAAAGGCAGAAGGATGCCCATGAACGAACCCGAGAACATCGAATCCATCGATAGGGATCCCTTGTCGCCCAGATCTGCCGCGCCGTACCCGCGCGCCATGGGATCGCCGTTGCCCATGGGTTCCGGGCGGCGTCCTCAAAGTTCTCCAGCCGCTGGAAATCGCCTCCCGGCAGGCCCTCCCGGCCGAGCTTTGCCCGGATCGACCGGCGGCGAGGAGCCCTCTGGCGCGCAACGTGCCATGAACGTCTTTCGCGCGGTGATGCCGCTCGTGCAGCGGCTCCTGCCTCTGCTCGAAGGAAACGTGCTCACCGCTATCTCCAATGTGCTCACACCGCGCCCGCAGGCGCCTCCGCCTCCACCTAGAGTCGATATGACACCGTTTCAGGACAGCCTGGCTGAGCTTCAAACGCAGCATCGCGGCCTGCGCGACCAGGTGATGGAGCAGAACGCCTCGCTGAAGCGCGTCGAAGATCAGTTGGAGATGGTTCGCGAAGCCACCGACCGCAACACTCTGGAGCAGCAGGAACTCCTCGAGGATCTGAAGACCTTCAGCGGCAAGGTGAAGGTTGTCGCCGTGATTGGAATCGGTGTGTTGGTGATCGGCTTTGTGCTGAACCTGATTCTTTTCCTGCATATTCAGCGCGTATTGCCCTGACGTTTGCCCAGAACCCCACCTGTCCGGGCGGGGAGACCACGCTGCGCAACAATCCTCCGCGACAGAGTAATCGTCGTCCGGTTTTCGGTGTCTATAATGATGGCAATCCAATAGCAATTTCGGGACCTCGAAAGCACGTGGGGGTTCTTCATGGGCAGCCGGATTCATCCTTCTGACCTCTTTCTCTTCGCACTCGCCTTGTTGCCGCTCGCGGGTTGCAGTAACGCTCCGGCGGGTTCAGGCCCCATTCAAAACATTCAGACCTACACCGTCGGAGGCACGGTCTCCGGCCTCTCTGGCACCGGGCTCGTGTTGCAGGACAATGACAGCGACACCCTTGCGGTGAGCGCCAGCGGATCCTTCGCCTTCCGAACCCCGATTCAGACGGGAGGAAACTACTCCGTCACAGTGCTGACGCAGCCCTCGAATCCCGCGCAGTCCTGCGCCGTGAGCAACGCATCCGGCTCCATGACCGCGTCGAATGTGACCAACGTTCTGGTCACGTGCACCACTTCTAGTCCGCCTCCCGCCACGTACTTCATCGGCGGCGCGGTTTCCGGCCTTTCCGGATCCGGCCTTGTACTCCAAGATAACGGCGGTGACAACCTGACGGTGAGCGCCGACGGACCCTTCGTGTTCGCCACCGCGCTTGCTTCCGGCTCAAGCTTTCTCGTCACCGTTCTCACCGCACCCTCGAATCCCGCGCAAGCCTGCGCCGTGAGCAATTCATTTGGCTACGTGACTGCCTCGGCTGTGACGAACGTTCAGGTCACATGCACTCCGCCGAATTCCAGCCCGGATGCACAGTTCTACACTGTCGGGGGTACAATCACCGGCCTCACCGGCAGCGGGCTCGTATTGCAAGATAACAGCGGTGACAATCTGGCGGTGAACACCAACGGAGCTTTCGCGTTTGCCACTCCACTGGGTGCCGGCTCGACCTTTCTCGTCACGGTTTTCACGCAGCCCTCGAACCCCGCGCAATCCTGCGCCGTGACGAATGCATCCGGCGCTGTGATCACCTCCGATGCAACAAACGTTCAGGTCACCTGCACCGCACTTCCTCTTTCTCCATCCTCGATTCTCACCGCTCAAAACGAGTGGACATGGGCGAGTGGCTCCAGCGTCGTAGATCAAGCGGGAGTATACGGGCAGTTAGGCGCTCCCGCCGTTGCCAATAGCCCCGGCGCGCGCGTTGGAGCTGCGGGATGGACCGATTTGCAAGGGAACCTCTGGCTCTTTGGCGGCTCCGGGCCCCCAGTCGGCGGCGGCTGTCGCCTCTTGGATCCACTTTGTTGGGGCCCCGCGAGCCAGTATTTCAACGACCTGTGGAAGTTCGATGGCAGCGAGTGGACCTGGATGGGCGGCTCGGACTCGCCCAACCAGACCGGCGTCTACGGAACACTGGGCCAGGCCAGTGCAGCAAACATCCCGGGCGCGCGTTGGGGTGCGTTGAGTTGGAGCGACAAGCAGGGGAACTTCTGGCTCTACGGCGGTCAGGGCGCGGACTCGACTGGCAATATGGGAGACTTGAACGATCTCTGGGAGTATTCAGGCGGCCAGTGGACCTGGATGGGAGGGTCCCAGTTGATCAGACAGCCGGGCGTTTACGGCACCAAAGGCGCTCCCGCTCCCGGCAACGTTCCAGGGGCCCGCGACGGCGCCGTCGCCTTTGCCGATCCCTCCGGCAACATCTGGCTCTTTGGCGGCGAGGGCTGGGACTCGGAAGGTGATTTCGGCTTTCTGAACGACCTTTGGGAGTTGAGCGGCGGTCAATGGGCCTGGGTCAGCGGATCGAGCGTCGGCACTGCAATGCAGAATGGCACTCCGGGCGTTTACGGCACATTGGGCACACCTGCCCCGGGGAATGTTCCCGGGCCGCGCTATGACGCAACGGGCTGGATGGACCCTTCAGGCCGTCTCTGGATCTTTGGCGGTCTCGGACTCAATGCACAAGGCGCTTTGGGCGGAGAACTCAACGACCTTATGAGGTTTAGCGGCGGCGAATGGACCTGGATGAGCGGCTTTGACAACCTCATCGGCCAGCCTGGGACCTATGGGACGCAGGGAGTTCCTGCTCCCGGCAATTCTCCCGGCTCACGCGATAGTTCCGAAAGCTGGACGGATGCAAACGGAAACCTTTGGCTCTTTAGCGGGGAAGGGGTGACCGGAACTCCCGGCCTGGGGGCGGCATTCAACGACCTTTGGGAGTACAGCGCGGGTGAGTGGGCATGGGTCGGCGGCTACAACTCTGGCATACAGACGGGCACCTACGGAACGCTCGGAGTTCCTACCCCAGGCAACATTCCAGGGGCGCGCATCGGCGCTGTTACATGGACCGACGCCAAAGGAAACCTGTGGCTCTTTGGAGGCTTGCTTGCGCCCGTATCCGTCAGCGAGGGATACCAGGGATACCTGAACGATCTGTGGGTCTATCAACCACAGTAAAGCCCGCAGCCGAAGAAGAGAGCCGCAAACTTCCGCGCCCAGGATGATGGCCGGCTCGTTTTAGAGTTCCAGCACGTTATCTTCGATCGCCAGCCGCACATTGCCGTCGGACTTGGCCAGCCGCCGCACCGCTTCGGGCTTGTCCACCTTGGCTTTCAGCATCACCAGCGCCACCGGCACGCTGCGCCCAGCGCTCTTGATCGTCTCCACCGCGGTCGCGCGGTCAATGTTGCAGGCGCACATCAGAATGCGAATGCCGCGCTCCACCAGCTTCGAGTTCTGCATGTGCACGTTCACCATCAGGTTCTCGTACACATAGCCCAGCCGCGTCATGGCGCCGGTGGTGATCATGTTCAGGATCATCTTCTGCGCGCTGCCGGCCTTCATGCGCGTGGAACCGGAGACCACTTCGGCGCCCACATCGGCCACGATGGTAATGTCGGCAGCTTGCGACAGCGGAGTTCCCTGATTGCAGGTCACGGCTGCGGTATGCGCTCCGCGAGCGCGGGCATAGGCCACCGCAGCGACCACGTAGGGCGTGCGTCCCGAGGCCGAAACGCCGATCACCACATCCTTGCGCGTAGGCCGCCGGCGCGCGATGTCCCGCTGGCCCAGCTCTTCTGAGTCCTCGTTCACTTCGACTGCAGACGCCAGCGCCTTGGGTCCGCCGGCCATGATGTATTGCACTTGCCCCGGCGCGGTGGAGTAAGTGGGAGGACACTCCGACGCGTCCAGCGCCGCAATTCGTCCGCTCGAGCCGGCGCCGACATAGATCAGCCGGCCGCCTTCGCGCAGGCTCCGCGCCACCTGGTCGATCACCTCGGCGATCTCAGGGATGGCTTTCTTCACCGCTGCGGCGACCTTCGCATCCTCGTGGTTGATGATGCGAGCGATCTCGAGCGCGGACTTGGTGTCGAGTCCTTGAGAAGCCTCGTTCTGGCTCTCCGTGGTCAGTTGCTGAAGCAGGGTGGCCTGGTCGTTGTGATTGTCCTTCGATCGGGAGCCGGCCATCTCCTGCAGCGTAGTGCTTGGTAACATCGCGTCAGTCCCCAGCATTAATTGTATCTATAAACCCGCGCAAGGCCCTACAAAATTTCGTCAGATCCAAGCCGCTTTCGTAACCGCCAATTCTTACCTAGAGTCTGTTATTCACTTTCCCGTAGGCGGCGCTGAGAGCCAATTTTTCCGAATTCTAGAAGAGAGGAGCGACGCATACCGGGTGTCTGCTAGCGACGAGCGACAACGAAATCGGCAAAATTGGCCTCAGCCCTTCGGGTTGCGGCGCAAATCCGGTCATACTTTGTTCTCGCCCTCGACCTTGGAGCCACCAAAGCCTTCGGGCTCGGCCTCGTCTGACCGGATTTTCGCCCGCAACGCTGCCTACGGGAAAGTGAATAGCAGACTCTAGAGAGCTTCGCGAATGGCGTCGTGAAAGGCCGGGCGCACCTTGCGGATCAGCTGACTCTTTCGATCGGGCCAGGTTCGATTGGTGAGCAGAACAATGGCCACAGCCGCTTCCAGGTCGATCCACAGCGAGCAACCGCTGTAGCCGAGGTGCCCGATGGAATGGCCTGAAAAATGCCTGCCCGCCGACGAATTCGCCGAAGGCGTATCCCATCCGAGCGCCCGCGAGCTGCCCTACAGGCCCTTGCCGCTGGGTAAATTGTTTCAGCACGTCCGGCTCGAACAGAATCGGCTTTCCTTCCGGAACGTCGGCCGCTCCTGCGCTGATGATCGCTGAAGCAAAATGCAAAAGATCCGCAACATCGGAGAAGAGCCCTGCGTGTCCGGCCACACCCCCGAGCACCCACGCGTTCTCGTCCTGCACCTCGCCCTGAATCACGCGATGACGGAACCATGTGTCCTCTTCTGTGGGCGGAATTGAGTCCCGCAGTGCCGGCGCAGGGCAGAATTCCGTGGCATTCATCCCCAGCGGCCGGAAAACCTCGCGCTTGATCCACTGAGCCAGGTCCTCTCCCATTCGAACCTCCAGCGCCTTGCCGAGCAGCATGAATCCGGGGTCGGAGTACTCGGCCCGCGTTCCCGGCTCCGCCTCCAGCGGCAGCTCCAGGCAGGCTCGAAACAGCGACTCCGGCGAGGCCGCGGTGCGGAAAAACTCCACGTACCCCGGCAAGCCCGAGTTGTGCGCCAGCAAGTGCCGCAGCGTCACATCGCGCGCCTGATCCCCGGTGCACGGCCCATAACAAATCCCGGCAGCAACTCGCCCAGCGGCGCGTCAACGTCAATCTCCCGCGCTGAACCAGCAGCATCGCCGCGGCCGTCGTGGCGACCACTTTGGTCAGGCTGGCCACGTCAAACACGGTCTCCGCGGTCACGGCCGGCGATTCCTGCTCGTACGTAAAGCGCCCCAGCGCATCCTTGAGCGCAACCTCGCCGCCCGCCACAACGCCAAAAGCGCACCCAGGGAAGGCACGCGCCGCGATCGCCTCTTCCAGCACGCGATAGGCCGCGCCAAACCGGCCTTGCGCCCGGCCGGGACCAACTGCGGATGATTGGGCTTGCGGATCCATCGCTTTCTCGCATGGTAACGCGCGTACTGCCTTCCCGCCGCGCCGCGCACGCTTTTCATATGCCAGCCAGGCGAAGTCGAGCTATCCTTGTGTGCGGAAGTTCCGTCTATCCATTGGGTGAAGGAGGGCAGCATGTCCTCGCTGCGAATGCCGCATTCCGGCCGCAATTCTGATCGGCTTGGTCGCCGCAGGCCTCAGCCTGTGCGCCGCTCAGAGCCCAGCTCCGCCCCAGCCGACCACGAGCACGCCGCTGCGGCCCAGCCGGCAATCCACCGGCCCCAGCCCCGGCAGCCCAGCCGGCCGCTCCGGCAGAACGGCAGCGCCGGCCGAGCCGTCCACCGACCCGGTCGGCCTGGCCAACACCGCCCCCGCAAAGAAAACCTACACCGTCCCCGCCGGCACCAAGGTTCTGCTGCAATTGCGCAGCGCCATCAACACCGAAGCGGCCAAGCCCGGCGACGGCGTCTACCTGTCCTCCACCTTTCCCGTCGTGGTCGGCAACCGCGTCATGATCCCCACCGGCGTCTACGTGCAGGGCGTGGTCGACCGCGTCCAGCGGCGGCGGCACGTGAAGGGCAAAGCGCAGCTCGACATGCACTTCACCTCGATCATCTTCCCCAACGGCTCGGTGGTTGAGATTCCCGGCGTCGTGGACAGCGTGCCCGGCGCAAAAAACCAAACCGTGAAGAACGACAGCGAGGGAACCATCGAGCAGAACGGCGATAAAGGCCGCAACGCCGGCCAGACAGCCGAAATCGCCCTTCCAACCGGCGCGGGTGTGGGCACCATCGGCGGAGCTGCCTCCGGGCATCCCATTGAGGGCGGCCTCGCCGGCCTGGGCGCGGGACTGGCCACCGTGGGCATGGTTTCGCTCTTCACGCGCAACGCCGATGTGGATATTCCCCGCGGCACCCAGGTGGAGATGGTCCTGCAACGGCCGCTGGTGCTGGAGGAAGAGAACCTGGCCGGCGTTGGCGAGCCCGGGAGCCGCGCCCGCGCTGGTCCCTGCCGCCAACCAGCCGAAACCAATCACGAAACACCGTCCGCGCATCATTTGCCCGCCAGGAAGCCTCGGTTGCGAGTAATCTAGATACAGATGGATAACAGCTTCATTCCCAATCAGGATCTCCGATTCCAGTTCAGACGCTCAAACCGCTGCCGAGCAGTCCGTTCAAACCGCGCCCGTGCCAGTGCAACCGTCCCCGGTGAAGAAGTCGGCGGGAATCCTTCTCTGGCTGCGCGATCTTGCCATCGCCGCCGTCGCCTCCGTTCTCATCATCATCTTTCTCTATCAGCCCGTCCGCGTGGAAGGCACCAGCATGTTGCCGCGCCTCGAAGACCGCGACCGCCTCTTCATCAACAAGTTCGTCTACCACTTCGCGGCCATCGATCGCGGCGACGTGGTGGTCTTTCACTATCCGCGCGACCCTGAGAAGAGCTACATCAAGCGCGTCATCGCGCTGCCCGGCGATCGCTTTCGCATCGACCACGGCCGCGTCTTCGTGAACGGCAAGCTCGTGCACGAGCCCTACGTGCCGCCGGAGTATCGCGACAACCGCTCCGTGGCCGAGATGATCCTTCCGCCTGACAGCTATTTCATCATGGGCGACCATCGCTCCATCTCCTCCGACAGCCGCGATTTCGGCCCCGTCGACCGCTCCCTCATCTACGGCAAAGCCGTCTTCGTCTACTGGCCCACTCGCGATGCCGGCGTCGTCCACTGACCCGTGGAAAACCGGACCAAATCTGTCCGCATAAACCTGCTAAAATCGATTGAATCCACTCCTCGGAGAGGCGATGCAGGCGATCCTCGCGCTCGAAGACGGGCGCATCTTCCGCGGGCACGGCCACGGACACCCAGGCGAATGCCAGGGCGAGGTCGTTTTTAATACTTCTCTCACCGGTTACCAGGAAATCGCCACCGATCCCTCCTACGCCGGCCAGATCGTCGTCCTCACCAACCCCCAAATCGGCAATTACGGCACCAATCGCGCCGACAATGAGGCCGCGCGGCCCTATATCGAGGGCCTGATCGTCCGCGAGTTCTCCGCCATCAGCTCCAACTGGCGCTCCGAGCAGGTCACCGACGAGTACATGGAGCGCTATTCCGTCCCGGTTCTGGCCGAGATCGATACCCGCGCCCTGGTGCGCCACCTGCGCGACCGCGGCGTGATGCGCGGCGTGATCTCGACAACCGAGCTCGATCCCGATGCGCTCGTCCAAAAGGCCAAGAGCATTCGCAAGATGGAGGGGACCGACCTGGCGCGCGTGGTCTCCACCAAGGCCAGCTACGAGTTTGACGCCTCCGATCCGCGCAGCCAGATGGGGGAGCCGCTGCTGGCCGAGGGCTTCATTCAAGAGCATCAGGCCGGCAAGCCAACTCTTAATGTAGTGGCTTATGATTTCGGCATTAAGCAAAACATTCTGCGCATGTTAACGCGCGATGGCTGCCGCGTAACCGTGGTCCCGGCAGAGACCACCGCGGACGATGTGCTCGCGCTCAAGCCCGACGGCGTCTTTCTCTCGAACGGCCCCGGCGACCCGGAGCCGGTCGATTACGCCGTCCGCGCCATTCGCAGCATGATGGGCCGCGTGCCGGTGTTTGGCATCTGCCTGGGCCACCAGCTCTGCGGCCTGGCTCTCGGCGGCCGCACCTACAAGCTCAAGTTCGGCCACCACGGCGGCAACCATCCGGTGCGCAACAACGCGACCGGCAAAGTGGAGATCACCGCGCACAACCACAACTTCGCCGTCGATCCCGACTCCATCAACGCCAACGAGGTCGAGCTGACGCACGTCGACCTGAACGACCAGACGCTCGAAGGCCTGCGCCACAAGACGCTGCCGCTCTTCAGCGTGCAATACCACCCTGAAGCCGCGCCCGGCCCGCACGATTCGCATTATCTGTTCCGCGACTTCCGGCAGATGATGGAGGAGTGGAAAGGATGAGAATCGATCCGATTGGTAGATTTCTGCGAGAGGCGGGGAACGTAGTTGAATCGAAAAGTTCCACGCTCGTCCCGCTGCAATGGAACATGGTCATTCTGGCCGCACTTTTGTCTTTTCTTGTATGGGTGAAGGCGCCTTTCTGGCTGGATGTCGGTGCATTTACATTACTCACCCTGATTGTTCTTCAGGCCGGCCTTGCCTATCACTTTTTCATGAAACATGATTCCGTCGCTTTGCGCTCCGAGTCTCATGCCATGAAGAAATATGAGATCGATCATGGAGTCTATGATGTCCACGATCCTAAAGACAAGGAGAAAAAGCATTCCGTGCCACCCGCTAATGGCCCGTCTTGAAAGGGCACGACTTTAGTCGTGCCGCCACAGAGGTAAAGGAAGTCGCGGCTTTAGCCGCTGGGGGAAGTTTTTGAAGCCGGCACGCGAGCACGCAACGAATAACGCGCAGACCTACTTTGTCACGTCCGACACATGGGAACGGCGCGCCCTCTTCCAAACGGAATCGTGGGCAAGGCTCTTTTTCAAAACGTTGCTCGCCCATCGCGGGGAGGCATACCTCCTCCACGAATTTGTTCTCATGCCGGACCATTTCCATCTACTCATCACGCCGCAAACTTCGCTTGAACGAGCTGTTCAATTCATCAAAGGTGGATTCTCGCATCGCGCGAAGATGGAACTTGGCTCGAACATGGAAATCTGGCGGCGAGGCTTTGCCGATCATCGAATTCGCGACGCCGCGGATTACGATCTTCATCTGCACTACATTCATCTGAATCCGGTAAAGAAACAACTTTGTAACCAGCCTGCCGACTACCGATACTCCTCGGCATATCCCGGTTGGAACTTGGACCCCATCCCTCAGTGGCTAAAGCCAGTGGTGGACGGGGCCGGTGGCGGCACGGCTGAAGCCGTGCCCTTTCAAAACAAATCCGGAGATGTACGGGCTAAAGCCCGTACCCTTCAAAGCCCAACCAAGCCGTTGACGGGAAAAACAATTCGGCACGGCTGAAGCCGTGCCCTTTCAAAGCACTCCGAATGATGAACGCTAGGTTTTGAACATGCACGACTTTGGTCGTACCGCAAACTGAGAGTAGCAAAGACAATGCCACGCAGAAATGACATTCAGAAGATCCTGGTGATCGGCTCCGGCCCCATCGTCATCGGCCAGTCGGCCGAGTTCGACTACTCCGGCACCCAGGCCTGCAAGGCCCTCAAGCAGGAGGGCTACGAGGTGGTGCTGGTCAACTCGAACCCGGCCACCATCATGACCGATCCCGAGCTGGCCGACCGCACCTACATCGAGCCGCTCACCCACGAGTACGTCGAAGAGATCATTCGCATTGAAGCGGAGATGCTTGCAAATGGGGCAAATGAGACCGTCCCTCAGGGGCTAAAGCCCGGGATTCTTGAGGAACCGCGTAGCGGCACGGCTGAAGCCGTGCCCTTTCAGAACAAGAAGCCGGGAAAGTTTGCGCTCCTTCCGACCGTCGGCGGCCAGACTGCCCTCAACCTCGCCGTCGATCTTGCCGACACCGGCGTTCTCGACCGCTACAACGTCGAGCTGATCGGCGCCAAGCTCGAAGCCATCAAGAAAGCCGAAGACCGCCTGCTCTTCAAAGACGCGATGATCCGCATCGGCCTTGAAGTTCCGCGCTCCGCGCTCGTCAACAACCTGCGCGACGGCCTCGACTTCTCCAGCAAGCTCGGCTTCCCGGTGCTCATCCGGCCCAGCTTCACGCTCGGCGGCACGGGCGGCGGCATCGCCTACAACCGCGAAGAGCTGATGGAGATTCTCGCCCGCGGCCTCGACCTCTCGCCCGTGCACGAGTGCCTCCTCGAAGAAAGCGTGCTCGGCTGGAAGGAATTCGAGCTCGAGGTGATGCGCGACCTCGCCGACAACGTCATCATCATCTGCTCCATTGAGAACTTCGACCCCATGGGCGTGCACACCGGCGACTCCATCACCGTGGCGCCCGCGCAAACCCTCACCGACCGCGAGTACCAGAAGATGCGCGACGCGGCCATCGCCGTCATGCGCGAGATCGGCGTCGAAACCGGCGGCTCCAACGTGCAGTTCGCCATCAATCCGCAAGACGGCCGCATGACCATCATCGAGATGAACCCGCGCGTCTCGCGCTCCTCGGCGCTCGCGTCCAAGGCCACCGGCTTCCCGATCGCGAAGATCGCCGCCAAGCTCGCCGTGGGCTACACGCTCGACGAGATCCCCAACGACATCACGCGCAAAACTCCGGCCTGCTTCGAGCCGACCATCGATTACGTCGTCGTCAAGATTCCCAAGTGGCAGTTCGAGAAATTTCCCGGCGCCGACGACACGCTCGGCCCGCAGATGAAATCGGTCGGCGAGGTGATGGCCATCGGCCGCACCTTCAAAGAAGCGCTGATGAAGGCCTGGCGCTCGCTTGAAACCGGCAAGAAGACCGGCGCCGAAGTGCTGGAGCCGCGCCGCCTGACGCAGATGCTGGTCACGCCGCGGCCCGAGCGTCTCGGCTACATCCGCTACGCCTTCGAGCGCGGCATGAGCGTGCGCGAGGTCGCCCGCCTCACCAAGATCGATCCCTGGTTCCTGCACCAGTTGCGCGAGATTACGCTGGCGCAAGCCGCCATCGCACAAACTACTCCAAAAGATATGAGCGCGGAGCACCTGCGCCAGCTCAAGCGCTTCGGCCTGAGCGACGAGCGCATCGCCACGGAGTGGAAGCTCGAGGGCCACGAAGGCGTCCAGCAGGTGAGGGAACTGCGCGAAGGGCAGGGAATTCGCCCCGTCTTCAAGCTCGTCGACACCTGCGCCGCCGAGTTCGAGTCCATGACGCCCTACCTCTACTCCACCTACGAGGAAGAGGACGAAGCGCCGCCGACCAAAACGCCCAAGATCATCATTCTCGGCTCCGGCCCCAACCGCATCGGCCAGGGCATCGAGTTCGACTATTGCTGCTGCCACGCGGCCTTCGCGCTCAAGGACGACGGCTACGAGACCATCATGGTCAACTGCAACCCTGAGACCGTCTCCACCGACTACGACACCAGCGACCGCCTCTACTTTGAGCCGCTGGTGCTTGGAAGATGTGCTGGCCATCTACAACCACGAGGCGCAGTCCGGCGCGAAGATCGGCATGATCGTCCAGTTCGGCGGGCAAACGCCGCTGAACCTCGCGCAGCGCCTGCTCGCTGCCGGCGTGCCCATCATCGGCACCTCGCCGGAATCGATCGACCTGGCCGAAGATCGCAAGCAGTTCGGCAAATTGCTTGAAGATTTGCAAGATTCCGCAGCCGCGCGGCGGCACCGCGACCAGTGTGGACCAGGCGCTGGCCGTCGCCGAGCGAGATCGGCTATCCCGTCCTCGTGCGCCCCAGCTACGTGCTCGGCGGCCGCGCCATGGTCATCGCCTACGATGCCGACGCCGTCACGCGCTACATGCGCCAGGCCGTCGAGTACTCGCAGGAGCGCCCGGTCCTCATCGACCACTTCCTCGAAAACGCCATCGAAGTCGACGTCGACGCGCTCTGCGACTCGAAAGACGTTCTCATTGCCGGCATCATGCAGCACATCGAGGAGGCCGGCATTCACTCCGGCGACTCCTCCTGCGTGCTGCCCGCCGTCGGCATCAGCGAGTCGACGCTCGAAACCCTCCGCGCCTACACGCGCAAGCTGGCCCTCGCGCTCAAGGTCGTCGGCCTGGTCAACCTGCAGTTCGCCATTCAGCGCGACGATCAGGGCAACGACCACGTCTACGTCATCGAGGTCAATCCCCGCGCCTCGCGCACCGTTCCCTACGTCTCCAAGGCCACCGGCGTGCCGCTCGCCAAAATCGCCGCGCGCCTCATGACCGGCCGCAAGCTGCGCGAGCTGCTGCCTGACGAACTCGCATCCGGCAAGGATCTTGGAACCGGCGCGCACTTTTACGTCAAATCGCCCGTCTTCCCGTGGTCAAAGTTTGCCGGCGTCGACACGGTTCTCGGCCCGGAGATGAAGTCCACCGGCGAAGTGATGGGCGTCGCGTCCACCTTTGGCGAGGCCTTCGCCAAGGCGCAGCTCTCCGCCGGCCAGATTCTGCCCACCGGCGGCACGGTCTTCTTCACCGTGAACGATCACGACAAGCAAGCCGTCATTCCGCTGGCGCGCCGCTACGTCGATCTCGGCTTCAAAATCGTCGCCACCGAAGGCACGGCCAACGTGCTCGAGGGCGCGGGCCTCATTGTCGAGCGGGTCTTCAAAGTCGACGAAGGCCGGCCCAACGCCGTCGACCTCATCAAGGAGAAGCGCATTCAGCTCATCGTGAATACGCCGCGCGGCCAGGACGCGATCTTCGACGAAAAGGCCATTCGCCGCGCCGCCGTCCTGGCGCGCATCCCCACCATCACCACGCTGGCAGCCGCGCAGGCCGCGGCCGAGGGAATCGCCGCCATGCAGAAACACTCTGTCACGGTTTACGCACTGCAGGCACTGCACTCAGCCAACGGGCGCTGATGAGCCAAACGCAGCACGCCGCACAGCTGCGCCGGAATAGGCTCCTTAAATTGGAAATTCGGAGAAGGGAAGTCGCGTGTCTTCTGAAGAAAAATTGCTCTACGATTCCTTGCGCCGCCGCCGCATCGCCAGCCACGCTCCGATCGAGTAGCCCACCAGCGCCGCTGCCGGCCACGTGCCAATGAACGGACCATCGTCATCGATCAGTCCGCTCGGACTGGGCAGGCTGAAGAACGTACGCAACAATTTCTCCGTCGCGCTGCATTGGAAGCACCGGTCGGGCCCGGTGGGCAGATCCAGAACGTAAAGACTCACGATCATTGCCCAGATGAAGCCCACCAGCCACACCGCAGTCGCCATCTCGCTTGGGTGAATCTTGGCGACGATCAAGCCAACCACGAGCGGCACGGTCAGCGACAACAAAAGGATCACACCCTGCGGAACGCCTACGGAATTGACCGCGTAGCCGAGGAGCATCAGCGCGATCCACGAGGCCAGCGCCAGAAGCGAATGCAGGGAAAAAGACACCGCCTGGCTGGCGAGCGTCGGCGCCTTCCGCTCCCTCACTTCGGTGTGCATCAATGTGTCCATTGTTTCGGCTCTTGCCCCTCAACCTCGCTTCGCCGCCAGCGCACGATCCTCTTGCTGTGTGAATTCCAACATACACCGTAACCGTCCGCACGGCCAATCGAGCCTCGCAATGAGCAGGGAAGCGCGCGCGGCGGCTCCGCGGCGGGTTCTACAATAAACGAATGCTGATGGAAGGCGTCTTCGCCGCGGTTACCACGCCGTTTTACGCAGACGAGCGCATTTATTTCCGCAAGATTGAGGCCAACATGGCGCGCTACTCGCGCAGCCTGCTGGCGGGGATGGTGGTTCTCGGCTCCACGGGTGAGGCCGTCACGCTCAACGATGCGGAGACTCGCGACGTCCTCCGCGCCTCGGTCAAGGCCACCGCGCCTGAGAAGGTTCTCATCGCAGGCGTGGGGCGCGAGAGCGTCCGCACGACCCTCGAGCTGGCGGAGTTCGCGGCTGCCCTCAACTACGACGCCGTCGTCGTTCGCCCGCCCAGCTATTATGGGGGCCAGATTTCGCCCGCAGCCGTCCTTCACTATTTCCGCAGCATCGCCGACCGCTCGCCCCTCCCGGTTGTGCTCTACCACATTCCCAAATTCGTCCCCACAGAGATGACGGTCGAGCTCATCGCCGAATTGGCTCAGCACCCGAACATCATCGGCATCAAGGATTCGAGCGGCAATGTGGAGCGGATCCGCCAGACGGTTGCCGCCACGCAAAATGCTCCCCGGCGGACGGTCGCGGTCACACAGGTCTTTGAAGCAGCCACCGCGCGCATGATGGCTCCGCATCGCGAGCCTGGACCAGAAGCCGACGCCACCTTCGTTTCCGCCGGCGACCTTGCCGGAGGAGTGGCTGTCGCCACAGCCCCGCCTGCCGCCCCGGTCAAAACTCGTGAACGGACCCGCAGCAGGGAATTGGGCTTCCAGGTTCTCACCGGCGCAGATCGAGCGATCTTCGACTCGCTCCAGGCCGGAGCCACGGGCGCTATCGTCGCCTTCGCCGCCTTCGCTCCGCAAGCCTGCCAGGAGATTTACCTCGCCTGGAAGGACCACGACCTGCAGCTCGCCGAAGAAAAACAGCAGCGTATTCTCGTCGCCGGCAATCGCATTGTCGGCGCGTTCGGGCTGGCAGGCATCAAATACGCCTGCGACTTCAACGGATACTACGGTGGCCGCCCGCGTTCGCCGATTCTGCCGCTCACTGCCGAGCAAAAGGCCGAAGTCGAGCGCCTCCTGGCCGAAATGCGGAATTGAGCGAAATTTCCGATTTTGGGCCAGTGGGCTCGGGCCAGACTGCGCACAGGGTTTGAGCGGAAACGCGGGCTGCACCGGCAAGCCATCTCGACTTCATCATCCTACCGCTGAGTCTGAAGTTCGGCCGCGCATTGCTTGATATTCTCTAGCTGCGGCCAGGAACGTCGCAGGTCATGCCGCCGGGAGGACCCAGCACGATGGACGAACTACGCTCGCCGAATGTTCTGGATCCCGTGGCGCCGGCCTGCGGGAATGCTCCACGTCCCCGGCGTTTGATCCGCTTGCAGATCTTTGGTTGGTGCCTTCTAGTGCTCTACTTCGTCACCACCTTCGCGCTCGTCGAGGGGCGAGAGCCGGTCTGGGGAGACGAGCTCTACCCGCAATCGACAGCCTGGTCGATCGTGCATGGCCGCCCAGCCAATTTGAGTGTGGATGGCTTGTTTGCCCACGACATCCCGCTCGTACGCTTCTTCGGACCGGTTTCTTTTCGGGTTGCGGCGGCGTGGATCAGGCTGTTTGGCCTCAGCGTGCTGCCCTGGCGCGCGCTCTGCTTTCTTTTTGGCATCTCCCTCATCACAGTTTCGTCGGCGTTGCTCCTTCGCCTTAGTGGTGCCGGCCATTGGGTCGTGCTCGGGGGAGCTTCGACGGTCCTGATCTCGACCGCGTACTGCATTCTCCTGCCCGGCCGTTGGGACCCGGTCACGGTGGGCCTGATCTTCGCCGGCATCCTTTTCCTGCTACATGCCGTGAGTGGCTCGGCGGCAAGACTTGCGTTGCTAGCCTGCGCGGCGGGGATTCTCTTCGGGCTTGCCGCCGGGTCCACACCGCGCGCACTTCCGCCGCTGACTGGGGTGGCTTGTGGAGTGATCTCGGCAGCCTGCGTCGATGCCGACAGGAGATCCCGCTTCCTCGGCGCCGGCGCCGTGGCAGCGTTTTCGAGCCTTGTGACGAATGCGTTGCTTCTAGCGCCGCTGGGCATGACGCCATGGAGTTGGGTTCAGTTTGTCAGAAGCGCGAGTAAAGGCGACCAAATCGACAGCTCGCCTCTGCTCGGCGGGCAGTGGAACCTGGAGTTGCCCACCCATAAAACCGTTGCTCTACTGACAGGATTCCTGCTCGTTTCCGGCTTCCTCTGCGCCTGGGCGCAACGCCGGGGGTGGGGAGGGGAAAGGAAGACACTTAGGGTCGCGCTGGCAGTCACGGCTCTGGCCAACCTGGCCCTGAGTGCCGTTTTGCTCTCCCGCTTCCTAGGCTATGCCATTTTCTGGCTGCCGTTTCTTGTCATGGCATCGTTCTCGTGGATCGGTTGGGAGTCTCTCCGCAGCAGAACCCTCCGTTCGTTGATCGCGGCCTCGGTTTGCCTGGAACTGCTGCTGCCGGCAAGTTTGGAGATCCGACGAATGCACACTGGGGTCAAACTCTGGAAGGGAAGGGACCCGCAGATCCTCCTCACCCGGATTCGCAGCAACATCCCTCGCGGCTCAATCGTCTTTGGGCCGATTGGAGGATCATTCTTTCCAGTGGAACAAAGCGGCTCGCGCTACCTCGACCTGGACAACGATGTTACGCCCGGGCTGGCGGCCGGCGACGACACCGCGGCCTACCGGGACCGCGCTCTCGATGCTGCCGCGTGCACAGCCCCCACATTTGCAATTTGGCCTCGCGACGACGCGGCGAATCCACTCCCGGAAGAGATCGCCCGACACGGCATAACCGAGCTGAATTCGGAAGATGTGAGCGGATCGGACGCGCCGGTCATTTACCGCTTGGCCGTTCCTGACAACTGCCCCGCGATCCAGTTCGACGTAAGTTCAATCAAACCCTTCGGCCAGCTTTGAAGTGGCTTTTGGAGCAAGGGCATGGTCGAGTCCGCTCAGGATGACGGGGGCGGCAGCTCGAACCTGCCCCGACATGGAATGTCCGATAACAGATATTCTGTTAACTAACGCCGTCCGCAAATCTCTTACCCTGTCTCTATGCCCGTGAGCCCTCTTCAGGCCGTCGTCTTCTCCCACCTTCCCTTCGAGGATCTGGGCTCCCTTGAGCCTGAGCTGACCCGGCGCAAATTCTCGATCGAGACTATCGACATTGCAACCGCCCAATTCCCCGTGCCGGAAGCCGAGCATTGCGATCTACTCATCGTCCTGGGCGGACCTATCGGTGTCTACGAATCCGCCGACTACCCGTTTCTCGCTGGCGAGATCGAAACCCTCCGCAGACGCCTGGCCGCCCGCAGGCCAACTCTCGGAATCTGCCTCGGCGCACAGTTAATGGCAGCGGCGCTTGGCGCACGGGTTTATCCGGGCGGCCGCGGCCCCGAAATCGGCTGGTTCCCCATCTCATCCGCCGGACCCGAACCCCCTCCCGCCTGGCTCGCGCCGCTCCTCGCCAAAGATCTCCACCTGCTCCACTGGCACGGAGACACCTTCGATCTCCCTGCTGGAGCTCACCACCTGGCCCGAACAGAACTCTACGAGAACCAGGCCTTCGCCATCGATAACTTCGCCCTCGCCCTGCAATTCCATCCCGAGGTCACGGCATCAGGACTGGAGCGCTGGTACGTTGGCCACGCCTGCGAACTCCGTCAGAAAGCGTTACCCGTCAAACACTTGCGCGCCGAAGCGCAGAAATACGCCTCTGCGCTCCTCAATGCTTCTGCTCAATTCTGGAAGTTTTGGCTCGATTACATCTTGTAGCGCCCGAGGTCTTCGTCGTTCAGCCCTTCGAGCCATCCGCGTAATTGCTCCGCGGTGGGGCCCTCC
Source organism: uncultured Acidobacteriaceae bacterium (assembly GCA_963835895.1). Classification (GTDB taxonomy): domain Bacteria; phylum Acidobacteriota; class Terriglobia; order Terriglobales; family Acidobacteriaceae; genus Telmatobacter. The sequence continues at coordinate 351,586 of CAWIHC010000009.1, read as the reverse complement.
GGCGGGCCGCTGGTGTTCAGCTTGGCGCTCTCCATCACTTTATCCGCCACGTAGATCGGGCAGTCGGCGCGCAGAGCCAGCGCGATCGCATCGGAGGGCCGGGCATCCACGGCTACCTGCTCGCCCTCCTGCCGCAGCCACAGCACAGCATAAAATGTATCGTCTCTAAGTTCTGTAATTACAACCCTTTCCAGCTCGCCATTCAGGTGACGAACCAGGTTCCGAGTCAGGTCGTGCGTCATCGGGCGCGCCACCGTCATCTTCTCGATCTCGAGCGCAATCGCGTTCGCTTCAAAGATGCCCACCCAAATCGGCATCACGGCGTCCGACCCCACATCCTTCAACACCACGATCGGCATGTTTGTGGAGGGGTCCATCATCAGGCCCCGAATCCGCACCTCGATATCCATTCGTTCCCTCTTTTCCTGATCCTCGCTCAGAGCGCCCACTCCGCGATCAGGCTTCTCTGTTTCTAGAGCGTGTTTCAAAAATGGTTGTATATAGGATCCGGTTGTTATCCCTCAGGGGTTAAAACCCCATCTCTGCCTTCTCGGTCCCTAGTGTTGGTTGCATAAATCCCATCGATGCGACCGAAAGACATTCCTCAGTGGCTAAAGCCAGCAATTCTATTGCTTGTCTTGCGGCACGGCTAAAGCCGTGCCCTTTCAAAGCACATTTATGCAACCAGTTCTAGTTCCCTTGGCGCCTTGGTCCCTATTCTTAGACGGCTTCGCCAACCAAGCTATTAGGGTACGCACCTGTGATCCGAACCCTCAGGTAACTCGCCGGCGCCGGTGTAATGGGCTGCGTCCAGGCAACGTTCACCGGCTTGTTTTGGCTGCTGCGGCCAGCAATCTGCCCTCTCGGCGCATTCACGCCTTCGACCATTACCTCAAGAATCTCTCCGATCTGCTTGGAATAATTGATCCTCTGGATCTCCCTTTGCCTTTCAAGCAATACTTGAAGCCGACCAGCCTTTTCCTCTTCCGGCACCGTGTCGATCATGGTCAAGGCCGGCGTATTCGGCCGCGCTGAGTACTTGAAAGCGAAGACGCAATCGTACTCGACTTCCGCCAGCAGATTTATCGTCTCAATAAAATCGTCCTCCGTTTCGCCGGGAAAGCCAACAATAATGTCCGTCGAAAGCGAGATCGTCCGCCGCGCTGCCTTGATCCACGCAATCCGCTCCAGGTACCACTCCGGCGTATACTCCCGCGCCATCCGCTTGAGCACCGTCGCCGACCCCGACTGCACCGGCAGGTGCACGTGGTCGCAAAGCGTCGGCACCCGGTCGATGGCTTGCACAATGTCCCGCGTAAAGTCCCGGGGATGGCTGGTGGTAAACCGGACGCGCCGGATGCCGGGAACCTCGCCCACCGCCGCCAGCAGCTCAGCGAACGAGCACTTCCCTTCCGGGTCGCGGTAGCTGTTCACGTTCTGGCCCAGCAGTTGAATCTCCGTGTAGCCCAGGTCGGCGATCCGCCGCGCCTCGTGGAGCACCGACGACGAACTCCGGCTGCGTTCCTTGCCGCGCGTGTAGGGCACCACGCAGTAGGAGCAGAATTTATCGCACCCCTCGATAATGGTGATGTAGCCGCGGTAGGGATTCTGCCGCGCCGTGAACTCCGTCTCAAACGTCTCGTCCGTCTGGCGGTCGTCCAGGCCGGCAATGCGGCTTTCGCCGGCTTCCAGCCGCGTAAGCATCTCCGGCAGCTTGCGGTACGAAGCTGAACCCGAGACCAGCGAGACGTACGGCGCCCGCTCGAAGATCTTTTCGCCCTCCTGCTGCGCCACGCAGCCCAGCACGCCGAAGCGCTTCCCTTCCTTGTGCAGCTTCTTGTAGTCGTTCAGGCGATGGAAGACCTTCTGCTCCGCCTTGTCGCGGATGGAGCATGTGTTGTAAAGGATCAGCCCGGCGTCTTCCTCCGACTCCACTTGCCGGTATCCCTGCCGGCGCAGTGTGCCGATCACTTTTTCGGAGTCATGGGCGTTCATCTGGCAGCCGAATGTCTCCAAATAGAATGTTTTGTCGGTTGCCATCGCTCCCTCAGTATACGGTGGTTACTGTTTCCCCAGCCGGCCTTTCGCTGGCGACAGAATGCCCGTTTTTGAAGTTGTTTTGAAAGGGCACGGCAGCTTGCCCCGCTAGCCCCGCTAACTCCGCCAGCCCCGCTGTCTCACTGGTGCAGCAGCTTGAAGGCGTGTGTCCACTCGTTTTTCGTGAAGCCGAGAACGCACCACAAAATGCACAACGGCTCAATGGCGCGCGCCGATTCCACTTTTCCCATATCCGCCGTCTCCCAGCCGAACTGCTCCAGAATCTGCGCCGTCACCATCTTGGCCCCGTCATCGTTCCCACAGATAAACATCGTCGGCTTCCCTGCTTTGTACTGCGGATTCACGAATTGACGATTGCCCACCGAGTTGAACGCCTTTACGAAATGCACCTTGGGGAACGCGCGCTGCAGGCGCTCCATCAGCGAATCATCCAGCGTCGTGAAGAACTTCAGAACCCCGTTCACCGGCGGCGCGTCGGCGATCGGATTGCACGCGTCCATCACCAGCTTTCCGTCCAGGTTGGCGACTCCCGCCATGCGCAAAACCTCGGCCGCAGCCGAACCCTTCACGGCCAGCGCCAGCACCTCGCCAAACGCCGCCGTCTCGCTGAAGCTGCCCACCTGCGCCTTGGGATTCGCCTTCTTCCACTCCGCCAGCTTTGCCGCGTCGCGCGTGCCTACCATGGTCTGGTGGCCATGCTTGATAAAACCCTCCGCAAGCGCCTTCGCTACGTCGCCCGAACCAAGAACTCCGACCTTCATCGCCGCTTCTCCTCTCTATTGCTTTTGTTGATCGCGGAGCCCGGCGTGCAGATAAGCCACCACCGCGTCCATCTGTTCCTTCGTCATCTGATATGCAAACGACGGCATCATTCCCTTACCCGCCATCAACACTTGCTCTACCTCCGCATCCGTCGCCGGCTCACCATCCGGCAATGTGTTCCGGCTAAAGAGACCCTGCAAGTTCGGCGGGACTCTTTTCAGGTGCAGATCGTTCTCCTCATGGCAGTGAGCGCAACCAACGTCGTAGAGATGCTTGCCCTCGGCCTGCTGCGCCGTAAGCTTCGGCGCTGAACGGCATCCCGCCACGCTGACCGCAACCGCCGCGGCCAGAACCGCAGCCCGAGTTCTCCGAAGCCTCACCTCTCAAGCCTTCCGCGCAAATTCACCTCTTGCATCGTTCCAGTCCGCCACCTCGATGAAACTTTCCCTGAACGCAATTCTGCTCTCGATGATTGACTCGGGAAGTTCCTCCGGGGATTGCGGGGGTTCAGCCGGACTCCGCATCTTCAGTCTGAGCGGGCGCGCTGACCGGGGTCAAGCCGCTTATCTTGCCCGCGCGAACCGTCTCGCGCGCTCAGAGGCTCCGCGCACCGCCGGGCAAGTATGCTTATCTTATGGCGCTGCGCTCGAACGAGCACCTTACCCCCTTCGCCCACTCTGCCAGCAATCGCTGCTTCGGCTGCGGCCCGGCAAACCAGAACGGCCTGCGCCTCGAATTCCTGCTCGCCGACGACGGTTCCGTCGTGAGCCTGCCCGTCGTCCCCAGTGCCTTCGACGGCCATCCCGGCTACCTGCATGGCGGCATTATCGCCACATTGCTCGATGAGGCCATGAGCAAAGCGGTGCGTGCCAAGGCCAACCCCTCGATGACGCGGAAACTGGAGGTCGACTACCTCCGTCCCGTTCCCAGTGGAGCACCTCTTCGCATTGAGGGTCGCGTGGTTCGCAACGAGCCGCGCAAGCATTGGGCTGAAGCGCGCATCGCGAATGAGAAAGGGATCGTACTCGCGGAGGGAAAGGGATTCTTCATTGAGGCCTTCCCACGCTCCAAAAGCTGAGGGCGGTCTGAAGGCCGCGGGTGCCCCACCCTCGCGACGCCTCAGTCTTTGTCGCCAGGGTGGGGATCACTCGTCGGTGGATTCAATTCGCTCCGCCGCTAGACTCAGTGAACCATGTTGATCGTGTCCTGCGTGACCGTGTCGAAAGTGGTCACCGACTTGGCATTGGCCTCGAATGCCCGCTGCGCGATGATCAAGTCGGAGAACTCCGTCGAAATGTTCACGTTCGAGGCCTCCAGCGCGTCGTCCTGCACAGTGGCCAGGCCCGCAGTGCCCGAAGTTCCGACTACGGCCGTCCCGCTGGCAAGAGTGGTTGCATAGTCGCCGTCTCCCAGCAGATTCAGTCCCTGGTCATTGGCCACATTTGCCAGCGCCAGTTGCCCCACGTTCTGCTGCTGCCCATTGGAATAGCTCGCCGTCACGGTCCCGTCCGAGCCGATGGTGAAGCTCTGGTATTGACCGCTCGCATAGCCGTTCTGGGTGGTAGCCGAAACCGCTGAGGTCGTGTCCACCTGGCTGATGGTCGGCGTCCCGCTCGTCGCCCAGCAGGTTCCACTGGATGTTCAGATTGTTGGCGTTATCGGTAAGTGCATTGTTGAAGTTCAGGCCAATCGACTGTACGTCCCCCACTGCCGTTCCTACCGTCCCGGCAGGACCGCCTGTAGGAGTCACAGTAGTCAGATTGCCATTGGCATCAAACTGCATGGTTCCCGTGATCGGCGTGGAAACACCATTCGCAAAGTCCGCGGCCGGCAATGCCACCGAGTAGCTCCAGGTGTTGGCAACCGCTGTCGGCTCGAAGGTCACCGTCGCCACGTGCGGCTCGCCCAATGAATCGTACACGGTGATCTGTGCCGGAAACTGCGTTCCCTGCGCTGTTGTGGCATCCAGATTGGCCGTCATGCCCATGGTGGCCGTGGCCTGCGGCTCCTGAACCTGGCCCACCGGGACGTTAACCGCAGTCAGCGGCGCATTGGTATTCACCACGCCGTTTACCGCCGGGTAGCCCATCACATTCATGCCGTTTGACGAGACAAGATCCCCGTTCGAGTCCAGTGAAAAATTGCCTGCCCGCGTGTACTCGTAGCCGCCGGATCCATTGCTGACGACAAAGAACCCGCTTCCGTTTAACGCTACGTCGGTCGAGTTGCCAGTGGAGTTGATGGAGCCCTGCGTGAACGCGATCTCGTTCGAGGCCACCTTCACGCCCGCGCCCACCTGAATTGGGTCGCCGGAGCCGGTCGAGCCGATCTGCTGGTAGAACAGATCGGAGAAGTTGGTTGACTGCGCCTTGAAGGCCGTCGTGTTCATGTTGGAGAGATCGTTCGCAATCGTATTCAAGGCAGTGGAATCGGCCTCAAGGCCGGTAAGCGGAATTGAAAAACTTGCCATGGTCCATCTCCTCTATGATTCGGTTCAGTTAGCGGGCCTCAGTGCCCGGCTTCGCTTCGGTTATGCGGGCCATCGCGCCCGGCGAACAAAACTGCGTTACTGCAATGGAATTGCGCTGCCTTTCACCGGCTTTGAATGCGTTCGGCCGGACAGTGCGTGTCCCACGCGCTGCGCGGCGGCATTTACGCGCGGCACGCCCACATTTCCCGGAACGCCTCCGCCTGCCGCTCTCTGCGTCGCTGGCGCGCTGACTGCCGGGACCGCGGATCGAGCTGCCGGCAGCGCACTTGCTGCGTGCGCCGTGCGCGCCGTTTGACCCGCTGCCGTTGCCGCCAGCGGACTCGTTGCCGTCGTGCCATTTGTCACTCCGGCAACCTGCGCGGATGAGCCGGTGCCCGAGCTTGAATTCGTGCTGCCGAGTGCCCCGCTCAGCGTCTGGTTGATATCGATCAATTGTTCCAGGCTATTCACCTGCACAAGTTGATCGATGTACTCGTTGGGGTCAGTGTCCGCCGTCGGATCCTGGTTCTGCATCTCCGTCACCAGCAGCGTGAGAAAGTCGTTGGCCGAGATGGTCGCGGAACTATCGCTTGTGTCGCCCGAGCTGCTCGAGCCGCTGGTCCCCGACGTCCCGCTTGTCCCGCTCGTTCCGCCAGTTCCATTTGTAGAGCCGGCCATCGGTGTTGCGGCCATCCCCTTCAGCGCCTGTCCCGCCGTCACCACGTGATTGAGGATTCCTGTTGCCATCGTCCCTCCCGTTTCCCCGCTCCCCGCATTTCTATTCCCTACTGGCTACTCCCTACTCCCTGCTGTCTTGCTCCCTCGGCCCCTCGCTCCTTCGCTGCGTGTTTTTTAATTCCCTATTGGCTGCTCCCTACTCCCTGCCTCTTTCACGCCATCACCGAGATGTGCGTGCCGCGGCTGCCTCCCGCATACGTGATCGCATCGAACCCACCGCCTGACGTTGCAGAACTTGCTGCCGAGGCCGGTGCACTGGCGCCTGTACCAGGCTGCGCGCCCGATTGCGGCGTTGCCGCCGGATTTTGCTCCCCATGCTGGCCCGCGCTCTGTTGCGTGTTCTGATCCACGCCCGCTTCCATCCCGCTCGTGCCCGGAGCCGTCATCGTCAGCGTCGCCACCGGTGCATGCTGTTCCGACAAATACGCGCTCAGTCCTGCCAGATGTCCGCTCAACGCCTGTGCCGCTTCCGTCGAGGCAGGAACAACAGCCGCATGAACGCTGCCACCATTCAGATCGGCGCGCACGCCAACCCAGCCCAGCGCCGGATCCTCAAAGCCCGCCTCGGCCTGGCGTCCGCCGGCATGAATCCAATGCGGCGTTCCCACCGCCGGTCCCGCATCCAGCGCGGCAAAGGTCTCTTGCGGAGCTGCTGCCTGTGTTGCGGCCGGCTCGCCGTGAGCCGCCGAAACGCCTGCCGTTCTCTGCGCGCCACCCGGATCGCGCACCATTGCCGGCGTCTCCGGCGCGGAGGTTTGCCCGGCAACAACGTGCGCCCCAACTCCCTGCCCCATCGATGCGCTCACCCCTCCGGCCGCGACCGCCTCATGCGCCGTTCGCGTCGTCGCTTGTGGTGAGGGCAACGCGCCGCTGTCTGCGCTCAGCCTGTCCGCACTCGCCGTCGCGACGGCGGGATCAACGGAAACGCCGCTTATCGAGTTCGTTCCGCGATGCGCTGCGAAACCTTCAACCGGCGTTTTGTGCTCCTCGACGCCCGAGCTCGCCCCCTGGCGGATCGCGCTGGCCGCTTGCAGTACATGTGTCGCCGCAATCGCCGGCGCCGTCAAAGGAGCTTGCGGAAGTGCCGCAAATTCTTCCTGATCGCCGATCGGGACCGCCGCGCCTTCGCTCATCTCTTCATCGCGCAGCGTGCTTTCGGCCGCGCTCACCGGTGTCCCTGCCGGGATTCTGGTCAGAGCATGCGCGCTTGTGCTCGACCGCGTCGCAGCCGCAGCCGCCGTCGTCCACGGCGAGCCTTTGGCCCGGATCGCCGCAACTGCTGCTTCCGGTTCCGTCTCGCTCGCGCCGCTCAAAGGTTCATCAATCTGTTTCGCAGGGCGTGACGCAAGCGAATCCGCCAAATTTGCGGGGGTGATTTGCATCTGCACCGGCGCCGCCTCTTGCGCCGCGAGCCCGGCCCCATCGACAGGAGATGCCATCAGCCCATTCGCCGCCGAAATCGCTTGCGGATGGGCTCCAGCATCTTTCCCGGCGCTTGCCCGCCGCTCACTCTTTGCGCTCGGGACCGCGCCTGTCGAGCTTTCGGATATCTTTGCTTCGTTAACCTCCGCGGAGCTTTGCGCGCTCGCTTCCACGCCGGCCGCTACGCTCGCTGCATTCGCGGGAACTTGCAGGCGAACTGGGCTTGCCGCATTCGCCGGACTCCGCGGACGAGTGGCGCTCGCCGTGTTGTTGGCCGGAGCGCCCACGCCCACCGCCGGCCCGTTGCTTCGGCTCGCCGTCAGCGCTGATTGCACCGCATCAGCGCCAGCCCGCGCTAACGCCGCCTGCGCGCTGTCGACGCCCTGGCGCTCGTTGCTTTTAGTTGCCGCGCCGGTTTCGCCCGCTTCGCCAGCCGCAGGATCCGCCGCGCCGCTGCTTGCCCTCGCCACCACGCCCCATGCGCGCAGCATCAACTGCCAGCTCGCCTTGAAACTCTCGTTGCTTCCCGCCTCAGCCCCGCTTCCCTTCGCCGCGCCCGGCCAGTTCGCACCCGTTCCTTTGCCGGGAGCAAATGCCGCTGTCTTGCCCAGCGCTTTCCCGTTGCCGGCACGCTCCAACGCCGCGATCGCTGCACCAATACCTGTGACCGCGCCAACCCCCGCGCCCGCCCCAATACCCGCGCCCGCCCCAACTCCTGTGCCTGCGGCAACCGTCATGGGAGGGTAGAGTGCAGCAGGCGTGCCAAAGTGTTGCGAAAGGGGTTAGGAGATTTTCAAGTCTGGGACATTGATCCCATTTAAGGAAACTCTCACCCGGCGCCGCGAGTTCTCGCTCAAGTTTTCGCCGCCGCGCCCCTGCACTCTTCCACTGGCGCCCGGCGCGTCGTCCGCATCAGCCCTCGTTAGCGGTCTCTTTGCTCCGCTGCGCCCGGCTCAGAAACCAGTCGTCGAGCTCCCCTCTGCGTTCGGCGCCCGGCCTCGACTGCGTCTTCTGTCTCGGTCTTCCGGATCAGCGTCTCCGCCTGCCGCCGCTCCATTCTTTTGGCGAGAAACTCCTGCCGCCGCTGTGCCACCTCAAGCTCCGTCTCCGCGATTCTTGGCCTCAGCGCCGTGGCGTGACGAAGCGCCGCGCGCGTCTCCTCAAGGCCCGTGATCCGGTCAACCAGGCTCGCCTGTACTCGCGCTCGCCGTCACCTGCCGCCGTCCATTACGCTCGCGCTCGCGAGCCGACCCAAGCGCCAACTCCATGCGCCGCAAATCTCCTACTGCCGCATCGAGCGCTGTCTGGCTCAACTCCTCCTCGAGTTCCCGCACCTGGAGCAGGCGGCGCATGGCGCGCGACACCGCCATCGCTCACACCTCCGCGGCGAGCGCGGCAAGGCGGCGCGAGGCCGTCGGCGAAGCGAACATGCTCGAGCGCATCCTGAGTCAGAAATGCGCGAATCGCCTCGCGCGCGCGCAGCGCGCGGTCCAACTCCGGGTCGGCGCCCGCCTTGTAGGCGCCAATGCGCACCAGATCCTCCGAGCGCGCATAAACCGCCATCAGCTTGCGCACCAGCGCCGCCTGCTCGCGATGCTCCTCTCCCGCCACAGCGGGCATCAGGCGGCTGATCGAATCCAGCACCTCGATGGGCGGATACCATCCCTCGCCGCCAGCGCGCGCGACAGCACCACGTGCCCGTCGAGCAGCGAGCGCACCGCATCCACCAGCGGATCCTGCTGGTCGTCGCCCTCCATCAACACGGTATAGAACGCCGTGATCGAGCCCGTGCGGAAACACCCGGCGCGCTCCACCAGTCGCGCCAGCCGCGCAAACACCGAGGGCGTGTACCCTTTCGCCGTGGGCGGCTCGCCCGCCGCCAAACCGATCTCGCGCGCCGCCATGGCAAACCGCGTCAGCGAATCGAGCACCAGCAGCACATGCTTTCCCTGCGCGGCAAAGAACTCGGCCACCGTGGTTGCCGCCAGCGCCGCGCGCATGCGCAGCAGCGGCGACTCGTCGGACGTGGAAACCACCACCACCGCGCGCGCCAGACCTTCCGCGCCCAGAGAATCGCGCAGAAACTCGCCCACCTCGCGGCCGCGCTCGCCCACCAGGCCCACCACCGTCACCTCGGCCTCGGTGTTGCGCGTCATCATGCCGATCAGCGTGCTCTTGCCCACGCCCGACCCGCCGAAGATGCCCACCCTCTGCCCGCGGCCCACCGTCAGCAATGCGTCGATGGCGCGGATGCCGGTGCCCAACGGCTCGTGAATGGGCACGCGGTCAAGCGGCGAGCGCACCGCTCCGTCCAACGGCAGCGTCGTCGCGATCGCGGGCAGGCGGCCGCCGTCGATCGGCGTGCCCTGCGCATTCAGAACCCGGCCCATCAGCGCCGGGCCCACCTCGATCTCGCGGCGTCACGCCCAGCGACCACACCGGATCGCCGAAGCGGATGCCCTCGGCCGCCTCGACCGGCATCGACAACACATTCGACCCGCGAAACCCGATCACCTCGGCCGCGTGCGCGTGTCCCGCCTGGTCCTCGATCTCGCAGCACTCGCCCACCGAGACCGGCGGTCCCGCGGACTCGATCGTCTGGCCCACCGACTCGAGGACCTGCCCGCGCCAGCGCCAGGGCTGCCGGCGCTCCAGCCGCCAAAAGTAGCGTTCCAGCAGCGGCGTCATGCGCGCGCCTCGTCGCGATCCGCATCCGGCGCAGCAACTGCCACGCCTGGAACCGCGTCCGCGCATCGTCGCTGCCCCGGCGCGATCGAAGAAGCCGCGCTCGATCTCTGCCCAACTTGCGAGCGCACGCCCAGATCCACCGTTCCCACCTTGCTCTCGATCACGCAGTCGCCCAGCCGCATTCCCTCGCCCGCCGTCACTGCCGGCTTCATGCCAGATGGGGCAGATGCGCGATGGCCTCCTTCCACAATTCGAGTTCCGCTGCGGGCACGCGCAGTCGCACCTCCGACGAGGCGGCCAACTGTCCCAGCGCAACCCGCACCGCGCCGGTCAGCAGCAGCGGATCCATCTGCGCCTCGCGGCGCAGGATGCGCGCCGCCACCGCCAGCGCCAGCTTCACCACCTCCTGCTCCACCGCGCGCAGATACCGGTCGCGCTCGCCTCTGCGAAGCGCGCCGCGAGCGCGGCAAGCTGCCGCTTGTACCGCTCGGTTTCGGCGGCAAGCGCTGCAGCCTGCGCCTCGCGCTCGGCCTGGCGGCCCTCCTGGCGGCCACGCTCGCGCCCGGCCTCAAACGATCGGCGCGTCTCCTCGGCAGTTCGCTCGTCAGTCGCCGCGCCCGATGCATCCCCGCGTGCGCTCGTGGCTCTGCTTTGCGCCGGCGATCCTCACCGTTTCCCTCAGCCTCCGCCCAGCCATTCCACGCCGTTACGGGTGGCGCATCGGGACAGGCCGGGTACTCGAGCACCTCCATCTCGCCGCCGTCTTGCTCATATGCCGCCATCGTCCGCCTCGGTTCTCCGGCTCGCGAGTTTCTCCTCCCCGGCTCTTACTTCCCTACTCCCTATTCCCTGTTCCCTGCCCCTTTCACGCCAGCATCTCGTCGCCGGTTTCGAGCTTCAGAATCACCTTGCCCTCGGCCTCCAGCCGCCGCGCCAGGTTCAGAATCTCCTGCTGCGCCTGCGCCACCTCGCGCGAGCGCACCGGACCCAGCACCTCCATGTCTTCCTTCAGCATCTCCACGGCGCGCGAGCTCATGGCCTTGAAGATCTGCGCGCGCAGTTCCTCGTTGGCGCCGCGCAGGGCCAGCGCCAGTTGCCGCTTGTCCACGCCGGAAACAATCTCGCGAATGGTGGCCGCGCGGCACGGTGATCAGATCCTCGAAGGTGAACATCAGGTTGCGGATGCTCAGCGCCAGTTCCGGCTGGCTCTCTTCGATGGTCTCCAGAATCTTCTTCGCCTCCTCGGCGTTGAGCCGGTTCAGCAGATCCGCCACGGCCTTGAAGCCGGAGTAGCTGCGGCGCGCCGTGTCGCCCACGCTCTCCAGACGCCGGTGCAGAATCAGCGCCACCTTCTGCGCCATCTCCGGAGAAAACTGGCGCATCTCCGCCAGCCGCTGGATGGAGACCACCTTGTGCTCCTCGCTCAGGTTGTCCAGCACCATCGAGGCGCGCTTCGGGATCGAGGTGCGCCAGCACCAGGGCGATGGTCTGCGGATGCTCGGAGTCGAGCAGCTTGCCCAGCTGCTGCGGATCGGTGCGCTGCAGCTTGGCCAGATTGCCCTGCGCCGCCTCCTGCGAGCGCCGCATCAGCGCCAGCAGGTCGTCGGCGCGCTGCTTGCCGAAGGCCTCGATCAGCACGCGGCTGGCGTAGTCCAGGCCCCCGTGCACCATGAAGTTCTGCGTGTCCAGCAGCTGCCAGAACTCCTCCAGCACCTCGGCCGAGAGCTCCGGCGTGATGCCGCGCAGATCGGCCAGCTCCTCGGTGATCTGCTGCACGTCGGTCTCCGGCAGCGCGCGCAGAACCTCCTTGGCCAGCTCCTCGCCCACGGCCACCAGCAGGATCGCCGCCTTGCGCACGCCGGAGAGATTCGCCCCCGGGCGGCGCCGCGCTGCTTCGCTCTCGATTCCCTGCTCCGCCAAGCGAATTCCCTTCCTGCACCGGCGCTTGCCGCAATGCCCTATTCCGAGTGAATCCAGCTCTGCAACAGCCGCGAGCTCTGCGTGGGCTCGCGCTTCAGGTGGCCTTGTCACCTGCTCGAAGATCTCCTGAGTGCGCAGCCGCTCGGGATCGATCGGCGCCGGCTCGGGAGCACTCAGCGCCGCCTGCGATGCGGCTGCCGCAGCCAGCTCCCGGCTCGCCGCTTTGACTGGCGCTCGCGTAGCCAGCGCCGTGCCGGCGTGGCGAATCGCGGGCCGCACGGCGAAGGCCACCACCACCAGCAGGCCCACCAGCAACGCGAGATACTTCACCAGCATCGGCGAGTTTTCCGCCGAGTTCAGCATCTGTTCGGGAACGGCCGCCGGAGGCTCGGGGCGGTTGCCGTCGAAGGCCAGGTCCTCGACCGTGACCACGTCGCCGCGCGAAGTGTCGAAGCCCACCGCCGCCTGGGCCAGAGCGGTCAGGTTGCGCGAGCTCGTCGGCCGAGCGCGGCTGCCACACCGCGGCATGTTTCTTCGTCGCCGGCTGGATCAGCCGGTCGTTCACCACGATGGCCGCGGTCAGCCGCCGCACCCGCCCCGGATTCTCGACCGTGTGCCGCACCGTCTTCGAAACGCCGTAAGTGCTGGACTCGCTCTTGGCGGTCTGCGGCGGCGCGGTCTCATGCGGATAGACCGGCAGCGCCTGCGTGTTGGGCGCATTCGATGCCGTGCCGGGAACTCCGGCGGCCACCGGCTGCGCTCCCGTGGTCTGCTCGGTGCGCTGCATCGAGAGCGTCACCGTCTTGTCCGGATCGTAGGTCTCCTGCGGTCTCTTCGGTGGCCGTCGCGTCGTAGTCGAGCGTCACCGAGGCGCGCACATTGCCCGCGCCGGTCACCGGCTCGAGCGTCGCCACCAGCTTGTCCTCGAGAGCCTGCTCGGCGCTCAGCCGCATCGCCTCGGCGGTCTTCGGGCCCAGCGGCAGATTGCCCGCGGCATCCACCAGCACCACGTGGTCCGGAGTCAGCCCGTCGACGGCCGAGGCCACCAGATTGCGAATTGCCTCCGGCTCGCCGTCGGCCAGCGAGCGGTGGCGCAGCTTGAGCACCACCGAGGCCTTGGCCGGCCGCTCCTCGTCGCGAAACAGCGAGTCGTGCGGCAGCACCAGATGCACGCGCGCCGATTCGACGTCGGAGAGCGTGCCCACCGTGTGCTCGAGCTCGCCTTCGAGAGCGCGCTGGTAGTTCACCTGCTCGTCGAACTCCGATCCCACCCAGTTCGGCTTGTCGAAGATCTCAAAGCCCAGCCGGCCGCTCTTCACGCCGCCCTTGGCCGCGGTCGCCAGGCGCGCCTTGTCCAGTTGCGCGGCGGGAACCAGAATTCCCGCGCCGTCCGCGCGAGGGCTCAAACGGAATCTGCGCCTGCGCCAGGATCTGCCCGATCTGGCGCGCGTCGTCCGGATCGAGATTCACGTAGAGCGTGCGCCAGTCGGGGCGGAGCGCGTACCACGCCAGCCCGCCGACCAGCGCGAGCAGCAGCAGCACGCTCACCACCACCCAGCCGCGCTGCGCCGCAGCCATCTGCGCCCAGCGCACCCGCACCAGGCCCCACAGCCCGGCCCACTTGCCGCCCGCCTGCACCCTCCCCGGCGCTGCCGGCGGGCTCTTTTCCAACTGTGTTCCCGTGGCCATGGTTTCCGCTTCCCGTTTTATCTTCGAGCCCGCAGCGACTGGCTACTCGCTCGCAAGCTGCCTCTAGAACTGCATTCCCATCACGCTCTGGTAGGCCTGGACCGCCTTGTTGCGCACGGCCAGCGCCAGTTCGAAGGCCATGTCCGCCTTTTCGGTGGCGATCATCGCCTGGTGCACGTCCACGCCCGTGCCGGTCATCAGGCCGCTCACCGCCGCGTTGGCCTGCTGCTCAAGCTGGTTCACTTCCCCGACGGCGCCGGTAATCAGATCGGCGAACGGCGTCGCGGAGGCTGCTTCTGCTTCACCAGCCGAAAACAAGCCTACTGCGCCGGCGCCGGGCGATACCGCGCCTGGGCCGCGCCTGTTACCGCGCTCACGGCATTTGTCGCAACCAACATCTTTTGGTGCCTCCTGTTCCCGCTCGATCTATCGATTTCCTGTTCTTCCTGTTCCCTGATCCCTGTTCCCTACTCCCTATCCCCTACTTCCTACTCCCTAGCTCTTCGCAATCTCCAGCGCCGACGTGATCATGCCCTTCTCGGCCTGCACGGCGGAGCCATTGAGGCCATATGCACGCGTCGCCCCCATCAGGTCCACCATTTCTGTAAGGGGATTAATGTCGGGATAGGCGACGTAGCCATCCGGTCCCGCGTCGGGATGGCCGGGATCGTAGCGCTTGAGCGGCGGCGAGGGATCCTCGACCACCTGCGCGATGTGCACGCCCGGCGCCACCTTCGGCGCGATCCGGGCAAGGCGAGCAGCGGAGGCAGTGCCGGCGCGGCCGTCGTTCCCGCGCTGACCAGACCCGTGCTCGTCATCCCCGCACCCGCCGCTCCGATTCCGCCATTGGCCCCCGCCGCCGTCATGGAATCGTTCATGGAATCAAGAAAGCCCGGATCGCCCCCGTCGGCGGCGAAGACCACCTCCTGGCGGCGGTACGGCCCTCCTTGCGCGGTGCGCGTCGTCTCCGCATTGGCCATGTTGGCCGCCACCACCTCGGCGCGCATCCGCTCGGCCTCCATGGCCGAGCCCGATGTTTCCATCAGCCCAAATAAATTCATGCATCAACCCCCTATCTCGCTCTTGCTTCTCCCCTTGCTTCCCACTTTGCTTTTGTTTTTGCTTTTCCTAGTCCCTATTCCCTGCCTTTTCACTTGTCGGCGTGGATCGCGTCCATCACGCGCTGATACTCCTGGCGCAGCAGCGCCACGCCGGTCCTGAACTTCAGTTGCGCTTCGGCCAGATTGCAGGCTTTCGCGGTCGATGGAGACGTTGTTCCCGTCCGGCCGCGCGATCAGCCCGTCCACCTCGGTCACGCGCACCTTGCGCGGCCCGCGCCCCCGCTCCACTTCGTCCAGGGCCTCGCGCATCTCGGCCTCAAAGTCCATGCCCACGGTGCGGTAGCCCGGCGTGTCCACGTTGGCCATGTTGGCCGCGGTCAGCTTGGCCTCGGCGGCGGCCAGATCCAGGTAGCGCGCGATCTGGTCGCTCAGTTGCGTTTCGATCTCCATGCTCATCGAACCTCCTCTTGCCTCTCACCGGCCCTCCCTTATCCGATCCTCGGCTGCCCCACCCCGTCCGCTGTTCTTTGCCGGAAGGGCGGGAGACGCTCCTCAGTTCACCGTCAGGCCGAAGTCGATCTCGCGCGCGGTCAGCACCGGGTCGTCTCCGGCCAGAATCACGCCGCGCTCCAGCACGTGCTCCAGTTCGCGCACGTTGCCCGGCCAGTCGTGCGCGGCCAGCTTGGCCAGCGCGCCCTCGTCCACGCGCTTCACCGGCGTATCCCGGCCCAGCTTCTGCAAGAAATGCTCCACCAGCAGCGGCAGATCCTGGGCATGCTCGGCCAGCGCCGGCGTGCGGATGAGAAAGACCGCCAGCCGGTAGTAAAGATCGGAGCGGAAGCCGCCGGTCTGCGCCTGCGCGGCCAGCGGCCGGTGCGTGGCGGCGATGATGCGCACATCCACCTTGACGGTCTCGTTGTCGCCCACCCGCTGCAGCTCGCCGCACTCCACAAAGCGCAGCAGCTTGGATTGCAGGCCCAGCGGCATCTCGCCAATCTCGTCCAGAAACAGCGTGCCTCCATCGGCGGCCTCGATGCGCCCGGTGCGGCCCTGCACGGCGCCGGTAAACGCGCCGCGCGTGTGCCCGAAGAGTTCGGCTTCGAGCAGCGCTTCGGGAATGGCCGCGCAGTTGATGGCCACAAACGGCTTGCGGCTGCGCGACGACAGCCGGTGCAGCGCCTCGGCCACCATTTCCTTGCCCGAGCCCGTCGGCCCTTCGATCAGCACCGGCGTCATGCGCGGGGCCACCAGACGCACGCGGCGGCTGACCTCGAGCATGCAGGCGGCATTGCCCACCAGCTCCGGCAGGCGCTCCGCGGAGCCCGCGTTCGGTAGCGGGAGCAGCCACCGCCGCGCGAATGGGAACGGTCCTTGTGCGCCGCGGCCAGCAGGCTCGACCCAATCGGCGCCGCCCGGCGCGCGCTACCGGCAGGATCTGTCGCCGTAGGCTCCGTGTCCGCACCGTCTTCGGCAGTTCCACTTTCGGCAATTGCAGCACGGTTCGCGCTGCGTCCATCGCGGGAGCCGCGTTCCACACCGCCGTGTCGGTCTCCTGGCTGCGGCGCAGCGCGTAGAGCAGTTCCTGCCGGTAAGGCCCGCGCGGGCTCTCTTCGGCGCTCGAGCCCTCCGCGGTCACCACATCGACCCCGGGAAAGCTTCCTCTGAAGTCGCTCAGGAACTCGCTCAGATCCAGATCCGGCAGCCACGAGTCGACGATCACCGCCTCGGGATGCGCGGCTTCGGCCTCGGCCCACGCCTCCGCGCCTCCCTCGGCCTCGCGAACCTGCCAGCGCAGGCCGGCAAGCACCTGCGCCAGCCGCTGGCGGAAGCTGCGATCGGCGCTCGCCACCAGCGCGGTGCGCGGCCGGATGCGCGGGTGCGTACGGAAGAATGGGAACCGGAAAAGGCTGCATGAAGGGTCTCCTGATCGGTAAGAAAAAATCAATGAATGCGGTGAATCAGCGCGCGTCAGTGCGGCGATGGCCGCAGGGGTCACGGAGGCAGTCTACGGCCGGCGGCGCGGGCCCGGCCGCAGCCAGCGGAACGTCGACCGGCGCCGACAGCTCCGTCTCCGACGGCACCATGTAGCCCCGCCCGCGCACCGTGCGGATCAGGCGGCCCGGCGGCGGATCCTCCAGCTTGCGGCGAAGATAGTTCACATACACATCCACGATGTTGGTGGTCTGCGCCGGCTCCAGATTCCACACCGAATCCAGCAGCTCCACCCGCGAGACGCACTGGCCGCGGTTGAGCAGCAGGTGTTCCAGCAACGCAAATTCCTTGTTGGTCAGAACGATCGGCCGGCCGCCGCGCCGCGCCGTGTGCTCCAGCCGGTCCAGTTCCAGATCGCCGGCGCGCAGTTGCAGCCGCGTCTCCCGCTTGCGCCGCAGCAGCGCCCGGCAGCGCGCGCGCAGTTCGTGCAGGCTGAAGGGCTTGGTCATCAGGTCGTCGGCGCCCCGGTCCAGGCAGCGCACCCGCGTGTCCACTTCCTGCCGCGCCGGTCAGCACCAGCACCGGCAGATCGGCATCCAGCGTGCGCACCTCTTCGAGCACCTGCTCGCCATCCTTCACCGGCATGTTCAGGTCGAGAATGGTCAGGTCCGGCATCTCCTGGCGAAATGCCTCCACCGCCGCGCCGCCATCGTAGGCCAGATGGACGCGATGTCCGTCGGCCTCCAGCCCGCGGCTCAGGAACTGCCCCAGCGCCTTGTCGTCTTCGGCAATGAGTAATCTCATGAGAGCCTTTCCATCACTCCGCGCCCTGCATCCGCTGCATCTTCCTCTCCGGTGCACTCTCGTTGTCTCTGCCACAGAGCGCCGCGGCGAGCAAGGCTACCTTCCACATTCCCGCGTGGGGGAAAGGAACTCAAGGAAGAAGAGGGAAAAAGAGAGGGCGATTTCAGAAACGGGTTTGCGGGAAGTGGGAGTCCCTTAAAGGGTGAGTGAACGCTGGCCTGTGACGGCAGACACAGAAAATCGGCGAGGCCAGCCGGGCTACGTTCGGAGTCTGGCTACCGTGCAGCGTCAGCCCTTGCCTTCGACCTCGCGCTGCTCCCGCTCAGGCCACTTTGTTGCCGCCCCGCCGCCTTCTCCTCGTACATCGCGGCGTCGGCCCGCGCCAGCAGTTCCTTCATCTCCTCGCCGGCCGTGCGTTCCGCCAGCCCGATCGACGCATCCACGCGCAGCTTCACCTCGCCCGCCTTGCCCCGCACCGTGTAGTTGCCGCAGATCCATTTGCGCAGCCGCTCGGTCTGCGCCTCTGCCTCCGCCAGCCCGCAATCGAACAGCAGAATGAACTCGTCGCCGCCCCAGCGCCCGATCACGTCGGTCGCGCGGCAGGCCGACCTCAGCTCCGTGCCGAACTGCTTCAGCAAATCGTCGCCGGTCACGTGCCCGTGATCGTCGTTCACCTTCTTGAAGCGGTCGATGTCGATGATCGCCACGCAGAATGGCGTACCGGCTCCCATCCGCTTCTCGATCTGGCCCTCCACGTACAGCCGGCTGCTCAACCCCGTCAGCGCGTCGCGCGACGCGATCTCCTCGGCCTCCTCCAGCTTGGTCTGATAGCTCGTCACCTGCTCCTTCAGTTGATCCAGAACCGCCTTGCCTTCGGCCGTCATCCGGTCGATCGACGTCTTCAGCTCCGCCGCGCTCTTCTCAATCGAGGCGCGAATCTCGGTCAGGTCGTCCAGGCTGGCGATCGCCTTCAGCCGCTCCGTCACCTCGCTCATCTGGCCCGCGCAGCGCTGGTCGCGCGCGCCCACCGACTCCGCGGTCCGCGCCATCATCAGCAGCATTTCCTTCACTTCGCAGGCCTTCTGCTGGTAGTGCTTCGCCGTACCCCGGCCCCACCCGCGCAATCTGCTCCCGCACGCCGGTGTCGGTCGCCGCCAGCGCCGCCGCAGCTCATGCCCGCCGAAAGCCCGGTCTTGAGTTCGCCCAGATGCCGCTTCAGCTCATCGCCCATTCCGGGACACGCATCCAGACTGCAATTGCCCATCTCCAGCAACGCCGAGCCATAGGCGTCGACGACCGCCGGAAGCAGATCGCCCTCCGCGATCTCGACGGTTGCGCGCGAATCCTCCTGCTGCGAGTCAAGATACTTCTTCAACGAGATCATGGATGCCTCTGGGGCGGTCACCGGGCATTCTGCCGGGGCACACACCGCGCATCGAGCTTTATCGGCAAGATCTCCAATTTTTTCAGTCAGGGATCGCTTCGCTCAGGCACAGGCCCAGTTTTTATGGCGATTTCCGTCGCGAGCCGCGGGTTTTGCCCCGCTCATCCGAAACAGACTGAGGAAATCCAGAGCCCGGCCCTTTTCGCGAGGGCTGAATCGCCCCAGTTTTGGTGCTCTTTCACCCTCGTTTATCGAGAATTAACTCTTTTATTTTGTTTGGGGTCAGATGGTAAGGTTACCAAAGTGTATACTGGTGCCTGAAGAGTCCTACAAAAGCGCTATCGCCCTTTCTTAAAAAATCGCCGATTCTGTGGTTAATACAGATAAGTAAAAGCGCGGCGCAACGCACGCGCATGATCGGAGCGCCTTGGTTGATTGGAGCAAACTTCCTGATTTGGGAGCCGTCGGGCTCCTTACTGTGGCGTTTGCGTCCGTGGCGCGGCATGGCCGGAAATCGGTCTCAACTGTCTGGCTCACCGGCTGGCTGCTGATCGCGCTCCATTTTGCGGCCTTCGCGTTTCTCGGCGCCCCCGGAAACTGGGCCAGCCTCGCGTCCTTCATCGGCCTGGCCGCTCTTGCCTGTGCCGGCGTTCTGTTTATGTGGGCGGCCGTGCCCTATCGCAAACAGCAGCGCTCCAGCCGCTGGATGCTCGTCGTCCTCCTGACCACCTATACGCTCTATCTTGGCCTTCTTGTCATCGATCCCGTCGCATCCTGGGCTCTGACGCCCGCAGCGGTCCTGATCGGCGCTTTGCCGCTCGCCATTCTGCTCGCTCACTGCTGCGCCAGTTTCAGTCATCCGCTGCGCTGGACCAGTCGCCGCCCTCAACGCTGGGCCTTTCGATCTTCCTGTTGATCGTTCAACACCGGCCCGGCATGGGCACGATGCTTGCCTTCGATAGCGTTCTCTTCACCATCTACTTCGGCTGCGCCATCCATTTCTGGTTCACCTACCGGCGCGCCACCGCGGGAGCCTTCATCACCATCGCCGGCTTCTTTGCCTGGGCAGCCGTCTTCGTGGCCGGACCGCTGCATGGCTTACCTCTTCCCCAATCTCCATCTCGAAGACGAGGTCTGGAATCTGCCCAAATATGTCGTGGCCGTGGGCATGATCCTGCTGCTTCTTGAGGACCAGATCGAGCACAACAAGTATCTCGCCCTGCATGACGAACTGACCGGCCTGCCCAACCGCCGCCTCTTTCAGGATCGCCTGGCCAGCGCCATCGAGCGCGCCCGCCGCACCGGATCGCACGTCGCCCTGCTTCTCATCGACCTGGATCACTTCAAGCAGGTGAACGATACCGCGGGCCATCACGTCGGCGACGAGCTGCTGAAGCACGTGAGCAATCTCTTCACGGGCCGCGTGCGCCGCTCCGACACCGTGGCGCGAACCGGCGGCGATGAGTTCTCCGTGATTCTCGAAGAGCCCATGACCCGCGCCGACGCAGTGCGCGTGGGCCGCACCCTGACCCAGCTTCTCGACGAGCCCTTCACCTTCGGCGAACACGCAGTGCGCGTCGGCGCCAGCGTGGGCATCGCGGTCTTCCCTGACGACGCTCGAGATGCCGAATCCCTGCGCATCGCGGCCGACCTCCGCATGTACGCCGGCAAGAACGCCTCCAAGGAAGACGCGCGCGGGACGAATCACCCAAACCGTTCCCGGTGAAGTCGGCTCCGGTCAGCGAAGCGACAGACCGGGCCTTGCAAGCCGCCGAATAACCCGCCGCTCAGAAGAAAGCCCGAAGACACGAAGACCCGGACGAATCGTCCGGGTCTTCTTTTGCTCAATGAAGCAGGTTCTTCATCCCTGCCCGCCGCCGGGTCCGCGTCCGCCGCGACGCCGCCTGCGCCGGTTGTTGCGCCTGCGCCGGCGCCTGCGCCGGGCCGCCCTGCCGCCGAACGGCTGGCCACCGGCGTGAACACGGCGCCCCATCCACGCGGTTGAAGTTCGGCTCGTTCTCCTCGTCGAACTCCTCGCCGCCCTCCTCGTCGAAGTCGTCTCCGCCCTCGATCAGAATCGTGCTCTGGTTCGAGCTCGGCTGGCGCTCGTCGAACTCGTGGCGCGGCGCGGCGACTCTGGGGCTCGGCGCTGGCGCCGGCGCCGGCTGCGAATACTCCGCCTCTTCGCTCTCCGCCGGGGCCGATTGCGCCAGCTTCGCCTTCTGCTCCTTGATCAGCGCCTTGCGGCTGAGCTTGATGCGATTGCCTTCGATGGCCAGAACCTTCACCATCACCTGATCGCCCTCGCGCAGCTCGTCCTTGACTTCCTTCACGCGATGCTCCGCGATCTCGGAGATGTGCAGCAGGCCGTCCGTGCCCGGGAACAGCTCCACAAACGCGCCGAACTCGGCGAGGCGCACCACCTTGCCCAGGTACGTCTTGCCCACCTCGGGAACCGCGGTGAGGTCGCTGATCATCGCCAGCGCCTTCTTCAGGCCCTCGGCATCGCTCGACGCCACGCTCACCTTGCCCGTGTCGTCCACGTCGATCTTCGCGCCCGTCTGCTCCACAATGCCGCGAATGGTCGCGCCGCCCTTGCCGATCAGGTCGCGGATCTTGTCCGTCGGAATCATCACGGTCTCGATGCGCGGCGCGTACTTCGAGCGCTCCACGCGCGGGCCGTCCAGCACCGCATCCATCTTGTCCAAAAGGAAGAGCCGCCCACGGCGCGCCTGCTCCATCGCCTGCTGCAGAATCTCGCGGGTCAGGCCGCCGATCTTGATGTCCATCTGCAGCGCGGTAATTCCCTTGCGCGTTCCGGCCACCTTGAAGTCCATATCGCCGTAGTGGTCTTCCGCGCCGGCAATGTCGGTCAGGATGGCGTAATCGTCGCCCTCCTTCACCAGGCCCATCGCCACTCCGGCCACTGCGCCCTTCAGCGCGATGCCCGCAGTCGAACAGCGCCAGGCTCGCTCCGCAAACCGAAGCCATCGACGACGAGCCGTTCGACTCCAGAATGTCGCTCGACGATGCGGATCGAGTACGGCGACTCATCGGCGCCCGGCAAAACCGCGCTGATCGCGCGCTCCGCCAATGCTCCGTGGCCCACTTCGCGCCGGCCCACGCCGGTCATGCGGCCTGTCTCGCCCACGCTGAACGGCGGAAAGTTGTAGTGCAGCATGAAGTTCTTCCGCTGCTCGCCTTCGTAGCTCTCCAGCCGCTGGCCTGTCGTCCATCGTGCCCAGCGTTGCCGTCACCAGCGCCTGCGTCTCGCCGCGCGTAAACAGCGCCGATCCGTGCGTCCGTGGCAGCACGCCGGTCTCGATCGTGATCGGCCGAATCTCGTCGAACGCGCGCCGGTCGGGCCGGATGCGCTCCTTCGTCACCTGCTCGCGGAACATCCGCTCGCGCAGCAGCTCGTAATAATGCGCCAGCTTCTTCTTCGCATTCGGCATCGTCGGCAGGCAGTTCGGCCGCCAACTCCTCCTTGATCTCGCTTGATCAGCGCATAGCTCTCCGTCTTGCCGTGCGTCTTGGTGTCCAGCGCATCCTTCAGCCGGTCGCCGATCTTCGCCTTCAGCTCGTCGTAATACGCTTCGTCGAACTCCGGCGCCGTAAACGCCCGCTTCGGCTTGCCGGCCTTGGCCACCAGCTCGTCGATCGCGGCGACGATCTTCTTGATCTCTTCGTGCGCAAACTCGATGGCCGCCAGAATCACCTCTTCGGTCTCTTCCTTGGCGCCCGACTCGATCATCACGATGCCGTCCTTGTGGCCGACCACCATGATGTTCACCGTCGTCGCCGCGCGCTCGGCGTACGTGGGATTCACCACGAACTCGCCGTTCACGCGGCCCACGCGCACCGCGCCCACCGTCGCGCCAAACGGAATGTCGGAGAGCGCCACCGCCGCGGCCGCCGCGTTGATGCCGATCACGTCGGGATCGTTCTCCTTATCCGCGGAGAGAACCAGCGCGATCAGCTGCGTTTCATTGCGGAATCCATCGGGGAACAGCGGGCGCAGAGGCCGATCGATCTGACGGCAGGTCAGAATCTCTTTTTCGCTGGGCCGGCCTTCGCGCTTGATAAAGCCGCCGGGAATGCGTCCGCCGGCGTACGTGTACTCGCGGTAATCCACCGTGAGCGGGAAGAAATCGATGCCCTTCCCTGGGATCGGGAGAAGCCACAGCGGTTGCCAGAACCACGGTTTCGCCCGTGGTCACCAGTGCGGCGCCAGAGGCTTGCTTGGCCATGCGGCCGGTCTCAAAGACCAGCCGCTTGCCGCCGGCAAGCTCGACGGCTACTTCATGTTTCGTAGACATAGTGTCCTCGTTTCATTTTTTTCGCTTGGGAAACTTGTGTGGGGAATGCGCGCAATGCGCGCGCAGGAAACACCTCTGCGCAGGCTCAGGCGTGCTCTTCAGGCCGCCCGGCGCGCCTTGGTCCGGTGTTCCGTGTCGGATGGGGACCGTGACCAGTGTCCGGTCTGAGTGCTTCCGGTTCAACGTTTGCTTTCTGATTACTTGCGGATTCCGAGTTTGCCGATCACGTCGCGATAGCGATCCGAATCGTGCGTCTTCAGGTAATCCAGCAGGCGGCGGCGCTTGCTCACCAGCATCAACAACCCACGCCGGGAAGCATGATCCTTCTTGTGGGTCTTGAAATGCTCGGTCAGGTCGCTGATCCGCTCGCTCAGAATTGCGATCTGGACTTCCGGCGATCCGGTGTCCGTCTCGTGGGTGCGGAAGCGTTTGATCAGGTCAGTTTTCTTTTGAGTCGCCAGCACGGCGTGAGTTACTCCTCTTTTTCTCTCAGGTCCACTCTTCAGTGTCTATTGTAAGATTAACATGAACGCGCTCTGGCGGCAAACCCCGCCTGGTGCGCGGAAGCCCTATGCGGCTCAACGGAGTTTCCTTCGCGACAGCCGGACATCAAGTCGTTCGCGGGATTGTCCCTCGATCCGCACCAGCTTTGCATCGGGGTGCTCAGGATTCAGGAGGTAATTCCAGGCTTGGGGTACAACTGCGGAAGGCACGCGCGCAAGTGAAGTTCCGCGCGAAGCGAGCCAGGTGTCACCTATGCCACGCGTGAACTCAGGCTGCTCGCGCCAGTCTGGATTTTCAGATGGATCGAGGAGAGAGACTTTCAACGAATCCGGCGCGGAAATCTTTAGCAGCGTGAATTCGCCGGGGAAATCTTCTACATCGTATTCCAGGTGGACAAGCGCTTCGAACATCGCTACAGCGGGCGACTCGGCCAAGTAAACGATCCTTCGGCCCGCGGTATGCCATCTCGCACTTGCAACGCGGCCGCCTTCGCCGCTCAGGTCAATATAGTTGCTGATTCTCCAATAAATCCCCATAGCAATCTCCAAATCAGACGCGCGTTCACTTGACTGTGTTTCCTGTCTCTGACTTGGCTGCTACGGATGTCTACTTTTAACGCCTTTGCAGGCGATCACCGCGCAAGCCGGATGGAGGACTGTCTCTTTTTAACGCCTTTGCAGGCGATCCTCCTCCACCGTTCAACCGATCATTTTCGATTTCCGAAAACAACCAACCTGAAAAATCAGGCAAACATCCCCTCATCGATCTGAATCAACCACTCCTCCACCTGTCGCCCACCCGCCTCGGTGCGCATCATCGACAAAGGTGAGCGCTCTTCAAAACGCTGCTTGGAGCGCAATAGCCAGCGCCTTGCCTTCTCCCGATCGCCGAAGATACGAACGCTAAACTCGTAGAGCCGTGCTACACGGGCCATGCGATCAGATTCATCTACACTGAGCGGCTCTTTGCGTTCCCGGCGGTGCTTGAGCGTGCGTGCCGGAATCACCACTTCGAGTAGCTCCTTCAAGGAAAATCCGGAGTAAGAAGCAAACTCCTCCAGAGCGGAAAGAGGCACGCCCTTCTCCACAGCCAACCAGCCTAACTGAAAGGAGGGTTGCGTGGAGGCTTGAACTGAAGCGGCTTGGCCCATAAGGACATTATGCCATACTTTTCACGGCATTTTGTCCATCCCCGTCAAGTCATTGACAATACATGTAGTTTTATGCGTCAGCCTCCGCTGATCCCTACTCCGTCTGCGCGTCCAGCCAGTAGTTCGCCCGCGCCACAATCCGCGCCCCGTAATCCTCGGCGGTCCGCACGCGAATCGTGTGCAACCCGGGCGTCGCGATCCGACGGGCTGAAGCGTAATCAGATAGCGGTTGCGCGCATCCCTCGCCGCCGTCATCACCCGCGCCTCGAAGCGCTTGTCGCCGACGAATGTCGTGTACTCGCCGCCGCTCATCTCGGCCACTTCCTTGGCCACATTCTTCTTGAATGCCTTCACCGCCATCACCAGCGCTGAAACCATGTTCATCGTGCCTGGTCTTCGCCGGAGTCCTTCACGTCGTGGCCCAACTCGGCGAGCGCCGGCGAAAACGATACGCTCAGCACCAGCACATCCGATTCGCCGATCTTGCTGAATCAGTTGCGACCGGCTTGGTGTGCTTGCTGCCGTGGTCGCGCTCCTCGCTGATCAGCAGCAGCACGCGCCGGAACTCCTTGGGCTGCGGTCTCCAGCAGCGTCACCGCGTAATTCACCGTGTCCAGAATCGCCGCTCCGCCATCGCCCGGCTGCAGTTGCTCAACTCCGCGTTCACCTGGTCGCCGGAGTGCGTGAAGTCCTCGATCAGATGCGGCATCGGAATCGAATCCCACCAGCGCCACCTGGCTGCGCGGGTCCGAAAGAAACACATCGAGCAGCGGGCCCATCCGGCCAGCTTGTCAAACTCCAGCACGCTCGCGCCGCCCTGCTCCACGGCCACCACCAGCGCCACGGGCGCCGTGTCCATCTCCGGCTGCACGCGAATCTTTTGCGGCACGCCGTTGTCTTCGAGCACAAAATCGCTCGGCTTCAGCCCGTAGAGAATGCCTCCGCCGCGCTTCTCCACCAGCGTCGGCACCAGCACTTCGGTCGTTGTTACGCGCAGATTCGGCGCACCTGTTTGCGCCGTGGGCATCGGCTGCGGGCGGCTCAACCGGCGGCAACTGCTGCGACCAGCCAACGGCCGCAAGCAAGAGGATTGCGCAAACAAAGCAGTAAGGGAAAACGCGGCTGCTCATGCGATTCAGGGCTTCAGTCTAATGGATAGACGCGTCACCGACCTTCGCGGTTCTTGCCGGTCACGCTGCCTTCTACCATTTGCTCAAACTTGCCGCGGGCTCTCGCGGCGGCGCTCCATCGAGCGCCCCGCGCAACGCCCAGAACGCCGGCTTAGGCGCAAAATCGTCGTCAAACGGCAGCGGTCTCTGCCCCAACCCCTCCACAAACTTCACCCACATGCTCCGCTTGTCCGCGGGATTGAACAGCCACGTCGTTTTCAACCACGTGTGAGCATCTGTAATGCCCCACGTAATCACCTGTGGTACGTTCGGCTCGGCCAGCACAAGGTTCAGATAGTCGCGGTAGATTCGCGCCACTGTCGCATCGCGCTCTGTGGGCCCGCGTTTCACGCGCGCGCAGTTCACATCCAGCTCGGAGATGTGAACCTCTAGTCCCATCTTGCCCGCCTCGCGAATAAACTCCACCAACCCCGCGCCCGGCTCACCCATCGCCGCCCAAAGATGGCTTTGCACGCCCACCACATGAATCGGCGTGCCGCTGGCCTTCAATCGCTGCAGAAGCGCGAGCACCATGCCCCGCTTCTTGACTTCGCGCGATAGGTCGGTCTCGATCGCGTAGTCGTTGTACGCCAGCTTGGCCCCTGGATCAGCCTCTGCCGCCGCGCGAAACGCAATCTCGATGTACTCCGGCCCAATCAACTCCAGCCAGGGCGATTTGCGCAGCCCATCCGCCCGCCCATCGTACGGTTCAATCGCCTCATTCACCACATCCCACGTGTCGATCTGGCCCTTCAAATGCCCAACCACCGTATGAATATGGTTGACCAGCAGCTCGCGCGCATTCTGCTTGTTGGCCACTCTCCCGAACCAGCCTGGCAT
Source organism: uncultured Acidobacteriaceae bacterium (assembly GCA_963835895.1). Classification (GTDB taxonomy): domain Bacteria; phylum Acidobacteriota; class Terriglobia; order Terriglobales; family Acidobacteriaceae; genus Telmatobacter. Next base: position 324,676 of record CAWIHC010000009.1, on the reverse strand, counting down.
CGCCTCATGCCACACCAGCACATGGCCCCGCACCTTCTTGCCCGTCAGCGCGGCAAATCGCATCAATCGGTCCACGCTCATGAAATTGAATTTATCGGGCGACGGGCGCATCCACTTCCAGTACGTCGTGTACTCGTCCACAAGCATCCCTACCTGTGCCATCACAAGCTGCGTGTATCCATCATCCGTGTGGCCTTTCGCGACTCCGTCGACATCGAGCATTCCCGGAACGACCGCCGCTCCATACACTAGTCCTCTCGCCGCCGCGTGCATCTCGAGAGAATTCATTCCCGTCACATTCGGATCGATCGCGTTTGCGTATTGTCGCTTGTGTTTCACCCAAGTCCATTCGCCCGCGCCCGCCGCGCCTAAACCCAAAGCCGCGGCGCTCGCTGCCGCAATGCGCCACCCAAACTGCCTTCGCGTTAGATGCGATGATGGACCCGAATCCGCCATTTGTCTTTCAGCAATCCGCCACTGGCTAAGGCTATCGGCTACTCCCTATTCCCTGTTTTGTTCGCGCCTCGCGCTCCAGTTGCCCCGTCCACGCCAGAAACCGCACCAGCTCCCAGCGCTCGGTCCACATAAAGCCAAGCACGCTCTTCGCCGTCAGCGTCTCCGCGCGCGTGCCACTGTAGGTCTCCACGCGCCAGCGCAGAAACTCGCTCCGCCACGGAGCCAGCCTGTGGCCCCGCGTCGCATTCCACAAGAAACGCAGCGCAGCAAACACGTCCAATCCTTCCCCAACGAGCATACCAACTTCGCCTTCCACAACCCGATGCGCAAAGCCAGATTATCTTCACGACAAATACATTATTTCGGCCTACAATATTTGCCCGGAAGTGCGTTATGGCAAGGGATAACGCCAGAATTCTCGTCATCGGCGCGGGAGTGAACGGCTCCATCTGCGCCGAGCGCCTCTTCGCGCGCGGCATGGATGTCACCGTGCTCGCGCGCGGCGCGCGGCTCGCCGAAATTCAAACCAACGGCATCGTCATTGAGAATCCGCTCAACGGGAAACGTCGGGTCGCCAAAGTCAAAGCAATCGGCGAACTCGCTCCGGGCGACACCTACGACTACATTCTTGTCATCGTGCGCCGCAACCAGGTTGCCGCATTGCTGCCCACGCTAGCGGCCAACCGCTCGCCCAACGTGGTCTTCATGAATAACAATCTCAATGGTCCCGCCGAGATTGTAGCTGCGCTGGGCAAAGAGCGGCCGTTGCTCGGCTTCGTGTTTGGCGGGGGCAAACGCGACGGGGACCTCATCCGGGCCATCGGTCCCTTCGATCATGCTCCCATCCGGACGCCCTTCGGCGAGATCGACGGAACCATCACGCCGCGGCTGAAGAGTCTGGTCAATCTGCTCAACCAGGCTGGTCTCCGCTCCGCCCCTTCAACTCACATCGTCGATTACCTCGCCACGCATGCCGCCGGTGTAGCAGCCATCACGCCTCTGGCACTGAAGCTCGCAGCCGCGGGCAAGCCGGTGGCTCCCTCGCCGGCAGATCTCAAGCTGGCTGCCGCGGCCATCCGCGAGACCCATGCCGTGCTTAAGGCGCTGGGCCACAAGATCGTGCCTGCCAGCCAAAAGGTCATCGACGTCATGCCGGTGTCAATGCTGGCCTTCCTGCTTCGCCTGATGCTCAAGTCCAGGTTTTTCGAAGTCGGCGGGATCTACCACGCGCAGCAGGCGCCGGACGAGTTGTCGGCGCTTGCCGATGATCTCCGCACTGCGGTCATCCGTTCTGGCGTCTCCGCCCCGGCTATCAGAAAACTGTTAGATATCCAGTAGTCCCGGAGCCAGCCCGTGGCCTCGCGTCGCATTCCACAGAAAACGGAGCGCCGCAAACATGAAGGAATCCTCTCGGAAGAGTAAAGAGAAACTGGCGCGCCTCGCGCCGGCGGTAGCTCTAGCCCTGCAGCTTGCTGAACAGGCTGTTCGACGTCGACTCCAGTTGCGCGATCACGTCTTCGAGCGCCGTCTGCTGCGTCTCCGTCTGCGAAAGTTGCGTGGAGATCGTGGGAATATCGGCCTGCATCAGGTCGGTCTGCGCTGCCGTCAACTGCGTCTGCTCATTGGTCACCGCGCCCGACGCCGCGCTCAACTGCGTGATCGAGTTGTCGATGGTCACGCGCTGCTGCGAGACGTAGTTCAACGCCGTGCTCAGCGCCGCCGTGTCGCTCGCCGCCTGCGCGGTGTTCACCGTGCCGCTCGAGTAGTCGGCCACCAGCGCATTCAGCGCGCCGAATACGCTGTTCGTCCCAGCGCCCAGAAAAATCTGGTCGCCCGGCACATTCAACTGAATCTTCTGCCCGTTGGGCAGCTCGAGAAAGTTCACGTTCTCGTCGCCGTTGTAGCTGGTCACCGCCGGCGAAGTAGCCGTCGAAGTCGAAAACGGCGCCGCGCTCGTCTTTCCGCCCGCAAAAATGTACTGGCCCTGATAGCTCGTGTTGGCCAGCGACTGCACTTCGTCCAGAATTCCCGAGATCTGATTGGCAATCGATTTCACGTCGCTCGCGTTCATGGTTCCGTTGTTGGCGCTCGTGGCCAGCGAAATTGCCTGCGTCAGCTCGGATACCACGCTGCCCAGCGCCGAATCCGCCACCTGCAGCTGTCCCGTCACCAGGTTCGAGCTCTGGGTGAACGAATCGTCCTGCTGAATCTGGTTCAGCAGCAGCACATTCTCGCCCGCGCCCACCGGATTCTGGCTCAGCGACGTGATGCTCACGCCGCTCGACAGCTCCGAGCTCAATTGCTGCTCGCTGGCCTGCGTCTGATCGAGCGAACCCACCAGATTCGTGATGTATGTCGGATCCACCCGCATTTGTTGACTCCACAATCATCGCCCGCCGCTTTATGGCGATCGCTTCCTGCTCCCGCGCCCGGTTTTCTACCCCCTACGCCCTTGCTTCCTGCCTTCTTGCTCCCTCATTCCCGCTCGCTGCGCCTGCTTTTCTATTCCCTATTCCCTAGCAGCTGGTTGCATAAATGTTGCTCGATCAGCGACAAACCATCCCTCGGGGGCTAAAGCCCAGATTTTATGCGCCCCTGGCGGCACGGCTGAAGCCGTGCCCTTTCAAAACATCATTTATGCAACCAGTTCTAGTCCCTATTCCCTAGTCCCTGCTCTTACGCCACCGCCGTCTCCTCGCCCAGGTTCAGCGCCGACGCCATGATCGTGTTCAGCATCGTGAACACCTGCGAGGCCGCCTGATAGCTGTTCTCCAGCGTCGACATCGCCGCCGCCTCATCGTTCAGGTTCACGCTCGACAGCGCATTGTTCTGCGTCTGCAACTGCGTCACCGACGCATTCTGCGCCGTGTTCTCCGTCTGCACCTCTGAAACCGTCGAGCCCAGCGTGGAAACAAAGTTCGAGTAGTAGTTGATCGGCGTCTGCCCGTTCACGATCAGCCCGTTGGCAAGGCCCGCCATCGCCACGGCATTCGAGTTGTCTCCCGTCCCGTTCCCCGCGCCCGCCGCCGCAATCTGGCTGGGATCGGTCATCGATCACGCTCATCGCCGCCGCGCTTCCCGCCACCTGCGCCGGCTCGTTGAAGATGTAGAGCGGATTGGCCGCCGTTCCCGTCACGCCATCCAGATCCGTGCCCGCATTGTTCTGCGCATTCACCGAGGTCGAGATGCTGTACGCCAGTTGATCGAGCGAGCTGAGCGCGCCGGGAATGTCCACGTCCCGCGCCGTCAGATACCCTCCCAGCTGCCCGCCGCCCGAGGCCAGTTGCGAAGTGATATCCGTTCCGCCCAGAAAAAAGTCCGTGACTCCGTTCACCGTTCCCGTGGTCAGCTGGAAGTTCTGCCCTTCTGAGACCAGCAACTGCCCCGAGGTCGTCGTGATCGACAGGCCGTTGTTCTCCGTCGTCACCTGGTTGATCCCGATCAGTTGCGAAAGCTGGCTCAGGTCCTGCTGCCGCTGATCCTCGAGCGTTCCCGCATCCGCGTCCGGCGACGTGGACTGAATCTCCAGATTCAGTTGCGCGATCGCGCTGGTCAGCGAGTTCACCTGGCTCACCACGCCCGATCGCCTCCTGGTCGATCGCCGCGCTCTGCGCGTTCAGGCTGCTCGCCGCGCTCGAAATGTCGCCGGCCAGCGTCGATGCCGACGAAAGCACCTGCTCGCGCAGCGCGTTGTTCGTCGGATCGCTCTCCAGCGACGAAAAGGAGTCGAAGAAACTGGTGATGTCGCTGCCAATATCTCCCGCCGTCGCGCTCGACGAGCCCGAATCCGGCGTAAACAACGCCTGCATGTTGTTCGAGCGCCGTCAGCCGCGTGCTCGATGCCGAGGCCAGTTGCTGCTGCTGGTCCAGCCGCTCCTCCAGCACCCGGTCGCGCTGCGACGTTGCGCCCGTCTCCGTCACGCCGTCGCCGATCAAAATGCCGCCCACCGCGATCGGCGCATTCTCCTGCCAGTCGGGCGTCTCCTCCGTGTACCCGGTCGTGTTGGCGTTGGCCACATTGTTCGCCACCACGTTCAGAGCTTCCTGGTCGGCGTCCAGAGCTCCCGTCATCACGCTCAATGCGGAGTTAATCGTCCCCATGGCCAGCCTCCGCTTCCTCACCGCCGCGAATCTGCCTCTCGCTGTACTCCAGGCGTCGCTCGCGCAGCTCCCGCAGCCGCCTCATGACATTCCGATTGCCGCGCGTCGCCGCCAGCACCCGGGCAAATACCGCCATGCCCGGCGCCGCCTCCCGCGCCTGCCGCGCCAATCCTGCTTCTGGTCCTCATCCATCGAGTCCAGATCCCGGTTCAACGCCTCGCAGGAGAGCGCCAGCTCCTCCAGCCGTGGCGCATCCAGCCGCGCCAGCGCTCGCGATGCCTCCACCACAAGCTCCTTGAGCTCCGGATTCGTCGCGGGCGTCTCAAGCTCCTGCATGCTTCGATTCCTCTCTCGGCATTCCTTTCCTGCTTGCGTGCCTGCCTCTTCCTGCGTGTACCGGGCCCTCTTGCGTACGGGCCCTCCAGAGTCCCTGCCGCAGGTTACTGCGCGCCGCTCAGCATCGCGTCAACCAGCTTCGAGGCCACTGCCGCAGCCGGCACGCTGTAGGTTCCTGCCGCCAGCGCCGACTGAATGGCCGCGACCTTGTCCGTGCGCACACCTTCGCCCGACAACGCCTGCGAGACCTCGTTCGCCGCGGCGCTGAACGTCGCCCGGTCGGCATCGAATCCGCTCCCGGCCGTCGCCGTGCTGCCCTTGGGCTGTGGCGCGGACTGGGGAGTCGGGTTCACTCCCAACAGTGACCTCAATCCGTCCAGGCTATTGCGAATATCCATACGCTTTGCTCCTTGCTGGGTCTATCGGCCTCGCTGCTAATCACTCTAGTCATTCAGGAGTTCTCATCACGGTATTGCCGTGCAGATTTCTGGTTACCTTCCCGTTTCCGTGCTGGTTACCGGAATGGGAGAGTTCTTTAACAATGCGATCGGCAATTCCAAACCCGCCGCGCTCGCTCAACGCCTTCCCCAAGGCTTCCGAGGCAAACTCGCCCAGCGCCCCGCCCGAACCCGAACCTGAGCCCCCACCCAGTTCCGAGTCGCCGTCCTCAGCGCCCGTCAGCGCATCTCCGGCCAGTCATCGGCTTCAATAACTCCTTCATCATCTGCCCTTCAAACTCGTGCGCCGCCCGTCACCAGCCGCGGCGATGGCGCGCTAGCCGCCTGCTGCGCCGCCCCCGGCTCCGTCGCTGTCCCGCCGATCAATCCAACATTCACGCTCCTGCTCCCTATTCCCTACTCCCTGCTCCCTACTCCCTGCTCTTAAAGCACTTCCAGATCGGCCTCGAGCGCGCCGGCTTCCTTCATCGCCTGCAGAATCGAGATCACGTCCCGCGCTCCCGCTCCGGTTCGTTGCAATTCCTGGACCAAATCCTCCACCGTCGCGCCTTCCTTCAGCTCGATCCGATTCACCGGCTTGTCCTGGGCCTGCACCGTAGTCTGCTCCACCACCTGCGTCGTCCCGGAGGAAAGCGCGTTGGGCTGCGAGACCTCCACCTGGGAGATCACGTTCACGCTCAGTCCGCCGTGCAGGATCGAGACCGGCTGCAGCCGCACCGTACCCCCGATCACCACCGTTCCCGTGCGCTCGTTCACCACCACGCGCGCCCGCGGATACACCTCGATCTCCACCTCCTCCACCTTGTCGAGCAGCGCCGCCACATCCTCGTCGGGCTTGACCGCAATCTCCACGCGCCGGCTGTCGACGGCACTGCGCCCGCGCCGCGCCCAGCGCCTGGTCGATCGCCGCCGCCATCCGCTCCGCGGTGTGAAAGTCGGCGTCGTTCAGCACCACGCTCACGGTGTGCATCTGCTTCAGGTCGAAGGGAACCGCCCGCTCCACCAGCGCGCCGCCCGGAATGCGCGCCGTGGTGGGATGATTCACCTGCTTCGCGCTGCCTCCCGACGCCGCCATGTAGCCGCCCAGCACCAGCGCTCCCTGCGCCTGCGCGTAGATCTGCCCATCGGGCCCGTAGAGCGGCGTCATCAGCAGAATTCCGCCTTCGATCGAGCGCGCATCGCCGGCCGACGAAACCGTCACGTCCACCTTGTAGCCCGGCCGGCTGAAGGGGGGCAGCGTGGCCACGACAAACACCGCCGCCATGTTTTTCACCTGCATGTTGCTGGCGCTGTTCGATCCCGTCTGCGGCACGGTGATGCCCATGCGCTCCAATGCCGAGACCAGCGTCTGCGCGGGAAAGACCGTCTGCGAGCTGTCTCCGGTACCCTTCAGCCCCACCACCAGCCCATAGCCCACCAGCTGGTTGTCGCGAATCCCTTCGATCGTGGCTCACATCCTTGATCCGCGACTTTTGTCCCGGCTCCTCGCGGCTGAGCCAGCGCCATGGCCAGAAGCCACGCCGCGGCCACCGCCAGCCACCACCAGAACGTCCGGCTCTGCCGGAGTGGCACGCCGTGACTTCGAACTTTCCCAACTGCACTGGCAGCCCGCATCGTTCTCCCCAAACCCCGATCTCTGTCAGAACACCAGCAGCTTTTCCAGAAAACGCACCAGCGGATTCTGCCGGTAGGTGGAGTCGTTCACGATTCCCTTGCCCGTCACTTCCAGCTCCAGATCGGTCATGGCCGTCGACAGCACCTGGTTCTGGTTGCTCACGTCCTCGGGGCGCACCAGGCCGCGCAGCGTGATCAGTTGCGTCTGCTGCGAGAAGGTCAACTGCCGCGTCGCCTGCACCACCAGCATCCCGTTGGGCAGCACGTCCACCACCTCGGCGCCAAAGGTTGTCGCCAGGCTGGAGTCGGTGGTGCTCTGCCCCTGCGCCGTCAGCCCCGAGGAGGCGCTGGCGCCAACCAGATTCTGCAGGGCGTTCGAGGCTCTTGAGCGCGCCGAACAGCGACGTGATTCCGGAGTTGGCGTTCGAGGCGCGCGAGTTCTTCACCTGGCCGTCGGTCGAGGCGGTCAGGCTTTCGCCCACCACGATCATCACCACGTCGTGAATCCGGAAGGCCTTCACATCCGTGCCCAGGCGCACCATCTGCCCCTCCGGGCTCCAGATCGAGCCCGGCGTCCGCACCTCGGCCGCCTGCTGGGCGCGAACCCGCGCAATGTAGTTGCGCAAAGCCTCCTCCGGCGGAGTCGCTTTCACCGTTGGCGTCGCGTGCGTCTGCTTCTTGCCCCATGTGCCGGCCGGCGCAACCAAAAGCGCGCCCGCAACGATCGCCGCCATCCAGCCCTTTTTCATGGCTGCGCCTCGCTCTCCGGGCACATCTCTGCTCTTCCCGCCGCCCTCGCCACCACGCGCACCACCTTGCCGCCAATCTTCAATCGCGCCCTGAACGCCGCCCCAACCACCGCAGGCCCGAGCGCCACCGCCTCCAGCCGCGCGTCCACCACCGCAGTGTGTTCCTCGACGATCACCGCGTCGCCGGCATGAATCACGGGGCAGAGTGGCGGGCTGGTCCGGCTCCGCCCATCCTTTTGCGCCGCCTGGCCCTGGATCCATCCTGAACTCGCGATCCGCACCAGGCGCCCCGGCCCTGCCGGATTCATCGCGTCGCGGACGAGCACCCAACGGTCGCCGGTCGCTGCGTCGTCGATCTCCCGGACCACCTGCCCGTGAAGACGCTCCGCCGATGCCGCGCCAGCAAGCGCGGTCTGGCCGCAGGCCGGCAGCGGCGACCGAACCAGCAGCGCCAAAAGGCCGGTCAGGACCATGGATCGCCGTGTCACTGTAATCTCACCTCGCCGAGCCCTCAACAGATACATGCGGATCAGTGCGTCATGTTATTGACTTGGGAATACATATCGTCTGCGGCCTTGATGACCTTGGAGTTCGATTCGTAGGCGCGCTGCGCCAGCACCATCTGCACGAACTCGGTCACCACGTCCACATTCGAGTTCTCCAGGTACCCCTGCTGCAGCGTTCCCAGGCCTTCCGTTCCGCCGGGGTTGCCCAGCACCGGATCGCCGGAGCTGAGCGTGGCCGTGAGCAGGTTGTTGCCCATGCTCTCCAGGCCCCCGGGGTTGGGAAACGTGGCCAGCTGGATCTGCCCCAGTTGCGAGGGATTCTGCTGCCCGGCCAGGGTCGCGTTCACCACCCCGTACTGGGTGATCGTCACCGCCGTGGCGTTCGACGGAATGGTGATGGTCGGAATCAGCGGATCGCCGTCGGTGGTCACGATCGTTCCCTGGTTGTTCAGGTGGAACTGGCCGGCGCGCGTGTAGGCAATCGTGCCGTCAGGCCGCTGCACCTGAAAGAATCCCGCGCCCTGGATGGCCACATCCAGCGGGTTGTCGGTCTCGTTCAGCTCGCCCTGGGTATTGATCACCTCGGTCGCCGCCGACTTGGTGCCCAGGCCGATCTGCAGTCCCGGCCGAGACCGTGTTCTGGCTCTGCGCCGCGCCCGGCGTCACCATGTTCTGATACACCATGTCCTGGAACTGCAGGCGCAACTGCCGAAAGCCCGTGGTCGACGAGTTGGCCAGGTTGTTGGCGATGGTGTCGAGATTCATTTGCTGCGCGCTCATGCCGCTGGCGGCGGTATACAAGGCTCGAATCATTGGGACTCCTTTCAGTCGTCCAGGGTCAGTTGTCAGCGATCAGTGGCCGGCTTTTCCCCGTTCGATAGCACCTGCCAGCCGCCAAACACCGGCTCCAGCCTCTGACGCCAACAACCGAACGCCGCTTCCTGACCACCGGCGACTGAAAACCGACAACTGTTCACAGCTCCTCACACCTTCGGCAGATCTTCTGTCGCAAACTTGTTGAACTCGGTATGGAAAACGGTCAGCGCCCGCTGCATCATCTCCGCCTGGCGCTGCATCACGATCAGGTTCAGCGATCCCTGCACGACATCCTGATTGGCGGCCTCGATAGCGCCCTCGTGCACTGCGGCATCTTTCGCCGCAACGGGCTTCACGCCTGCCGGCGCTACATAGCGGTTCGCGCCCTCCGGCGTGAGCTCGGTTCCGGCAGGAAAGGTGAAGACCCCCACCGCCGCCACCGCGCCGCCCGCCACCGAGACCGTTCCGTCGGCGCCCACCGACACTTCGCCCGGCGGAATCACGATCGGCTGGCCCGCGGTCGAGAGCACCGGCTCGCCCGCCTGCGTCACCAGTTGCCCGCTCTGCGCGCGGTGAAAGCTGCCGTCCCGCGTGTAGCGCATGCCCTGCGGCGTCTGCACCATGAAGAATCCCTGGCCCTCAATGGCCAGATCGAGCGGATTGCCGGTCTCTTCGAGCGCGCCCTGCGCCATGCTCAGCCGGTCGCCGCCGAGCAGGCCGTAGTTGTTCACCGTCTCGCCCAGCTGCGAGTCGCAGCGGCGTCGGGCCCCAGCAGCACGGAGCGGAAGAACTCGCGCTCGGCGCGATACCCCGGCGTCTGCGCGTTGGCCAGATTGGCCGCCGCCGTGTCCAGCGCCTGGGTGCGCGCCACCAGGCCCGTCATCGCCGCATAGTAGCCGCTGTCCATGGGCGCTCCTGTGGAACTGGAGAGAGGAAATGCAGATGGAGGACCGGAAAGGGGCAGGAAGAATTAGAAGGGAATCATTGTGGGAGAAAGCAAATCTGCACTGGAACAGGCGGGTGTCGTCTGTCGAGAGAAACTCTGCTCATTGGCGCCGGTCCACGATCAACGATCGACGATTAAGGGCCTACATGCGGCCGTTCCCGGTTTTCCCGGCCCCTCGCTCGCTGTTCCCTGTTGCCTGATCCCTGTTCCCTGTTTTTCTATTCCCTACTGGCTATTCCCTGCTCCCTGCTTCACTGCAGACCGTCGCAGACGATTGTGACTTCGAAGACCTCGTCGTCGAAGCGGTAGGTGTGGTGCATCTGAAACTCCGGGGCCTGCACGTGCAGGTTGTAGTCCCGGCCCGTAATGACCGCCGGAACCGAAAGCCCGCAGTTGGCCGCCAGCTCCGGAACCTTGCCCTTCCACGCCCCCGCCAGCATGTTGCAGATTTCGCCGATGCCGTCCTTCACCGTGTCGTCGATCGCGGCGAACTCCATGCCCGTCATCTGCGCGGCGATCTTTATCGCCGCCCTGGCTCCCGAACGGAAGACGCAGGCGCCGCTCAACAGGCCGCCAAATCCCACCACCGCGGTCACCGACTCCGTCTCCACCGCGGCGGGCCGCGTGTCGCGTTTGCACTCGATGCCCAGCATCAGCCGGAAGACCTCTTCCACGCTCGCATCCAGGTTCCGCGGATCGGAGACCTGCTGCACGGATTCACGCAATGAAACCGCCATCGTACGCTCCCTTGGAACTGCGCAACCTGGAACTGCGCCATGCGCCTCTCAGCCGCCCTCACATTCGCCGTCTGTGCTTGTGGCTCCATTGTTTGTGCTTCCACTCTGTCCCGCGACGGGTCCGCTCGCACGCCGTTTAAAAGCACGGCACCCTTCTCTGGATTCCCGGCGCAGCCAGGCCCCGTGCAACCGTGGTCACCCTAGAGTCTGTTATTAACTTTCGCGCGGGCAGCGTTGCGGACGAGAATTGGGCCAGACGAGGCGGAGTCCGAAGGCTGTGGCGGGTCCACAGCCGAGGAAGACAACGAAGTATGGCCCGATTTCCACCCCAGCGACAAAGACCCGTCGCTGGGGGCCCCGGATTTGCGCCGCAACCCGGAGGGCTGGGGCCAATTTTCCCCATTTCATCGTCGCTCGTCGCTCGAAGATACTCCATATTCGTCGCTCCTCGCTCCTCGAACTGAGAAAAATTGGCTCCCAGCGCCACCTGTGGGAAAGTTAATAGCAGACTCTAAGCCGCTCGCACCAGCGGCAATACCCGCTCCTTCACCTGTTCGGCGGTGAATGGCTTGCGGATGTAGCCCTGCGCCCCGGCCTGAATGGCCTGCTTGACGTGCTCCTCGCTCGATTCGGTGGTGATCATCACCACGGGAATGCCGGGAGCCAGATTCTGTGCCCGAACCTGGCGCAGAAACTCCAGCCCGTCCATCGAGGGCATGTTGATGTCGGAGAGGATCAGGTCCACCGGCTTCGCCCTCAACAGTTCCAGTCCCTCGGTGCCGCTGCCAGCCTCATGCACCTCCAGCAGTTCCAGTCCGGCCTGGCGCAGAGCTCGCTCCACAATCTTGCGCATCACCGAGGAGTCGTCGACGATCAGGGCTCGAATCTCGCTCATGCCCAGGCCCCCTCCCCAATGCGTCTATCGGCGCCTGGGCTCCATCCATGAGTCCGAAACCGCAACCCCTTTGCCCTGTTTGCCTGAACCGCTTTGCCCGCCCCACTTATCCGCCCCACTTGCCTGCTCCATTTGCCCGCTCCATTTGCCTGCGGCGCTTGACGAGCCCGCCTTCCCGACCCACCCACCGCGTTGCCCCCGCCCAGGTCAGTGTGTGCGCGCCGAGCCGATCAGATCCCGGATCGAGCCGATCTCGGGCACCGGACCGTTCTGTGGCCGCAACCACATGCGCAGCCACATGCAGTCATGCACCCGGGCCAGTCGCGATTCCACGGGACGGCCTCTTTCCACCGCTTTGGCGAAGGCCGAGGCCAGCGCCGGCTCGGTTGCGGCCTCGATTAATTCCGCAGCCGGAAAGCGCGCATCGAGCAGACGCGAGTGCGCCGGGTGAAATGCCGACTCCTGCACCAAACCGCCCTCGACCTGGAGGCCTGTCATCCGCTCGACGGCCAAGGCCAGCGCGGGATCGAGGTGGTCTTCAAAGCCCAGATAGAGAATCCTGCCTGCCGCCACGCGCAACGGCAGCGCGCCAAATGCGTCCACAAACAGCCGCGGCACCAGTGCGGTCAGCCCCTCGGGATGGTGAAACTCCAAGCCCAGCACCGGGCAACCCCACTGCAGGCCCAGCGCGCGCGTCACCTGCTCCTCGCTGGCACTGCGGTTGCGCACCAGCCAACTTCCCAGCCTCCCGCCGCCCGCATCTCTCTGCGCCGTGAGCGCCGCACGGAGGTCCTGGTGCGTGATCCAGCCCTGCTCGAGCAGCACCAGACCCAGCGGAATGCGATGCCGGTGGCCCTCGCGCGGGCTGCCCCGCCCGTCCATCTCCCGGCCCAGCGCCGCGGCCACCCGCGCCGCCATGCAGTCTGAAGAGCAGCACCATCCCCCTTCGAAGACCGGCGTCTCGCGGCGGCGCCACAGACGCAGCCAGCCCGAGCTGCAGTGGGGGTTGGCGCAGGTCGAGAAGATTCCTCCGCGAATGCCCGCCGCAGCGACTTCCGGCGACGCCAGCGCTGTGGCGGCGCGATCGACAGCAGCGCGTTCCCCCGCCGCGATCTCCGGCATAGAATTCCGGGAAACCGGCGCAGAGCGGCGGCTCAGAAGAGGCATCGAATGCTCTCCAGACGCTTCCTGGGCGCGGCCACCTCGGTCACGCGCAGCCCGAAGTTGCCGTTCACCAGGACCACCTCGCCGCGCGCCACAATCTTGTCGCCCACAATTAGATCCACGGGATCGGCCACATGGCGATCCAGCTCGACCACGTCGCCCGGCCCCAGATCGAGAATCTCGCCGAGAGGCATCTCCCGCGAACCGAAGCGCAGCGAGGCTTCGAGCTCGACATCGAGCAGCAACTCGAGCCCCGGGCTGAGCGTCGGCGGCGCGGACCTCAGGTCGTCTGAAGGGGCCGGCACCGGCCCCGCAGCCTGCGCCGCTTCCTGTTCATGCAAATCGTCCCGCACCAGAACCGTCCACGCCCGCTCGCCCGAGCGGAGCTGGAAGGCGTGCGAGATCTGCGCCTCTTCGGCAATCTCTTCGAGGCTCGCCACCTGGCACTTCTTGCCCGTCGCAGCCAGCAGAGCCCCTGCGGCGGCGCCAGCCGCTTCGTGCAGCAGCTCCTTCCAGCCGGCCTTCTGATCCACGCCCTCGCCCACCAGCGGCGTCTCCAGAACCTTGCCGTCGAGGACCACCGCGAACCGGCCCTCAACGTCTCCGGTAAGAGTGGCTGCCCAGCCGAAGGCGCCTGCACCGAGCGGCTTGGGCAACGACTCGCTCAGCTCCGGCTCGCCGGCCAGCGCCTGCGAAAACAAGGCCGCCGCCGCCTCGGCCCAGCACTCGAAGTAGGTCTTCATCCATCACCCCCCGCGAGAACGCGCGCGATGCGCGCGGCGCGATGCGCTCCGCGGCGCATGGCCTGGGCCAGCGAAAGAGGCTGGCCGGCGACCCTCCACTCCGCCAGCGTGCTCGCCCCACATCGAGCCGCAGCACGTCGCCCGGCTCGACCTGTTCGAGCGCGCTCGCCGCCAGCCGTACGGTGGGCAGTTGCAGCGAGCAGCCAAAGCGGATCCCACGCGCCATTTCGCCCATGCGCGCCCGCGTCTCTCCGGCGTGGCGGCGGCGCCGGCCCCAGTCGGTGGTCAGCCGGCGCAGAATGGTGTTCGCAACCACCGCCGGAAAAGCCAGGTTCAGCAGTCCCGAGCTGTGCGGCATGCGAATTTCGAAGCTCAGGCAAAGCGTCTTCTCGGTCACCGAGATGATGCGCGCCACCTGGGTCTGCATCTGGCGGCGCTCGAACAGAAAGCTCAACCCCACCGGCTGCCAGGCCACCGTCAGCTCGCGGCAGACGATCTCCGCCACGCTGGCCAGAATCGACTCCTCGATGTCGGTCAGCTCGCGCAGCGGCCCGTCCTTGCCGTCGCCGCCCAGCAGGAGATCGATGACCGGAGGCGCCAGGCCCATATCCAGTTGCAGCACCGCCAGGGCCCCCAGCGGCTCCAGGCGCACCGAAGCCACGTAGCAGATCTCGGGAATCCTGAGCAGAAAATCATTGAACTGAATCTGCTCGGCCGAAACCAGGTTGACCTGGAAGCGCGTGCGCAGCCACGCCGCCAGGTTATGCGTCAGATTGCGCGCGAAAAGATCGTTCAACATGCTGATGGCGCGCAACTGCTCGGTCGAAATCTGGCCCGCGGAAGAAAAGTTGTAGGGCACGACCTTGGCGCGCACCTCGGCGCGAGCAGCTTCGGGGGCCTGGCTGCGCGCCGCCTCAAAGAGTGCGTCGATCTCGTCCTGCTTGAGTGTCTTTTCAGCCAAGGCTTATTTCCTCCGCGCCGGCAGTCTCGGCCCGGTCCGCTCTGCTGCGCCTTTGCCGGCCAAGTCGCGCAGCGCGGCGCGCAGATGCACCACCGCCGATGCATGGACCTGCGAGACGCGCGACTCGACCACGCCCAGCGCCAGGCCGATCTCGCGCATGGTCATCTCTTCGTAGTAGTAGAGCGTCATCACCAGCCGCTCGCGGTCGGGCAGGTGCGCGATGGCGTCGGCCAGCCGCTCTTCGAGCTCGCCCCGGAGGCAGCGGAACAGCGGATCCTCCTCCGGCTTGCCGGGCACGTAGGCCAGCTCCTCCTCGCCGGAGTTTTCGTTGCGCTCCACATGCAGCGTGCCGATCTCCAGGCCCTTCAGATCCCCCAGAAGCTGCTGGTACTCCTCAAGACCGATCCCCATCTCGGCGGCGATCTCACCCTCGCCCGGCGCGCGGCCCAGCCGCGCCGTCAGCGCGCGAATGGCCTCCTCGACCGCGCGGCCCTTGCGGCGCAGCTCGCGCGGGCTCCAGTCGAGCGTGCGCAGGCTGTCCAGAATCGCGCCCCGGATGCGGAACTGCGCGTAGCTGCGGAACTGCACCTTCTTTGCGGGATCGAATTTGGCAAAGGCGTCCATCAGTCCCACCACGCCCGCCGAGACCAGGTCCTCGATGTCCACGTGCTGGGGCAGACGCTCGTGAATGCGGCGGGCGAGAAAGCGCACGATGGGCAGATGCTCGAGCAGCACCCGCTCCTGCTCGCTAGTCAGCGCCCCAACGGCCGCCGCGTGCGGCGGATAGCCGCCGCCCGCCGCGCCGCGCCGCGCGGGCTTCGACTCTCTCACTCCGGCCGCCGCTTCCATCCCCATCGGACTCCCCTTCTCAACAACCGAAACCTTCTTCTGACCAACTGCCTTTGGCTCGCCGCCGACTTCATCGCACCGTGCCCACGGGGCGCAGCCGGATCTCCGGCGGAATCTCGCTGGCGGCAACGACGGCCAGACGCGGCAGCACCGGTTCCAGCCAGCGCTTGACGTGAATAGCGCGCCGGACTGGGACAAAGGAGCACGGGCGGTGCCGCAGGAGGATGCGGAGCCGATAAGGGATCTCACAGAATCGGTGAGGCGGCGGACGACCGGCGTTCCCGGTGTCGCGCCTGCCGCAAGCAGGCGCTGCCCGGTCTCCGGCGCGACCGTGGCGAGAATCTCCTCTTCGAGCCCGCGATCGAGCAGCAGCACCGGCAGCTGGCCATCGCCGTCGAGCAGCGGCCGCACCAGCCTGCGTCCCAGCGCCTGCCGCGCCGCCTCGACCAGGGCCACCAGGCTCTTGTTCACCGGGCGCGGTCTCGAGCAGCGCCTCCAGAATCGCTGCCCAGATCGCGGATCGAAACCCTCTCGCGCAGCAACTGCTCCAGAACCCGCGCCACCTCGCCCAGCGTCAGCAGCTTCGGGCACCAGCTCCTCGAGCAGCTTGGGGTGCGAGTCGTTCAGCGCATCGAGCAGGCGCTTGATCTCGGCGCGGCCCAGCAGCTCCCAGGCATGCTGGCGGATCAGTTCGCCCAGATGCGTGGTGATCACCGTGACCGCGTCCACCACCGAGTAGCCCGCGGCGATGGCCTGCTCCTCGAGCGCGGGCGCGATCCAGACCGCGGGAACGCCGAAGGCCGGCTCGCGCGTCTCTTTGCCGGTAAGCGGCCGGCGGCCGGGCTCTCCCGAGACGGCCAGCAGATGCGGGCCCTCGGTCTGCCAGCGGCCGATCTCGATGCCGCGCAGCGAGATCACGTACTCCCGCGGCTTCAGGCGCAGATTGTCCGAGATGTGCACGGGCGGAACCAGAAAGCCCATCTCCGACGAAAGGTGGCGGCGCAGCGTGCGCACGCGGCTGAGCAGCTGCCCGCCCTGCTTCTCGTCGACCAGCGGAATCAGCTGGAAGCCGATCTCGAGGGTCAGGTCCTCGAGCCGCAGCAGCGAAGAGAGCTCGGAGCTCTGCGCGCCTTCAGCCTTCTTCTTCTCGGCGGGCGCAGGCTCGGCCGGCAGCGCGGCCGGCGCTGCGCCGCCAGCCGCCTTCCGCCCACAGAACAGCCCCGCGGCCACGGCCAGAAAGGCGATCTTCGGCAGTCCCGGAATCAGGCACATGCAGGCCGAGACCGCGCTCGCCATGTAGAGCGTCGCCGGGCCGGCGCCAGCAGCTGCTGCCGGATCTCGCCGCCCAGCATGCCGGCCGAGTTGGCGCGCGTCAGCGTGATGCCGCCGGCCACCGAGACCAGCAGCGAAGGAATGATCGTCACCAGGCCGTCGCCCACGGTGAGCACGGTGTAGGTGCGCGCCGCCTCGCCGAGCTCGATGCCCTGCTGCAGGGTCCCGATCAGCAGGCCGGCAACGATGTTGATGGCCGTGATCAGAATCGTGGCCAGAGCGTCGCGCTGGTTGAAGCGCGCCGCGCCGTCCATGGCGCCGTAGAACTCGGCCTCGCGGGCGATGGCCTGGCGCCGCCGCCGCGCCTCGGCCTCGTCGATCAGCCCCGCGTTCATGTCGGCGTCGATGGCCATCTGCTTGCCGGGCAGGGCGTCCAGGGTGAAGCGCGCCGTCACCTCGGCGGTGCGCACGGCGCCGTGCGAGACCACCAGAAACTGAATCGCGACCAGGGCCAGAAACAGCACGAAGCCGACCACGTAATTGCCGCCCACCACGAACTGGCCGAAGGCCTCGATCACCTTGCCCGCCGCCGCGGTTCCCTCCTGGCCGTGCAGCAGAATGCGCCGGCTGGAGGCGATGTTCAGCGAGAGCCGGAAGAGCGTCAGCAGCAGCAGCAGCGTGGGAAACACCGAGAGCTCGACGGCGCGGCGAATCTGCACCGCGGAGAGGAAGACGATGATCGAGCGGCCATCGAGAGCGCCAGCAGCAGGTCCAGACCCGCGGCCGGCACCGGCACCAGCATCACGAAGATCACGCTGATCGCGGCCATGCGGCAGCAGGTAATCGCGCAGCCGGTGCCAGATCGACGCCTGCGCCGGCAACGATCCCGCGGCAAGTGCTGTCTGTACTCATCGCGACCCTCCTCCAAAACCTGAAACCGCGGAGCGCCTCCGGAACGCCTGCGCCGCGCGCGGGCGGCGGCCTCGCGTCTGCCGCTCGCGCAGCTCGGCCTCCACGCGCTGCCGGTAGAGATAGGCCAGAATCGCGGCCACCGCCGCATAGAGCTCCACGGGAATCGCCTGGCCCACCTCGACGGTGCGGTAGAGCGACCGCGCCAGCGGCGGATTCTCGACGATGGGCACGCCCGCCCAGCGCGCCTCGGCCTTGATCTCCTCGGCCAGAAGATTGCGTCCCTTGGCCAGCACCTTGGGCGCCTCCATGGTCACGAAGTCGAAGCCCAGAGCCACGGCGTAATGCGTGGGATTGGTCAGCACCACGGCCGCTCTGCGACACATCGGCCTTCACGCGGCGGCGGCGCATCTGGCGCTGCAGGCTGCGGATGCGGCTGCGAATCTGCGGGCTGCCCTCGGTCTCCTTGTACTCGTCGCGCAGATCCTGGCGGCTCATCTTCAGGCGCGACTCGCGGCTCTGCCACTCCACCAGGTAGTCGATCGCCGACCAGCCGAAGAGCAGCCACGCCGCGGCCAGCAGCAATCCGTAAACATCCTTGCCCAGCAGTTCCAGCCGCTCGGTCGAAAACGGCGGAATGCGTCAGTTGCCGGGCGATGCGCTGCGACGGCAAACACCGCCAGAAAGCTTGCCGGGATGAGCGACTTGCCCAGCCGCGCCGCGGCGCGCAGCGAAAACAGGTTCTTGAGATTCGCAACGGGATTGATGCGCTCCGGCTTGAAGGCGATGGCGCTCGCGTGCACGGTCACGCCGCCGGTCTGCGCGATGCCCGCTCCCAGCGCCGCCACGGCCACCAGCGCCATCACCACGGCCGGGGCCGCAAGCACCGCGAGCATCAGCCGGCGCATGGCCATCGAGCGTCGGCGCCAGCGTCGCCGGCTCCCAGCGCGCCGGCGCGCCCAGCGCGAGAAATCCTGCAAACGCGCTCGCGCCACGCCTCCATGGTCCGGCCGCCCAACACGCCCAGCGCCATCACGCCGGCCAGAGTTCCCGCCGCCGCCGTCAGCTCGCGGCTGTGCAGGATGTCGCCTTCCTTGCGCGCCTTCTCGCGCCGGTGCTGGGTGGCCTGTTCGGTGCGCTCTCCGGGCATCGTCTAGCCTCCCAATCCGTGCGCCGCGCCCGGCGCCGCAGATCAGGCGCTCGGCCATGTCGAGCAAGCCCGCGAAGCGCGCCTCGATAAAGCGCGGCCACAAGCGCCAGCGAACCCGCCAGAATCACGAAGCCCGTCAGCGTCTTCAGCGGCACGGTCAGCGACATCACCGGCAGTTGCGGGCTCAGCTTGCCCAGCAGGGCCACGGCGATCTCGACCAGCATGGTCGCGGCCAGCACCGGCGCGGCCAGCTCCAGCGCGGCCAGAAAAATCCCTCCCGCGGCGCGCACGATCGCCAGCGCCGTCGGCGGACGCCAGCGCATAGCTCCCAGCGGCACCGCGCGAAAGCTGCGCACCATCGACGCCAGCAGAATCCGGTCGAGGCCCGCCGTGATCAGCACCAGCGTGCCCATCAGTTGAAACAGGTCGCCCAGCAGCGGCGTCTGGATCGCCGACGCCGGGTCCATCAGGTTGACCAGCGAGAAGCTGAACTGCAGGCCCGCGATCTGCCCGGCAAAGAGCAGCATCTCGTTCAGCAGCGCGAGCGAAAGCCCGTAGACCAGGCCCACCGCCAGCTCGCCGAGAATCGCCGAAAAGCTGAGCGTGGCCTGCGCGTTGGGCAGCGTGGCCACCAGCGGCGCCAGCAGAAACGCCACCGCTCCGGCGAAGACCGCCTTCGCGCGCATGGGCAGCGCGGTCGAGGAGAAGAACGGAGCGAAGGCCACCATCCCGCTCACCCGCACCAGGGCCAGCGTCATCGCGCTCAGAAAGCTCGTCCAATCGGTCATCGCCTCACCCGGCAGCATGCTCTGTTCGCTGTCCCCTGCGCCCTATTCCCTAGTTCCCTAGTCCCTGCTTCTTCACCCCAGGTAGCGGTGAAAGTCGCCCAGCAGCAGCCGCGTATACGCCGCCATGCCGCTCCAGAAACCACGGCATCCCGACCAGCAGAATCAGCGCAATCGCCGCCAGCCGCGGCACCGTGGTCAGCGACTGGTCCTGCAGGCTGGTCAAGGTCTGCACCAGGCTCAGCACAAAGCTCAGCGCCGCCGCCGCAATCAGCAGCGGCGCGGCCAGAATCATGGCCTCCCGCATCAGCTGGCGCATCAGCTCGGCAACCAGGTCGGGCGTCATCCGTCTCCTCTCAAAAACTCTTCAACAGCGAGTTGGCCAGCAGATTCCATCCGTCCACCATCACGAAGAGCAGAATCTTCAACGGCGTCGAGACCACCACCGGCGGCAACTGGAACATGCCGATCGAAGTCGTGATCGCGGCCGTCACCATGTCGATCAAGCAGAAACGGCAGAAACAGCACCGCGCCGATGGCGAAGCCGGCCTTCAGCTCCGACAGAATGTAGGCCGGAGCCACCACGCGCATGGGCAGATCGTCGGGCGTGTTGGGCCGCGGAATCTGCCCCGCCGCCGTAAACAGCGCCAGGTCCTTTTCGCGCGCATACCGCAACAAAAAGTGCTTCACCGGCTCGGTGCCGCGCTCGATCGCCTCCATGCCCGTGATCTCGCCGGCGCGGTACGGCTCCACGGCCTGCTGGTCCACTTGATTGAGCACCGGCGTCATCAGAAACCACGTCATCATCAGCGCCAGCCCCATCAGCGTGGGATTGGAGGGCGCGGTCTGCGTGCCCAGCGCCTGGCGCAAAAAATGAAAGACCACCAGCAGGCGCACCAGCGGCGTCATGCACATCAGAATCGCGGGCAAGCAGCGTGATCAGCGTCAGGACAAAGAGAATCGTCCACGGCGTTGCGTCCGAAGGATGCAGTTTGGCATTGAGATCGGGCAGCAGCGGCACACTCGCCGGCGCGGCCGCAGCCAACGCTCCCATCCACGCCGTCACCATGAGACCCTCGGCCGCCGCTCAGCCGCCCCGAGCCGCACACCGCGCACGCCCGCACGCGCTCCCGCTCTCGCAACCACTCCACGTTTCTCATCGAGCGGATAAAATGCCGGCCCGCCCTCAGCCGACGTTGCCACCAGAATCCTCCGCCCTTCGGCCTCGACCAGCGCCAGCGACTGCCGCGGCGCCAGCGCAATGCGTTCGAGCAGTGCGAGGCGCGGCTCGGCGCGCTTCCTGCCACGAAGCCGCGCGATCAGCCATCCCGCCAGCCCGCCGATCGCCGCTCCGCCGCTCAGCCTCTCCATCCCCGCCACATCTTCTCCCTTCACGCCGCCCCTGTTCCCTAGTCCCTAATCCCTGTTCCCTGCCTTCTCACGCCAGCCGCGTCACACGCACCGCCAATCGCGTCTCCACCACTTCGAACTCGCTCCACGCCACTTGCACCTTCCCTGCGGCCAGGGGCAGGTCGATCCCGTGACTCCACTGCGACTCGATAACCGCTCCCGGCACCAATGCCAGCAGATGGCGCACGCGAAACTCTCGCACCGGCACGGCAACGTCCAGCTCCACCGGCAATCGCGCCACCAGCGGTCCAAACCCTGGCTCGATCTCGTCTTCCTCCGCTTCCCCCATCGGACGCGGCGACGGAACCAGCGCGGCCCCGGCACTTTCCGCAGCCGTATCTGCCGATGGGGCCGCTCCATGCAAGGTCTCGCCCGCTGCCGCCGGCAGCGGATGCGCCGCACCCGTACCAGGTAGCGCTCCCGAGGGCACAGAACGCCCTTCCCCCGGACCCGTACGCACGCCCGCCGCAACTGGAGCAGCTGACGCCATCTCGCAGAAAACCCTGCAGAAAAAGGTCCAGAGGAAGGTTGGAGGGATTGGAATGGATTAAGGAATGCGCGCCGGCCCCGCAGCCACGACGCCTTTGCCGCTCCATGCAACTCACTTCGCTGCTACACTTGAAGTTGGAAAGACTTTGCGGCTTCTCATCCCGCCCGGATCGGGGCCGGTCGCCTTTCGAGGTCGAAAACCATGCCTGAACCCACAGAAAACAAGAGTTTCACCGGTACCAGCCTGCGCCTTAAAGTCGGCCTTGCCGAGATGCTCAAGGGCGGCGTCATCATGGACGTGATGAGCGTCGAGCAGGCGCGCATCGCCGAAGAATCCGGCGCCGCCTCGGTCATGGCCCTCGAACGCGTCCCTGCCATGATCCGCGCCGAAGGCGGCGTGGCCCGCATGGCGCGGCCCAGCCTCATCAAGCAGATCATCCAGGCCGTCTCCATCCCCGTCATGGCCAAGGCCCGCATCGGCCACACCGCCGAAGCGCAAATTCTTCAGGAGCTCGGCGTCGACTACATCGACGAGAGCGAAGTGCTCACCCCCGCCGACGAGGCGCACCACATCGACAAGCACGCCTTCACCACGCCTTTCGTCTGCGGCGCGCGCAACCTGGGCGAAGCTCTGCGCCGCATCGCCGAAGGCGCGGCCATGATCCGCACCAAGGGCGAAGCCGGCACCGGCGACGTCGTCCACGCCGTGCAGCACATGCGCCAGATCACCCGCGAGATGCGCATGCTCACCGTGCTCTCCGAACAGGAGCTCTACGCCGCCGCCAAGGACCTCCAGGCCCCCTACGAGCTGGTCCACATGGTCGCCAAGGCCGGCAAGCTCCCCGTGCCCAACTTCTCCGCCGGCGGCATCGCCACGCCCGCCGACGCCGCCCTCATGATGCAGCTCGGCGCCGAGGCCATCTTCGTCGGCTCGGGAATCTTCATGAAGGAGCGCGCCACCCCGCTCGATGTCGAGAACGATCCCAAGGAGCGCGAAGAGGCCGTCTCCCGCGCCAAGGCCATCGTCGTCGCCACCACGCACTGGAACGATCCCAAGATCCTCGCCGAAGTCTCTGAGCAGGTCACGGGCACGATGAAGGGCCTTGCCGCCGCCTCCATCGAAGAGTCGCAGCTCCTCCAGACCCGCGGCTGGTAGGACTGGCCCTCCAGGTGGATGCTGGCTCTTCGCGCCGAAGGCGTCTGCCGCACCGCAGGTGCCTCGCTGTTAGCTCGCACGAACCCAATTACTTCCCGCTCATGCGCCAGAGAGAGCGCAGGGGTGAAACGGAGCGCCCAACCAAGTCTAGGGCTTGTTAGCACTACCCGGACGCTCGAAAAACTTCGCCCACTCCTCTCGATTCCCTACCAGCCTCGACATAAGCTTGGCCCCGGTCGGTCGATAAAGAGCATGTATTTCAGATTGTGTAATGCCGGAGACATTCTGCCATAGAGCACGATACGCTTCCGGGAGCGTAGGGAACCTACGCTCTCGCAGACCCCACACTCCTTCGCAAAGGTGCAGATAGGCAACCACACCAATTCCATCGGGCGCATCCGCAATCCCAACCTGGTCTTCCCAATCCATGATTGACCTCCAAATACCCCCCAAAGCCGATGAACTCATGGGAGCACTGAATAGGAAGCAATGCAATAACCAGTTTTTATTTTGAGGGGCAGTATTAGGGATTTTAAGAGAGAAAGTTTATTTTCTGCATAACTCGACGGTTGACGATCTGAGACATGGGTCCCCGCGACTGCCCATCGCTGTGGCACAACCCGCCAGCCGCACCGCACCCGCTCACGCCGACAGCTTATTCAGCAAATCGATCTTCACATCCCCGTCCGGAAACACCGCGCGAATCTCCAGGGTCCCGCCCATTGCCTCTACGTAGCTGCGCAACGTGCTGATGTACATATCGGTGCGCTTTTCCAACTTGGAAATGTTCCCCTGGTCCATCTCCAGCACCTCGGCCAGCCGTGTCTGCGTCATCTCCCGCGCGTTGCGAAGTTGATGCAGAGGCATCTTTGCAAGCTCCTCCTTGGCGCGAGCCTCATTCCGCGCCCGGCGTTCTGGGGACATCTTCGCCCGCAACTCTTCAAAATTTCTGGCCATGACTACTCTCCTCCGATCTCGCGCAGGTGCTGCGCATAAATTGCATCTGCTTTGGGCACAAGCTCCCGGTACCAGCGGGGATTCCCTGTCTTGTCGCCGCCGATGAGCAGGGCCCCCGTGCGCCGCGGATCGAATGCGTACAGGACGCGGTAAGGCCGGCCTTCATGTTGAACCCGCAACTCGCGCATGTTGGGGAACAGCGAGTCGCGAACTGTATCGGCGTAGGGTCTGGTGAGCGCTGGCCCCGCCTCCTCGAGCATGTGCACTGAGGAGTCGATGCTATCTTGCTCATCGACGCTCAGCCCGTCCCACCACTCGCCAAATTCATCCGTGAACTCGACTTCCCAGGCCACCAGCCGATTATGTACTATCAAACATATGTAGTCAAGGGAATTATGGGAACGAACCCAACTGGCACTTCACCGCATCTATTCGTTACCCGCACCGCAGGTGGCTTGACATAGTCATCTGACTAGTCATATGACTATATAGGGAGGGTCAGTCCCGATGGTCTGGCAGGTCTACGACGCAAAAGCGCGCTTCAGCGAATTGCTCGACGCCGCGCTCAAAGATGGCCCCCAAGTGGTCACCCGCCGCGGCGTGGAAACCGCAGTCCTCGTTCCCATCGATGAGTGGAAGCATCTGAAAGACCGGGCCAAGCAGTCCATCCCAGACCCGCTCCTCGACCCAAACGGGCCACATGACCTCTACATTCCTCCGCGCAGACGGATGAAGTTTCGGCCATTCACTTTCGACGACAGTAAGTAGGCGTGACCTTCCTGCTCGACAATAATGTGATCTCCGAGCTGCGAAAGAACCGCCCGCATGGAGCCGTGATTGCGTGGCGCAGGTCGGTCCCCGTTCACGAGCTTGCAATTCCTGCCGTCGTCATCGGCGAAATCCAGGCTGGTATCGAGCTCACTCGAAAACAGGATCCGGCCAAAGCCACCGAGCTTGAAGGTTGGCTTGACAGGGTCACGAGCTACTACGAAATCATTCCCATGGATGGCGCCACCTTCCGCGAGTGGGCGCGGCTGATGGCCGGCAGGTCCGACGATTTGAGCGGAGACGCCATGATCGCCGCCACCGCGCGCATCCACGGCATGGTCATCGCCACCAGGAACGTGAAGGACTTCGCCCGCTTCGGGGTCCAGGTCTTCAATCCGTTTACCGGGAAGTAAGAAAGGCGGATGCGGCCCCTATGTTGCCCTCCGGCCTGCGCGCGAACCGATCTTCTTTTCCCGGCGCTCCAGCCCACTCTTCCGATTGTGGATGCGTCAAAACAAAAGTGAGTGTACATTCATCCTCACAGGGTTCCCCATGCCCCCGATCTTTACTCCCATCCCGTCTGAGGTCGAACGCAAATCTCCTGGCACCGGAGGCAAGCCGCCCGTCGACCGCCGGCCCACCGGCGGAGGTGGCGGCGGTGGCGACGACGATTGGAGAAGTCCGCGCCGCGGCCCGGGCGACGTCCTGCACCGCACGCGCGCCTTCGTCTTCTGCGCCCTCGCCGGCGACATGATGTTCTTCGTCGTCCTCGTGGCGCTGTTTTATGCGCGCCAGGCCGGCACGCACATGGACGCCCGAACCCTCCAGCAGATCGGCGACTGGCATCCCGTTCTCCTGCCGCCCATTCTTTTCCTCAATACCGCGGTCCTGCTCCTGAGCACCCTCACCATGGAGCGCGCGCGCCGGCACATCTTTCGCGAGTTCGATGTCCTCGAGGAATGGCTCGGCCTCGGCCGCCCCGCCCTTCGCCGCACTCTGCCCTGGATCGGCGCCACTCTCGCCCTCGGGCTCATGTTCCTCGCCGGCCAAATCATCGCCTGGCGGCAGCTCACTGCACAGGGATTCGCCTTCGATCGCTGGGCCACTCCGGCCAGCTACTTCTTTTACCTCATCACCGGCCTGCACGCCGCCCACCTGGCTCTAGGCGTGCTCGCGCTTGTCTTCTGCCTCTCCGCGCTCGCCCTCCTCAAGCGCGTCGAATCACGCCAGATCGCCGTCGACGCCACCGCATGGTTCTGGCACACCATGGGCCTCGCCTGGCTCATCCTGTTCGCGGTTCTTCTCTTCGGACAATAAGACAGAGACCAAGGGACCGAGTGACCAGGAGAGCCGTCAGCGTTCAGCCGTCAGTTTCTCGCCCGTCAAAGCCGCCCAACTGGCAAGAGGGGCCTGTTTACCCTTTAGGCATCTACCCCGGGGGATTTGTGCAAATAAACGGTGTGGAATCAGCGGGTTGGCGGCCGTCCCTCGCCGCAAGCAATTGATTTTAAGGGACTTATTTGTAGATTCCTGGCAGCAAAGAAGTTACGGGCGCTTTTTGCGGGTCTTCGGAAGCATCAGGGACGCCCGGGGTTCGCGCGGGAAAGACGCGAACGCAGCGGAGAGGATTTCGCCGCAAAGAAGGCCTGGTTGAACGCTTATGGAACAGTATGAAGGAATTCGCGAATTAGCCTGCAAACTTGCGGAAAGATCTTACCGGGTGTTTTCAGTGGGTTGCGGGGAGTTGGCGGCCGGGAGCACTTGACAGGAGAGCGCGGTTAGCGGGGCTGGTGCAGCTTTCCGTTGTGGGGTGGGCGAGTTCTGGGTGCTCGGGCGGCAAACGCTGGGAGGCACCGACCGTGTGATGAAGGCGCTGGGAATCAGGATCGGGCCAGTGGTGGCGTGATGAGGGCGCGTGATTCGACCGTGCTCAAGGCGGCCCCTACTAGAAGACGCAGCCGTACTTCCTCAGGTCGTCGTTGACCGTAGAGCCCTTGTAGTAATTCACGAACCCAAACGCGGTTCCTTGTCGATATCCCCTGTTCGACCGACGCCGCTTCACCCACTTTTCGAAGGCGGTCCACTGTGCGAGCGCGGAGTCCAAAACTTGTGCTTCCGTCAAGCCTGCCGCTGGCCCAAGGTTTGCGCAAACGGCGACCACAGCGTACTGCCCATAGCGAAGCGCCTGCCCGAAATCTCTGGTGTGGTATCTGTCCCCTTTCTTTTTTGGCCTTGAGCGCCTCTTCCTTTCTAAGCCGCTGAGAACTTCGTAGCCGAAGGCATACTTGGGTACATCAATGACCCTTAGAATCTTTGCGAGTTCCGTCTCTGAGAAGAACTTCGTGATGTTTGACCTTGCTTGACTTGCTTTGTAGTCACACGCGAGCCCAACGCGGACAAGTCGCTCCCTGCGAAGCATCAAATTTGGGTGGAGGTAGCCGTAGTGAATTCCGTCACTGAACTCTCCCCTCTTTCGCTCGTAGTACAGGCCGTACTTCTCAAAGAACTCTTTTTGAAGTTTTAATTGGATTGGGTCATTTGAGCGGCGATCGGATTCGTCGACCTTTGATTGGAAGTTGCTTGCCTTCGAGATGTCTCCTATCAGGCTCAGTCGAGCCTCCAGACCAGCCTTTCTTGGTGGGCCGACGAACGTGATTACTCGCAGAAGAACTTCCTTGCCCCGGAACACGTGGAAGTCTTTAGGACGCTTGCAGCTCTCGAAGATTCTGGCGAGGGTATAAGCAGTCTGCCCGCCGTTCACTAGCTGGGGGTTTCTTAGAACTACTTGCGCAGTGCCCTGCTTGGCGGTATCAGAGCTTATCGATGTGCTGTCTGCAATGATCGTGATCCCGTTATTGAAAAGCGCAAACTGGTTTCCATGGCCCTTTCGGATCGATGCTTCTATTTCTCGGTTGACCTTATTATTCGCGAGTTCAAGGAAACTCCGAGGGTTTGATTTTAGGATTGTGTTCTTATACGTATGCATAATTCGGCCGATTTCCCTCGTCGGCACGAAAAGTAACTTGATGTTTGGTTTTAGTCCACCTATCCGCGCGTCGTAATCGAGATGGGTTTCTCCGCGAAGATTCGCAAGGTTTATTTCGATGGTCAGATTTGGTTCGGTGTAGTATGTGCCGCATACTACCGGGAAGAGTAGTTCTCCGTAGATTCGTTCATGGGGGTATTGATCGGCTTTGTATCCCTCGACCAGCCTGCCGAGCTGGCTAGGAGTTAGTTTCTTGATGTTGCCGAGGAGGACGACTTGTCTTGTGTAGCTCCCCGGGTCAGTGAGTCTTCGGATTGCTCTTTGAAGTCCACTCCGAATTCGGTCGTTATACCTAATCCCATCCTCATTCTCCCTCTCGCCCTTCAATATTCGGCTGACGTCCATTTTAAGGAGATCAGATGGGGACATGGCTTTTGACACGAAGTTCTCTGCGTTTGCCCTAAACTTCGATTGGAGAACAAAGATCGTTTTGTTCTTCTGGTCAATGTAGTAAGCGTCGATGCCTCCGTCATTCGCTCCATCCGTGACATATGTCTCCCTTTCGGCGAACCGAACGAGTCCGAAGCGCGCTTTGAGAAAAAGGTGGAGTAGGGCTCGCGACCGTGCCTGTACTAAGGCGTCCGAATTTCCGGCGGGAGGGTTGTAAGTTGAGTTATTCCTCGGTGCCTCGGCTCTGAGGGAGTCGAGAACCGTGCAGAGAGTGTCGTAAAGCCTATTGTTGCCTTTGCTTGCTGTGTTCATTGTGCCTACTCATTACTTTCCGGTGGCCTGTTGAGCAAAGATTCTACACGACCGCTCTCGGCTTGAGTGGGGTTTTTGGGGGGCTTAACGCCCTCGCTTGCCCGGGTGGGGCGCGAGGGTTCGGGCAAGGCTTCGCCGCGCACCTTACTTCTCAAAGGAACGGGGCGACGTTTACGGCACGACTGAAGTCATGCCCTGATACAAGGCGAGGGGCTGCCGCGGATCTTCGGCTCGATGCGCTCAGGACGACAGCGATGGGGCGGGGTTTGTGCTATCCCACGTCCCAAAATCGGGACGTGGGGCACCCGCCGCTCCGCTCGGGATGACACGGGAATAGGGAGCTGAAAGCTGACGCCTCTACGCCGTGCGCAGATGCAGCATCGCGCGCCAGCGGTCGCCGATGCTGGGAACTTCGGGACACGCAAAGTAAATCTGCCGATTCACTGCCATCAACAGTTGCACCGCTTCCACCTGCGCATTGTGCGCGCTCAACGAGCCGCCCGCGTGCGCGAACTCGTCGCTCAGATACTCGATCGCGTGTCCCAGGATCTCCAGCGCGCGGCCTGCCTCGGGCGAGATCCGCCGGCGGCGTGCGCGGCCTTGGTAGGCGAGCGAAACGGGAATCGGAGCCGAAACCGGGAAACTACTCAACGTTGAACAGGAGCCCATGAAAACTATCCTCACGCGGTTCTTCGGCGCTTACCATTGAATCGGACAGAGTACAAAAGTGCTGTCCCAAAATGGCGCACGAATATTCTTGACGGATCAAACCGGGAAATCCCGTGACGAAGCTCACACAAGCTTGGTAAATGTCCCCGCCGGTAACACGACGCGCCAGAAAAATCACCCATCCTAGAACTGGTTGCATAAATGTTGCTCGATCAGCGACAAACCATCCCTCGGGGGCTAAAGCCCAGATTTTATGCGCCCCTGGCGGCACGGCTGAAGCCGTGCCCTTTCAAAACATCATTTAGGCAACCAGTTCTAGGCACTTCTTCGCTGTGCGCCGCGCTTCGCCTTGACGGGAGAGGCCGAAAACCTAATCTCAAACTAGGTTTTCTCTTCGGCCGGAGCTGCCTTTTTCTCCGGCCATTCAGGCGGTATGCTATCGATTTCCTTCGGGCTGGGCGGCGATGAATCCAACCCCTTATGACTGGCAATATCTCCCGCTGTTGATGCAGATTCTTGCCGCATTCCTGCTTGGCGTGGGGATGGTTGCGGCCTCGTGGTTTGTCGGCCGCCATCGCAACACCGAGGTCAAGCTCGATGCCTACGAGTGCGGCATTCAGGCCATCGGCGACGCGCGCGGCCGCTTCAGCGTGCGCTTTTATCTGGTCGCCGTTCTCTTCATCCTCTTCGACGTGGAAGCGGTCTTCATGATGCCCTGGGCCGTCATCTACCGCCGCCTGCCCGCGCTCACCGGCTGCTCGCGCCTCTTCGGCTTCTGGGAGATGCTCGTCTACCTCGGCTTTGTGGCCGTCGGCCTCTACTACATTGTGCGCAAGGGCATCCTGAACTGGAGCCAGGACAAGGCGGATCTCTAGGATGACGAGTCAACCACCCACTTCTCGGGCAAGCAAGCCGTCCTGGCGGCCATGCCGGACCACCCCGCGATCAAAGCCCTCCTCGCCTGGAAGCCGGAGGCCCTCACCGACGCCAAATTCGACTTCGGCGAGCTCACGCTCACCATCGCGCCCACCGAGATTCGCGCCGCCTGCTCCACCGTGCAGGCCGCCGGCTACAACTTCTTTGAGGACATGACCGCGGTCGACTGGTTCCCCGCCTCGCCCCGCTTCCAGTTGAGCTATCACATCCTTTCGCACGCGATTCAAAGAGCGCATCCGGCTGCGCGTCCTGCTCGATGAAGCCGATCCCAGCGTCGACTCCATCACGCCCGTCTGGGCCGGCGCCAACTTCTACGAGCGCGAAGTCTTCGATCTCTTCGGCATCCGCTTTGCCGGTCATCCCGACCTGCGCCGCATCATGCTGCCCGACGATTGGAAAGGCCATCCCCTGCGCAAGGACTACCCGGTGGAGGGATACCGCTGATGAGCGAAATCCCCGGCGCGCCTGTCCTCGAACTCCCCGCCGCCGAAAGCGCCGGCGAGCGCCGCATGGTCCTCAACATGGGCCCGCAGCACCCGGCGACGCACGGCGTGTTGCGCCTGGTTGTCGAGCTCGACGGCGAAGTCATCGTCAGCGTCCGCCCCGAGATCGGCTATCTGCACACCGGCATCGAGAAAACCTGCGAGGCCAAGTTCTACCAGCAGGTGGTTCCGCTCACCGACCGCATCAACTACCTCGATCCGCTCTCCAACAATCTCTGTTACTGCCTGGCCGTCGAAAAGCTTCTCGGCCTCGAAATTCCCGAGCGCGCCCAGTGGATTCGCGTCCTGCTCACCGAGCTGAGCCGCCTCAACTCGCACCTCATCTGGCTCGGCACGCACGCCATGGACATTGGCGCCCTCACCGTCTTCCTCTACACCTTCCGCGAGCGCGAAGAGATTCTCCGGCTCTTTGAAGCCGTAGCCGGCCAGCGCATGATGACCAGCTACTTCCGCATCGGCGGCCTCTCCATGGAGCCGCCGCTCGACTGGCTTCGACCGCGTGCAGGCACTTCATCACGCACGTTCCCCGAGAAGATCGACGAATATTCGAACCTGCTCACGGGCAATCCAATCTTCATGAATCGCTTGAAGGGTGTGGGCTATCTCTCTGCAGCCGATGCCATTGCGCTCGGCGTCACCGGCCCGCCGCTGCGCGCCTCCGGCGTCGATATCGACCTCCGCCGCGACATGCCCTACTCGAGCTACGAGAAGTTCCAGTTCAAGGTGCCGATCTCCACGGTCGGCGACACCTGGGCGCGGTACGAAGTCCGCCTCGTCGAGATGCGCGAGAGCACCAAGATCATTCAGCAGGCGCTCGACGGCATGCCCGGCGGCCCGGTCAAGGCCGATGCGCCCAAGATCGTTCTGCCCGACCGCGAAAAAATGAAGACGCAGATGGAGGCGCTCATCCATCACTTCAAGATCGTCACCGAGGGCTTCGATGTTCCCGCCGGCGAGGTCTATCAGGGCATCGAATGCGGCCACGGCCAGATGGGCTATTACGTGGTCTCCGACGGCACCGCCAAGCCCTACCGCGTGCACATGCGCTATCCTTCGTTCGCCACGCTGCAGGCCATCGAAACCATGTGCAAGGGCCGCCTGATCGCCGACCTGGTCGCCGTCGTCGGCTCCATCGACATTGTGCTGGGAGAAATCGACCGGTAAGGAGGAGGCAGCGTGACCGATTACGGTGCGTTTAGCAGACAAACTGAAAGGCGCTGACGCAAGCAGAGCAAACGTCAGCCTGAGAAGCCCGGCAAGACGCCGAATCAACACGGGCGCTTTTTATGAGCGAAGTCAAAGCGCAGATTCGTCGAGGAGATCGAACAAGGCCAATGTGGAGCTTCGCAACCGCGGACTGGCCACCATCGAGCGCGTTTTTGTGCCTACTTTCCGCGGAAGGCTCTGTCTGACCTTTGGAACGGCATTGCTTTGCGACCGTGGATCTGGAGCGAAGCAAAAGAGCGAATCACGGCTGTGATTTCCGGCCCGCCGAATCGCCTTGAAATCGCGAGAAAGGAATATCTCCTGAACCCGGTGGAAGCGGATCTGCAGGCTTTTCCGATTGGCGCGGCTGAGAAGGTGGCCGCCGGATACAGCCCTGACCGGATTGCAGCCGAGATTGTTTCCGAGCTCCTGGCCGAGGGAATTCGCTTGACGCAGAGACGATCTCGAAGCTTCGAGCCGCCGGACGAAGGCTCGCCAGCCGCTCATAATCCAGGCATATTTGCAGAATTCTGGATTTCGCTCGCATCCCTGCTCAGCGGCTACACCGCTGCGTACGGATTAAGCGCCAACCGCCAGGCCACAGTTGATACGGACGAAGACAGAATCACTGTTCGCCACGGCAGGAAGTGGCTGGATCTCAAACGCAACGGCGCAGCCGTCACCTGGACGCGCGAAAATGGAACGTGTGGAACGTTGGAACTGACGGAACATGGCTGCCTGCGCGGCCCGGATGGCGAGCAAGACGCTGGACATGGCCGCTGAAGCCTGGGCGCGAGAACTGATGCAAGACAACTTGCCAGACCAAATTCAGGAGCAAATTCGAGCGTCGACGCGATGAGCCCTAACAACACAAACCCCGAAACCATGTCCGTCTTCTCGCCCGAGCTCGCCGCGCGCTTCGATGCGCTCGTTCAGAAATATCCCGTCAAGCGCTCCGCCCTCATTCCCATGCTGCTCTACGCGCAGGACGAGGTTGGCTATCTCTCCGACGCTGTCATCGCCGAGATCGCCCGTCGCATCGGCATCACCGAGCTTGAAGTGCGCAACGTCGCCACCTACTACTCCATGCTCCGCTTCAAGCCGGCGGGCAAATACAACATCCAGGTCTGCACCAACATCAGTTGCATGTTGCGCGGAGCCTACGAAGTCTCGACCGCTTCCGCGAAGAGCTTGGCATCGGCCCTCAATGGTGTGACGCCCGACGGCCTCTTCTCTCTCGAAGAGGTCGAGTGCATCGGCGCCTGCTGCTGGGCCCCGGCCATTCAGGTCAACTACGACTTCCACGACGAGCTCAAGCCCGATCTCGTGCCCGGCATCCTTGCCGCAGTATCGCGGCAAGGCAAAGTCCAGGACAAGGCAAGAACGATGCCTAGGCTCGTCTCCCATCCCGATGAAGTCAAGATCGTCTCCCGCCGCTTCGGCATGGGAGCCGACAAGTATCGACCGCTACATCGAGCTGGGCGGCTATGAGGCCGTGAAGAAATGTCTCGCGCAAGGCCCCGAGTGGATCATCGAGGAGATGAAGGCCAGCGGCCTGCGCGGCCGCGGCGGCGCGGGCTTCTCGGCGGGCATGAAGTGGTCCTTCGTTCCCAAGCAATCCGCCAAGCCCAAGTACATCCTCGTCAACGGCGACGAAAGCGAGCCCGGCACCTGCAAGGATCACCTCATCTTCCTGCACGATCCGCACGCCGTCATCGAAGGCACCATCATTGCCGGCCTCGCCGTCGGCGCGAAGATGGGCTTCATCTATCTGCGCGGCGAGTACCGCTATCTCCTCGAGATCATGGAGCGCGCCGTCGCCGACGCCTACGATCGCGGCTTTCTCGGCAAGAACATCTTCGGCTCCGAAAGCGAATTCCAGATCATCACGCAAACCGGCGCGGGCGCCTACGAAGTCGGCGAAGAATCGGCGCTCATGGAGTCGCTCGAAGGCAAGCGCGGCGTTCCGCGCATCAAGCCGCCCTTCCCTGCCGTCGTCGGCCTCTACGGCGGTCCCACGGTCATCAACAACGCCGAGACCATCGCCACCGTGCCCCACGTCATCGACATGGGCGCGGCAGCCTACGCGGCCGTCGGCACCCCGCGCAACGGCGGCACGCGCCTCTTCTGCATCAGCGGCCACGTCGAGCGCCCCGGCGTCTACGAGCTGCCCATGGGCTACAACCTCAAAAAGATGATCTACGACGTTGCCGGCGGCATTCGCGGCGGACGCAAACTTAAGGCCGTTGTCCCCGGCGGCTCGTCCACTCCCGTTTTACTTCCTGAAGAGATCGAAAACCTCGGCATGGACTTCGACCAGGTGGGCAAAGCCGGCTCGATGCTCGGCTCAGGCGGCGTGGTCGTGATCGACGACCAGACCTGCATGGTTGAATTCGCGCTCCGCACCATCAGCTTCTATGCGCACGAGAGCTGCGGCTGGTGCATCCCCTGCCGCGAAGGCACCGACTGGCTCAAGAAATCGCTCACGCGCTTCCACGCCGGCTTCGGCGAGGCCAAAGACATCGACAACATCCAGTACCTCGCCGAAAACATGCTGGGCCGCACCTTCTGCCCGCTCGGCGACGCGGCAGCGATGCCGACCATCGCTTTCGTCAAAAAGTTTCGCAAGGAGTTTGAAGATCACCTGAACGGCAGGCCCTGCCCGTTTGCAAAGGAAGGCGTGCCGCAGCTGACCGTCGTGTAGTTGGCCAGAAGAGATTTGCAGTTTTGAAAGGGCACGACTTCAGTCGTGCCGCTGACCGAATCAAATGATTGGGGCTTTAGCCCCTGAGGGACCGCGATCAACGAATGCCCGACGTAACCTTCACAGTCGACGGAAAGAAGCTCACCGCACCCGCGGGAACGCTGCTCATTGACGCCTGCCGCAAGGCCGGCATCGAGATCCCCGCCTTCTGCTACTATCCCGGCCTCTCGCTGCAGGCCGCCTGCCGCATGTGCCTGGTGCGCCAGGAAAAAGTGCCCAAACTGCAAACCGCCTGCACTACGCAGGTCGCCGAAGGCCAGGTCTTCATCACTGAGTCCGAAGAGATCGCGCAGGCGCGCAAAGCCATGATCGAGCTGGTTCTGGGCAACCACCCGCTCGACTGCCCCGTCTGCGATGCCGGCGGCGAGTGCGAACTGCAGGACATGAACTTCAAGTACGGCGCAGGCGAAAGCCATCTACGTCGAGGCCAAGCACCATCGCGACGAGCAGCAATGGTCGCCCGCCGTCTTCTACGACCGCCCGCGCTGCATCCTCTGCTACCGCTGCATTCGCATGTGCGGCGAAGGCATGGACGTGTGGGCGCTCGGCGTGCAGAACCGCGCTGTCGGCTCCGTCATCGCTCCCAACGATGGACGGCAACCAGCTCGATTGCGAGCAGTGCGGCATGTGCATCGATGTTTGCCCCGTGGGCGCGCTCACCAGCGGCAGCTATCGCTACAAAACGCGCCCCTGGGAGATGAACCACGTCTCCACCGTCTGCACGCATTGCGCCGACGGCTGCAAAGTTACGCTCGGCGTGCGCCAGACCAACGACGGCTCCGCGATCGTTCGCGCCGACAATCGCGACAAGAGCGGCATCAACGGCGACTTTCTCTGCGCCAAGGGCCGTTTCGGCTTCGACTTCGTCGAGAGCCCCGACCGCCTCACGCAGCCTCTCGTCCGCAACGCGCAGGGCAAGCTCGAACCCGCCACGTGGGAGCACGCGATCCGCGTCGCCGCCGGCAAATTGAAAGAAATTCGCGACACGCGCGGCGGTTCGGCCATCGGCGTCATCGGCTCCAACCGCACCACCAACGAAGAAAACTACCTGCTGCAAAAGTTCGCGCGCACCGTTCTCGGCACCAACAACATCGACCACGAGCGCACCACCGATTACGCATCCTTTGCCCGCGCCCTCGCCGGCCACACCCGCGGCAAAACCGCCAGCCTGCGCGACATCGCCTCCGCCTGCGCCATCCTCCTCGTCGGCGGCAATCCCACCGACGAGCATCCGCTCCTCGCCTGGCTGCTCCGCACCAACGTGCGCCTCAACCGCGCCCGCCTTTACGTTGCAAATTCCAAGCCGATCAAGCTCACGCGCCAGGCCAAAGCCACGCTCGAGCTCGAGCCCAGCGCGTTACAGCAAGCTCGCCGCCACTC
The DNA here is from genome assembly GCA_963835895.1 of uncultured Acidobacteriaceae bacterium. Taxonomy (GTDB): domain Bacteria; phylum Acidobacteriota; class Terriglobia; order Terriglobales; family Acidobacteriaceae; genus Telmatobacter. Next base: position 289,243 of record CAWIHC010000009.1, on the reverse strand, counting down.
CTCGAAGCCGGCGAAATCCGATTTCAGCAAGGCCATCCTCGCCGAAGAATCGCTGATCGTCATCTTCGGCGAAGAATTTCGCGGCGCGGCCGTCGAAAGCCTCATCGCCTGGGGCCTCAAGCGCGGCAACGTCCGCTTCGCCTATCTCGGCGACCACTCAAACTCGCGCGGCGCAGCCGACATGGGCCTCTTCCCCGACCTGCTTCCCGGCTACGTTCCCGGTCACCGCGCCCGGCGCATTCGCCGAGTACCCCAACCTCCCCGCCGCGCCCGGCAAATCGCTGCCGCAAATGCTCGACGCCGCCGCCGCGGGCGATCTCGGCGCGCTTCTTGTCGTCGGCGCCAATCCTGTCTCGCGCGCCAAACTCGCTCCTGCCGCCTTCGCCAAAACCTTTCTCATCGTGCAGGATCTTTTCCTCACCGAGACTGCGGCGCTTGCCGACGTTGTCCTCCCCGCCGCCAGCCTCTACGAGAAATCCGGCACCGTCACCAACACCTTCGGCGACATTCAAATCGTCCGCAAGGCCGCCGACCGCGCCGGCGTCAAGCCCGACTTCGAAATCCTCGTTCGCCTCGCCGGAGGCATGGGCGTCGACGTCAGCACGCTGGTTCCCTTTGGCAAGCGCGGCACCACCGGCGATCTCGGCCAGTCGCGCGGCGCACAGGCAGGCGAGGCCGACCGTCACGCCGTCTGGCTCGAAGCCAACGGCCTCGAACCCAAGCTCAGCCCCTTCGATCCTCTTGCCGCGCTCGACGAAATCGAGCGCCTCGTTCCCGGCTACACCCTCGACCGCATCAATCTTTTCGCGGGCAACGACGTGCACACCGAGCCGGCCTCGCCGGGATTCGTTCCAGTCTCCGCGCTGGCCGCTCCGGACCTCATCGTTCCCGCGCACGATACCCTCTTCACCTCAGGAACGCTGGGCCGATACAGCCCAGCGCTCAGGCAACTTGAACAACATCAAGCAATGAACTTGCAAAATCGGAACTCGCAAAATCCGCAGCCGACTGAGAAAATGTACAGCCGCCGCTGACTTGCTAACTTGCTGACTCGCTGTTCGAAGAAGGCCAAACGCACGTGACGATCCTCGCATTCTTTCTTTGGAGCCTGGCCAAAGTCGCCGTGGTCACGGTGGTGATGCTGCTCGGCATCGCCTACACCGTGCTCCTTGAGCGCAAGCTGGTCGGCCGCATCCAGAACCGCTGGGGCCCCAGCCGCGTCGGTCCCTTCGGCCTTCTGCAGCCGCTTGTCGACGGCGCCAAGTCCTTCCTCAAGGAAGACCTGATTCCCACCGCCGTCTATCGCCCGATCTATCTTCTTGCGCCCATCATCTCGCTCGGCTGCGCGCTCATCGCCATTGCCGTCATTCCCTTCGGCGCGCCCGGCATGGGCCCGCACGGCTTCGATCTCTTTGAGATCTCCAACATCAACATCGGCCTGCTCGTCATTCTCGGCATCACTTCCATGGGCGTCTACGGCATCGCCCTCGCCGGCTGGTCCTCGAACAACAAATACTCCCTGCTCGGTTCGCTCCGCTCCTCGGCGCAACTCATCAGCTACGAGCTGGCGCTCGGTCTCTCGCTCGTCGGCGTCGTTCTCCGCGCCGGATCGCTCAACCTGCGCATCATCGTCGAGCAGCAAGCCACTCTCGGCATCGCCACATGGAACATCTTCGGCGGATTCCAGTTCATCGCCTTCTTCATCTACCTCATGGCCGCCTTCGCCGAAACCAACCGCTCGCCCTTCGATCTGCCCGAAGCCGAAAGCGAGCTCACCGGCGGCTATCACACCGAGTACAGCTCCATGAAGTTCGCCATGTTCTTCATGGCCGAGTACGGCAACATGATCAACGTGGGCTGCGTGGCCACGCTGCTCTTTCTCGGCGGCTGGACCAGCCCGCTTGGCGACCTGATGGGGCCGTTCCAGAGCACCTTCGATCAACGCCCTTCTGCCCCTCTTCTGGTTCGTGCTCAAGGTCTTCTTCTTTCTCTGTCTCTACGTCTGGGTGCGGGGAACGTTGCCCCGCTTCCGCTATGACCAACTGATGAACTTCGGATGGCGCTTCCTGCTTCCGCTTGCCATCCTCAACATTGTGGGAACCAGCCTCTGGCTGGCCTACCGCTGAATGTGATTTCCCAGGTCCGAGAATCCGGACCTGGGGCACCCGCGAAGTGACGGTTCGCGCTCATTTACAATCGGGAGGGATTTTCCTTGAACGACGATGCACCTGATCCTGTTCTTCCTCTTTGCCGGATTCTGCCTCGCGGGAGCCATCAATCTCCTGTTGCAGACCCATCCCATCAACAGCGCCCTCTCGCTCATCGTCGTCATGACCTCCCTCGCCGTCCTCTACCTGCTCCTCGGCGCGGAGTTCCTCGCCATCGCGCAGATCATCGTCTACTCCGGCGCCGTCATGGTGCTCTTCACCTTCGTCGTCATGCTGCTCAACGCCGGCCGCGAAGAACGCACCCTGGGCAGCCGCGCCGCATCCCGCGTCGGCTTTCCGGCCGTCGTCGTCCTCTTTGCCGTTCTCGCCACCATCGTTCTTCATGCCCAGGGCCTCGGTGCTGCGCATCTAGGCGAGGGGCTCTCGAACGCGCCCGGCCAATCGAACCTTGTCCTCCTCAGCCAGGTGCTCTTCCACGAGCTGCTTCTCCCGTTTGAAGTCACCTCGGTGCTCATCCTCATCGCCATCCTCGGCGCGGTCGCCCTCGCCCGCCGCGAAGGCGCGGAAAGGATGGCCGAAAAGTGAGCCTCCTTCAAAACGACGTTCCTCTCTCCTGGTATCTGCTTCTGAGCGCCGTGCTGTTTTCCCTCGGCGTCGTCGGCTTTCTCATCAAGCGCAATCTCATCACGGTTTTTATGTCCATTGAGCTCATGCTCAACGCCGTCAATCTCTCCTTTGTCGCCTTCGCCTACCAGTGGCACGAGGTGCGAGGCCAGATCTTTGTCTTTTTCGTCATGATGGTCGCCGCAGCTGAAGCCGCAGTTGGCCTCGCCATCATCATCGCCGTCTTCCGCGCCCGCGCCACGTTGTCCGTCGACCGTATCGACCTGATGAAGCTATGAACGAGTCTCCCCATCTTTGGCTGATCCCGCTGTTTCCGTTCTTGGGCTTCCTGCTCAACGGAATCCTCGGCTCCCGGCGGCCGCGACGCCTCACCACAATCATCGGCGTGCTCGCGCCACTGGCCTCCTTCGCACTGGTGTTGAGCGCGGCTGCAATGTCCATGATCTCCGCTGCGGCCAGTTGTCCGGGTTGCGGGCAGGTCACCGCGCTCGCCCTTCCCTTTGCGGAGACTCTTCCTTATCCCTGGCTCGCCATCGGCGCACTCCACGTCGATTTCACCTTTGTCCTCGACCAGCTCTCTCTGGTCATGCTTCTCGTCGTCACCGGCGTCGGCTTCCTCATCCACGTCTACTCCGTCGGCTACATGCGCGACGACCCCGGCTACGCGCGCTACTTCAGCTTCCTCAATCTCTTCCTCTTTTTTATGACCGTCCTGGTCCTCGCCGGCAACTTCCTCCTCATGTTCGTCGGCTGGGAAGGCGTCGGCCTCGCCTCCTACCTGCTCATCGGCTTCTGGTTCCAGCGCAACTCCGCCGCCGACGCCGGCAAGAAGGCCTTCATCGTCAACCGCATCGGCGACTTCGGCTTCCTCATCGGCATCTTCCTCGTGCTCGCCACCTTCGGCACGCTCAGCTTCGGCCAGATCGCCGCCTACCTCTCGCCTCGAACCCGCATGGCACGGCACGGCCCTCACCGTCATCTGTCTCTGCCTTCTCGTCGGCGCTGCCGGCAAAAGCGCGCAGCTCCCGCTCTACGTTTGGCTGCCCGACGCCATGGAAGGCCCCACGCCCGTCTCCGCGCTCATCCACGCCGCCACCATGGTCACCGCCGGCGTCTACATGATCGCCCGCACGCATCTGCTCTTCGACCGCGCGCCCATCGCGCTCTGCGACGTCGCCATCGTCGGCGCGGCCACGGCCCTCTTCGCCGCCACCATCGGCCTCGTCCAGAACGACATCAAGCGCGTGCTCGCCTACTCCACCATCTCGCAGCTCGGCTACATGTTTCTCGCCTGCGGCGTCGCGGCCTACTCGGCAGCCATCTTCCATCTCGTCACGCACTCCTTCTTCAAGGCGCTGCTCTTCCTTGCCGCCGGCTCCGTCATTCACGCCATGGGCGGCGAGCAGGACCTGCGCAAGATGGGCGGCCTGCGCAAGAAACTTCCCGTCACCTTCTGGACCATGACCGCGGCCGTCTTCGCCATCGCCGGTTTCCCGCCCTTTGCCGGCTTCTTCTCGAAAGACGCCATCCTCTACGCCGCATTTCTCCAGGGAACCGGCGGCAAGCTCCTCTGGTTTGTCGGCCTCGTCACGGCGCTGCTCACGTCGCTCTACATGTTCCGCCTCTGGTACCTCACCTTTTTCGGCGAGCCGCGCAGCAAGACGAGCCACCATCACGCCACGCCATTGTCCATGCTCGCCCCCCTCGTCATTCTGGCCCTGCTTTCCGTCTGCGGCGGATGGATCGGCATCGATCGCTTCAGCGCCTTTCTTGCTCCCGCTGCCACCGCGCATCGCCCCATGCCCACCGGCAATCCCGGCCTCGAATTCATCCTCAGCATCGCTGCCGTTCTCGTCGCGCTTGAAGGCTGGCTGATCGCCGACAAATACTACCGGCGCAAGACCGAGCGCCCCGCCCAGCTCGCCGCCGCACTGCCCGCCGGCTACAAGCTGCTCGCCAACAAGTACTACGTCGACGAAATCTACGGCGCAGTCCTCGTCAAGCCGCTGCTTGGCCTCTCGAAATTCGTTCTGGGCTGGGTCGTCGACAGCGCAATTCTCGGCGGCATCGCCTGGCTGCTCGCCGGCATCGCCAACCTCACCGGCATGATTCTCCAGCGCTGGCAGTCCGGCAACCTGCGCTCCTACGCCGCCTGGCTCGCTGCCGGAGCCGCAGCCGTGCTGTTGTTTTTGCTGCTCACAGGCTCGGCCCATCCGTGGAGCCTTACCTTTTTCCATTCCCGAACCCTTCTTGAAAGTGAGTCACATCACCGTTACGCAGCTTGGACAGGCGGGGCACTGAGAATGACGAGCAATCGACCAATCCATTCTCACCCTCATCCTGCTGGTTCCCCTCGCAGGCGCGATCCTCGTCGCGCTTCGTGCCCGACCGCGTCAAGCTGCCCAACTGGATCGCGCTCCTCACCACGCTCGTCACCTTCCTCCTCACGCTCCATCTTCCCGCGCACTTCATCGCCGGCCAGTCCGGCTTCCAGTTCGAACAGCAATATTCCCTGGATCGAGAGCCCCGCCATCTTCTACCACGTCGGCGTCGACGGCCTCAGCCTCTGGCTCGTCGTCCTCGTCGGCCTGCTCGCGCCCGTCGGCGTCGTCGCCAGTTGGAACGCCATCCAGACCCGCCGCAAGGTCTTCTACTCGCTCTTTCTCGTCCAGCAGACCGCCATGTTCGGCGTCTTCGTCTCGCTCGACCTCATGCTCTACTACGGCTTCTGGGAGCTCTCGCTCGTCCCCATGGCCATCCTCATCGCCATGTACGGCCGCAAAGACGGCCCGCGCGCCGCGCTCAAATTCTTCCTCTTCACCTTCATCCCCTCCGCGCCGCTGCTCGTCGCCATTCTGTGGCTCTACGCGCGCACCCACACCTTCAACTTCGCCGACCTCCAGTACCAAACCGCCAGCGGCGTCCTTCCCGCCGGCGCGCTCTTCTGGGTCGCGCTCGCCTTCCTCTTCGCCTTCGCCGTCAAAGTCCCTGTCTTCCCGCTCCACGGCTGGCTCGCCGACACCTACAACGAAGCTCCCGTCGCGCTCGCCATGGTCGTTGCCGGCAAGCTCGGCCTCTACTCCATGCTGCGCTTCCACGTGGGACTCTTCCCCGTCCAGGCCCGCGCCATCGCTCCGCTGCTCATCGCTCTCGCCGTCATCGGCATCCTCTACGGCGCGTGCCTCGCTCTCGTCCAGCGCGATTTCTGGCGTCTGATGGCCTTCGCCGCCCTCAGCCATCTCAGCCTCATCGTCCTCGCCATCTACGGCCTCACCTTCCTCGGCTGGTCCGGCGCCGTCTATCAGATCCTCTCCCACGGCGTCGTCGATGGCGCGCTCTTCCTCCTCCTCGGCGCGCTCGAACTCCGCTACGCCACCAGCATTATCGCTTCCTACGGCGGTCTCGCCGCCAAACTGCCCCGCGCGGCCTCCTACTTCGTCATCGCCACGCTCGCCATGATCGGCCTGCCCATGCTGAGCGGCTTCATCGGCGAGTTCATCATCCTCTCCAGCACCTTCGCCGGGGTCAGCCGCCCTTGGGCCGTCGCCGCCGCGCTCGGCGTCATTCTCGGCGCGGCCTACATGCTCTGGCTCGTGCAGCGCCTCTTCTACGGTCCTGAAAGCGCGCTCGCCGCCTCCAAACCCTCCGCCGATCTCCGCTTCGGCGAACTCGCCATTCTCACTCCGCTCGTTGTCCTCATGCTCGTCATGGGCCTCGCGCCGTCTCTCTGGCTCAACACCATCCGCACCGGCGTCCATCCGCCGCCCGTAGCGCTACGCTCATCCGCGCAACCAAACGTGAACGCGACTCCATCTCCCTCGGAGGCCCAGCGGTGACTCCAGTTCCCGACATCTACCGCATCCTCCCCGAGGTCATCCTCGCCCTGGCCGGCGTCGCCATCATGCTGATCGACGCCTCGCTCCCGCCCGCATGGCCGCGCCGTCCGCTGGGCTGGGTCGCCGCAATCGGCACCACCATCGCCCTCTGGGCTAGCCTCTGGCAGCTTTCCCTGCCTGAAGGAACCGGCTTCTTCTCCACCGTCGAAACGAGCGCCTTCACCGTCTTCTTCCACATCCTCATCTGCGGCATCATCCTCGTCACCTTGCTGCTCTCGCTCGACACGCTGCCTGAGAACACCCATCATCAGGGTGAGTTCTACGCCCTCATCGTCTTTGGCGCAGTCGGCATGTGCCTGCTCACCGCAGCCGTCGAGCTCCTCGTTGTCTTTATTGCCCTCGAAATTTCCTCCATCTCCACTTACATTCTCGCCGGCTGGCGTAAGCAGACCGCCCGCGGCCCTGAAGCCGCCATCAAATATTTTCTCCTCGGCTCCTTCGCCACCGCGTTCCTGCTCTATGGCATCGCGCTGGTCTTCGGCGCTACCGGAACCACGCAGATCTACCAGATCGCCGCGCTCGCTCCCGCCGCGCAAAATCAAACTCTGGTTCTCGCCGCTCTCGCGCTCATGCTCGTCGGCATTCTCTTTAAAGTCTCCGCCGCGCCCTTCCACGTCTGGACGCCCGACGTCTACGAAGGAGCGCCCTCGCCCGTCGTCGCGCTGCTCTCCACCGCGCCCAAAGCCGCAGCCTTCGCGCTGCTCCTTCGCGTGGTCTACGAAATGCTTCCGAACCTCCGCTCCATCTGGGCGCCGCTGCTCTGGATCGTCGCCGTCCTCTCCATGACCGTCGGCAACCTCGCCGCTCTCCGCCAGCAGAACGTCAAGCGCATGTTGGCCTACTCCGCCATCGCCCACGCCGGCTACCTGCTCGCCGCCTTCGCCGGCATCGGCGAAATCGGCATCGCCGCCGCCAGCTTTTATATCGCCGCCTACGCCGCCATGAACGTCGGCATCTTCGCCGTCGTCACTCTCGTCGCCGGTTACGACGAGCAGCTTTCCCTCATCGACGACTACCGCGGCCTCATCTATCGTTCGCCGATCCTCGGCAGCCTGCTCATCTTTTTCCTCATCTCGCTCATCGGAATTCCCTTCACCGGCGGCTTTTTCGGCAAGTTCTACTCCTTCACCGCAGCGGTCGGCGGCGGCGCAATCTGGCTGGCCATCATTGGCCTGCTCAATTCAGGATTAGCCGCGGCTTATTACCTCCGCCTCGCGCTCGTCGCCGCGCAGCGCTCGCCTGACGCCCCAGAATCGGGTACTGGCCGAATCGCACCGCCCAAGCCCGCAGTCGGCGCAGCCGTCATCGCCGCCCTGTTCCTCGCCGTCGCCGCCACGCTTGGTTCTCGGCATCATTCCCGGCGCAACGCTCGACGCCGCGCAGTCCGCCGCGCACACGCTGCAAGCTCCGCCGCAAACGCCGGTCCCCGCTGTCGCCGATCCCGCATCGTCGGCGCACTAGCCTGCCGGATGCACCGTTCGTTGCTCAAAGCGTACAGGTCTTCTGGTGAAGATCTTCCAAAGGTCAGCATAGCCGACCACAACACGCCCCAGACGCAGCTCTCGACGGCTCGACGCTACCATGTAACATGTGCAGGGCCATACTTCGGCGGCTCCGGTACACGAATGTTCCAAGCAGCGTATTTGCCCCATTGCTGCTTGGTCTGCGACGCAGAAAGGCGCTTGAGGATGCGCCCGTTGAGGGCATTCAACTCGTAGCCGCGAACCTGGCACATGATACCGCCATACAAGGTGTCACAAGGCACTTCAGCAAACACAAGGATTGCCGAGGAGTCCTTAGTCCAAGCCAGACCGGACATGTTGAATTCAGGATCACGTGCGATCCCTGCGCACGTGACATCATCCCGGTTCCAAGCTTTGCAGGGAGGAAAACTCCTCACCATATCCCTCTGAGCAGCGGCGGTAATCGTCAGCTTACGAGTCCCGGAAGCCTCGACCTGGTAGACATCAACGAAGAACCCCGCATAGGCGCTTTCGCTACCGTTCACGAAAAACAGTCGTGAATTGGGCGCCCACAGCAGTTCATGAGCACCATAGCTTAATGGCGCCTCATACTGGCGGCCATCAGCGGCGAGAATGCGTAGGTAATAAGTCTCATAGGTTACAGGCTCGCCCCTCACCGTTCCTTTGTGTTTGTCGCAGATGACCTTCACGGAGAATCGGTGATCTGGGGACTGGATTCCTGTTCCTCCCGGCTCACATCTGAGGTCCAAAGCCGTCGCATTTGCTGCCCAGATCGGCTTCTCTGGCGCAGGCGTTTGATCCTGAGCCAAGCCCATTCCGCGGGCTTCTAAGCACAGGGCAACGCCACTCCATAACAACAACCCGATCATGCAACGCATGGAATCACCTTACCCCTTCCGAAGAGCATTGGGCGTCTAACCGGTAATGCTGAGATTATCAGTTCCGCGAGGCACCCAACCCGCTAGTCCTTTACAATCTCCTCAATGAAGCTGGGTGAATTGGCAACGAAGCTTGGCGCGGAACTCCGCGGCAATCCAGACCTCGAAATCACCGGCGTCAAAGGCCTTGAAGAAGCCGGGCCCACTGAAATCACCTTCGTCGCCAATGTGCGCTACACAGCGCTCGCCCGCACTACGCGCGCCGCAGCCGTGATCGTCGAGCCCGACTTTCAGGAAATCTCCGCCGCAACTCTTCGCATCAAGAATCCCTACCACGCCTTCTCGTGCGCGCTCGGCCTCTTTTACCAGCCGCCTTCTTACCCTCCTGGCATTCACCCCACCGCCATCATCGATCCCACGGCTGAAATCGGAGAAGGCGCGCACATCGGCGCTTATGTGGTCGTCGGTCCCGGCGTTCGCATCGGCACGCACGCAACGCTCCTTCCTCACGTTGTGCTCTATCCCGGCGTTCAGGTCGGCAGCCACTTCTTCGCCCATGCGCACGCCGTCGTCCGCGAAAACTGCGTCCTCGGCGACTACGTCACGCTTGAAAACGGCGTCGTCATCGGCGCTGACGGCTTCGGATTCGCCAAAAACGAGCAGGGCCACTGGGAAAAAATTCCTCAATCCGGCCCCGTCCGCATCGGGAGCCACGTCGACGTGCAAGCCAACGCCACCATCGACCGCGCCACCGTCGGCGCAACCGAAATCGGCGACGGCACCAAAGTCGACAATCTCGTTCAGGTCGGCCACGGATCGCGAGTCGGCAACGACTCACTCATCTGCGCGCAAACCGGCCTCGCCGGCTCCTCCATCATCGGCAACAACGTCATTCTTGCCGGCCAGGTGGGCATCGCCGGCCACTGCACCGTTGGCGACGGCGTCATCCTCACCGCGCAATCCGCCGTCTCCCACGACGTTCCGCCCGGCAAAATGATCTCCGGCTCGCCCGGCTTCGACAATCGCATCTGGCTGCGCGCCGTCGCCATCTTCCAGCGCCTGCCCGAGCTGCTCAAGCGCCTCGACCGCCTGGAAAAGCAGGTCACTCAGCACTCTCCCGCTCCGGAATCCGCGCCTCCAAAAGAGGAATCCGGCAAGTGAAGCACCTCGCCGAAGCACGCCGCGTGTCCTTTGCAATCGTTCTTTCTTGCGCACTCCTCGCTGCCACCGCCTGCCACTCCTACCACATCGACACCACCATCGAGAACCGCACCGGCGCAGACATTCAGCTCCTCGAAGTCGACTACCCCAGCGCCAGCTTTGGCGCCGACCGCATCGCATCGGGAGCGGTCTACCACTATCGCTTTCAGGTCCGCGGCAGCGGCCCGCTCAAGATCACCTACACTGCCGCGAACGCAAAGCCAAGTCCAGATCGCCGGCCCCACGCTCGTCGAGCGCCAGCAGGGCCAGCTCAAAATCATTCTTCTTCCCGATGGCAAGGCCCAGTTCATTCTCAAACTCACTCCACCATCCTGACCTGAACCCTCCTGCGCGCAGCGGGCAGCAGCCCAAAACTCCCCTGAACGCAAAAAGGCGGAGCCCGTTTCCGGCCGCTCCGCCTCTTTCACCACTCAACGATTGCTTGTTCTCTTGGTCCCTTGGTCCCTTGTTCTCTCGGTCCCTCGGTTCCTGCCTTAATGCACCATGGTCTGAAAAGAGCGGCGACTGCAGCAGCGCGCTGAACTCCGTATCCGAGCTGGCAAAGTGAATCGTCAGCTTTCCTGAATCCGAGTCAATCGAGGTCTCGTTCAGCGCCTGCTTTCTCCGTGTCCGATCCCGTCATCTTCCTCAGCATCACCGCCGCCGACATCAGCGACGAAATCGTGGCCGCCGCGAACGAATCGCCCGTTTCAATCGTCAAATCGAACCTCACGCCGTGCGGAAAGTCCATCGAGTACCACGAGGCTTCAAGCCGCTGCTTCACGGTGTCGAAATCGGTCACCGATCCGGCCTCGCCCAGCAGCTGCTTCATCATCGTCTGCGTGCCCTTGTCGTCCAGAATGCTCCACAGCGGATTCGAATCCACGCTTTGCATCGCATTCATCATCGCTCCGTTGGTCAACATGCTCGGCGCCATTCCGTCGCGCGCATCCAGCGCCTTGGTCACCGATTCCTTGCTGCCGAAGACCATGGTCGAAGGATCGACGAAGCAAAGCACCATCCCCGTCTTGGTCATCGGGTACATGCTGTTGGTCCGCACCATCGTGGGCTTCAACTTCTGCGCTTTGAAGCTCGCCAGAATGTCCGTCCGTCGGGAACTGCCCCTGCGCGATCCCCACCGTCTGCAGCGCGTCGCTCGTCGGCGATGGCCGGAACAGCGCAAATGCCAGCTCGTCCACATACTGATCGATGGGCTCGCCCGGGCTCGAGCTCGGCTTTCCCGAAGCCAGAACCGGCTTCAGCGTGAACTTGCTCAACGCCTCGTCGAACTGCTTCAGCTCCGGCGGCATCACGCGGTTGCGCAGATCCATCGCCGCCGTCGAATTCTGCATCGCCCGGTAGTCGATCACCACCAGTTGCTGCACTTCGTGCGGAATCGCTCCGCGCGCATCCGTCGACAACTGCGCCGCAGGGGCTGGCACAACCGCCGCCAGCATCATCGCTGCAATCGAAATTCCCACCAGCCTCTTCAACAATTACACCCTCCGAAATTCGATCCCGCCCTGGCTCCTTGCCGTGCAATTCGCCTGCCGCGCGGCCCAAATTCGTGTTTCCTTCCGCCATCCGTGCCTTGGCGCCCTGATCTTATTTTACCGGTCTGCTGTCGCTTGCACTGCCGCATCCGCCGAGCGCTACTCCTGCGGCCACTGCCAGTGGATGCGTCGAGGCGCCGCTCCAGGATCTTGGTCTCCTCGTCGAACTCAACTAATTGACGCATCCACTCGCTTTCCCGCTCACAAGCCGCCTCGGGAATCAAGCCGATCACCTCGCCCTCGGCAATCGCCGCCTTGTGCCGGGCCGCCAGGCTCGCCACCTTGCGGTGCACCTGCGAGATCGGCGTCGCCTCGAAATCCGTGATGTTCATCGAGAGCTGCGCCCGCCCGTGGGCCAGCACGCCCATCGCCTTCACGCCCTTCAATCCGCCTGACGCGGCGCGAATCTCCTTGGCGATCGCCCGCGCCATGGCCACATCGGCCGAATCGAAGTAGATGTTGTACGCAACCAGGAACTTGCGCGCACCCACGGCGCAGGCGCCGCCCGTGGGATGCAGCCCAGGCCCTCCCAGGTCGGGCCGCCGCGACGGCTCCTTCTCCACCGCGTCCCTGCAGCCCCTCGAACTGCCCCCGGCGCACGTCTTCCAGGTTCACCCGGTCCGGCCGCGCCGCCGCCGCCTCGTAGAAATACACCGGCACTCCGAACCGCCGCCAGATCTCCAGTCCCGCCTGCCGCGCCAGCATCACGCACTGCTCCAGCTTGATCCCCTGCACCGGCACAAACGGAATCACGTCCGCCGCCCCGATGCGCGGATGCACCCCCTGCTGCCGTGTCAGGTCGATCAGCTCCACGGCCTTGCCCGCGCCCCGCACCGCGGCCTCCACCACCGCCGCCGGCTCTCCGGCAATCGTCACCACCGAGCGGTTGTGGTCCGCGTCCATCGACCAATCCAGCAGGTGCACCCCATCCACGCGCATGGCGGCCACAATCGCTTCCACGCGACGCGGCATCCGTGCCCTCTGAAAAGTTGGGAACGCACTCGATGATCGCTCCGCTCATTGTTGCTTTGCTCCTTACCTTTCCCGCCCAACTCCCTGTTCCCTGTTCTCTGTTTTCTCGGTCCCTTGGTCCCTCGGTCCCTGCTTCTTCATCTCCAGAACGTATATCCCACCTGCACCTGAATGCTGGCGTTCACTCCGGGGTTGCGGTCGCCCAGCGACGCCGAAGAAATGTGCACCGCGTTCACGCCCAGATCGATCGACCGCTTCGGCCGCAGAAAATAGTGCACCCCGATTCCCGCCCTGCGGAGAAAAGTTCCACACGCACGTCGCCACCGTCAATGTTCTCAGCGCTGGGTTGCTCATCACGTTCGGCGGAAATTTGTGCGTCGTATAGATCACCCCGCCCGCCGCCTGAAACCATGGCTGAATGCGCCGCGAGTTCGTCAGAAAGTTCCAGCGGAAGATCACCGGCGTCAGGCTCACTCCGCGAAACGTCCCGCCGCCGAACGGCAGAGAGCAGGTGTAGGGCTGCCCTGTCGGCGTTTCGCAGGTCAACTCCTCCGAATGCGGCGCCGGCGTGTACGCCTGCCACAGCGGCATGATGTTTCCTGCGAACTCGAACTGGCCGGTGAAAATTCCCGCGTGAATCACCGGCGTCAGCACCTTGCCCAGCTCGAATCCGCCCCAGAAAAACTTGTAATCCGACCGGTCGCCCACGCCCGTGCCCCAATTCACAAACGGGCCGTACTCCCAGCTCTTGAGATTTCGCACCTGAGCCACGGGATTGGCTGCATCCGCCGTCCCCACCGGCCACCGCCGGATCCGTGGTCTGCGCTGCCGCGGTCATCGTCCGCCATCCACACAACCAGAAGAACCCTCTTCGCTTGCCTCAAAGCCTTCCCCACCATCCTAGTCCCTACGTCCCTCGGTCCCTCGTTCCCTGTCTTCTCCCAAAAAAAGACCGCCACAACCGGGCGGCCTTCTCCCTGCCTGCCGCGCGCTCGACTTAGCCGGCCGCGTGCTCCATCTGCTCGGCGTCCATGTCGAAGTTCGAGTGGACATTCTGCACGTCGTCCAGATCCTCCAGCGCCTCCAGCAGGCGCACCATCTGGCTCGGCCGCAGTGCCTTCCAGCTTGGTATAGGTCGACGCCACCATCGTCACTTCGCTCATCACCGTCGGAATCCCAGCGGCCTTCACCGCTTTGGCCACCGCTTCATACGATCCCGGTTCGGTAAGATCTCCCACGTGTCGCCCTCGTCCTTCAGGTCCTCGCCGCCGTGCTCCAGCACGATGTCCATCAACTTCTCTTCGCTGGCCGCCGATTTCTCCACCGCGATCAGGCCCTTCTTCGCGAACATGAACTTCACTGAGCCTGCTTCGCCCAGGTTTCCGCCATTCTTTGAGAAAGTGTGCCGGATCTCGCTCACCGCGCGGTTGCGGTTGTCGGTCAGCACGTCCACCAGGACCGCCACGCCTCCCGGCCCGTACCCCTCAAAGGTGGCCTCCTCGTAGCTGACCCCTTCGAGCTCACCCGTGCCGCGCTGGATCGCTCGCTTGATGTTGTCCGCGGCATGTTTTCCGCCTTGGCCGCCAGAACTCGCCGTGCGCAGGCGCGGATTTCCGTCCGGATCGCCGCCCCCTTTGGCGGCAATCGTAATTTCCTTGATGAGCCGGGTGAAAATCTTGCCGCGCTTGGCGTCCAGCGCGCCCTTCTTGTGCTTGATGGTGGCCCATTTCGAGTGGCCTGACATAACGACCTCAGACGCGATAAAGATGGCGGCGTAACCGCACCGTGACCATGCAAGTATACACCCGGAGAAGCACAAGAAACCGGCCGGTTTTGCCGGCTCAGCCTGCCGCAGTTTGCGGCGTCAAACCTCCCGCGCCGTCTTTTCCCGCGCGTCTACGCAAACACCTCCGCGTCGCGCAGCAGTTTCGCCCTTCGGCGTCCTTCTCCGACACGATCGCCTTGCTCGCCTTGATCGGCCACTCGATCCCCAGCTCCGGATCGTTCCACACAATCGTCCGCTCGCCCGCCTGGAGAATAATAATCCGTCACCTTGTAGGCAAACCCGGCCACCTCGCTCAGCACCAGAAACGCGTGTCCGAACCCCTCGGGAATCCACAGCATCTCTGCCGTTCTCCCCGCTCAGTTCCACGGCCACATGCTTGCCAAACGCCGGCGAGCTGCGCCGCAGGTCCACGGCCACATCCAGCACCGCCCCGTGCGTCACCCGCACCAGCTTTCCCTGCGGCTGCATGATCTGGTAGTGAATCCCCCGCAGCACGTTCTTCTGCGAGATCGAAAAATTGTCCTGCACCCAGTTCGTGGGCAGTCCCGCCTCCGCCATGCGCCGCAAATTGAAGGTCTCGGAGAACGCGCCCCGGTCGTCCCGGTAGATCTTCGGCGTCAGCACCAGCACGCCGGGCAACGATGTCTCTTCGATCTTCATGGCTACTCGGCCCTGGCCGCAAAATACGGCTCGCGCAGCAGCGCCAGCAGATATTGCCCGTAGCCGCTCTTCGCGATCGGCTGCGGCCAGCTTCTCCAGTTGCTCGGCGTCGATGAATCCCTGCCGGTAGGCAATCTCCTCCGGGCAGGCGATGTTCAGTCCCTGCCGCCGCTCGATGGTGTGCACAAACAGCGCCGCCTCCAGCAGCGAATCGTGCGTTCCCGTGTCCAGCCACGCCATGCCGCGGCTCATGATCTCCACCTTCAGCTTCCCCGCCTCCAGATAGCGCCGGTTCAGGTCCGTGATCTCCAGCTCTCCGCGCGCCGAGGGCTTCAGCGTCTCGGCAATCTTCACCACGTCGCGATCGTAGAAGTACAGCCCCGTCACCGCATACCGCGACTTCGGCTTTGCCGGCTTCTCCTCCAGGCTCACCGCGCGCCCCTGCTTTGTCGAACTCCACCACGCCATACCGCTCGCGGATCCTCCACCGGATACGCAAACACCGTCGCGCCGTCCTTCAGCTGCGCCGCCGTCTGCAACTGCTTCGAGAATCCCTGCCCGTAAAAGATGTTGTCGCCCAGAACCAGCGCGCTCGGCTCGCCCGCCGATAAAATCCCGCCCGATCAGAAACGCCTGCGCCAGCCCATCGGGGCTCGGCTGCACGGCATAGCTGATCTCCAGGCCCCAGCGCCTCCCGTCGCCCAGCAACTCCGCGAAGCGCCCCGTGTCCTGCGGCGTCGAGATGATCAGAATCTCCCGCAGCCCCGCCAGCATCAGCGTGCTCAGCGGGTAATAGATCATCGGCTTGTTGTACACCGGCAAAAGCTGCTTCGACACCACGTGGGTCACGGGATAGAGCCGCGTCCCCGATCCGCCGGCAAGAATGATTCCTTTCATCGTCAATCGCTCGCGGGCCGCTCCGCGTAGTTCTTCGCGATCCAGTCGCGATAAGCCCCGGTCCGCACGCTGTCCACCCACTCGCCATGCTCCAGATACCAGCGCACCGTCTTGCGCAGCCCGCTCTCAAACCCCTCCGCCGGCTTCCATCCCAGCTCGCGCGCAATCTTTCTTGCATCGATCGCGTAGCGCCGGTCGTGCCCCGGCCGGTCTTGAACGTAAGTGATCAGCCCCCGCCGCGGTCCAGCTCTGGGTCGCGGCCGCATCTCGTCCACCAGGTCGCAGATCGCCGTCACCACGTCGATATTCGCCCGCTCGCTGTTTCCGCCGATGTTGTACGTCTCTCCCGGCCGCCCTTTTTCGAGCACCGCCCGAATCGCCGCGCAATGATCCTCCACAAACAACCAGTCGCGCACGTTCTTCCCGTCGCCGTACACCGGCAGCGGCTTGCCCTCCAGCGCATTCAGAATCATCAGCGGAATCAGTTTTTCCGGAAATTGAAACGGCCCGTAGTTGTTCGAGCAGTTCGTCGTCACCACCGGCAGCCCGAAGGTGTGAAAGTACGCCCGCGCCAAATGATCCGATCCCGCCTTCGACGCCGCATACGGACTGTTCGGCGCGTAGGCCGTCGTCTCGCTGAACGCCGGATCGTCCGGCCCCAGCGTTCCGTACACCTCGTCCGTCGAGACGTGCAAAAACCGGAATCGCCGCGCGGTCTTCCTCGCTCAACCCGTTCCAGTACACCCGCGCCTGCTCCAGCAGCGTAAAAGTGCCCATCACATTGGTGCGGATGAACCCCTCCGGCGACACAATCGACCGGTCGACGTGGCTCTCGGCGGCAAAGTGCACAATTGCCCTTGGCTGATACTTGCGCAGCAGCGACCCCACCAGTTCCGCGTCGCAAATATCGCCGCGCACAAACGTATAGCGCTCGTCGCCCTCAAGCGGCGCCAGGTTCGCGGCGTTGCCCGCGTAGGTCAGCAGGTCCAGATTCACCACCGCCCCGCCGCCAGCCTTCATCCAGCCCAAAACAAAGTTCGAGCCGATGAACCCCGCCCCGCCGGTCACCAGAATCGTCTCGTTCATGCGCTTCATTGACCCCGAGTATACGGCACAAAACACGCAACATGCGATGACTCTCGAGTATCATTCCCTGATTGCCCCAACCGGGAGCCGCGCGGAATTGCGGCCCTGCCCGGAGCCGGCGTCCCCCATCCTGAAAGGAACTGCTGCATTGACGGCGGTTTTTCGTTATATTAAAAACAGCGCAGCTCCGGGATGCGGCCGGATCTGCTCACTTGAAACCTCTCGATCTGCTGGCAAGGCGATTTTCGACCTCAGAATCGCAGAGGGTTTGTGTACTTCATCTGATTCATGTTGCCGCAATCGATATCTTGCTCGCAAAGGCTGCCATGGGATCTCGAAATCGCCGTCCCCGCCCGCCGCAAGCGCAGGGCCTCTATCATCCTCGCGATGAGCACGACGCCTGCGGCATGGGCCTGGTGGCGAACATCCGGGGCGAAAAGAGCCACGAGATCATCCGCAAGGGCCTTGAGGTGCTCATTAACCTCACCCATCGCGGCGCAGCAGGCTGCGACCCGGAGACCGGCGACGGCGCCGGCATCCTCATTCAGATTCCTCACGACTTCTTTGCCCGCGAGTGCTCTGAGCTGGGCATGAAGTTGCCCGAGCCCGGCGCTTACGGCGTGGCCATGTGCTTCCTGCCCGTCGAGCGCCAGAATCGGCTGCAATGCGAAGGCGTCTTCGAGCGCATCGCCCAGGAAGAAGGCTGCACCGTCCTTGGCTGGCGCGACACGCCCGTCAACGGCGACGCCATCGGCCGCGAGGCACGCAACTCCCAGCCCTACATCGAGCAGCTCTTCATCGGCCGGCCCAAGGGCCTCGACGAAGACGCCTTCGAGCGCCTACTCTATCGCGTTCGCCGCCGCACGGAAAATGAAATTGCCCATTCCGACATCGAGGACAAGGACACCTTCTACGTCCCTTCCTGCTCCTGTCGCACCATCATCTACAAAGGGCTGATGCTGGCCCCGCAGATTGAGAAGTTTTATTTCGAGCTCGCCAATCCGCTTGTCACCAGCGCGCTCGCGCTCATTCACCAGCGCTTCTCCACCAACACCTTTCCCAGTTGGAAGCTGGCCCATCCCTACCGCTACGTCTGCCATAACGGCGAAATCAATACCATCCGCGGCAACATCAGTTGGATGAACGCCCGCCAATCCGTGCTGCGCAGCTCGCTTCACGGCGACAAAATCGGCGACCTCTATCCCGTCATCGTCCCCGGCGGCAGCGATTCCGGCTCCCTCGACAACGCCGTCGAGTTCCTCTTCCAGTCCGGCCGTTCCCTGCCTCACGTCATGGCCATGCTCATTCCCGAAGCCTGGGCCGGCAACCCCGACATGGACGAGGACAAGCGCGCCTTCTACGAGTACCACGCCTCGCTCATGGAGCCCTGGGACGGCCCCGCCGCCATCGCATTCACTGACGGCCGCGTCATCGGCGCCACGCTCGACCGCAACGGCCTGCGTCCCGGCCGCTACATCGTCACCAAGGACGATCTCGTCGTCCTCGCCTCCGAGGCCGGCGTCATCGAAGTTCCGCCCGAGGACATCCTCAAGAAAGGCCGCCTGCAGCCCGGCCGCATGTTCCTCGTCGACACCGTCCAGCAGCGCATCATCTCCGACGCCGAGATCAAGAAATCCCTGGCCGCGCGCCAGCCCTACGGCGAATGGCTCAAGCAGCAGCAGGTCACCATCGACTCGCTGCCCGAGCCCGCGCGCATCATCGCCTTCAATCCCGAGACCCTGCTCCGCCGCCAGCGCGCCTGCGGCTACAGCGAAGAAGATCTCCGCATCCTCCTCGCGCCCATGGCCGCCGAGGCCGCGGAGCCGATCGGCTCCATGGGCACCGATGTGCCCCTGGCCTGTCTCTCTGACCGCCCGCAGCCGCTCTTCAACTACTTCAAGCAGCTCTTCGCCCAGGTCACCAATCCGCCCATCGACCCCATCCGCGAAGAGCTGGTCATGTCGCTCATCAGCTACATCGGCACTGAGCGCAACATCCTCGATGAGGCGCCCGAGAACTGCCACACCCTCAAGCTGCCCCATCCCATCCTCACCAACCGCGATCTCGAAAAGCTGCGCCGCGTCTCCTCCGGCGATCTGCTCGCCACCACGCTGCCCGCGCTCTTCCGCGCCGAGGATGGCGAAAAGGGCCTGCGCCACGCGCTCGAAGACTTGAGCAACCGCGCCTCCCATGCCGTCGACTCCGGCTACACGCTGCTCATCCTCTCCGACCGCGGCGTCGATCCAACCTACGCGCCCATTCCCAGCCTGCTGGCCATGGCCGCCGTTCACAACCGCCTGGTCCGCGAGGAAAAACGCACCCAGGTCGCGCTCATCATCGAGAGCGGCGAGCCGCGCGAGGTCATGCACTTCGCCCTGCTCATCGGCTACGGCGCCAGCGCCATCAACCCCTACCTCGCCATCGAGACCATTCACGATCTCAAGCGCCGCGGCCTGTTGCCCGATAAAATCTCCGCCGAGCAAGCCGAGAAGAACTTCATCAAGGCCATCAACAAGGGCCTGCTCAAGACCTTCTCCAAGATGGGCATCAGCACCCTGCAAAGCTATCGCGGCGCGCAGGTCTTTGAGGCTGTCGGCCTCAACCGCTCCCTCATCGAGGACTACTTCCCCGGCACCGCCTCGCGCATTGAAGGCGTCGGCCTCGACGTGCTCGCCCGCGAAGCGCAGATGAAGCACGACTACGCCTTCCAGCCCCTCACCGAATCCGAAACCGATCTCGCCGTCGGCGGCCAGTACCAGTACCGCGAAGGCGGCGAATATCACCTGCTCAATCCGCTCACCATCAGCAAGGTGCAGCACGCGGTCCGCACCGAACAACCCGGCCACCTTCCAGGAATACACCGACCTCATCGACGACCAGAACCGCACCCTCTGCACGCTGCGCGGCCTGCTCAAGCTCAAGTACGCTCGACAAGCCCATCCCCATCGAAGAGGTCGAGCCGGCCAAGGAAATCGTCAAGCGCTTCACCACCGGCGCCATGAGCTTCGGCTCCATCAGCAAGGAGGCGCACGAAACCCTCGCCATCGCCATGAACCGCCTCGGCGGCATGTCCAACACCGGCGAGGGCGGCGAGGACGAAGCCCGCTTCAAGCCCGACGCCAACGGCGATTCGCGCCGCTCGGCCGTCAAGCAGGTCGCCAGCGGCCGCTTCGGCGTCACCACCAACTACCTCGTCAACGCCGACGAGCTCCAGATCAAGATGGCGCAGGGCGCCAAGCCCGGCGAGGGCGGCCAGCTGCCCGGCCACAAAGTCGATGAAGTCATCGCCAAAACGCGCCACTCCATCCCCGGCGTCGGCCTCATCTCGCCTCCGCCGCATCACGACATCTACTCCATCGAGGATCTCGCGCAGCTCATCTACGACCTCAAGAACGTCAATCCGCAGGCGCGCATCGCCGTCAAGCTCGTCTCCGAAGTCGGCGTCGGCACCGTCGCTGCCGGCGTCTCCAAGGCCCACGCCGACGTCGTGCTCATCTCCGGCGACACCGGCGGCACCGGCGCATCGCCGCTCAGCTCCATCAAGCACGCCGGCCTGCCCTGGGAGCTCGGCCTCGCCGAAACCCAGCAGGTCCTGCTCCTCAACGATCTGCGCAGCCGCATCCGCGTGCAGACCGACGGCAAGCTCCAGACCGGCCGCGACGTCGTCATCGCCGCGCTGCTCGGCGCGGAGGAATTCGGCTTCGCCACAATGCCCCTTATCTCAATGGGTTGCATCATGATGCGCAAGTGCCACTTGAATACCTGCGCGGTCGGCATCGCCACCCAGGACCCGGTCCTCCGCGCGCGCTTCACCGGCACGCCCGAGCACGTCATCAACTTCTTCTTCTTCATCGCCGAGCAGATGCGCCAGCACATGGCCAGGCTCGGCTTCCGCACCGTCGACGAGATGGTCGGCCGTGTGGAAAAAATCGACGTGCACATCGACGACGCGCACTGGAAGGCCAACGGCATCGACCTCTCGTCGATCCTCCATGTGCCGCCGCTGCCCTCGCGCGTCGCGCGCCGCCGCACCACCAGTCAGGATCACGGCCTCGGTCCGGCCCTCGACCACGCGCTCATCGCCAAAGCCAAGCCCGCGCTCGAATCGCAAACGCCCGTCGCCGCCAGCTTCGCCATCCGCAACGTGCACCGCACCGTCGGCGCCATGCTGGGCGGCGAAATCGCCCGCCGCTACGGATCTGCAGGTTTGCCTGACGGCACCATCCACTACAAGTTCCGCGGCTCGGCCGGCCAAAGTTTCGGCGCATTCGTCCCCAGCGGCGTCACGCTCGAGCTTGAAGGCGACGCCAACGACTATCTCGGCAAAGGACTCTCCGGCGGCCGCATCATCGCTTATCCGCCCAAGACCTCCAGCTTCCTGCCCGAAGAAAGCATCCTCGTCGGCAACGTCGTCCTCTACGGCGCCACCAGCGGCGAAGCCTTCCTCAACGGCATCGCCGGCGAGCGCTTCGCCGTCCGCAACTCCGGCGCCACCGCCGTCGTCGAAGGCGTGGGCGACCACGGCTGCGAGTACATGACCAACGGCCTCGTCATCGTCCTCGGTTCCACCGGCCGCAACTTCGCCGCCGGCATGAGCGGCGGCATCGCCTACGTCTACGACGATCAGGGCGACTTCTCCACGCGCCGCTGCAACAAGGCCAGCGTCGATCTGGAGCCGCTCGATCAACTCCGAAGACATTGAAAACGTCCGCGGCCTGCTCGCGCGCCATCGCGACCTCACCGGCAGCCCTCGCGCCGCCTGGGTCCTCGAGCACTGGGCCGATGCGCAGCCGCTCTTCATCAAAGTCTTCCCGCACGAGTACAAGCGCGTCCTTGGCGTCGAGCGCGCGCAAGCCGTCTACACTTCGCCACTCGCCGCACCGTCACTGGTCGCAGCAGCCAACGCATTTTCCGGACTTACATGATGCATGAGCCACAGAATTCGCGTGGATTTTTCCTCAAGAAAAATCCACCTTTCACAAAATTCCGCAATGGCAAGTTAGTCCGGAAAATGCCAGCCGAGGTGCAGCATGGGTAAGGTCACGGGCTTTCTTGAAATTCAGCGGGAACAACCCGCGCGCCGCAAGGCCGACGAGCGCATTCGCGACTGGTTCGAGATCTACGAGCCGTTCCCTGAAGAAAAGCAGCGCGAGCAGGGCGCTCGCTGCATGGACTGCGGTGTGCCCTTCTGTCACACCGGCTGTCCGGTCAACAATCTCATCCCCGATTGGAACGATCTGGTCTACAACAATCGATGGCAAGCCGCCGTCCGCCGCCTCCACTCCACCAACAACTTCCCTGAGTTCACTGGCCGCATCTGCCCCGCTCCCTGCGAAGCTGCCTGCGTGCTGGGCATCAACCAGCCTCCGGTCTCGATCAAATTAATCGAGCGGTCGATTGTTGAAAGAGGTTGGGACGAGGGCTGGATTCGCCCCGAGCCGCCCGAGCAGGCCACCGGCAAGCGCGTCGCCGTCGTCGGCAGCGGACCCGCGGGCCTCGCCGCCGCGCAGCAGCTTCGCCGCGCCGGCCACTCCGTCACTGTCTACGAGAAAAACGACCGCATCGGCGGCCTACTCCGCTACGGCATTCCCAACTTCAAGCTTGAAAAGCACGTCGTCGATCGCCGCATCGCGCAAATGAAAGCCGAGGGCGTCATCTTCCAGACCAACGCGCACGTCGGCGTCAACATTCCCGTCGAATCGCTCACCGAGGGCTTCGACGCCATCCTTCTCTGCGGCGGCGCGGAGCATCCCCGCGACCTGCCTGTTCCCGGCCGCGAGCTCAAGGGCATTCATTACGCCATGGAGTTCCTGCCGCAGCAGAATCGCCGCAACGAAGGCGACTCGGAAGAGAAGCTACTTGCATCGATGGGAGTCTGCCGCCCCCATTCTCGCCACCGGCAAGCGAGTCGTCATCATCGGCGGCGGCGACACCGGCGCCGACTGCCTCGGCACCAGCCATCGCCAGGGCCCCAAAAGCGTGCACCAGTTTGAAATCATGCCGCGTCCTCCCGAGGAGCGCGCCCCGTCAACGCCCTGGCCGCTCTGGCCTCTGCAACTGCGCACAGAAAGCTCTCACGAAGAGGGCGGCATTCGCGACTGGAGCATCAATACTGTGAAGTTCACCGGCGACGACGCCGGCAACGTCAAGCAGCTTCACTGTATTCGCGTCGGTCCGCCCCCCAAGTTCGAACCTCAGGCCGGCACCGAGTTCACCCTCGATGTCGATCTGGTGCTGCTCGCCATGGGCTTCCTGGGTCCCGTGCGCAACGGCATGATCGAGCAACTCGGCCTAGCCCTCGACAATCGCGGCAACATCGCCACCACGGATTACATGTCCTCGGTCGACGGCATCTTCGCCGCCGGCGACATGCGCCGCGGTCAATCGCTCGTTGTCTGGGCCATCTCCGAAGGGCGCAAAGCCGCTGCCGCCGTCAACGAGTACCTCGCCGCAAAAGAAGAACAGGCCCCGTCGCGCCTCCGCCACTCCGCCGCCGCCGCGCGCTAACCCGCCATCCTAACCACTGCGCTGTCATCCTGAGCGAAGCGAACCGCGCGTTCGCGCGGTTCGCGAAGTCGAAAGGACCTGCGGTTCCGGGGTGCCCGCAGAACACGCTTCTAAGCGCCTGAAAGCCTCTGGCTCCGGATTCTCAGATCTGGGAGGACCGCAATCAAGTCAGCGGCGGGAACGCCATCGAAGGGCATCCATATCGAGATAGAATTTGCTCAGCGCATGGAAAAGCTGGCCCGCCTCCCGAAGGAGTGATCCTGGTGCCCAAAAGGTTGACCGAAGAAGAGATCAGGCGGAGAACTCCAGACAACCTGGAGTGGCTGGAGCCTTATCAGGGCATGACTAGGCCGCGCCGGTGTCGCTGCCGAAATTGTGGTCACGAATGGAGACCGTCAACAGGGAACGTCTGCCACAACCGTATCGCCTGCCCTTTGTGCTCTCAACCCCACAGAGCGCAGGCGGTGGTCTTCCTGGCGACGAAGACCTTGCTTGGGCTGGAATTTGAAGAATGCCTCTTTGACAGCCGACCCGACTTCCTTGGCGGGCTTGAGGCGGATATATACGTCCCCAAATACGATCTTGTCATTGAGTACCATGGCCTTCAGCACTACGTTCCGGGCAGGTTTTCCACCAAAAGGTTTGTTGCCACACCCAACAGTCCCGCGTCTCTCGCGGCCGTCCAGGAGCGCGACAAGCGGAAGGAGCAGAGGTGCAAGGATACCGGCAAGCATCTGATCGTTATTGACGGGCGAAAGATTAAGATACCCGGAATGCGGAAAAGGCTAGAGCCTTTTCTGCGGGACGCGTTCGGGGCGCTCAGCATACGCACAACGCAGACTCCGCTTGATATTGATTCGATATTTCAACAGGCCAACTCGAGGAACGTCCTTCTTTCATACATTCCAGAGATCAGCCACCTTAACGACGGAACTATGGCGATGGAAGAGGCGTTCGAGAAAATGAAGATGCAGCACCCTGCGGAGGCGTCGTTCAAGATTCCCTACTCCAAGTTCAGGAACATGGTTTTTCGGAACTTTGGCATTCACTGGCTGACACCCAAGGACGTGATCGCGCGATATAGGAATGAAATCGTAGCCGAGAGCACCAGGGGGCGTTACCCCTGTGAGGATTTCCTTGAAATCCTGAAGAAGAAGCACGCGGAAGACATCCCGCTGCAGAAGGTAACGCTGGCCGCTTTTGACGAGTGGCCTCCGCGCAACGGGGTGAAGTGGGCCAGGCTCCGGTCGGAGGGAATGCTGTGGATGCTGGAGCACTCCGAGCTTCTAATCAAGTGGCGTCAGGAGGAAGGGCTGAGCCTTACCAGCATTGCTAACCGAATGCGTAGCAGAGGAATCCCGACCGAACCGATGACCGTACGTGACTTTTTTAGAAGGATGGGCAAAGGCGCGCGTTCAGTATCAGAAAGCCAAAGAATGTCAAAGCGATTTAAGGCTGCTCAAAAGGCAAAACCCAATGCCTGCGGGAACTTCGGACGTGGATATAGGCCCTGGAGCGACGAGGATCTGGGTCTCCTGAAGCAGTTGGAAGGCGAGGGAAAATCGGTGGAATATATGTCGCGGCGCCTCAACAGGAGCATCAGAGCTATATGCCATAAAATGACCGAAATCCACCCAACGATCGACGTTGCACGTGGCTGCCGGACAGGATAGCCGGATGCACAGCACCCCGTGGTCCGGAGCTTCGTACCGGCGTGGGGAATATTTCAACCCCTCTTTATGCGTTCTTCCAGTTGGGCGGGACTCAAAACCTCTGACGGACTCCTATTGAGCAGCTCCGGGGGGAAACCGATTGTCTCGCTCACCGTGCCACCACGCTCTTTCACTCGTTGGGCAAGAAAACCCGCATGCAGATAACCGCAAATTATGAGCACTGGCCCACAAGGCGCGTTTTCCTCGATCCTTTCCAGCCAGAATTCCTCACGAACAGCATCCGCGTGAGAAAGACGGATATCCTGACCGCCAAGGTGATCTCTCCTCGCTTCCATTTCGCGGCGTATGTCCAATAACGCATACTCATCTGGGAGTGGGTCAATCTGAAGATAGGCGATGTGGAGACGCTTTGCAATATTGAAGGCCACAGAAAGCGTGTCGAGGGGATATTCCTCGGCGATCATTCTTATGGAATGGCACTGAACCGTCTCTACCAGGAAGCTTCCAATTCTGGACGAGTCTTGGACTTCGTGCGAGGTCGCGAGAATCACGTATTCGAGAGTTTGTAAGCTCATCTCGACTCTCTCACGGCGCACCGTGACACACGCACTCCCTGAATGCATCCGCCCCGTCGTTCCTGAGCGCGCAGGTATAGGGTTGCCAGAACGCTCCAAGTTCCCTTGCCCCGGTCCCCGAATCAAAATTCCGAATGTAACTCTGGCTCGCGCCGGCCTGCGCCGTGGGATCGGACTTGAACCCCGCAATCAGATCTCGTCGACGCTCGCCGCCGTAAACGCATCCTCTTTATAGGTCTGCGCGAAATCGTATTCCTCCCGCCACTGCGTGCCAACACTCGTATTCGGATTCGCATCCGGTCCCGTCTGATTCGATGCCACAATCACCCGATAGTCTTTCAGTTGAGCCGTCGCCGCATCGATCTGCGCCACCATGAACGACGGATTGTTTCCGTTAATCGGCGAAATCGACGGGACCAACTTCACTGCAACACCCTCCGGCGGAGCACCCGCCAGCCGCCGGTTTCAGCAGCCGCATCTCATCCATGTGCGTGTGGGCAAAAATCGCCAGTTCGATCACGTCGCCGTAATTCGACATCGCATCCGGCAGCGCCTCCGACTTCAAAAACATCTGCGGCTTGCCCCCGCTGCAAAGGTCGAGCACCTTCGTCGCCGTCCCGTAGGGATCTACTCCCGGCGGAATGTGCGTCATCACCCACACCTTCTCATGGCTTCGCCGCGCCGCATCCAGTTGCTGCTCCATCCACACAATCTGCGCCGCAGCAGGCGCAGGATTCGGCTTTCCCCCGCACGTCGCATACCGCCGCGACATGAACAAATCGTCCAGCACCAGCATCCGCGTGTGCGCGATCGGCGCCGGCAGCCTCACGCTATAAAACCCTCCCTCCGCCAAACGTCCGCAACGCCTCGGCCCGCTCCTCTCGCGGGAAAGTCGGCGGTCAAGAATTTCCCAATCTCCGCCAGAAACGCGCTGTCCGGATCGAGTTGATAGTCGCCGCAATCCGAGTCGTTATTTCCCAGCGCCGCATACACCGGCACACCCGGCAGCGCCCCGCGCAACTCTCGCATCACGTACTCAATCGTCTTCGCCACAAACGCCCGATACTCGCCCGGCCTCGCCTTGGGAAACAGTGTCTCGTACTTGCACGAAAGATCGTGCGCGACCAGGTCGCCGCTCAACACCACAAACTTCGCTCCGCCCGCATTTTCCCGTATAGCCCGCAGACTCGACTCGTACAGCGTTTCCGGCGTATCGGATCCGTGCACCTTGCATGTCTGCAGCAGTTCGTTGAACCGCGCCTCTCGATCCGCGGACTCCGGAGCCGCCAGAATCGCCCTCCACTCCCCAACCGGCGCAGCCTTCAGCCGCGCTGCCTTCGCCGGATCCCAGAACGGCTCAAAGTGAATGTCGCTTACAAAGAGCGCCTCAACCGTCGGCCCCGCTGCGCTCGTCGCCGTCGCGCGCGCACTCATCGCCGCAGCACAACCGATCAGAATGCAGACCAGGGCAACTCCGCGCACTCCGACGGTCCTCCAAATCCTTCTCATCGCAACTCCTCTTTCACTCAGTCCGCAGCCGTCACGTAATCTTCGCTTAGAATAACCCGCCTCATCCCGCCAACTCTCTTGCCGTCCGCCGCGCCGGACGCTAACTTGCTAACCCGCTGACTCGCCTGGGTGCCCCCTCCTTGGCGCGCTGCGCGGCCGCACGGGCAGGCCTTGGCCCGTAGGGTGCATTTTGCGCCAAGGGTGAGATAGCACGAACTCCACCTTCGCACGATTGCGCTAACCTGCTAACTCGCGAACGTGCGCGTCAGCGCACGCTAACTCGCCAACTCCGCTAGCCACGCTAACTCCGCCAACTCCGCCGCCTTTGTGCTATACCTTTCCTCATGACCAGGCCCGCTCTCATTTCCGCGCCATTTCTTGCCGCCGTGTGTCTCGTCCCGTCTCTCATCCGCGCGCAAACTCCCGCCCCCACGCCGCCCATGGGCTGGAATAGTTGGGACGCCTACGGCTTCACCATCGACGAAGCACAATTCAAGGCCAACGCCACCGTTCTCGCCTCCATCCAGCAATACGGCTGGAAGTACGCCGTCATCGACGAGGGCTGGTACATGGCCAACCCCGCCGGCCACACCCTCGAGCGAGCGCCAATATCTCTGGAACGCCAACGGCCTGCTCATTCCCGATCCCGCTCGCTTTCCCTCCGCCGCCAGCGGTGCCGGTTTCAAGCCGCTCGCCGATTGGCTCCACGCGCAGGGCCTCAAATTCGGCATTCACATTGTGCGCGGCATTCCCCGCCAGGTCGTCGCCGCCAATCTGCCCATCGCCGGCAGCTCCTTCCACGCCGCCGACGCCGCCGACACCACTTCCCCCTGCCCCTGGGACGAAGGCAACTGGGGCATCAAGGACAACGCTGCCGGCCAGGCCTACTACGACTCCATGCTCCGGCTCTACGCCTCGTGGGGCGTCGATTTCCTCAAAGTCGACTGCATCTCCGACCACCCTTATCGCCCCACCGAAATTCGCCAGATCGCCGAAGCCATCCGCAAATCCGGCCGCCCCATCGTGCTCAGCCTCTCGCCCGGCCCCACCTCACTCGACCACGCCGCCGAAGTCGCGAAATACGCGCAGATGTGGCGCATCGCCGACGATCACTGGGACGGCTGGACCTTTCCCGCGCCAACCCGGCACCGAGTTCCCCATGGGCGTCCGCGACATGTTCGATCGCCTCGCGAAGTGGTACCCCTACACCAACCCCGGCAACTGGCCTGACGCCGACATGCTCCCCGAGGGCTGGCTCGGCCCCAGTCCCGGCTGGGGTGAAGCCCGCCAATCCCGCTTGACGCACGACGAGCAGCGCACCGAGTTCACTCTCTGGGCCGTCGCGCGCTCGCCGCTCATCTTCGGCGGCAATCTCACCCGCCTCGACGACTTCACGCGCTCGCTCCTCACCAATCAAACCGTCCTCTTCATCGACCAGTACGCCACCTACAGCCGTCCCGTCGACACATCGACCCTCGGCCCCGGCTTCGAGAACGCCCGCGTCTGGCGCGCCACGATCAACCAGCCCGGCGATCGCGGCTACGCCGAGTACTTCGCCTTCTTCAATCTCGCCGACAATCCTGTCACCCTGCGCGCAACATGGCCACAACTCGGCCTCGACGGCGAAAAGCACTCCGCCCGCAACGCGTGGGACGATTCCACCACCAAAGAATCAAAAGAAATCAGCGTCACTCTGCCGCCGCATGGCTGCGCCCTGTTCGAAGTCCGCTAACCCGGCCTGACCATTTCGCCGAGAAATCTTTCCACTACCGACACGCCGGGCCCACCTTGCACAAACGTGTTAGCCGCCACCCTCCTGCCCGTCTCCGTGTGCGAAACTAATCTGTCTGCCGGGCGCGCTTTTGCAGGCCCGCTCTCCAGCAGAGGCGAGTCATGCCATTTCTTCGTTCCGCTTTCATTGCGCTTTCTCACAATCGTCCGCTCCGCCGCTTCTTTGAACACTCCGCGCTGGGCACGCGCCTCAACGCTCGATTCATCGCCGGCATGGAGCCGGAAGACGCGCTTCGCGTTGCCGAAGCCGTCAACCGCCAGGGCATCGCCGTCACTCTCGATTCCCTTGGCGAAAGTGTCACCTCGCCCACCGAGGCGCACCGCGCCGCCGACGTCTACCACCATCTGCTCGATGCCATCGCCGAGCGCGGCCTCGACGCCAACATCAGCGTCAAGCTCACGCAGATGGGTTTGGAGCAGTCGCCCGAACTGGCCGAGTCCATCGCCGCAAACCTCGCCCAGCACGCGCGCTCCACGCAGAGCTTCGTCCGCATCGACATGGAGGACTCGCGCCTCACGCAAGTCACGCTCGACATCGTGCGCCGCGTCCACTCGCACGCCGGCCTGCGCGGCGCCGTCGGCGTCGTCATTCAGGCCTATCTCTATCGCTCTCAGGCCGACGTCGAGCAGCTTCTCGCCGACGGCATTCGCGTTCGCCTCTGCAAAGGCGCATACAACGAGCCGCCCGAAGTCGCCTTCCCGCGCAAGACTGAGGTCGACGCCAACTTTTTCAAGCTCGCCAAAATGCTCGTCGACAGCCCCATCTATCACGCGCTCGCCACGCACGACGAGGCCCTCATCGGCAAAATCAAGGCCTACGCCGCCGAAGCCGCAATCGACCCCAGCCACTTCGAATTTCAAATGTTGTATGGAGTGCGCCGCGACCTGCAGCGCAAACTTGTCAGCGATGGCTACAAGGTGCGCGTCTACGTGCCCTTTGGAAGTGAGTGGTACCCCTACTTCATGCGCCGTTTGGCTGAACGGCCCGCGAACGTGCTCTTCTTGGCAAGAAATTTCTTCCGCTCTTGAGCTGCGCGCTGGGTGACCCTATACGTTGCCGTGTTTCCTGCGCCGCCGGTTGCGTTTCCGCAAAATCACCTCGGCGCCGCACTCCTTGCATTGCCATGGGTAGAATCCGAAAATCGGAAACACCCTTTTCTGAAGAAGACCCCTCCGCGCCAGGCGATGCATCCGGTCGGCCCCACACGCGGGGCAGTAGACCACGTCTCTCGCCTTGCCTATCTCAACTACATTTCCTGCCCGCGCTCCCCTTGCGCTCTCTTCAGTCACTTTAATCCCCCAAAATATCCATCAATTCTGCCGTCGTGAGGACTAGAGCTGGTTGCATAAATGTTGCTCGATCAGCGACAAACCATCCCTCGGGGGCTAAAGCCCAGATTTTATGCGCCCCTGGCGGCACGGCTGAAGCCGTGCCCTTTCAAAACATCATTTATGCAACCAGCTCTAGAGGCTTTTCCCCCAACCCTCTGCTCAGTCCACTTGTTTCTGCCGCCAAAGTTAGCGAAAAGCTAAGAACCACAACCGGCCGTATCTTACTCCCAACTGTTGTTCCCCACGAAGAAAAATTGGATTCGCGTCTACGAATGGTACAGAAACGCAAACAGTCCAATCATTCGTGAAAGTCGAACTTCACACGCCGGCACTTTCATCCTCTCGCTCTTGCGTCCTTCAGCCGCTCCAAACCCTTCCTGGCCAAATCCGCAACAGCCCTTGCAAGGGTTTGCGACGCGTTCAAAGACTCCGGACGCTCTAGTTGGATTCCACGTTTGCTGGCGTATTCGCGGAAAAAGATGTCCACGTCAAACAGAATCTCCACATGGTCGGAGAGAAATCCGATGGGCTGGAGAATCAAAGCAGTCACTCCCTCACCCGCAATCCGGTCCAGCGTCTCCTCCACGCTGGGTCCAATCCACGGCCCGCCACTTGCGCCCTGGCTCTGGAAGGCAAACCACCACCGCGAAATCTCCGGCACTCTCGCCGCCACCATCTCCGCCGTCCGCCGCGCATCCTCCGCATAAGGATCGCCCGCCGCGGCGGGACCCGGCCAGAGCTTCGGCCCCGCGCTCTCCGCTCGCGCGGCCGAAGCCTCCACGGTCCGCGTCGGCACGCTATGCGCAGTGAACAGCACCGGGACCGGCTCGCCCACCTCCGCGCTCATCTTCGCCAGCGCCGGCCTCAGCCGCTCCGCGAACGCATCCGCCAGCAGCGCATGGTCCGCCCACCCGGCAGTAAAATCGATCCGCAGTCCACCTGCCTCAGCCTCCACCGCGCGCCGGTAGAGCCCCACGCTCGTCCGCGAGTTCTGCGGAGCCATGCAGATCACCGCGGTCTCTTCAATCCCATCCGCGCGCATCTGCTTCACCACATCGGGAATATATGGCCGCCAGTTCCTCATCCCCACATACACCGGAACCGCTGGGTGCCCCGCCCCCGGGGCCCCCGCAGACAGGTCTTCGTCTGCGGGGTGGATCCGAGCGACGTCTTTGTCGCTAGGGTGAGGAGCGGAATCCGTCTCGCCCGCACTCGCCAGCTCTTTCTCCACCAGCCGCGCCTGCGCATTCGTAATCTCCGTCAGCGGACTCCGCCCAATCAGCGAATACCGATGCTGAATCTCCTCCACCACCGCCTGCGGCAGCGGCCGCCCGCTCACCACGTTGCGCAGATACTCGGGAATCTGTTCCACCGTCTCCGGAGTTCCATGCGCCAGCAGCAGCACCGCCTGTTTAGGCATGCGCGCCCTCCAATCGGAACTCGCGCACCATCTTCACCACCGCCTGCACATTTTCGACCGGCGTCCCCGGCACAATCCCGTGCCCCAGATTAAAGATGTGCCCCGCGCGCCCGCCCGCCGCACGCAGAATCTCCTTCACTCGCTGCTCCAGCACCTCCATCGGCGCAAACAGCGTTATCGGATCGAGATTTCCCTGCACCGCGTGCGCATCTCCCACCGCGCGCCAACCCTCGTCGAGCGGCTGCCGCCAGTCCAGTCCGATTACGTCCGCACCCGTCGCCGCCATCTGCGCGAGCAGTCCTGCCGTCTCCACGCCGAAATAAATCACCGGCACGCCCATCGCCTGCACCGCCCGCACCAGCCGCTTCGACGCCTCAAATGCATACGCGTGATAGTCGCTGAGCGAGAGCGAACCAACCCAGCTGTCAAAAATCTGAATCACATCCGCGCCAGCCTGTACCTGCAAACGGCAATACTCCGTCAGCACAGCGACCAGCTTGTCCAAAAGTCCGCTCCATGCAATGGGGTCGCTGTACATCACTTGCTTCGTGTAAATGTAGTTTCTCGACCCGCCGCCCTCGATCATGTAGCTCGCCAGCGTGTAAGGAGCGCCGCAGAACCCGATCATCCCCATCCGGTCGCGAAAATGTGCGGCCACCTTCTCAATGGCCTGCGCTACATACGCCAGTTCGCCCGCACGATCCGTCCGCAGCGCACGCACATCCTCGGCGCTCCGCACCGGCCTGTGCACCACCGGCCCCTCGCCCGCCTGGAACTCGAAGTCCAGTCCCATCGGCTCCAGCGGCAGCAGCAAATCCGCAAAGATGATCGCCGCATCCACGCCCAGCTTCTCCGCCGCGGTAATCGTCACCTCCGCGGCCAGCTCCGGCTTCTTGCAAATCTCCACCAGCGTGTGGTGCTTGCGCACGTCGCGGTATTCCTGCATGTACCGCCCCGCCTGCCGCAAAAACCACACCGGCGTCCGGTCCACCGGCTTGCGCAGGCACGCGCGCACAAACCGGCTGCCGTCGAGAATCGTCTCCGCCGCATCGCGGCTCTGGCGAGTTGTATCCATATGGATTCATTCTACTGGGCTGCGACGCGCCCCTCCTGGCTCAAATCTCCCGTTAGCCCCGTATGGTTTGGTGTATGATGACCCTCTGCATCCCGTGCGTCACTTTTTCACTCCGCGCAACACTTCGATCGGAGCCCTCCATGACAATCAATCGGTTCGGCTGCACTCTTTTCATCGCGTTGCTTGCGGCTCTGCCCACGGCTTCTGCCCAAGAGACGCAGCCCGCCATCTCACCGTCTTCGCAGCCCATCCGGCTTGACGTCGTCGTCAACGCCAAATCCGGCCAGCCCGTAACTAACCTCGCCCAGCAGGACTTCACCATCCTCGACAACAAATCCCCCCGGCCCATCACTTCGTTCAAAGTCGTCACAGCCGCCCAGGAACCGGTCGAAGTCATCGTCTTGATCGATGCCGCCAACACGCCCTTCACGCTGGCCGCCTCCGTGCGCGATCAAACGGAAAAGTTCCTCAAGGCGCATGAAGGCGTGCTCGCCCATCCCACCGCCGTCGCCGTCCTCACGGACGACGGTATGCAGATCGATAACAACTTCTCGACCGACGGAAACGCACTCAGCGACTCGCTCGAGCACCACCAGATCGGCTTGCGTCGAAATCACCCGCAGCTCGCAATGGGGCGGAAGCGATCGCCTCAATATTTGCCTCAAGGCGCTTCATCAGATTGTCGATTCCGCTTCAACCCTGCCCGGCCGCAAAATCATTCTCTGGATCTCGCCCGGCTGGCCTCTGCTCTCAGGCCCCGCGCATCGATTCTCGACTCCAGGCAGCAGCAGCACATCTTCGACGACGTCGTTTCCTTCTCCTCGCAATTGCGGCAGGCCAACATCACTCTCTACAACATCAATCCCTTCGGAGTCTCCGAATCCCTGATCGCGGCCAATTACTACCGGCCTTCCTCAAGGGCCTCGCCAAACCCGGCGATGCGCAATTTGGCAACCTTGGCCTTCAGGTGCTTGCCGTTCAAAGCGGAGGCCTCACACTCGAATCCAACAGCGACGTCACTGGCTCAAATCGAGAGATCCCTCACCGATGCGAACTCCTGGTACGAAATCGCCTTCGATCCACTCCCCGCCGACAAGCCCAACGAGTATCACCACATCGAGATCAAGGTGGACCATCCCGGCCTCGTCGCCCGCACCCGCGACGGCTACTACTCCAACCCCGTCGCCGTCGACCCTTCGCGCTGAGTCAGTCCCCATCCCGAGCCCACGTCGCATCCGCGGCCTAAACACGAACAACCCATCGAGTGTTCCCCCTGTTCCCTGTTCCCTGTTCCCTGTTCCCTGTTCCCTGTTCACTTATTCACTCGTTCCCTGTTTTCTCGCTCCCTCGCTCCCTTGGTCCCCTGTTCCCTGCCTTCCTCACCTCCACCGGAAGATCCTCAGCGACACCGCAAACGGCGCCGCAAACCACGCCAGCAGAATCCCCACCTGCGCCATCATCTGCCCCAGTGGCACGCCCTGCAGCATATTCCCGCGCATCGCATCGATCGCCGCCGTCAACGGCAGTGCGCGCACCAGCGGCTGTATGATCGCCGGAAATCTCGACGCCGAGAAAAACACGCCCGACAAAATCCACATGGGGAGCATCACCAGGTTCATCAACCCGCTCACCGCCTCCATCGTCTTCGCTCGCGACGCCACCAGCAGCCCCAGCGCCGAGAACACCAACGAGACCAAAACGCAAAGCAGCGCAAGCTGCCACAGCGGCCCGCGAAACGGCACGCCAAACACCAGCCTGGCAAACCCCAGAAACACCGCAACCTCAATCGCCAGCATCACCAGCCGCGACAACAGATACCCCGCCAGGTACTGCCACCTCGGCATCGGCGAAGCCACCATCCGCTTCAGCAGCTTCTTCTGCCGCCCATCCACAATCGAGAACCCCAGTCCCCACATCGCTGAGCCCATCAGATTCATCCCCAGCAATCCCGGCACCACAAAGTCGATGTACCGCGAGCCCGTCTCGTGCACCATCTCGTTCGCCGCCGTCACCACATCCTTCCGCCCCGCAGCCTCTTCAATCGCGCGATCCGCAATCATTCGCGCCGTCCGCGCATCGGGATTCGTACCGTCGAACCGGTACACCACTCCATCCCCGCGCTGCTCGGCCAGCAGCACAATCGTTCCCACGGCCAGCGCATGAACGCCCGCGCTCTCATCCATCTCCGTCGCCTTCAGCCCCTTGTCCGCAGCAAGCGCCTGCGTCAGTTGCTCGGTCGTCGCGCCCACCGGCAGCACATCCGCCGGCCGGTTCCTGAACGCAATCCCCAACCCGATCGCCAGCAAAATCGGAAACACAAAAATCCAGAAGATTGCTTCCGGCTCGCGCAGCGTTAGCTTCAGCCGCGTAGCCGTCATTTGATAAAGACTACTGTGTTCTAATCCGCTCATTGCACATCCGTCTCTTCAGCCGATTCGCCTGCATCGAGGGGCACCGGCTTCGGCCCTAAGGGGGCTTTGCCTAAAAAGTATCCTATTCGCCCGGCTTTTTGGGCAAGAGCCGAATTCCGCCGGACTGGACCGACTTCTGCCAGCATGAGCGAGTCGACTATAAGGTAATGGCTCCCGTCGCTGCCGCCTGTATATGTCGATACACCTGAAGCCAACCCTGTGTCGTAGAGAGGTTTGCCTAACTTGGCCGCGCGTGATATCTTTGGAAACCTATGTCCCAGGGAAATAAGGCAGATGAGAGCGAAGAGGCTCTAGAGGAGCAGCAGTCCCCGATTGGCTTCCGAATCTGGGGAATGGGAATTCACGCGATTCTAGCAACCTTCTATTTCCTCTTGATTAGCTGCATTGCGATAGCGATTGATCTGGGGCTGCACTGGTTGACAAGGCGAGCGTTTGTCGAGGAGTACGGTCTGAGCCCAATCATCAAGTGGGAAGTAGAGTTGACAGCGTTCACTCTTGCCACCATCGGCACTTTCCTTTTTCTACGAATGCTTATCCAACGGGTTACACAATTTGCATGGAGCGTGACCAAAAGAAAATGACAGTCCGATCTCGCATCAGCTTCTGGGAATATACGAAGAAGAGTGCTCAGGACGCCACCCTTGAGTTTTTCAGGCCACTCATTCCGTCGGCATTAATCCAGGAGTGGCGTAGGGCTCAGAGTCCGCAGGAAGCCGTTCCCCTTCGGAAAGAAAAGTTTCATGCAAAAGCCCGGTCAATTTGGGAGGTGTTTCCCTCCAGGATTGGGGACCAGGATCGCGAGAATTTTGAAGATTCGCGCAGGCTGATTGAAGCGATCGATGAGGCGAGCAGGGATCGTTCTGCCGTGTCGGATTTCCCGGGGAGGGCGGCGACCGCTATTGTAGGCCTGAGTGGGGAGGAAGAAAAGGTCGAGCCTGCCCGACAGCAGGAGGAGTTCGTTAAGCGCGGCAAACAGCCGCTAGAAATCCTCCCTACCGAAATGGAGACTTCAGGGAAAGCTAATCTTGCCCCCGAGGAGCTCAGTGACCTCGTTGAGAGTGCCAGAGTGCAAGTGGAGGAGCTACCGTCCCACCTTCAGGAGACTCCAGGCGAGCGTGATTCTGGCGGCGGTCAGTGGGGCGAACTCTTCAAGCATCGCAAGCCACCGATCGGGGACCGAGGTCCCGTGGTCTCTAAATCAAAGACACAGCGGGCGTAGTCAGACAGAGAGACACCCGACGATACCAAGCGGGGTTAAGGGCGTTTCCCCTCAGAGATGTCCCGGTTTTTTCGCTTATCGAGCGGCATAGAGCGACACGGAGAAAAACCGAGAAGGACGACATCGTTAGGACACAAGCCATGACACAGGGTCAGCCGGCCTTTAGGCCGCTGAATGCTTCCGTGCCTCCGAGGCCCTCAGGTCCGGAGCATCGCTGCCCGTCCATCCGGCCCGGCTTCCGAACGGCTTCAGCCTCGTTAGAGCAGTTCCGCAGTTGATGTAGCCGTTTCCAGCTCTAGTTCGAGGTGGATTCTTCTTAAGGAAGAATCCACTTGACGTTCGAGGCTTCGGGACACAGTAACTGCGGAACCGCTGTAGCCCCCAAAGGAACAGCCCTCCCACTACCCATCCCGCAGATTCCTTCCTGTCAGCCGCACAAACACATCCTCCAGCGTTGCCGAGTGCGTTCTGAACTCGCTTAAATGCAGCCCCTGCTCCTCGAGCGCCGCAAAAATCCTCGGCACCGCCGTATGCAGCTCGCTCACCGAAAGCTGGTGCAGGCTCTCGTCCACGCGATGCGACTGAACCCCCGGAATCGCCCTCAGCAATTCCACATCAAGACCACTACGCACCCCACCCACACTGTCGTCCTGAGCGAGTCCGCCTTGAAGCGGACGAGTCGAAGGATCTGCGGTTGCCTTTGCACCCACCGCAAACTCCACAATGTCCTCGCCGCCCACCGTCGCAATCAGTTCCTTCGGCGTGCCCAGCGCAATCACGTGTCCGTGATCCATAATCGCCACGCGGCCGCACAGCTGCTCCGCCTCCTCCATGTAATGCGTGGTCAAAATAATCGTGCGCCCCGCCTGCTTCAGCTCCTCCACCAGGTCCCACACGTGCCGCCGCGCCTGCGGATCGAGCCCCGTCGTCGGCTCGTCCAGAAACAGCAGCTCCGGATCGCCCACCAGCGCCGTGGCCATCGCCAGCCGCTGCTTCTGCCCGCCGCTCAGCCCGCCCACGCGCGCCCGCCGCTTCTCTTCGAGCTGCGCCAGCTTGATCGACTCATCCACCGTAATCCCGCGCCGGTAGAAGCTCCGGAACAGCCGCAGCGTCTCCTCCACCGTCAGCTTCTCCGGAAACTGCGTCTCCTGCAGTTGAATCCCGATCCGCTGCCGCAGCTCCTCCGCGCCGGTTTTCCAGTTCAGCCCCAGCAGCTCCACCGTTCCCTCATCCGGCGTCGTCAGCCCCTCGCAAATCTCAATCGTCGTCGTCTTCCCCGCCCCATTCGGCCCCAGCAAACCAAAGCACTCGCCGTGCGCGACCTCCAGATCGATCCCATCCACCGCCCGCACATCCCCAAACGCCTTCTTCAGTGCGCAAATCCGCAGCGCCGCACCTCTGCTCGCATCTGCAAACGCAGAACGACCCGCCGCGGAATCCATCGCGTTTGTCACGGTCTCAGACTAGCCTATTTCTCTTGTTGCTTATCCCGCTACTTGATCTTTTATCGCGCGGCCATATCGCGCAGGTTCGCTCACTCGCTAACCTGCTGACTCGCTGGCTTGCTGTTCCCTGTTCCCTAATCCCTAATCACTGTTCTCACTTAATCCCCACCACCATCGAGTCCGGCCCCGCCAAATGCTCCACGCGCGTCTCCCTGAATCCCGCCTCCCGCATCCATCCCTGGCAGTCCGCGCCCGTATAGTCGAACCCGCCATACGTCTCGATCAGCATGTTCAGGCTCATCATCAATCCAAACGCGTTCTTGCTCCGGTCGTCGTCGATGATCGCCTCATACACAATGAACGCCCCGCCCTTCGGCAGCGCCTCATACACCTTCCCGATCAGCATCTTCTTCGTCGGCAAATCCCAGTCGTGCAGAATACGCCCCATTACAATCACATCCACCTTCGGCAGCGCGCCCTCAAAGAAATTCCCCGCCGCAAACTTCAGCCGTCCATTCAGCCCCAGTTCGCCCACGTACTCCTCAAAGATCGGCCCCACCTCTGCCAGATCGAACCCCATCCCGCTCAAATGCGGATGCGCCAACGCAATTTGTGCCGCCGTATCGCCCTGCGCCGTGCCCACATCGCAATACGTCTTGTACTCCTTCCACGGAAACTTCGCCGCAATCGCCAGCGCCGACCCGTGGCTGATCCCGCTCATCGCCTTCAAAAATCCCTTCAGCCGCGCCGGATCGGCGTAGAGCGTCTCAAACAGCGGCGCGCCTCCGCCACGCACCTCATTCTGCGGCAGCCCCGTCCGCAGCCCCTCCGTCAAATGCGCCCAATGCCCATACAGCCGCTGGTTCGCCATCTCCAGAATCCCGCCAATATATGACGGCTTCTTCCTGTCCAGAAACACATCCGCCGACGGCGTGTTCGCGTACTTCCCCTCCCGCCGCTCCAGCAATCCCAGCGCCACCAGCGCATCCAGAAA
Organism: uncultured Acidobacteriaceae bacterium; assembly: GCA_963835895.1. Lineage (GTDB taxonomy): Bacteria > Acidobacteriota > Terriglobia > Terriglobales > Acidobacteriaceae > Telmatobacter. Next base: position 250,067 of record CAWIHC010000009.1, on the reverse strand, counting down.
ATCCCGCGCCGATCGTGGATGCAGTCCCAGCCGCGCCTGCACATCCTCCAACGCCTCCGGCTTGCGCGCCAGCTCTGTAAACAACCCCATCTCCACTGCGCTCAACAGTGTCTTCGAGGCCCAGAATCCCAGGCCAATCTGCATAATTTTTTCCGGTGTCGGCTGCTCGCCCACAATGACCTCCTCAATCATTTCTCAATTTGAATTTTGTTTCGGGGAATTCTTCTCTTGCTTTGCGGAACCAGGCCCTGCTTCAGTTTCGGGGAACCAGACTCAGCTTTTGCTTCGGGGACCCTGCTTTTGTTTCGGGAAACCAGACTCAGCCCGCTCGGGGACCCTCAACTTCTCCGGGCTCGGGGAATGCGTCCACTATAACCCACGCCCCAAATGCCTGTCTTCCGGGCACGACCAGCTAGAGGCTAGAAGCTAGCAGCTAGAAACTGTCTCTCTAACCACTAATCACTAACCACTGTCTCCATGCCATACTCGCTTCATGCTCCTCCGCCCCGCCCAGCCGCCCGACGCCCTCGCCATCGCTCGCGTCCACGTCCGCGCCTGGCAGCGCGGCTACCGCGGCCTTCTCCCCGACGACTATCTCAACTCCCTCCGCCCCGACGACCGCGCCGATAAATACGATCTCTCCAACACCGATCCCCTCAAGCCCCACACCATCGTCGCCGCCACCGGCAACATCATCCACGGCTTCGCCACCACCGCTCCCTCGCGCGAGCCCGACCTCCCCCATCACGGCGAACTCACCGCCCTCTATGTCGATCCCCATTCCTGGGGCCTCGGCGTCGGCGTTGCTCTCGTCTCCGCCGCCCGCGCCCACCTCGTCTCCCTCGGCCACCGCCACGCCTACCTCTTCACTCTCACCGGCAACCTTCGCGCCCAGCGCTTCTATCAAACCGATCTCTGGACCCCCGACGGTCTCCGCCGCACCGACTCCGTCTGGGGCATCGCCGTCAACGTCCTCCGCTTCCAGCGCCGCCTTGTTTCCCTGTCTTCTGATCTCTTGTTTCTGCGCTGATGTGCGAACTCTGATTTAGGTTCTCTGCTCTTGGTTCTCCCCCGCAATCGCCAGACCCTCGCCTGCTTCGCCCCCCCACGTTCCGTGCGCCGGAACCACCCTCACCGTCCGCGCCCTCAAGTAAACCGATAAGCCGCTGACCTCCTGAGCCTTGCCTCCCAGGCCATCTTCTGCACCAAATGGGCCATATCGGCCTCCCCCGCGGGTTATTTCGCCCCACGTCACCAACAGGTATCATCCGGACTCAAGGCGCTTCCTGGCCACGCTTTAACCGGGACAAACCAATGCCGCAGAAACCACGGCCCACTCTCGCGTTGTTCACCGGGTTCCTCGCGGTCTTGGTGCCGATCCTCGCCTCCGTTTATCTCGCCTGGATGGAAAGCTACACCACGGAAAAAACACTGAGCCTCACCTATGCTCAGGATGTCCTGCGGCGCATGGAAGAGGCTTCAAGCCAGTTCGACGAAGCCCGGCAGAAAGTGGCAAACGACGGCTTCCCGGCCTGTTCGCCCGACGACATCAGGCTTTTGCGCGAGGTTGATCTTGGCTCCAGTTACATGAAGGCAGCCGGCCGCGTCTCGCACGATACCCTGAAATGCACCTCGCTGGGAGGCGCCGATGCGATCCCTCTCGGCAAGCCCGACCTCGTCACAGATCAGGGCGTGTCAGAGTACTTCGACAGGAAACTCTCGCCGCAGCAGTCGCACCCATTGAACATAATTGCCTCCGGTGGATTCGCGATGATTTTTGATCCCAGCGTGGCCACCGATGTCTCCACCGAGGGCCAGGAACGTCGAACTCGCCGTGTTCGCTCCCTCCGCACCCGATCACAATCCTGTCGCCGCCTTGGGCCAGAACTTCGCTGACGCCTGGTTCGACCCCATTCCCCAGGGAACAGATTCCACCTCCCTCGACGGCGGATACCTGGTCACCTCGGTCCGATCTGCAAAATGGGACATCTCCGTTGTAACGGCAACCCCGCAGAACCACATCAACCAGCGCATCGGCCACTACGCCATCTTCTTTGTTCCCATCGGCGCCCTCTGCGGCGCCATCCTCGCCTTCATGGTTGGTGTGCTTTCGCGGTTACACTCCTCTTTCCCTGCCATGCTCCGCCAAGCCATCCGTGAAAAGAGCTTCTACGTCCTCTATCAGCCGGTCGTCGAGCTTGCGACGAATCGCGTCGTCGGCGCTGAAGCTCTCGTCCGCTGGAGAAGCGATTACGCCGACATCCGGCCCGATTACTTCATCCCTCAAGCCGAAGAGTGCGGCCTCATCCAGCTCATCACCAAGCAGGTCGTCTCTCTGGTTGCCCGCGACATACAGCATTGCCTTAAAATCGATCCCGACTTCCGCGTTGCCATCAACATGTCTGCGGCGGACCTTGGCGACCCGAAAACGATCGATGTCCTCGAGCAGCTTGTTCGCACCTCCGGCGCCCGCCCCAAAAACTTCGAGGTCGAAGCCACCGAGCGTGCCTTCCTCCGTGGGCCTGAGACCGCCAGGATTCTCGACGCGATTCGCGCCAAGGGCTTCACCGTAGCCATCGACGATTTCGGAACCGGCTATTCCAGCCTTTCCTGCCTGCAATCTCTCTCCCTCGACACCCTCAAGATCGACAAGGCATTCGTCGACACCATCAACACCGACGGCGCTACCAGTCAGGTCGTCCTGCACATCATTGAGATGGCTCGCTCGCTCCATCTGGAAATGATCGCCGAGGGCGTCGAAAACCTGCCCCAGGCCCGATATCTCGTCAAGCGCGGAGTTCGCTTGGCCCAGGGATGGCACTTCGGCCGGCCCATGGACATCGGCCACCTCTGCGCAGAGATCCGCACCCATATGCCCTACCAGTCGCCAGTCCTCGATTCCCTGCCCGTGGCCGGCCCTGGCCTGGCCCGCGCCACACCCGCTTAACGATCACCTTCAGCGCCCTCCAGGAGATCAAAATAGCCTTATTTTCCACCTCGCTTTTCCATGGATAACTTCTGCGTCCAATGGGGGATCCCCTTTCCCCGCGGGTGATTCTGCCCCGGATTGCCCGCGGATATCATCCTGAACGGGACACTCCTCCGGCAGGGTCCCGGCAACAAGAGGCAGGGAATGCCGCACAGGCCGCGGATCGCCGTTGCGCTTATCGTCGGTTTGGCCGCAATCTTTGCGCCCAGCGCTTCTATCAAAACGATCTCTGGTCCCCCGACGGCCTCCGCCGCACCGACTCCGTCTGGGGCATCGCCGTCGACGTCCTCCGCTTCCAGCGCAACCTCTAGCGCCACCAGGCTCTACCGCCCAATGTCCACTGCCCCTCCCTCATAGGTCGCATCCTGTCGGTGCATCCAATGCGGCACATCGAAATCATGGACACGGCGTCATCAGTTCCGTTCAGCCCCTCCAAGACCAGCCGACCCGCAGACGCGTTGTCTCGCTCACTGCCCCGCTGCCGTCACCGTCAAGTTGAAGGTTCCGGAGGTGGTGAACGTGCCGAAGCCCCCGTCATTCATGGTTCCAGTAATGGTGACGGGATAGGTGCCGGCCGGGGTGCCCGGGCTGGAGATGTTGTACTGCCCGCCGCTTCCGCTCCCGCTTCCGCACCCGTTGAGACCCAGGAAGAAGGCAAGCAATGCCAAAGCGGCAAGCGAAGCGAACAGACGACGGCGCCGGAAGCCAAGCGCCAGCAATCCAGCCAGCGCCAGCGTCCCGAGCCCACCCCTGGGTTTCCGCGGTGGCGCGACAGCCGCCTTCTGGAGCGTCGGCCCGGTCGTATAAATGGTGAGTGTCGTCGAGCCGGAGAGGACGCCGGTCGTGGAGTTGTACGTGGGGCTGATGGTGGACGACCCGAAGACGCAGGCTGCGCCCGATGGCAAGCCGGAGCAGGCGAGGTTCACATTCGCATACCAGTAGTTGGTGAAGATGGCGTTGGTCGAGAACGCTATTGAAGTCGACGGGGTGCTCTGCCCAGCTGTCACCGTGGCCGATGGAGAACTGGGCGACAACGTCATGGCGATGACGGAGAGCTGGGTGGCCATCGACGCCGAGCTGGAGTAATTGGCGTCGCCCGAGTAGGTCGCGGTGACGTTGTGCGTGCCCGGGGACAGCGAAGTTGCGTTCAAGGTAGCGGTTCCGTTCGTGACCGTCGAACCCAGTTGGAGCGTCGCCGTGCCGATGGTTGCGCCCGCGCCATTGTTGGCCGAGGCATCGGTGAAAGTGACGGTTCCCGTGGGCGCGACGCCTGTTGAATCCACGGTGACCGTCGCGGTCAGCGCGATCGGGGTGGGGGCGTAGGTAAAGCCAAACCCGCCGCTAATCGTGATGGACGTTGGGACCTTCGTGCCTACGGTGATATCGGCCGCGCCGGAGGAATTGGCGAGGTCGTTGGCATCGCCGTCGTATTGCGCGATGAGCGCGTGCAGACCGGGCGTCGTGAACGTGACAGGCAGCGTGGCAGCGTCGTTCGATAGAGTGACCGTGCCGAGCTTGGTCTGCGGGCTCGTGCTGGTGTCGAAGATGTCGACATTGCCGGTAACCGGAACACCCGTCAAAAGGAGGTCGTTGTTGGACACGGTGATAGGGATGACGCTGACCGCCAGGTTTACCGGCGTGTTGACTGCCGGATTGGTGTGATCGGGAGTGAGGTTCACAATGACCTTGCTCGGATTCACCACCACAGTGACGGGCGCAGAGGTGCTGGCGAGGAAGCTCGCGCCAGCGGCCGGCGAGGCCGCGACGATCTGGTGCGTGCCAGCGCCCAGTCCGCCCACCGTCAGGTTTGCAGTCGCGCCGCTGGTCACGAAGGTAAAGCCTGGCCCTATTTGCGCCAGGGTCGCGGTTCCCAGAGTGGCCGCGCCGTCAGTAAATGTGTACGTACCCGGAACGGGGTAGCCGGAGCCGCTGTTGACGCCGAAAGACGACGACGTAAGCGTGACTGCCGTGCCATAGGTGATTGCTCCGGTGGCATTGCTCGCGGCCTGCGTCGTGGTCGGTTCTGGATTGACGGTGAGAGCCACGGCATTCGAGTTGGTGGATGCGAAGTTCGTGTCGCCGCCGTAGTGCGCGGTCAGATTGTAGCTGCCGCCGGGCAGGTTAATCCCCGAAGCCGCGCCGAACGTCACCGTGCCGCTGCCCGCCGCGTCGAGCGTGATTCGATCCACTCCCTGCGGACCTGCCAGCAGCACTACGTCTCCAGAAGGAACCGTCGATCCGCTCGCTGCGACCGAAACCGTCGCGGTGAGGGCATTGCCGTGAGTGATGCTGGTGACGCCTCCGGTGCTCAGAGTCACAGTGGCCGCGCCACTGCCTGTCGTTGGGAGCCAGTTGGTGACCAGCTTGTTTACGTCCACCGAACCCAGGCCCGTCGCCAGGTCGTAGCCAGATATCGCCTCGTAGCCCACCAGGTCCGGGGTGCCCCCGGGGCAGTACTCGATGATCACCTCGTTTATGCAGTTATCGGGGACCTTGGTATCGCCCACCGTGATGTCGTGGAAGGGTGAAGTCTCGCCCGCCGCCAGCCGGTAGTACGTTGGGTTGGGATTGCCCGCGCCGCCCACGGTGTTGCTCTGCTGATTGACGAGTGCCTGGATGCCGGCCCACGTGGGCGAGGCCAGCGAGGTGCCGATCAGGCCAAGCACCTCGTCTTGCGCGCAGTCGGAGCCAGCGTCGGCTTCGCAGACCGCGTAAGCCAGGTTGTCACCCGAAACGAGCGAGACGTTGGGCACATCGCGCGCGCCGTCGGCCGGAACGCCCGGACCGGTTTGCCATGTCGGCTTGGTGAAATTGATGGACACGCCGCCGCCTCCGGCCAGCGGACGTCCGTCTTCCGGGTTCTCGTAGTCGTTCCAGGTGCTCTCAGGAACGTACCCGGTCGCGGTGTAGCTGGGCGGTGGAAAGTAGACGTTGGGGTCGGGCATGACGAATTCCGTGCCGCCCACCGAAACGTTCCACGGCGAGTCGCCAACGGCGTTGACGCCGTAGCCGAAGCTCAAGCCGGTGTACCCGCAGGTGTCGCCGCCCCAGTCGCCCGCGGCAACAAAATGGCTGATGCCCTCCGCGGCACCCTGTTCGTAGGCCAGCTTATACAGCTGGACCGAAGTACTTAAGAAGGTGTCGTTCAGCGTTTCGCATCCTCCGTAGCTGAGCGAAGTGATCGGCGAAATGTCGTTATCGACCGCGTAGGCCGTGGAAAGATCGATGCCCTGATTGAATTCAGTCGTGCCGGTCACAATCACATCGAGCGTTGCATCCGGCGCAAGAGCGCCTGCATATTCCACGTCGGCGATGGCTTCCGTCTCGTCGCCGCCCACCGTACCCGGATCGGATCCATTCACGATCACGTTCACCGTCGCCGCCGGCAGCCCGGTGAGGTTGCGGAAGTCCGTCACGTCCTGGACAACGATGTTGCTCTCCTCGATGAGTGCGATCGATTGCCCCTGCCCGAGGACGTTGGCCTTCTGCAAAGGCGCAGAGTCATAGATGGCGGCCAGATCGGCCGGGCCGGTCAATGCCCCGCTGCTTGTCTTCACCTGGGGGTTCGGCGCCAAATGGTACATCGGCACCAATTGCTCAAAGGAGTTCAGGCTCGCCACGCCGCTCACCGCCGGCGCCAGCGCCGAGGGAATGCTGGCCGGCTTGGCGTTGGCAATCTGCGTCTTTCCACTCACGCTGTAGCGATGCATCTCCGTCTGAAACGCGGACTCCACCTGCGCGCTCGTCCCGGTGAAGTAAATGAACTGACGTCCGTTTGACGGCTTTTCGACGGTGAAGCCCTGCGACTGCAGCCAGCCGGTGATCTTCGCAACGTCGTTCGCACTCGGACCGAAGCGCTCGCCGAATTCAGCGGGCGTCAGCCACTGGTGATACTGTGGCGAATTCGGGTCCTGCTGCTCCTGGAGCAGCTCCTGCAGGTCGGCTTCCTGCGCGTCGCTGCGCTTCAGCAGCAGCACCACCCGATGAAACACTTGTTCGCCGGCCACCCTCCCCAGGTCGTTCTGTTTCGTGGCCCACGGATGCACACGGTTTGTGATCGTGCGCTGCGCGGCAACAATGGGCGAGGTCAGGCGGTCCGCAGGTTCAGTCTGCGAAAAACCCAAAGCAGAGCAAAACAAAACGATGGCGGCCACAAAGGCAAGTAAATGAAAGCGGTGCTGCATAAGCGCCTCCTTGGATGGCAGTGAGGGTGTGGGTTGGGCGGCGAGGTGTTTGCGGATAGACTGCGTCTTTACAAGATCGAGGTGGCTCACTGTTCTTCCTGCTTCACCGGCCAACGCCGTTCGCGGGAGCCCGCCTCTGTTGGTCCCGATGGATTTAGGCTCGTTGGTTCGGGAGACAGCATCTCCCGAAACCGGATTTCTGTTCTGAAAATGAAGACGGGACCATTCTACCCCTCCCCCGGTTGCCTGTTTGCAACACTGGAGAAGGTTCCGTGATCGCAGCATCGCCGCCGCAAGGCTATTCGGTGACTCTGTATCGGAATGAAAGGATTTGTTGAGGCGCGATCGGGCCGAGTCCTACTCGTCTCCTCCGCCCGCCATCGCTCCCTCGCTCCCTGTCTTTCTACTCCCTACTCCCTGTCTTTTATTCTGTAATGTGCCCTCCCGCCCCAACCCACACCCGAAGCCGCCGCGCCGCAAGCGTTCCCTCCGATCCATTCTTCGATCATTGGCTCTATGGCTTTCCCTCGCCCTCGCCGCTGCCTGGCTGCTCGCCGCACTTACCCTCGTCGCCGCCAAATGGATCGACCCTCCCACCACCGCCGTCCACATCGAGCGCCGCCTGCAGGCCTTCGTTCACCGCAAGCCCTATCACGAGCGCTACGAATTCGTTCCTCTCAGCCAAATCTCCCCCGACCTCCAGCACGCCGTCATCGCCGCTGAAGACGCGCGCTTCTACCAGCACCATGGCTTCGATTGGCAGGCCATCGAACTCGCTGCCGATGAAGATATGGAGGGCGGCCGCATCCGCGGCGGTTCCACCATCACGCAGCAACTCGTCAAGAACCTCTTCTTCGGAACCCGCCGCTCCATCCTCCGCAAGGGCGCGGAGTTCACACTCGTCCCTGTCGCCGAATTCGTCCTCGGCAAGCAGCGCATTCTGGAGCTCTACCTCAATGTGGTCGAATGGGGTCCCGGCATTTATGGCGTGGAGTCGGCGTCGCAGCACTACTACGGAATCCCGGCCCGCCGCGTCGACCGCCAGCAGGCCGCCGAGCTCGCCGCCATCCTCCCCGCTCCCCTCAAGCGCCGCCCCGAGCGCATGACCCACTACAGCGCACTCATCCTCGAACGCATGCGCCAAATGGGCTGGTAGCCGTCCCCTTCTCGTCTGGTCCGTCTTCTAATCCCTAATCCCTGGTCCCTAATCCCTGTTCTGTCCCCCCGTTCCCGCTTCAGAAGGATAACTTGAGGGCCAGTTGAATCAGGCGCGGATTGTTCACCGTGGAATTCACGGCGCCGAAACCTGGCTGGTTGATGTCATTCACCGGGCTACCGAACTCCGGGTGATTGAAGAGGTTGAAGAACTCGGCGCGGAAGTTCAAGCCCATCCCCTCCCGAGCCAAAGGAAAGTCCTTGATCACCGAGAAGTCTGAATTGACGAAATCGGGTCCGACAACGGGGACACGCGCGGCGTTGCCGAGCTCGCCGGCGGCAGGCGCGACGAAGCATTTGTTGTTGATCCATTGATGCTGGCCGTGATTGGCGTTGTAGGGATTGCAGCCGGAGACCTGATCGGGCCGGTTGTAGTTATTGTCGTTGCCGCCGGCATTGAAGGTAGTGCCCGACGTGTTATTGCTGTCGATCAGCGGAACGGGGAACCCGGAAGAGATACGTTCGATCAGCGTCATCTGCCAGTCGCCGAGTAGTGTGTTGGTCACAGGGTTCCAGCTATCCCCGAAGGCTTTGCCCTTGCCGAATGGCAGGTCATAGATGACGCTGCCGGTGAAGCTGTGATTGAGATTGATCTGCGCCAGCGACCAATCGAGGTTTTGCCAGTTGGGCAGCCCGAAATAAGGGGCGCTCAGCTCCGAGCCCAAGCCGTCGGAGAGACCGTTGTCGTAGGTGCGCGAGTAAGTGTAGGCAATCAGAGCGTAGAGGCCGTGCTTCGGCGTCTTGGTCTCCGCCTTGATCTGCAGTGAGTTGTAATGCGTCTTGCCTGGGTCGCCGTAGAGCAGGATGGAGTTGAAGTTCGGAGGGGTGTAGGGATAGAAGTAGGGCGCGCCGCCGGGCAGGCAGCCGATCGTGTAGCTGGGTATAGTTCCGCATCCCGTGGGGCTGTTGACGGTGAGAGCGTTGCCGATGACCGTCAGATGGCCGCCGGTTGACCCGGCATAGCCCGCGGTGAGCAGAATATTGCCGGGCAACTCGCGTTCGACGTTGGCGTTATATTGGTGAACCCTGCCCGGCTGGAAGTTGGTCGGCTGGTAGGCGTATGTGCCCACAAAGCTGGCCACATTTTGCGGCGTGGGCAGGGATGTGAAAGCCGGTGGATAGGGTAAAGTTCAACTCCGGTGTCTGGCCGAGCGTGGCAGCGCAGTATGAAGTTGCAAAGGCGCAGCCCGTTGAATATGTAGCGGGAAGTTGATCGGACTCGCCGAGGTTAGGCGGATTTTGCCACAGGCCCTGCGCGCCCTGGTTCCAGGACGAATCGTGATAGATGCCAAAGCCGACGCGAAGGACGGTCTTGTCGCTGCCGAGAACTTTCCAGGTGAGGCCAACGCGGGGTTCGTATGCACCCCAGAACATATTGATGCCCGCCGAGTTGCTTACTCCGTTCTTGCCGGCGATGAGAAGGTCGCCCGTCGAGGGGATGTAGTCCGCCATGCGGTTATGGACTTCGGTGACGGGCGTGGTCATATCCCACGCCAGGCCGAGGTTGAGGGTGAGCGACGGGGTAACGCGCCAGTCATCCTCGACGAAGGGCCGGTACGATCTTCCAGCGGCGGCCGGTGACAGCGCCGTCGTATGTCTGGTCATGTTCGCTCAATCCGGTCATCCCCATCAGCAAGTCCGCCTCGGAATTGCCGGGGGCAACGCCTGCACCGGTGAAGTTTCCGAAGAGACCGACGATCCAGAAGCCATCCTGGAAGGCCTCCGTTCCGACGTTCATCTGGTTGGCGCGAAGATCGATGCCGGTGTGAATTTCATGCTTGCCGCGAATCAGGTCGAGATCGTCCTTGAACGAGTAGATGTTCGTTCCACCCTGAAACGGGGAGTAGCCGCGATCGCCGAGAGACCAATAGCCGCCTTCAACGATGGCGGAAGGCATGCCTTGACTGTATAAGCCGCCGGCGGTCGGGGTCCCGCCGGATGAGCAGTCAAGATCGGCGCCGGGAATTCCCAGCTTGGCCGCCTCGCACGTGAAGTTGTCCTGCGAGGCAATGTAGTCGAAGATGCGGTTGTAGCCGAGGGTGGCCTGGTTGAGCGTATTGGGCGAGAACACGTGGGTTTCGCCGATGGCGATATTGCGTGCGTGGTTGATGAGGTTCTCATTGCTGCCGAACGCATTGCCTTCGGCTAGGTACGGCGCGGACGCGCCGCCCGGAACAAAAGAGAATGCCTGGTCGTAGCTGAAGCGGGCGAAGAGATTGTCCGCGGCGGTGAGCGTCTGATCCAGCCGGGCATCGAATTTGGTTTCGTTCAGAACGCGGACCGGCTCGTTGACGTAGTTATAGCTCGCATTGGGATTGCCCGCGTTGGCGTTCGTCGGGGGATAGAGGTTCATCATCGCCTTGCCGACGCTGTCGAACAGGTTGGAAGGAATCTTGGCGCAGTCGGTTCCCTTCGGCTGGCTTCCATCGGCAGCCGCGGGAATGGGATTTCCCGATGAATCGCACTGGAAGTAGGCATCCGCCGCACCGACCATGTTCGGGTTGGCGATGGCAAGGCCGGCGGGGTTGCCGAAGGGGTCGGCGGAAAAGTCGCCGCCGCGCATCGCCAGCGAAGGAATCAGGCCGGTGAAAGTGATTCCCTCGCGCTGATACTTCTGCTCGCCATCGACGAAGAAGAAGGTCTTGTTTTTGCGAATGGGGCCGCCGACGGAGCCGCCAAACTGGTTCAGGTTGAACTTTGGGGTTGAAGTGTCAAAGTCGCCCCTCGCGTCGAGGTCCGTATTGCGGACGAACTCGATAGAGAGAGCCATGGAAGTCGTTGGTTCCCGATTTTGTCGTGACTAGAACCGTAGGTCCGGCCCGCGTTCCGAACTCGGCAGAGTAGGTGTAGGTGAGGACCTTGAATTCCTGAATATCGTCGATCGACGAGAAAATCCCGATGCCGCCCGCGGTCAGCTCGTTATTGTCCACGCCGTCCAGCAGCCAATCCGTGCTGTTGGGGCGCGAGCCGCCGACCGAGAGCGAGAACGAACCGCGCGCGGCCACCTCGCTGTCGCTTCCCTGAGTGAAAAAGCTGTTGGGATTGGTCTCGGCCGTGGCGCCGGCCGTCAGCGTCGCCAGTTGCACGAAATCGCGACCATTCAACGGCAGTTGCGACACCTCCTGCGAGGTGATCACCTGGCCGAGAGATGGATTGGTCGTCTCCACAGCGACCGCCTCGCCGGAAACCGCCACCGTCGTGACTACCGTCGCGGGCACCAGCGTAAAGTCGAGTTCCCGTGCCTCATCGACCTGGAGGCGCAGATCTTTTCGACTCAGCGCTTTGAAAGCCGGCCGCACCCACTTTTACGGTGTAGGTCCCCACTGGAAGCAGTGGGATCAGATAATGTCCGGCTTCGTCCGTCTTCGCGTCCCGTTCCAGGCCTGTTCCCTCTGAGGTAATGGTCACGTTCGCTCCAGGGATGGCCCCTCCGGATTTATCCGCGACGTTGCCGGAAAAACTCCCCGTGGCCTGGCCGTGCAGGCTGGGGGCGATCGTGATTGCGAGAGCGCAGACAACCGCGAGAAGCAGCGTCCTAAAGGATTTTGCGTTGGCGAAACATTTCACTGGTCTCAAACAGGTCGCGCAGAACTGGGTGCTTTTCATCGTCAATCCCCTTTCGAGTGAAGTGGCTTTGCGTTGGCTGCGCTTCGCTGGCGTGCAGCCTCCAGAATTTGCAGGATGTTTTCATAGTTTTGAAAGAAACCGGTTTTCATCGATGCCGCTATGGGGAACAGAAATCTCGGGCTCTGGCTGGTGACACTCTTCTCTTCTCAAAAAAATGAAAGGAAATGCAATGAGCTTTGCAAGAACTTGCAACGAGCTGCAGCGGAGGGACGCAAGATGATAAGACTCTATGAATTCGCCGTTAAAATGTCAATGAAAGTTTTCGCTCGCTGGCGGGTGTGAGGGTTTTCCTCGTTTGAGGGTGTGAAAGTCTTCCTCGTTTGCGGGTGTCTCCCCATCTTGACGAGCCTCTATCCCGGGAGTGTCTGCCGAATTGAGCGGCACACTCTCGACCAACCGATGAACCGGGTGCCCCCATCCTTCCGCGGCTCCATCGTGGAAGGGTGGGAGAACAAGTCGCTCATTCAGCCGGGTACCCCATCCTGGCCCTCCTTGTGTGGGACCGCCGCTGAAAGCTGAGAGCTGACAGTTGCCTTGCTGGCTCGCCAACTCGCTTTTCTGCTCCCTTGCTTACTTGCTCTTGATCCCCGCTTTTCTGATCCCTGTTCCCTGTTCCCTGCCCTTACCCCTTCGGCGCGCAATCGTTGCCGTCGCGCGCCGAACCAACCCGCGAGCCCTCAGCTTTTTCTTGCCCTCACCGCCCCGTCATCTGCTCCAGCTTCTCCGGATACCGCGCTCCTTCGATGCCTGATCTTCGAAGCGGCGCTGTCGATCTCGCCCAGATCGCCCGGCGTGAGCTCCACCGCGACGGCTCCGATGTTCTCCTCCAGCCGATGAAGCTTGGTCGTGCCCGGAATCGGAACGATCCACGGCTTCTGCGCCAGCAGCCAGGCAAGCGCAATCTGCGCCGGTGTCGCCTTCTTCTGCTGCGGCAATTCTGCCCAGCAGGTCGACCAGCGCCTGGTTCGCCTTGCGGGCCTCCGGCGTAAAACGCGGGATCGTGCTGCGGATATCGGTTTTGTCGAACTTGCTGCTCTCGTCGATCTTTCCCGTCAGGAAGCCTTTGCCCAGCGGGCTGTACGGAACCAGGCCGATGCCAAGTTCCTCGAGTGTGGGAATCACCTCCGCCTCCGGCTTCCGCCACCACAGCGAGTATTCGCTCTGCAGCGCGGTCACCGGCTGCACGGCATTTGCGCGGCGAATCGTCTGCACGCCCGCTTCCGAAAGGCCAAAGTGCCTCACCTTGCCTTGCTGGATCAGCTCCTTCACCGCGCCCGCCACCTCTTCGATCGGCACCGAGGGATCGACGCGGTGCTGGTAGAAGAGATCGATATAGTCGGTCTTGAGGCGCTTGAGGGAGCCTTCCGCGGCCTGCTTGATATGCTCAGGCTGGCTATTCAGCCCCTTCCCGCCCTGACTGCCGTCGGGATTGAGATCGAATCCGAACTTGGTGGCAATCACCACCTTGTCGCGAACCGGCGCGAGAGCCTCGCCCACCAGTTCCTCATTCGTAAACGGGCCATAGACCTCGGCCGTATCGAAAAACGTCACGCCGCGCTCCACGGCCGCACGGATCAGTGCGATCGCCTCATGCTTCTCCGGGAACGGTTTGTAGGAAAAGCTCATGCCCATGCAGCCTAGGCCGAGGGCCGACACTTCCAGATTGTTTCTTCCAAGCTTCCGTTTCTGCATTGTTTCTCCTGTCCTCTTCGTTGAATTCTGCTCGCGAGTGCCCCTCGCCGTTCAAGAGCCTGTCCCCTGCCAGCGCGCAAAATCGGGGTCCCCAAGAAGCCGATTTTGCTTCTTGGGGTGGCCGGGCGGTCGCGCGCCGACCCCCCGCCCACCAGCGCGGTGTCATCCCTGAGCGGAGCGCATTCGGGGCTCCGTGATCGCAGAGCGATCATGGGGCACTTAGCGTCCGGTCATCTTCAACACAGCTTCAGGAAGGCGGGCTCCTTCGAGCTTCAGCCTGGAAGCTGTTTCCTCGATCTGCTTAAGGTCCTTCTCGGTCAGCTCGACGTTCACCGCACCGAGGTTCTCCTCGAGCCGGTGCAGCTTGGTGGTTCCCGGGATCGGCACGATCCACGGCTTCTGCGCCAGCAGCCAGGCGAGCGCGACTTGTGCCGGCGTCGCGCCTTTGCGTTCCGCGACGGCCTTGACCAGGTCGACCAGAACCATATTGGCCTTGCGCGCCTCGGGCGAGAAGCGGGGCACGATGTTCCGGAAGTCGGTGGGATCGAACTTCGTGTTCTCGTCGATCTTGCCCGTGAGGAACCCGGCGCCAAGCGGGCTAAACGGCACGAAGCCGATACCAAGCTCCTCCAATGCCGGCAGAAGCTCGGCCTCCGGACCGCGCCAGAACAGCGAGTACTCGCTTTGCACCGCAGTGACCGGTTGGACCGTGTGCGCTCGGCGGATGGTCTGAACCCCGGCCTCCGACATGCCGAAGTGTTTCACCTTGCCTTGGGCAATCAACTCTTTGACCGCACCTGCCACATCCTCGATCGGCACGTCAGGATCGACGCGATGCTGGTAGAACAGATCGATCACATCGGTCCTGAGCCGCTTCAGCGAAGCCTCCGCCACTTCCTTGATGTGTTCGGGCCGGCTATCGGTCCCACCACCGCGCTTGCCAGTCGCAAGATCGATATCGAAACCAAACTTTGTGGCAATCACCACCCTGTCGCGAATCGGCTGCAGCGCCTCGCCCACCAGCTCTTCGTTCGTGAACGGGCCATAGGCTTCGGCCGTATCGAAATGGGTCACGCCGCGGTCATGGGCGATACGAATCAACTGAATCATTTCGTCTTTGTCGGCAGGCGGGCCATAGGCCGAACTCATGCCCATGCATCCGAGCCCCAGCGCGGAAACTTCCAAGTTACTTTTTCCAAGCTTCCGTTTCTGCATTTTTTCTCCTGTCTTAAGCCGCTTTTGTCTTGCCCGGCATCACCCTGACGGTCGCGGCGCGGGTGCGTGTGCCGATCATCGGTTTGAGATAAGGGCTGCCCCGGTACTTCGCCCGGTAGGCATCGTCGATGCGGTCGTTGATCAGTCCGTCCACGGCCTCGAACGTCACTTCCTTCGTCATGCCGGCGGCCATGATCCGTCCCGCTTTTTGCTGCACCGCGGCCTGGTACCAGCGGGATTTCTGCCCATTGTAGCCACGCACGTAGAGGGCGTCCTCAACCGCAACCGACCAAATCCACGTCGGCGTGCCGTACGTCACCCCATCCTCGCGAAACGGCGCGATGTGCAAGTCGTCTGCCTCGGCGATCCTGCGCAGTTCGTCCTTTTGCCACGTGCTCGCTGCAGCTTTGGATTCGTGAACCGTCAATGCCCACCCCCCCCCAACCCACCTTGAGAAGAGGCGATGCGCCGTTGCCGTTCCGTTCTTCTCCATCCCAACGTACAGGAGTGCATCGTTCGGCCGCTTTCCCAATCCTGCCTATTCTTTGCCTGATCCTGCTTAACTCGCCGATTTTGTGCACGCTCGACCCGTTCTGGCTGTACGCTGAAAAAGGAGGATTTGAATCGTGGCGGCGAACCAAACTGGAAGGCGCGAAGAACTCAAGTCCGTTGTGATCGAAATGCGCAGGGAGCTGGCCCGCAAGATTGCCGCGCACGCGCCGTCGCTCGGTGAGAATCCCACGGCCATACCCGGTCTCGCGCTTTACCGCCGCACCACGCCGACGCCATGTTATCGGGCCACCTACGAGCCCAGCCTCACGGTTTTCGTGCAGGGCCGTAAGCGCATCAACCTCGGAGGAACGGTCTACCTCTGCGACGCATCGTCCTTCCTCCTTACTTCGATCGACGTTCCTGCTGAAAGTCAGATCCTCGAAGCCTCGGAGCGCGTCCCCATGCTCACCATGAACCTCCGCCTCGACATGCCCACCGTGCGCGAGGTCCTCAGCCGCGAAGATCTTCCCGAGCCCGAAACCTCAGCCCAGCGTCACGGGCTTGCTGTGGGCGTCACCACTGCCGGCTTGCTGGCCGCGTGCTCTCGCCTCATCGACCTTCTCTCCACTCCCGACGACATTCCGTTTCTCAGCCACCTCATTCAACGGGAAATCGTCTACCGCATCCTCCGCACCCCGCAGGCAGAACGCCTCCGCGCCATCGCCACCGTAGGCGGCCTCAGCCACAGAACCGCGCGCGCCATCGCCTGGCTCCGCGCCAACTACTCCAGGCCGCTACACATGGAGGAGCTCGCAACCGTCGCGCGCATGGCAGTCTCCACGCTCCACCATCAGTTCCGCGCGCTCACCGCCATGAGCCCGCTCCAGTACCAGAAGCTGCTCCGCCTGCAAACCGCACGGCAGCGCATGTTGATGGACGGAATAGACGCCACCAGCGCGGCCTACGAGGTCGGCTACGAAAGCGTTAGCCAGTTCAATCGCGAGTACAGCCGCCTCTTCGGCCAGCCGCCCATGCGCGACGTCAAATCCCTGCGCGACAGCAAAGTCGTGGCCATCAACGCCGCCTAGCGCCGCCCCAAGCAAATGCGCCAAATGCTTTCGTAGCTATGAGCGGCCTCGCTGTTCTAGTCCCTATTCCCTGGTCCCGAGTCCCTGCCGTTCTGCTCCCTACTCCCTGGTCCCTATTCCCTGCTTTTCTGACCCCTGATCTCTGATCTCTGTTTCCAGCCCCCACCTGTGCGTGTGTCAGCCTGCCAGTCCTTGCACTTCAGACCCCGAAGTCATATTCTGCAGACAGCAAAAAGTGAGGTGCGAGCCATGAAATTCAATGTCAAGGCTCTGGCCTTGGCGTGCGCAATCCTGTGGGGAGCAGCGGTGCTGCTGGTGGCCCTGGCCAACCTGATATGCGGCGCCTACGGCCAGCATTTCTTGGAAATGCTGTCATCGTGCTATCCCGGCTATCATGCCGCACGGACCATTGTTCAAGTTGTGATCGTCACGCTCTATGCAATCGCAGACGGGCTGATCGGCGGCGCGATTTTCGGTTGGCTCTACAATTGGCTGGCGAAATTCGCCTGGTTAGGCGCGACAGCCCAAAAGTAGACAGGCGGCGCAACAGGCCTCCGTCGCCGGAGTGGGAACGCAATCGGAGTCGAACGGGGATCTAATTTTGCCTTTCGTGACCCTCACCCAGCACAAGAAATGGGTGCCCCATGTCCCGACTCTGGGACATGGGATAGCACGAACCCAAACCGACGCGGTTTGATTTACTGCCAAAGCCATGGGTGCCCCAGGTCTCGATTTTGAGACCTGGGATAGCACCGACCCAAACCGACGCCGGGTACCCGAGGTCTCGATTCTGAGACCTGGGATGTAGGATGTTGGCATGACGCGGGGCCTGGTTCGTTTTCACCAAGCGGGCTGCTTTCATTTCATAACTTTCAGTTGTTACCGCCGTCGTCCGTTCCTCGGCGCGCCGCAAGCGAGAGACTTGTTCGAACGATCGCTGGAGTCGATGCGCATCCGGTACCAATTCGTTGTCGGCGGATACGTGGTCATGCCCGAGCATGTTCATTTGCTGGTAAGCGAACCGAAGAAGGTGCTCCTGTCTAAAGCGATTCAGGCTCTCAAATTGTCGGTTTCAGTTCAGAGCCGGGAGCGTCCATTCTGGCAGCCGCGCTATTACGACTTCAACGTGCATAGCGAGAAGAAGAGGATCGAAAAGCTGCGCTATATGCATCGCAATCCCGTCAAACGCGGCTTGGTCGAAAAGCCGGAGGATTGGCGTTGGTCCAGCTTTCGCCACTATGCGACAGGAGGAATTGGGACCGTCGAAATTGAGTCCCCATGGACCGCAGCGCGGCGAGGACACCAATTGCCCGAGATGCTTCGATACCAGCCGGCGGAGGGTTGAGGCCCGAGGTCTCCCAGGTCTCAAATGCGAGACCTGGGGCACCCAACATTTGTCGGTCGATTTGCTTTCCCGGGACCCGGGCCACCCGCCCACTACGCAACCGGAGAAGTCGGCACCGTCGAAGTTGAGTCCCTCTGGACCGCAGCGCGGAGGGGACATCAATTGCCAGAGATACTTCGATACCGGCCGGCGGAGGGTTGACGTCCGAGGCCTCCCAGGTCTCAAAAGCGAGACCCAGGGCACCCAGCCTCAGTGGCCGAGTGAGATCAGGGCCACCCGCCTTTTACCCACCCCCCGGTCGCTCCGCGACCCCACCCCCCAATGCCTGTTTGTGAAACTGTGGGCCGCGCCGAATCAATCACTTACAGCCACAGTTTCGCAGTCTCACGGTCTCACAGTTTCGATTTTGGAGTCTTGCCGCAGACTTGCTGACTTGCCGACTCGTTGACTCGCTCTGTTCTCTAACCACTAACCACGAATCACGAATCACTGCTTTTCAGTAAACTGGAAGCATGGCAGAAATCGCCCGCAGAAAAACTCCAACCGTCCGCATCGGCAACGTCCGCGTGGGCTGGGAAGTTCCCGTTGTCGTCCAGTCGATGACCAACACCGACACGGCCGACGTTGAGTCAACAATCGCCCAGGTCGCGGCGCTCGCTCTCGCCGGCTCCGAGCTGGTCCGCGTCACGGTCAACAACGAAGACGCCGCGGCAGCCGTTCCGCACATTGTCGACGGACTGGAAAAGCACGGCCTGCGCGTGCCGATCATCGGAGATTTTCATTACAACGGCCACATCCTGCTCAAGAAATATCCCGCAACCGCGCGCGCGCTGGCCAAATACCGCATCAATCCCGGCAACGTCTCGATCGGCCGCAAAGACGATTCGAACTTCGGCACCATGGTCGAGTGCGCCGTAGAGAATCAGAAGCCTGTGCGGATCGGCGTCAATTGGGGATCTCTGGACCAATCATTATTGACGCGCATGATGGACGAGAACAGCAAGCTTGCCGAGCCGTTGCCCGCGCGCGACGTGATGATCGAAGCCATGATCGCGAGCGCGCTTCAGTCCGCCGCTGCCGCCGAGCGCTACGGCCTCGGCCACGACATGATCATCCTGTCAGCCAAAGTCTCCGGCGTGCGCGATCTCCTCGATGTCTATACGAAGCTCGCCGCACGTTGCGACTATCCGCTCCATCTCGGCCTGACCGAAGCCGGAATGGGCTCGAAGGGCCTGATCGCCTCGACTGCGGGACTCGCGCCGCTGCTTCTCCAGGGAATCGGAGACACCATCCGCGTGAGCCTGACGCCCAAGCCCAACGGCGACCGCACCGAAGAGGTTCTGGCCGCTCAGCAGATCCTTCAGTCGCTGTCTATTCGCAGCTTTATGCCGCAGGTGACGAGCTGCCCCGGTTGCGGCCGGACGACGAGCACGTATTTCCAGGAACTCGCCGAGCAGATCCAGAGCTACCTGCGCACGCAAATGCCCGAGTGGCGCAAGAGGTATCCCGGCGTCGAGGAGCTCAAGCTCGCCGTCATGGGCTGCGTGGTCAACGGCCCTGGCGAATCCAAGCACGCGAATTTGGGGATCAGTTTGCCGGGCACCTTCGAGGATCCTGTCGCGCCGGTCTACGTCGACGGCAAGCTGGCGACGACGCTGCGCGGCGACACGATTGTGGCCGAGTTCAAGCAGATCCTCGACCGCTACGTCGAATCCCACTACGGCCAGTCCGCCAAGGCCGGCGAACTCGTCGGCGCGCGGTGAAAAGCAGTGGTCAGTTGCCAGTCGTCAGTTGTCAGTAGTCAGTTGTCAGTAGTCAGTTGTCAGTGGTCAGTGTCCCACCCTAATCGCAGATAGCGCGTTTAGGATGAGACACACGACCGATACCCGCTGAGTTGCTACTCGCCAACACTCTTTGTCTCGCTACTTGCCAGCCACTCGCCCCGCACCTGCGACCGCCATCACTGACTACGCCGCCCAACCCGCGCTACGCTGTCTCCAACTCTCCTCGGAGACCCTCGATGCGGCTCAGCCTCCCCCGCACCCTCGCGGCCCTCGCCCTATGCACCCCCGCCCTCGCCTTCGCCGCCAAACCCAAGCCCTGCGTGCCCGCCGACCAGGCCGCACAAATGCTCAACAAAGACATTTGCGTTTCCGCGCATATCTATGATGTGGTGGAACTTCCAGACGGAACGCGCTTCCTCGACGTCTGCTCGCCGCAAACCCCGGATGACCAATGCCGCTTCACCGTCGTCAGCCTTCCTGAGGATCGCGACGAAGTCGGCGAGCTCAAGAAATACCGCGACGCCGACGTGCGAGATTCGCGGCATCGTCCAGCCCATGCACGGCCGCGCCGGCATGGTCCTGAGCCATTCGCGCCAGTTCTACGGAGGCCCGCCGAAGTTCAAGCCCAATCCCCTTCTCGCCCGCGGCTTCACCGCCGAGCAGGAGCG
The DNA here is from genome assembly GCA_963835895.1 of uncultured Acidobacteriaceae bacterium. Lineage (GTDB taxonomy): Bacteria > Acidobacteriota > Terriglobia > Terriglobales > Acidobacteriaceae > Telmatobacter. The sequence continues at coordinate 229,768 of CAWIHC010000009.1, read as the reverse complement.
GCCCCCCATCAACGACCCCAACCTGCGCTCCCAGGGCGGCCACCGCGCCTTCATGAACACAAGGATCAGGAGCGACTGCCGGCGAAGTAGCGGGGTTGGCGGGGTTAGCGGAGTTGGCGGGGTTGGCGGAGTTAGCGGGGTTAGCGGGGTTGGCGGGCCGGTGGCTCGATCCCTTTTTCGCCTAGTCCCTCAATCCGCAACTTCATGCCCCCTTGCTCCCCGCTTTCTTGCTCCCTTGATCCCTCGGTCCCTTGTTCCCTGCCTCTTCGAGCACCGGTGCGTGCCTCGCGCCCGTGAACAGAATCGTGCTTGATATGACCAGGAACACCAACGTCGCGCCCAGGCCGATGCTCAGATTTGATGCGGTCGCTGATCGCGCCGATAATCTGCGGCGAAAACGTGTCGCCGAAGAAGTGAATGCAGAAGAGGTTGATGGAGATGGCAGTCGCGCGCACCGGCGCCGAAACCGAGTTCACGATCGCCGCGTTCAGCGGCCCGGTATTGAGGAAGAGAAAGAACTCCGCCGCAAACAGCGAGGGCACGGCCCACGAGCGCGGCCCGAAGAACAGCATCACGCCACAGGGCAGCGTGAGCACCACGCTCCACGCCGAGAGCAAGTACAGCGCGCGATGATTCCTGCGCAGCCAGATGTGCGCAATCCATCCGCCCACCAGCGTTGCGACGATGCCGTCAACCACCGTGGTCATGCCCACCGTCAGGCTCGCAGTGCTCATCGACATGCCCGCGAACCGCCGCAAGAATTCCGGCATCCACCACGAGATCCCGCCCATAGCGAAGGTTAGTGTCGCCAAGCCAAGGGTCGCGGTCAAAAAGGCCGGGTTCGTAAACAGCCCCAGCAAAGTGTCCCGCTTCAGATTTGGTTCGATGTGATCGCTCGCACCCCGCTCCGGTTCGCGCCCGATCCAGCCGTACAGCGCAGCGGCCAGAAATCCCGGAAGAGCACAGACGAAGAATGGCGTGCGCCAACCCCAGTGCGAGCCGATTTGTCCGCCCGCAAGGTACCCCAGCGCAGCACCTACCGGGATGGCAATGTAGAACACCGAAAGAACGCGGTTGCGCTCGCGCTCGGGATAAAAGTCCGAGAGCACGGCAGGCGCAAAGATCCCAAACGTGGCTTCGCCGATTCCCACCAGCGCCTGGCGCACGTAAAGAGTCGTGTAGGTGTGAATCCAAAGAGCCGCCAGCGTTGCCAAGCTCCAAAGAATCGCGCCGGTGATGATCAGCGGCTTGCGCCGGAATCGATCGCCCAACCATCCCGTCAACGGCGCTGCCACCATGTAGAAGACAAAGAACGCCGTCCCCAGCGCGCCCATCTGCTGGTCACTCAAGTGGGACTCGTTCCCCGCAACACTTTCGTAACATGTTGAAAACACGCAAGTAGTTGAAAATAGAGACAGGAAGATTTCGCCTATTTCGCAGGTTTCACCTGTTTCGCATTTTCTTAGGACAGTTTTAGGGACAGCGGGTATTAGGTAACCATGAGCATCTTCAGCCCCGACAAGATTAGCAGCCTGCTTCCGATGCCCCTCAGCACCGATTTCCCTCCAGGTCGCAAGCCCGACCTCCGCAAAGTGGGCAGAGATATCTACGAAGTGCTCACGAACACTGGGCGCCATGGATACAAGCAACGGATGCGCAAGCGGACGATAAAGATTGAGGCAGACGAAAACTACGCGCCCAGCGAGGTCGCAGCGATCCTAAACGTGAGCTACGACGCTGCATCGCGGCTCATGCAGAAGATGAAGGGCGTGGTCGATTTGGGGACGCCGACGCGGCGATACAAGCGAGGCAAGAAGAAGCTGCGCATCAGCGGCAAGAATCTTTTGGCGTTCCTCAGAAGTAAGACGAGAGACTAGAGCTGGTTGCATAAATGCCTCAAGGCGATGATCAGGCAAGCGAAATGAAAAAAGCCCTGAAACACGGTGAGGATGCGGTCATATCGCACCTGGATGCGACGGAAATTTTGCAACCAGGCGTTGGTGCGTTCGATTTTCCAGCGTCTTGAAGCGCTTGCGCAAGGCGTCGGAGTCGTAGCCGCGATCGGCAATGATCCGCTTCATGTGGGAACGCGGCCGTCCGCGGCCTTGACGCGGAACCTTCACCGCCGCGAGCGTGCTTTCGGCCAGCCGGCACTCGGCCAGTTGCGCGGACGCAAGTTGCGCTCCGACAGGTATGCCGTTGCCGTCGACCACCACCATGCACTTCGTACCTTTCCCGCGACGGGTTTTGCCGACTGCGGAGCCCCCTTTTTGGCAGTGACAAAAGTGGCGTCCAGAAAGGCCTCTTCCCAATCCAGCAGACGGCGCTGGTCCAACATCGACAACAGCTTTCGCCACCCCTTTTGCCATACGCCTTGTTCCTCCCAGCTACGCAATCGACGCCAACAGGTCGAGCCATCCGGGTATGGCTCGGGCATGTCGCGCCATCGTGCTCCCGTACGCAGAACCCACAGAATGCCTTCTAAGCACTCGCGGTTGGCTGCCCAGGGCCGACCACGGCCATCCTTGCGACGCTTGGGCTCAGGAAACAACGGCTCCAAAATCTTCCACTGCTCTTCGCTTAGCAACTCCTGCCGCTTCTTCATAGAAGCAGCTCAACAATCAACCTGCCTCAGGCATAAGTCCCTACCTTGAGGCCGAACCATTTATGCAACCAGTTCTAGGGTCTGCCCCTCCTTATTTCCGTAATGCGAGGCGGCTTCTTTACCTCACTCTGAATGTCTCGCTGTACGACGAGCATCGCAAATTGCGGAGCTCCAGAGCGTGATGAAAGACAGCAAGAAAGAGAGTGACAGGGCACGCGCCCGCCGCATTGTTGAAGCACCAGGGAATTCTCTTGCCGAACTGTCATGGCATCCAAGGTGACCGGAGACGACTGGCCCACTTCAGAGTCCAAGGAAAAGCTGGAGTCGTTCCGTCTGGACCATCCGCGCCTGTACAGGCTTCTTGATAAGAAGCTCACTGAGTTACATAGGTTCGCCGGTCGATAGGCTCTGGCCTTCATTGACAGTTAGAGAGGATTTGAACCCCCGACCCCCTGGTCCCGAACCAAATGAAAGTCGAAATCTAAGTGCTTTATCTGGTGCCGCTTAGGGACAAAAAACCGAACTTTCTCTCACCTTCAAATGTACCGAAGTTGTACCGAGATAACTGAGGCCCTAAAAGACCTCATTGTCCAAGCTCAAACCGGCCACTAGCCGCTTCAGCTTCACGTTCTCGTCGCGAAGCTGCCGCAGCTCCCGCAGTTCGCTCAGACCAAGACCTGCATACTTCCGCTTCCACAGGTAAAAGCTCTGCTGGCTGATGCCGTGCTTGCGGCAGACCTCGACCACGGTCGTGCCCGACTCGGGCTCCCGCAATACCCGCAAAATCTCCTCTTCCGAATGACCCTTCTTCGCCATATCCTGGCTCTCCTCTCTGCCTTCAGAGAACCACGACCGACGAAATCTCTCAACTTCCCCCTGGTACAGTTTTAGGGTTTTGGGTCATAACTGCGCTACACTAACAATCTCGCTGGTACAAATCATCGGGCAGTCCAGAAGTATCCGTCTTCTTGAGTACCTCACCTGCTTCCTCCTCTCGAATTCATCTCAGATGGCCCGTTGCTGCTGAAACTGCCCGTTGGAGCGGCTCCCGCCGCAGAGCCTGCAGTATGATGGGCCAATGTGCCAATTCTCGCCGGTATGCCCAATACACGTCGCCGCAACCTAGCCTGTCCGCTTGATGCAAGGTATAACGAATCGATCCGCCTGCGTCCGGGTTCGTGCCAAATGCACCCCACTCTCCAACCAGCATGGGCATCTGAGAACGCCTGGCAAACTCGGCGTGGCGGCCGAAAATTAAGTCAATGTGGGCATTGCTGGGCAACTCTCTATCCGGCACAAGGTCGTAGACGTGAGGGCAATAAGCCTGTTGTGGATCGCGTCTTCCCTGCTCATCAACCGATGGTGCGATTGCGCTGGGGATGCCAAGGTTAGCCGACATCGCCGGTTCCAGAAAGAGAATGTGCTGCGAGTCCACCTGCCGAATCGCTCTCCGCACGCGCGAGTACATAGGCACAAGCCGGGTACGCTCGAAATCCTGCATGATGGGAGTTCCGGCGTCCAACATGCAGGTGAACAACCTCCTGTCTTCCAGCCACTCGGTAATCTGTTTTCTGCCCGCCTCGGTTGCTTCCATCGCCGCCAATTTAGCTGACGAGAGATTCTTTTGCCCCCGACGGCTGGCGAGCAGTTCGGCCATTCGCGTAAGGGATGCCTGCCGAACCCGCGCAGCATCCTGGCCTGGAAACGGCTCGTTCATTAGATCGTAGCCAATCACATCCGGTTCGTCGCGGAAGCGCCGCGCCACGTGTTGCCAAACATTAGCGTAATGCTCTTGCAAGCCCACGCCGTCAGGACCAGGGCTGTTCGCCCAGAAATGGTCCAGCGCGGTCTGGACTGCCGGGCTCGAGTAGTAGGCATCGCTCCACGTGGCCCCTGTTCCACCGATGTGCCGTTTACCCTCGTCGAGCGTGGCCCAGGCCGGCGCACCGTCGGAAAATTTGACGCTGTATAGGTCTTGGTGCATGTCAAGCAGGACATAGAGCCCCTGTGCCTTGGCGTAGCCAACCAGTCTTGCAATGCGGTCAAGGTACTCTTGATCGATACGACCAGGCTGTGGCTCCAGTCCATCCCAGAAGATTGCCAACCGCACGCAGTTCATGCCCCAGCTTCGTATCGCGGCAAAATCGGCGGGAGAGAGATCGCCGGTGTACCTTTGGTCTTTTGATTTATTGACAACATTGATGCCGTGAAGCAGGAGCGGCCTGCCGGAGGCATCCAGAAACCGCATCCCTGAGACAGTCACGAAACCCTGAATGGAAGCGGCCTGACGTTCTGGAACGGACTGCGCAAATCCGCAACGTGGCAGCACAATAAGCGCAAGCATCAGTGAGAGCCGTGTCATGAGAACAGTTCTCATGAATGTTGGTCCGAAGCGATGGAGCAAGGGAGTTGCGGTAACGATCATGGCAGCGGCGGCCTTTCGAAATGCACTTCTTCGATTCTTTGCTTCACTTCTAACTCCTTATGGCCTTGCACGAACCAAATTGCAGCGTCGCAATGAAGGCCGCTTCTTTATAGCCTATATGCGGTAATCGCCGAGCTTCGGCAGATACACTCCCGCTCATCCGGCGACAAGTCGGCAATGAAAGAGCGGAAGGTGGACATCCATTTCTCGTATCCTCCGGCGAGCGTCAACACCGGCCAGTCAGATCCAAACATGAGCCGCTTCGCTCCGAATGCAGAAAGAACAACATCGAAATAAGGCCGCAAGCCGTCGGCGGTCCAGACGTTCCAATCCGCTTCAGTCGCCATGCCGGACACCTTGCAATAGACGTTTTCACGCTTTGCCAACTCCATCATTCTCTCCCGCCACGGCGAGACCAATCCGTCCCGGATTCTGGGTTTCGCGATATGGTCGATCACGAAGATCTGGCCGGGATGGCGATCGACAAACGTGAGGGTTTGGGGCAGATGGCGTTCGAAGATCAGGATGTCGTAGGCTAGGCCGAGGTTTCGGAGCAGGCTGACGCCGCGGTTGAAATCGTCGTGCAGCATGTAGAAATCGTCGGGTTCATCGTGCAATATGTGCCGCACGGCTTTGAGCTTGGGCTGTTGCACGAAGCGCTCCAAATAGCTACGCGGCATCGGGATCAGCGAGCGGAACCCATCCGACCACGCCGAGTATAAAGGGATGGCGTGCGGCGAGATCCAGCAGCCACTCCGTCTCTTCCGTCGTCTGCCGGGCCTGCACCGCGATGGTTCCCTCAACACCAGACTCGCGCATGACCTGCTCCAGCTCCGGGATAAGGAAATCGCGCCGGAGCGCGGCCATCTCGCCGCTCATCCAGCCGTAGTCGCGGTCATTGTACTTCCAGAGATGATGGTGAGCGTCGATGATCAACTTAATAACTCCATTCCTTATTCAGAACCGGTTCCAGGATTTTCCGGACTTCCGCCACCGAGCGTCATATCGCAAGGTTCCTCGTGGCATCTCGACGTTGCGGCGCACGGATTCCGGGATTGGCCGAGCTGAACAGCGTCGTGGGTATCTCCGGATTCTGGCTCGAGAACTGCAAGGCGAGCCGGCTGATCGAAGTTCCCTGCCCGCGGCAGAATTCGGCAGCGGCACGGAACAGGCTTTGGTCCTCGGCGCTGGCGGGATGCCACGCGGGTGCGCCGCGATCCGTCAGCAGGCCGGACGCAAACGGCGAGCCATTCACAATCCCGATGCCTTTCTGCCTCGCCATGGGCAGCAGATCCAGCAACTGCGTATCGTTCAGGCAATAATGATTGTGAACCAGCGCGGCATCGATATCGAGGGATGCGAAGATCCGCTTCCACAAATCCATGGGGTAGATGCCAAAGCTGACGTTTCCTATCCGGCCCTCCCGCTTCAGTTCCTGAACCGCGTCGTAACCTTCGGTCAGAGCCCACTCGGTATGTTTTCTATCCTGGTACTCGATGTCGTGGATGTGGATGATGTCGAAATAGTCCACGCCCAACCGCCCGGCGCTCTCATCCAGCGAAGCCCGAATGCGCGCACGCGAGTAATCCAGGGTGTCGTTGCCGTAACTGTCTGGATCTGTGTATTTGCCGACTTTGGTGGAAAGGAAGTATCGATCACGGGCAACGCCGCGCAGGGCCTTGCCGAGAACCGTCTCAGATCGAGTGCCTCCGTAGGCCGGCGCAACGTCGAAATAGTTGATGCCGCAATCGAGGGCGGCATGCACCGCTGCAATGGCTTCCGCTTCGTCCACGGCATGGAAAACGCCTCCGAGCGACGATGCTCCAAAGCTGAGCCGGGAAACCTTCAATCCCGTCTTGCCGAGCAAATTGTACTGCATGGCGAAGTACCACCTTTCTGAAATGTCTAATATCCTGTCATTGAATTGCCGATAGCCAGCGCAACGATAGCAGCGATGAGAACCGTAAGGCCGGCGTAGAGCGTTCTCAGTGCTCGTGGCGGCGCGCCCGTCCACTCGTGAGTCATAAAACCGAAGATGTTGGCTACGAGGAGCGTGAACGCCATGTACACGGCCCATCCGACAGAGGTGCCCAGGCGGCCCAAGTAGTATGCGCCCATGCCATAGGGGATTGTGGCAACAAACCAGATGACCCCCATAAACACACCCATCAGCCAGTCGTGCGCGGCGTCCGGGCCGAAATTCATCCGCCATGTGCCTTTCTTAATCTGCAAGCCGCCGAACCAAAGCAGAAGCGAGACGGTTGCTCCCCAGAAGACGGGCATCCAACTGGCCAGAGTGGAGAAGACCGGACTCACGCCGAGCTTCTGGGCTTCTTCGCCGACTCGGTACGAACTAATGAAAAACCAAGATTAGCGCAGGCACTCAGCAGCCCGGAGGCCGCGCAGACCAGCAAGGCTCCGCCGAATCCACGCCGCTGACCGCTGGCGCCCGCCTGGCGTTCCCGCAGAAAGCCGGCCCTGCCGCAGACCACCACCCCTCCGACGCATCCTGCGATGCCGAGCAGGATTACCAGTCCGCCTGGCGTGAGAAGATCGGCAGGCGACTTTACCAGGAATGGAAGAAGGGATCCGACCGCAGTGTTGATCCCCATGATGGTCGCAAAGCCCACTGACATTCCCGCCATGGTGACTCCGTAGCCAAACAGGATGGAGCCAACGCCCCATCCGAACCCGTATGCTGCGCCTGTCCACACGGCTCCTGCGCCCGCCGCATGCACGGCCTCCAGCCAGTTCGGCATAACGAGCGCAGCCATAATTAGCGGCAGGATGAGCATCATGACGAGCGTGGAGGGTATGTAAATGTTTTCGAGCTTGAATTGCCGTCTCTTCTTCAGAGGAACCGCAAGCCCCCCACCGGCGATCGCGGCGATGAAAACCAGTGCAAATCCCAAAACAGGTGAATGCATGCGAATGAGCCTTCCTTCCTTTACCGCCGACGGCGCGATGCCGATCCCCTCAATTCAGGAATCTGAACAATTGATTCAGCCAATTTACCTGCGGATCCTAAAGCACGGTAATAGTGTTGAAGTCGTTATATTTTGCTTACCTAGACTTGAACAGCGATTTACTGCTTTCTGGCGATGCGGTGGGCAGGAACCCCCGATTGCCTCCTGCTCTTGCTTCTTCCTGTCACATCGCGCGTCGCTGTCGAGGCTCGGTTCTTCCGACTTTAGCCTCGCTGGGACGCTCCTGGAAAGTATAAACTCGCCACGTTATCGAAGAACATCCGCTTCCCCAGCTCAACCGCCTCTTCCTCTTTACAAAAGCCCTCTTCCACCTTGACCGCCAGAACCTTTGCGACCACGCGCCTGGCGATCTGCGCATGGGCGTAGGTAAGCTCCGGATACAGGAAGTCGCCTCCGAAGGCAAAGAGCTTGTTGGAAGGGATGGTGTCAAGTAATTCAGCCAGAGCCTCTCGCTGAGGTCGTCGGCGAGATGATGTGGGCCCAGCAGAAATCAACGTAGACATTGGAGAAGCATTTTGCCAACGCCGATATTTCACCAAGATATGGGTAGCCTAAGTGAAACAGATCGAATTTCGTCTCCGGATACAGGAAGAAGATATTGGTCAGGTGCGTGGGGTTTGAATTGGCAATGTAATTGTGCTGGCCCGGAGCATTATTGTTGAGCCCGGTATGAATCTGGACTGGTACGCGGTGCGCGCTCGCAAGCCGCATGACTTGATGGAACATGTGATCTTCGAGGTTCCGGAAAGGACGGTTGGTAATTCTTCTGAAGTTCCACTCCGGAGTGTTCTCCGTTTGAATCATGCGCGCAAAGTCTGCTTCGGCCGCGCCCCGTTCCACTTCGGCAAAGTAGATATCCCTTGTATAAGCCAGAAGCGTCTTGACGGCCGACATCTCCGCTTGCAGAGCCTCATTGAACCGAACTTCGAGAGCCGCCTCCAGCGTTGCCAGGCTGGTAATGGAAGTGTTGGTCAACTCTTCCAGCTTGCGAATATCCTGGAGGCTTTGCGGAACGACGAAATTGTCAAATTCCCTCGCGATTACAAAGAATTCCCGATCCGGCTTGGAGGGGTGGGTATGGCGATCGTCCAGCACATAAAAACTGATGCGCGCGCGATTCTTGAGTACCTCGCGATAGAAACCCGGTTTGTTTTTCTCGCGTATCGCGGTATTGATCTTGCCGATTGTCGCCGCAGAGATTTCGTCGATGCCATAGATGTCGTTGATCGCAATCCGCAGGTTTCTGGCGTATCCGGTAAATCGCGCATAGCGCCAGTACAGGTCGACGGCGGCCCAGCGCTTCTCTTCCGGCGCCTTCTTGTTCATCACAAGTTGCACGCCTTCCCTCGGCAGTCCCGCTAAAGAGAGATCGTCCAGGGTGTAATGGGAGAGAAGATCGAAGAAATCGATATCGCGCGAATTCCGATCCGCCTCATCGATGAGGTGTTCATGCGAATCGGCGATCCACATTTTGTCGAACACATCGACCAGGCTGCGCTCCAACGTGTTTGTTTTTGCTTCAATCCTAGTCGTCATTGCGGATGAAGTGCTTGCAAAGCCGCTCGAGGATGCAAGGAATGGGTATGCCGCCAAAAGCCTGGGGGCCTTCAATAGATTCCTGCGTGTCGTATTCATAAGCTCCAATTGCTCCTTTAGTGTCCAGAGTTTTTCGCACTTTCGTTCTTTGTCAGCATGTTGGAAGGTTGTTGGATTGAAGTTGCTTTGCTCCTGGCCCCCATGGGGGCCAGGAGCAAAGCGGTCAGGCGATGGCTACGACTTCGGCCAGGGCGGCGTGGTGCTCTTCAGATGGGGCCGCAACTCTTTTCTCTGCCGTTACGGCGCGCTTTGGCCGTCGCGTTGGCGCGGATTATTGCTGGGAGTCCCCCAACTCATGATCTCGTCATCGCGCTTCTTCATCGGCTTGAAATTGTGATACCATCCACCCTCGGACAGAGTGTCCGGAAAGTCGTGAATCAACATGCCGGGCTGATTGATCTCCAACTGCTTGGGGATCGTCGTATCCGGCCGGGCGATGAACGACCCCCAGTGGGAATAGGGCTGCGATGAGTTGTTGCACACGGCCCACATACGATTGTCGGCGCAGCGGGTTGGAACCTCGCGGACGTTGAGCGTGTCCAGGCAGTTCTTGCCTATGTCCCTCGCGTTAGACATGGAGTGGAGCATCACCGTTACGCCCATTTCCCGGTAGGCAATGTAAAGCTGCGGCCAGCAAATGTCGTAGCAAATGGCTAGGCCGATCTTCACGCCCCGGATGTCGCGTGTCACGAGGCGATTTCCGGCCGAGTAGTGCCACTGGTCGCTTGGGGTTAAAAAGCTCTTGTCGTAGCGGTCCACAATCGTGCCTTCCGGGTCAATGAGATAGATGCAATCGGTCGGCTTCGTGTTCTCGTCCAGAAAATGAGACGATCCAAGAACCAACCACATCTTCAGATCCCCGGCCATCGCCCGCAGTTCGGTGTTCTCCTTGCGCAGCGCATCCCAGTCATATTTCTCGAACGTCGGAAAATCGCACCCGGCGTATCCCGACAAGCTGGCTTCTGACGTGTGCAGGAGGTGCGCGCCCCCTCTGGCTGCCTCATACATGAAGCTGCGGATATACTTCGCGTTCTCTGCGGGATCAGGGCCGACGGGAAACTGGCATGTGGCGACTCTCAGCTTTTCCGTGGAGTTCGTAGCCAGGTTTGGCTGGGTCGCCGGGATGGTCTGCGGCGGCGCTGCTTCGAACGGCATTGCCGGGCAGAGATGGCAACGCCGCAAGGCAACCCAAGCCCGCGAGGGTCTCACCTGTTGCCTTGATGGCCTGTCGCCGGGTGATGGTGGTACCTTTTACGGTGAAATGCAACGTCATAAGCTGCTCCTTTGTCCTCATCGGGATGTACCTACTCACATTCTTGTGCTCGGCAAAAAACCTAAGCGTCGGTTGATCGAGAAAAGTTGGACAGCGGAGCGATTTGGACCATGCGCCTTCGGCAGCCAAGAAAATCAATCCACCTCCGTTCGCTCGAAGCGAATTTGTATTGTTCAGATACAAGAGCCTCAAATCGCTTCCATCTCGCCCGCAAACCCTCTGCGCCGCTACAGAATCTTGTTATCGATGCTGCTTAGGGTTGTGTCGGCGGCTGCCCGGCTCCAACCGATGCGCAGGTCCTTCACGTCATGCAACACAAGTGCTCCCATAGTCCCGCGAGGTGCCGTGACGGCGAAGAAATCTACTCGCTCCACGTTTGTCAAATAAAATGCGGGTCGTGCGTCGGGAATCGCGTTCGCGATCTCCACATGGCTCATCTCCACATTGCGTAAATGCCGCAGGAAAAATCCCGACGCCGGCGTTGGCCCGAACATCGCCGGCTCGGGATACTTGCTCTCAAACTCGGGCGGGCGCATTTGGGCAGCCTTAGCCGTGGCGCCACCCACCGTCTCTATATAGATGTTGGAGAGTTTCACGTCCTCGATCGAGTAACCGGGGATGCCGCTGAGAATCGAGCTGACTGCCAAGGGCGCGTTGTGACACACCAGATTGTTGATGAGAACACGTTTCAGTGTTCCCACTTTAGTGCTTTCCTTGGGCCCACGCAATCGTGCCCCAAGTCGCATGAAAACAGGCCCCGATGTCAGATCGCGCATCGTCGTATTCGTGATGGTGATGTCTTCTAGTAGAGCGCCATCGACAGTTTCAAGTGCGTAACCGTGACACCCTTCGAATACGCAGTTGGAGATCGCGATATTGATGAACCCACCGTTCGATTCTGTGCCACACTTGATGCCGCCGATACCTGGAATGCGCACCTCAGGCGCATATTTCTTAAAGGTTCCGTCCAGCACCGAACCCGAGCTCATAGTAGCCGGTCACCCAGCAGCCGGTTATGGTCAGGTTTTTTGTCGGCCGCGCATAGCCAAGGGCAAGGCTTGACTTCGGGCAGATGCCATCATCCCAGGGCGAGTTGACGGTGCAGTTGGAGATGCGCACATTCTGGCAGCAGTCCATGTCCATGCCATCGCGATCTGTATCGATCGTGAGATTGTCGATAGTCAGGTTATCGACGCCAGTCAGCAGCAGACCGAAGTGTCCACCCTTGAGGATTGAGAAATCGCGTAGCAGCACATTATGGCAATTCTTCAGTGCGACAGTCTTGTTGCCCACACCGCTCTGCTCGGCGATAAATGGCGCACCATCGCCTTTCCTGCCCCGCCCGTTTGACAACCCTTTGCCCCAGATCAAGCCCGGCCCGGTAATGCTGAAGTCGTGGATGTCTTCGCCCCAAAGTAGCGAGTTATGCCAGTGATTATGACCGTAGTCCTGATAGGCGTTCCAAGCGGTTTTTGGCTCGGCCGCATCATAGACGCCTCCGTTGTAGCCGGTCTGCTCGCCGGGCAGAGGCGAGCCGGCCGCCACGATGGTGCTTCCCTGTTGCAGACACAGATGCACTTGGCTCTTCAGGTGAATCGAAAAACAAAGATATGCTCCCGGTGGAAAGACAACGACTCCGCCGCCTCCGGCAGATGCTGCTTCGATGGCCCGGTTGACGGCCGCTGTATCCACAGTCTTGCCATCTCCCACGGCGCCATATTTGCGCACGTCAAAAATGACGTCGGATACTGCCGCAGTTGCGTTGGCGTCTCCCTGGGCCGAAGCCGCAAACGAAATTGTGGGAAGCACGGTTGCCACCACGCCCAAGCTGCCTGCGCGCAAAAATTCACGACGCATTGAACTGAACGATCTCATGGAAATCCATTCCTAGAACAAAACTGTGCCGTGTTGATCCTTGCGAAAAACGAATTGCCGTTATCGGTAAAGCTGCCACAGTTGAATGCGTTGAACAAACTCTCCTTCAGTGCAGATCATAGCCCATCTCAATCGAGATGAAAGACCTCTTCGAGCAGAAACATATTGCCATCAGCTTCGCCCTCCGCCATCGCTTCTAAAAACGGAGACATCTCCGCCTGCCACCGCACATTCGCCGGGTGATTCTTCATGCCAGCGCAGGATTTCTCGAAGTCATAGCTCTCCTGATAACCGACGAGCAGACCATCCAGCCTGAGGAACAGCGAGTAATTGCGCCAGCCCGTCTCGCGCAGAGCATCCAGCATCTCAGGTCATACCTGGGCGTGGCGTGCCTTTGTACTCTTCCACCTTCTTCGCGAGAACCTTCAGTAAGAAACAAATACTCATGAGTGTCAATTTCGTTCGGATTAGTTAAAGCGTGTTTCATAAATAGATTCGGCCTCAAATCAGTGACTTACGTTTGAGGCAGGCGGACTGTTGAGCTTCTGTCATGAAGAAGCGGCAGAAGCTGTTGAGTGACGAGCAGTGGGAGTTGATTGGAGCCGTTGTTTCCGGAGCCACGGCGCAGGAAGGACAACCGGGGCCGTCCGTGGGCTGAGAACCGGGCGTGTTTTGAAGGCATCCTGTGGGTGCTGCAGACTGGAGCGGCGTGGCGCTTTCTGCCCGACGAGTATCCCTCGCCGTCGACCTGCTGGCGGCGGCTGAAGCAATGGGAAGAAGAGGGTATTTGGCTCAACGCCTGGCGAACTTTGCTGGGCGCCCTGGACGCAGAAGGCCTGTTGAAATGGGACGAAGCCTTTCTGGACGGCAGCTTCGCTCCGGCCAAAAAGGGGGCGATGCAGTCGGCAAAACCAAGCGTGGCAAAGGAACGAAGTGGATGGTACTGGGAGACGGTGAAGGTATTCCGCTGGGAGTTCGGCTGGAAAGTGCCTCTCCGGCAGAAGTTACGCTTGCGGATGCCACGCTCCAAGAAGTCCGCGTTCCGCAGCCGAAAGGCAGGCCGCGACAGAAAGCCAAAACGGGTGATCGCCGACCGGAGCTACGACTCCGACCCGCTGCGGGAGCGATGGAAGCGGCGAAGGATCGAACTGATTGCGCCATACCGGAAGAACAACAAGGAGAGGCGGTACGAGGATGGCCGGAAACTGCGACGCTACAAACGGCGCTGGATTATCGATCGAACCAACGCCTGGCTGGGACAGTTCCGCCGATTGCTCGTCCGTCATGATCATCTGCTCTCCACCTACCGGGCCTTCTTCTATCTCGCATGTCTCTGGATCACGCTGCGGAAATGTTTATGAAACATGCTCTAGGTCTCTGACCGTGTGATTTCGTGCCTTCCCACCCTTGCGGCAAGAACAAATACGCCGCAAGGATGGGGCACTTACATTGGTACAACAACAAGCGGTCAGAGACCTAGTACCCACCCCCCGGCCTAGAACGTGATCTTCGCCACTCCCTCGAAGACTCTGGCGACATTGGCGGTTGATGAGATCTGGCCAAAGTTCCCATCCGTCATGCCTGAGTCTGGACCTCCAAAATCTGGATGGTTCAACATGTTAAAGGCTTCCAGACGAAGATCCATGGCCAGTCTTTCGTGGATGGGAAATATCCGGGAGATCTCGGAATCGAGCTGGAGGTAAGGAGGGGCCCGGAACTCGTTCCTGCTGATATCTCCGAAGGTTCCCCACGCGGATGTGGGGATCTGAGTGAAGGCAGCCGGATTGAGGTATTCCCGGTTCCCCTCACCGCTGCCTTTGCGGAAGCTTACCTTGGCATAGGGGTTGACTCCGGGCACTAGGTCGCCGCGAGCGCTACCATTCGTGAAGGAGTAATCCGTCCCGGCGGTCACGTTGACCGGGGCGCCGGTCGTGATATGCATCAGCGGCGCGATCTCCCAATCATTGAGGATCAGCCTCTCGGTGCGGTTGAATGAATGAAAGTTGCTCTTGGCCATAATGACGGCGTTTGCGATGTCCCGGTAATCGGAACCGCACGGACCGTAATCCACCTTGTTGTTGGTAGGATCCGACGGCGTCGTCGACTCGGCGTCGCCCTGAGCGTCCGCTATGTTGAGGCACTTCGACCAGGTGTTATTGGCCAGCAGGCTGAAGGACGACGAAAGGCGATGCTGGATGGTGGCTACCAAGCCGTTGTAGTTGGAAATGGCCTCGTCATCGGCAATGACCAAGTTTCCCCACTCCAGGCCCTCAGCAGGGTTCGCTATGTTGATCGGCTCACGCGCATACCCGTTACTGCCCGTGGAGCACAGTGTTCCCGGTGTACCCGGCGTGACTCCGGCTGGACCTGTGGTAAGGATGGGGGCGCACCCAGGACTTCCTGCTGGCCCCCATACGCCTGGGATGTAAATCGCATTGTTCATCGATTGGCCGATAGGATCGTGGTGGGTGGCGTTCCCAATGTAGTCGAGCTGGGCTTGCCAGCCGTGGCCAAACTCATGCTGAACGCTGAACGTCCACTGCGCGGTATAGGACGGGTGGAATTGGGGGGCAGCACGACCCACGACGTGTTAGCGTAAAATTTCGCCTCAGTCGGAGTCGGTACAGGAGGTTGGGGAAAAGGACTGGTAGTGTATTCGCCGACGGACCACGGGGCGCTGAAGCTCACAGGGGCGGTCCCCACTAACTGCACGTTGTCGACGGCGGTGGCAAAGGGAGGGTTCTGGTTGACGCGCTGACCGGTGAATAAGTTGGGTTGGTCATACACCAATTCGAAGCCCGCGCGAATCACCGTTTTGCCGTTGCCGACGGGATCGAACGATGCACCAACATTCGGAGAGAACTGCCAGTGCGTATTCGCTGTGAACGCCCTGGGAACACCTTTATCCCCATAGAATAACGCTCCCGGGGGGGCATTCGGGTAGACCGTGCTGTATGTATCGGACACATAATCGCTCATATTGAAGACACTTCCGCGGTTGTAAACATCCACGGGCATGATCGTGGCGCTCCAGCGCACGCCAGCTACCAGGACCAGTCGCTTGCTGGCGTGGTAGGTGTCCTGAGCGTACAGGCTGGGAAGCGGCGAGCGCAGCCCGTTCTGCTGCTCTTTGCTCTGCTCGATCCTGCTCATGGTTCCCATGAGGAAGTCCAGGTTGCCGTCCCCATCCTCTTGCGGAGCGCCGGTGGCTTGTGTCCCGGTCGGTCTGTACGCGCTGTAGGCGGTTCCGAAGTAGAAATGACCGTTGGATTCATATCCATTGGCGATATTGAGCTCGTTTTGGACCCACTCTCCACCGAAGACGATCTGGTGCTTGCCGCGCACCCAGGTTACGTCATCGCTGAGGTTGAGGGTGTTGTCGTTGAAAGCGGCTACCGATGGGCCGACGAGGCCCCATTTGGCAGTACTTATGTAGAGGACGGTGGGCTGTTCCACGTAGACATCGATGCCGAGCGTATTGGGGTTGATGCCGGTGGCGGCAGTTCCGCGGTCGTCTCTACGCCGCATTATCGTCGCGTGGGCCGCGTTCACCAGTTGTGGAGTGATTGTGTATGCCTCACCGAGCGTGAAGGTCTGCGTCCGCTGTATGAGTCCGGTTTCATTGGTGAGGAAAATGTTGGTTGGAGAAAAAAAGGCTGGATTTTGATAGCCGTCAACGAAGTATCGGCCATAGAGGTTGTTCTTGGGGTTGATCGTGTAATCGACCCGTGTGACAAACGCGTTATCATTCACCAGGTACGGGAGATCATAGGAGACAAGCCCGCAATTGTTTATGTCTACGGCTGGGTTGATTGCAGGCATGTATTTTTCCAGGGCCAGCGCTTGCGCGTTGTAGGTCGGCGGGCTCGGATATTTGTTGCCCGGCAGGGTCGCACCGGTCAGGGGGTCAACCAGTTGATGACCACCGGTCGCTGGGGCGCAAACGGAGCCATCTGTGGTGGAAAAATCACCCTTCAGATTATCCGCGGTGGGTATATAGGCCTCGCTATTGGCTGTAGTCTGGGTGGCGTGGACGTGCTGGTATGCGGCGAAAGCAAAGAGCTTGTCGCGGATGATTTTGCCGCCGAAGGTGCCGCCGTACTGATTCTGGTGCAGCGTGTCCGGCGAGGTGGAATAGAAGTTGGTCGCATCGATGTAGTTGTTGCGAATGAACTCAAAGGCCGATCCGTGGTAGGTGTTCGTTCCCGAGCGGGTAACGACGTTTACCACGCCGCCCGAATGCTCACCATCCTGGGCGCCGAGCACCGTGGATTCCACACTGAACTGGCTGACCGCGTCGGGAAAGGGGAACGGGAGGTTGCCCATGGACATGTAGTCCTCATTGTCGCCGCCATCCAGTAGCCACCGGGTGGTGTTGCCATTGCCGCCGGCGATCGAGACCGCGATGGTCTGGTAGGTGTACTTGCTGCCGGTAAAATCGCCGCCGGGAGCCCCATTGGCGCCTCCTGTGATCGTCAGCAGGCCCGTGATCTGCCGACTGACGGAGTTGAGTGGCATCTCTGTGAGGTCCTGCTGGTCGACGGTCTGCTTGAAGGCGGGGTCTTCTGTCTGTAGCGCGAGGCCCACGGATTGGACCTCAACCTTCACAGCTACCTCGCCGACGGCAAGGGTGGGATTGATGGTGATGCTACTGCCAACTTCGAGGACGATACGGGTCTGTTCGTAAGTTTTAAAGCCTGGCGCGGCAACAACAAGGTCATAGGGGCCGATAGGGATACCGGGAAAGACATAGACGCCGGCGTTGTCGCTCTTGGTTGTGCGCGTCACCTGAGTCGATTCATTGGTGAGGGTGACGGATGCGTTCGTGATAACAGCTCCGGTTGTATCCGTGACGGTGCCTTGGATGTTGGCAGTTCCGCCAATTTGCGAGCTGCCCTTGGTGGCAAACAGAAGTACGGCAACACAGCAGAAGAGGGTTGCCCAGCGGGCGACCATTCCATGTGCGTTGAAGCGTATGCGTTGCATAGAAACCTCCCAAAAAGGATGTTGATTCTCGATTTCAAGACAACCTCACCTAACAAGCAAATGGTTGGACCAATACAAACAGGTCGCCCACAACACTACCCCTCCCCTTAGTTACATGTCAAGGCCTTTTTTGGAGTGTCGCAGGGCAATCGCATTTGGAATTTTCTTGACATTCAGGGCGCGAAAAAAGCCCGAGCTATATGATTTCGGCTTCTTCCGGTGTCAATTTGCCCGCACATTACCCTCAAAATGGCAGTTTTCGAGGTGGCAAATTTGGATGCTGGCTTCTGAATTAACTTCACAACCTGGGATCTGTGTGCAAGAAATCCAAATGCGATTGCCCTGTTGAGGGTCGGGAATCGACGTACCAACTCGAAGGGGCATGGAAGCTCCTGGCGGTAGCGCAAGGCCAGAAACCGGCAGGCTTTGCCCCATTCCTCCGGCCGATAGCCAAACTCGTACTGGCCGTCGGCGCCGGTCAGCGGCGAGCGTTTCCACTCCGCCGTCTGCAACTGCTCCACCAGGCGCGCGGTCTTGCGCGCCACCAGAATGAATCGCCAGTCTTCCGCTGGTAGGCTTCCACCGCCTGCCAGCAGTAAAAGCCCGAATCGGCCTGCACGTAGACGATCCTCACCCCTGCGGGCAGACCCTTCGACACGCTATCGAGATGGTTGGCGATCTCCTGGCCGCTGGGACGGTCGCCAGTGCGCAACGCTCTGGCGGCATATTCCCGCGTCTCGGCGATAAAGCTGAGGATGGGCTGGTAGCTCTTGTTCCCTTTGTTCTCCGGGTTATAGCCCTTGCGCCCGCCCATCTGATTGCCGAACAGCATGTGCACCGTGGTGTCGGTGTCCACGGTGACCGAATTGAGTTGCACGTTCGCCGCCGCCCACACCCGCTGCCGCATCTGCTGCTGCACGCGGAGCAACTGCCGTGAAACACCCAGATGCAATGCGGCCAGAAACCGCCAGAAGGTGCTCTGCGGCGGCAGATGCTCTACCCCCAGAATCCCGGTCAGCATCGGCTCCCGCTTGAGGAAATGCAAATGAAACAGCCGCGTGAAGTCCAGGTAGCAGCTCAACACCATGGCCAGCACAAACTGATAAAGGCCCATGGCCCGCGTCCGCCGGTTCACCGTCAGCGTTTCTTCCACCAGCTGTGGGAAACCGAGCTTCTCCAGCATCGTGGCCGCCGGGAAAAGACCGCCATAAGCCGTCAGATTGTGCCCCGCGAAGTCATAGCGCGTGGCAGGGCTGATTTTGTTAACCTGCCGAATGGGTTCACGAGCCTCTTGATCGACGGACCTGCGGGCGCTATCCTGATTTACACCTTTCACCATATGGGTGCCCTCCTGAGAACCGGTCTGAGAAGCTCGCTGCTTCCCAAACTCACTGTTTTACATACGATTCTCACGAGGTTCAATGGCTCCCCGCCCGCTACTTCACTCGCCCCTCATCGTGCTGCGCATAATTCAGGTGCCAACAAACTGGTAATCTGGCCGCGTCTCAGGGCAATGACTACGACCACCGTGGAAATCGAACCGTCACGGAACCAAAGCTCTCCCGCGAAGTTTTTGACTCTTGTCGGTGTCTGCTGTGTCGAAGCGAGCCAGCAGCGAGCGCGCATCGGTGAGGTGCTCCAGCATTGCTTGACGCGCTTCTTCTCCTTTTCGCTCGCGGATGGCGGCGTAAATCCTGCGATGAAACATAAGAGGCTGTTCAAGAGATACGCGAGTCGAAAGCTGACCCATGCTGACCTGCAACGTGCGATGGATTCTTTTGAAAAGCAGATTACAGATGCGGTTTCCGCTGGCGTGGAAGATAGCATCGTGGAAAGCCAAGTCGGCATCAAGGCGCTCGCGGTTTGTTTTGCAGCGCGCCATAGCAGAGATGGCATTACGCAGGGCAGACAGATCCTCGGCGGTAGCGCGCTCGGCGGCGCGGGCGGCCAGCTCCGGCTCGACGATCAGGCGCGTCTCAAACAGTTCGTGATGAGAGAGATCGTCGAGGAGCACGAGGAAATCTATGGGTTCATCCAGAATCGATTCGGAGCTGTCACTGAGGTAGGTTCCATCTCCGACTCTTTGGGATAGGACGCCCATGATCTCCAACACCTTCAGGGCCTGACGTAGTGAGGCGCGATTCACGGCAAACTCTTTAGCCAGTTCCCGTTCCGGAGGGAACTTCGAGCCGGGCGAGATAGCACCGGTGGAGATCAGGCTTTTGATGCGGGCGATGAGTTTCACCGTGACTCGGGAGTCGGGCTGTTCGCGGGTTGGTAATATCGCACGATTCATGACGTTCGTCTGTGGCTATTTCAAATCAGCAGGCGCCTGAAAATTAGGATACCTCATATTTGAGGCGGAAGGGTGCCGAGATTCCAAGAAAATGGTACAGCAAATACAGAGGGCTATGAGCGGGGCAAATACATGAAGTGAAATGGCTCTGTTGACCTCCTCGGTACCTGGGAGTTGCGGCAAGCCAGAACCGGGTTAAGCTGAAGCTGCTCTGGGGTTTTCGCAGTCAGCTATGGCTGAAATCGGACTGGTATGATTTTCACGGCTGGCGTTGGAAGTCAGCCAAGCGGCGCTGCCTGCACAGCGCACCAAGTTCAGCAAGCGGCAGTTTGCGCAGCCGCAGTTGGTTGCAGTGTTGTGCCTGATGCGCTACGAGGACCTGGACCTTTCGCGAAGCTGAGGTCCGGTTGAGCGAGCACGCTGAGTTGCGTTCCGCGCTGCAGCTGAACTTGGTGCCGGATTACCTGATCAGACTCTTGGAGATGTTTTGAAATGCGATTGCCCTGAGACGGCTTGTTAATTTCTTGACTTCGGTGACAACTGGTGCATACAATTCGACCATAAAAATGGATGGACCATTATGAACAAGTGGGCTGAATGAAGCAGATCGTATTGATGGTACCGGGCAGATTTGCGGAACGGCAGGTTCCCGTCCCCATGACCGCGCCGGACGAAGCTCTTATACGCATGGAAAAAGTTGGCGTTTGCGGAAGCGATTTTCACGCCTTTGCTGGGCACCACCCCATCTACACTTATCCACGGGTGCTGGGCCACGAGTTGTCCGGGGTGGTGCTGGAAGCGCCGGAGAATAACAAAGGGATCAATCCGGGAGACCGCTGCGCCATTGAACCCTATCTATGCTGCGGTAGGTGTCGTGCATGTGCGAAGGGAAGGAGCAACTGCTGCGAGCAGATTCGGGTGCTCGGAGTCCACGTGGATGGTGGAATGCAGGAATTCCTCTCCATCCCTGTCAGTCAGCTACATAAATCCGAAAGGTTGTCGCTGGATCAATTGGCGCTGGTTGAAACCCTGGGGATCGGTGCGCATGCCGTGGAGCGTGGCGGCCTGAAGCCCGGAGATGAGGCCCTGGTCATCGGTGCTGGTCCGATTGGCATCGCAGTTGCCCAGTTTGCATCGGCGATGGGCGCGCTTGTTCACGTTGTCGAGAGGAACGAGTGCCGGCGTCAGATTGTAGAGCAAATGGGGTTCGGTGCATCGCCGACTCCAGCAAATCATTGTGCAGATGTAGTGTTCGACGCCACGGGCAACGCGGAGGCTATGGGCGAGAGCCTCTCCTATGTAGCCACCGGGGGCAACCTGGTTTACGTGGGCCTGACACCTAATCCGGTGTGCATCAACGATTCACTTTTTCATCGCCGCGAGATAACGCTGTTGGCAAGCAGAAACAGTCATGATCGCTTTCCCTGGATCATCCGGCAAATTGAGGAAGGGAAGATAGACACCTCCCTGTGGATTACGGACCGTCTCACCCTCTCAGAAGTTTCGTTGCAGTTTCAAGATTTGCCCAAACGGCAAACGCTGATCAAAGCGATCATCGATGTGCATGATTGGAAGGACCTGAGAGGCGCCCGAGAACCATGACGACCCAGCTTCGAATTTCCATCCTGGACTTACACATTATCGTCGCGTACATTGCAGTGAAACCTACGCATACGAGAAGGGGCAGAGACACGTGACGGAACTGCGGCGGGACGAAACTCGCCATGAATTCTCGCACAATGGATATGAAGCGTGGCAAGTGCCGGATAGCAATTTGGTCGAGATAGTAAGACTGTAAGAAAAGTGAAGAAGAGCGCTGAGAAAGCAGTGAGCTCGAGAGGAGTGTAAGGAATAACATGAGCCAACATGAGATCACTAGGCGTGGCTTCTTGGCCACGGCTGCTATTGGTGCCGGCGCCTTGGTCGTCGGCGAAAGGTTGTCTGTCGGGGAGCCTCTCGATCAGACGCCATCAAATCGACCTGATGATGAAAAATCACTAGAGCCTGTTATTAACTTCATGCGAGCAACCTAAAGAGGTTAGCGATCATGAGGCAGGCGAAGGCCAGGAAGTGGAAGGCTCCGAGGGTAGTGGCGAGTCTTTCGTAGTCGCGGGCCAGGCGGCGGAAGCGCGCGGCCCAAGCGAAGCTTCTTTCCACCACCCACCTTCGCGGCAGCAGTACGAAGCCGCGTTTGGCTTGCGCGTGCTTGACCACTTCCAGTTGGATGCCATGCTCGGCGGCCGCTTCTTCAGCCGCCTCTCCTGTGTAGCCCTGGTCCACGTAAGCCAACGCGACATTCTCCTCCGTGATCTGCTGCACCTGCCGGGCCAGTTCGCCGACTTGTGCGCGATCCTGCTCATCGGCCGGCGTGACATGAAGGGCGAGCAGATGGCCCAGCGTGTCCACAGCCGCATGAACCTTCGACCCCTTGCGCCGTTTGGCTCCATCGTAACCGGCTCGCGCGCCAGACTCCGGCGTGGATTGCAGCGTGCGGCTGTCCAAGATCATTGCCGTCGGCTGGGACTTGCGTCCGGAGAACTCGCGCAACAGCATGCGCAGATCCTCGACCATGGTCTGGAAACATTGGGCGCGAATCCAGCGCTGCGTCTGTTGATAGACCACCGGCCAGGGAGGAAGATCGTGGGGCATGTAGCGCCACTGGCCGCCGGTGCGCACGATGTAGCGCAGGCCGTTGAACACCGCGCGAAGGCTGTATTCCCGCTGCTCTGCGTCCTCCCGGCACAGCGCCAGATACGGCGCCACAAAGGCCCACTCTTCATCTGTCACATCGCTGGGATAACCGACTTGCCCCTTGTTTCCCATCCTCCCATCGTCAGTGACAATGGGGCACTCGGATATTTCTTTGATTCCAAAGGAATAAAGTTAATAACAGGCTCTAAAGATTGCGCTCCTGCAGATGACCTCCTCTATTATCAACCCCGAGGCGCCTACCCCTTGGAAGATGATCGTGCTAGATCCGGACGAAGTGAGACGGAAACAAGAGGGCAATGTACAACATGCGGATGAGTTCTGCCGCAAAGGGGCGGCCCAGGGCGCAGATATCGCGCTGTTTCCTGAAATGTGGAATATCGGCTACGCCGTATTTGATGACAAGGAGGCCAATGCCAAGGAGAAGTGGCTTGGTCTAGCAGTAGACAAAGAAAGCGAATATGTACACCACTTTACTGCACTTGCTCGTGAGTTAAATATGGCGATTGCGGTTACTTACCTGCAAAAGTGGAACCCGGCACCAAGAAATGCGGTCTCCGTCATCTCGCGTACGGGCGAGATCGTTCTTACGTATGCGAAGGTTCACACGTGTGACTTCTTGCCAACAGAGGCGTCGCTCACTCCAGGGGATGATTTCCCCGTATGTACCCTCGATACGAGGGTTGGCCCGGTCAAAGTCGGGTGCATGATCTGCTGGGATCGCGGGTTTCCCGAGTCGGCACGAATCTTGATGCTGAACGGTGCTGAGCTAATCTTGATCCCCAACGCGTGTGGATTCGATCAGCCGCTGATAGATCAGCTCAAAACGCGCGCGTATGAGAATGCGCTTGCTGTGGCGATGACAAACTACGCAAGTCTTCCGTTCGACGGAAACTCCTTGGCTTATGATGCAATGGGCAAGGGGCTCGTGAACCCCATCAGTGATGGTGGGGAGAAAGTCCAGATTGCCCGCATCGATTTGCGAGAGTTGAGAGAGTATCGGGAAAAGACAATCGAGGGCAATGCATTTCGGCGGCCTCGTAAGTATAGAGAGCTGATCTCTGAAAATGTCGAGGCAATCTTTGCGAGGAACGATTTCTTTGGGCAGCCCTTCGAGCGACAGAACCGATAAGAATTCGCTGAGCGAATCAGAATCTTTACTCTAGCCCGCATTTCGGTGGGTCGTACGGTGTCTAATCGATGCTTGTCCCAATTTGTTGTAGGCACTCGCGCTTGGATCAGTGAAGCCCTGGTGATACACACTGGTATCCTGTGTTGCTGGGATATCCGGTGTTGGGAGTCTGGTATTGGTGCACTGATCAGACTATTGTGCGGCGCGTGCTAGGAGTCCGCACCGAAGCCGATGCGGAGTTTGGCCCGATTCCCGCCGGCTGGGCGTCTCTTGCAGATGAGTCCGTCGGTACAATTCTGGAAAGATTTGCAGGTATGCCTAAAGTGAAGGCTGTGCGCCGTGTCCTGCATAACGAGCCAGATGACTTCTACATGCATCGCGCTGACTTCAGCCGTGGGATCTCTCACCAGTCGGTTCGGTCTTCGCTATGATCTGCTGATCTTCGGGCGCCATCTGCCACAGACGATCGAGCTTGTCGATCAACATCCGGGTCAAACGTCTATCCACGATCACATTGCAAAATCGCGGATCCGGAAGAAGGTGAGATCCCCATGGAAGGAAAACCTTTACGAGCTAGCACGGCGGGACAACATGTATTGCAAGCTATCCGGGATGGTGACCGAGGCGGATTGGAGTTCCTGGAGCAATAAGGATCTCAGGATTTATTCCCAGATCACGCTAGGGAACCTCTGCGCAGGTGCGTGATTTTGCAGCGACGACGCGGCTTCGGGTGATTTCTTGATTGTGGGTCAGTTTTCTGTCGGAAAAGGCGGGTTGCTGGTTGTCTTTTTGGTCTCTGGAGGCCGTTTTCCGGCCTCCGGAGACACTACGCCCCTTGAGGGGCCAGCCGGTTGCGGTGTTGGTACAGGTTCACCAGCGCGAAGGCCGCGCACAGCCACTGGTGGTTCTTCCAGATGCCCCGGTAGCGCACCTTGGTAAATCCGAAGACACGCTTGAGGATGCGGAAAGGATGCTCCACCTTGGCTCTCACTCGGGCCTTGGTGGTGTTCTTGCGCTTGGCTTCCTCATCCACATAGTTCTTGTATTTCGTCCGGCGGCAAGTCATATCTTGCGCCTTCGGCGCGGCAGCACGGATCGCCTCGGTCTGGCCCTGATAGCCGCCATCGCCCCACACCTTGCGTCTCCTCGCCGTGCAGTAAGTCGGGCAGCATATGTTTGTCCGCCACGCTGGCCGCCGAGGTGACACACCGAATGCACCACCGTCTCCTTGCTGTCCACGCCGATGTGCGCCTTGGCGCCGAAGTACCACTGGTTGCCCTTCTTGGTCTGATGCATCTCCGGGTCGCGCTCGCCGCTGGAGTTCTTCGTCGAACGTGGGCGCGTGGATAATCGTCGCGTCCACGATGGTGCCGGTGCGTGATGCGGATGCCCTTCGCTTTCCAGATAGCGGTTCACCGTCATCAGCATCTCGCCGCACAGATCGTGCTGCTTCGAGCAAGTGGCGGAAGCGAAGGATGGTGGTCTCGTCCGGCGCCGCGGCCACGCCCAGATCCACTCCGGCGAAGCGCCGCAGCACGGGCGACTCATAGAATGCCTCTTCCATGCCCGGGTCCGACAGGCCGAACCACTGCTGCAGAAAGTAAGTCCGCAGCATGATCGCCAGACCCACCGGCTGCCGGCCGTTGCCCGCCTTGGGGTAATGAGGCTCAACCAGCGCCAATAACTCAGACCACGGAACCACCTGGTTCATCTGGTCCAGAAACAGCTCCCGCTTGCTCTTGCGGCCATGCTTCTCAAAACTCGCCTGCGATGCCAGTGTCTGCTGAATCCGCGCCATTCGCTTCATGCTTATAGTTTATTCAAATATCGACGCGGGTTGCAGACTTGTGCAGAGGTTCCCTAGTGTCCTGAGTCTAAAATAATTATCATTAAATGGATGGCTTTCGGCATCGAATACAGTAGAGGGTATCGATGCGTACAGGTCGTCCAGTGGCGGTTGTCACGGTCACTGCCGAGCAGCGGTTGGAACTTGAGACTTGGAGCCGACGGCCCAAGACTGCGCAGGCTCTGGCCATGCGGTCGCGGATTATTTTGCTCGCCTCGCAGGGCGGGAGCAACAAGTCGATCGCGCTGAAGCTTTCAACCACCCCGCATACGGTGGGTAAGTGGAGGAAGCGCTTTGCAGAGCGCAGGCAACGACGGTCTTGCTGGACGAACCGCGGCCCGGCACCTCGCGCAAGTTGAGCGACAAGCAGGTTGAGCTGGTGTTGGCGCGCACGCTGGAGAGCCAGCCGGAGGCCGCCACGCATTGGTCGACCCGCGATATGGCCAAGGCCTGCGGGCTGAGTCAGTCGAGCATCAGCCGCATCTGGCGCGCCTTTTCTCTGGCGCCGCATCGCAGTGAGACCTTCAAGCTTTCCAGCGATCCGCTGTTCATCGAGAAGGTGCGCGACATCGTTGGCCTGTATCTTGACCCGCCGGACCGCGCCCTGGTGTTATGCGTGGATGAGAAGAGCCAGATACAGGCGCTGGATAGAACCGCGCCGCTGTTGCCCATGCGTCCGGGCCAGATCGAACGCCGCACCCACGATTACGCCCGCCACGGCACTACCAGCCTGTTTGCCGCGCTGGATACCAAGTCCGGCGAATTGATCGGCCAGACGCAGCGCCGTCATCGCTCCGTCGAGTTTCGCAACTTCCTCGACACCATCGAAGAAAACGTGCCGCCGGAACTGGACATACACCTGATCCTGGACAACTACGGAACACACAAAACACAACTGATCCGCGACTGGCTGGTGAAAAGACCTCGCTTCCATCTGCACTTCACACCTACTTCGGCCAGTTGGCTCAACCTTGTCGAACGCTGGTTTGCCCTGCTCACCGACAAACAACTCCGGCGCGGCGTCCATCGCTCCACCCGAGAACTGGAAAACGCCATCCGCAGCTTCATCCAACACCACAACAAAGACCCAAACCATTCGTATGGCACAAAACCGCAGACCAAATCCTCGATTCCGTCGCACGATTTTGTACACGAACTTTAGACTCAGGACACTAGACTTAACTTCTCCGCTTCGAGCACGCTGGTCATTCATCCTCAGCTCGCCCGCTCCAACCCTTCAGGCTCATCTTGCATTGGAAGAGTAGGCCTTGACATGTAACTAAGGGGAGGGGTAGTGTTGTGGGCGACCTATTTGTATTGGTCCAACCACTTTGTTGAGTGAAGTTATCTTGAAATCGAGAATCAACATCCATTTTGGGGGGGGTTCTATGCGATGCACACGCTTCAACGCACATGGAATGGTCGCCCGCTGGGCAACTCTCTTCTGCTGTGTTGCCGTACTTCTGTTTGCCACCAAGAGCAGCGCGCAATCGCTGAGCGAGTCTGAAATTCTGGGCGGCGCCGAGGCGCGCATCCAGAAATACCGGACAGGAGAAGCAGCGTTGCAACTGATCGGCCCTTCGGGCAAGCCGCTCGCCGCGCATCGCAGGATAAGAATAGAGCAGACGCGGCACAAATTCCTTTTCGGAGCGAACATCTTCCTGCTCGGCCAGGCGAGAACGGCGGCAGAAAACGCCACGTACGCTGAACGCTTTGCGGCCCTACTGAATTACGCTACGGTTCCTTTTTATTGGTGGGACTACGAATCGGTAGAAGGCAAGCCGAATTGGTCCGCTACCGAAAACATCGTCCAGTGGGCGAAGGCGCATAATGTGACGCTCAAGGGACATCCACTCGCGTATAACTACTTCGATCCAAAGTGGCTGCCGAAGGACCCGGCGGAAGCGGTGCACCTGCAAGTGGAACGCATCACCCGCGAGGTTTCGCACTTTAAGGGCGAGATCGACATTTGGGACGTGGTAAACGAGGCAACGCATTACGATCGCCCGGAATGTAAAATACAGGCCCCGATCATGACGGACGCCATTGCGAAAAGTGGCATGCCGGCATACATTCAATCGGCCTTCAAAACGGCCCGAGCGGCGAACCCCGCGGCGACGCTCCTCATCAACGATTATGACGTGACCGACAGTTACGCCGAGAACGTCATTTCAAAGCTCGTCGATGAAAATGGCCGCCCGCTTTATGATGTGATCGGCGTTCAGTCGCACCAGAACATAGAGGTCTGGCCGGTTGAAAAGATTTGGAGCGTGTGTGAGCGGTTTGCGAAATTCGGCAAGCCGCTGCATTTTACCGAGACGTCGCTGCTCTCCGGCAAACTGGGCTACTATTTGAAAGAGAAAGATCCCGGCTTCGACTGGGCCTCCACCCCGGAAGGTGAGAAGCAGCAGGCAGAGGAAGTCACACGGTTCTACACCGTGGTGTTCAGCCATCCCGCCGTGGAAGCCATCACTTGGTGGGATCTTTCAGACCAGAACGGATGGATGGGCGCGCCACTGGGACTGCTGCGAGATGACATGACTCCTAAGCCCGCCTATGATGCGTTGATGAAACTCATCAAGGGGAAGTGGTGGACGAGGACCGAGGCAGTTTCGAGTCGCGAGGGTCGCGCCCAATTCCATGGCTTCTACGGTGACTACCGCGCGCAGGTCGAAGACCATGGGCGAATACTCACTGGAACCTTTTCTTTTGACAAGACAACGCACGGCCCTATCGAGGTTCGTTTGCAATAGCGGTCTTTCCGCAGTGCCATGAGTTTGCGCCTGGGCGGGGCACCGTACGATATAGCGGGATTTCCGGCGGGAGAGGCTTTGACTCCAATGCTGCTGCTCTCGGCGGTGAGTCCGAACTGGTGAACGATTGAGGCAATACAATCCAATGTGCGGAGGGGTGGCATGAAACGACCGACAGTCCTGTGGCTGGTTCTTGCCAGCTTCCTAATCTTCGCCAAGCCGCAAGTTCCCTGGGCGCAGAGTGTGGGACCGGTCGAAAGCGATCGGCACGGGTGCACGGTCCCGGTTACGCCTGAGGCGGCAAAGCAAAGCATTCTCTACGTGGCGACGGATGGGGATGACTTCTGGTCGGGGAAGATGGCCAAGCCGAACGCAAGCCACTGGATGGCCCGTTTCGTGCGTTGCAGAGGGCTCAGAAGGCCGTCCGCAACTTGAAAGCGAGCGGGCCTTTGAAGGAGCCGGTCACAGTTTATGTTCGAGGTGGGCGATACAATCTAACGTCGCCTTTGGTTTTTACTCCGGAAGATTCAGGTACGGTGAAGGACACGATTACCTATGAGTCCTACCCCGGAGAAACTCCAGTTTTGAGTGGCGGAAGGGAAATCTCCGGCTGGGAGCGGGTCCCGGATAAGAAACTGAATGCACAGGCCGAGGAGATCTCTGGATGGCCCGAGTGCCGGATGACGAGAGAGGCAAATGGTATTTTCACGAACTATTTGTCGACGGTCATCGGCGACCACGTGCCCGCACCCCGAACACAGGCTTCTTTCATATGGATGGCAGTATCCGTTCCGGGGCGCAGGCGCAATTCAAATTCCATGCGGGAGATATTCACCCGGCATGGGTGGAACAAGGCAATGTGGAAGTCGTGGTCCTGGAAGCATGGGCCGAACTGCGGATGTATATTCGCCATGTCGATGAGACGACGCATATCGTTACGCTCTCCGGCACCGCTCTTCCCTCGAACCACGAGGACAATGCGCGTTACTGGGTTGAGAACACCCTAGATGCGTTGGATGCTCCCGGAGAATGGTATCTGGATCGGCAAAGTGGTGTGGTCTACTATCGGCCGATGCCGGGAGAAGATATGACCCGGATCCAAGTCATCGTCCCGGTGCTGGAACAGTTGGTGCGCTTTGAAGGAGGCGCCGATACGGGCTGGGTACACAACATTCGGTTGCGCGGGTTAACGTTCAGCTATACGGATTGGTCGATGGATTCCAACGGCTATGTGGACAAGCAGTCCGCCTACGACATTCCAGCGGCGGTTGAGGGCATGGGTACCCACTTCTGTAGCATCGAGAAGTGCGTCCTGGCGCATCTCGGCGGATATGCGGTGGAGTTTGGAGGGGGACCGACAACGTCGCGGGGGGACCGGAAAGGCTCGAAGGAGGATCGCATCATCGGCAACGACATGTATGACCTCGGCGCGGGTGGCGTGAAGATAGGCGATCCCACAAACCCTGATGACGAGGGCCAGGCGACAAGCGGAAACATTGTTTCAGACAATCATATTCACGATATTGGGGTGGTGTATCCAGCAGGAACAGGGGTCTGGATGGGGCAGACCAGCGACAACACGATTAGTCACAATGAGATTGACGACACATATTACACGGGAATCTCGGCTGGCTGGACATGGGGCTACGGTCCTACGGCCGCGCATGGGAACGTAATCGAGTTCAATGACATTCATGACATTGGCCGGGGCATGCTAAGCGATATGGGTTGCATCTACACGCTTGGAGTGCAACGGAGAACGGTTGAGCGAAATAATCTCTGTCACGACGTGAGCCGCTCTAGGTACGGAGGGTGGGGACTTTACACCGACGAAGGCAGTAGTGATATCGTGCTTGAAAACAACGTCGTTTACCGGACCCAGGATGGCGGTTTTCATCAGCACTATGGAGAGGACAACATCGTAAAGAACAATGTTTTCGCTTTTGGGCAGGAAGCACAGATCAGGCGCACAAAACTGGAACCCCATCTGAGCTTCATCTTTGAGCACAACATCGTTTACTGGAATTCGGGGGCGCTTTTTGATGGGAACTGGAAGGACAATGAATATCACTTCGACCATAATCTCTACTATCGGACGGATGGCCAGCCCGTCCAATTTGGAAAATTGTCCTTTGAAGAATGGCAAGCGCGCGGGCAGGACCCTCACTCGCTGATCGCGGACCCCTTGTTCGTGGGTCCGTCGAAGGGGGATTTCTCTCTAAAGTCAGGCTCACCGGCCATCCGCATCGGGTTTAAGCCTATCGATCTTACCCACATTGGCCCGCGATGGATCGATATGGATGGTCGGGCTTCGTCCTGCTGCCTATCGACTCTCGGCGCGAGGAAAGATGCCCGTGATCCGTTTTGTTCCGCAGGCACTTGCCGAGCACGCGACATATTCTGATGTGCAGCGTGTGAACGCATCCGGGGCTGATTCCGCCGTCGAAGGGAAGTGACGCACAGTCGACCACGGGTGATGATGAATCTAGAGCCTGTTATTAACTTTATTCCTTTGGAATCAAAGGAATCTCCGAGTGTCCCATGGTCGCTGACGATGGAAGTATGGGGAACAAGGGGCAAGTCGGTTATCCCAGCGATGTGACAGATGAAGAGTAGGCCTTTGTGGCGCCGTATCTGGCGCTGTGCCGGGAGGAAGCAGAGCAGCGGGAATACAGCCTTCGCGCGGTGTTCAACGGCCTGCGCTACATCGTGCGCACCGGTGGCCAGTGGCGTTACATGCCCAATGATCTTCCTCCCTGGCCGGTGGTCTATCAACAGACGCAACGCTGGATTCGCGCCCAATGTTTCCAGACCATGGTCGAGGATCTGCGCATGCTGTTGCGCGAGTTCTCCGGACGCAAGTCCCAGCCGACGGCAATGATCTTGGACAGCCGCACGCTGCAATCCACGCCGGAGTCTGGCGCGCGAGCCGGTTACGATGGAGCCAAACGGCGCAAGGGGTCGAAGGTTCATGCGGCTGTGGACACGCTGGGCCATCTGCTCGCCCTTCATGTCAAGCCGGCCGATGAGCAGGATCGCGCACAAGTCGGCGAACTGGCCCGGCAGGTGCAGCAGATCACGGAGGAGAATGTCGCGTTGGCTTACGTGGACCAGGGCTACACGGGAGAGGCGGCTGAAGAAGCGGCCGCCGAGCATGGCATCCAACTGGAAGTAGTCAAGCATACCGAAGCCAAACGCGGCTTCGTACTGCTGCCGCGAAGGTGGGTGGTGGAAAGAAGCTTCGCTTGGGCCGCGCGCTTCCGCCGCCTGGCCCGCGACTACGAAAGACTCGCCACTACCCTCGGAGCCTTCCACTTCCTGGCCTTCGCCTGCCTTATGATCGCAAACCTCTTCAGGTTACTCGCTTGAAGTTAATAACAGGCTCTAAGCTCGCGCAGGCTTTTCGTGCAGCTCGTTTGATCGAACTCAAGGACAGTCTACGGAACAGCCGACGAGGGCAGCACAGAAGGGATTTTGAGCATGAGCATTGCGGGAAGTGAGGAGAATCTATCGTGGTGAGATATCGCATGACAGGCGCGCTTCAGAATCGATTTGTCGGCCAAGGCCTTGCTCTGAGATTGTTCGTGGGCCTTTACGCTGTCCTCTCTATGACGGCAGTCAGCCATGCGGCCGATGTGCGCATCGCGGTCTGTCAGATTCTGGTCATCGATGGCGACCGCGAAGGAAACTTCAAGCGCATCGAATATGCGCTCAAGACGGCGCATGCCGAACATGCCGAGATTGCAACCTTTCCGGAAGCTTCGATCCTGGGATGGGAAAATCCTGATGCGTTCAGACTTGCGACTCCAATCCCGGGAGCCGACAGCGACCGCATCGAGGCCCTGGCTCGCAAGTACGACGTGATGATCGCAATTGGATTGGCTGAGAAGGACGGTAATCGTCTCTTTGACACAGCAATTCTGGTTGACAGGACCGGCAAGCTGCTATGGAAGTATCGCAAGATTAACGATATTCCGCTATGGAAGTATCACAAGCTGATGAGTCCTTCTATCTACTCGGTTGGATCACCAAAGGGCATAGGCGTTGTCGATACAGAATTCGGGCGCATAGGTATGGTGATTTGCGCGGACACTTTTGTAGACGCGTATGCCGAGCAGGTTGCGCGATTGAAACCCGACCTGATGCTTGTTCCATACGGATGGGTCACTGTTCCCCCCAACGATGGCCCGCTCATGAGAAGGACCTCGAAGATCTTGTCATCAAGCGCGCCAGGCAATGGAAGTGCCCTGTAGTAGGCACTGACCTGGTGGGCGAAATGACGCATGGGCCATGGAAAGGAGATACATATGGCGGTGGCAGCGTAGTCAGCGACGGTAACGGAAGAGTTTTGAAACTGTTGCGGGACCGCGATACAGATGTGCGCGTTACAGATGTGCGCGTTGAGGAGCTGACAATCGCCCCGGGGACGAACTGATTCGGCCCGGTCGCTAACCTGCAATCCAGCCCAGGGTTCTGCTCAAGAGCACCCTAAGGAGACCGGATCAATGGCAAACCG
Source organism: uncultured Acidobacteriaceae bacterium (assembly GCA_963835895.1). Classification (GTDB taxonomy): domain Bacteria; phylum Acidobacteriota; class Terriglobia; order Terriglobales; family Acidobacteriaceae; genus Telmatobacter. Next base: position 196,769 of record CAWIHC010000009.1, on the reverse strand, counting down.
AAGTGAGATCACGGCAAAGATACTGGACGCCAAGCGCGATCGAGGACTGAGCTGGGCGGCCATCGCGAAGGAACTTGGGAGCAGCTCCGCGGTCTACTATACCGCCGCGTTATTGGGACAAATGACGCTGACTAAGGAGGAAGCAGGGAAGGCCGCGGCACTCTTCGGGCTTTCGGCGGAAGGGGCAACTCTGCTTACCGAGTCCTCCTATCGCGGCTCACTGCCGTACGTCCCGCCGTCGGATCCTCTCATCTATCGATTCTTTGAAGTTGCGCAAACCTACGGAACAACATTGAAAGCGCTGATCGAGGAGGAATTCGGCGACGGCATCATGAGCGCGATTGATTTTGACCTGAAATTGGAGCGGGAAAAGGACCCGAAGGGGGACCGTGTGAAGATCACCATGTCAGGAAAATTCCTGCCGTTCAAGCGCTTTTGAAAGGCGACGGAGAGTAGAAACCGTCCCCGACGGTTTGTGGGTGCGCGCAGAGGTCGCGCGCAGAATCGGAGAACCGGATGGTCATTTCGCCTGACCCTTCCATCGATCCAAACGGCACGCTGATCACGAGAAAGCAGAAGCGCTCGGGAGTTACCGGTCATTAGCAGACAAGCGATCGTCTTTTGCCAAGGATACTCAGCCCAGGCTTTTTCAAGAAATCCGAGCAGCCATCCAGCCGGTTGGAAATTCGGCATTAGAACTCTCCTATACCTCAGGCAAGTGCAACCATGTAGGCAAGTAAACGAAACTCGTGGAGCATTAAGGATGTAAACGTGAACAGCGGATGGACGGTGTGGCCGTAAACCGGAAGCTCGCGCTATCCGGCACAAAGAAAACGTACAGCAATTCCGGCAGTGAAATTGCCGGGAATTGGAGATGCACGATGCAAAACATAGGATTACGCAACTTTGCCAGTAATGCGGTGCGAGTAACGATGAAGCACGCAAAATACGGACTTTCCCTATTGCCGCTGTTCGTGATGTTCGCATGCATCGGCATCAATGCGCAGCAGAACTCGGAAATCACCGGCTTCGAAACCGACCCAGCCGGGGCGGCCATCGCCAGCGCGCACGTCACACCCACGTTGCCCGACAACGCGAGCGGGAGTCCGCAAAGCGTCAGCTTGAGCGAGACGAGCGTTTCGTCCGGCGGAGGGCAGACCGGTCCTTTCTATGTTGCGCCGAATGGGAATGATGGCTGGAGCGGGACGCTTCCGGCGCCCAACGCCGTCGGGACGGATGGGCCGTTTGCGACGTTTGACCGCGCGCGCGCCGCCGTGCAGGCGCTGAGCAAGACTGGACTGCACCAGGTTGTCGTACAGTTTCGCTCCGGAACGTATTTCCTTCCGGCGACGGTGCAATTCACCGCCGCCGATTCGGGCTCGGCGTCCACGCCAATCATTTATGAAAACTACCCAGACGAAACGCCGGTGATCAGCGGGGGAATCCCAATTACGGGATGGAAGAAAAGCCCGACCGTTGCCGGCGCGTGGCAGGCGACTGTCACGGGATACCAGCCCTTCGAGCAGCTTTGGGTGAACGGCCAGAGGCGCTACCGAGTTCGCGCCGCAGCCAGCAGTTCGTCGGGCTACTTGTACAATCTAGGCCCCGTCTATGTGAGCAGCGCAACCGGATGCAGGAACGCCAATTACGACGCCGGCTATAGTCCGGCCATGCGGATTGCTGCCGGCCAATACGCTGGCCAGTATCAATGCTTCGACCGGTTTTTCTTCACTGCCGGCGACATCAATCCCAGCTCGAGCGGCCTCGCAGACCCCAATCACCCGATTGAGATCATAGATTTCGAGAACTGGACCATTTCTCGAATGCGCCTTCAGTCCATCGGCCCGTCGTCGGACTACTCGGGTGCCCCCGCGAACTCGAGCGTCGCATACCTGGTAGGTGCGACCGTGGTGGGCCCTTACTGGGGGTTTCTGCCCGGGCATCGCTACTTGATCGATAACGTGAAAGACGCGCTCTCCGCCTCGGCGTCCGGAGAGTGGTCCTCGGACGTCGGTCCCGGCAAACGTACCGTGATCACCTATGTCCCCGTGTCAGGAGAAGATCTTGACGGCAATCTGCTTACAGTCATCGCTCCTCAGTTAAATCAACGCCGGCATCATCGCTCACCGCGAAGCCGCCGTTGTCATCCGCTTACAGTCATCGCTCCTCAGTTAAATCAATTGATCGTCGCCAATGATCTCAGCTACGTGACGTTCAAGGGCCTGACTTTTTCTGACGCCAATTGGGTGGCGGGCAGCCCCGGATACAGCAACTACATACCAGGTGAGAACCTTCCGAACGATACCGTGCCCGCCGCACTCAGCTTTCCCGGCGCAAGTCATATCATGCTCGATTCAGTCATTGTTGCGCACGTGGGCGGCTGGGGGGTGGATTTTGTAGGCACGAATACAAACTTTGCGCCTTCCGGTGCGTGCAGCAGCCAGGATATGTCCGCATGCAACAACCAGATCGTGAACAGCGAGTTCACGGACTTAGGCTCAGGAGGCGTCCGCCTGGGCGGCGAACCAGCATCGGGAGACACTGACAGCAATGTGGCGCAATACAACCTCGTCTATAACACGGTGCTCGCCGGGGGAGACCGTATGCTTCCAGGCGTCGCGATCTATATCGGAAACTCTCATCACAATGCGATCGACCACGATGACATCTATGACTTTTACAACATGGGGATCAACGTGGGGCGCTCCCTGGATTTCAGCGCCAATAACCTGCCTAATTGGACGCACGATAACCAGATCACCTATAACCACATCCATCAGCTCGGGCAAGGGGTGACGGATGACATGGGGGCGGTGCATGCTGCCACGGCCTTACAGACGGGTAACGTCATCGAGTACAACAATTTCCATGACATTACTCACGACCCCGGAACGGGCGGATATGGAGGGTGGGGAATCTACCTCGATCAAGGATCGAGTTTCTGGACGGCGAAGTATAACCTCGTGTATAACACCTCGCAGATGGGCTTTACTTACAACGCCTCGGAGTCCGGAACCTATCAATTGAATGGCACGCCCAATGTGATCGCCAATAACGTCTTTGCGTTTGGCGCGCAGGCGTCCGTCCACCGCAACGGAGATGACGGTGCCCTCAATTTTACATTCGAGAACAACATTATTTATTGGGACCACGTGACGCCTCCTCGTTCGCCGATGCATGGGAATTGGTACTGCACAAGCACAATCCTCACCGACTGCTTCGATTTTAAGCAGAACATGTATTATTCGACGACCGACCCGAACATGACGATCTGGAGATTCCCCCCGGCCAGAGCTATACCCTGGCCCAATGGCAGGCCACACCTTCGCCTGCGGAAGACATCGGCTCGACCGTGACTGTCGATCCAATGTTCGTCTGCCCAAGCGCTGCGGTGTGCCCAGGCTCGGGCGCTTTCAATTTCAATCTGCAGAGCGGTTCTCAGGCACCCGAGCTCATAAATTCCCAGCCGTTCGATGCGAGCCAGGCGGGCCGCGCTAGCCCGGTCCTCATGCCACCGCCGTTACCTCCAGCCTTCCCGCTTCAGTTATTGTCATCGTATTGATGCGCTTTTACTCAAGCAATTGGAAAGCTTTCGGTAAGGCTGCCCAACGATATATACTCTTCGCCGGAGTATCGGTATGAAGACTGTAGTGTACTTCGCCCGCGCGCTGGCGTTGCTCTGGGCGGGATTCTGGACGTTCTTCTTTATAGCAGAGTCGTTGGCTTGGCATGCTCGGTTGGACCGGATGACGATTTGGGTGGCCGCAGATCTGGCGTTTGTGATTTTGGCTCTGGTGGCGTGGCGCTGGGAGGTGGCTGGCGGGTTGGTGCTCATAGTGGTTGGTGTGCTTGCCGCGCTGGCGTATGCGATCAGGGGGCCGCGGGAGTTGTCCGTCTCAATCCGCGGAGTCACTCTCCTCGCTTTCGGCGTTCCGCCCGTGGCTGCGGGCGTATTATTCCTGCTTCACCACCATGGCATCACGCGCTCAGGCGGCGCTAGCGGCTGAGTGCTTGCCGCTGCCAGGGGAGCCAGCGGCGGTCGATGGTAGTCGTGTAAGGCACGGATCGAACGGCAGGATCTGTTGGTTAAGGGTAGAAACACGCACGCATAGAGGCCGACGCGAACCATTTTGGCGCTCTTGTGCACCTGCCAAAAACCCTGCCGGATTTCTTGAGGCCGGACCCTTGTTTTACGGGCATTTCAGGAAGCTCCCTGAGCGGTTGCAGAAAGAACGTAAGCGTCACTTTCTGGCCGTCTGGACGATGGATAGGATTTTGTGTTGGATAGGACCGTATGTGCCCACGATCAATCTGAGCGGACACGACCGGTCACAGGAAGTGTGTGTTTCATCCTTGCGGAGTGTTTACTTCGTCGACGTAGACATCGTCGATCGTGGCTTTTGCGATGGCCACATCGAGCCGAGCGAGTAGTTGTTTGAAGGTTTCGTCCTTGCGCCGGCGGAGCATGGCAATCGTCTGGCGTCCCTCTGAAGCGATGGCCACGGCGCCGACGGGTTCTATGTATCCGATGACGATCTGACCGTGTTCGGTGAACTCGTCTATGTTCGGGTACATGAAAATGGCGAACGGCGAGGCGTCGTACTCGGTCAGGTCTAGGCGGCTGGTTGTAACGCAGGGGCCAGTTTTCCGACGACGTTCAATGGCAGCAACTCCTCGATGCGTTTGATCGGATGCTCGCCGATACGAGCCAGTACGTAACGCAGATAGGCCTCTGGATCCATGCCGTTCATCCGCGCTGTTCCTTTATGAGACTATAGAGGATGGCCGCGCGCTCGGCTCCCTTGTCCGAGCCGGCGAACAGATAGTTGCGTCGGCCTATGGCCACTGGACGCAGGGCCCGCTCGGCGATCAGGTTGTCTATTTCGATGCGGCCGTCGTCGAGATAGCGGGCAAGCACATCCCAGAGACCAAGGGCATAGTGGATGGCCCCGGCGGTCTCGGACTTCGGCGCCAGTTGTATGAGAGCTTGTTCCAGCCATCGTCGCATGTCGTCGAACAGAGGCCTGGCGATGAACAGGATCGCGCCCAGGTTGGCCGTAAGCGTCCAGTCTTCCTTTCAATTACCCACAATTCCGAGCTGCGAGTGGAAAGAGTTGATGGTTTGTATTCGGCATCAAATCAGGCACTTACATTTGATTGAGGCTTTATGGCGCAGTGTGGGCCATGAAGAAGCGGCAGGCATTGCATGGTATCGAGCAGCGGGAAACGTCGGACGAGGCCCGGACGGATGCATGGATAGACAATGAAGTGGTGGGATGCGAATTCCAGGATGTTCGTCACGGCAAGCGGTTGCGACAGTTGCTGGAGCAGTTATCGGACAGAGTAGGGGCAACGACGCCTTGGGCGTGTCAGGATTGGGCCAACACAAAGGCTGCCTATCGTTTCTTCGGCAATGATCGGATCAGCGAAGCCAATATCCTGGCCGGCCATTTCGCCTCCACCCGAGAGAGATTTGCTGCAAGCAGCGGCTTTCCAGTTCTGGTTCTCCATGACACGACCGGGTTTTCCTATCGCCACAAAGACACAGCGCCGATCGGGATGCTGAAAAGATGCCTACTTCCTGCGGCAAACCCGGCCCACCACGATTCCACACCAGTTGCGGGATTCTGATGCACTCCAGTCTGGTGACTACGCGGGAAGGCTTGCCGTTGGGGCTGGCAGCAACCAAGTTTTGGAATAGAGACAAGTTTCACGGCGCCAATGCTCTAAAGCGCAGGATCAATCCCACACGTGTGCCGATCGAACAGAAAGAGAGCATACGTTGGCTGGAGAACATGCGCCAGTCCACGGAGCTGCTTAACGATCCTGGCCGATGTGTCCACATCGGGGATCGGGAGAGCGACATCTACGAGCTGTTCTGCCTTTCGCGTCAACTGGGCACGCATTTTCTTGTTCGCACCTGCGTTGATCGGTTGGCCGGAGATGGCAATACCACGGTCGCTGCTCAAATGAAGACATCGGAACTGCGTGGCCTGCATCCGGTCCAGGTACGTAACAGAAGGGGCGACTTCACCACTGCGGTCCTGGAATTGCGCTATCCTCGCATCGCCGTCCGTCCGCCCAAAGGCAAGCAGAAGGACTATCCGGAGTTGATCCTCACCGCGATTCACGCCAAGGAGAGGGGCTCTCCAAAAGACCGGGAGAAGATCGACGGGAAGTTGCTCACGGACCTGCCGGTTCGTTCTTGCCTCGAGGCCATAGAGAAGCTGGAATGGTACGCACAGAGATGGAAGATCGAGACCTTTCCCAAGATCCTGAAGTCTGGATGCAGGGCGGAGGAAGCGAAGCTGAGAACCGCGGAACGGCTGGTGAACCTCTTCGCAATCCTATGCATCGTGAGCTGGAGAATCTTCTGGATCACCATGCTAAATCGCACTCAACCGCACGCATTACCTGACGAGGCATTTACGAAACTTGACCAATACCTGCTCGACGAGTTGGCGCCAGACAAACCTGCTCAGCGTCCAGCAGCGCCTCTCGCTCACTACATCATCAAACTCGCTCGTTTGGGCGGCTATCTCGCCCGCGCACATGACCCGCCACCTGGCAACACCGTGATCTGGCGAGGCATGTCACGACTCATCGATATAGAACTCGGCATCATGATCGGAGTTCAACTTGTGGGTAATTGAAAGGAACTTCGGACGCTTACGGTTGGCCAACTGGCCCGGCAGGTGCAGCAGATCACGGAGGAAAATGTGGAGTTGGCCTACGTGGATCAGGGCTACACGGGCGAAACTGCTGAAGAGGCGGCAGCCAAACATGGCATCCAACTGGAAGTGGTCAAGCATACCGAGGCCAAGCGCGGCTTCGTGCTGCTGCCGAGAAGATGGGTGGTGGAGCGAAGCTTCGCATGGGCCGCCCGCTTCCGCCGCCTGGCTCGCGACTACGAAAGACTCGCGTCAACCCTCGGAGCCTTCCACTTCCTCGCATTTGCCTGCCTCATGATTGCTAACCTCTTCAGGTTGCTCGCATGAAGTTAATAACAGGCTCTAGCGCCTGCGCACAAGCGGTGGAATCGCTCTTGGCGATGTTGACGCGTTGCACAAGAGAATATCCCGCGCTCTCGGGAAGAACTTGCGGATGAACATGGAATGCAACAACCTTTTTCCGGGAGAAAAGTCGATATGCAACTGGGCTGAGGCCAACCATCCACGCAGTCCCATCCTGAGCGACACGCATACCTACTGCGCTTCTTGTTGTCGGATCCTCTGGCGTCAAAAGTGCTATCTCGTCCACATCCAAGCAGGAAACCAGCACCTCACCCGGCATTTCGCCCCGGTAAGCAGGAGGGGACAGCTTCATCCACTTGCGGTACAGTCCAGCGAAAAGCTCGTTATAGGGTCCGTTTGTCCAGAGCGGCTGGCTGGAATCGCACCAATTCGGCAGATTCTCTTCCTCCATATCGGGCCCGCTGTTGCGATTTCCTTCGCCGCTCGCACTTAGCCAGGAGATTCGAAACGCTCGGGCCAGCTCGATCAGGGGAATGTGCTGCACAATGACTCCGGTGCTGCCGCCCGCAAAGGCTTTGCCGTAGAATTCGTCGAAAAAACGCTTCAGCGCATCAATAGAGCCGGCGTCAGCGGGAAAGGCGGTCCATATCTCCTTGGTCAGAAACGGTTTCTTGCTTGCGGCCAACGCCCGGGCCATTGTTGAACCATCATCGAGCCCCCTGCTTATCCCCTGCGGAAACTGGCCCATTTCACTCGTCTGAGAGCCCTGTGCCCAGGATTCGATATCGCTGCCATCGGCCAATGGCCGCGTTCCGTCCTCAAGTCGAACCTGTTCGCCCAATCCGGCGACAAAGGAGGAGAAGTATCCGGATGCATCAGAAAGATTTTGGGGAATCACGTCCGTGGGGCGCCACATGACAATCGACGGATGATTACGTACCGAATGCACCCACTCGCGACAGATCGCCGTCATCCATCCCTCCCAACCAGAGTCGGCCTTGGATTGAATGTCCGGACGTCCGTCGCAGAAGAAGCCCCCCAAAACAAGCATACCCGCTTCGTCGCACTGATCGAGCCAAGTGCCGCCCAGTTCATCCCAGTGTCCATGCAGCGTGTTCAGTCCAGACTTCTGCATGATCTCGATCATGAGCGACTGAGGGTGACGGTCATTGAGATATCGGAGCGGCGCGAGTTTATTGAAATATGTGCCCGCCATCCACAGCTTCTTCCCGTTCAGAAGCACATCGCGGCCTTCGATCCAGACCTCTCGAAAACCAAAACGAGTGAAGCAACGGTCCACCAGTTTTCCCTGCTTCAACAACTCCGTCCGCAGAACATAGAGTTTCGGCTTGCCATACGGTTCAGGACCCCACAAAACCGGATCGGCCCAGTCAGCTTCGATTCGGATGGGCTCACCCCCGAACACAGTCTTTTCAGGGAGCTGACGAATGACCTTTCCATCGTCCAGGACCGCGGCGCGGACCATCAAGCCGGAAGCGTCGGCGCTCGAACCCTCGACTTTCAATTCGGCGCTTAATCGGCGCTTCCTCACCGACGGAATCACGAAAACGTCGGAGATGTGGCCACCCGGACGCCAGCCCAGGGAGATATCGCCGACGATGCCGGTCCAGTTTCGCTGATATTCCTTGACAGTCGCACCCCGATAGGCATTGTCCTCCATCGCATCGGCCAATACCACTCCAGGCCGTGCGTACTTGCCGGACGCGTTATGAACATAAATTGCGATCTCGTTTAGCTGCCCTGTGCGCAACGCCTTTGTGAGATCGGCTTCGAAGGGGGTGTATTGGCCATAATGCTCACCGACCAGTTGTCCGTTCCAGTAGATCGCAGCGTAATGTCCGGCTTTCTCCAGCCGCAGAAAAAATTGCCTGTCAGACTTCCTCCAACTGTCGGGAATCGGCATCTTGTGCCGATACCAAACGGATGTTATGGGCGAATCGCTGGCAAGTGGCATAGCAGGTACTCGCCTAACTACCCATCCGTCTTGCGGCACTGCCTCGTCTGTAGCATTCTCTACGGTCTTCCAATCGCCGTTGAGGCAAATCTCCATTCGAGGGAGGTCCTCGGGACGCTCCTCGGCGGGGGACTCCGCGCTCGGATGATCGAGCCCTCCTCCGCAGAGTATGTTCCACCTTCGAGTCATCCATGAAGGTGGCATCAGAGAACCAATAAACAAACGCCGAAGCACACTTCTTCTAGTGGTTTTCATAAATAAACCTTCCCTTTCATTGTGCGGCAAACTCTGGAAGTGCCATAGACCCCCTTCTACCTGGCGTGTTGTCAAAAAAACGATCAACCTGTCTGGCGTAGATCAGAGTTGGGCAAAAGGGATGATGAGTCTCCCGAGAGGCTCTATAGCGGCGGCACACGGATCCTGACCAGGCGGTCGCAATCGAGTTTCTCGTCAAAAGGGCTTTTTGAGCTGAATGCGGTAAACAAAGGCATCATTGCACGGCTTCACTCGAGGAACTGTCAGCACGAGCGATTCCTTCGCGAACTCCCATTTGATTGGTTCGCCACTACCCAGCATACGAATCGAAGTGACTTCCGACGGATAGAGACCAGGCCAAGGCTCCGTATGCGCTGGAACAAGGCTCTTGATGAAGGTTCGATCCCCAGGCCACGCAAGCACAATTGCATACAACACGTCGCCCTTGCAGGTAAAGCGAATGTCCTTGGGTGTGTATTGGATTGCATTGTCTTCATTGAAGGCGCCAGGTTTCTTGAGCTGTGTCGGCCCCTCTCCGGCGACCAGCCAAGGGCTTGTCCCATAAATTGCCTCGCCATTAATTCTCAACCACTCACCAATCCCATGCAATCTTTCCTTGGCAGGCTCCGGGATGGTTCCGTCTGGCTTTGGCCCTACATTTAATAGAAGGAAGCCGTTCTTGCTGACACGGTCCACCAATCCGGTCACAAGTTCATTCACGGACTTGAAGCCAAGAGCGCTCACGTAACCCCACCCGCTGCCCGCGTCGATGGTCGTGTCGGTGATCCACTCGCAGTAGGTCATTTCTTGTTCCTGGCCTTGCTCGAGATCGTAGATGCCTACACCTGGCGTCATATGATGCCACTTGTAAGTGAGGGTCACCTCCTTGTTCATCGAGCCGGCCCTATTGAAGTAATATGCGGCGAATTCCTTTTTGTACCACTGCGGAACGAGATCCAAACCGTAATCGAACCAAACGATGTCGGGATCATACTTCTCGACGACCTCGATAAGCTTACCCCTCCACGTGTCGATAAACTTCTTGTCAGGCAGTGCGTTCTTGTCGTGGTACTCGCCGTATAAACCTGAATATCGCGGATCAGCCAGATCGTACTTCTTGTCCCACACCGGAAAGTAGAACCAATGCGCAGCATGATGGAAGGCAGTGAGGAACTTCATTCCTTGTGCCTTGTAGGCCTTTGCCAGTTCGCCAACGACATCCCGTTTTGGACCCATTTTGGCGGCGTTCCATTCAGAATATTTCGTATCCCACATCGCGAATCCGTCATGATGTTCCGCAACCGGTCCTGCAAATCGAGCGCCGGCGTTTTTGAAAACTTCAGCCCATTCATCGGGATCGAATTGCTTGGCGGTGAACAGCGGGATGAAGTCCTTGTAGCCGAACTTTTCAAGGGGCCCCCAAGTTGCTATGTGATGCCTTGCTTCGTCTGAATCGGGTTTCGTGTAGATATTGTGCGCGTACCAAGTCGCATTCTCGCCATAAGCCGGAACCGAGTAGACACCCCAATGGGTGTAGATACCGAATTTGCCATCTCGGAGCCATTCGGGGACTGTGATGCGTCTTAGTGAATTCCAGGTCGGTTCGAAGGGGCCTGATTCGGGTGTCGTGCTTTTCCTGAATATCTGCGAGGATGCTCTTCCAAGTGGACTCATCATCGGTCCTGCGGACAAGACGGCACCGTACTTGAGAAGTTTCCGTCGATTGAGAGTCACAGCGAATTTCTCCTTGTAATTGCGTGGTTGAGCAGTGTTTGATTCCTGTTTATCACTCAAGCGGAATCTCACTAGGCGTTGAGATAGACTTCGCGCATGACAGCCCAAGAAACCTCGCCGCGTAGCGGCAATTGCATGGGATCGGTCACACTAAGCCATTGCTGGTTTCTTGGTTCAGCCGCAAGCTTCTCCATATCCTCCTTGAAGGCATTGCCGGTGTATTCGTAATAGCCAAACAAGTAGTACTGTCCATTGTCGAGTCGGTGCATAAAGATGGAGAAGTTGTACATATGGTACTTGTTCAGCAAGTCGCGAACGCCTGGATTCGACGATGAGTGAAGAGCCTCATATGCACTCACGAGGTCAGGTTTTAATCCGATCACCATGCCGACCCTTTTGATCGAAGTGTTCTGCGCTGTTTGAACTGTAAGTTTCGATTTCGCAACCCTGCTCACTTTTCCTTCTCCTTCACCGCGCAATTGAGGTTCTGCCATCGCGCCCCTCTGGAGTTCAGCGATTCAGATTTCCCTCCAATCGGTGGAATTCAGGCGATTCTCGCCTTTCACAGAAAGGACGGACTCTTCGAATTTGTATGAGCGTTCGGACCTGCCGGCCCTACGCTGATCGTCAGATTGGAAAATAAGACCTAATTCGAGAGTCAACATTGGACGGACCAATTGTAGTCGACGTTTTTTTGTTTGGTCAAGTGCTTTTTGCTTAATTTTCGGGGCCAACGTTGAGGGTGAGGTGGAAGCGGAGTCTTTCGGTATTATGGATCGTTTTTCCAGATTCAACCATGCCGGTATCAATCATTTGAACGATTCGACGAATGCATTGTCTGTCGGCCTGCCAGGGCGAGAGAAATCGATCCTTGCACTGTTCTGGTAGGCCCATAGATCCATAGCCTGACCTGAGAATTCGCTGCCGTTGTCACAGAAAAGCAACTTCGGCACTCTGCCTTCGTGTTTCAGCTTATTCAGCGTTCGCACCACATCGTCTCCTCTCAGGCTCTGGCCAACTTCGATGGTCAAACTCTCGCGGGTGAAGACGTCCAGAACGGTCAAGGCCCGGAATCGTCGCCCATCCTGCAACTGATCGGCCACAAAATCCAGACTCCAGGCCTGGTCCGGAGCCGTTGCGTGGAACCGCTCCTGGCGATGCCGCACCGTCTGGGAATTCTCCCCGAAAGACGCCCCGGACTACTCGCTCCCCAAATGTGACGTAGCTACGCGCCTCCGCAACGGCAACACCCTGATCGCCGTCAACACCCCGGTCCCCGCCGCCGATGCCGACGAAGCCCACACCCCGGTCCAGGCCATCGAAGTCTCCCCGGATAAAAAAATCGTCTGGGCCCTCCGCTCCTGGAAAAACCCAGCACTCGGACCCGCCTGGATTATCCAGTATCTGGACGAACCGGACTTCCCCGCCACCCCACACTTCGGCTTCATCCACTAATGCTTGGGCGATCCTCAGAAGTGACAGTGCGGATCGGGGCAACGATGCATCGGTTGCCGACGACCGTAGCGAAATCCTGAACCGTTCGATGGTTAGCCAAGAACGTCCTGTGCTTTCTTGCTTTCTTGAATCGGGAGATGTACTCGCTCACCGATTCAGCCAGTTCAAGCGCTCCACGGGCTCCTGCGGTTTTCGGCGCGTCCTTCCGTTTGACCAATTACGTGTAGTTTCAAGCAGCTAGCGGCAGTGATGGGTCGATTCTGACGCCCGCGAGCGCAATACTGGCGTGGATGTAATGCTCGGCAATTCCCTCCATCGGACTTTCCACCAATACATCACCCGTTCGAAGGAGTGCCACGTCGCCAGAGACTTCGAGGACTGTCCCATCCAGAGTGTCTTTGGGGGTCAGCACCAAGCTTTTGATATGCTTTTGGATTTCCCGGCGGGCGAACTCAGCGTCGCCGGCCAGCGCGCCGCAGAAATCCCTGCACTCCTGCCGTAGGAATTCTGCGATTTGTTCGTCAGTGAAGGTGGTGGGCTTCGACGTTGGCTTCACAGTGAGGAGAACAAGGATGGGTTGCGTCCATGCGATTTTCCCGTTTGAATCAGTGAGCGATTGAAGCGAAGCGCGTTCATCACGCATCTCGCCTTTTATTCAGGCCGTCCAAATGCGATGAGGGCCATCACGTTTACAGCCCAATTGCGTTATGCCCTTGCCATGTTCGTTGCCGACCAACCCGTGATGTGTTCTCCGAACCAATTCAGGGCGTCGGGAAGTTTCTCGCCTATTGCCGCGAAGCCGAGGCGGAAATGCGAAGGCTCGTCGAAACAATCCCCAGGCGCGAGCAGGATGCCCCGCTCCGCGGCGGCTTGGCAAAAGGCGCGGCTGTTTTCTCCGCTTAGCAGCCATGGAAATGCGGTCATTCCGCCACGAGGAGGAATCCAGCCAATCGTTTCGCGATGCTCGGACATCCGGCGCATCTGCTGCACCAAGGGGTAGTAGCGCGGATTGTGGCAGACGCAGTTCCGCAATCCTGTCTTTGCGGCCAGGGCTACCAGTTCCCTGGCATCTTCGACTGTGGTTGCCAGCGGTTTTTCGCAAGCTACCTGCTTGCTGGCCTGGAGTGCTTCCTTGGCCATCGAAAAATGCTGCGCGTTCGGTGTGCAGATGTGCACAGCGTCGACCGCCGAATCGTTCAGGGCCGCATGATAGTCCGACGAGGCCACGGGGATGGCGAACTCCGCGCCCAGTTGTTCTGCCACAGCGAAGTTCGTATCGACTATGGCCGCGACCTCAACCCCCTACAGCCTTCGCACTGTGTCCAAATGTACGCGGCCGATGAAGCCTGTGCCAAAGATTGCTGTCTTGATCTGTTTCATCTTGTTCACCTTTTCAACAGAGCGCTCCAGTCCCTTTTGCGAGATCAGGGAGCCCACGTGCCCATACGGTTGAAGCGTTAGACCCACCAGGCAGCGGCTGCCTTCTCGCGGATCACAATACTGTTGAGAAAATTGGCTGCCTTGGTCAGTCCTTCTTCCGGAGATAGCAGGCTGTCTTCATGTTCTATGGAGAGTACGCCGTCATAGCCGAAGATGCGCAAAGTGGAGATGAATTCGGTCCACCATTCCCTGCCGTGCCCGTAACCGCAGGTGCGGAAGATCCAGCCGCGTCCTCGTTCGTCTGTGTACGGCTTGGTATCGAGCACCCCTGTGCGCATCAAATTCGACGGATAAAGCTGGGTGTCCTTTGCGTGGACGGAGAGTATGGCGCCATCGAGCACGCGAATGGCCGCGATGGGATCAATTCCCTGCCAGAAAAGATGGCTGGGATCCAGATTACAACCTACGTTGGTCCCGGCGATCGAGCGCAGTTTGAGCATGGTATCGGGACTGTAGACCACGAATCCGGGGTGCATTTCAATGGCGACCTTGACACCGTGATCAGCGGCAAACCTTGCGTGTTCCGTCCAATAGGGAGCGACAACTTCGTTCCATTGCCAGTCAAGCATCTTGAGGTACTCGGGAGGCCAGGGGCAGGTCACCCAGTTGGGGGCGGTGGCGTTGGTGGAGTCGCCGGGGCAGCCAGAAAAATCGACTACTACAGGGATGCCAAGCTTTTCGGCAAGCAGGATGGTTTTGCGGCTCACCTCCCGATCCTGCTTGGCGCGAGCTTTGTCCGGATGGAGCGCATTACCGTGGCAACTGATCGCGCTGACGGTCGCGCCATGATCAGCCAACACTTTCTGAAACTCAGCCAGTGCCGAACTGTCCTCCAACATGGAGAGCTTGCAGTGTGCGTCTCCGGGGTAGTTACCTGTGCCGAGTTCGACTGTATCGATACCTAGCGATTTCAACTTCCCAAGAACTGTAGATAGCGGAAGTTGCGACAGCAGTGGCGTAAAGACCCCAATACGCATGGCAGTTTATTTCTCCTTGATGCAGAACGGCACCTTCAATCCGTCCGCCAGCATGATGTTCAAATCCATTACATTCGTACCTGTGGAACCGGTCTTGAACAAATCATCAAGCGCGTCTAAGATCGGGTAGGAGTTATTTCGGCTAAGGTAGTCGGCCGGCGACAATCCCATTGCGATGGCGCGAGCTCCTGTTGTACCATCGACGATTCCTCCAGCAGCATCTGTCGGACCATCGGTGCCGTCGGTGCCCGCAGCTAGAATGACAGCATTCGGGAGTCCCGACATTGCAATTGCGGCAGCGAGGGCGAATTCTTGGCTGCGGCCTCCCTTTCCGGAACCGTGTACCGTAACAGTTGTTTCGCCACCAGACAGAAGACATGCGGGAGGCTTTACCGGATTGCCGCTTGAGATCACCTCACGGAGTATCTCAACATGCACACGAGCCACTTCTCGCGTCTCACCTTGCAGCGTGCTTGATAGAACCAGTGGTTCATAGCCTAATGCACGTGCTGTTTGCACTGCGCTCTGGATTGCGAGTCGGTTGCTGCCAACCACGAAGTTATGCACCACGTTGGGAATCGTATTGTTTTCCTTGGGTGTTTCCGCTATCTCGCCGCGCACACCTTGCATAACTCGTTGCGTCACTGCTTCCGGCAGATCCCCGAGTAAACAGTACTTCTTGAATACATTCAAGACATCACCAAAGGTGGATGAATCAGGCACTGTCGGGCCTGATCCAATGACCTCGAGGTTGTCGCCGACCACGTCGGAAAGTATGAGTGCAACCACAGTGGCGGGACTGGCTCTCAGCGCCAAGTGGCCACCTTTTAGGGTGGATAGGTGCTTTCGAACGGCATTCAATTCGTAAATATCTGCTCCTGCGCGAAGCAATAACTCAGTCGCATACTGCTTTTCTTCAAGGCTGATGCCAGGAGCTGGCGCCGGCAATAGTGCAGATGCCCCACCAGAAACGAGAACGAACAATAGGTCGCTCGCTGTAAGTTGGTCAAGAATCCGTCCAATCTCCCTAGTGCCGGTAACGCCGGCCTCGTCGGGCAGGGGATGACTGCATTCATTGAGCGAGACGAAACGTGGACGTGGCGATGTGTGTTGGTATTTTACGTTTACCAGTCCCTGAGGCAGAAGACTCGATGAGATCACTGCTTCAATGGCAACGGCCATCGGCGCAGCAGCCTTGCCTGCGCCCACGACGAAGGCCCTTCTAAAGTTCGATAACGGAATACGAATATGGGTGCCGATGCGCAGATTGTTGTTATCGTCAAGGGACAAATGGCGCGCAACGGCCCTCTGCGCGTCGACGGCTCCTATTCCCGCCCAAAAGATCGCTTGAGCGTCGGCGCGGAGTTGGCGAACTGTCCGGTGCTGATTCATTGAGCGGTATTCCGCTTACGGAGTGTATTCACACTCATTCTGGCCAGACTAATTTGGTTCAAATGGCGCCTAAATGAATGCGCCACGAGCGCTGCAGGATATGTAGAGCTGCAGCCAGAGACCCTGTGCAACCATAGTGAGAAGAGCGGCGCGGCCACAAGCTACTGACCACGCCGAAAATCGTCTTGATCCGCTTCTTGATTCTATCAACGGGCAACAAAGCGGAAGAAAAGAGACTGCTTGGAAACCGGTTCGGTTCGCTTTACCAAGTTAGCCGACTGGTTCTCGCTGAGTGGCGTAAACTCCCGCGCCAGATGCACATTCTCTTCCAATTGAGCAATCGTATCGCAACCAATAATGACCGTGCTGACCGGCCGCGATAGGGTGTAGTACATAGCCTCACGCATATTGAGGGCACCCGGTCTTGTCGCCACTGCAGCTGGATCCAAACCCTCATTTTGTGGATCCGCAGGTGGGAGAGGTGTCCAGGAGGAAAGAAGCCTCCCGCGGGCAGGTATCTTCATTCCGATGATGCCCATTTGCCGCTCCACTGCCATCGGCAACAACTCATTGTTGAAGCTGAAGTGGTGCGGATCAGCCGCGTTCATAGCCATCAGTATCGTGTCAAAAGGATAACGCCGGAGACATTCCATGAGGACGTCTGGCCGGAAATGGCCGGTCACGCCAAGGAAGCGCACAACCTTCTGTTGCTGCATCTCAAGATAGGCTTCCATCGCGCCGCCCTTGCCAAAGATCACATCCACGTCGTCGGTCATGCTGCCGATGTCGTGAAGTTGCAGCAGGTCCAGGTGGTCAGTCTGCAGCAGTCGAAGTGACGTTCTCGATCGACTGCAGAGAACCGTCGCGAGTTCGATCCCTGGTCTTGGTTGCCAGAAATGCATCATTGCGCCGATGCGCCATCACCTTGCCGATATACTGCTCGCTCCAGCGCTCTGGCCGCCCATATCGCGACGATGTATCGATGTAGTTTACGCCCAGGTCCAAGGCTCGCTCGATGATAGGCACTGCTACATCAAAGTTATTGGGGCGCTCAAGTGAGGCTTGCCCGCCCAAGCTGAAGATGCCTACCCGATAGCCGGTCTTGCCCAAGTTCCGAGTGGGCATGGACGCTGGCGTTGCGGGGTTCAATGGAAGAGCTGGCAACGCCTTCGCCGATTCTGCCAGCGCTGATGGTGCCAGCAGCGCTGCCGTTACGACTCCACTACTTTTGAGAAAGTCACGGCGCCCCTGCTTTCGCGCAAAGGTTGGTTGTTTGTCGCTCATCCAAAACCCTCCTGGAATAAAAGAACCGATTGAATTGATCATATACTGAATCAGGGTTGTGGTGGTATGTCCATTAGACCTTTTTGATTTAACCGGTTGAACTGTGGCAGACAATGACACGCGATCTCTGAACTGTTTTATTCCAACTGACTGACTTTGAACGGCAACTTATCGTAATCGACGGTGCCTAGACCGCTTGCGGCGGCCATTTGCAAGTAGGACAGGTGCTCGGGGTCCAGATTCCACCAAGCCTTGGCTGCATAAGCGTCTATAGCCACAGGATCGGTGCCGGCAACCATGGTTTTCTTCGTGGCTACGTCTTCCAGGTTTCCTCCCGTCGGCCCATTCCGTAGCAAGATGCGGTAGCAGTCCAGGAGTGTGACGGTGGGCAGCATGAAATTAGCCAGGTCCACCAGGCTTTGATGAATCTGCTGATGTAGCCGGTTGCGCTGTCCACCCAGTATGCCGTACCAGTTCTTCATGCTCAGCGTGACGCCTATCAGCCCATGATGCTTGGCAATGGGCAGATTGAAAATCTTGTCCGCCTCGAGGAACGGCGTAAAGACGGGCCAGGTCTTGAGCACCACGCCACCCATGTCAACCTCGCGGTAGAGTTCAGGATCGGGAAGGATGACCTCAGCCCCTTCGGAGCGGGCTGCGGCCTGAATGCCGGAACGCTGAAAGCAGCGGCGGGGTTCATTGCAACTGACATCGGTAACAATGACCCGCTTGGCGCCTGCCTGCCAGCACTGGCGCACCACCTCGGCGACCACTTCTGGATTGGTATTGGCGGCCTGCTCAGGAGTCCGGTCCCAGGCAATGTTTGGCTTGATGACCACCACGTCCTGGCGGCTCACGAAACGCTTGATTCCGCCCAGGTCTTCAAGCGCTCGCTGGACCAATTCACGCGGTTCTCCGCCTTGCACAACGGTCAGGTGCGGCCATTGCGCGCTGGGATTCACCCGATGGTCGCGGCGGGCCCTTTCAGCCTGGGCCGGTACCGGACGAAAGCTGTGCTCAGTGAGCAATATGGCTGCGCCCGCCGCACCAGCCGCCACTCCGCCCACGCGAAGCAGTTGCAGCATGGCCTCGCGTCGCGTTAAGACAGGCGGCGGAGTTTGCTTCTCGTTTGGCTTGCCTTCAGGACCATCAGCCATCGTTGCCCTCCGGATCAGATTTCCAACAGGTGAATGCGGCTAGGATCATTGACCCCGAGCCGATGCGCGGGGTCGGCAGCGGTGGCGATGTAGCGGGGCGGATGGCCCGCAGCTTCCAACGTCTTGATGCCGACCTTGGCACGCTCGCGCTCGATGATCTGCCATGCAGTTTGATCCAGGGCTACGCGATCCTCGCCAACGATAAGGGCATTCGGATACCAGAGGCGTTCTGGATGAAAGCCGGGGCCGCCATCGTAAACAGAAGACATGGCATCGCCGATGGTAAATCGAACCTTTTGGCGAACTGTCGGGATACAGTTCAGGTCAGCCACTCCAGGGTTGCAACCGCCGGCGTGCAAATCCTGTGGGCGGTCGACCACGCCGAACATATTCTTCATGGCAAAAGTAACACCGGCTCCGCTGTGGTCCTTCAGTATGGGGAGATTGATCACCATCGCGCATTCGCGAGTGAGGATTTTCGAGAGTCTGATGCGCGCTGTTCCCCACGTATCCTGCTGCTCTTCGAATCCCGAAACATCGGAGCCGTAGCAGCGAATGCGGCTTGGATCAGTATTGATGCTCAAGCCGCAAACTTCGAGATCGCGGACATTGCGGTCCCATACAAGAATATTGCCGGGCTTGACGCCGGCCTGCTGCAACCGCTCTGCGACCGCCATTACCAGAGCGAAATGGGTGCAGATCCCTTTGCCGCCAAGGCCGTTCGTCTTGAGACCGATCACTTTGCCCCGACCGCCGCCATGGACCACAATATGCTTCCATGCCGCAACAGGGTGATCGTACCCGGTGTAGGCAGCGATGGCACGATCGAGCAGGGCGAGAACACGCTTCTCGTCGAGCCCTCCATCTTGGCCGTAGAGCGCCTGATCTCGTGCAATGACCACTTTCGATTTATCGGAACCGGCGTGCTTCTTCAAAGCTTCGGCCAGTGCCAATTTGCGCTGCGAGCTCAGGAGCACGGCTCCGGTCGTTGCAAATTTCAGAAACTCACGACGGCTTTTCATCGCTTTCCTCGCGCTTTCAGGTGTGGCCCGGTTGCAGCCACAGTGATTTACAGTTTGGCCTCGACCCCACGCGCAAGAGCTAGGAGCGCCTGCGATGTGGTGGGAGCTGATTGAAAGGCAACAATTCGCACCAGATAAGGGCCTTTGCGGAAGATCACGCTTTGGCCATATTGCAACGCCTCATCACCAAGCTGAACCTTTTTGGCATCACTCGTCTGGCCGGTTTCAAGAATCGTGCGTGCGCCTTCGGGGGCATTCATCAAATACACATCTACGACCGCTTCCAATTGACCCTGGTATTTGTAGTCGGAGGTGGAGGTTGTAACCACGCCGGCTGAGATGTATTGTTCCGAATCGCCGTCGATATACTGATACAGGTCTTTGGCGGCAAAGGCCCGGGTCTCGCTAGTCTTTTCCCAGCCAGGGACGGACCCCGAAGCCGGAAAATGATCCACCTTGCCCTTCCTACAGCCCGAGTTTGCAGTAACCGCTACCATGGCAACAGCTATGCCCACCAACATCCGTCGCCTAAAGTGAATCATCACGGATTTCCCTTCTCCCATTGCCTGTTCAGCAAAATCTGACTGTCGGGCGAGCGACTTTCACCAATGCTGGTGACATACACCGCGGGGCGATCCTGGAGCGGGCATGCGTACTCACATGCACCGCATCCCACACAGCGGCTGGGATCGACACGCGGCTGCTTCAGGGTCTTAGTCACGCCGGCCGAATTGATGACCTGAGCCTCCTGAACGTAAATCGCCTTGGGTGAAACCGGACACCACTCCTCGCAAACAATGCAATCGGTGGCCTCGGCCCAGGGCAGACAACGGCCGCGATCATAAAATGCGGTGCCCAGGCGAACCGGCTCGCTTCGCCCACCCACGCCGACCACCCAGCCTTTCTCCTTAGGTGTGATCTGCCAGATAGCGCCAGTGGGACAAACCTCAGAGCAAAGTGCGCAACTGGGTTCGCAGTAACCGAAGCGCGGTACAAGAGTGGGTGTCCACAGGCCTTGAAGGCCTGCTTGATCGAGCGTGGGATGCAGCGAGTTATTGGGGCAAATCTTCATGCACTCCCCGCAACGGATACAGCGGGAGAGGAAATCTGGTTCGTCAAGCGAGCCAGGCGGACGCAGCAAGCGTTCGTGGCGGCTTTTCCCAAGGCCGGTATTGGCACGCATGAGCGGGACCACCGCAACACCCGCTGCGAGGCCCGTAAGCGTCTTACGGCGCCCCAAGTCAGGAGACGCAACTTCCTTCTCCTTACGAAAGAAGCGGAAGGTAAGGCTATGATCCGGACAGGCGCCCACGCAGTTCATGCACATGAGGCATTCTGATTTGTGCCAAGGAGCAGTTCCGATAGGATCGTCGCCGCCTTGGCAGTTGAGCAGGCAGCGGTTGCAGTTGTTGCATTTCACGAGATCTTTGTGGAGCCCGAGAATCGACCACCGGGAGACTGCACCAAGCAGAGCGCCCAAAGGACAGATGGAGCGGCACCAGAGGCGCGTGATGCGGAAGCTGGCTGTGAGGATGACGAGAAACAAAATGCCCAGCACAAGACCCTGTGCAAAGTGCGTCTGACGAAAGTCGAGCACGGTGGCCTGGAGGACGGCATGAAGCGATTCCCCTGTGACTCTGATTGCCCCGATGTGACTGTGTTCGAGGGGCGTTAGCGCGGCCCGGACCGCAACGTTGAACGCTGGCAAGAGGGACAGGCCAAAGGAGCGAACGAGCAAGCTGAATGGATCGAGCCATCCAATGGCCGCCGAGTGACAGAATGCAGCAACCAATCCGGCAATCAGCACAACATATTTTGCGGTCTGCCAGCGCTTGTAGCGGTTGGACTCGATCCGCTGTTTGCCGCGCTTGGCCTCGGAAGGTATGTTGCCGACAAAGTGTTGCAAAGTGCCCATGGGGCAGATCCAGCCGCAAAAGAATCGGCCAAGAAAAAGCGTGGGCACCAGAACGACGAGGCTCCAGAGCAGCCCGCGATAGAGAGCATGGCTGGCAAGAGCGTTCACAACTGCAACCAGGGGGTCCCACTCGAAGAACAGGCGCACGGGCGCCCGCGGATGAATTTCACCCGCGCCGCCGGGAGCAGCGCGCAGAGTTGTGAATATCAATAGGCCTAGAAAGAGCAGCAGGAAGAAGACCTGTGAAATCCTGCGCAACAGCGGCAATCTGGATCGGGCCACGGATCTCATCCACACCCTCCTAGATCTGGGTGCACTGACAAATTGAAGCGCGTCACTTTAAAGTTTCAATAGCTGTCCCGTTGGAGATGATGCATGGTCTCCGCATCCCCTTCAGGGTCTGTTTTGAAATTGAGTATGATTCTAGAGACTTGCGGACTCCCTGTCAATGGATTGGTCTTACCAACGTACCTCTTATCTTGCGGGCATGCCGCATCCTGATAAAACGACAGTGTCTCTCACCACGAGTTGAGTCTTGTATGTACCTCCCGATGCACCAAACAGTCTTGAAGCATGTGTTTAATCTCGGGTGTTTACGAGTAGCGCGCTACACTTCTGGCGGGAGAAGATGCCTCTGGGAACCGGAACCTTCATTCCGTACATGAGAGGTCCTGATGGCGTTATCATGTTCTTCATACACGATTTACCCATGTTCTACAGATGTGCCCTTGACCTGGATTCCCTATTGGGACGATCCGGCGTCTTCCTCAGGAAGCAATTGATAGCTAACAAATGCCAGGTGATTGCTGTCCGGAGCCCACGACGGAGCATTTATGGTTCCATCTCCACCGGTCAGGTTGGCCAGCACGTGCACCTTGCTATCGCCTGTCGACAAAATGCGTAGTGCAATGTCCTTATCCGCCGGATGGTCCGTTACACTCTTATCGTAGGAGAGAAAGACGATCCATTTTCCATCTGGCGAAGGGTGTGGCGACCAGTTTTGAAACTCGTCAAAGGTGATTTGTTCAGCCAGGCTTCCATCCGCACGCATTCTCCATATTTGCATGGAGCCGCTACGATCCGAGTTGAAGTAGATGTACTTGCCATCGGGAGAGTAATCCGGGTCATCATTGCAGTTGGTGTCCGTCGTCAAAGCGGTCTCGGGTCCTCCTTCAGCGGAAATGGAATAGATGTTGGTAGTTGTTCCGTGACCGGGGCGAGTGAAGAGGATCGTCCTATCATCTGGCGACCAACTATGAAGATAGGAGTTAGGATTCTCGGTGATAAGGCGCAGGGCGCCACCGCGAGGAGAAGCAATATAGACGCGCCTTTCAGGCTTCGCTGGAGTAGAACACGTGAGACCAAGCCAAGTTCCGTCATGAGAATATGCATGGCTCTCGCTGCAACTAATTGCCGCGCCGATGTCAACCTTACGCGGGGTTCCACCACCGATGGACGCCTGCCAGATCTGGCCATCCAGAGTGTAAATAAGCGACTTGCCGTCCATACTCCAGTTAGGGGACTGGAAGTGGGCGCGCTCTGTGGCAACCACCGTTGCCCGAGGGGAATTCTCATTGATTGAGATCGTCTGGAGGGAGGCTGTAAAGGACGAGCTTCGCGGACATAGCGATAGACGTCAGTTGAATGAGTCGAAGGTTTGAAAAGTTGGCCCGCTCCTCTCTGCCCTTCATATGCGCGGCTAAACCGATTCCCGCATAGAATGGCTCAATGAGATGGAGCTTGATGGACGCGCCTACCTGGTGCAACGGTTCGCCCTGCGTGCTGAGAAACATGGTAATTAAATCGCCGCGTTTTTCCAGCCGTACCTGTTTGGGAGATGCGATATCCAATTCAATACTTTGGGCCGTAGCGCCTGCGGCCCGCCGGTATTGCAGCGCCGTAAGTCCCGATCCATGCTGCGCGGCGTCAGCGTAGATGCTATTGTCATCAAGAGTCTGACGAAACATCAACACAGCTTTCCGATGTGGGCTCGGATCTCCAGCTTTGACTGGGAAGTCGATATCGGCAGTCAGCGACAAATCTCCGGAAACCTTCTTCCAGACGAAATGAAATCCGTCAACCTTTGACCAGATATTTTCCCCCGCAGAAGTGATTGAGTAGACTCCCTTGGCAGGATCGTATGCGAGGCGACCTGGTGGTGTTACGCTCCCCACATCCGACTGGCCTTCGAAGATGCCAATTGGATGGGAGCCAGGTTGCGCGCTCATTGGCCCGTGTAGCGAGCAAATAGTCATTGCAATAACGAAAAGCCCAAGAGGGTAATGTGCGAGTCTCCTAAACATTTCGAATTGTCCCCATTGACAAAGTCTCGTAGCATCTTGCGTAGTTCTCTGCTCGAACACTGCGTGCACATTATTTGGAAGCCAGGTTCTGTTACAGCATGCTGCGAATCGCCAGGTTTAGCCCGATCATCAGTACGGCGGAAGCCGGAATCAATAGCAAAGCTTTCTTAAGCCGTAAGGGATCGTTCCCAGCAATCGCTCCAATAATGCGCGAACTGACCGCCAGACCGACCCATCCGCAGGTCATTACAAATCCCATTGCCGTGCCTGTCATGCGCGGAAACGCCGTCCCAACAATTGCAAGCGTAGTCGGGAAGACGGGCGCCATGGAAAGACCTGCAATGAACACCAGCACGAAGGCTATGGCCGGCTTGTTCGTCTTCAGCATCAGAAATGTTGTAACGGCCATGGCCACGGAAGCTGCCGAGTTGACGTTGACTGCCGGCGTATGAATGAGAATTGGCGAAACGCCAACCCGGCCGACGAGCAGCCCCAGCGCAAATCCTAGCGAGAGGATGTTGAGCGCCCGCGATTCCGGAATTCCCTGGGCGATCAAGTGACGTGGAAGCCAGTTCCAAACTCCTACCTCGCAGGAAATGTAGAGGAAGAGAAAAAGGCCGAGCATGAACAGCAGGGGCCGGCCGAGAACGGGGACTTCGTTGGCTAGGATGAATCCCGAGCCGCTAACGGGCGCAGGCATTTTCGTGAAAGCCTGGATCAACACCGTGACCACCGTGAGCGACGCAACTGTATAGCAGAGCCGGACCCAGTTCCTATTGAACAGGTTCGCGGAGATGAATGGAGTGGTAAGTCCGCCCAAGCCGAAAAACAGATTCACTAGGTTCAGCGCAGTTCCACGATGTGCGTCACTGACGCCGCTGACCAGGGCATTCGCACCCGTCACCACAATGCCTCCGCCCACTCCCAGCAGAAACAAGAGGAACACAATGCTGGTGAAACCTCTGGATCGTGGCAACAGGAAGAGCGCGATGGCGATAAAGACCAGGCCAAGAATTAGACCGACCTTGTCGCCTTCATTATCCAGCAGCGGACCCACACCCACCGAGGCGATAATCAGTCCCAGTGCCTGCGCAAAGGCAATGGTCCCATTCTGGGTAGGAGTGAGGTGGAAGCGGTCCGACAGCTCTGGCAGAATGGTGCCCAGCATGGCGGCGATCATTCCATAGACAAAGATGGCGACAATAGCGGCGAGGATCAACATTTGGCAAATCTCTTTTCGAATGCCGTTCTAAACTGCAGGAACATCGATCCAGCCGCGGGTCCGATGGCTATCGAACTCAGCTTTGAGGATGACCAGTTGGCGCAGCCCGTCGACGAACTGCGGATATTCGCTTGCCATACCGGGCGTGGCGATCGAAGCATAAAAGCGCCGAAACACCTGTTTGGATGTGTCAAAGAATCCTTCACTGTGTCCGCCAGGCAGATCGGCGTAACTGCGCGCCCCCGGCTTCAGCAGCGACCTGTCCTTCATAAGCACCTGATTGCCCGTGTCGCGATAGCCTACCCAAAGTTCGTCAGGCCGCTCCTGCTCCCATGCCACCGAGCACTTGGTACCGTAGATCTCGATATTGAGCCGATTCTTACGCCCCGCCGATACCTGGCTGGCGACTACGCTACCGCGCGCCCGCGCGCCCATCTGGAAAATGACTGCGCCAAAGTCCTCCGTATCGACCGGCCTCGCAATGTAGTCCTCCGGGCCGAGCAGTTTGTTCGCGAAAGTTTCAATCGCATGCTTCGGCTCTTTGCGGGTGGAATGGAAAGTTTGGAGGTCTGCACAGAGAGAACTGACGCGCAGGCCAGTGACATGCTCCGCCATGTCGAACCAGTGCGAGCCGATGTCGGCCATGCATCGTGAAACTCCACTGACCTTGGAGTCGATGCGCCAGTTCCAGTCCGTGTCGTAGAGCAGCCAATCCTGAGAATAGGTGCCTTGGACAACAAGGATCTCCCCCAGGTCCCCGTCTTCCCGCATCCGGCGCATCTGCTGCACCATAGGGTAGTAGCGCAAATTGTGGCTCACGCAGTTTCGCATTCCGCTCTTCGCGGCTACCGCCACCAGTTCCTGCCCCTCTTCCACCGATGTCGACAGCGGCTTCTCGCAGATCACATGCTTACCTGCTTCGAGCGCTTCCTTGGCCATCGAAAAATGCTGTGCATTGGGAGTGCAGATATGCACCGCGTCGATCTCCGGATTGCGCAAGATCTCGTGGTAATCCGTCACGACATTGGTAATTCCGAACCCAGCGGCGAGAGCCTGCGCCACTGCAAGGTTGGTGTCTGCAATAGCCACCACCTCTACGCTTTCCACCCGCCGTAGCGCGTCTAAATGCACGCGCCCAATAAATCCTGTTCCGAAAATTGCCGCCTTAATTGGTTTCACTTTTCTCTCGACCCTCTTGAATTGTTCTTAGCCGCTGCCGTCGTTTCCCGGATTATTACGTTATTGATGAAGGTCGCGACTCGCATCAGGCCCTCTTCCGGCGCTGTCAAACTATTCTCATACTCGATCGACAGACTCGAAGTCATACCCAAATATGAGCATTGTCAAGACGAACTCGCTCCACCGCTCGGCATTATGCATTCTGAGTGATCGTATTTAAGCGCCATTTTGGATGACCTGCCAACAAAATTCCGACTTTCTACTAATGCCGGCTTAGCGCAGCAATTACCTTGTCGCCGTACCCTGTGTTGCGCTTCCTGGCAGTTTGCCCAAGGCGTCCATGACGATACCTGGAACAAGAACCTCCGGGAGCAGTCGTGGATTCTTCTCACCAGGTACGTAGAGGGCGTAAGCCGGGACCCCGCTTCGTCCCATGGCAGCCAGGGCCTGCGTAATGGCCTCGTCGTGGCGCGTCCAGTCAGCACGCAACAAGACCACATTGGCTTCGTAAAATGCCTGTTCCACTTGTGGCTGGCGCAAGGCTACCCGTTCATTCACCTGGCAGCTCAAACACCAGCTTGCGCTAAAATCCACGAACACCGGCCTGCCTTGCGCCCGGTAGCGCTCCACTGCTTCAGGTGACCAAGGCACCCACCGGCCGGCAGGATCGATCGGAGTCCGAATTTCAGCTGCAGTCACAAGTTTTCTGGGAACAAGAACACTGACGCCAATCACCGCGAGTAGAAGCAGAATTGCAAGTCCCGTGGCCCAGCTCTTGGCTGGCCAGCGACCCAGAAACCATCCCGCCACGGCCAGTAAGAGGAAACACGTGAGTAACGCTGCTAGTAAGTTTGCGCCGTAGGCTTGCGCCAGCACCCACGCTAGCCAGATCACAGTGGCGAAGATTGGAACTGAGACGGCTTGTTTCAGCACTTCCATCCAGACTCCTGGGCGCGGCAACAGCCGCGTCCAGGACGGTTGCAGCGTGAGGGTCACGTAAGGTGTGGCTAAGCCAAGAGCGATGGCTGTGAAGATTACGAAGGTTGCTGCCGGCTTCTGCGCTAGTGCGTAGCCGATAGCTGTCCCCATAAACGGCGCAGTGCAGGGCGTTGCTACTACAACGGCCAGTACTCCGGTAAAGAAGCTGCCCGCATATCCTTGCCTGGTGGCCAACGAACCGCCAGCGCTAGTGAGTGTGAGGCCGATTTCAAATTGACCAGCCAGCGATAGGCCAAGGAAGAAAAGGAGGCATGCCATCAACGCAAGAAAGACTGGGGACTGAAACTGGAATCCCCACCCCAGATGTTCCCCGGCTAGCCGCAATCCGATCAGCAATGTCACCAGGGCCCAAAAGGAAACGAGGACCCCTCCCATGTAAGTGAATCCATGTAAACGCAGTTCGTGCAACCTTTCATTTCCCGACTGAACAAGCGCCAAACCTTTGAGAAACAGCACGGGAAATACGCAAGGCATGAGGTTCAAAATCAGTCCACCCAAAAATGCCATGCCGGTAGTGCGCGCTAATACGAGCCAGGAGAACGGCGCTGCAGGAAATGCGGCGGTTAGAGTTGAAGGAGCGGGATGGATCGCAGCAGCGGGCTCGGCCAAACGAGATGGTAACGACGAGGAAGGGGCAGAAACAGGCGTTGCCAGTGAGTGAGTTGCATCGCCTGCCGGCAATCTGCCGGGCTCCGCTGCCAACTCGAATGCACGCCCCCCGCGAAGTTCCAACACTCCCTTCAATTGAGCTGGATTTGCTGTGAGGTTCGCGTCTTTCTTCAAATCGAGAATGAGGCCTTTTGACGTTGCGATGAGCTTCTGCGAAGCCGGATTATCTACGATGCCCTGCTCTGAAGGAAAGAATGTGGCTTGCGTCTCGCTATGACCCGTGTCAACGGACAACCGAAGGCCTGTCGGCGTCGATTCGAAGAACGCCTTATCTCCAGCAGGCAAGGGCTTAGGAAGGTTGCTGATCAAGCGCGCATAAAGGCCGGCATCCGGCTCCTGCGCAGTCGTATTGACTCCACGGTCGAGAACTTCCCTAACCACCTCCAACTCTGCCCTGCCTGGAAGGCACACTTCCCGGCAAACCAGCCAATCAACGTTTGCATGCAGCGTTGCCGAGCCAAGGCTGGTTGTTGATGCTACTTTCAATTCAAACGGAAAGAGCACTTCGTTCTCATAGCCGTAATCCATCAATGGGCCAAGAGCGATGCGCTTCGGTGCTGGAAACTGCAGCGCGCCAGCACTTATCCCTCCCGGCAGTGACCAGCGAACGTGCGGTGGCTCACCCGAATCGCCCGCGTTCTTCCAGTAGATGTGCCAACCCGGCTCGAGTTTGAAGTAGAGCCCCGCCCTGAATGCCGCTTCGTCACGGCTCAATCCTGATCGAGGCACTAATAGCTGGACGTGCAGATGCGGAACGTTAGCTTCGTTTGTTGCTGCCAGCGCTGAAGCGCCCCACGCCAACAGCAACAGTAGTACGAAATGTGCGCGGCTCGAGCCCATTTTTAGATCAATAACTTCCTGGTGGAAGCAGGTTTGTCTTGCCACATTTCTATCGCTCAAATGAAGCGCGCCATGAACGCACTTCTCTTGTTCAGAATGTGCTGTTCCAATACGCGTGCTGGCCGATGTACAGATCGTCACTAACGTTTTTCAGAATAGCGCGCCGTAGGTCCAGTACATTCAGTTCACCCTGCACCTTGTACAACACCTCGCCGTTCGTCCCAATCAACACTGTGAAAGGAGCGCCTCCCTCCCAACCTGCCCCAAACACCTTCACTGCATCTGCCGCATCGTTGCCATCAAAAAGAAGATTCTTGTTAAATGCATGTTGCTTCTTCAGAAATGTCAAAACCATGCTCTTCTCGTCGGGATTGTTGATACTTAAAGTCACGATGTCGATTGGCCGCTGCTCAAATGTTCGGACCATGGTCTGCAACTCCGGGAATTCCGAGATGCAAGGGCCGCACCAGGTAGCCCATATATTTACCAGCAGCAACTTACCCGTACCGTCATTTTGGCGCAGCACCTTGAGCTGATCTGCTGAGATCAAATCCACAGTTACCGGCCTTTCGTTGTATCGGGTCGTCCATTCCTCGACAGTCGATCTCTTGTAGGCCCATTTCGTTGAGCAGCCAACTGCAGGTGCATCTGTAACTGCCACTGGCTTCTCTGCAAGCAAAGAGTCGATTGCATCTCTGACCTCATGTTTTGTTGCTAATTCTTCACGCCGATTGCTATCTATGCGGCCTTCGTAGCGCAGTATGCGGTCCTGGTCAAAGACGAACGCATGAGGGGTGGCAGTCGGACCGTATTTAAGAGCAATGGCTTGCGTATCGCCATCGTACAAGTAGGGATAATTGAAGCCCCTGTACTGCGCCCGGATTTTCATATCGGCAAACGAATCGCCTACGTCTGTATAGCCAAGTTCGTTCAATCTTTCCGCTCCTGGGTCATTTCCCATAATCACGACCACAGCCACTCCTCGATCACGATAGTCACTTACCAGCTGCTTAATTCGCTTTTCATAAGCCTGTGCAACTGGGCAGTGATTACAACTAAAAATAACTACCAGGACCTTGCTTGATGCATAATCTTTGAGCCTATGTGTCTTTCCGTCGACTCCGGGGAGATTGAAGTCCGGAGCATGCGAGCCAATCTTCAGAACCGGCGGAGTCCAGTTGTCTGGCTGAGCCACGGCGCTCTGCCCCCATGCAGTTGCAGAGAGGATGAGGATAAGGCAAATAGCTGTAGCTGGATAGATATGTCTAATACCCAGCACAGCATTGATTACCCGCATGGTGTTCATAAAGTGGCTTCGCATAACTCCTCCTGACAACGAACATAGATTGCGACCCGAACAAGACTTCCTGTCAAGCGACGTAGGCCAAGGAGCCCTGGTCGGTTTGGTAGAGTTACTTTCCCTCCGCTTCATAACTCGCAAAGGCGAACTGACTGGAGTCGGGAGACCATGAGTTCACGTTGAGACTTCCCTGTCCGCCAATCAGTTCGACGAGAGTCTTAATCGGAGCCACCTCGACATGGTCTCCGGGTAAAACGCGAAGCCGGATTACTACGTTCGCGCTATAGGGGTGCATCGCCAGGTTGAAATTGCTGATACTCTCATTCGGATGGTCCTTCAACCATTGCGGCATGCTTTCCTTGAGTCCGGTATTTGCCGGATAGGAGAGAAAAAGCAGCCATTTTCCATCGGGCGAAGGATGCGGGAACCAATCCTGCAGAGCGTCTGATGTTACCTGTTCCGCCAGTTTGTCACCCGGACCACCTCCATCAGCCGGCATTCTCCATATGTCAAAAGAGCCTGCTCGATCCGAATTGAAATAGATCCATTTTCCGTCAGAAGAATAGTCAGGGCCGTCATCGTACGCAGAGCTATGCGTCAGACGTTGATTCTTATCTCCCTCGACAGACAGGCGACAGACAGCATAAGTATCCTCCGGCGTCCGGCACGTCCCGGTCAGCCACCGGCTATCTGGGGACCAGTGGTGCATGTATAGCGAATTTGACACATCTGTGAGTGAGTGCCGATCCTTTCCCGCAGAAGTTGAGATTGACAGCATAGGGCCAATATTCTGCACGTACCATTTCCCGTCTGGTGAAAACCCCCCATCGTGATTCACTAGGATGTCACCAAGATCGATTAGTTGAGGATCTCCACCCGAGGCTGGGATCCGAAAAAGCTTATGATGTGGCCCACCAGAAAAGTAAATGTACCTGCCGTCACGAGACCAGAATGGCGCCTCGTAGAATCCATCAGCAGCGTAAAGCACTCTGATCTTTCCGGTCTTTAAGTCGTAGACTTTTACGCTGGTTCGGGTACCCGGCCGCATGCCAGGGGCTAAGACTGCTTGCGAAGACGGCTCGGCACGAACCACACAAGGTGTACGGAGGAACAGCAATACAACGGTAACAAGTAGAGAGGCGCTTAGGACTGCAACAAAGGGACGGCTCAAAAGTTTCGACATGGTAGAACTGAACTCCTTTTTGTTTTTTCTGCCTGGGTTAGCATTTTTCATTCACTCGACGCAAAGAGTCTGCCTAGGAACGAGACTTCGCGAGAGCACACCGATTCTCCACGTTCTTAGCCATGCGACAATGCTCAAAAGCGCGTAACCTAAACCTTCCGCAGTTAGCTAAACTGCGGCCCATGCGGGAATGACCCTTGATTTGCCGCGTAAACGAAAATGTGTTCACCTTCTGCTAACCTCGAAAGACTCAAGTGTCGTGCTGCCTGCCTTACGGGAAACAACTTGCTGAGTCGCAGCGACAAGTGCTTCGATACTCATGCCATATTTATTCAATAGGTCAGGATAGGGGCCAGACTCCGCAAAGGTATCATGCACTCCCACGCGTTCCAACGGGACAGGGTAACACTCCGATAGGCATTCAGCGACTGCGCCTCCCAGTCCGCCAAGGGTCGAATGCTCCTCAGCAGTTACAATGGCCCCAGTTTCGCGCGCGGTTCGTACCACCAACTCCATATCCAGCGGTTTAATGGTATGCATTTCCACGACTCGAACTCGTAGGTTTTGGTCAGCAAGCTGTCGCGCGGCCTGGATGGCACGAGCTACCATGACTCCACAAGCGATAATAGAGACATCGTCGCCCTGAGTAAGTGTCATACCTTTGCCAATTTCGGGCACGTAGTTCTCGGTGAAGACTTCAGGCACGTCATTTCGGCACAGGCGGAAGTAGACCGGTCCCTTCCAGGCGGCAACGCGAGGCAACAGCTTTTTTACGGCCGTAGAATCGGAGGGGACCACAATGGTAATGTTCGGAAGGCTGCGCAATATCGCAAGGTCGGCGATCGTTTGGTGAGTAGGCCCGTCAAAAGAGTCAGAGAGGCCCGCATACGCGCCGGCGAGTTTCACGTTGGCGCCACCGTAGCAAAGATGAGTTCGCACCATCTCCAACGCGCGAGTTGCAAAGAGAAATGCGAAGGTATTTGCAAAGGGGACCTTACCACTATTTGCAAATCCGACGGCGGCGTCAACAAGCGCAGGCTCGGCGATGCCCACATTGAAAAACCGATCCGGAAAGGCAGCTTCGAACATATAGCTAAAATCCGAAGTTTGCACATCCGCACTGAGTACAACAAGATCGTCGCGCTGCTGGCCTAGTTCCACTAGCGCAGATCCATACGCCGCTCGCATCGAAGCCGAACTGCCAATCTGGTTTCTGATCAAGCTTTCCATTTTGCTGCGCCATCCTCCAATTCCGCCAGCGCAGATGCAAATTGTGCGCCGTTGGGAATCCCGCCGTGCCATGCTGGTAGGTTTTCCATGAAGCTTACGCCTTTGCCCTTGGTTGTGCGGGCGAAGATAACAATCGGTCTACCATGAATTTCATTTGCTTCGTCAAGCGCCCGTAGGATCTCAGAAACATTGTGTCCATGAATTTCGATCACGTGCCAGTTAAACGAAGACCACTTATCCGCGACAAGTTCTGTCGGCATCACATGCTGAGTGGTCCCCGTCTGTTGGACCCCGTTACAGTCAATAATCACTATCAGATTGTCCAACCTGAACTTGGCTCCCACCAGAGCACCTTCCCAGATCACACCGCTGTTCAACTCACCGTCTCCTAAAACAACGTAGGTTTTGCGACGAGAGCCATCCAGGCGAGCAGATAGGGCCATCCCTGCTCCTATTGCGACACCATGTCCCAATGGTCCGGCCGCAACCTCAACGCCCGGAGTCTTGGACGGCTCCGGATGCCCCTGCAAGCGGGAATTCAGGGCGCGGAAGGTGGATAACTCTTCAACTGGAAAATACCCGCGGTGTGCGAGTACAGTGTAGAGCATCGCGCAAGCATGGCCTTTTGAAAAAACCAGTCGATCTCTGTCGGGCCACGCTGGATTCCCTGGGTCTAGCCGCAGTTGATGAAAGTACAGGCAAGTCAGAATCTCCGCGACAGAAAATGCGCCACCGATATGTCCGGATTTCGCACCATAAACCATTCGGAGTACCTGCGCCCTGTATTCGTAAGCCCGGAAGGACAAGTCCGCAATCATCTCCGGACTATGCCGCATGCCAATAGGGTAAACACGAGGCGCGGACTCAATGTTCATAGATAAAGTAGCCACTCGCTCGTCCTCCCTTTAGGCTTAATTGTTAAGCGTCTAATCGCCTGGCGCATGGTCTTAATGCCTTTAGTGGCGCAAAAGTGGACAGATTCAACGGTATTGAAAGATCCAAAGCGCATATTGATCCTCGACCCAACCCCAACCCGACACGACAAATCAGACGCTTATTGCTTGCAGTTTGACAAGGGCTTCGGAGCCATGTCCTCGATAAATGTGATAATTGCCGAATGGTCCAGGTCACCACTGCCGCGATTCATCAAGGCCATCAGCATCTGTTGAACCAGGCTAGTAAGTGGGAGTGCTACCTTCTTGGACTCGGCTATGAGCAATGCGTTGCGAAGATCCTTTTGGTGCAGGCAAATGCGAAAACCCGGCTTGAAATTGCGCGCAATGACCATTGGCGCCTTGGCATTCAAGACTGTACTTCCAGCCAAGCCGCCCTTGATCGCATTGAAGACAACTTCCGCGTCGACTCCACAGCGATCTGCCAGCACGAGAGCTTCCGACATTGCCGCGATATTGCATGCGACGATGATCTGATTGGCGAGCTTGGTTACGTTGCCGGCGCCCGCTTTGCCGGTGAGCGTGATGCTCGATCCCAGGACCCGCAACACGGGAGCTACAGCCTCGAATGTCGCCTGGTCTCCACCCACCATGATCGCAAGCGTTCCGTCGATTGCTTTCGGTTCTCCACCGCTCACAGGAGCATCTAGGAATCCAACGCCCTTTGCGGAACAGGCTGCCGCGAGCTTTTGCGAGACCATCGGGCTGAGCGAAGTCATGTCCACCAGGACTAAGCCTGGATGCGCTCCTTCCAATAAACCTCCGGGGCCTAGCACCGCCTGTTCGACCTCCGGACCATCGGGGAGCATTGTGATTACAATATCTGTTTTAATTGCGACTTCCCTGCAGGACTTGGCATCCTCCACTCCTGGTCCAACGACTGCTTCGATAAGTGCCGGTATAATGTCATAGACAACTAACTCATGCCCAGAGTTTCTGAGATTATTCGCCATGTGCCTGCCCATAATTCCAAGGCCAATGAATCCAATTTTCGCCATGTACTTCTCCTCTTCTTTGATACCGTGTTTCTTAAAGCGTCCCAGCGTGAGCCGGGGACGGGAGCCATCCCAACCCCTCAAGAGTGTTGCCAGCCGGTCGATACTCACATCCGATCCATCCTTCATAACCGATATCATCCAGAACCTTGAACAAATACTCGTAGCGAATTTCCCCTGTGTCGGGCTCGTTCCGTTCCGGGCACCCGGCAATTTGAATGTGTCCACATCGAGGTGCGTACCGTTTTAGTTTCGTTGCCAGGTCGCCTTCCGTTACTTGCATGTGATAAAGATCCATTTGCATTTTCAGATTTGAAGCGCCAACCGCTTCGCAAATCGCGAAACTGTCAATCTGAGTGGGTACAACAAATCCAGGAATATCGCGTGTATTGATCGCTTCCAGCAGCAATGTGATGTTGTGTTTCGCCAATATGTCTGCCGCGTACTTGAGATTGTCTATCAATATCGCGCGACAAACAGCGGGATCAACACCTTTCGGAACGATACCCGCCATTGCATGCAGACAGTTTGTGCCCAATAACTCCGCGTAGGTAAGTGCCTTCTCAACGCCCCCGCGAAACTCTTGCTCGCGTCCGGGAATGCAGGCGATTCCACGATCTCCGGTCGCCCCAATTGCCGGCGGGTAGGTTGAACAGAACGACCTCGGAACAGGCGGCCTTGGACCGTTCCTGAATCGCTTCCAGCGAGTAGTCGTACGGAAGCAAGAATTCCACCGCGGAAAATCCCGCATCTGTTGCGGCGGAAAAGCGCTCAAGGAAATCTACCTCTGTGAACATCATTGAAATATTCGCTGCAAACCTTGGCATTAGACCTACTTCCCTCCGTTTTAAGTTCCTTATCTCGCCAGTCTCGATGGCCACCAATAATGCTTTATGGGAGCATTTCATAGCTGACAAATGCGAATCGCATCGAATCGGGAGACCACGAATTTACGTTGATGGTCCCCTGCCCACCAAAGAACTCAGCGAGGACCTGTGGCTGCGTTTCCACTATCTTGTTGCCCTTGAGAGGCAACATGCGAAGCCTGATTCCCACACGCGCGTTATGTCCCGGAGTGCCATTAGGAAATGACAGGAATACGAGCCATTTTCCATTGGGCGAAGGATGAGGAAACCAGTTCTCGAACTCATCATTGGTGATTTGCTCTGCCTTCTCGTCGTGGTCACCCGCGCCATCTGCCGGAAAGCGCCAGATCTGCTCTGAGCCAGAGCGATCTGAGTTGATATAGATCCACTTTCCGTCTGCGGAGTAGTCCGGACCATCGTCATGGCTTGGATTGGAAGTAAGTCTCTGTTTGGGGCCACCCGCAGCCGGGATGCGGTATATATCGTAATTTCCTGCCCGCTCGGAGACAAATGCGATCCAGCGCCCGTCCGGCGACCAGCCATGATAAAAGCTCGGCGTCTCCGACACAATGAGGTGCGGATTTGATCCATCTGCATCGGCGAGGTACACCTGCGATCCAGAAGCGCCCTTTGCAATTGCAGAGAAGGCGAGCAGCCTGGAGTCCGGAGAGATACCATGATCGTTGTTACAGAAGTAGACCGGATCCAGTCCCAAGCGCAAAGGAGACGCCGTTGGATTTGTAATGTTGAATCGATAGAGTACCCCGTCCGAGTTGGCTAGAAGAAAAGACCCGTCCCTCGACCAGTTAGGGGATTGAATCAGCCGATCTGCCGTGTAAAGGACATGAATGGATCTATCCCTCAAATCGTAAATCGTCAGATGGCTTCGAATATGTAAAGGTGCATTTAGGGCAGGCACTGGATTCTGAATTGGTCCTGCAACACCGGATGCCTGAGACAGGGCAGCAGCAACGCAGGCAACCAGACTGGCCAGTACAGTACTCCTACTTTTACGAGGCAGAATGGAGAAAAGCATAATTGGCCCTCGCAGAACTCATTTGTGATACTGGAAATGGGCGCTCCTGCTCGGCGAACACGTGTCGAATTCCCGCGGCTTTGCCAGCCGCGAAGATGGGAGCGTAATCGATAAATCCGCGGCCCAGGTCTGTCCCCTCAGGGCGTTCAGGTCCGTACAGTGTAGTAGTTGGAGCACTTACTTTCTTGAAGTCCTTGACGTGCAACATGCGAAAACGGCCGGGGTGATTCCGTAAGTACGTTTCTGGGCTAGCGCCAGCGACCACCATCCATCCGCAATCAATTTCAAACTTGACCAGCTCCGCGTCTGTCTCCTTCAACAGGATGTCGTATCCATAAATGCCATCGCCAACTCGCACGAATTCATAGTTATGATTGTGGTAGGCATATTGAAGGCCCGATGCTTTCACCTTCCCCCCGATTTCATTCATCTCGCGCGCAAGTTTCTTGAAACCGTCCAGTCCCATTGGAGTGGGTGGGAGAACTGTCGCGGGAGTCCCCGGCGGGGATCCTGCTTCGGGGGGAATGCTCGGCCTTAGGTTGGAAGTTGTAGCATACTGAACGCCCAAGGCATGCGCCGTTTCCAGCAGAAGATCGATCTCTGGGGAATTCAGTCGCAAGTGCGCGCTGGGACACACAAGACCGGCGTCGTCCAGCAGCTTGCGAAATTCTTTGCCGGAATATTTTCCCAGCGCAGCGGTTTCGACCTCGCGGTAACCAATTTCATACAGCGTCTTCAGTGTCCCTGACGCGTCCGCGGCAAGAGGCTCCGAAACGGAATAGAGCTGGATGCCGACCGGAAGACCCATGGGATCAGCAATGGAACAGCGTGAGAATGCGGCTGCGAGAAGACCAGCCCCCAACGTGCTGGAGCCTGCCAGAAATCCGCGTCTAGAAAGGGTCATTGTGTCGGCTCCTGCTTTCTTATCATTCGGACTTATGGAAGTACTTATGCTTGAGAAATCACTGCCAGATTAACGCGCAGTGTTTCTGACGTCATTGGCTGTGACGCGCCAGAAGGAGGAGCGGGCTTCCGACATGTCTCCCGGTAAGCCCGCTCCTGCATTGAATGCAGTAACCAGTTGCGATTAGAACTGCAACCGCAGTGCAAACTGTATCTGGCGCGGATTGTAGTTCGGATCGGTTTGAGTGACCGTGCCAAAGGCGCCGTTTCCAAGCGTTACGTTCCCTGAGTTTGTGTTGCTGATGAAGAAGCTAGGTGTGTTGGACAGGTTGAATGCTTCCGCCCTAAACTGCAATGTCATCCTTTCCCAGACAGGCCATTCCTTGAAGATGGACAGATCGACATGGCGGAAGTGCGGACCATACAAAGGATTCCTCGGCTCATTGCCCAACGTGCCGAGAGTCTGCGGAACAAAGGCTGTTACGTCAAAGAACTCCGAATTCGACTTGTGTGCGAGTTTCGGAGACATGATCATACTGGGGCGATCGGCTCCATTGTTGTACTTCGGGTTGGCGCGGTTCGAATATCCACCGTCGTTAGCGCCGTTGTTTATCGTGAAGGTCTTGCCGGTCTGCCAGGCAGTAATCGTGTTGAGCTGCCATCCGCCAAGCGCCATCTTCTTTGCGCCGGTCAATCCCTTGCCGAAAGGAAGCTCATAGTTCAGAGACAGACCCATGCGTTGACGAATGTCGTCATCCGAATTGCCGTAGTCAAGCGCCCTGATTTGGGTTGGATCGGCCGTATCCCAGCCTTCGTATCCTGCTTGCGACATATCGAGGACATCGCTCAGGGCGTGCGCCCAGGTGTAGTTCCCATCGAATGACAAGCCTCTGGAGAACCGGCGTTGGAACGACGCCTGCAGGCCGTTGTAGTTTGACATGCCCTCGCTCTTGACATCTTCAACGTAACCGACATTCGGCAGGAGCGAATACAACGGACGCGTCAGGGTACCTGGATTTGGCGTAGGGATGTTAACATCCTGCGTCAATTCAATAATGTGCTGTCCGATGTTGCCTACGTAACCGACTGTCAGTACGTTTGGTCCGAATGCACGCTCAAGCTGCAGATTGAACTGCTGGATCAACGCTGAGCGTAGATTGGGATCGTCCGACGCAAAGGTGATGGAAGGGCTATTGATCGTTTGCGCAGCTGGAAGCGGTGCGCCTTGATCAAACGTGGTCTGTTGGCCAAGGGCTGCGCTGCATTCCGGAGAAATCGAGGTCGCCAAATTCGGGTTTGCCGCCGTCTGGATCTGGTAGGCAAGCGGCGTTTCGCAAGTTGGCGCATACACTGACTGGAAAGGGGCGTTCTTCAAGCTGGCGTGAGAACCAAGGTTGCCAAGGAAGTAAGTAATCCCGTAACCCCCGCGAAGAACAAGACCCTGACTCACTGTATAAGAGAACCCCAGACGCGGGGCCAGGTCAGAGTGGTCCGTTTTGACCCCAGCCGTCGAGGAAACACCGTTCACACCTGCTACCTCCAGGGCGGAATCGACGGTTGCGGCGGTCGATTGGAGGGCCTGGTCAAAGTTGAAGTTCGAAATGCGGTTATGAGCCTCGGTGTACGGTGTGTAAACGTCATACCGCAGGCCGTACATTACAGCAAGTTTTGAGTTGAGTCTCCAGTTATCCTGAACGAAGCCGCCTGGCTCCCAGGTCCTGTAGTCAGGGTTGAATAGATCAACATAGCGGAATGAGTGGCCATGGCGCCCACAAGCGCTGATGCCAGGTTGTTCGCTTCCGTCTGTGCGATGGTGCCCTTCGTCGTCGTTCCCGGCGCATATGAGTCGCTGGTGAGACCAAAGGTATATACACCCATGAGCGACTTGCTCTGTATATTCCGGGCCTGCCTGCGAATCAGGTTGGCGCCAGCCTTGAAGGCGTGCTTGCCGCGGGTATAACTCACAATGCCGAGATACTCGTAAGCGTTATCCAAGTACTGCAAGGGATCCCAGTAGCCGTCGCCAAGGTCGGGGAAATTGCCGATACTGACGACAGGCAGACCCGATGCCGTGGAGTTGAAATTCACATTAGTTCCGAAACCAAACGTTGTGCCGAGATCCTCGCCGTAGTTCAGTGGCAAGGAGAGAAGGTTTGTTCGGGTGTAACCAGCCCTCAAATCGAGCAACAAATTTGGACTGAAAACGTGTGTGAAGTGGAGAATCCACTGCTGGGCTTTGTCGTTCCCTATGCCGCTGTAGTTGAGCCTTCCTCCGCCAGCCTGCACTCCATTAACCGCCGGTAAGGCATTGGGAGTGAAGGTGATGAACTTGTTATAGGTGAAGTGAGCATTGAAAAGATTGTTCTGGTTAAAACTGTGATCGACTCGTGCGTCATAAGTGTCGCCGTTCTGCGTCCTGTTGGGATTGGAGACGTAATTGCTCGAAACAGCGCCTGTGCCGCCCGCATTTGGCTTCGGAAACAGCTGCATGTATTTCAAGACAATAGGATCGATCGAATAATTCTGAACGGCCGGCAGGTTCCCCGCTGCAATGATGTCGGTCGGCTGACCGCCATTCAGGCTATTGATCGAATCGTATTGCGCCAGGGTGGGCACGGTGCTTGTGTAGGTAAGGTTGCCCGATACCAGCCGCAGGCCTTCGTAGTCGCCGAAAAAGAAGGTTTTGTTTTTGATGATCGGACCGCCGAAGCTGCCGCCAAACTGGTTTTGCCGCAGTTCCGCTTTTGGAACTGTAGCGGCCGGTGAAAGTACATTGCGCGAGTCGAAAATGTCGTTCCGAAAGTACTCGAAAGACCGTGCCGTGAAACGCGTCAGTTCCGGACTTGGTGCTGAGGTTGGTCACGCCACCTGCCGTGCGGCCTGCCTCAGGCGCATAGCTGTTCGTCTGGATCGAGATCTCCTGGATTCCTTCCACAGATGGCTTGACACCGATCGTTCCAATGATGCGTTCGTTGTTGTCGATGCCATCAATCAGGTAGTTGTTCGCCGCGGAGTCCTGGCCGTTTACCGTGAAGGCGCTGCTCTGCCTGCGGTCATCCGGTCTGGCGCCGCTCGACAGGCCATTACCAAGCCCCTCGTTGGCTCCTGGAACCAGTTGAACCAGCTGGACGAAATTTCGGCCATTTAAGGGCAGATCCTGTACGGCTTTCTCAGTGACGGTTGAGCTAACGGTGGCGTCCTCTGACTGCAGCAACGGAGTTTGAGCTTCAACCATAACGGTTTGTGAAGCAGAGCCAATCGTCATGTGGAAATCTGCACGGGCGCGATCGCCCGCTTCAACCGCAAGAATCTGTCTGGAAGCCTCGAATCCTGTAGCCTGAACGCTGATGGAGTAGTGCCCTGGGTTGAGCAAAGGAAACACATAGTCTCCACTCGCGTTGCTGGTTGCGGTGCGTATCTCATGGGTGTTAACGTTCAGCAACTTCACGTTCGCGTTCGGAATGACCGCGCCCGTGCTGTCAGTGACCGTGCCTAGAATATCGGCAGTCGTCAGTTGTGCGAAAACCGCGGAACTAAAAGCGAGAATGCACAGTAGTAGAGGGGCTGTTCTCCAACTCCGAAAGAGTGAGCGGCACTGGCCAGCGCGAAGTTCATTTACAAACGAATGGTTTCTCACTTGACACCTCCTTGTGAAAGCCAATTTCCCCGCTGGACAAGTGCATTTGTTCAGCATCGCCTTTGGGGCCTTTGGCAAACTGGTGGGAATAGTAGAGGCCTTCAAAGGGCCTTGTCAATAGAAAGGTAAGACCAAAAGACCTTTTACTTTGCATTTGTTTCACATAGTGGTATTACCGGTCGTCCTCTCGTGGTTGACGGTTCTGAGGTTAAAATGGCCGCACATTAAAAACACTTCCCTCAACACGCAAACTTCCCGAACAGCAACTTCGCCGAATGTCTCACAATGTGGGATTGCTCTGGGCCTCGCGCACTCCTAGATCTGTAGACGGCACGAAGTCGCTTCGACCTGAGAGGAATGGACTGACCATCTGGCCACTTCTCGGCGCGATTCGGAGGAATCAATTGATAAATATG
Source organism: uncultured Acidobacteriaceae bacterium (assembly GCA_963835895.1). Lineage (GTDB taxonomy): Bacteria > Acidobacteriota > Terriglobia > Terriglobales > Acidobacteriaceae > Telmatobacter. Next base: position 155,458 of record CAWIHC010000009.1, on the reverse strand, counting down.
TCGTCATGACATAAAAGGTGTTAAATTGGGTAGTAGTTGGTCAAATCCGTGATCGTCTTATTCTGAGATTAATTACTTCTGAAAGGAGTGTTGCAAGATGGGGCGCATAGTGATCACTCCTGTCCCGCGCACTACACTGACAAATTCAACTTTTGAACAACTTCTGTCTTACGTCGTAAATGGAGCTTGGAAGCCGGGCGATCGCATTCCGGCAGAGCGCGATTTGTGCCAGCAACTGGGCATCGCCCGCACTTCACTACGCGAATCACTCAAAGCAATGGAACTGATTGGCATGCTGGACAGTCGTGTGGGAGATGGAACATTTGTTTGCCCTCGCTCGGAATTCCTGAGTCGTCCCCTTCTTTGGGCGTTTACCGGTACTGATCATGAAGAGCTCCAAGAAATCATGGAGACGCGAACGATCATGGAAGAAAATCTAGCCGGGCTTGCAGATGAGCGCGCTACGCCGGTGGAAATTCAAGAGATTGGTCAAGCTGTACAAGTGATGCGCGACTGTATCGCAAGGGACGAAACGATCCTTGACGCAGACATGGCCTTTCATTTGGCCATTTCTGCCGCAGCACATAATGATGTCATGCGGAATGCTGTTCGACTCCTGCGGAACTTGACGCGTCAATGGATTCAATACAAACTTCTCATGCCCGATGTTGCTCCGCTTGTTCTAAAGCGTCATGTGGCAATCTACCAGGCAATCGTGAAACGGAATCGGAATGCTGCACGAAGAGCCATGCGACGCCATCTCGAGGAAACTATGATGTTGATCGCTCGTGTCATAGAGTCGCGGAAGAAACAGACGAAGGTGGCTCGGGCAGGGTAGCAAATCTAGACGCGATTCAGCCAGACTCCTGAATAGCCCGGTTGCCAGTTAAAATAGGCGGGCCCCTTCAGCGTTTGCCATTCGACAGTGGTCGGAGTTGCCAAGGTTGAAGATTTGATGAACACCGGTACTAGCGGTTTGTGAGCTTATTGCAAATTTGATAGGTTGGGCTATGTACAAGTTCTCTAATGTGTTGAGTCCTCTCAAACAGGGCTTGATCAATTTCCCGCTCCTTCCAGGATGCAGGTGCATCCAATGCCGTTAGGCTCCACACATTCTGAGACCATGTCGCGACGAGAATGGATTGTAGTAGTTCTCTTATTTGTTTCGGTAATAATTAACTACATTGATCGCAGTAACCTCTCCATTTCTGCTGTGGCCCTGGAAAGGCAGATCGGCCTCACCCCTCTTCAAATGGGGACGCTGCTTGGCGCTTTCTTCTGGACATATGCTCTTCTGCAGATTTTTGGAATAGCCGGATGGATTGCCGATCGGTTCCCGGTCAGCCTGGTACTTGCGTGTGGATTCTTCATATGGTCTGGGGCTACTGTAGCGACAGGCTTTCAGTCCAGTTTCGTGTCTCTATTTACAGCCGGCCTCTTTCTTGGTTTAGGCGAGTCGGTTGCGTTCCCTTGCTATTCACGGATTTTCGCCGAACTTCCCCAGCAGTATCGCGGCCGAGCTAACGCGCTTCTCGATGCCGGAACGAAGCTGGGGCCGTCAGTTGGGACTTTTGTTGGCGGAATGCTCCTGATTCACTTCGGTTGGAGGATTCTGTTTATCGCGCTCGGCCTCGGAGGCCTCGTATGGCTGGGCCCGTGGTTTAAGTTCATGCCCAGGCCCCGCCATGAACAAGCGTCCAAGTCAGAACCTCTACCTCCAATTTCCTTATTGCTGCGTACCGGCGCCGCCTGGGGTACCTTTCTTGGCCATTTTTGCGGGCTCTATTTCTTCTATTTTCTGCTCGCATGGCTTCCTTCTTTCCTAGCCCTAGAGATGAAACTCTCACTTCTTGCAATGACCCACCTTACTTCCGCCATTTTCCTCGTCGTCGCGTCTTCTACGCTTACAACTGGCTGGCTTTCCGACCACCTCATCGCAGCGGGCGCATCGCCCACGCGCGTGCGGAAGACGATTGTAGTATGTGGTCTCTCGGTCGCCTCCAGCATCCTGCTTCTTGCCTTTCTGAGAGGAAACCTAACCGCCTCGATTTCCGTTCTTCTAGTCGCCTGCATTGGCTACGGCGCGTATTCGTCCAATCATTGGGCCATCAGTCAGACCCTCGCGGGACCGGTTATGGCAGGCCGATGGGGAAGTGTTCAAAATGGTGTCGGTAATCTTGCCGGGATCGCGGCGCCGTGGCTGGCGGGTCTTGCCGTTCAGATACGGGGAAACTCCAGTGCAGCGTTTTTCATAGCGGGAGTTATGGCTATCGTCGGCGCTGTGATATGGGGATACATGGTGCCTCGTGTGGAGCAGGTACAGTGGAACACCTCACCCATACACGGTTTCTGGATGGGCTACATCAGTTCGAGCGTAAGCGTACGACCTTCCCCTTCTGGCAGTGACGACCATTAGGTTTGAAGATCGCTTCATGGCGGAAGCAGATGAAGCAGTACAGAGGCGCAGGGTTTTGCAATGGCGATCGATATCAGAGAAGCGCCTAGATTGTGCAGTCCACGCTGGAGCCAGGCGCGAGCGTGGCCGAGGTGGCACGAGCGCACGGTGTGAACGCCAACCAGGTGTTCAATGTGGCGCCGCGCCTTCGAGCGAGGAGAGCTGTTCGAGCCCTGTGCCCTGCTTCCCGTGTCGGTCGCAACGCCAGGTGAATTGGCCAGTGAGACGCCGGACAGGTCGGCGGAAGAGCGGGCAACGAGCGGCGGCACGATCCACATTGAGATACCCGGCGGGGCGATGATCAGCGTTGAGAGTGGCTCCGATCCGGTCCTGTTGCGCGCCATCCTGGAGAGCACTGACCACCGCGACACTGCGCCAAGCAGCGCTCCCAGCGGGCAAATCGAGCGACACCAGAAGCGCGTGACGCGCAGGCTCATTGCCAGAGTCGCGAGGAACAAAATCCCCAACACCAGTCCCTGCGTGAAGTGCGCTTGCCGGAACTCGAGCAGAAATGCGCCCAGCACCGCGTGGATGATCCCGCCCGGAGATTTGATCGCGGCGATATGACTGTGTTCCAGCGGCGTCAGCGCTGCACGCACGATATAGTTAAACGCCGGCGACGTCAACGATCCCTCCGGCGAGAGCGGCCTCGCGCACATGTTCGAGCATCTGGCCTTCAAGGGAACCACCCAGATCGGAACTACCGATTACGCCGCTGAAAAAGTCGCTCTCGATAAAGTGAAAGCCGCCAACGATGCCTACGAGGCCGAGTATCTGAAGCCCATCGGCCGCAGCGAGGAAAAGCTGAAGGCGCTGCACCAGGCCTTTCTCGACGCCCAGGCCGAGGCCGAGAAATACGTCATCCCCAACCAGTTCACTGAGGTTGCCGAAGCCAACGGCGCCAACGATCTGAACGCCGAAACCGGCCTCGACGATACGCAGTACTTCTGGTCGATGCCGGAAAATCGCCTCGAGCTGTGGACGTGGATGGAGTCGAGCCGCTTGGCCGACGTTGTGCCCCGCGAGTTCTACGAGGAGCGCGACGTGGTGCTGGAAGAACGGCGCATGAGGGTTGACTCCGATCCCATCGGGCGGCTTGTGGAACAATTTGTCGCCACGGCCTATGTGGCGCACAACTACAAGCGCAGCGAGATCGGCTGGCCCAGCGAGGTCAGCCAGATCACCGCCACTGAAGCCATGGACTTCCACAAAAAGTATTACGTCGGTGGCAACGTCGTGGTCGTCGTCGTGGGTGATGGGCCCGGCTAGAACTGAACCAGTTGGAAGGTTAGTATTTCGGCAAAGCCAGCCTTAAGAAGGGCGAGGAGATTTTGCCGATGAAGAAGAAGCGTTTTTCCGTGGAGCAGATCGTCGGGGTGTTGAAGCAGGCCGAGGTCGGAGTTCCGGTAGCGGAGCTGATCCGCAAGGTGGGGATCAGTGAACAGACCTTCTATCGCTGGAAGAAGCAGTATGTAGGCCTGGAGTCGGACCAGGTCCGCGAGATGAGGCAACTGCAGGACGAGAACGGCCGGCTGAAGCAGCTGGTAGCGGAGTTGAGTCTGGACAAGACCATGCTTCAGGATGTGCTGCGAAAAAAGTGGTAAAGCCGTCGCGGCGCCGGCCGCTGGTCGATTATTTGCGCGACCAGTACCGGGCCAGCGAACGGCATGCCTGTCAAGTTCTACGCGTGGTCCGCGGTACGTATCGTTACAAGAGCCACCAGAAGGCTTGGGGTGAGCTGCGCGCTCGCATCCGGGAGATCGCACAGAGCCGGGTTCGGTATGGTTATCGGAAGATCCTGGTTCTACTACGACGAGAAGGCTGGCAAGTGGGCAAACACCTGGTATATCGGCTGTACAAGGAAGAAGGCCTGGCCTTGAAGAAGCGGCCACAACGGCGGAGGAAGGCCGTCCATCACCGCGAAGAGCGGTACCGGCCGACGGCGCCGGACCAGGCTTGGAGTCTGGATTTCGTAGCGGACCAGTTGCAGGATGGCAGGCGGTTTCGAGCGTTAACCATCGTGGATGTTCATACCCGGGAGAGTGTGGCCATCGAAGTGGGTCAGAGCCTGCGAGGAGAAGATGTGGTGCGAACACTGAACAGACTGAAGCATGAGGGCAGAACACCGAAGCTGGTGTTCTGCGATAACGGCAGCGAATTTTCCGGTCAGGCGATGGATCCATGGGCTTACCAGAACGGCGCGAAGATCGACTTCTCACGTCCTGGAAAGCCCACCGACAATGCGTTCATTGAATCCTTCAACGGAACCTTCAGGGACGAATGCCTGAACGTGCACTGGTTCGAAACGCTGGTCGAGGCGAAACAACTTATCGAATCCTGGCGCCAGGAATACAATGGGAGTCGTCCTCACAGGGCTCTCGGAGACCTGACGCCGAGCGAATTCGCCAGTCAATTCGCGGCTAGCCGCGAATTGACTGCAACCTAAACCAGTCGAAGACTAACTTTGCAGCTGGTACAAAAAGACTGGGCCCATCAAATCAGACCAGTTCTAACACTCACGCTGGTACAAACTATCCGGCAGCCCAAAGGGCCGCCTGCGATTTACCAGAATGACCGGAAGGAGTTCACGATGAATCATCGACGGTTCACAGTCGTACGGCTCGGGTTGGCGCTCGCTGTGACGCTCGCGGTTGTATTCGGATTTAGGATCGCCCAGGCGCGGGCACAATTAAATCAAGTCACTGAGGACAATTCAGGCGGAAGAACGTCCTCCAGTGGATCAGCAGTCCATTACCGCACCGACTTCCCCCTCGCGGCGCCCGCCGGCCAAAACACGGACGCCATCGACAAGGCGCTCCCCGGCGCCGACAACCAAGGCCCGCTCAATGCACAAACATGGCAACGCGGCCCTGCCGATGCCCCCCCGCCCGATGCCAAGATTTGGAATCCGGTCATGATCAAGATGATGAAAGGCGAGAAGGTGACCGGCGGGACCCTCTTCAGCAGCGATAGTCCTTCAGACTATTGCGCCATGGCCAACGCCGGCTACGACTTCATCTGGGTCGAGATGCAGCACGATCCGCGCGGTTGGGAAGACGTGGCCCGCATGTTTGCCGCATGTCCCCACGCCAAAGCCGTGCCCGGCGTGCGCATAGCCTACGCCAACGAGCGAGAAATCCAGCACGCCCTGGATATCGGCGCGCTGGTGATAGTCATTCCCACCGTCCGCTCGTACCAGCAGGCCATCGAGGCCAGAGACTTTGCCTTTTTCCCGCCCCTCGGTGACCGCAGCCTGGGCGGGGGCCAGGCCTTTACTCCGGCTTTTTGGGGCAACGTCCCGGGCGGATATCGCGCTACCATCAACCAGAACCTGGTGATGATCGATATGATTGAAACCCTGCCCGCCTTGATGCAGGCCAAACAGATTGCCTCCATTCCCGGCGTGACGGCCATCTTTGCTGCCTCCTCCGATCTGGCCAATCGCTCCGGCTACCGGCAGGGCTCGCCGGATTACGAGCGGCTGATCAACATCGTGCACGATGCGGCGATCTCCGAGCACAAAGGGCTTTGCGGCCCCATCAGCTGGCTCAACCGGCCTGATTTCAACTGCTTCCAGGCTGGCAGCGAAATCTCGGCCATCACGCGCGGCGTCGCTGACGAACTGGGGCCGCTCAAAGACACGCAAGGCAAACCCGAAGTCGGACCTTACGCGGAAACGAAATAAATCCACCGTGGTCGATTGCAGCCTCCGCGCGCAAGCGCGGAGGCTGCGTTCAAGAAGGAAATTCCGGTAAGGACTGTCTATGATATCGAGCATGCACGTAGCCTCTTCCTCCTTCCGGCAGCAATCTTTGGCGTACGATCCGCTGCTGGACGACATTGGATACATGACCTGCATGACCCTTGTGCTGCTCGGAAATTACGCGCAGACCGGGCATCTCGGTGGACCACTCGCATACACACCGTACAACGTTGCGGCGCATTTGATCGGTCCTGAAAACGGTGGACTCCGTTTCGATTACCGCCGGCCGAAGCATCCTTACTCCGATAAATTCATGCTCGCGGGGGACACTCGATTCCCACGTGCTACGCGCTGTGGATGATCATGGGCCAGGCGCTGTATCGCAAGTATCAGCAGACCGGCGATCCGCGTTATCGCGTCGACCCGCACGTCGCGATGCTGCCGATTGACGCGTTGGGATTCCGGCGCGGCGCGGGCGCGCTGAAGACGCTGCTGCACGAAACGGATTTGGAAGACCATCCGCTATTCGCGCAAGCGAAGGGCCGCGGTATTCGCGCGCTCTCGGGGCATTCCGAAAGTACCGACTGCACCAACGACGTGAACGGTGGACCCTCGGGCATTGGCATCGCGACCGCTGCGGGCAAAGCGGCGTTCTGGGATGTGGCGGGCGCGCCGATTCGCCGAAAGTGATCGCGCTGGAAGGCGAATTCGCGCTCACGGAAGGTCACGCGCAGGAGTTTAAAACGCAGGCGCTGGCGCTGGCTTCGCCTGAATGCTCAAGCTGTCGCTGCCACTGATACAGAATGGTGCGGCGGATGCCCAGCTCATCAGCTAGCGCCGAGACGCTGGGACAGTCCTTCATCCGCTCCACCGCCATCTGCCGGAACGACAGAGGGTATTTGCCGACTCGTTTCCTTGCCACTTGCAGCTCCTCTCCCTGCCAAGTGTGGCAAAGATTTCTGTCTCATTTCGAGGGGGCAGTCCACAGATGAGATTATGCCCGTTGAGTTGTGGAACCTTGTGGTTGTTTAAGGTTTTGTCGAGTACAGGCTTTCTGGTCCCTTCACCACACCAGTCTCTCTCATTCTTACTGGCACAGATTCCGCCGGGCAGACCAGTGTCCAGGATGGCGTACGTGTCAAGGGCGAAATGAAAGGGAACCATCAGAGCGGAGGAAAAGAGAGCCAGTTTGCCGGGTTCTCATAGATAATCAGCCTTTGTTCGTCTCTCCCGCGGTTTCTTTGTTAGAAACATCAAGGTGTCAAAAAAGCACCTTCCCGAGGTCCTATGGAATCGAATCGTGCTTCAGCTTCTCAAGCGCCGTCCGAATTGGGCAAGGCCCCGGTCACCGCGTCCTCGGTTTGGATGCTCAGCGTGGGCACCGTTGCTCTTATTCTGGGCGCGATCTATCTCTTCACGACCAACACTTCGGTATCCGGGTGGAAACAAGGCTACAATCCGCTGGGCATCTGGTGGCTCTCGACTATCGTTGCGGGGCTGCCGATCATTGTGCTGCTGGGCGCGATGGCGATCCTGCGCGTGAAGGCGCACATCGCCGCGCTCGCCGGCCTGGCGACGGCGCTCCTGGTGGCAATCGTGGCCTTTCACATGCCCGTCCGGCTGGCGCTCACGAGCGCGACCTATGGAGCGGGCTACGGAATCTTTCCCATTTGCTGGATCGTCCTGCCCGTCATCTTTCTCTACAACCTGACCGTGAGGACGGGGCACTTTGTCACCCTGCAGGAGAGCCTGACCAACTTTACCGACGACAGCCGGCTGCAAGTGCTGCTCATCGCCTTCGCCCTTGGTGCGTTCTTTGAAGGCGCCGCGGGCTTTGGCACGTCCCCCGCAGTTTGCGGAGCCATCCTCATCAGTCTCGGCTTCCGCCCGCTGCAAGCCGCGGCGCTCTCGTTGATAGCCAATACCGCGCCCGTGGCCTTTGGCGCCATCGGAATCCCCATCGTGGCGCTGAACGGCGTCACGAACCTGGGTATATTCCCACTGTCGAAGACCATTGCCATTATCCTGTTCCCGTTCTGCCTCCTCATTCCCTTCTGGCTCGTCTGGGCCTTTGCTGGGTTTCGCGCCATGCTCGAAGTCTGGCCGCCGATCCTGGCAGCCAGCGTCACCTTTGCCGTGGTGCAACTGCTTATGGGGGTTTATTTCGGCCCCACGCTGGTGGACATCGTCGCCGCGACTTCCACCATTGTGGTGCTGATTGCCTTCCTCCGCTTCTGGAAGCCCAAGCGGGTGTTCAATGCCAACGGTGAGGACGTGACCGGGCAGACGCGGCAGCGCTGCGAGTACGGCGCCGGCAAGATCTTTAGGGCATGGCTGCCCTGGCTGGTGCTGAGCGTGGTGATCTTCATCTGGGGAATCCCGCAGGTCTCCCACTGGATGGGTTCCAAGACCACCCTCAATTTCACCGTGGCGGGTTTGCATAAGCTCATCGATCGCGTTCCCCCCGTAGTGCCCAAGCCGACCGCCGAATCCGCGGTCTTCACTTTCAACTGGCTGACGGCCAGCGGAACGGGCATCCTGGTCGCAGCCGTGCTGGCCGGATTGTTGATGGGCCTGGGGCCCAAAACGCTGTTTACCTCCTTCTTCAGAACCTGCTTCAACATCCGGTTCGCCATGATCACCATCGCGGCCATGATGGGGATTGGATACATCACGCGCTATTGCGGCCTGGACGCGACCTTGGGCCTGGCCTTCGCACGCACCGGAGCATTGTATCCCATCTTCGGCGCGCTGATAGGATGGTTGGGCGTGGCCAGCAGCGGCTCCGATACCGCATCCAATGTGCTCTTCGGCAGCCTGCAGCAGATGACCGCACATCAGATCGGGATCTCACCCATGCTGATGGCCTCAACCAACTCCGCCGGCGGGGTGATGGGCAAGATGATTGCGGCGCCCAGCGTGGTGGTGGCCAGTACCGCTACGGGCATTTACGGGCAGGAGGGCTCCATCTTGCGATTCGTCTTCGTGCACAGCATCGCGCTCGCGTGTCTGGTGGGCGGAGTCGCCTATCTGATGGCCTACGTGCATCCCTTCACCGCCCTGGTCCCGCACTGATGCGCCGCCTATAGCTGATGGTTTGGCCGGGTAGCGGGAGCCGGCGATCAGGACAGTGGAGCCTTCGTCGAGACACATATGTACATGGCTCTTAACTGGATGGAAAATCGGCTCTTGCGCAGAATCTGTGGCTAACGCGAGCCCTAGAAGCTGGCAAGGAAGGGGCTGCGCGGCAGGTTGTTGGATGAGTTTTTCAAGGCATGGGGAAATCTATCCACCCTACTTCCCAGTGTCGGGTATTCGCTCGGTCGCATGCCCGTGGTCAGGGCGAGAGCGAAAAGAACCCCGTACCTAGTTCTCTCCGCATGCTCGAGAAACCGTTTTGCCTCGTCGGGATTCAAAACACGCATTTCACCTCGGACGGGCTGCGGGATCGCCAGGCCACTGGCAGGATTCGTAGTCATCAATCGCCAACCCACAGCCTGTTCGAGGGCGGCATGAAGAATGGCATAGGCGTAGTGGACGGTTCTCTTCGACAGCCCCTTTTCGTACATCTGGTGATAGACACGTTGGAGATCGAGCGATGTAAGGCTTCGGAGTTCGCGCTCTCCAAGCACTGGGCAAACATAGAGACCAAGCAGTGCCTTGTAATCGCGGTACGACTTGGTTCGGAGCTTCGGTCGGGCAGCAAGCTCGAGCCAGCGGTCAAGATATTGGTTGAGGGTCAATCCCTCTCCCTCAAGTCCTCCGCCCCTGCACCGTTCCTCAAGTCTCAAGTCCAGGTAGCGCTGTGCCGCCCGAAACCCGCCGCGGATCGTTCGGTTCAGGTACTGCCGCCGGCCGGTCTCCCGATCTCGGCCGAGGGAAACGCGCACCAGCCACCGACCCGCGCCGCGAGCAATGATTTGTCCATTTTTTCTGGCCAAAGCGCATTCTCCTGGAGGGTTAAAGGGGCGATTCTGGCACACTCAGAACTCGAATTACGCCATGATTACTGGGGTTTTGACTCGAGTGCGACTGATGACAAGTCAGTCAGACTTGCCCGCCACAAAACTCCACGCTGGTTGACAAAAACCGGCCATGGTGTGGACCTTGCCCCTCTCATGGCTCAGCTGTCCCGCGAGAGCCCCAGACTGTCCGTTCCTCAGCAGGTGCCGGGAACTCGCGCACTCTGTTCGGTCACGGCCCATTTCGGCGCGTCCTACTATCTGGCCAATGATGTGTAGTTTCAGGCAGCTAGCGGCAGTGATGGGTCGAGTCGGACGCCCGTGAGCGAAATCGAGGCGTCGATGTAATGCTGGGCAATTCCCTCCAAGGAATTGGTGAGCATTACATCGCCATTCCCATGGAACAGGTCGATGTCTCCCGTTACCTCAAAGACGGAACCGTCAGGTGTATGCTTCGGTGTCAACACGAGCTTGGTGATGCTTTTCTGCAGTTGCGCGCGAGAAGTTTCAGCATTGCCAACCAAAATGTTGGTGAATTCCTGAGTCTTCCTCCTCAGGAACTCGCGTACTTCTTCAATCGTGAACTCCGGCACCTTCGGCTCCACGCCGGCATCGTGTAGGCGCTGGATTTGGGAGATGCGATTTTCCACGGAAGATAGTCTCGCCGACAAACCTGCCGACAAACCATGCCGTGCAATTGCGTCGACAAGATTGGCCTGTTCTTTGTTGAGATGAGCGAGTTCTTCCTTTAATTGGGAGTCCAGTGAAGCCGCTTCGCAGGCGCGCCTCGTTTGCGCATCCAGCCTCGCCTTGAGTTGATCCAGTAACGCTTGGACACGTTTTTCTTCGAGGCGAGGGTCAGTGAGGTTCGCGGCGAGGGCAGCCAAAAGCTGCCGCTCCAGTTTTCGCTGTGGGATGGTCATGCTGTTTTTGCAGACACCACGAGAGCGGTGATTCGGGCACCCATAGCGGGCATTCGGCGCCACGCCGGCGCCGATGACCATGTTGGCGCCGCACAGCCCGCACTCGAGCAGACCGCTAAACAAGTAAAGGCGGCTCGTCTTGGTACGGTTCATTCCACCGAGCCGCTTGGGGCCGTGCTTTTCGCGAACGCAACGGTTCTGCTCCCGAACTGCCTCCCAGAGTTCGTCAGACACGATGCGCAACTCTGGAACTTCCACTCGCACCCACTCGGACTCCGGCCGTGGGCGCTGTTCCGTTTTCCCGCTCTCGCGGTTGCAAACGGTTTGCGTTCGATTCCATATCGCAACGCCACGGTATTTTTCATTGAGCAGCATCTCCCGAATCGCCGAGGGGCACCACGCGCGTATCTTTCCTTTGCGCGGTGGTTGCGGAGAAAGAACGCCCTCTGCATTCAAAGCCTTGGCAATGTCGGCGTAACTCGCGGCCGCCGCGTACATTTCAAAAATTCGAATTATAACTGCCTTCTCTTCGGGGATAATTTGCTGAAAGACCCCGATGACGGCGGGGCGACCATATTCGCCGCGGCGAGTTGGGTCTTCCACAGGAACATTCTTGTATCCGTAGCACTTGCCTCCATGGATGTATCCATTAAGAATCCGTCCGCGTTGCCCGCGATGCACCTTATCTCGCAGCCCAAATACGTACTGCTCATCCATCATCGCGTGAAGAGTCAATATCTGCCGGAACCCGGGTTGGCGCGAGTCCAGACCCTGTGCGGCAAAGTAGACTGACACACCGTAGTTTTCGAGAACGTCAGTCACCTTCAGCACGTCAGGCAAATATCGACCGAGGCGGGAAGTGTCATCAATAAGAATGATGTCGAACGGTCGCGGGTCGGTCTTCGCAAGCCGAATAAGGTCGTTGAGGCCGTCCCTTCCGACCATGCTCTGTCCGGAGATTTCAGAATCAGCTCGAATGAAATCGTCGAGCACTGTCCAGCCCTTCGGGCCAACGACAGAGCGGCATTGACGAATCTGGTCGTCGTTGGACGTCGGGCGCTGCAGGTCGGACGAGTAGCGCGCGTAGACGGCGCATCGCCCTTGCAGCTGGCTCGAATTGGAAGACCTGTGTGTCGTAGCTATTGTTCGCGGCGGAAAGCTCCGCGACCTCCTCTAATAGGTGCATTTGATAGTTCGTTTTTTCGGTCCACTGTTATCGGCTTCGGCTTGAGGTCAACTCCACGTTCCCGCAGGAACTCGTCGACCAGGAGCGGAACAAGCCACTCCTGCGTGATCGAAAGCAGTCGGGCAATGTCAGGTTCCCCCGCAGGAATCTCAAGCCTTGTGTCGGTCCCACGCCGGCCGGCAAAGCGAGTGGCGTTCCCACGAACCGGAGCACGCTTCTTCTTAATCACATTGATAGTGGTTCTTTCGTCTTTCATACCCGTTTCTCCTTCAATCTGTATTTCTCACAACCCACCACAATCCCACTCGAATGCAACTTCCCTCGCCCGGAGAGCGGGCATGAGCATCAGGGTGCCCTGGGAAGACAATTCTTGTTCAGGTATGCCTTTTGAAAATGCCTGGTCTTCCACTGTGCCAGGAATTTTTTCGCTTCGCGAGTTTTGGCATCTTTGGAGTTACGCATGATTGCCTCCATCGCCTACGAGTTCCTCAAACCACTGACGGACCCAATCCTCGTCCAGTCCTGGCGCCTGCAGTTGCGGCAACTCGAAATTCTCTGACTCCGCGGCTTCTTGCTGGCCGGCGAAGATTCTCCGATCGCGCTCGATCGCCTCCATGTAGGTCCGGAGGTTGATAGCTGCAGCCAATAGCTGGAAGAAGAGCTTCTCATTGACGGCATCAATCTTCTCGAAGCAACATTCCCCGACATCGAGCTTGTCAATTTCCGGGGAGCACGGATGGGCAGGAGATTCGATCACCTTCAGTACGTAGACCAGGCGAATCGGTTCGCCACAAAGATCGCACGACCGGAAGAACCTCGACCCGGCGTCGTAGCATTGCCCTTTGTAGAGGAAGCGTGCCGCGTCCGCAGACTGCCAGCGCGCGCCTCTGTTCGATTTAGCGATACGACGCGTTCTCCTACCGAGCCACTTCGACGCCCCATTAATATTGATAGGACTCGCCATAACGTCTTCCTTTCTCTTCACCCTGTTGAATGTGTGTGCGCTGGTCGCCGATTGGTTAGGGGTGGCGCCCTCGCGGGCGCCATCCCGCCAATACGTCGGCCTAACCGGGTTCTTTCTCCGGCTCGTCCGGCGGGTCCAGGCCCATGCCGTCGTCCAGCTGCGGTACCTGCAGCCCCTCGAGTTCCGGAATCGACCGTCCCGCAAGTCCCTGCAGATCGCCCCACATCCCGGCCGTCCCATCCATCAGCAATTCCAGGCGGCGCTGCCGTTTCGCCCAGTGCTTTGTCAAGGCACGCTTCTCAGCTTCGAGATCGTCTTGCATGGAAATGCCGGCCTCGATGATCGCAGAAACGCGATTGCGGAAAAGTGGACCGATAAGGTACTCGTAAAGCCGTTCCATCTTTCCATCGCGACCCTGCCCTGCGACTTTAGCCATCGCTGCCTCGATGAGGGCATGACGCAGCGCTTTGGCTAAGGGCATCGCGCAGCGCAGTTGCGCCACCCAGACGCCTTCCAGGCGGTCGAAAGCGTCGACGCCCTTGGGCATACTGGTGGTCACGATTGCGCCGACACTGGCCCCCACGAGCCGCTGGTCTTCGCGGTTCTTGGTGAGCCAATCGTTACTCCAGGCGCGCACGCGTTTGCTCTCCCAGAGAATCGTGCCGCACTGAAGGCCGTTGGGACCGACGACTCTTATGGACGACATCGCCGCCGTTACGCCCCTTCGGGACCGGGTCGATCTGGTCCGCCGGGAACGCAGTCCGCAGCATGGCTTCGAGCTCCAGTTCGAGAACCTCGCCCTGGAGCTGCTGAGAAGACTGGTCGCCCTTGCGGCGCAGTTCCTCAACCTGCTTCTTCATGTCGGAGATGAGCTTGTCCTTCTCCGCCAGTTTCAGCAGGTAGCTCTGCTCTTCTTCCTTTTGAGTTGCTTCGCGGATGCGCAGGCGCTCGGCTTCAAGACGACGCTCGACCTCCAACTCGAGGCGCTGCTTTTCCTCTTCGAGGGTGCGGCGCTCCTTGCGTAGGGCGAGTTCGGCGCTTTCTGCCTGAGCAAGTTTGGCCTGCTTCTGAGCCAACTCCTGTTCGACAGCAAGCAACCGGACGTTATAGGCATCCGCTGCTTTCTTTTCAGCAGCTTTTGCCAGAACGTCTCGTTGAGCCTGGAGCCGCTGTTCGACCGCGGCATCAATTTCAGCCTGGCGAACATCGAGCTCCCGCTTGAGGACCTCCAGTGCCTGTTGGCGCTGGGATAGGTCCTGTTCGTGCTCTTTCAGCGCCGCGACGCGTTCCTGCGTCTCGCGCTGAATCTGCGCACGTTCAGCGGCAATGATGGGTTGGGCTAGAGTTTCCGTGAGCGGAAACTCGACATTACAGCTTGGGCAAGTGATAGTGATTTCGTGCAACATAGCAGCCTCCTTTGGCTTTGGTTGGGGCTGCCTATTGCACGGAACCCGCCGATCGGCGGATAATGAGGTAGAGCTGTATTCCGGGCTTCTAAGTAGCCTGGTTTATGGTTTGCCCCCGCGCATCAACGCGGGGGCGCTTGCTTTCAGCGCTTATTTCGGACTCACCTCTACGACTGCGTTCGCAGTCGCTTCTACTCCAACATTCTTGAGCATTTGCCGTTCCTCCAGAGCAGTTTGTTTCGGCTCCCCGGAGGTGCGGCTAATCGGCTCGTTCGCGATCTGCTTCTGATTCATGGCCCCTGTTTCCTTACACCCATAGTATACAAAAGCGCGACCAATTTTAGCTACTAATTGGTAGAAATATTTTTGTGTCATATGCAAGTCATTTATTATGAATAGCTTATAAGCTATTGTATATTACTTATTGATAGTCTATAGTATGCACAGGAGTATTCATGATGCATTTGCGCAAGACTGTCCGCCTCAACGGCGTCAATTACGAGATCGATTCGGAGAAAATCGCTCGTCTCGCTGCTCGCCTGGAACCGAAGGCCATCGATAAGTATTGGGTGAAGATCCAGGGCCGCCGATTCTCGCCCAAACAAGTCGTGTCGGAACTTCTCAAGGTTCCCCTCGTCGACTTCACGACCATGGACGCGACCCGCATTCTCGGGGCCGTGGGATTCGAAGTCCACTCAGCCAACGAAAAACTTGAGCCCATCAGAACCCCATCGGATGCGTTGCTCGAAGAGTATCTGCGGTCTCATGGACTCACTGACGTCGAGGTCGAGCCAGTTATCGAAGACAGCAGCAGCCGGCCGGACTACCGCTTGCGCGCAGACGGAGCGGAGGTGCTGCTCGATGTGGAGGATTTCACATCGAAGCTGGAAGATAGTCGCGTTCGCGGCGGTGCCTATAATCCCTACGGCCCAATCCGCGAGAAACTCAGTGCCGCACGAAGAAAATTCAAAGACATGGCGGGGCACTGCTGCTGCCTGGTTTTCGAGAACCCGGACAAGCTGCGGATTGACCTCACCTGGCAGATCGTTTTGGGTGCGATGCTCAGCGACCTCGGCTCTCCTTCTCTGGCCCCCAAGGCCAGTCCAGCTTATTCCTCAAAAACCCAGGGGGGCATTCGCGGAGAAGAGACGACATTCAAACACCTGGTGCCAGAAAACGCGATCATCTGCGCCGTAATCGTGGTCGAGCGATACGCGATTGGAGAAAAACGATTCCGCCTTTCCGTACACGACCGGGAACAGGAACTAGGACGTGACTTGGGCGTCGAGGAATATCTGCAGGCAGTGGAGCAGGCAGCGGGAACTGAACGCGACCTCTCATTGAACCGAGTCCGTGTGCGAGTTCACGAGAATCCATGTGCCACCGTGCCTCTCGATCGTCGCTTGTTCCGCGGACCGTTTGATGAGAGGTACGGCGCCGTGGAGGGCCCCAATCAATGGGGCCAGGTTTATGTTGGGGGCGGCGTCTCCGAGTTTGAGAAACTATCAGACTCAGCCAGGCTTCTCAGCCGATCGTAATTCCGGCTGCCAGGTTAAGAGGCGGTTGCGCAGGCCAACGAGTTCCAGCGTGCAGCACAGCCGCATGCTCGCGGAGCGGGACCTCGGTCGCAAAATCCGTTCTTCCCGGCAAACCCTGGGCCAGTACCTTGATCACTGGCTCGACATCTGTGCCGAGCCACGGCTGCGCGCCAAGAGCTTCCGCGATTACTCGAGCCTACTCGCTCGGTACGTCCACGACTGGGCGCAGGACCGCTCGGAGAGCTTTCGCCGGCGGAAAGCCAGGCGCTCGACAACGAATTGCTCAATCGGAAGCTGTCCGCACGCACGATTTGCTACACGCACTCGGTCCTCTTCTCGGCGTTGCGGCAGACTGTACGTTGGAAACTTCTCCCAACCCGAAGACAAGAGATCAGGAATGCAACTTAGCCCCGCTGACCAAAAAGCGCCCGGCGGGTGAGCCCGTTACCCCGCAAGGATGAAAAGGGGAATAAAATTGAAACAAGAGATGGAGAGTGGTGATGGATGCTGCAAAACCGACCGAGAAAAAACGTTATGCGCGATACGTCTATAACCGCGGCCTCCAAACTTTGTGGAAAGGTGACGCAGCAAATCCCGGAGCGTTCTTTCGATCGGTGGCGATCGTGACAGATCAGTTCAATTCGACCGTCGGCGTATTCCAGGTTTACGCACTGGAAGGCATCGGCAAGGGAGTTGAAAACGGAAAATTCGCCGGCACCGAGGGCGAACCAAAGCTTCTATTCGACCAAGATTTCGACGGCATGGACGCCGCGGCTGAGCAGTTCGACAAACTCGTCAAAGAAGCAGAGGTCGAACGCTTCAAGATCATGACGTTCTGGGATCAGATCGAATTCGAGGAAAAAGCGAAGGCTTCGAAGAAATAGATCACCCTATGAGTCCAAACGAGCACACGAAGCGTTCAGCACGATGCCCCCCCTGGCTTCTGAACTAGGTCGAGGGCAGTATACGGAACGAAAGAATCGTAAATGAGTGCCTGGAATATCTCACCAGACTTTCGGCTCCTGGCACCACAACGACCTAGAGCTAATCCGGCGGGATTCCAGAAACCCGATGTCGAACAGCCGGGCGCCAATATTCTAGGTCAAAATCTTGACCAGACTTTCAGCGGTGTTATCGGCGGCCAAGACAAAGTCGAAGAATTCCGCCCTATCGTTGTAGCGACATTCGAGGGTGATGTGTCCCTCAGTCATCCTGAGCACCCGCTCGATCGTCACCTGCTCCGTCGATACCGGGAAATCAGCTCCCGACTTTAACGCCCCACCGGGTTGCGTGGCCATGCTCGAAGATCCATTACCCGCTGCATTTCGCTCCTCCCCAAAAGCAACGGATGGACCTGTGTGTTGATGTCCCAATCAACGAAACCAGAAGCGGGCGATTGCATTTAGCGGAGAAATTCGACTCATATGCAATGCGGAACCTGCGCAGATTGTTTCCCGACACTTCTATCTCAATCCAGAAATGCAGGCTACGTTGGACTGTCAGATTGAACAGGAGTATTGAGAACAAGGTCGATGCCGGCGGTCGCGCAGTGAGTCGCGACGAACAATCCTGCAGGAAATTCTTTTGTTCCGGCGATCATCATTATGAACCAATTGAGGTGATGCTTCGATTTTGCGAACGCATCACGGATGCTGTTAACGTCCGAAGGCGAGGCTGCAGGAATCGGTTCGGGGTGTGTATGCCAATCACCGACGAAGTGAAATCCCTCGCGGTGCATCGCATTAATCTCGCTCTGTTCCTTACTTCGGTCAGGAATGAATAGATGTCGAAAACGGAGGTCCGAAGGCCGCGGCCCGGTGGCTTTTTCGACGACAACGTCGCCATCGATGAATTGGGCGAATAATTGCCCGCCCGCTTCGAGGGAATGGAAATGGCGCTGTTGATACATTGAGAAATGATTTAGGACTGACGGGCGGATAATGAGACATTGTCCTGATTGCCCGATTGGATAGGTAAGTTGGCTTCGATATTCGGCACGCGGCAAACGGGACAATCCGAATCTCTCGGCCAACCCTGCTGCTCCTCGAATCCACCCCCTGGGTGATCTTTGTGCTCCTTTAGCCATTCTTCCGACCACTTCCCTCCGGCTTCCAATAGCAGAGCTTGCGGACCTGCCCAGATCCTTTGCGTTGCTGAGTGAAGCTTGCCGAGCAAACTGTCCAACACCAAGCTCGCCCCTGCCGAAATCGTCCCCAACAGTTCCACTGGGCCATATGGTTGAAACACCGCGCCGCAAGCAGGCTCACGTTGCTGCCTCTTGTCAGAGGGCCAAACAGTAACCTCCAGTTTTGGTTGACCTGTCGGATCGAATCCACAGCGAAAACAGGGGCCACCTGGAGCTACATGCACCGCGTGACCGGCACACGCATGAGGCTCTGTCCAAGCGTATATGATCGGTTGCGTTATCTCTCCACGAACCTGCCTGAGATTCAGGATGTTCTCGGATTTCCAATCTGCCGTCGCCGAAACAATGAGATGGCATTCCCTGACGAGATTGGGATTGGTTTCCTCAAACTCCTCGAGGGTCATATCAAAGCCGTCTATTTGGGAATGCGGATAATTCTTCTGGAGGTGATCGGCTAATGCTTTTGCCTTGTTACCTCCTACGCTTCCAGCACCCAGAACATGGCGTCCCACGTTGGCCCAGGTCAACTCTTTGTCGTCCACAAGTCGAAGGCACCCGACTCCCGCCATCGCAAGCATGTGAGCAATCGGGGCGCCTACAGAGCCGCACCCGGCAACTACGACGGTCTTAGATGAAAGCTCCCTTTGTCGTGGGTCGTGGTCTCTGCCATGAATCCACGCAGCGTCCACGCGCTCCACTTGAATTCGACTGGCCGGTGCGCTGGACGAGAACAAGCGCTGCGTAAGCAGAGCTTGCGGGACCTTTCCGGGCCGGAAACCATCAAGAGTGTGTTCGCGTTTCAGGCCGCGAATATCAGGAGTGATTGGACGAGCGCTGCGGACTCCCGCGAAGCAAGGACCACTAGTGCTGTCGGCGCCGATCACGAAACAAAACGGGCTACCACTGATCTGAGAGAAACGATCTAATCGCTCCTTCCCACCCTTCACTGCGCAAGCAAGACGGTAAAGGTCAGCTACCGAATCAGGATATTCATTAGGCAATAACGGTTCTCTTAGCCAGAGCAGAAGCGCACGGTCCGTGGACTTGAATTGAGGCTGATGCCCGTATTTGTGCCTCAGCCATCTGAGTACATGATCCTGTGTTTCGCCAATCACGCATCTGGTTTCCCCGCGCCAAACGTCTACCAATCGACTCTCGCCGTGCGGCTCCAACAGGCTCTGTATTCTCTCGTCCGAGGTGGACAAGCGCCGATTCCAGTAAGAATAAAACTCAGTGCGGAAATCGTTCTGATTTGTTCCGGATTCGCAATCGCAAACCAGCTGAAATGCGTCTCGAAGAAGATCTCCGACCACCGCCCCAGGTTGGCTAAATTTCGCCACAACCGTATCGTCCAACAGGCAAAGGCACCCGTCGCCCTCGATATGGGGCCAGGTCAAGAGCGGAGGCCGGTCTACGAGAAAGAAATGTGGCAGCGAGAAGGGAAACTGATCATCGACGCCGATGTCGACGCGACGTGTGGTAAGCGGTGTCTTGACGGTCACTTGCCAGCCCGCAACGAGCGAGCGGGACTCGTACGAGCGGAGCTCCTCGTCCGAGAGGCGACGGGCACCGCACTCAGCCAGGAGGAAGGCATCAGCTCGCGAAATGCCTTCCTCCCGAAGGCGGAAAGCAATGCCCGAGCCCTTAGGCATAGCGGCTGTCGCCGCCTTTCCTTACCGCCTCGGCTTCAGCGGCCCGTTGGCCAATCCTGTCAATTAACGGCGCAGTCAGGATGTTCGGCGCCCCACTAACTTGGCGCGCGGATTTGACTAACTTTTGATCCCGAACGACGTACTCTAAAGGAGCGGGGCTCGATTCGCTGGGATAGGAGCCCGTGCAAACGAACTCACCCTTCGCTCCGTCTGTGATCGATTCATATTCGAGCTTCGCCGCATAGCACGGCGGGTCTTTGTCGTCGTCCTTAATTGGGTCGCTGCTGGCGACAATCGTCCCACCGCCATGAATTTGCGACAGCGCCGATTTGGCATCCTCAGATACCTTGGCTTTATCGCCCAGTTCGGAGCGACTATCTCGCGAAAGCGAGTGCCAGGAACAATGGTGCGGGGTTTGGAGAAGATCGTAGGCGAGAACCGCAGGAGACTTCTTGTGCTTCTCCCACAGCTTCTCCCAGATCAGCACTTCGGCGTCGCCGCCGGTAAGAAATTCCTTCACCGTCTTCCGCGACGCGTCATCAGCCAGTTCAATATTCAGAATAATGCTGGAGTGATTCTTGCGGAATTCTTCTTCTTGACATTCGTCCTTTGAAATTGGAAGCGGTGCTAGCAGACGCGCCTTGAAGACCGAACTCCTGGCTCCGTTGATGGCATTGATGTCTTCATCGACCTTCACCAAGATCGGGCCGAGATCGTCAGTTTTTCCGTTTTCGTCCTCGCCGAGGATCAAAATGCGATCGCCATCCTGAACTCCTGCGAACTTCTTGTCTCGGGCGACTTCCACGCGGCGCTTTGCCTCCGTGTTAAGCGCCTTCGCATCCTCGCAGACTGTGTGGTCCTTGCTGGCTCGGCGATAGACGATCGGGGACGACCACATCTGACGGATAAGAATCCGTTTCTCCTTGTCCGGCTTCTTGTCGTCCGGGTATGCAGCACGATCGCCCAAGTAGAAATGGTTCCGAATTCCGCGACAGTGATCCTGGTCGGGGTGACTCCAAGCGAAGACATCGATGTACGGCCGGCCTTTGTCATCGCGCTTGAGTCGATCTCGCAAATCCTGAGCGACGTTCCGAGTCTTGTCGTTCATATCGTCTGCCGCGCCGCGGATGTTGCAATCGATGAGAATCCGCATGGCGGTCTCATCGCCGAGAACAATGAGCGTCATGTCGCCGTTCCCCACGGGAAAGAATGTGATAGTTGATGCCATATTTTCCTCAGGCGGGCAGCCGAAAAACTTGGCCGACCCCGATCCACGCTGATATTATACATCTAGTTTTTATACCTAGTCTACTTTCTAGACTGGTAATGTTTACCGCCGAGGGAGGGCTCATTGAGCGTAGAGCAGATTTGGCCGGCACGTTGGGGGCAGGAACGACGTCTGGAATTCATTGATTTCAGGCTACTTTGGGAGGGACGCGTCAATCGCTCGGATCTAACGAATTTCTTTGGTCTCTCGGTGCCGCAGGCCTCGCTGGACTTGGCCAAGTACCGGGAACTGGCACCCCAGAATGCCGCCTACGACGTCACCCAAAAGACCTATGTTGCAACGGAATCATTCGCTCCACTGTTCGCGCAGTCCTCGGCAAGTGCGTACCTGGGCCGTGTCCTTGCACTCGAAACCGGCATCCTCGAACCGAACTCCTCCTTCCTTGGCTGGCGCCCAGCAGCAGGCGTTGTGCGTGACCCGGGCCGTGACGTTGACCCCGCCACATTGAGGTCCGTCTTGTCCGCAATCAGAGAATCAAGGTCGCTCGAAGCCGACTACCAATCGATGACCAGTCCCGAGCCAAAGCGTAGGAGGATCTCACCTCACGCAATCGCATTTGACGGTTCGCGATGGCACACACGGGCTTATTGTCACAGCCACGATGAATACCGGGATTTTGTTCTTGCTCGGATGTCAAAAGTGTCGTTGGCCGATAAATCGCCGGTAGGCGGCTCTCAAGATACCGAATGGAACAGGGAGATCGAGGTTGTTCTTGCACCGAATCCCGGTCTCTCAGTCGGGCAGAAACGCGCGATTGAAGTCGATTACAACATGGAAGACGGGCGACTGGTGCTGCGTACGCGCGAGGCTCTGCTCTTTTACCTACTTCGGCACTTAGGGCTATCGCCGCGATCGACACGTGGTGTTGTTTCGGATCAGGTGGTACTCGACAATCTGAAAGAACTTGAGCCGTTTTTTAAGAAGCATGAAATCGCACTCACTTGATTTTCGAGGAGATCTTCGTTGAGCAAGACCCTAAAACAGAGGAACCGGCCTCAGTTGATCACCTTCGCGATTGTGAACGTGGCGCTTTTGGGGATCATTGAACTTGGCCCGCAGAGAGCACTGATGCTCGCTGATGAAATCGCAAAAGGCAACTGGGCGACTTTGGGGAAGGTGATCGCGACGCCCGCCGTGGCCGCTCTGGTTTTGGGCGTGATTGGCTGGGCCGTACCGAAGGAGTGGAAAGAAGTTCTCATATTCTGGAGGACTGGTGATCGATGTTTGCCGTCCAGCAGGGCCTTCAGTCGGATTGCGGGTTCTGACCCACGGGTCGACCCGTCGAAGTTGTCTCAGCGAATTGGCGAATTTCCGATCGAACCGGCGAAGCAAACAGCCCTTTGGTACGGAATCTATCGCAAGCACCAGACTGAGCCATCAGTTGAAGATGCCAACGGGGCGTTCTTGCTGTACCGGGAAATGATCGGCCTAATTGTGGCTGCGTTCGCCGTTTTGCTTATAGTCGGGATTGGCCTCCTCGGGGCATGGAGGTTGACGGCAATTGCTTTGATTTTCTTAGTTGGAGAATACCTCATCATTATGCTTGCGGGCCGCCATTCTGCGGAGCACTTGGTCGCAAATGTCCTCGCAATTGCAAGTGCCTCGAATGGCGGGGAGATAAATTCAAAACGTCGAAGGCGCAGTTGAACGTGAACGGTGCGCATCTTCGGAAGGTGAGCCACGCCCATGAGAATCTCATCGCTAATTGCCGATGCCAACACAATGCTGAAGGTCAGCCCCAGAGAACTCAGCTGCGCTCTGCTCAAAATGATCAATTCTCTTCCTGAGGGGATGCAGCATCGACAAAATTGTCTCCTGATGCCGGAAGCTACTAATGGTTACCGAAAACGGTCCCGAAAGAGCAACCGACCGACTTATAAGGACAGACACGCGCGCAACTCACCGTGGCCAGGAGAACTAGTCTCCAACCAAAGGCCGAATGCATTTGCGCAGACTTGTCTTCTCGCCCACGCTTTTTCCTTGCAGTCGCGCGGCGGACCGTACATTTCGTTACTTATCGGATTTTGATCCTCAAGAGGGGCGACGGCGCTGGCGAGCCCGCTGCTCCGAGAGGGATCCACCGGAATACCCACGCCCAGCCCTCATGGAACATCGAAAGCTTTGACAATCCCATGCAAATCGGCCCTAAAGGGTATTGTGCAAGCGGATCGTAAGCCACTGAAAACAATAGTCGTCGCAAAGATCGCACGAGTGTTTCGAAAGGCGTGGGTTTGGAGAAAGCAATCTCACTAAGACAAGCGGCTCCATATCGCAGAAACTAGGGCTGACGGGCCAATTTGCGCACGGCAAGCATCTGGTGCCAGGAGAGGAAGGTCGATGAGTTCCTCAATTCATGCCATCATAATTCGCATCACAGAATATTACACGACCAGTCTGCCTGTGCTTCGAACTGTTGTAATGTGTCCGACCGAGCTAAGCATTATGTTGCGCCCAAGATCCGAATCCGCGCCTCAAGGTTGTTTCTGAAACTGACAAATGTGACAAACACGCTTCGAGGTACGGCACATCGGGAATGTCTTCAGGGCGATGCTCTATGCGGTGCGGATTCATGTTGCGAAGAAGCCCAATTTGGCAAAGCAATCCCCGATCCGGAAGCCGAATACTTATGAGCGAAAGGATCCGTTCTTCTTTCGCCCGGATAGAATTAGAGTGGCGACTCAAAACTGGCATCCTTGAAAGTGACGAAGGAGATTTCGTAATGCTAATCGAAGCTTGCATCGCAAAGATTCACAGGGTGAAAGTGACCAAGGCTGACCTAAACTATAAGGGTTCAATCACGATAGACAGAGCAATCCTTGATGCGTGTGGTATGGTAGCTTTCCAATACGTGAACATTACCAATGTTTCGAATGGCGTTTTTTGGCGAACATATGTTTTGCCTGGCAAAAGAGGCTTCGGAGACATTTGCCTTAATGGTCCGCCCGCGAGACATTTTCAGGTGGGCGATGAGATCATCGTCCTTGCAGAAGTATGGCTTGAGCCGAAAGAGATGAAAGACCTAAAGCCCGTTGTGGTATTCGTCGATAAGCACAACCACATAACCAAAATCAAAAAGCACAAGCCAATGCCGAATTCCCGCCGATGATAATCCCGAGCCAACAGCCTGCCACCCTCACTTTGATATTCTTTGCCCACACGGCGATCACACTTAAGTCGGCGATGGGATCCTTGTCGGTCGTCATCATGTTGATCGCATACGCGATCTACTTTTGGCAGACCTCACGAAAGGAAGGCGTGCAACCGCATCCGTTCTCATGGTTCCTATGGGGACTTGTGACGGGGGTAGCCTACTTAGTCCAAGTTACACAAGGTGGAGGTTCCGGAAGCTGGGTAGTGGGGTTTACATCCATCATCTGCTTTCTGATCGGCAGTTTCAGCCTCTTAAAGCATCGATGGAGATTTTCATGGTTTGATTGGTTGTCGCTGGGTGCAGGTCTAATTGTTTTCGGATATTACCTGCTTTCGAGAAACCCAACAAGCTCGGCGGTCTTGGCCACGGCGACCGACGTTGTTGGATATGCGTCGACAATAAAAAAGGGGTGGGAAGAACCTCACAAGGATAGCGCGACCTCCTTCGCCCTCAACAGCGTTAAGTTTATCCCAGCGCTTTTCGCACTCGAATCGTACTCGGTCGCAACATGGCTTTACCCCGCAACGTTGGTGATTGTGAATGCTGGCGTTGCCACGATGCTTCTCCTCCGGCGGCGACAAGGCCGCGAAGTTTCTCGAAAGTTTTAGGCAATTTGTTGTTTGAGGTCGAAGCTTCCAGCATCGACACTTGTAGGTGAATTATAGGAAACCCCGGAATGTGCAGACCTGGTCAGAGGTGAAAGGAAATGGAAAGTGACCCAAAGCGGGAGGTTTCGCGCGAGAGCAGATGGTACTCTCCTTTATCATTGGCACGGCACTCCGACGTCCTCGTAGTCACCTTGGCGGGGTGTATTGGCTACGCATTTTTCGACTCAATGCACTGGCACAGGGGGTTATTTAAGTGGCTCCAAGACGGTGGTCACTTCATCGATCTGTTTACGATTTGGCTGGCGTCTTCAGGGATTTTGTATGCCCTTCGGCACGAGCACGAATTAACGAAACAGACTGACAGGGTTGCGCAACAGCTCCACAAGCTAGCTGGAATCGAGGAATCAATACACTCCCAGTTGACTCAGATCACCGAACAGAGCCGAGAACTAAAAAGGCTGGACGAATCGCTTTCAACCCGCCGTGTAGGTGCCTTTCCAGCGTACGTAAGGCATCTCGCGGAACTAGTAGAAGGCGCAAAAGCCTCACTCGATATCCTCGTAGACTGCGTGGACTATGGAAGCTTTTTTGCGCCGCAAGTTCATCAACGTTTGCATGACGCCATTCTTCATGCAAAGCGAAATATGCCTGTTCGAATGCTCGTCTGTGGAGGAACGCCCAAGCCGTATACGAACCCAAGCGGCCTTAATTTTAATGAGTACAGAAAGGACTACAGTAGTCTCAAGAAATATTTGACGGCCTATTGCAGGGCGTTGCACAGCGACGTGGGATTTGATCGATGGATAGAGTTCCTGAATGATCCAACAAAAGCTAGATTTGATGGTTTCAAAAATAACTGGTTTGAGGACGAGTGGCGCCCGAGTGACTTACAACAAGCACTTGGTGAATGCCTGAAGGTCTGCCGCAACGCCAGAATCCTCGGTGATGACAAAGAAAGCGAGTCAGTATTTAGAACGCTCTTGCAGGCTAGGCAGGCTCTGGTTTGCTGAAGAATTGTGGCGACACGGCGTCGAGATTCGCGGGCTGATTACAGACGAACCAATGTATCTTTGGATTCGAGACAAAATCAAGGAGCAAGTTGGTAACGGAGATGAGGGACTGTTCACTTTTGCCAAAGCTGCTCATGGGCCTGGCCAATTGGGCTACCGCACCCACGATTCGGATCTACTCGAGACGTTCAGGGCGATATTTGATGAGCTCTGGTGCAAGGCCGAATCGGTCAGGCCAGCGTGGCTAGAGGTAGTCAAAATGATTTGACTCAGTCTGGATTCATAAGAGCACCCGGTTCGATATAGACGACGCTCGGCGACAATGCTTATAGACGGCGGGTCAATGATGTGAGTCTGCGTCGCCGCAATTCGGACAGCCGGCGCCGGGGGAGCCTTATAGTGAACCAGATATGTGAACTGCTCAACCTGTAACGAGCAGAAAACAGCACTGTTCTCCAGATTCTTCTTTTACTGCATTGTATTGGGGGCGGATTCTCGCTGGAGTCCGCCGGGCAAGCGTATCCTTTCGGCATACGGCCAACAATTCATTCGCCCCAGTTCTCCGGTTCCACGCCGGTAGGTTGTTGGCGTGAACCCTTGTGCCTTGGTGTGCGCCATCGCACATGCGGGTCGCAGATCGTTAAGGACACTCCGGGACGAGAGCCGTTGGACATTATGGAGCAGGGAAATCGATCGTACAATTGGCACCGTTCGTGGAGTGATGAAAGGAGACTCCATGTACATCGCACTCGTCATTCTGGTGATGGTCATTTTCCCGGCTCTGTCCGTGGCCATTGAAGCTGCTGTGTTTCACCACACGGCGAGCATCTTTGCCTTGGTGGCGAAGTGGTTCGTCTTCTGGGAGGTTGGGATCCGGCTGTTCAGTGCGGGCGTGCGGCAGGTGCTGCGGCCTGCGTTGACAGCCCGGGAAATCTTCAGGTTTCAAACAGCTGGGTCATACCCAATCGTGCGGGAAGTGGGATTCGGCAATCTTGCTATAGGGACTCTCGGAATCTGCTCCCTGTATCGTTCCGGCTGGATTCTGCCTGCTGCCGTTGCTGGCGGATTGTATTTCGGGCTGGCTGGGTTGTTGCACGTCTTCAGGAAACAAAAGAACGCGATGGAGCAAACAGCGATGGTCACGGACGCGTTTGCCTTTCTCGTGCTGCTCGTTGTGATCGTCAAGAGTTGGGCCTGAGCGGCTTGCAAGCAGCGTTCAGCGTTTGCTGATTCTTCCGTCTCTCGGGCGCACAGACCGCTACGATGTCGTCTACAATCTGTGCGTGTGTCAGTCTGTCAGTCCTTGCACTTCAGACCCCGTAGTCGTATTCTGAAGACCCCAAAAAGTGAGGCGCGAGCGATGAAATTTAATGTCAATGCTCTGGCCTTGGCGTGCGCAATCCTGTGGGGAGCAGCTCTGCTGCTGGTGGCCCTGGTCAACCTGATATGCGGCGCCTACGGGTACGCCCTGGTCAACTTCTGAATGGAAAAATAGGTTGGAGTCGTTCCGCCGCGACCAACCGCGCTTATACAGGCTCCTTTGATAAAAGCTCACTGAGGTACATAGGTTTTCTAACCGATAGACTCAAGCCTCTACTGACAACTAAGTCTCCGTTTCTCCCTGCCTTTTCCGGGGTTGATCCGCTTCTTCAACTTCAGCACGGCACTGTCGTTAGTCAACACTTGATTTCGTTTGAGTGCGATAGAGCGGAAATGCTTAAACGCATGAAGTCGGGAAGTCTGGTGCGTTGACTCTGCCGTGGTGTCGTAGAAATGTCTTCGAGTGCAGACGCCCTCCACAGGTGAGTAAGGTGGCACAGGGATCACGCGAAAGGTCCACATTCCTGAACAAGGCGCGAATTCTTAGGAAGCCTCGGTAGCCCCTTGGTTCTAAATACGCAGTGCCGAAGAAGGGATTAGGATAGCGGAGCCAAGTTTTCCCAACAACAAAGGTAAAACTGAGATTCTGAAAAAATCAAGCATTTAGGACGGCTCCAATTTTTCCATCGAAACTGGGATTTTTCTTTAGGAAATGCCGCTGCCTTAGGATGGCTTGGGAATTAGGAAGGCACTCATTCTTAAGCGCCGGGGCAAAAAAGACCACGTTACTCCGTTGCCTCCATATCAGCGGAGACAACTTGATTGGTCGTCATTTTCAATCGCGCCCGGTATTGCCACAAATCGCCTTTCCCGAAAACCGTCTACCGGCCCGCGATATGTTTCATTTGGCAAAACCCAGCATTGGATGCCCTCCAGTTGCCGTAGAGTGAGATTCAGCCGCCGAATACTGCCCGATTTCCGCAGCCATTCGGCATGGCAGCGGGAGGGAGTACGCCGTCCAAATCAGCCCGAATAGGAGAAGGAAGCTCCACGGGATCATCCACCTTACGGCGCGATTTCTTGCCCCGATCTTTTCCGGTGGAAGTTGGCCCCCCGTTTCGAGCTTGGGAAAGGAGGATGAAAAGTCTTTCAATGCCCGGAATAAGAGGATGAGGCCGATCATTGCCAGGTCCGCTGTCAGCATGTGCGGAGCATCGGCTTTCCGCACCAGCCAAAGCGTGACGCATGAAAGAATGAGGCAAACTGTGCTTGGCACCATTCTTACCCCGAACGTGCGCAACCATGATGAATCGTAATGTTCAAGCAATCCCTTCTTCGATTTGTCCCTGTATTTCCAGTAGATGCAAACCTTGGTGAGAACATCCCACAGAAGGTACAAAGCAAAAATGATCAACATCAGCGTTGCTACTCGAGCCGCCGGCGCAATTCTCGGGGCATCTTGTTCATTTCCGAAATCGACTGTTCTGACCAGGATGAAATACAAGATCACCAGGAGGACGTCCATCAGGAGAACAATAAACTCCCACTCAAAAATGCCATTTACGTCCCGTCGCGCTCCGGGAGCCACACTGAGAGTCCACCCAACCCAACTTGTCGCAATGACAACAGTGGCGAGAAGGAGATGTGTCCACGCAGGCAGGAAGCCCAAGGCGTGACCAGCCTGGACGAGTGCAGCTGTTTGCAAGCCAACTTCTCCGATCGCAACCGCGAACATCATGCCGACGAATTCATGGCGAAGCTTAGGCTCTGGTTGCGAAGTCCGGCATTCTCGACCTGGTTCGGACATAATGTGTGCCTCGTGGGCTGATTGACTGGTGGATCGAGGTCCTCAGTAATAATCGGTTTGGAGCCTGGGTTCGAGAAGCTTTGGCTCCCTATTCGCGCTCTCACAAATATTTGAGAACGGACAGCGTCTCGTTCCATCTGGAAAGATGGCCAGAGGGACATATCGAGCTGGCAGCGAGCAGTTGGGAGGACAAGAATGACAATGCGGATTCTCCCGCGTGCAGCATGAACGAAAAACGTTCCAGAAAAGGTAGTGAAGCTGACTTGGATTGTGCAGACCGCTCCATTCGGAGATGAGCATGAGGGCGCTGTGTACAGCCCGGCGGATCTCGATGTCCTCTTGAGCCTTGATTTCCTCGCCTTTCATTAGCCTGATGCTGAGCTCAAGATCTTGAATCTGCACGGTTCCGATCCTGAGGTGCCCTCGGACCTCGTGATAATCGATCGGTGCGCCCAGATTACCTGGGTCCTTGTACTTCCAGAGACCGGTGTTGCGCATCAATGCGAGAAAGAAGAAGCTCTTCTTGTGTACTGGGTCTCTGTACGCTCGGAACCGGGCCAGTCTACTGAGGAGACTTGTTTCATCCTTGTCGATGTATCCGCCGGAAGCATCGTAGATGTCCTTGGCCGAGCTCCAGGAGTGCAGCAGCATTTGGCGGCCCAGATCTCGAATAAGTGCAGATCGTCCTTCAGGGTCACTCAATCGCTCGCCGAGCAACTCATCGCGAAACAGATCCCTGATATTTTGGGCGGTGAAGTGTTCCCAGTAGTCAGGGGAAAGAATCGCCCGGTCGAGGCGGGCTGCCGCTTCAAATCGCGCCGTTAAATAGTCCCAGCCGCGCAATAGGCGCTTTCCCACTGTCCCTGCAAGCGGCTGTCTGTCCTGCGGTGACGTTTGATGCGAGGTTGCCACCAAAAAGAGGTAAAGGTTCCCAATCTCAGCAGGCGTAAATCCTCGTAGCGAGCTGTCTTCGTGATCCTCCGGAATACGATGGGATCGAAGAATGGCTGCAAGTTTGCGGCAGGCATCGAAGTCGACGACGGCAATTCCGCTATTCGCGCTCTCAGGAGCCGGACAAGCGTCGTTCATCTGTGAACTGATGTTCGATGCCATATGGGTCAATCCCTCCGCCGACGTTGGAGCCTGCCTGTGCTGCCGGCACGGCGCTTCACCTTTAAGGAAGAGCGCGGAAACCTCGCTTTCGAAGCCTCAAGGTATTCGCTCTTGATTTCGAAGGATTTCCATCGCCTTCCGAGACTCTCTGCAACGGCCCCTGTTGTATTGCTGCCTGCGAACGGGTCCACAACCAGATCATTTGCGTCAGTGAGAAATCTGACAAAGAACTCAACAAGTTTGCTTGGCATTCTGGCCGGGTGAGGTGTTGTCCCGGTCTTCCGGCAATGATTCTGATAGGAATCGTTGCTCTTGGTGTTTGCGATCGAGAAGACGTTCAATGGATCGGACGCAATCTCGGAGATCGTATCGATGATTGTGGCGGCAAGCACATTGGGCGGGATTGCACCCGAGTTGTTTGTTAGGAACGATTTCTCCCCGATATTAAACTCCGAAGGCCGCAAGCCTGAATTGTACGTCCCCCTCGTGAGGAGTTTCTTCATGCTCTCGCTATACAGAGTAAGAACATGACGATTGTCAGCCTTTGGCCTTGGAACGCGAGACAACCACCAAACTCTCGTAAACGCATCCTTCACCCGGCAGCGTTCCACGTTGACCCACTGCGCGGGACTGGGAAGGCGCGCAGGGTTAAAGCAGATGAACTCCTGGCAAAGATGGAATCGGCCCGCTTTCTTGAATGCGAGCAGTGCCTCCATCGGCAATGTGGACATCGTTGGCTGCCCCTGCTCCCACCCGTTTCCAAGTTCGATGACGATCGAGCCGTCGGGTGTCAGGAGATCAGCGAATAGAGGCGCAAACCCTCTCAGCCACTTTACGTATTCTTTGCCGTTCAGATTGCCGTATTTCTTCTTGGTATTCAGGGCGAACGGTGGAGAAGTAAAAATCATTTGGACAGCCTGACGGCCCCCGTTGCGAGCGAACGATCGAAGCAGACGCGCAGAATCGCCGCTATACGCCTGTCCGAGCTGGGTTGAATACACCAACTTCGTTTTCATCAATAGCCTAGTCCCCGGTATCCGCAGGAAAGCGAAGGGAAAGTTGTTTTCCTCGGTTCTCTTCGATGAAATGCGAAAGCGCGTACCGGACAACCTGCGCCAATTTCATCCCATTCAGGTCAGCAATGTCTTCAAGTATTTTTCGCTGACCCGGACCAAGCGATACGGTCAGCCGATCTGGTCCCGAATCTTCGTTATTGCTCATTTTCATCACGATGAATCATTTTGCATCACAATGATGCAGCAATCTGGCTGGCATTTGCAAGAGCCAAGTGCAGTGACACGACGGAGTTCCCATGAGATTTGTTGCATTAAGGCGAAGTCAAATAGTTTGCACGCTTTCCGCCTGTCCGGCGAGAACCATCCTTGATTTGTACTGGATAAAGAGAGGCTTGTCTACATTTTATCGATTTCTTATATTTCAATTGTAATCAATCACTTAAACAGAATGCAGGCCTTTGACTTCCCTAGATTCTGCAATACAGTATATTGACCAAACGCTACTGTGATGATACAGTATTTCTCAAATGACCCATTTCTATACGACAGAGGAGCTTGCAGCGTTGCTCAAAGTTGATGTTGAAGTGATTCATCAGCTCGTGCAATCGGGACAGCTGCGCGCGTACCGTATTGGGGGCGAGCTGCGCATAGGAGACACTGACCTCGCAAGTTACCTTGAGCAAGCCGTGGTCACAACCGTTCCTGCACAACGTGGGAGTGCGACGGATTCCGTCACTGCGTCACCACCCGCAGCGCAAGGAGTGCGTGATCAAGAGTGCCCCACCTTCGGCGGTCAATCCACATTCAGCTACTCCGGCAGCGTCGCCACGGGCACTATCATCTGGCCCAGTAAGAAGGCCAAGTACAAGCTGCAATTCGACGCAACACAATGGGAAATGCTGCTCGAGACGTTCCGCGAGAAAGAGGTCCGTGCCGGCCTGAACTTCTCGCAACCCGGAGAGGGTAGCTTGGGCCACTGGATCAAGCAACATTGGAACACCAAAATGGGACCCGCCGCCTACGTTGGCGGCATCCTGATCGCGGAAGGCTACGCAAGCAGGCCGCGACCGGGATGGATCAGAGTTTTCGAACAACGCCGACTACCGGCTACCAAATGACACCAATGTAGGAGATCGTGAAAGATGAACTCCGTACAATACACGCCTGACCAAGATGTGAAAGTCCACGAGGAAGGCGCGATCCGTTTGCTCTGCGCATCATGCCAGACCCACGAGAACGGACTACCAGAATGGGTCAAAAACAGTGCCGATGAATACGCGAGGACCAACCGCGACGCCGCCGAACGCGTAATCCTGCTCATCCTTAACGATGATCGGCAGAAACACACGGCCTCGATCTCCTGCCTCGACTTCTCAGGGATGACCAGCGGTGTCATCGAACAACACTTCAGACAGTGGGCAGACCCTGACGCAGCGCAACGCGGCTCGAAAGCAGATTTCATCCAAGGAGGGCACGGCAATGGCGGCAAATGCTACATGTACAAGATGTTCGACAGTCACGCCCTCCTCCAAACCGTAAAAGACGGTCTCGGCTGCACCTATGGCATTCCCGCCAACACCGTGAAATTCGGGTACTTCCCCTCCCGCAACGATGGCCGCGACTACAAGGTCCCCAACGCGCCGCATAGCCTCCGCAACGCGCTTAGGGATTTGCACTGCGACACCAACCGGCTCCCACCCGCCGTGCAAACCGCAGTGGCCAGTTGTTCGGGCTACACCATCGTGTCGGGGTTTGGCCCTAGGGGACTATCTGGACGCTCAGCGTTCACGTCGCTTATTGATCAGTTCCAAGAACACACGCAGATGATCCGGACCCTCGAATTCTGCCACGTATACGTGATGCTCAACGGCATGCCCTTCAACGGAGGAAAGCCGCTCTCGCTCCCCAAAATCCCGCCGTTGCAAGGAGGCGAAACACCCCAAGTTATCGCCGTTCCTGAAACACTCACTGACCCAGTGTACAAAGCGACCGTCTCAACGACCGACAGCGGAAAACGACCGCCGGGACAGCTCGTCCTCCTGACCTCCG
Organism: uncultured Acidobacteriaceae bacterium; assembly: GCA_963835895.1. Taxonomy (GTDB): domain Bacteria; phylum Acidobacteriota; class Terriglobia; order Terriglobales; family Acidobacteriaceae; genus Telmatobacter. The sequence goes on along the minus strand of CAWIHC010000009.1, from coordinate 122,161 downwards.
ACAAGAGCATGCGCTGGAGGAAAAAAGGACGCCACGTAATCACCTACAAGGTAGGAAGCGACTACATCGGGTACGTTCCTGTCCTTGATCTGGACGTCCAGTCGCCATTCCGCGACCAGATCTACGGCGAATGCAACCTTGCGGCCCTTAAGCCATTCACTCAAAATGATCGCGGCCCCCTTGCGGACGCGCCGCTCACTAGAGCGGTAAAAGTGTTTCTCTCCGAGCAGATCACGAAGTATGCTAACGAATTCGAGGCCAAGGAAAAGAAGAAGTACGACCAAAAGGAGAAGAGCGAACTGAGCAAGATCAATGAGGCACTCGACCGTTGGAAAAACCAGTTCCTCGAAAACCTCTTCGGTGGCCAAGGAAAATCCGATGGCAACGAGCCACCATTGCCACATCGCCTTCCGAGCGGGAAACCCGCACGAATCCACATCAACGTGTCCCATAACGAAGCGGGTGTCGGTGTTTCGCTCAAGCCAAATGTCGAGTTCTTCGACGCCAACAGCCTCCGCATCAGGCCCGTGCCCTACCGGTGGGTGAGCGACGATACGAACGTTGCCATGGTGGACGAAGATCTCGGTATCATCAACACCTACGCGCCAGGAACCACGAATCTCTACGCGGAAACGCTCGACGGGAAAGTCCGGTCTAACACCAAAAGCCTTGCTGTCGTCATCATCCGAGGGATCGAAATCATCCCGAGCACGATCGAACTTCCCGTCGGATCACGACGCGCGCTCGAAACAGTCTGCACATTTGCAACCGGCGAGAAGTCTACAGGCGTCTACCTCTTGTGGAACGAAAGCAATGCCAAGATTGCCCGCGTTAGCGCCGCCGGAGTGGTTTATGGATTCGAAGTGGGCGAGTGCCAAATCACCGCAGGCGACGATCACGCCATGGCGAGATCACCAGCAACCGTGTCCGTCATCCCTGACATTGGTGCAGGGAGTAACGCCGGAAAGGGACGCGGCTATCCCACAATCCTCGTGTCCTCTTTCGACAATGATCCGGATACGAACAAGCCACTGGATTTAAGCCGAAACTACCCGCCCGTGTACCAAGGCCCCGAAGATGCTGATCGAAACATCTGGTGGATCAACAGCTCAAGCCCAATCGCTAGCATGCTCCTCGACAAAGAAAAGGGCTATGGGTATCAATCCCGTGAGTGGCGTATGTACCACCTTGAACGCTACGTCGAAATCCTCATCCAAATCGCCCTAACCTACAGCGCCAAGGAGCAGCCGAACTCTTCCATCGATGACTACCTCAATCAATGGGGAACCAAGGCAGCAGAACTTCAAGCTGCGGCTGCCAGTTCACTCCTCGATTTCATCAACGAAGGGACACTCCCCACGGCATAGGACGCGTCATGAACGAGCACAAACTCAGCGTGGCCGACAAACTCGTTGTGGCCGCACACAAACTCACGATAGGCGGCAAGTCGACCTTCACGGCAGAGGACCTAGTCGTCGCCGCATGGCACACGTATCCTGACACGTTCGGCCTCCCCGGTTACGAGGACGCTGACGGCCGCAGCATGTACCCAGACTCCAACAGAGTATTTGCAGAGATCATGGGAACAAAGCCGGTACGGCAGCGCGGATATCTCGTCAAGGTGGGCAACAAGCTGTACCAGCTCACCGAGGCAGGCACACATTATGCCGGAGGACTTCAGTTGAAAGCCATCGGCGTCGAAAAAGTCGGTCTGGAACGCCCACTAAAAGAGGAGCTGGAGCGCCTTTTGAAGGCAAAAGCGACCGACAAATTCAGGACAGGACATATCGACGAGATCACGTTCCACGACGCATGTGGGTTCTGGAAGATCTCAGCACGCAGCTCCGCGATCGAATTCACTGGGCGCTACAACAATATCGAGAAACTTCTCGCTTCCGCGAAAACTGCTACTCAGGAGAAAAGCATTGTTCTACGCCACGGCGGCGACACCATCACCTTCAACGACGTGAACAACATTCTAGAGACCCACCATCTCATGCGTGAACGATTCTCAGCAGAGATTGATGTAATTCTCCGCCGAACGGATCAACGCTGAGCTATGCGCTTCGTCCCCCTTCGGGGACCGATGGCGTGATCGAAGATGGCCAGAAGTTCAACCTGAATTGCCCCAGGCTATCGGGTAACAAAGGAGCAGCGTGCCGAACTCAAGATTTCCAAAAGCAAACGTATTTGAGCATCCTTTTGAAACTGGCGACATCAGCGTCGAGCTTGAGAAGCTGGGTCGTTGCACCGATGTCTTTTCAAAACGGACTGTCGACGCGTGCAATCAGGCCGCCTACTTGCTTAGAAGACTGCGGCTAGTCAGCTTTTCACACGCCCACGACAGTGAAATCGTCAAAGAGATCAAGGAGATGTTAGCCAAACAGGGTGACGGCTAGATCGTCTCAGTATCGAAGGTCGCATTTGATAAATCGGATCTCATGTTCTCCGGTACTGTCCGAAAACTATGTTAAGGCGGGTAGCACGTTATTCTTTGGCCTACCAGGCGGAAGATAATTTGTCTTTCTCCTTATCTCCTCTAATTGTTCGACAAGTTCCCTGCGCCTGTCCTTTTGACCTTGCTCGTAGACAGCTTTCAGTACCACCTGTAGACGGGTGCCTAGATAAACATCCAAGGCTTTTTGAAGTTCAGTGAGCGCATTTCGTGTTCTTTGGCCCGCATAAATAGCCAGTGCGCGGTGCGGCAGCTCTATCGAAACCTTCGCCGGCACTACGACTGTGGATACTGGCAAAGATGAGCCCGAAATGCCGCGTTTCGCCACGGTTCCCAGGCAGTTAGCAATGCAGGCCGCGTCGCACGGTCACCTGGCTGCTTCTCCTTGCGGACTTCAACGTACTTGTTGCGCGGAATCGCGGCGCTATAGCAGTGCCGAATGCGCCTTGTGGCCGGAAAAATCTCTGTTCCCCGGATCGGACGCGGGGATCTACAGAGAGCGGCACACCCTCAGTGTGCTGTCTGGTTTGCGGACGGTGCCGAGTTGGCTTGCAGCGCCTGCAGGAAATTCTTTCCCTGGTCGACCCCCATTCCCCACAGCAGCAGCGTCAGGTAGTCCTGATAAGTTCCCCACGACGTGCCCTTGAAGTAGAACATCGAAAGCCCGGTTGCGAGGGCCGTGATCACGGAAACTAACCACGACGCGATTTCCGTGCCCGCGAGGATCTTGTATGGCTGGAAATCAGACGAAGGGTAGATTGTCGGGCCATCCGCCGGTCGAATTTCCATCGGATCGTTCCTGTAGACCAGTTTTACCGACGCCTGGACAGTGCCCGCCCGCGGAAAATACTGCACCACGGTCGGACCGAGTGAAACCGGCTGAAGCAATATGTCCGCCGGCATCCGTTTCCATCTCCACTTCTCGAGCCACCCCTTCGCGGGCGTCAGCCGAAATTGCCACTGGAATTCAACCTTGTGGCGGAAGACGTAAGAACGCTCAATCGCGGGATTCGAAGTCGTCGCCGAAAATTGGAGCACCTGGTAAGCTTCGAGGCCGTCCGAGTCGGTGGCGTGGGGCATTTGAATCTGGATTTGCTGGCCTTTTATCCGATTCCACTCCCGCTGGTCAGCCATCTCGAAGAATTGGATGATATCGAATTGCGCCGGTCCGATCAATGCGTCGATATCCTCCCGTTCGTCCCAGAGGATCCTTAGCTTCGCATATTGCTGATAAACCAGTTCCAGCGCTGGTTGATCCGTGGGTGGCGTCGTCAAAGCGTCGGATATAGCCTTCTTCAACTCGTCGATGAGGGGTTGGGCCTGCGCCGCCGGAGGGCCGCTGGATGCGATCTCGTTCTGCAGCTCCTGTAGCGCAGGCTGTATGTCCTTCCAGAAAAGCCCAGGGAATTTGTCACCGTTGAGCCAGTCCTTGAAGGCCGCCAACTCCGTGTTAATGTTCTGGCTGGCCGCGTCATTCAGCGGCGAAGTTCCCAGCCGCAAAACCACGCGATCTAGACCGATCGCCACGCGCCGATACACCAGAGCGTCCAAGGCAATCTCCAACTGCTGCCGCAACTGCTGAATGCAGTCGAGTACCGCGAGCATGCGTTGCGCATCGCTCAGGTTCGCTTCGATAAGGTCAGGACTAGTCAGCCAGAATTTCTTACTCAGCCTTAGGGTCTGGTGTAATACCGCGCGTAACCACACCACCGGCGCAATTGGCGGAAGCGTCGAGAACCACTGCGGCTGAAGCGTGCGTGCCGTCTGCAACAGGCTCGCGCGGCGACGAAGCGTCGTGAGCACCTTAGTGCTGACGAACGAAATCCCGACCGCCAACAGCAGCCATGCCACCGCCCACCAGACCGAATCGCGGACATGCACGTTGAGCTGCAGCTTTTGGGTATCGTCCGCGGCCGAGTTGATGGCAGAGAAACGCAGGACACTTGTGTAGTCGCCGGGCTGAATATCGTGCACGCGAATGGCTACGGTCGCTTGTGCACCTGCGGGGATGGTCCGCGAGGAAATATCGCCATTCTGCGGTGGGTAACGGTCCAGGTCGGTTTCCACGCCATTCAGCACGAATGTCAAGTTTTTCTTGAGATCGAGCCCGTTCTCCGCAATGCCCGAAACGGGTTCGAGCCGAACTGATACGCCCTGAAGCGTTATGGCGGACGTCTTCTCCCGGAGTCGCACTGAAAAGTCTGCTTCGGTCGCTCCTGTTTTCGGGGGCCACCACGACCTGGACACGGTCTGCGAAGCGGCGGTCTCGTCGAGAACCAGCGTTCCCTGCTCTAGGGCAGGTGGACCGAAATTGAGAGTTTTGACGATCGGTGCGCCGGAAGAGGGGATGATGAGAAGTCGGCCGATGTAGGGCTTCGTCGTCGGAAGTGGGGGAACGAATAAGCATAGCGGAATAACCGCATTTGGCATCACGGCAATCGAAACCGGTTGGGGTTGCTTGCTTGACGTATTTGTGCAGTTGGAAAGAATATCCACCGTGATCGACGCACCGCCGTCGGAGACGAACGGTGAAATCCTAATTTCTGTGGTCACAGCCGTTGTGCCGCTATAGAGCAGGTTAAGTGAGACGATGCCGGAATCTGGACGGGTAAGGCTCACGGATCCATTCGCGGCCGAACTCTCAACGTCGAAGACGAAAGCTGAATTGGCGATTCTCGACTCTGGCGGAATCGGTTGAGCGGATTTTTGTGGGTTCAGATTCGTTTGGTTCTGATTCGGCTGGGGGGAATTCTGGGCCCCTGTTGTCGGGAGCACCTGGGATGCCGCGTCCAGAAACACCATAGCGAGGAGGTACGCCGCGAAGGCCAAACCTCTCAAACTGCGAAAACAGCTTAGAGACATCGAAGGTCCCCGTTTCTGCTCCCATCCGCCCTCCCCGATATCAGCGATTGCCAAATCGAGGCGGTCGGACTTCAAGAACTATAGGAAATCAAACAATCTGGCCTGCTTCGGAGGTAATGATTGAGAGATACCACTAATCTCACTCCCATGTCGTGAGAGATACCCGCTGGGCGAATAGAATTACTCCCATTCGTCGTCGAGACGCCTGACAGTGAAATGGCCAGGGTCGTGCATTTAATGCGGAACTTCCGTTTTGCCTTTCGGCTGCGAACCAATATACCCTCATTTGCCTCCGGTCGCGATCTTTTTGCATCCGTTTCCATCTCAAAGCCCCGGGCGTGCCCGGCTGGTAGCCGCAATACCTCCATCTGACGCTGCGTTGGTTTGCAACCATGGTTGCGAGGCCCCTAAGTCCCTATTGACAGGGCTGAGAATCGGCGTGAAAATGGGACTCCTGCTGGTTCCCTCGCGCCTTCGCCACTTCGGATTGCCATGAATGTGGTGCTCTGTTATCACGCCAATGGACGCGAATTCACAGAGCGATGTTGATACCTTTGCTAGGTATCGTCTGTCTGTATTCCCCCAGTCGCCCTTGCCAGTTCTCAATGCAGCAGAGAGTTCAAGATGGTTTCAATCCCTGCATTGGCACTACGCGGTGTCACGCGTTACGGGAAGTTGACACTCTTCATAGGAAAGGAGCGATTGAATGTCAACTGACGTTCGCACAGCTCCCTCCGGACAGCCGGGCGAACCCGGGCCGGATGAGAAGCGAGTCGTTCAAATTGAGTTGAAAACTGCGCTAAGGCCATTGGGCGCGCGCGCTAAATCTCCATCTCCGTTTCGATTTACGACAGAAGCCGGTCAGCACATCGCTGGATTGCACGAACTTGCACTGGAGCACGAGTTGCGCTCGGCTCATCTTGCAATCCATCTCCGCCACCCAGGAAAAATGAAGCGTCGGAAGAAGGGAGAAAAAGCACGGCTCAGCCGATTTGTGCATTTGCACTTTCCCGCGGATGCGGATATGGAGGAGATTGTGCGAAGGCTGCGCGCATTGCCCGACGTGGCGCATGCGGCGGAGTACCGCGGATTCTCGGCGCCATCGGGAGGTGCTGTGGGGCTTACGGCCCCGGTGTTTCCGACCGATCCGCTGCTGGGGACAAGGGACCAGCCGGATACGAACCCGGCCACGCGATTGGATCACCAGTGGTACATCTTCCGGTGCAAGGTAGACGGCGCGTGGACACGGGTTTCAGGAGATGGCGTGGTGATTGCGGACGTGGATTTCGGATTCTTTCTGGGCCATGAAGACCTCACGAACCGGGTGGAGCGAAAGCACAACGCATGGGACGGGACAGGGAATGTTTCCGCGGGAGCGACGGACCATGGGACCGGAGTGCTTGGCCTAGCGGGCGCAGCGAGCAATACGGTGGGGATTGCCGGCGTTGCGTTCAACGCCAACCTATGGGCAATTCAATACAACACGGGCACCGGGCAGCAGCTTCCAGGGAACACGCTGGCGAGTGCGATCGATTGGGCCGCGCAACAGGAATCGGGTGGCAAGCCGGTGGTGATCAACGTGGAAGCACAAACACTTCCCCCATTCCTCGGCAACTGCGAGCAGGATCCGGTCGTGGCCACGGCGATACAGAACGCAATCGGCAAAGGCTGCGTAGTGTGCGTTGCGGCGGGCAACGGAGGGCGCGACGCGGGCGTCGCGGACGATGGAACGGCGATACCGGCCACGGGCTCGATCCTGGTGGGCGCAACGGGTTTTGACCCAGTCGACAATCCGCGTGCGATCGCACCGGGAAAGGCGAGCAACTATGGAGGCCGCATTGTGGTGAGCGCGCCAGGCGACGCCCTGCATGACATTACGTGCCGGAATCTCACTCCCTCTGACTACACGAACCAATTCGGCGGCACGTCGGGAGCGGCGGCCAAGGTTGCGGGGGCGATCGCGCTAATGCTGGAGGCGAATCCCGCGCTGACGCACGCCGACGTGATGACGATCTTGAGGACGAGTGGGAGCCAGCTTAACAACGACCACCCGATGGGGGTGTTTTTGAACGCGGACGCGGCAGTGACGGCTGCCTTTCAATCAAGGCAGGCATAACTTCAGGAGGAGGAAAGCAATGGTGGCACTCAGAAGGATTGTCAGGGTGATGATTTTCGCGACGGCTCTCCTCGGCTTGTCGCACGTGGCGGTGGGGCAGGGCGCACCCGGTGGGGGAGCTTCGACGGGAGCGACGTCGATTCCTGCCAGCAGTGGAACGTATTCCATTGAATCCGAGATTCTGGCTTATAAGGCGCTTGGTACGAACAGCACGGAGATTGCGGACGAGGTCAACTCGCTCCGAGGAGGCCGGAATCTGATCCTGGTACCATCGTCATCGACGGCGGTGCCGGCTTTTCAGCTTTGGCGATCTCACATGTTAATTGTGCACAATCTCCTAAGGCAGTCACAGATCCTGCTACAGGGAGGAGATGGCTGCCCGACCGTGGAACCGGCGAGTGGACCTCCGCCGAGCTTTGCCGGATACACGACCGCGATCGGGCAGGGTGTTACGGCACTGCAGAGCATCCTCTCGTTGTTTACAAGCAGTCAGAGCGTAAACGAGTTCACGGGTACGATTCAGGACCAGGCGCTGATGCTGGCGGTGGCGCGCGAGTTGAAGAAGCGCGGTGTAACGGTATTGACTCCGGACATCTACGGGCCGTCGACGATTGCGACGATCGACCCAAGCAGCTACCCGTTTATTTCGATTCTCGGTACCCTGATCGACCAGCACGGAGTATTGCAGGCGGCATACGTTTGCAATGCAGTGGCCGCGACGGCGGCCGGGCAAATCCAACAGGCCGAGATAGCGCGGGAAACCGACTATGCCAAGCTTTCGAAGCTGGGCGCCGGCGATACCGCGAAGGTCCAGCCGCTGCTGGACGATATTGCGGCGCAAACGGGAATATTGGCCTTACTGAGACTGAAAATCGGACTGTCCACGGCTGATCTGAATACGATCAACAATACGGACGAGGCGGACATTGTGACCCAGGGACAGATAGTGGGAAACCTGGCGGCCACCGCTGTGGACAGGAATAACGCGCTTGGGCAAATTCACAATGACGACGTGACTACATCCAATATGGAGATGCCGGCGATCACGCAGATCAACCTGAAGGTGGCCAAGATCATGAGCCTGGTGACGGGGATTGAGTCATATCTCGCCGGGCTGACTGGCGGGTCGATTACGCTGACACCGCCGACGGCTCCTTCGGCACCATCCAACTCGACGACTCCGACGACCGGAGCGCCGGCGCAGACTGCCGGGGGGCAACCAGACGACGGGCGGCGCAGTGAATGGCACCCCAACGACACCGGGCACGACACCGGTGCCAACTCCCTCGCCATCGAATCCGTCGAACTCTTCGTCAGCACCGACGATTGTGGCAGTTCTGCAAGCCGATGGACTGGCGGCGAGAATGGGTTTCACGGTAACGGCCGATTATTCGGTCACGTCGACGGATTTGGCTCACTGGGAGATTGTCTGGCTGAAGGCGCTGGAATCAGGCGGCTCCATCATCAATGAGGCGACGATCCTGGGAAGCCATCCATACTTTGGCGGCGGAGCCGTTTCAGGATATGCGTTGTACGAACTGGGTGGCGACCTGATTTGTTCCGCGAATGTGGCGTCGTATGGCGGCTACGTGAAGGCGAAGCAGTTTCCCAGGTTTTCAGGCGAAGATCACACAGTCCGTTCCATGATGATCGAGGGCAATTGTCCGAGCGGTCGACCGTAGCATTTCGTGTTACGGGCAGTTGAATTCAGGAACTGCGTAGCGTGTTCATTGGCGATCGAGATCCGATGTAGCAGGTCGATAGCGGCTCAGGTGCTGCGATCGCGCTGAACTTGCAGTTAGTGGTTCGTAACTGCTCGATGGGGTATAAGAGGTGAGGCCGAATCAGAAGAGTGCTGCTGGAACAGCAGGCGGCGCGGCAACGACAGGAACAACGGGCACAGAAATTCCCCAGGGTGCTGGAGAAGTCTCAACCTACTCACCGATCTAAGTCAGCGAACGCTTGCTCTCATTCCGGGCGGCAAATTCACACGAGGTGAAAAATGCCAACTCAGATCACGCGTTTGGTTGTCCTGATGCTTGAGAATCGCTCATTCGACCACATGCTCGGATTTCTCAAGAAAACCAATCCCGCCATCAATGGCCTGAATGGCGACGAATGGAACTACCCGGCGGGGGGAGGGCGCAACAAACATCATCGTCAGCGACGATGCCGGCGACGTTGAAGACCTCAACCCCGATCCAAACCACGAATTCGCGCATGTAACATTGCAGATCTCTTCGACCGGCGACCCGGTCGGCAATCCCGATATGAAGGGCTTCGTGCGCGATTACTTTGAGGACTGCAAGGATGCGGTCCATGCTGCGGGAATCATGAAATGCTTCACTCCGCAGACGCTGCCGATTCTCTCCACCCTGGCCACGCAATACGCCGTCTGCGATAGGTGGTTCTCCTCCGTGCCCGGTTCCACAATCCCCAACCGCTTGTTCGTTCACGCCGCCAGTTCAGCCGGCTCCCTTACGCAGGATGTCGTGGCCGCTCCCTTTGCTGTGCACACCATTTTTGAGAGCTTCGACGACACCACGTCCCACGACTTCGCGATATACACCAACGGCTCCTCCGTCCTATTCGCTAACAAGTACCTCATCCAGAACATGGATAAGTTCCATAACTACGCAAATTTCGTCGTTGACGCTACCAGCGGTAATCTTCCCGCATACACCTTCATTGAGCCCGCCTATGACGACGACGGCGAGGGAACATTTGCCAGCAGCCAGCACCCCGACTTTCCCGTCGACCGCGGCGAAGCCCTCATTCGCGAAATCTATTACGCGCTCACCAAAAGCCCCGACTGGAAAAGCACGCTCTTCCTCATCCTTTACGACGAACACGGCGGAATCTTTGACCACGTCTCGCCGCCTATCGTCACGCGCAACCCCATCTACAACAGCCTTCCGGACGTTGAACACTCCGGGCTGCCTGACGTATTTGATTTCACCCGTCTTGGCGTCCGGGTCCCAGCGGTCTTCGTCTCCCCGTGCATCCCGCCCAACACCGTGATCAACGACCAGGACTATGACCACTGCTCCGTGGTCTCCACGGTCCGGAAACTCTTTTGCAATCCGGCCAGTAAGCCGCTGAACTGGCGCGAAGCCCAGGCCGCAACTTTCGAAAACGTGCTCACGCTCACCGGAACTAACATCCGTAGCGACGTGGTCCCCCTGCCCGATCCCACTATCTCCGCCGGTGTCAATATCAGCGCCGCTGCGGACGCGCCCATTCCACGCGCCCCAACCGATCTCACTGTCCTCATGGCCGGCGCCATGCAGTACTCGCTCCAGCAGCAAGGCCTTCAGCCGCCCGGCAACTACACAACTCTCACTAATTCCACTCAGGTGTCGGCTTATCTGAAACAGGCCCAGAAGATCTTGCAAAATGCGGCAGGAGGTGGGCAATGACCCTACTACCTCGCGCTCACTATCGTTTCCGTCTGCTGGCTGTCGGCTTCATGCTCGCTTCCGCGTCCATGACAGTTGCCCAAACCTATGCAAGTTGCAAGGGCTTCTCCGAAAGCCTCTCGAAGAACAATCTGCATTTCAAAATCGACTGCCTTGAAGCGTGGTTTTCTGAAGACCCCGCTCACCTCACGTTTTCCGGCATGCCTCCCGGCAACGGCATGGCCTTTGGTGGAGTGCTCGAACAAAACAACCACTATGTCTCGCCGTTCTCGCTGCCCGCTGGCCCTGGCATCGTTCCCGGCCTATCCAATCCCCAGCAGCCCGACTTTACTACCGGCGAACTCCCTTCGGTCGCGGGCGGCTCGCTGTGGAGTGCCGATGGCCGTCTCGCCGCGGTCTTCTCCACAAACGGGAGTCTGGGTCACCACCGGCACACTGACCGTCATGCCCAAGGGCTACCAAGACGGCCACCGCACGGACCATGCGGGCGTCCAGATCAGTTGCAACAAGCTCGGTCCTTTATGTACCAAACAGATCCTCGGCCTGCACTTCCAAGCCTCCCACCGCAGTCTCCAGACCATCTCGTTCTACGGCATCGGTCCTGACTCGCCATTGGCCAAGTACGTCTTTCACGAAGACGACACTTTCGCATCCATCAGCGCTGCGCTTCCCCTCGCCGACTGGTTCACCTTCGAGTCGGGCGCGGAGTTCCGCCTAACCGATCTTCCCCACATCACTGCACCCAACTCCGTCAGCGCAAACTTCACCACCGCTGCAGCTCCCGGTCTCTCTTCACAACCTGGCTTTGGTCATTATCACTTCGCGCTCCGCACTAGTCCCATCGCTATCCTGTCGCCCCGAACCGACGACCAGGATGATAACCATACCGGGCCCTTGATGAAGCCGTACGTCCAGTTCACCTTTAACAACAGCGTGGAATACCACTGGTACTCCGCGCCGGGGCATTCAGCCTCCTCGTTCCAGCAGTTTGTCGAAGATTCGGACGAAAACATTCTGCTTGGCACCCGGGTCCGCCACTACGTGCAGGTTGGCGACGCAAAAACTGGCGCCGAGCATTTCTGGGATTCCATGCTCGCCAAAACTTGCGGCGACAAAAACATCGACTGGTCCAAATCAGCCAACTATGTGCTCAAAGTGCGCCAGCCCTGCGGCCTCGGAGACCTTGACTTGGTTTCCCATATCGTGGCCTCCAGAACAGGGCCCGATTCGACGGTCCCGTTTTACCTCCAGCCCACCGTTGGCGGCTCCGATATTGACTCCCGGCTCAGCTTGCGCGCGTGGCCCGACTACCGCTTCCGCGCCCCCGACGCTCTCTTCGTTCAGACCAACTACATCCTGCCCCTCTACAACATTCTGGTCTTCTACGACGCCGGAACTGTCGGCCCTACCTTCCCCAGCCTCTCCTTTGCAGGCCTTCGCCAGGACGCAGGCTTCGGCGTAGCCTTGTCGCTCCAGGGCCGTATCGCTGCTCAGGGATACCTCGCACTTGGCGCAGGCCACGGCCCCACCTTCGGCTACAACTTCACCAAATTCTTCTGAGACTCACATGCCTCCGAGGTCTCGGTGACTTTCTACCTGCCAATGATGAGTCGGTTCTAATTGGTAACGGTAAATGGGGTTCACTTCAGTTACGGTGCCGGCGTTTCAGCCTGCGCGTCACGATTGCGTAGGCTGATCCAGCATCAGCTGACGTGGGACCTTTGATCCCGAGTTGCCAGACGTTGGGAGGAGCCCGGTGTGCAGAAAGTGTGCGGAAATAGTCGCGGCCGCTCAGACGATAAGTGGTCAGGAGGTTAGCCGTTTCCTTCCTACCATTGTCCGACAGAATTCCGTCAACAAACCGCTCGGGTCACGCACACATTTGGCACACAAAATGCTGTCGGCAGACGACTCGGCCCGGTACAGGCATGTGTTCAGTGGACGACCTCGTTGCCGTTCTCGTCCAGTCCCATCTTCAACCACGCCTCACGCTGTACTTCGTCCAAGCGGTCTTCAGCTTCCTTAATCCAGTGACGGTATGTCTTGCGGATTTCGTTGGATGATGTGCCCACCATGTCCGCCACGTCGTCAACATACACACCAGCCGAAAGCCACTCAGTGATTTTGTAGTGCCTGAAGCCATGCGGAGTCGTCTTAACTCCTGAATCCTTGATAACCTTATTGACCCGCTCACGCCACTGCGTATATGTGCCGGGGAACGCAGGTTCGCCCAGAGCCTCAAGCTGCTTCGCTAATGATTCACTTATGCGTACCCGGTAACGTTCATTGGTCTTGGTGCGATTGCCACGAATGACCTTGCCCTGAATCACGGGACGCCGCTCCGGTTTCGACAGCCCATATTTCTCGGCGTCCTCCTGCGACATGGCGTACTTCATCGCATCAACCAGCGCCATCGCCGTCTCACGCATCAATTGGCACAAGAGCCGGACTTGCCCCGTGGCGGTCGCCAGAATCCTTTCGACTTGCTTTTTGGTCGGCGGCTTAACTTCCGCCTTCTCGTAGCGGATGCGAAACTGTGGATTCGTCTTGGGGTTCGGGATTGGAGACTTCTCGATGTAGCCCATCCCCACGGCCCACGAAAAGAATCCACTAATCACAGACCAGTGGATGCTCAAGCTGCTGCTGTCCCCGCTGCGGAATGGCAGCGTCAAACGCCATTTTATGACCTTGTCGGTGGTGAGAGCGGTCAGCAGCAGAATATTGTTTTTCTCGCACCACTCCGTGAGCTTGCCACCCATCAGTTTCGCCTTGGTATTGTCCAATTCGTTCTGCTCACGGAACTCGTACCAGTCGTGCAATGCTGCTTCGACGGTCATGCCTTTGGGCACCACTTTGCCCTCGGCGAAGTCCTTCAGGCGCTTCTCCAAGTCCTTCACTTTGGACTGCGCTTCAGACCAGCTACGGGTCTCCAAAGACCACTTGTTCTGGTAGGTCAGCTTCTTGCCCTCGAATACTCCGGGGGCCCCCTTCCAGACGAACTGAACGTGCAACGGGCAGCCGCACCGAGGGTCGTAGCGGCTGGTGCTGTCGCAAACGTCCCTGTTGTGACGCCTCCAAACGGTGAATGTCATGAGGCCTGTCCTCCCCCTGCCGAATACTCGGTTCTGGTGAATCCCTCACAGCGGGGTTAGGACAATTGTAGGGACAGTTCAGAGGCGAAGTCAATATTGTATAGGATTTATGCGGGAAATAGATTGGCTCCTCAGGTAGGACTCGTTCTTGATTGGCAGCACTTCGCCCGCCAGGATGTAGCGGTCGATGTAGTTCAGCAGGTTGAGCGCCAGCAGCAGCACAACTGTGCCCATGGCTGGGCTGATGCGGGGGTGCGCACGCTGGGTCAAGTTCGGCAAGATTCCCCGGAGCGAAGCAGAGATACGAGCGGACTCAGGAATATCACAGTGGAGCGCATTCCCCCAACCGGCGCGCCTAGCTTAGGCTGACGGCCGCGGCCAGCGCGCCTCTACCGTCGTGCCGATTCCTCCGCGCGGCCTGAACTCACCTTTCACCACAACCCATACCGGATCGCAGGCCTTCACCACGTCCTCCAGAACCTGGTTCACGATGTTCTCCTGAAAGATGCCCAGGTTTCGGTAGCTGAAGAGATACTCCTTCAGTGATTTCAACTCCAGGCAGCGTTCCCGCGGCATGTAGCGGATGGTCAGCACTCCGAAGTCCGGCAGGCCGGTCTTGGGGCAAACCGAGGTCAGTTCGGGGTCGTCGATCTGGATCTCGTACCCTGGAAACTGGTTCTGCCAGGTCTCGATGGATGGAAAGGCAAAGTCGAGCCCGGCCTTGGCGTGTTCATCGGTGTATCTCGGTTTTGCCGCCATAGCAGTATTGTACGAGCCGGAACGGTTGGTCGCGATCCGCTTCTCTCCTCATTTTTCTGCTTCTTATCCAATGTTTTTGAGTCTTATATACTGACTCTGGTTAATTACATGGCTGAAGCAAGATCGCAAATGAGCCGTCAGTGGCTTTGGGCCGGTACAGTCGTCGTCCTGCTTGCCGTATTCTTCACGGCGCGCTACTTTCTGCGCGAGCGCCTGCCGGTGCGTGTGGCGCGCGTGGAACACGCGATGCTGCTGAACACGGTCAGCACCAATGGCCGCGTCGAGCCCGTTGTGAACTATCAGTTTTACAGTCCCATCGCCACCACGGTAAAAGCTGTGTATGCGCAGGAAGGCGACACGGTCCCTGCCGGCAAGCTGCTGGTCACGCTCGACGACGTGGCGGCGCGGGCGCAGGTGGCGACCGCTGAGAGCGCGGTGAAGTCGGCGCAGGCAGCGCTGGACGCGGTCACCCACAACGGAACCCAGGCGGAACGGCAGGCCTCCGCTGCGGAAATCGAGCAGGACCGCCTGCACGCGCGATCAAGCCCAACACGATCTCGATGCGCTGACCAAGTTGGTTGCAACAGGCGCAGCCGCGCCCGGGCGAAGTCATCGCGGCACGCGCAGCGGCTCGATGCGGCCCAGGCAAGCCTGAATGCGGCCGAACAGAGCGCGCACCATCGCTTTTCGCCCGACGATGTAGCGCGCGCCCAGGCCGCGCTGGCCGATGCGCAAGCGGCTCTGGCTGCCGCGCAGCACGTCGAGGCCCAGACCGTAATTCGCGCCCCCATCGCCGGAACCATCTACACCATGGACGCCGCCCCATCGGAATACGCCGAAGCCGGCAAACTGCTGCTTGAGATCGCCGACCTGCACCATGAGCGCGTGCGCGGATACTTCGACGAGCCCGATCTGGGGCGCCTGGCAACCGGGCAAAAGGTCATGATCCGCTGGGATGCCAAGCCGGGCCGCGAGTGGCACGGCCACATCGTGCGCCTTCCCGTCCGCTGTGGTCACCTACACCACGCGCAACGTCGGTGAGGTTCTGATCGATTTCGACGATCCAGCGGACGGCCTGCTGCCGGACACCAATGTTACCCTCACGGTCACCACTTCAAGCGAGCCCAATGCTCTCAGCATGCCGCGCGAGGCCCTTCACGAACAGAACGGGAAATACTTCGTCTTCAAAGTTGTACACGGCGAGCTGAAGCGCGTCCCGGTCACCATCGGATCCCCGAATCTGACCCAGGTGCCCATTCTCTCCGGGCTTCGAAGATGGCGACATCGTGGCCACCGGCACAACCAACGGGCAGCCCTTGCAGGAGGGCATACCGATCAAGGAAGAGCGGTGAGGCGCCAGCCGTCGAAGGTCCTGCGCGGCCGCTCGCGTGTCTGGCGGTGGCCTGGCAAGTCCAGGCGCATGCGCAGATTCCGCCTGCGACGCTTACCCAGGCCAACGCCGACCTGCAGGCCGGCGAAGCCGACAAGGCGCTTGCGCTGCTCGCGCCGCTGCCCTCCACCGGAGCTGGCGCTGCCGAGGCGCAGAATCTCCTCTGCCGCGTGCGATTTATGCTCCAGCAGTGGTCGCAGGCCGCGGCGGAGTGCCAGCAGGCAGTGAATCTCGACGGGCAGAATTCGGATGATCACATGTGGCTGGGGCGCGCTCTGGGCCAGCAGGCCAGCCACGCCAGTTTCCTTTCCGCATATGGCCTCGCCAAGCGCTCGCTGTCTGCAATGCAAACTGCGGTAAAACTCAATCCCCAGAATGGCCCGGCTTTGTCCGACCTGGGCGATTATTATGCCCAGGCTCCCGGCATCGCGGGCGGCGGAACGGACAAGGCGCAGGCGATCGCTTCGCAACTGGACAAGATTGATGCGGCCAGAGCTGCAGCAGTTGCGCGGCGATATCGCCATGGCCCAAAAGGACTACGCCACGGCCGAGATGCGAGTACCGGCAGGCAGCGACGATTCAGCCCCGAGCCCGCCGACTATTGGACTGTGCTCGCCAACTTTTATCGAGGCCGCCAGCGGTGGTCCGATCTGGATGCGGCCATTCAGAATTGCGTCACTGCCGCGGCGAAGGACAAGAATTCGGGCGTCGGCCTTTACGACGGCGCCGGTGTGCTGATCGCAGCGAAACGGAATCCGGCCCTTGCCGCGCAGATGCTGGAGAATTATCTTTCGGGCTCGTCGTTGTCAGAGGAAGCGCCGGCATTCATCGCGCATATTCGGCTTTCGCGGCTGAAACAGCAGCTGGGCGATGCAGCGGGCGCCAAGAGCGAGCTGGCGATTGCTGCCCAGATGGCGAAAGAGTTTAATCCGGCGCAGGGTTGAAGCCCAAGGTTGAAACATTGATACAAGAAGCGCTTGTGAAGTTTCGACAAAAATCGCTCGGAGTCATGGCGCCGGCTATGGCCGGCTTGGCGCTCGCCTGCGCGTCCGCTCTTGCGCCGGCGCAGGTCTCGCTGACCACAGTGGTCGAGCTGGCCCAGCAAAACTCGAGTGCCGTGAAGCTCGCCAACGCCGACCTTCAAAAGGCGCAGGCCGCCCTCGGCCAGACTGAAGACGCATATATCCCCAACTTTGTCATCGGATCCCAAATCGGCTACTCTCACGGCTTCCCAACCGGCCAGCCCTCTGTCGGGAACGCTACGATGCAGTCGCTGGTTCTCAGCTTCTCGCAGCGCCAGTACACCAAGGCTGCACGGGCCGGCGTGGAGGCCGCCAACCTGAGTCTCAAGGATGCAAAGGAGCAGGTTGCGCTCGACGCCTCCACGGCCTACATCGAGATGGACACCGTTGACAGCGAACTCGAAGCCGCCCGGGAGCAGGAGCAGGATGCTGCCCGCCTTGTCGCCATCGAGCAGCAGCGCACTGAAGCCGGGGTCGATCCCCTCAGCGCTCTGCTGCAAGCGAAGTTGACGGCGGCGCAGCTCAAGCTGAGTCGCCTGCACCTCGAAACTCGTTCCGCCACGCTCGCCAAGCAGCTTGCGACGCTCACCGGCCTGCCCGTCGGCTCCATCACTGCCCGATCACGCCAGCATTCCCGAGATTCCTGCCGTCTCCGCCGACGAAGCGCCACGGCCCCTTCCCGGCATTCAATCCGCGAATGCCCTAGCGCGTTCCAAGCTGCTGGAGGCAAAGGGAGCCGATCTGGCGTGGCGCCGCCCTTCGATCGGATTCGGCGCCGTCTATAACTACGACTCCAATGAGCTGAACAGTTACAGTACCTACTACAAAAACTTCACGCCTAACAACGTCAGTTTCGGTCTCCAGATTTCGGTTCCCTTCTTCGACTTTGCCGTTCGCGCAAAGGCCAAGGTCTCCGCGGCCGAGGCCCTGCGCGCCAAGGTCGAGGCCGAGCAGGCGCAGCAACAGAATGACATTCAGATCAGCCAGCTCACCGCGAGCCTGCGCGAGCTCGATGCCGCAGGCTGAAGTCGCCAGCCTCAAGCAGCAGATCGCCGCGGAGCAGTTGAAGAGCGTCCTCGCGCAACTCGAACTGGGCAACGGCGCCACCAGCACGCCCGGCGCGCCGCCGCAGCTTTCGCCCACAGCCGAGCAGCAGGCCCGCATCGATGAGCGCCAGAAGTACCTGGACGCGCTCGACGCCGGGCTCGACCTGAGCAAAGCGCGCCTCGACCTGCTGCGCGCCCTCGGCCACATGCAGGACTGGCTCAACGAGCTGCACGCCAAGTAATTGCGGCCGGGTATCCCCGAAACAACCCCTCCAGGCTGCAGCCGGCGGTGGATAGATTCGGGGCAATAGCACTGATTCTGCACAGCTTATATGCACACTTAGCACGTGCAAGCTTTGTGCGTTGTCGCCTGCCACGTGTTTCTGGGTCAAATCCGTCTAAAAAACAGCCCGAATGGTAGAATGAAGGAGATGCCCATGCCCCTGAAAACACTCTTCCTCAACCCTCCTTCGTTCGAGAACTTCGACGGCGGCGCAAGTTCGCGCTGGCCGGCGACGCGCGAGATCGAGTCCTACTGGTACCCGGTCTGGCTCACCTATCCGGCCGGCCTGCTTGAGGGTTCGCGGCTGCTCGATGCGCCGCCCCACCACGTCTCCGCCGAGGAGACCATCAAGATCTGCAAGGACTACGAGTTCCTGGTGCTCTTCACTTCCACGGTGGGCTGGGAGGGCGACCAGCGCCTGGCCGAAGCCATCAAAGCGGCCAACCCGTCGATCCGCATTGCCTTTGTCGGCCCGCCGGTGACCACCGACCCCGACCGCGCCCTGAACGAGTGCTCCGCGCTCGACTTCATCTGCCGCCGCGAGTTCGATTACTCCGTCGTCGAGTTCGCGCAGGGCAAGCCGCTCAACGAGATTCTCGGCATCAGCTACAAGAAGGACGGCGGTGATCGTCCACAATCCCGACCGCCCGCAGGTGGAAGACCTGGACGCCATGCCCTGGGCGACCAAGATCTACAAGCGCGACATGGACGTGACGCGCTACAACGTGCCCTTTCTGCTGCATCCCTACATCGCGCTCTACTCCACGCGCGGCTGCCCGGCGCAGTGCACCTTCTGCCTGTGGCCGCAGACGCTCAGCGGCCACGCCTGGCGCAAGCGCTCCACCGACGATGTTGCCGCGGAGATGAAGTGGGCCAAGGAAAACTTCCCCGAGGTGAAGGAGTTCTTCTTCGACGACGATACCTTCAACATCCAGAAGGCGCGCACCATCGAGCTTTGCGAAAAGCTGAAGCCGCTCGGCCTCACCTGGAGTTGCACGTCGCGCGTCACCACCGACTACGACACGCTGAAGGCCATGCGCGAAGCCGGTTGCCGCCTGCTCATCGTCGGCTTCGAGTCCGGCGATCCGCAGATTCTCAAGAACATCAAGAAGGGCGCAACCGTGGAGCGGGCGCGCGACTTCGCCAAGGACTGCCACGACCTGGGCCTGACCATTCACGGCGACTTCATCCTCGGCCTGCCCGGCGAGACGAAGGAGTCCATCCGCAACACCATCAACTTTGCCAAGACGCTGGACTGCGAAACCATTCAGGTCTCCATCGCGCACGCGTATCCGGGCACCGAATTCTACGAGTACGCCGCCAAGAACGGCTTCATCACCAACAAGACCATGCAGGACGGCGGCGGCCACCAGATGGCGCACATCGAATATCCCGGCCTGCCCACCGACTACGTGATGGAGATGGTGCACCGCTTCTACGACGAGTACTACTTCCGTCCCAAGGCCGCTTTCCGCGTGGTGTGGAAGGCCATCGTGAATCGCGACCTGCCTCGGCTGTACGTCGAGGCCAAGTCGTTCCTCAAGCTGCGCGCGCAGCGCAACAAGATGGTGAAGGAAGCGCGCAGCCAGCAGGCCACGCCGACCGCCCCCGCCGGCGCCGGCGCATAGGCAATCTCCGGGTCTCAACGTCGAGGGCGGCGTCCGCCGTTGCGGCGTCTGCCCTCGATGCTGTTTAGAGCTTCAACTTTCGGATTGATCGGACGCATCGATGGCCCATCACTCACTTTCGCCGCGCCAATACCTGATTCTGGGCCTGGTCGCCGTCTGCGCTCCTCTGGGCGACAGTTGCCTCTCGCGCGGCATGACCGCGATGCCGGCCATCTCGCTCGCTCATCCCGGCGCGCTCATCGCCGCCGTCTTCACGCCGTGGATCGCCGCCGGCATCGCTCTGCTGATCGGCTTCTTCGCCAGCTATCTCACCGCGCTCTCCTGGGCCGATCTGACTTTCGTTCTTCCCGCCACGGCCTTCGGCAACGTCATTGTCGCGCTCCTCTCGCGCTTCTGGCTGCACGAAGCCATCTCGTTCGAGCGCTGGGCTGGAATCGTCCTCATCACGCTCGGCGTGGGCTTTGTCGCGCAGGGGCCTTCCCTCACCCAGCGACCCGTGCCTGTTGCCGCGGAATCGCTTTCGGAAGAGCCTGTCGCCACGGAGGTGCAGCCGCGATGACGCTCTCCCTCCCAGCCGCGCCGCTCGCAACAGCCCCGAATCCCTGGCTTGCCGCCGCCATGATCGCCGCCGTCGTGCTCACCTCTACCACCGGCGAAGTGCTCACCGCCGCGGCCATGAAGTCCATCGGCGACCTCGACGTGATTCGCGCGCGCTCCGGCCTGAAAGGCGCCATCCGCGCCGTCCTCACCTGCCCGCTCTTCTTCGCCGGAGTCTTTTTTCTCGCCGTTGCGTTCTTCTCGCTGCTCTTTGCGCTCAATCACCTCAACCTGAGCCTCGTCGCCCCGGCCTCGGCCTCGCTCACGCTGGTCACCAACGCCATCGCCGGCAAAATCTTCCTCAAGGAAAACGTCGACCGGCGCCGCTGGGCCGCCGCCGTGCTGGTCTGCATTGGCGTTTATCTGCTGGCGCACTGAGGAGCCCGGAGGCTGGCCGTCTTGCGTCTTTGTTCGTGAGCTACTGGAAGAACCGCATGAGCCCGCGCGGCTTCAGGTCCGGATCCAGAAACTTCCGCCGCTCGCCGACCGCCGCGCACACCGCCTCCGCCGCCAAGTGCCCGCTTCGCGCCGCGCTCTCCATCGTCGACGGCCACCCGGTCTGCAATCCAGTCGCCGGCCAGCACGCAATTCGGCCACGGCGATGCAGAGCCGGGCCGCGCCGCATCGATTCCCGGCGGCACAGTGAACGTCGCGCGCACTTCCTTCACCAGCGCGGCCTTTTCCACCTTCGCTCCGCTGACAGCAGGAAAGAACTCCGCCAGCTCGCGCACCGCCAGCTCGATCGCCTCCTCCCGGCTCAGCGCCGCAAACTCGCGCGACGCGCTCACGACCAGCTCCAGATAGCTGCCCTTCGTCTTGCGCCCCGGCTGCAGCCGGCTCTTGTTGTACATCCAGTGAATCTCGCGATCGAGCAAGCACGGCGTGGTCCAGCTCTGTAATCTCGCGGTCAAACCACAGATGCACGCTGCAGATCGGCCCGTGTTCGTGCCGCGCAATCTGTCCGGCCAGCTTCTCGACGCCATCCGCGGGCGGCATCTGCGGCAACAGCTTTGCCATGGCCTCGAATGGCAACGCCAGCACCAGAAAGTCCGCGACCAGCTCGCCCATCCGCGTCGTCAGTGTCCACTGCGACGTCTCCTCGTCCCACTCCGCTCCCTCTACGCTCGCGTTGAATACGACCTCGCCGCCGCGCCCGTGGAGATATTGCTCCGCACCGGCATAAAGCTCGCTCAGCGGTACGGTGCTCATTCCCATGCTGCCTGCCTCGGCCGAATTCAGAAACAGTTCGCGGATCACCTTCGCCGCATAGGGCAGTGCGATCACATCCACGTCCGCATTGAGCGCACTCGCAATCACCAGACGCCAGAAGCGGTCAATCGCGCCCTGCGTCTGGCCATTGCGCCTGAGCCACGTGCCCAGAGTCTCTGCCGACTCCGCCGCCACCGGCTGCATGAGCTTGCGAAACGCGTGCGCCAGCGCCAGCTTGTCCTGGCGCGTGAAGGCGTTCGCCATCAATAATCGCGGCAGCGCGTGCAGTGGCGCGGGTAGTCCAAGCGGGCCCAGCCGCGACGGTCCCAGCAGCGACCGCCGACCACCCGGTTCGATCATGGTCATCGTGCTTGTCCAGTGAATGCGCTCTCTAACGCCAATGCGCCGGTAGAAACCAATCAGATTCGTACAGCAGCCGAAGAGCACATGCTGGCAGTTGTCGATAACCTCGTCCACACCCGGATGCCGGTAGGAGCTCGCGCGCCCACCCAGGTAGTTGCGGCGCTCGACAAGCTTGACGCGCAGGCCGGCCTCAGCGAGCGCGCAGGCAGCGCTCATGCCGGCGACGCCGCCGCCTACCACGATTGCCGTTTTTGCAGCGTCGGTCAGCATTTCCCTCACAATTCCGGCCGTTGTTTCTGGTCCATTCTTATCATCGCCGATGAGACGGCGGAGCGGCGTCGAGTGGTGAGCCGATTTGAAACGGGATCCCTCAGGGGCTAAAGCCCACCCTCATTTCGCGCGGTTTACGGCACGAGTAAACTCGTGCCCTGATACAAAGCCTCCCGGCAGACGAGTTTTTCGGCAAGCTGCAAGGCGTGCCCTGACACTTCGTGCCCGTCCTGGCTGAATTCCGGCGGCTGGGAAGCCGACGGTACAGCCGGTCAGCCACCCCAACGACGAAGACCTGTCGTTGGGGGCCCGAGGCAGGAGAGCAGCGCTACTCGATTGCTGAATTTGCCGAAAGGTTCTATGCGCGAAATGGCGGGGTAAGAGGAATGGTGGGCAGTGAGGGACTCGAACCCCCGACTTCCTGCTTGTAAGGCAGGCGCTCTAACCAACTGAGCTAACCGCCCACTCCGCCGCAAACAGGTTGCAGCATATTGCCATCATAGCAGCGCATTCACGATGCGGAAGGCGCCGGGCAACCGCTTGATAAACTCACTGCGTGGGCCAACTCATTGTGAACGCCGACGATTTCGGGCTGACCGCAGGCGTCAATCGAGCCATCGTCGAATTGCACGGCGTTGGCCTTGTCACCAGCACGTCGCTCATGGCGCGCGCCAACGCCACTGATGAAGCCATCGATTTCGCCCGCTCAACTCCCACGCTCGGCATCGGCTGCCACTTGGTCCTTGTCGATGGCGCACCCGTGCTCCCGCCGGATCAGATTCCCTCTCTCGTCGATTCACGCACCGGCCACTTTCCGTCCTCGCTCGCCACATTTCTATGGCGTCTCTTCACCGGCCGCATCCGCTCCGCCGAAATCGAGGCCGAGGTCAGTGCGCAAATCGACTTCCTCCAGCAACGCGGCGTTCAGCTAACCCACATTGACACGCATAAGCACCTGCACATCCTTCCTGCTGTCCTCCGCCCAGTCCTTCGCGCCGCGCGCGCTCGCGGAATCCGCGCGATCCGCAATCCCTTCGAGCCGGAATGGGCTATTCGCGCCACGGATGGCGCTCCCTGGCTTCGAATCGCACAAGTCGGCGGCTTGCGCTGGCTCGAACCTGTTTGCCGCCGCATCCTCAACGAAGAAGGATTTGACACCACCAGCGGCACCATCGCCGTAGCAGGCACCGGCGTCCTCGATGCCGAAACTTTGCGTTCTCTGCTCCAAAGTCTGCCCGCCGGCACATGGGAGCTGGTCACTCATCCTGGCTACAACGACGCCGACCTCGCCCGCATCCGCACTCGCCTTCGCTCTTCGCGCGACACCGAGCGTTCCGCTCTCATCACCCTCAAAGAATTCCCAGCCATTGAACTCAAGTCGTTTGCCCGGCTCGAACCTCACGAGCCCTCGACCGGCTAAGGGTGCGCGAGCGCTGCCCGCTTGCCGGCTCGCCGACTCTCTGCATCCTCCATCCACCCCCGCGCGTCCAAGACGTAGCGGTAAATCGAAACTTAAGAAGGCAACATGCGCATCGGGATTACCTGTTATCCCACTTATGGCGGCTCAGGCGTCGTCGCCACGGAGCTGGGTATCGAACTCTCTAACCTCGGTCACGAGGTCCACTTTATCTCGTACTCGCAGCCCTTCCGCCTCAACGGACGCGACGACGGTATCTTTTATCACGAGGTTCCCGTCTCCAGTTACCCGCTTTTCGAGTTTCCCCCGTACGATCTCGCGCTGGCCTCGCGCATGGCAGAGGTCGCCGAGTATTACTCGCTCGACCTGCTTCATGTTCACTACGCCATTCCCCACTCCGTCTCGGCGCTGCTCGCCCGCCAGATGCTGGCCACCCGCGGCCGCCGTCTGCCCTTCGTCACCACCCTTCACGGCACCGACATCACCCTTGTCGGCCTCGACCGCAGCTATCTGCCCATCACCCGCTACGCCATCCAGGAAAGCGACGGCGTCACCAGCATCTCCAACTACCTCCGCGACAAGACCATCGCCGACTTCGACGTGACTCGCCCCATCGAGACCATCACCAACTTCGTCAACTGCGACGTCTACACGCCCATCAAAGACGAAGCGACGCGCGCCCGGTGCCGCTCCCATTACGCCGCGCCCGATGAGCCGCTCATTGTGCACCTTTCCAACTTCCGGCCCGTCAAGCGCGTCACCGATGTCGTGAAGATCTTCGCCCTGATTGCTCGCGAGCGCCCCGCGCAACTTATCCTCATCGGCGACGGCCCCGACCGCTCCTCCGCCGAGTGGCTTGCTCACGACCTTGGCATCCACTCCCGCATCCACTTCCTCGGCAAGCAGGAGCGCGTCAGCGAATTGCTCGCTCTGGCCGATCTTCTCGTGATGCCCAGCGAACTCGAGTCCTTCGGCCTTGCCGCGCTCGAAGCCATGGCCTGCAAGGTTCCGTCGATCGCCACGCGCGTCGGCGGTGTCCCCGAGCTCATCGACGACGGCGTCACCGGCCTGCTCTTCCCCGTGGGCGACGTGGACGCCATGGCCGCCGGCGCCCTGGGCCTGCTGAACGATCCGTCCCGCCTCCACGCCATGCGCGAAGCCGGCCGCAAAACCGCGCAAAAGCGCTTTTGCTCCACGCTCGTCGTCCCGCAATATGTCCGCTATTACGAGCAGATTCTGGGACAGTAAAAGGCCGCGCGGAAAACCGGGCGGCCATCGCCATTCCGGGCAGAAGGAATCGAAATTCATAAGAAAGTTCTTGCCAAAAACGCCTCCAGTCGTCTTATCCTGCTTTCACTGGAGGTCATCCATGACGATCAGGAAATCCTTGTGTCTTGTCGCGGTCTGCGCGCCCATGCTGCTGTTGGCCCAGGCTGCAGGCGGCCGCTTCGACGGCACGTGGACCACGAACATGGCCTGCGAGGCGAGCACCCACATGCCTGCCTACAAGTGGACATTCGTCAGCACGATTGCCAACGGCAACTTCCACGGCCAGCACGGCGAGGAGGGAGGGCCGGGCTACCTGGTGATCGACGGGCCGATCGGAGCCGACGGCTCTGCGAAGCTCCATGCCAAGGGCAAGGTGACGGCAGGGAAGGCAGGCATCGTAACCGAACTGAAAGGCAACAAATACGACTACTACATCGATGCGACATTCACCGACACGTCCGGCACGGGCAAGCGCGAAGAAGGCGCGGGCATTCTTGGGCCGGCCGTGCAGCTTCGAGTTCACCAAGCAGACGGATACGAACACGACTCCGCCGGCGAGTTCAACGCCTCCGGCAGATGCCACGCCTGCGACTCCGCCGCCGGCGCAATAAACTTCTGTGCCGCCCGCAAATGCGCCGCTGGGCCGCACGGCCGGGTCCAATTGCGGGGCGACTCGAGTCCTGCGATGGGTTAGAGTGAATGAAACTGTGAGAACGAAACTGTGATCGCGCGCAAACGAAAAGCTCAAACACAATTCGGGCGGGCCGCAATTCGGATCTTTGCCGCCAATGAACGCCTGAACCAGATTCTTATCGATCATCTTCATCCGACCGTCTGGAGAGCCAAACCGCCTGGCAAGGTCCGCACCATTGCGGCCATCTTCACGCACATACACAATGTCCGCTGCAAGTGGATCAGGCTCTCAGCTCCGCACCTGGAAGTCCCCGCACAACTCAACCGCGCGCACTGCACGCCGCGGCAAGCTCGTGCGGCATTGGCGCGGAGCGCCAATCAGTGCGGGAAGATGCTTGCCGAAGCGCTCGGTGGCGACGGCGGGCGCGTCAAAGAGTTTCGTAGGGACGGCTGGGCGCGGCCCTGGCCGGCTGGGCCGGAGATGCTGTGCTACATGATTTCTCACGAAGCGCACCATCGCGGGCAAGTGTGCATGCTCGCGCATCAGCTCGGATTTCCGCTGCCGAACAAAGTGACGTCCGCGATGTGGAATTGGGAAAAGCTGTGGAAAGAGCGCGGCTCGCCGCGCGGCTCCGGCTACGAGTCCTAAGCAATCGCTACAGCGTGCGCTTGAACAGCGGCGTGGCGATCAGCAGCGTCGCGATGCCGAAGATGGTGAGGAACAGAAGATCGCGCCAGATGGCGACCCAGCCGCCGTCTTTGAGCAGAATCGACCTTGAAGCCGTGAATCGCGTACGTGAAGGGATCGACAACGGTCATCGCCTGCATCCACTTGGGGAACGACACTGTGGGATACATGGCGCCCGAGGGATATAACAGGAGCACATTGAGCACGCCGAACATGGCGCGCGGAACCAGCGGATCGTCGACGCGCACCATGAGCAGAAACATCATGCCATTGAAGGCAATGGAGCCGGCGATGATGAGGCTCAACATCTGCAGCATGATCATGGGATGAAAGACAATGCCCAGGCCTGCGATGAGCGACCCGATGACCCCGATCGATATTCCGCTCAGCGTGGCCTTGATGGCGCCGGCGATGTTCAGGCCGAAGACCAGCTCGAGTTTCGTAATCGGGGTAACCAGGTAGCCCTCGTGCACGCCGCGCGCCTTGTCGTCGATGTAGAGCATGCCGCCGCCGATCATGACCGAGATATACATGGCCAGCGCCACTGTCATGGGCAGAAGATACTTCAGATAATTCACGTACGGGTAAAGCTCCACAATTTCCAGCGCGATCGACTTCGACAGCCGGTCCTGAACCTGCGGCGCGTTCATCGCGTCGACCAGCGACTGCATCTCCGCCTCAAGGCTCGACCGAGGTGAACAGGTCGGAGTTGTCCACGACGAAGCCGAGCTTGGGCGCGTCCTGCGCGTAGACGCGACGCGAGTATTGCGCCGGAATGATCACCGCGGCGTCGATCTTGCCCGTGCGCACGTCTTCGCGCGCCTGGACCTCATTGCTGTACTCGATCGTGGTGAAGGTCTTGATATTGGCGGCGATGGCGGCGAACGCCTCGCGCACCTTGACCGCCTGCGGTCCGTGATCGTGGTCGACCACCGCCACGTGCGTGCCCACAATTTTGCCGCCGAACGCGTTGCCGATGATGATCAGCTGCAGAATCGGCATCATCAGCGACATGATCATCAGCGTTGGCGAGCGGAAGAACTTGCGCATCTCGCGCTCGATGATGGCAAACATTCGGTTCATGGGCTGCGCTCCCGGCCGCGGCGGCATCAAAAAGTTCACCGGCTTCACCTGCTCATCGCGCAGTTGCCGCCCGGTGTAGTGGATAAACACATCGTCGAGGGTGGTGTTCTGCACGCTCAGCGAGGTCAGCGTCTCGCCCAGGCTCGCCGCCAGCTCCACAATCTGCATCGTGGTCTTCGATCCCGACTTGGTGATCACGCGATAGAATCCCGAGCCCTCGGGCTGCACGCTGGTCACGCCTTCGAGCTTCTCCAGGCGCCCCTGCCACTCTTCGTCCTCGCGGTCGAAGTGCACCTCGACGACGTTGGCGCCGGCCACGCTGTTCTTCAGCTCCACCGGCGTGCCCAGCGCCACCAGCTTGCCGTGGTCCACAATGGCGATGCGGTCGCACAGCTTGTCGGCCTCTTCCATGTAGTGCGTGGTCAGCAGCATGGTCAGGTTGCGCGTTGGCCTTCAGCTTGTTCAGCATCTCCCACACCGCGATGCGCGAAACCGGATCGAGGCCCGTCGTGGGCTCGTCGAGAAAAAAGATGCTTCGGATTGTGCACCAGCCCGCGCGCGATCTCCAGCCGCCGCCTCATGCCGCCGGAAAGCGTCTTGGTCTGCGCGTCGCGCCACTTGGTCAGGTCCACGGCCTCCAGCACCTCGGCGATGTTCTTCTCGCGCTGCCCGTGCGGCACGCTGTAGAGTTTGGCGTAGATACTCAGGTTCTCCTCGACCGTCAGGTCCTGGTCGCTGGTCAGCGCCTGCGGAATCACGCCGATCACGCGGCGCACGTCGTCCGGATCCTTCGCCACATCGTGCCCGGCGACGATCGCCTTGCCCGCGGTGACCGGAATCAGCGTGGTCATCATGCGGATCAGCGTGCTCTTGCCCGCGCCGTTCGGCCCCAGCAGGCCGAAGATCTCGCCCTCGGCCACGCTGAAGCTCACGTCCTTCACCGCTTCAAAGTCGCCGTAGCGCTTCCAGATGTGCTCCACCGCGATGGCCATCGGGCGCGACGCGCCGTTGCCGTTTGCCCGCAGGGCTGTGATTGGCGGCCGCGCTCACTGCTTCACCAGCTTTGCCTTGGGGATGTAGACCTCGGCCGTCATGCCGGGCACAAACTTCTCGCCGGGATTGGGGATGAGCAGCTTCAACTGGATGGTCTTGATGTCGCGCTTCATGCTGTTCACGTCGCGCTGCGTGGCAAAGTCGCCCTCCGCCGATTTGGCGATGACCTTCCCATACACCGTGTCGCCGCTCGGCATCACCACGCGCAGCTGAATCGCCCAGTTGCACGCTGTCGGCCTGCGTCTCCGGCAGCGGCGCATACACCCAGGTCTGCGTCAGGTCCATGATGGTCACGATCGGCGCTCCCGCGGCCACCACTTCGCCCTGCCGCGCCGCCCACACGTCCACCTTGCCGTCGATCGGCGACACCACCTGCGCATAGCTCTCCTCGACACTCGCTTCCTGGGCCAGCGCGCGGGCATTTGCCGCTTCGGCGCGCGTCTGGTCCACTGTCCGCGCCGACACTGCCGTCAGCAGCTCATGGGCGCGCGCCTGGCGCAGATTGGCCTGCGCCGCGGCAAGATTGTCGCGCGCCGCATTCACCGCCGCCTGCGCCGCCTGCAGGCTCGTCACCGCTTCGTCCCGCGCCTGCGTGCTCATGATTCCCTGCTGGGCCAGCGCCACCGTCCGGCTGGTGTCGGCCTGCTGATGCGTCGTAGTTTGCCTGGGCCTGCGCCAGTGCCGCCTGCGCAGCCTTCACCTGCGCCTCCGCGCTCACAGTCGCGCTCGAGGTTTCACCCCGGTTCTGCTGCTCCGTTTCCACCGTCCCGTTCAGCTTCGACCGCTCGCTCGCCGCAGTTGCCTCTGCGGCCTTCAACGCCGCCTGCAAGTCCTCGCTCTCGATCACCGCGATCAGCTCGCCGGCCTTCACATCCTGCCCCTCTTCCACCGTCAGCGTCTGGATGCGCCCCGGAATCTTGGAGCTCACCACCACTTCGTTCGCGTCCACGGTTCCGATCAGTTGCAGATCGCCGGTGCGCCGCGTGGTCAGCAGATACCAGATCAGCGATCCCACCAGCAGCAGTCCCAAAATCATGAAAAACTCGATTCCGCGCGTTCACTCGCTCATCACCTCAAACCTTTGAAATCGGCGACACTCCGGCATCGGCGTATCCTCCAGCATCTTTGCCGCCACCTCCGCGCCATGCCTGCGATCCTGAAAGATCGCCTTGCCCAGAAACTCCACCAGCGCCACTCTGCGCGCCCTCAGCACTTCCGGGTCGAACGGCTCGAACGCCAACACCAGCCGCCAAACCGGCGCGCTGAGGAAATAGAAGACGTTCCCTCCCAGCGCCGCCAGCACGATCTGCAGCCACTCCGCCTCGATCAGCTCGCCCGAAGCAATCCCCTCGCGCACCAGCGACTGAAACATCGCCTGCAGCGGCGCGAAGACGCGCTTGACCAGGATGGGCAGCTCTCCCTCCTCGCCCTTGTGCAGCCGCATCATCTCCTGCTGCATC
This sequence comes from uncultured Acidobacteriaceae bacterium, assembly GCA_963835895.1. Taxonomy (GTDB): domain Bacteria; phylum Acidobacteriota; class Terriglobia; order Terriglobales; family Acidobacteriaceae; genus Telmatobacter. The sequence continues at coordinate 92,047 of CAWIHC010000009.1, read as the reverse complement.
AGGCTCTGGAACTCGCGCTGCGTCAGAATCCGGTCAAAATGATCCAATGCGGCGCGCAACAGCCGCTCTCCGGGGCTGGCTTCGCGCAGAAAAACCGCCATCGATCGGTCGCGCACCCGTGCCGACACCATCTCAAGCGCCGCGGAGTACAGCTTCTCCTTGCTCTCGAAGTAGTAGTAGAGCAGCGCCTTGTTCACGCCGGCGGCGGCAGCGATCTGCTCCGTCCGCGCTCCCGCCAGGCCATTGGCGGCAAATTCGCTCAGCGCGGCGTCCAGAATGCGGCCGCGCGTCTCGGCCGATCGCTCGGCCTGGGCTTCGGTTGTGGGGTGTGCAGTCATAATTAACTAACTGGTTAGTAAATTACACGAGACTCGACCTCAAAGGCAAGTCCCTCCTGGGATTCGCTTCCACTTCTCTCTGTAACATTCAGATTCTTGACCTCTTACGGATTACGAATGCTGCCCTTGCCGCGTCATTGCCTGCCGGATCGGCTCATTGTCGGCATAGACTCGCCACTCTGCCACTCTGCCCTCTTCCACAAAGGCTCGGAATGCGGCCGGCGTTTCCCAGCGATTCTCGGCGGCGGTCCGACCGTCCACGCATAGGTTCCCTGCGCCTTGCCAAGCATCACCACGACCGGGCCATCGCAGTAGGTCTCTTCCACGGCAATCGTGTAGTCCGGAACCATGCTGAAATAGCTCTTCCAACCCGCCCGCATCCGATCCCGGCCCTCGACAATCGTGCCCAGCGAGTCAATAAACCGGTGCTCCTCCGTCATCAGCTCGGCCAGCGCGTCCACATCCTGCCGGTTGATGGCGCGCACAAATGCTTGCGCAACAGCCTCAGCGGATTCGCTCATACGACCTCGCTTCCCGCCACGCCCTCTCCAATTCCCTGCTTCCTACTCTCTACTCTCTATCCTAATCAAACACGACCGTTTTGTTCCCGTAGCACAGGATTCGCCGGTCCAGGTGCCAGCGCACTGCCCGCGACAGCACCATGCGCTCCAGATCGCGCCCCCGGGCCACAAGATCCTCCACCTGATCGCGGTGGCTGATGCGCGCCACGTCCTGCTCGATAATCGGCCCGTCGTCGAGCACCTCGGTCACGTAGTGGCTGGTGGCCCCGATCAGCTTGACCCCGCGCGCGTGCGCCGCGTGATAGGGCCGCGCCCCGGTGAACGCCGGCAAGAACGAGTGATGCACATTGATGATCGCCGCGGGATAGTGCGAGACGAACTGCGGCGACAGAATCTGCATGTACCGCGCCAGCACCACCAGCTCGACTTCGTGCCGCGCCAGAAACTCGAGTTGCCGCGCCTCGGCCTCCGCCCGCGTCTCCGCCGTCACCGGCATGTACTCAAACGGCACGCCGTAGAACGCCGCCAGATTCTCTACCGCGCGATGGTTCGAGACGATCACCGGAATCTCGCAGACCAGCTCGCCGGTGCGCCAGCGGTGCAGCAGATCGGCCATGCAGTGCAGATATTGCGAGCAGAACAGCGCCACGCGCGGCCGACGCTGCGCTCGACGTAAGCTTCCATGTCATGCTCAGCTCGGCCGCCAACGGCGCGAAGCACTTGCCTTGAAGCTCACCTGTCGAGGTCGAAGCCCGTCCAGACTCCCACTCCACGCGCATGAAAAAGAGGCCCAGTTCCTGGTCGCGGTGCTGGTCGGCGTGCAGAATATTGGCGCCGCGCTCGTAGAGCAGCCCGGACACGCGCGCCACCAGCCCCTTGCGATCGGGGCAATCGATGAGCAAAACCGCGGAATCCTTCATCGTGAGTTCAGATTACGCCATCGCTGGCCGCGCGGCGCCGCGGGCGGCGGGAGCGAGGCCCGCTCACTCTCCGCTCCCAGCAGTCTTCAGTCGTAATACTCCAGCCCAAGGTGCGTGATCAGGTCCGCGCCCATGATGTGGCGCAGCGTGTTCTTCAGCTTCATCGACTGGATGAAGAGATCGTGCTCCGGGTACAGTCCCTTCGCGGTCTGCGGCGACTTCAGGTAGAAGCTCAGCCACTCCTGAATTCCGATCGAGCGGAGCTCCGGCGTGCGCTTGGCCAAATCCAGGAACAACACCAGATCCAGCGCGATCGGCGCCGCAAGAATCGAGTCGCGGCAAAGGAAGTTCACCTTCAACTGCATCGGATACCCAAGCCAGCCGAAGATGTCGATGTTGTCCCACGCTTCTTTCTCATCGCCGCGCGGCGGATAGTAGTTGATGCGAATCTTGTGGTAGATGTCGCTGTACAGGTCCGGATAAAGATCGGGCTGGAAAATGTATTCGAGCGAGCCCAGCTTCGACTCTTCCTTGGTCTTGAACGAATGCGGCTCGTCGAGCACTTCTCCGTCGCGATTGCCAAGAATGTTGGTTGAGAACCAGCCCTTCACGCCGATCATGCGCGCTTTGAAGGCCGGCGCCAGCACGGTCTTCATAAAAGTCTGCCCGGTCTTGAAGTCCTTGCCGCAGATGGGCGCGGCGTTCTGCTTGGAGAGCTCGATCATCGCCGGAACGTCGACGGTGAGGTTCGGCGCACCATTGGCGAATGGCACGCCCTCCTTGAGCGCCGCGTACGCGTAAATCTGCGAAGGCGCGATGCCGGGGTCGTTCTTCTCCAAGCCCTTCTCGAAGGCTGCAATCGACTGATGCACGGCTGATGGTCTCAGGAAGATCTCCGTCGACCCGGCCCAGATCATCACCGCGCGGTCCACGGTCTTTTTGAAGGCGCGAATGTCGGCCCGCAACTGCTCGGCCAGATCGCGCTTGGTCTTGCCCTTTTTGACGTGCGTGCCGTCGAGGCGCTTGACGTAGTAGCGATCGAAGACCGCGGGCATCGGCTTGATCTTCTGGAGATAAGGCTTCAGCTTCTTGAGCGTGTCGCTGTTCAGAACCGCCGCGTGCGCGGCCGCCTCGTACACGTTGTCTTCAAAGATGTCCCACCCGGTGAAGATGATGTCTTTCAAATCCGCGAGGGGAACGAAATCCTTGATCAGCGGCGAGTGGTTGTCCGTCCGCTTGCCCAGCCGGATGGTTCCCATCTGTGTGAGCGACCCGATCGGTTTGGCCAATCCCCGGCGAACGGCTTCCACGCCGGCAATCATTGTGGTGGCCACCGCACCCATTCCAACCACCATGACGCCCAACTTGCCCTTCGCGGGCTCAATCATCATTGCAGCGGTCTTCCGTCCCATCGACGATGGGGCAACATTCTTCGGGCCGCCTTTTTTCTTCGTCGCCATTGCTTCTCCTAACCTTCCTTTACGGATGATTTCGAAATCAATCTCACTGCTCGATCAAACGCATCACAAGACCCCGCCGCGCTGCTCGCTCCGCTAGCCCTTCCGACTTGCTCACGCCGCATCCGGCTGTCTCGCACGGTTGAGATGCGACCAGACAAACCACGCGATCGCTGCCACGAGCGCAATCTCCACGGCGAGATGAAAGCGATGAAACACCTGCTCGAGGCGCGGATCGGTGTGCCACTTCTCGCCAAGCTTCATGCCCGCATAGGCCAGGCAAAGATACCACGCCATTGAACCCAAAGACGTGTAGATGTGAAAGCGCAGGCGCGGCATCCTGGCGATTCCCGCCGGGATAGAGATAAACGTCTGCACCACGGGCATCATGCGCGCCAGCAGGACTGCCATCGATCCGTACTTTTGAAAGAACCAGCCCATGCGGTCCAGATCGTGATGGTTCATCAGGACCCACTTGCCGTAGCGCTCCACGAATGGACGCCCGCCTTTGGCGCCGATCCAATAGCCGATGGCCGAGCCGAGATTGCAGCCGACCATCCCCACGATCGCCACCATGAAGAGATTGAAGCGGCCGAGATAAACCAGATAGCCGGAAAACGGCATGATGAGTTCGGAGGGGAGCGGAATGCCGGCCGAGTTGATGGCCATCAGTGCAGCGATGCCTGCGTAGCCCCCGGCGCTGATCACACGGGTCACGAACTCCACCAGCAGGGCCAGGATTCTTTCACTCATGCGCCTTCCCAGTATATAGGGGCACTCACGTGCTCTTGGGTTTTGGTCCGGCGTTGGAGGCGAAAAAGGCGCTGCACACGTCTGCAATTCTCATTTGTTAGGATGAGAGGTGTTCGAGGGAGGTTAAGTGGCCGATTCTCTACTTACGCATCCGCCCGTTCCGCTCACGCTTGAGGGTGCCAGTGTGCTGCACCAGTTCTTCCGTTTCGACTGGAAGTCCTGGCGCTCTTTCGCAGAGGGCGAACGTAAAGGCAGCGCGGACGGCGGACGTAAAAGCGGCGCGGACGGCGAACGCGCGAAGGTCATCGCCGACGCGGTTGCGACGCTGAAGACGCTCGAGCGCAAAGAGGCGAACGCACCTGTCCGCTCAGCTTTGTATTCGCAACTTGGGCACAAGGGCGACCTGATGCTGATTCATTTCCGCGATTCTCTCGAGGAGCTGAATCAGGTTGAGCTCACGCTCGCGCAGACGCCGCTCTACGACTTTCTTGAGCTGCGCCATTCGTACGTCTCCGTGGTCGAGCTCGGGCTCTACGAGTCGAGCCGCAAGACCTACGAAGCCGCGTCGGCCAAGGGATTCGAGGCGTTTTCGGCGGAGTGGAACGCCGAGATCGCCGCGTCACTTGAGCGCGCATCGGCCGCGATGGCCCCGCGGTTGTTCCCGACGATTCCTGACGCGAAGTATCTCTGCTTCTATCCCATGGACCGCAAGCGCGGCGAGCAGGTGAACTGGTACACGGTGCCCTTTGCCGAGCGCCAGCGCATGATGCACGAGCACGGCATGATCGGCCGCCGATACGCCGAGCAGGTGAAGCAGATCATCTCCGGATCGATCGGGATGGACGATTGGGAGTGGGGCGTGGACCTCTTCGCCGACGATCCCGTCGTCTTCAAGAAGCTGATCTACGAGATGCGCTTCGACGAAGTGAGCGCGGTGTACGCGCTGTTCGGGCAGTTCTTTATCGGCGTGCGGCTGCCGGTGGAGAAGCTCGGCGCGTGGCTGGCGGGGAAGCTAAACAAAGAGTGATCAAAGGCCGCCGTGGACTGATAAGAGTATGAGCGCTGTTGGTCTTCCCAAATACGCCATGATCGCAACAGGACTGCAGGTACTCGTCGCTGTTCTTGTTCTCGTCATCTGGGCCGCATGGGCAGCGTGGGGAAAGTTTCCGAACTCGCTATTCATGTCGAGCATCGTCTTCCTACCTGCCTTCATTCTCTGCATGCTCGGAGTGGTCGGACTTTGGAAAGGAAAAATGTTCGGCTGGGTCACAGCACTCTTGGGTAACGGCGCATCTGCGGCAGTCCTCCTCTTTTCTGCTGGGCCGTTCGCTGTTCTTCCAGCAGCGGTCCTGGCGTATCTGCTCGTTCCTAGCGTTCGAGGTTTTTACGTGCGGGATTACTACCAATGAAATCAAGTGCAAAAGGTTCTGCGAAGAAAGCTGCGCCGCGCGGGGCGCTTGCGGCCGAGCGCGTCGACGCGATTCTCAAGGGGCTGGACGAGGCGTATCCCAACGCTGTGTGCGCGCTCGATCATCGCTCGCCGTGGGAGTTGCTGGTGGCGACGATCCTGTCGGCGCAATGCACGGACGTGCGCGTGAACATGGTGACGCCGGAACTGTTCCGGCGCTTCCCTACTCCGGCGGCGATGGCCAAGGCAACGCTGCCGGAACTTGAAGAGCTCATCAAGACCACGGGCTTCTTCCGCAACAAGGCGAAATCGATTCAGGGCGCGGCGCGCAAGATCATCGCGGAGTTTAACGGTGAGGTTCCGCAGACGCTGGCCGAGCTGATCACCATTCCCGGAGCGGCGCGCAAGACGGCCAACGTGGTTCTCGGCGTGTGCTTCGGCAAGGCGGAGGGCGTAGTCGTCGATACGCACGTCTTCCGTATATCGCGCCGGCTCGAACTGGCCAAAGGCGACACGGCAGAGAAGGTTGAGCAGGAATTGATGCAGGTTTTGCCGCGCGACAGATGGATCAGCTTCTCGCACCAGATCATCCAGCACGGGCGGCAGGTGTGCGACGCGCGCAAGCCGAAGTGCGACCGGTGCAACCTGGAGCCGCTGTGCCGGTCGAAGGACAAAACCTGGCGGAGCTAGCGGGGTGAGCGGGGCATTACAGACTTGGCGGGTTGGCGAGTTCGCAAGTTGGCGAGTTGGCGGAGTCAGTGAGGTTTGTGGAGGGCGAGGGCGACGGCCTCGATAAGGCCAGGAACGTCGGATGGGCTGGCTTCTGCAGCCGGCTCCCAGCCGAGATCGCGCAGGGTTTTGCTGGTGATGGGGCCGATTGAAATAGCTGCGACACCGGCGAACGGAAAGGCGATTCCGGCCTGGCGCGCGGCGTCGGCGAGATGCATCGCGCTTGATGAGCTGGTGAACGCGGCTGCGTCGATTCCCTGTTGAAGCACTTCGCGCAGGAGCGCGGGGGCGGATTCAGGCATGACGTTGCGATAGGCATCTACGACATCAACCGTCGCGCCGGCGGCGCGGAGGGCGTCGGGAATGATGTCGCGGGCGACGGCGGCACGCGCGATGAGGAATCGCTGGCCGTGAAGGCTTCCCTCAGGGGCTAAAGCCCCGGCTTTATTTTCGGACTGATTGGCACGACTGAAGTCGTGCCCCTTCAAAGCACGGGTGTTCTCTTCAGGGGCTAAAGCCCCCGGTGATTTTTGCGGCTCTACGGCACGCGACCCACCCACTGAGTGGGTGCCCCGGTCGTGCCCTGACACTTCGTGCCCCTGACGAAGGAGACTGTCAACGAGGCTCTCTGCGACGTAGGTCTCCGGAACCAGCGCAACCGGCAGGCCCACCTGACGCGCTGCCGTTGCCGTTACCTCGCCCACCGCAGCCACCTTCAGGCGATCCGCGGCAGCCCAGTCGAGTCCGAGCGCAGCCGCGCGGTCCACCAGCGCCTGCACGGTGTTGGCGCTGGTGAGGATGAGCCAATCGTAGGAACCGAGTTCGCGCAGCGCACGATCGAGCGGCGCGAAGTCCACGGCGGGCGAATCTCCAGCACCGGAACCTCGACCGGATCGGCGCCGAGGGCACGCAGACCTTCGCTGAGCTTGCCGGCCTGGTGCGCGGCGCGCGTCACGAGCACGCGCCGACCTGCGAGCGGCAGCGCCGTCATCAGGCAGCTCCGCCGGTTGCGTTGCCGCCGGCAGCAAGCAACGGTCCGGCTCCCTGCGCCAGCAGCACTTCAGCGGCCTCGCGTCCTAAAGAAACGGGATCGGTGATCTCGCGCGCCGCGTGAAGGTGCACGCGCACCATCTGTCCGGTTTGCGGCGAAGCGACGACGCCAAAGATCTCGACCCACGCGCCGCTGGAAGCGCTCTCGGCAAATGACGGGCGGCAGTGGATGCCGATGGGCACCTGGCAGCCGCCGCCAAGAGCAGCCAGAGCCGCGCGCTCGGCAGTGACGGCAAAGCGCGTATCGGCGTGGTCGAGAAAGGCCACCGCCGCGATCGTCGCCGCATCGTCCTTGCGCGTCTCGATGCCCAGCGCACCCTGGCCGGCGGCGGGGCAAAAATCTTTGGGATCGAGGCGCTCGCGGACCCAATCGGTTTTGCCAAGACGGTCGAGTCCGGCGGCGGCGAGCAGAATCGCGTCGACCTGGCCCTCGGCCAGCTTGCGCAGGCGCGTGTCCACGTTGCCGCGAAACTCGACGGCCTCAATGTCGGGGCGCAGCGCCTTCAACTGCGCGCGGCGGCGCTGGCTGCTGGTGCCCACGCGCGCGCTGCGCGGCAGCGCGGCGAGACTGGCGTACTTCACGGACACGAACACGTCGCGCGGATCGACGCGCGGCGGCGTGGCCGCAAGCGCAAAAGGCTCGGGGCAGCTCGGTGGGCAAGTCCTTGAGCGAATGCACGGCGAGATCGACGCGGCCCGCGGCCAGCGCTTCTTCAATTTCCTTGGTGAACATGCCCTTGGAGCCCACCTGGCGAACGTGACTTCCTGCAGGCGGTCGCCGGTGGTCTTGATGATTTCGATTTCGACCTCGTGGCCCTGTCCGCGCAGCAGCGCGGCAATGTGATTGGCCTGCCAGAGCGCGAGCTGCGATCCGCGGCTGCCGATGCGCAGCTTCATCGGCGCGCCTCCGCGCCGCCTTCAAAGACGCGCACGTTGACCACTTTCCTGCTTTCGTCGGCTTCCGGATTCGGAGCCGGATCGGCATCGGTGCGCGGCGCTTCGATCGGGCCGGCCGGCGAGGCCTGGCTTGATCCCGCCGACAGAGCTTCGGTCGGCGCGGCCGGCGAAACCGACCACTCCTCGCAAAGCGCGTCGAGGCGCGACGAATCGCCCTCGCGCGCCGCCTGCTTGAGCGCCTGCATGGGCGGATGGAGAAACTTGTTCACGAGTCCGCGCGTGAGCGCCTCGACGGCGGCCAACTGCTCGGCAGTGAGCGCGCCCAGGCGGCTGTGCATGCGCTCGATCTCGGCCACGCGAATCTCTTCGGCCTTCTTCTGCAGGGCCACAATGGCCGGCGCGACATTGACCGTGCGCTGGCGCTGGTGGAAGCGCTCGACTTCCGCGGCGATCAGCGCCTCGGCGTCGACGGCCTGGCGGCTGCGCTCTTCCATGTGCGCCGCGGCCACCTGCTGCAGATCGTCGATGTCGTAGACGAAGATGCCGTCGAGCTTGTTCATCTCCGGGTCGACGTCGCGCGGGACGGCAATATCGATGAAGAACATGGGCCGGTTGCGGCGCTTGTGCAGAAATGCCTGCCCGTGCTCGCGGCGGAAGATGGGATGCGGCGCGCCGGTGGAGCTGATGACGATGTCGGCGCGGCTGGCGGCCTCGTAGAGCTGGTCGAATTCGATGACCTCGGGCACCACCGCGCCCTGGAACTCCTCGGCCATGCGGCGGGCGCGCTCGGCGGTGCGGTTGCTGACCAGAATGGCGCCTGCGCCCTGCTGCACGAGGTGCCGCGCGGCGAGTTCGCTCATTTTGCCCGCGCCCACCAGGAAGACGGTGCGGCCCTCGAGCGAGCCGAAGATTTTGCGCGCCAGATCGACGGCCACGGATGCGATGGAGACGGAATTCGAGCCGATTCCGGTTTCGCTGCGCGCCTTTTTGGCGGCGGCAAAGGCGCTCTGCAGCAAGTGCTCCAGTTGCGCCGAGACGGTTCCCGCGGCGCGCGCCACGGCGAAGGCTTCTTTCACCTGGCCGAGAATCTGCGGCTCGCCGACCACCATCGAGTCCAGGCTGGCGGCCATGCGGAAGAGATGGCTGACGGCCTCCTTGTCGCGGTACTCGTAGAGGTGCGGCGCGAGCACAGTGGCGTCGATGCCGAAGTAGCTCGAGAGGAATGCCGCGACTGGGCGTCGGCGTCGCCTTCAATGGCAGCCAGCAGCTCCACGCGGTTGCAGGTGGAGACGATCATGCACTCGGCGACTCCGGGCGTGGCGGCCAGAGCGCGCGTGGTCTCGGCCAGCTCGTCGCGGCCGATGGCAATCTTCTCCCGCAGCGCGATGGGCGCCGTTTTGTGGTTCACGCCAATGAGTGCCAGCGTCATTAGGGACCGAACCTGTGCACGTGGCTGAAGAGGTTAGCGGCCCAGACGGCCATCATGACCACCAGCGCCGCGCCGGAAACATAGGCCGCCCTGCGCCCGCGCAGATCTCGCACTGCGCCGCACCAGCAGCAACGCAACGTAAACCGCCCACATGGCAAAGGAGGCAATCACCTTGGGATCGAGGAAATAGGCCGCGCCGAGCGCCGTCTCCTGCGCCAGCACTGAACCGATGACCAGGCCGACCGTCATGCAGGGAAAACCGAATTCGAGCGTGGCAAGGGCGATGCGCTCCAGCGTGTCGAGCGGCGGCAACCAGTCGAGCGGGCCGCGCCTCTCGTGCGGCGGCCGGCTTTATTTTTGCCTTGATGCGCCGCTCCTGCACCAGATAGAGCACGGAGGCCAGCAAGCTGAAGCAGAGCGCCGCATAGGCCAGCAGCAGAGCGATGATATGAGCGACGAGCCAACTGACGCGCACGCCCTCCGATGGGAAGTGATAGGTGTCTGGCCCGAGCGCGGGAATAAAGACGAGGAAAAATGTGGCCGGGAAGGCGAAGATGCCCAGCGAGATGGCGTCGTAGAGCCACCAGACCAGGAAGAACAGCCCGGCAACGGCAAATCCCAGCAACGACTCGATCTCGCGGACTCCGACAGGCATCCAGCGATGAGCGAGGACGAGCATCTCGACGACGGAGACGAAATGGAAAAAGAACGCCAGCCCGCCCAGATGGACGCAGGTCTTTCGCCAGGGGATGGAGTTATAGAGCACCGCCGGGAAGACGGCGACACATCCACCGGCATAAAGAATGGCCGCAACTCGTAGCCAAAGCAGGTACATGGCAGCTTTTACGTTAAAGGCGTAACCATTCAGTATACTGTGATGCAAATCACCTGTAGCGGCGATGGGCGGGTTGAAGAGGGACTGCCTGAGGGGAAGGATCCCGCAGACCTCAAAAGCTGGGCGCGTTTGGTGGCAGATGGAGCCTATCGGTCCTGCGAGACCTCGCCCATCCAATGAAACCGGGGCACCACGCCGCGCCAGGAGTCGACGAGGAAACTTTGCGCACTCTCCTTTTGGATCTGGAGCAGGCAATCTTCGGCTTCGTGGACGAGTTGGCGGAGCGTGCCATTGTCGGCTGCGCCGATAGATCGTTCAATGGCAATAAGCTTTTGCAGCAGGATCGTGTTGTTCATCAAAGGGGCCCCCGGGATTCAGTCTTCGAGGAGGACAGTTTGCCCGGATTGCGGCCGCCTTGATGTGATTTGGGTCACTTGGTTTTTCCACAAGAGGAGGGGGCTGGGACAAGGTCCGCCGGGGGAGCGCGGCGGACTCGAGGCCGGATAACTCGTTCATGGTGCGGCGGTTACTACTACTGTTTGGTTGCGGTGTAGGTGTCGACGCGGCCGGTGAGCTTCTCGGTGTCAACCACGGTGATCGTTTTGCCGTTGGCCGAAACGGTCAAGGTCGACACATCGATGACGGTGCCTTCGCGCTTGTCGGTTTCTTCGATGGTGCGAGCGTTGATCTTCTTGAGCGAGACAGCGTCGTAGCCGTAGGCGCCCCGCACGGGGTAGTCGTTGCCGTCGAACTTTGCGGTATAGGATTCGCCAGTGGGAGCCGTCATGGTGAACTGGTCGCCGCTGGTTTTGTAGGTGGTGAGGAGCCCATTGCCGCTGCCGCTCTGCTTGACGAGGATCCAGTCGCCCGAAGTGGCATGCACGCCTGAAGCCGCCTTGCCGCTGCGCTTGGCAACGCTCTCATAGGTCGAAGGCTGGCCGCCATTCATGGGGTGATCGACGGACTTGAGGGTGAGTGTCTTGCCGTCGGCAGAGACGGTGCGGGTCTGTTCAAAGATCACCGTGCCACCCTTCTTGCCGACGGCGGAGATGGTGTGGTCGTCAACGATGGTGACGCTCAACGTGTCGTAGGAATGGCCAGCAACGGCGTGGTCTTGCCCGTCGGCGGCGACGTCGTAGGCCGGGTTGCAACTGCCTGTGCAGTGATACCACCCCTGGCTGGTGTAAAAGCTGAGGGGCTTGGGGCTGAATTTGGTTTGGGCAAGCTCAACGCGCCAGGTGCCGTCGAAAGGCGACTGGGCCTTAGAAGCTGTGGCCGCGCACAAGGCGACCATTGAAAACAGCGCGCAAGCAACATAACGCTTCGTATTGGACATGGGGATGCTCCTTCTTGGGGATTTTGAATTCGCCCTTTTGAGCGAAGGCCGGATTGCGGGGAATTTACTGGGCCCTAACGACGGAGCGATTGTATATGCCGGCGCCTGCCGCTGAGTAGTTTTGTTTTGCCGGGACGGGCGGGCATGGTCAGGCGGCTCGCGCGGGCGCGAGATTCAGGGCGAAGACGGCGGTGATGCGGGTTGACGCTCAGCTACCGCATCGGCGCGGCGCCGCGATAGTCTAGAGTCTGCTATTCACTTTCGCGCGGGTAGCGTTGTGGATGAAAATCGGGCCAGACGAGGCGGAGTTCGAAGGCTGTGGCGGGTCCACAGCCAAGGATGACAACGAAGTATGGCCGGATTTGCGCCGCAACCCGGAGGGCTGTGGCCAATTTCGCCCATTTCATCGTCGCTCGTCGCTCGAAGATACTCCATATTCGTCGCTCCTCGCTCCTCGCTCCTTGAACTGAGAGAAATTGGCTCCCAGCGCCGCCCGCGGGAAAGTGAATAGCAGGCTCTAGAACCAGCGTGACTCCAGACGATTCCCAACGCGGCTCGGGCGCTCCGCGCTCTCCTCTTTTGGACAGAGCCCTGCGACGGCATCCCTTTTGGATGCGGCCGCGCCGGATGAGTTTGCGCTCACGGCAGTGCTCGCGGAGAAGGAGCCTGCGGACAAAGGCGCGCCGGAGCTGACGCCCTTCATGCGGCAGTGGGCGGCGGCCAAGCGGCAGAATCCCGATGCGCTGGTGTTCTTCAGGATGGGCGATTTTTACGAGCTCTTCTATGACGATGCCGCTGTGGCCAGCCGCGAGCTGCAACTGACGCTGACGGCGCGGGACAAAGAGCGCAATATCCCGATGTGCGGCGTGCCGTATCACGCGGTGGAGCAGTACGTGGCGCGGCTGCTGCGCAAGGGCTATCGCATCGCTCTCTGCGACCAGATGGAGGACCCGAAGCTCACCAAGAAGCTGGTGAAGCGCGAGGTGACGCGGGTGCTCACGCCGGGAACGGCGCTGGATGCGGGGCTGGGCCAGGAGCAAAACAATTTTCTGGCGGCACTGTTTGAGGCGGGTTCCCACCCTAGCGGCAACGACAAGAACGCCGCGAGGGTGGGGCACCCCGATTCCGTGTGTGCGCTTGCGCTGCTCGACGTTTCGACAGGCGAGTTTCGGACGATGGAGTTTCGCGGGGCGAACGCGCGGGCGCAAGCGATGGATGAACTGCTGTTGGCGGCGCCGAGCGAGGTGCTGTTGGCGGCCAGCACGGAAGTTTCGCCGCTGCTCGAAAGGATTCCTGCGCGCACGCGCGTCGAGGACTGGGTGTGGACGCGGGAGTACGCCGTACCGCTGGTGGAGCGGCAGTTGAATGTGCGGTCGCTCGAGGGATTCGGCCTGAATGGGCATGAGCCGGCGGCGATAGCGGCAGGTGCGGTGCTGCACTACGTGCGTTCGACGCAGAAGAACGACGCGCTGCACATCGACAGTCTCAAATTCGAGGAACATTCGACGGCGCTGGAGCTGGACCAGGTGACGGTGCGGAATCTGGAGCTGGTCGAGCCGCTCTTCGCGGGTCAAGACGATCGCGCGACGTTGTTTCGCACGCTCGATGCGTGCCTGACGCCGATGGGCAAGCGGCTGCTGCGAGCGACGATTCTGCGGCCGCTCAACAACGCGGAGGAGATTGAGGCGCGGTACGAAGCAGTGGCCGGAGCGCACGGCGATTTGCTCAAGCGCGAGGAGATTCGGCGCGCGTTCGGCGGAATTCTCGACCTGGAGCGGCTCCTGGCGCGCATCTCGCTCGATTCTGCGGGACCACGCGATGTGCGCGGGTTGGCGGCGAGCCTGGCGCGGCTGCCGGGAGTGAAGACAGCTCTCGATGCGATGGCGGCGCCGCGATGGCGCGCGGTTGCCGCGCAGCTCGACACGCTCGACGACGTGACCGCGCGGATTGTAAAGACGCTGGTGGCCGAGCCGCCACTGACTTTGGTGGATGGCGGCGCAATTGCGGCGGGCGTGGACGCGGAGCTGGATGAGTTGCGATCGATTTCACTCGTCGGGCCGGCAGGCGATTGCGGCTATCGAGGAACGTGAGCGGCAGCGAACCGGAATCGGCTCGCTGAAGGTGCGCTATAACTCGGTCTTCGGCTACTACATCGAGATCACGAAGGCCAACCTGGCGCTGGCGCCTGCCGATTACGAGCGCAAGCAGACGCTGGTGAACGCGGAGCGCTTTACCACGCCGGAGCTGAAGGAGTACGAGCGGAAGATTCTCTCCGCGCACGACCGGTCGATCGAGATCGAGAAGCGGATTTTTGCCGAGCTGAGGAAAAGCGTGCTGGAGGCGGCGAGCAGAATCCGGCGCAGCTCGGCGGCGGTGGCCGAGGCGGATCTGCTGGCGTGTTTTGCGCACCTGGCCACGGCGCGAAGCTATGTGCGGCCGCAGCTCGTGGACGAGCCCGTGCTCGAGGCCGTTGCCGCGCGGCATCCCGTGATTGAGCAGTGGATGGAGGAGACGCGCGAAGGGCGGTTCATCGCCAACGACGTGTATCTGAATTCCGGTGAGGATGGGCCGAGCCTATTGCTGGTGACCGGCCCCAACATGGGCGGCAAGAGCACATACCTGCGGCAGGCGGCCATGCTTGTGCTGATGGCGCAGATGGGGAGTTTTGTCCCGGCAGAAAGCCTGCGGCTGGGACTGGTTGATCGCATCTACACGCGCATTGGCGCGAGCGACAACGTGGCGCGCGGGCGGTCAACGTTCATGGTGGAGATGACGGAGACGGCGACCATCCTAAATACAGCGACGAAGCGATCGCTGATTTTGCTCGACGAAATGGGGCGCGGCACGGCGACGTTCGACGGGCTCTCGCTGGCGTGGGCGACGGTGGAATTTCTGCATGCGGAGGTCGGCGCACGTACTCTTTTCGCCACGCATTACCATGAACTGACCATGCTCGCCGAAAAGTTGCCCCGTGTGCGCAATCTTCGCGTGGGCGTGAAGGAGACGGCAGGCGGAATCGTGTTTCTGCACAACATTGAGCCGGGCGCGGCGAGCAAGAGCTATGGCATCGAGGTGGCGCGGCTGGCGGGCCTTCCGTCGGCGGTGATCGAGAGGGCCAAGCACGTACTGCGCCAGCACGAAAAGCAGGAACGCCAAAGTGTCCAAGTAGAAACGGAAGCCGACCCGATGCAGTTGACCATCTTCACGCCTCTTTCACAGAAGATCGTGGACCGGATCGAGTCGACGGACGTGAACTCGCTGACGCCGCTGCAAGCACTGAATTTGCTGGAAGAACTACAACAGGAATTGAAGGAAAAGAAAGAGTAGGAACTGAGGATGCGCGAAAGATGACGCAAAGTTTGCGCAATGCGGCGGGAAGTCTGCTCGTGGTCGGGCTCGAAGGAACTGCGCTGACCGCGCTGGAACGTGCGTGGCTGAAGCTCTTGCGGCCGGCAGGGATTATTCTTTTTCGGCGAAATATTGAGGACCCGAAACAAACGCGGGCGCTTCTTGCGGAGGCGACACAATTCTGCGCGCCGCACTGCGCGCGATTCGTCGATGTGGAAGGCGGAACGGTGGACCGTCTGCGCGATGCGCTAGCGCCTAT
This sequence comes from uncultured Acidobacteriaceae bacterium, assembly GCA_963835895.1. Taxonomy (GTDB): domain Bacteria; phylum Acidobacteriota; class Terriglobia; order Terriglobales; family Acidobacteriaceae; genus Telmatobacter. The sequence continues at coordinate 76,767 of CAWIHC010000009.1, read as the reverse complement.
CCCATCAGTGCAGGCGGTGACATGCGCGATGGGGTTGAACGAAAGCGAAGGCTGGTGCGACCCCACCCAAGGCGCGAATGCACGGGAGCACGGAGAGCTGATTGCGAGGGCTGTGAAAGCATTCGGGTTTAACTCCCCGCTTGCGCCGGTGCTCGACCTTGGGCTTCCCGAATCGCAGCAGGTGTTGGCGACGCGCTGTGCTGGTGCAACAGCTGGGGAAGTTGTGACATACGCGCGTGAGTTCCTAGCCGGGTTAGCGGCTCACGGCGTGGCGGGATGCGGAAAGCATTTTCCCGGCCTCGGCGGCGGAACGCTCGACTCGCATCTGGAGACACCGAAGATTCGCCGCACATGGCAGAAGCTGTGGCAGGAGGATCTGGAGCCCTACCGCACGCTGCGCGACGAGCTGCCGATGGTGATGGTGAACCATGCGGCGTATCCGCTGACGAAGGACAAGAAGCGACCGGCCAGCGTGTCGGGCTTCTGGATCAGCGACGTGCTGAGGAAGCGGATCGGCTACCGCGGCATCGTTCTCTCGGACGATCTGGAGATGGGCGGCGTGGCGAACTTCATGCCCATGGGGGAGGCTGCGGTCGAAGCCGTGCGCGTGGGCTCGGATCTTCTGCTGATCTGCCACCATCCGGAGCCGATCCTGAGCGTGTTTGAGGCGCTGATCGCCGAGGGCGAGCGTTCCGCGGCGTTTGGCAGGCTGCTGCTCGAGCGGGCGCGCGAATCGGCGCGGAAGCGGGCGAAGATGTTTCGCGCGGGAATGCCGGCGGCGCTTAGCAAGCCGCAATTCGAGGCGCTGCGCGCGCGGATTCTGCGCTTCGGCGAGACCGTGGCGCAAGCTACGCAGAAACAGGAGCCGGCTGCCCGATGAGCACGCGCGCAATGACAGTGGCGGGAGTGATGAGCGGCACGTCGGCCGATGGGATCGATGTGGCGGTGGTGCGGATTGTGGACTCCACCCTAACCGCAAAAGCGCAGTTAGGATGGGGCACCCATTCCTGGGGCGGGCGGCCTGCAGCCGAAGCTCACGCTGCTGGCGCATGAAGCGTTTCCCTTCCCTGCCGCGCTGCGGCGTGCGGTGCTGGCGGCGATGGATGCGAAGTCAACTTCGACGGCGGAGCTGGCGCGGCTGAACTGGCGGCTCGGGCTGGCTTATGCCGAGGCGGTGAAGGAAACCGCGCGGCAGGCACAACGCGAAGCTTGACCTGGTGGGCTGCCATGGACAGACGCTCTACCATCAGCCGCGCGCGGAGACTTACGCAGGACGAAGGTTTGCCTGCACGTGGCAGGCGGGTGAGGCGCAGGCGATTGCTGCCGCGCTAGGCGTTCCCGTGGTTTCGAATTTCCGGCCGTCGGACATGCTGGCCGGCGGGCAGGGAGCTCCGCTCGTTCCGCTGCTCGACTATGTTCTGTTTGCCGATGCGAAGCGCGGGCGCGTGCTGCAGAACATCGGCGGCATTGCGAATCTGACGGCAATTCCCGCGGGCGGCAGCGCCGGAGCAAGCTGATTGCCTTCGACACGGGGCCGGGGAACATGGTGATCGACTGGCTGGCGCAGAAACTCTTCGGCAAACCTTTCGACCGAAACGGCGCGCTGGCGGCGAAGGGATCGGTGCTTACGCCCGTGCTGTCGGCGGCGCTGCGGCCATCCTTACTTCCGCCTCAAACCGCCGCGAACCGCCGGACGCGAGCAGTTCGGGCGGGCTTACGCGGCGGATTTTCTGGCCGCGTGCCGGCAGCACAGCAAGAGATCCGAAGACGCGCTGGCCACGGCGACAGCGGTCACGGCAGAGACGATTGCGCGGAGCTACGCGCGGTTCGTGCGGGCAAAGATGAAGGGACGCGAGGTCGACTTCATTCTTTCGGGCGGAGGAGCGCGAAACAAAACGCTGGTGGCCATGCTGGCTGCGCGGTTAGAGCCCATGGGATGCACGATGGCCACGAGCGAGAAGTTTGGAATGCCCGCCGAGGCCAAGGAGGCCGCGGCGTTTGCGCTGCTCGCATGGCACACGTGGCACAGGCTGCCAGGAAACGTGCCGGCGGCGACGGGGGCGAACCGAGCCGTGATTCTGGGTCAGGTCAGCTATGCGTAAGACTTTCCCGCGTGAATGGCTGGGGTTCGTGCGATCCCACCCTTGGCGCACAATCGCCCCACGGACGAAGACCTGTCCGTGGGGACCCCGGCGACGCGCCAAGGAAGGGGCACCCGCGTTCTTGCTGACGCTGGCGGCGCTGCTCTTGCTGGCGGGGTGCAGTGCGCCGCAACGCGATCCGGGGACCGTGGTGTTCCTCATTCGAGAGCTCGCCGGCGAGTCTCGATCCACGTGTGGGAACCGATGAACCGTCGGAGCACATCGATGAACTGCTCTTCGATGGGTTGGTGGAGAAGGATGCGCAGTTCCACTTCGCACCGGCGCTGGCGCAGTCGTGGGAGCAGCCGGACCCGAAGACGATCGTCTTTCATCTGCGCAACGGAGTGAGGTTCAGCGATGGGCGCGCGCTGACCGCGAGGGACGTGGTGTGGACAATTGACTCGATGAGAAACGGTGCAGTCATTTCGCCCAAAGCCGCGAGTTATGCATCCGTCGACTGGGTTGAAGCCCGCGATCCGCAGACGGCCGTCTTTCACTTGAAGCACGCCGACAATTTTCTGCTGACGAATCTCTCTACGGGCGCAATCGGCATTGTGCCCGAGGGCAGCGGCCGCGATTTCTGGCGGAATCCGGTGGGGTCGGGACCCTTCCGATTCGTAAGCCAGCGCATCGATCAGGATGTGGTGATTGAGCGCAACCCGCTGAGCTGGGCAAGCCAGCCCAAAATCGCGCGCGTGCGCTTTGTTGTCGCGCCGGACGCGATCACGCAGTCGCTCGAACTCGAGAAGGGTTCGGCTGACGTTGAAGTCAACTCGCTGCCGATGGATTCCATTCCGGTTCTGGCCAGCCGGTCGAACTTGCAAGTGAACGATGCACCAGGAACGGAAGTACAGTACCTGGCGTTCAACACGCGCGATCCGATTTTGAAGGACGCGCGCGTGCGCCAGGCGATTGCCTGCGCCATCAATCGCAATCTGATCATCGCCACCTTGTACCACGGCCATGCTCGGCCGGCGGTGAGCCTGCTGCCACCGACCCACTGGGCGTGGACCGGCGATGTGGACCGATACGACTTCGATCCGGCGCGGGCGGAGCGATTGCTCGACGAGGCCGGCTATCCGCGCGGCACGGATGGCGTTAGATTGCACCTGACCATTAAGTCGAGCACGGATGAGCGCGCGCGATTGCTGGCTGCGGTGCTGCAGCAGCAGATGGCCCGTGTGGGTATTGCGCTCGACATTCGCAGCAATGAGTTTGCGACTTTTTATGCCGACGCGGTGCGCGGCGCATTTCAGATGTACTCGCTCTATTGGATTGGCGGCAACGAGCAGCCGGACATTTTCAGTCTGGTGTTTTCGTCGTCGCGTTTCCCTCCCAACGGGGCCAATCGCGGGCGGTACTCGAATCCGCAACTCGATGCGCTGCTCGACGACGCATACCAGAGCCAGGACATGGCCCGGCGGCGAACCGATTACGTGGAGGCGCAGCAGATTCTGGCGCGCGATCTGCCAGCGATCAATCTCTGGTATCTGGACACGCTGGTGGTGCACAACCGGCGGCTGACGCATGTAGTTCCTTCGCCGTCAGGCAGTTATACCTTTTTGGAAACGGCGGAGCTCGCGCAGGACTGATTCGGCAACGCGGCGATGCGGGGTTTGGACGCGCTCCGGATTTTTCCACGCGACCCTCTGCTACCATAGAACTGACTGCAGTCTACTGGCGTTTTCGGAAATCGCGCGCGGTCTTTCGTTTCGTGCAAGGTCACCGCTCCCTGTTGGTCGCGTTGACTGTAGGGTTGTGGCTTTGCAAAACGGGATTTCCGAAAACGCTGGAGCGGCCGGACTGAAAAGCGTGAGCGCGAAGAACATATTTGCATGAGGGCGCAAGCGGCCGAAGCCAACACAAAGGAGAATTTATATGCCTCTTGTTTCGATGCGGCAGCTCCTCGATGAAGCTGCGAAGGGCGGATACGGCGTCGGCGCATTCAACGTCAACGACATGGAGCAGATTCAGGCCATCATGATGGCGGCCAGGCAGACCAAGTCTCCGGTCATCGTGCAGGCGAGCCGCGGCGCGCGGGCGTTTGCCGAGGACCTTTATTTATTCAAGCTGATTCAGGCGGCAGCGGAGCTGAACCCCGATATTCCCATCGCCATGCACCAGGATCACGGCAACAGCTTTGAGACCTGCAAAAGCGCCATCGCGCTGGGCTACACGAGCGTGATGATGGACGGCTCGCTCCTGGAGGACGGCAAGACGCCTTCGACCTTCGAGCAGAACGTTGATGTGACGCGGCGCGTGGTGGACTATGCGCACGAGCGCGGCGTGACGGTTGAGGGCGAGATCGGTGTGCTGGGCGGCATTGAAGACGGCCACGGCGCGGGCGGCACGGGCCTGGAGCACCTGACCGATCCCGACCAGGCAGTCGAGTTCGCGGAGCGCACCGGCGTGGACGCGCTGGCCATCGCCATCGGCACCAGCCACGGCGCATACAAATTCTCGAAGAAGCCCGACGGCTCGGTGCTGAAGATGGACCTTCTGATCAAGATTCACGGACGCCTGCCGCACACGCACCTGGTGATGCACGGCAGCTCGTCGGTGCCCAAGGATCTGCAGGACATCATCAATGAATACGGCGGCAAGCTGAAGCCCACGTGGGGAGTGCCGGTCGAGGAGATTCAGCTCGGCATCCGCAACGGCGTGCGCAAGGTCAACGTGGACACCGACAATCGGCTGGCGATGACGGGCGCCATTCGCAAGGTGCTGTGGGAAACGCCGGAGAAGTTCGACCCGCGCGACTACCTGAAGCCGGCTCGCGAGGCGATGGCGAAGGTGGTGGCGCAGCGCATGACCCAATTCGGCCAGGCAGGCCACGCAGGCGACTACGCGCCGATTCCGATCAGCGAGATCGCCAAGGGCTACGCGAACGGCTCGCTCGACACGCGGCCCTCGCTGGCAGCCAAGTAGTTTGCTGAGTTCAATATAGAGAGAAAAGCGAATGCGCCACTTCCGCAATTGGGAGTGGCGCATTTTTGTGCGATCGGGAACCTACAAGCAGGCACAACACGCCTTGCCGGGCATCAGAGACCCAAATCTTCCTCTGTGTATTCCCTGTGCCTGGCCCCGCGGCTCGGCTTGGAGATCGACTTCACTTCAACGGGCACGACAACTGTCCGCTCCACTTCGTCCCTCGTCTGCATGGCCTGCTGAACGCCGAAGGTCATGGCGATCTCGTCGATCTTGTCGCCATAGTGCTTGCGAAGCAACTCGAGCTCACCGCGCAATTCGGCGCGACGCTCGGGAGGCTCATCGTCCGAGGCTGCCCATCGCGCGGTAAGAATAATGGAGAAGCGCAATGCGGCGAGTTTCTCGGTCTCGTAGTCAAGAAGCTCGACGCGCGTCTCGCGGATGTACCGCGAAGCTGGGCCGATGGTGGCTAAATCAAGGGGTGCATGAAGAAGTTGTGTGGACACGGCAGTCCTCCCTCCGTGGTTTTCCACGGGGCCGATCACGACAGATCAGAAGGAAACAACCCGACATCGCATCCTCGAACTTTCGGTGGATGACACCAGTTCTTCTGCTGGATTGGCTCCTAGTTTGGAGTCGTGTTCCGGGACGTGCTGTGAGCGGAGTCACTCATCACGGCCTGTTGAACCGAGACCGGACCGCCCCGGTTCGCGGCTGGGAATCCTTCCGGAAATGGGACAAAGGGGGCTCGCCTTGCGGGTTGCAGGGCTCGCAAATGACTCTGCGAACTGGAATTAGCGAGCTACGCCGTTGACTGGCTGTCTGGCTGATTCGTGTTTGGGCTCGCTCGACTTAGCGCCCTCTGCTCCGCTCGTGACGAGCAGCCAATAGTGGAAGCCGTCCACGATGGCCATCAACGCGGCCTGGTTCAAGTCGCTGCTCACGCCTGCGGTGACCCACGGTTCGTGGCCGTCGGCGTTGAAGCTGACCGTGACGCGCACGTGCGCAGCCGAATCGTGCGCCCTGACGTCGAGCGCGGCGACGGTGAAGGTGCCGAGGCGCATCTGGGCCAGCGCCGGGAACGACTTGTCGAGCTCGCGGCGGAGGGCCTTGGTGAGGGCGTCGACCGGGCCGGCGCCTTCGGCGCGTGTGGTGGCGACCTTCGAATCGCCGAGCATGAGCGTCATGAAGGCGATGGCGAAGTGGTCGCCGACTTCGTCGGACTCGTCGAAGACGCGCCAGCTCTTGACGGTGAACCAATTGCGCAGGGTTCCCAGCGTCCTCATGCAGGCCAGGCGAAACGAGACTTCGCTGGCGGTAAAGCCGCCGCCCTCGATCATCGCCTGGTTCGCGTCCATCAGCGCCTGCGCCTGCGCGGAGTTGAGCGGCACGCCGAGCGACTCCGAAAGCAGCATGATGTTGGCCTTGCCCGACTGCGCGTTGACGCCGATGGTGGGGCTGGCGCCGACCAGCGCCGGATCGCACCACAGATACGCGCCGGGATTCTTGCGCTCGCTCGAGCCGTGCATGCCGGCCCAGGTGCCGAACGCGCCGGGACCGACGATGGGCGCGCCGTGCGGCGGCTCGAGCCCGAAGGCCGCGTAGGCCGAGTGCGCGAGGCTGGTGAGGCCGGGCAGCGCCGCGGGCGGAACGAACTCCGCTTCGCCGCGAAGTTGCATCGCGCCGATCACTGTGGTCAGGTTCACGTTGCCGCAGCGCTCGCCGGTTCCGATCAGCGTGCCCTGCACCTGGCGACGCGCCGGCCAGAATCGCAGCGCGCGTGTTGGCGACGCCCAGGCCGCGATCGGTGTGGCCGTGGAATCCGAAGTGCGCGCCGGGAAAATCGCGGATGAGGCCGGCAATGACCTGCGAAACTTCCTCGGGGCTTGAGCCGCCGTTGGTGTCGCACACGACGATGCGGCTGACCTTCTGCCGCACGCATTGCTCGGTCAACTGGCGAAAGTAATCGAGGCTGCGCTTGGTGAATTCCGCGTCGCATGGGGTTGCCGTTTTCGCGGCGGCCGCAATTGGCGTCCATGGCGTGCTCGAGATCGACGAGAACTTCGAGGCCGTGCTGCTGCAGGCAGTCGATGGTCTCCCGCGTCATGAGCAGATTCTCTTCGGGCGTTGTTTCGAGCGAGCGTTCCACGTCGAGCAGCCGCGACTTGACGACGATGACCGCGGCGGGAATCCGGTGCTTGTGGCGGAGGATGAACTTCACATCGGGCCAATCCTCGACCTTGGAACCGCGGCCGCGCGTGCGCCCGAAGAGAGCCAGCCGCATGGCGCCGGTGTCGACGGATTCGAGCGCGCCGGTGAGGTCGGCGACGAATTGGTTGGCGCCGGCGAATCCAATCTCCGCGTAACGCACGCCGAAGGCGGCCATCCGCTGCAAAAGCAGCACGGCGTTGGGCACAGAGATCTCGAGGTCCGGCTGCTGCATGCCGTCGCGCAGGCTGGTGTCAAAAAGCTCGACTTGTGGGGTCGTGGTCACGGTGGTTGAGTCTGCGAGCCCCGTCCGAATTGCAATGAGATACGCGGAGAATCGTCTGATTCCATCATATCGCGAGGCGCGCCGCAGACCGGCCGTAGGTATTTTCAGTCATCGATGAAATGATGAATTTATTCGAGGAATTGCGCCGGGTTCGCCGTCTTGTTGACTATCGTTAGAGCAATCATCAAAGAGTGACTGATGGGTTGGCGACGATCCGACCGGAAACCAGAAAAAACCGCCAACCATGCGGCTCAATCACTGACTCGGCATGCAATCTTCAGTTGAGAGAGAAACTTCGAGAGTGACGTCATTTCTTCCATGACAGTGCCCTTGTGATGGCCAGCACGATCGATTGTCGGGACTAGTCGTATAAGGAGGTGGTCTATGTGGCTGGGCCCCACTCATCCCGCGGAGCAGGACAACGGTGAAATGCGCTTTGCCGCCAGGAGGTTTCTTTATGCGCACGGTTTCAAATTCCCTTAGTTTTCCAGTCTTTGCTTTTTTCATGTGTTCGCTCCTTTATCCGACCTATGGGACGTGTGAGAGGGGGGATCTTCAGACGGCAGCAGTTCCGCACGTAGATGAACGCGTGGAACTGCTAAGCATTGTGTTTCGCCTGGCCGGCAACCGTGAATACAACATGAACACGCTGCCGGCGTATTCAGCCGACATCGAACGTTATTTTGCGCCATACAGAGGCCATCCCGCTGTGCAGATGGCGCACGAGCTGGCTGCAAAGAATGGTGTGGGCTTTGACGCCGTGATGGGGATGGCAATCTCGCTATCGCCGCCGCCAGGGCTTCAGCCTCTGGTTCCGTTAACGCCAGCGGTTCCCGACCAGCGCTGGGGCGCCGCAGGTGCGGAGAAGTTCCTACCACTGCTGCGCGATTTCTACCGAGATAGCAAGTTTGCGGAGTTCTACGCGGCCCATCAGGTCATGTACCGGCTGGCGGAGACGCGCTTCGCAGCGACTCTTGGCTTGGTTGATTTCAGCTGGTATCCACGCTTTTATGGCGAAGCACCCGGCCTGACCTATCGCTTGATACTTGGGATGAACAACGGAAGCGGCAATTATGGACCGCGGCTTGTACACGAAGACGGCAGCATGGAACTCTTCTCTGTCATCGGCTGCTGGACCCATGACGATACCGGCAACCCGACGTATCCTCCAGAGCAGGAGTATCTGGCTACTATCATCCACGAGTTTAACCACTCCTTTGTGAATCCAGCAGTGGCTGAACACTGGAAGGATTTTCCCGGAGCGGAACCGGTGTTCGCCATCGTTCAGGACACGATGCGGCGCTGGGCATACGGGGATGCGCAGACCATGGTGGATGAATCGCTAGTGCGTGCCGCGGTGATCGTGTATTTCCAGGAAAAGGGTGAGGAGAGTGGAAAGAACCTGCAGCGCATTCGCGAGGAGCAGCAGCACGGATTTCTTTGGATGGACGAGCTGGTGGACAAATTGAAGCTTTACGAAGCTCAGCGTGCACTGTACCCGACGTTCCGCTCGTATATGCCGCAGATGGGTTTGTTTTATCGCGATCTTGCTCCGCGTACAGCGACAGCCTTCGCAGCGAGGTGCGCGCACGTTGTGAGCGTAGAGCCGTTCGCGAACCATGCGCAGGACGCGGACTCTTCAGTGCGATTGATCACGATTGTGGTGGACAAGCAGTTGGATCGTGGGGGATATTCCATCAATTACGGAACGGGAGGCAGTGAACATTACCCCATCACGGGCCAGCCCACCTACGGGGAAGGCGGGTTGCAAATCCTGCTGCCGGTGCAGTTGAAGCCAAACCAGACCTACAGCTTCGTGCTGACCTCGTTGGCGTTTCACACGCCGGATGGTTACCCGCTTGAGAACTACACGGTGGAGTTCAAGACAAGATAGCCATTTGCTAGCCGACTATATGGAAGCTTGAGGCGGTTGCGAATCTCGATAAGTGGAAGTCACCAACACAACCCTCCAAGATGCAACCTGATGACAGTCTCGATTTGGGTCGCGAGTGGATCACCGGCAATTCGTCAGTTACTACTTGGTATCAGCCACGCGCGCTCAACCCAAAACACCACTCAACATGCCCGCCGATTCCCTGCCCTCGGTCAGACGGCCTGTGCGGCTGACGGTTCGGGCGAGGGTGGCGCGAGGAAGCCGGCTTCCTGATCCTTGTATTGCAACTGGTAGAGCTTCCAGTAGAGTCCGCGATGCGCCAACAACTCCTGGTGCGAGCCCATCTCGCGCAACACGCCCTTGTGCATGACGAGAATCGTGTCGGCGCGCTGCACGGTGGAGAGACGATGGGCGATGAGCACGCTGGTGCGGCCCTCGACCATGCGCTCCAGCGCCGAGCGGATGCGCAGCTCGGTGTCGGTGTCGACGCTGGAGGTGGCCTCGTCGAGGATGAGGATGCGCGGATTGTAGGCCAGCGCGCGGGCAAAGTTGATGAGCTGTTTTTGGCCCGTCGAAAGCGAGCTGCCGCGCTCGCGGACGGGCTCATCGAAGCCGTGCGGCAGGGTCTCGATGAAGTCGAGGACGTTGACGTCGCGCGCGGCGCGGCGCATGACCGTCTCATCGATGGCTTCATTGCCCAGGCGGATGTTTTCGCCGATGGTGCCGGAAAAGAGGAACGGATCCTGCAGGACCACGGCGAAGTGGCGGCGCAGCTCGGTGAGATCGTGATCGCGCAGGTCAATTCCGTCCAATAAAATGCGGCCGGCGGTGACTTCGTAGAAACGCATCATCAGGCTGGTGAGCGTGGTTTTGCCCGCGCCGGTGTGGCCGACGATGGCGACCGTCTGCCCCGGCTCGATGGTGAAGGAGACGTCCTTCAAAATCCACTCGATGCCGTCGAGTCCGGCCAGCAGCTCCGCTGTTTTGTGTTTTGGATCAGATTCCTGCGCGGCGTCGACAGCGGCCTTCTGCGCGTCGGTCAGTTTTTGATAGGTGAACCAGACGTGCCCGAACTCGATGCGATTCGAGCCATCGCCGGGCATTGGATGCGCGGGGCTGACGATCTCCGGCGCCGAGTCCATCAGCTTGAAGATGCGCTCGCAGGCGGCCATGGCCGCCTGCAGGATGTTGTATTTGTCGCTCAGATCCTGGATAGGCCGCCAGAAGCGCAGCGAAAACTGCGTGAACATGATGAGCACGCCGATGGTGACCGTGGGCGGCAGATGAAGCACGCCAAAGCCGCCGCGCCAGACGACGAGCGCGATCGCCACCGACGAAAGAAAATCGACCGCCGGGTAGTAGAGCGCGTAGGCGAAGATCGTGTCCTTGAAGGCGATCATGTGCTGCCGGTTGACGGCTTCGAAGTCCTTGTAGGCGCGCTCTTCGCGGTTGAAGAGCTGCACCACGCTCATGCCCGAGATGTGTTCCTGGGTGAAGCTGTTGATGCGCGCAATGGCGGTGCGCACGCGGCGGTAGCTCTCGCGCACGTGGTCGCGGAAGATGCGCGTGACGATCAGAATCAGCGGCAGCACGGCGAAGGCCAGCAGCGCCAGCCACCAACTGATGGCGAGCATGACGGCGGCCATGATCGTGAGCATGAAGAAGTCGTTGACGATGGCCAGCACGCCGTCGGTGAACATGTCGTTGATGGCGTCCACGTCGGAGGTGAGGCGCGTGACCAGGCGGCCCACGGGGTGCACGTCGAAGAAGCCCACGTGCATGCGCTGCATGTGGCGGAAGATGTCGCGGCGCAGATCGAACATGATCTTCTGGCCGGTCCACTGCATCAGGTAGACCTGGATGAACTGGAAGAGGTACGCCGAAACCAGCATGGCGAGGTAAATGGCGGCCAGCCGCGTGACGCCCTGCACCGGCGCCCGCGGGAAGCACGTGGCGAGCGGGCTGCTGTTCGCCACCCAGTGCGCGACAGCATTCGACGGATCCTGAGCGCTGGCTTCCGGAGCCAGGTAGCGGTCGACGGCCACCATCACGAGGATGGGCCCGGCAACGTCGCACAGCGACTTGAGCGAGACCGCGAGCGAGGCGATGCCGGCCTGCAGCCAGTAGGGACGCACGAAGCGGCCAAGCCGCCGCATCAGTTGCGCGTCGTAGACCTTGCCGACGACATCATCGTCGCGCCTAGGCTTCGGCGGGACAGATCCGTTTTGGGGTCCGTTCTGGGATCCGATTCTGCTCGGTTTGATTGTCTTCTTTATCCGCCATCGGCTGGGTGGGGTGAGCTTCCTTCTTTATTGTACGGGGAGCCGGGTTTGATTTACGAAGACACGGGCCGCGTGGGAGCGAGGAGCAGCGCGGCGGCGCGGCGAAGTCTATGCGCGGTTTCGGCGCGTCAGTTGCTCCGGCTGCCGCTTTCGGGTTTGGGCGCGGGCTTGGCCTCGGGCTTCGGCTTGGGTGCGGGACGCGAGACGCCCATGCTCAGCAGCACGTAGCCAAATCCCTTGCGCAGCCAGTCAGCGAGAATCATAAACGCTTCTCTTTCCTTCCCGTCGCCGCGCGGGTCACTTTGGCGCCGGCGCGGGAGTGCTCTGCGTTGGCGGTGGAGGCTGCTCGCCGCGCACAATTCCGACGGCCGCCGGAGGCAGCGGCTTATCGGCGTTGGCGAGGAGCAGCGTCACTTGCCAAACCTGAGTCTCGGTCAGTGTGTCCTTGAAGGCAGGCATTCCCGTGAGACGAATGCCGTTGGACACCTTCCAGTAGGTCTCGCCCGGCGGGTCGTCGCTAACGCCGACCACGTGGCTGTTCCTGTGCTTCTGCCAAAGCTGAGGAGCGCCCGGATACATGTGCGCGGCAAAGCTCGAGGGCTTGCCGTAAAAGCCGTGGCAGGCGGCGCATTGGTCGCGGTAGATGCTGGCGCCGGCGACAAGATTGTTCTCGTCAGCCTGGATGGGAACGGCCGAGGGCGCCTCACGATCGATGCGCGCGTTGAGCGGAATCTGCGTGATCTGCCGCTCGAAGGGCAGCGGCGGGTCAGCCACGGCCACGGGCGGGTGTCCGAAACGAAACCACGCCAGCAGCACCACCGGCGCCAGGACCAAACACAGGATCACTCCAAACAAAATGCGGCCCATCGTTCTTTGCGCCTCCCATGGCTATCATCTCAGAGAAGCCTCCTACCGAGAATGAAAGCACGTTCCCGAGGAAGTGCCGGTTGGTCTCGGCGCGCGTCTAAACTGCGCGCATCGGCTCACAGGTTCCGGGGCGAATTCCGGGGCGAGTTCCAGAACAAGGCTCCCCCGGGGTGATTTAATACCAGATGGGGGAAGCACCGCATCGAGACCGCAGTGAAAGCACGATTTCCGGGAAGCAAATCCGCCGCGGCGGGCCTTCCGGACCGGTCAGCATACGAGCTTCCGCACTCCCATGGAGGAAATCCGAACCCGATGGTCTCATTTCGCCGTCTTGCAATTTTGCTGGCGCTTAGTTTGCCGGTGATGCCCGCCGTTCCGGCGCAAAGCTCGAGCAGTTCCTCATCCAACGCAACGCCGGATCAGAACCAGAACCTGGCGCAGAACTCGCCCACAGGCGAGGCTCAGCAGCCGTCCGCCGAGACCCAGGGACAGATCAGCGTGCAGGAGCGGATTCGCCAGCGCCGCGCGCAGCGCCGCGCCACGGCCATCCACGACGCCTACGACCATCGCTGGGAATCGTACATGGACATGGGCTATCTGCGCTTTACTCCGGGCCCATCGCTGCAGCGGCTCACCTACTATGCGTGGGAGACGGGACTGACGCGCTTCTCCAACGAGCGGCTGGGCTACACCCTTATTGGCCGCGGCTACTTTGGCACGGCGTACGTGGGCCTGAACACGTACAGCCAGGGACACTTCACGCGGCCCGCCATCAGCCAGTACGACGTGCTCGGCGGTCCTGTGTACCGCTTCTACCTGCAGCCGAGGTACTCCATCGCCGGACGCGTGATGGGGGGCTGGGCGCACGGCAACTTCTCCGGTGACACGAACGGCATTCCGCCACCGCTTCTCGGCCTGTATCCCGACGCCAACACTTATGCCGCCAGCGTGAGCGTGATCGGCGAACTCAACGTGACTCCGAACATTGCGCTCAAACTCGCCCCTGAATATTTCTTTACTGGCTTTGGATCGACGGTTCAGGCGAGCCGAGGCTTTACAGGCGGATTGGTCTACCGGTGGGGCAAGCAGTAAGAAGAGCAGGGACCAGGGACTAGGGACCAGGGTTTAGTGGTTAGTGGTTAGTGGTCAGCCTTGGGCTCAGACGCGCGCGAAAACGGCTGCTGAGAATTTGCGGCGACTGAACACCGATCGCGAGTTGAAGTCATGAAAAACAGTTTTTCCCGCCGTCAATTTGTGCAATCCGGTGCGGCTGCGGCTAGCTTTGTCGCAACAGGAGTTGTTCCTGCACTGATGGGGACCGCGACAGCCCGCGCGGAGGCGATTCCGGCCTCGGGCAAGTTTTCGCCGCTTCAGCTCGGCCTGGCCAGCTACACGTTTCGCAACTTCACGCGCGCGCAGCTGATCGGCTTCATGAAGCAACTCAACCTCACCGCCCTGAACTGCAAGGACGTGAAGGACCATCTGCCGATGGACCCCACGATGGAGGCGCAGGCGCTGGCCGACTACGCTGCCGCGGGCATCAAGCTCCACGCCGCCGGAACCATCTCCTTTCCCAGGGACGATGAGGACGACATTCGCTCGAAGTTCGAGTATGCGAAGCGCGCGGGCATTCGCGTGATCGTGGCTGGCGATCCTGCGCCGGCGACTCTGCCGCGGATCGAGAAGTTTGTGCGCGAATACGACATTCGCATTGCCATCCACAACCACGGGCCCGAGGACAAGCTCTACCCGTCGCCGTTCGATGTGCTCCGGGTGGTCAGGGACATGGACCCACGCATCGGCTGCTGCATCGACGTGGGCCACGCCGCGCGCGCGGGAACGAACCTGGTTGAAGCGATCCACGCCGCCGGTCCGCGCCTCTACAACATGCATGTGAAGGACCTGACCAGCTTCGCGAGCAAGGAGAGCCAGGTTCCCTTGGGCGAGGGCATTCTGCCCTTCCGTGAGATGTTCGAGGCGCTGATCAAGATCGAATACCAGGGATTCATCGATTTGGAATATGAGATTCACCCCGACGATCCCCTGCCCGGCGTGATTGAGAGCTTCGCCTTCATGCGCGGCGTGCTGGATGGGATGGGTTACCTGACGCACGCGTGAAGGCAGCAGCGAGTCTGCACGTCAGGTTGCTTGATCGTGGCTCAGCGCTCACTCACGAAACAGAGCTTCAATTGTCTTCATTGGAAGAAAGAGCCGGCTAGGCCGGTTGGGAAACGGGATGAAATCGTGTTTCAAGTAGAAATCCCGGGCGCCCAGTTTCGCGTCAACGATTACGGCCCACGATGTGACCTGGCTCGAGCCGATCAGAGCCCGCTCGAGCGCGTGAAAAAGAAGATACTCTCCGAGGCCCTTCCCTTGCATGGATTCAGCCACCGCCATTCGGCCCAGAATGGTCACGGGAAGAGGAAATCGCGGAAGCTTTGTTGCAAAATCGGGCGGCAATTCGGCGGCAAGGATGGAATGCGCCGAAAGCGAATAGAATCCTGCAACGCTGGTTCCGTCACGTGTAAGAACAAAAATAGCGGCCAGGTTGCGTTTTTGATCCTGTCCCGCACGCCGCTCGAACCACTCGTCCAATTCGGCAACGCCGCAATTAAACCCTGCCCGGTCGTGGCGCGCAGCGAGAGGTTCAATTCGGAATTCAGCCGCGAGACTCTTGCCCAGCACTATCTTCCCGCATTCTTCTTATAGCGTTTGAGGGCAGCTCTCATGCGCGCACTCGGCCTGGGCGGGGAGATCAACGCGCGAACGAATGCATCGCGGTCCCGATCGTCCAAGGTCCAGCTTGTGTGCATTTGAATCGTCCGGATCGCGGCCTCGTCGGCGTGCTGCACGATGAAGTCGGAGAGAGAAAGCCCCTTGAGCCGGGCGGCGGTCTCAATCCGCCGTTTCTGCTCGGGCAGCAGCCGGGCCTCGGTCCGTTCGGTTCTCAAGGCAAGCGCCATAGCAATCAGCCTCCTGGTGTGTACGGCAGTTTCCCGTACATCGCCAGTATACCCCCTTCCGCGGTTCCCTGCAATGGATCGTGTCTCCGCAAAGCGCTGCCCGGCGTGATCGAGAGCTTCGCCTTCATGCGCGGCGTGCTGGATGGGATGGGGTATTTAACGCACGCGTGAGGGCGGCGAGTTAGCGGGGTTCGCGGGGTTCGCGGCGTTCGCGGAGTTACGCGATTCGCGCTGAACGCCAGCAGCTGTTTCCTACTCCCTGCTCCCTACTCCCTGTTCCCTGTCTTCACTGCAGGATCGGAATCCCGGCGATGCGCTGCTGCCACTCGGCGGGGCCGGTCTGGTGCACGCTGGTTCCTTTCGCATCGACGGCCACGGTGACGGGCATGTCCTTGCACGTCGAATTCGTAGATCGCCTCCATGCCGAGGTCCTCAAAGGCCAGCAGGCGCGAGCCGCGAATGGCCTTGGAGACGAGATACGCCGCGCCGCCGACGGCCATCAGATACACCGCGCCGAACTCGCGGATCGCCTCGATGGCTTCCGGTCCGCGTTCGGCCTTGCCCACCATGCCCAGCAATCCGGTCTCGGAGAGCATCTGCCGCGTGAACCTGTCCATGCGCGTGGCCGTGGTGGGTCCGGCGGGGCCGACGACTTCGTCGCGCACCGGATCGACCGGGCCGACGTAGTAGATGAAGCGATTGCGAAGATCGACGGGCAGCTTTTCGCCGCGGTTGAGCATGTCGCTCATGCGCTTGTGCGCGGCGTCGCGCCCGGTGAGCAGCTTGCCGCTCAGCAGAAGCACTTCGCCGGGCTTCCACGTGGCGGCCTCCTCGCGCGTGACGGTGTCGAGGTTCACGCGACGCGCTCCGCGACACGTCGTAGGTGAGCTTCGGCCAGGCGTCGAGCGAGGGCGGATCGAGAAAGACCGGGCCGGAGCCGTCGAGCACGATGTGCGCGTGGCGCGTGGCGGCGCAGTTGGGGATCATGGCCACGGGCAGATTGGCCGCGTGCGCGGGCGTGTCGACCACCTTCACGTCGAGCACGGTCGTCAGGCCGCCCAATCCCTGCGCGCCGATGCCGAGGCGATTCACTTTGTCGTAGAGCTCGACGCGAAGCTTTTCGGCGGTGGTTTTGGGGCCGCGGGCGATGAGTTCCTGAATGTCGATGGGGTCCATGAGCGATTGCTTGGCCAGCAGCATGGCCTTCTCCGCCGTGCCGCCGATGCCGATGCCGAGAATTCCCGGCGGGCACCAGCCCGCGCCCATGGTGGGCACCGTCTTGAGCACCCAGTCGACGACCGAATCGTTGGGATTGAGCATGACGAACTTCGACTTGGCCTCCGAGCCTCCGCCCTTGGCCGCGACGGTAACCTCGACCGTTGCGCCGCGCACCACTTCGACAAAGACCGCGGCCGGCGTGTTGTCTTTGGTGTTGATGCGCTTGCCGGCGGGGTCGGCCTGCAGGCTGGCGCGCAGCTTGTTGTCGGGATCGAGATAGGCGCGGCGCACGCCTTCGTCGACCATCTGCTGCAAATCGAGAGGCTCTTCGCCGGGAGCCGGGCTCGAAGCGCACGTCCATGCCCAGCTTGACGAAGGCGTTCACGATGCCCGTGTCCTGGCAGATGGGCCGGTGGCCCTCGGCGCACATGCGGCTGTTGATGAGGATCTGCGCCATGGCGTCGCGCGCCGCCGGCGACTGCTCGCGCTCGTAGGCCTGGGCGAGCGAGCGAATGTAATCCACCGGGTGGTAGTAGCTGATGTACTGCAACGCGCCCGCAACGCTGGCGATGAAATCTTCCTGGCGGATGACGGTCATGGAGGCTCCCTGCACAGTCTAGGGTATTCGATGCCGCATGGCGTCTCAAAAACAGCAGGCACTTTGTCCGGATGCAAACTGAAATTGAGGGACTTGATCAGGGAAACGCGATCTGCGAAAAGATCGATGAAGCGACCGGCGGTTACCGGAGGCTTCATCGCAAGAAGAAACAGTGGCTCAGATGCGCGTACAAAAAGCTGCGCCGAATTCGGCCGGGTGAAACCAAGCCGAGACTGGACCGGTTCGTGCCGGGCGGGCCGTTCGCTCGTTCGGGCCGTTCGAGCGTTGAGCCCTTCGCGGCCGGCTCAATCGCGCGGCGAGCCACACCGCTCAGCCCGCGGCGCCAGCGCGGGCGCCGAGCGGCGCGCTCAACTGCTGGCGCAGGCTGCCGGCCAGATCGGCGACCACGCGCAGGCGGTCGGCCACCGGCGCCGGGACCTCGTTGCCGCTGAGCGCCAGTTGCGAGTGCAGCAACAGGCCCGCGACCGTGGACTTGAGCTCGGCTTCGATGGCCGCCGCGGCGGCGCGGCGGGCCAGCGCCTGCTCGCGCTCGCGGCGGTGCAGCGCCGAGCGAATCTCGCGCACCAGCCGCGCCGCTCCCGAGACGGCGAAGTTGATCTGCAGGGGAATGGCCAGGCCGGCGTGCTCGCAGATCTTGTCCGCGGCCGCCGGATCGCACTCGGCCAGAGTCTCGTCGATCACCACGGCCAGAAACTCGCCGCGCGCAGCGCGGCCAGCGCGTCGCGGCGCCCTTCGGCCACTTCGACTTCCATGCCCAGTTGCGCGCCCACCACGGCGGCGCAGTTGCGCGCGCCTTCGATTCCGGTCACCATCAGAATGCTCATGTTCGATCTCCTCGTTGAAGCTGCTGGATCAGCTGATTCAGCTTGAGCTCGTGGCTCGTGGATTTCGTTCCTGCTGAAAGTGCTGAAGTGAACAGAGTCGAGGAGGGCACAGAGTGACGGAGTCAAGGCACGAGGCTTGAGCGATAGGCTGGCCGCTAGATAGCTGGTCCTTTCACTCTTCTCGTGCAGCGGGTCGGCGATGCCGTACTCCTTCAGCTTGCGGTAGAGCGTGGTCTTGCCGATGCCCAGCAGCTTCGCGGCCTGCAGCTTGTCGCCGTTCAGGGTGCGGATGGCGCCTAAGATTGCCTCGCGCTCGAGCTCGGCCAGCGTCTTCACTTCGGGCGCGGCGGCGGCTCCGGCCTCTTCGCCGGCGGCCGCGGCCGCGCGCCGCGCTTCCAGGCCCTGCTGCTGCAACTGCGTGGGCAGATCGCCCAGGTGCAGCACCGGCCCCGAAGAGAGCGCGCAGGCCCGCTCGATGGAGTTCTCGAGCTCGCGCACGTTGCCCGGCCAGTCGTGGCGCATCATGGTGCGCAGGGCCTCGTCGGAGAGCGTGAACTTGCGGTTGTGCTCGCGGCTGATGCGGTCGAGAAAGTGCGCGGCCAGGAGCGGAATGTCCTCGCGGCGGTCGCGCAGCGGCGGCAGCCGCAGGTTGACCACGTTGAGCCGGTAGAAGAGATCCTTGCGGAAGGTGCCCTTCTCGACCATGGCGGCCAGATCGCGATTGGTGGCGGCCACGATGCGCGCCTTGATGGGCACGCGATGCGTGGCGCCCACCGGCCGCACCTCTTTCTCCTGCAGCGCGCGCAGCAGCTTGGCCTGCAGGTCGAGCGAGAGCTCGCCGATCTCGTCGAGAAAGACGGTTCCCCCTTCGGCCGAGACCAGCAGGCCGTCCTTGGAGCGGTTGGCCCCGGTGAAGGCGCCCTTGACGTAGCCGAAGAGCTCGCTCTCGATGAGCGTGGGCACGAGCGAGCCGCAGTCGACGGGCAGAAAGGGCTTCTGGGCGTTGGGGCCGTAGGCGTGGATGGTCCGCGCCACCAGCTCCTTGCCGGTGCCGCTCTCGCCCAGGATCAGGACCGGGTGCGTGCTCTGGGCGACCTTGGAGAGGATGCGGTAGATCTTCTCCATCTCCGGCGAGCGGCCGATCATGGAGCCCAGGCCCTCGGAGAGGCGCAGCCGCTCGCGCAACTGGCGGGTTGCGGTGTCGGTCATGTGGCTCTGCGCGGCGCGGTCGAGCACCGTGGAGAGCTCGTCCATGGCGAAGGGCTTGGTCAGGTAGTCCGAGGCGCCGCAGCGCATGGCTTCGACGGCCGCGTTCACCGAGCCCGTGGCGGTCATGGCGATGACCGAGGTGTCGGGATAGAGCAGCTTGACCTCGGAGACCAGCTCCAGGCCCTCGTTCGACCCCGCGGGCAGGTTGACCAGCAGGATGTCGGCGGTGTGGCCGCGCAGCAGGCTGCGCGCCTGGCCCAGGTCGCCGGTGCTTTCGACGGCGTAGCCCAGGCTGGCGGCGATCTCGGCGCAGGCCGAGCGCACCGCCGCGTCCGCGTCCACCACCAGCAGGTGCAGCCGCACCGCCGGCTCGGCGAGTTGTGGAATGAACTCCATGGCCCGTGTGTTGAAGACTGTATCCAGCATTGTATTCGCCTCTCGCGTGTTAGAGAAACATCGAACTTGGTCAGCCGACAGCTTGTAGCCTGTCAGCTCTGTCAGCTACTCGCGCTTTCAGCGCTCTAGCTCGCCTTCGCGCACCGGCAGCTCGATCTCGAAGCGCGCTCCGCCCTGCTCCCGGTTTCGGGCGGTGATCCGCCCTCCCGCCCCCTCCACGATGGAGCGCGCGATGGCGAGGCCCAGGCCGCGATGGCTGAGCGGCCAGTCGCCGCTCGCCCGGCTTCGCTCTTGCCGTGCGTGGTGTAGCCGGAGGTGAAGATCGTCTCCAGAGCCTCCTCGGGAATGCCCGGCCCGTTGTCCTCGACGGTGAGCGCCAGACAGGCCGCGGCGCCCTGCGCGGCCGGCTGCTCGCAGCAGGCCGATGTGGATGCGCCCGCCCGAGGGCATGGCCTCGGCCGCGTTCTTGACCAGATTCACCAGCACCCGGGTCAGGTCCTCGCCGGTGAGGCGCACCGGCCGCGCGCCGCCGTCGGCGTCCATGGTCAGTCGCGATCGAGGGCCCGGCCAGCGCCGAGAGCAGATTGCGGTTGGCCAGCAGCTCGGCGGCCAGGTTCGCGACCGGCACGGCGGGCAGCAGATCCCAGCGCCGGTTCCGGTTGGCGACTGGCGCCGGAGTCTTGTCCGGGGCCCGGGCTGTCGATCGCGGTGCCGGGCTGTTCCGGCTCCTCAGGCGCCGGTTCCGGTCCCGGATCGCGCGTCAGGCCGGCAGACGTTGCCGCTGCGCGGGCTGCGCTCTGCGCCCCGCGTTTGCGCATCGAGCGCCACGATCTTCTCGACCAGCCGGCGGCTGGCCGCGGCCACCAGCCGCAGCTCGTGCCCGTAGTGCATGTAAGGAATCGCGAGCACGCCCGGCTCCTCCAGCAGATCGCAGTAGAGCCCCAGCGCCGTGACCATATTCCGGGCATCGTGCGCCACCTCGGAGAGGGTCTCGCCCCCGCTGCGCAGCGTGGCCAGAGTCTCCACCACCGTCTCCACGCGCCTGCGGTCAGGACTCGTCCGCGTGCTCCCGGGGCCGTTCGGCTGGCCATCCGTGCGATTCGCCTTCAGCTCCAGGCCCTGGTGCCCGCGCCCCGCGTTTTCCCGTTTTCGTCCCGTACCTCTTAAGGTTTCTGCCTGCTGCATATGCCGGTTCCTTTCTTCCATTGGGCAGTGAACAGTGGTTAGTGGTTAGTGGTTAGTGGTTAGTGGTCAGTGGTCAGTGGTCAGTGGTCAGTGGTCAGTGGTCGGTTGTCAGTGGTCAGTTGTCAGTTGTCAGTGGTCAGCAATAACGAGTCCTTCTGTTCCTGTTCCCTGTTCCCTGTTGCCTATTGGCTATTCCCTATTCCTTGTCTTCCGCCCCACTTCCCGTTTCTGCGTTGGGTGGTGGGCTTTGTCCTGTTTTCATACACGTTGCGTGCCAAACCGGGACGCATTTCCTAAGTTCCTGATCAGGGAAGGGATAAGGCTCCGATTGGGGGCGCAGGGGCGAGGCGGCGCACCGGGCGAAGGTTCCGAAATGGAACGGGTGGCTCGCCAGCGCCGCGCAGAAGAGCATTCCTATCAGCCTGTTACGGGCAGTATTCCTCTTCCGGCACTTGGAGCTCCCGGATTCCCATTGCGGAACCGGCTTCCCCGACCGGTCCCGGTCCCGGCCGCGCTCCCTTACAATCCGTCTATGAACAAAATGGGGAACGCAGCGGGGCCTGCAAGCGGAATCTCCCTTCGTCCCGGCGGCAGAAGCCACGCCCAGCTTCGCCCGCTCACGCTCACGCCCGGCTTTGTGCAGACCGCCGAGGGTTCGGTCCTGGTCTCGCTCGGAAACACCCGCGTGCTCACCTACGCCACCATCGAGCAGGGCGTGCCCGGCTGGCTGCGCAACTCGGGGCGCGGCTGGGTCACGGCCGAGTACGCCATGCTGCCCCGCTCGACCGTCACCCGAACCCCGCGCGAGAGCGAGCGCGGCAAGATCGGCGGGCGCACGCACGAGATTCAGCGGCTCATCGGCCGCAGCCTGCGCTCGGTGGTCGACATGCAGGCTCTGGGCGAACGGACAGTGATCCTCGACTGCGACGTGATCCAGGCCGACGGCGGCACGCGCACGGCGGCGATCACGGGCGCGGCAGTCGCCCTGGCTCTGGCGCTCGAGGCGCTGGTGAAGGCGGGAACGCTCAAGACTTCGCCGCTCAGGCAACTGGTGGCCGCGACCTCGGTGGGCATCGTGGGCGGCGAGGCGCTGCTCGATCTCTGCTATGAAGAAGACGCGCAGGCCGAGGTGGACATGAACGTGGTGATGACCGCCGATGGGGGCCTGATCGAGACGCAGGCCACTGCCGAGAAAGGCAGCTTTTCCCGCGCGCAATTGAACGGCCTGATCGATCTGGCCGAGGCTGGGCTGAAGGAGATCTTTGCCGCGCAGAGAGCGGTGCTGAAAGAACAGGGAGTAGGGAGTAGGGATTAGGGACCAGAGAACAGAGAGGCCGGCGGCGATTTCTTCGGGGGCCAGATTCGCGGCGCACGAGAATTGTTGCATCGGCCGGACCTCTGATCGAATCCACTCCATCGGGCTCGAAAATTTTCCCATCACAGTTCAGCGAGGAGAATCTTCATGCAAAAGAAAAAGCGCTCTGCGGCAGTCGACCGCGACGCGGCCCTGCGGCAGCACCTGCTCGCTCTGCTCAACGGCGGCCATGCACACGCGGACTTTGATACCGCCGTCCGCAACCTTCCGCTTGCGCTGCGCGGTAAGCGGCCCAAAGGCGCCGAGCACTCGCCGTGGGAGATTCTGGAGCACCTGCGCATCGCGCAATGGGACATTCTGGAGTTCTCGCGCGATCCCGGTCACCAGTCGCCGGAGTGGCCCGGCGGCTACTGGCCGACGGCGGCCGCGCCGCCCGACGAAAAGGCCTGGGACAAGAGTGTGCGCGCTTTTCGCCGCGATCTGAAGGCGATGTGCGATCTGGTCGCGAATCCGGCGACCGATTTGTACGCCCGCATTCCGCACGGCGACGGGCAGACCATCCTGCGCGAGGCGCTGCTCACGGCCGATCACAACGCCTACCATCTGGGCGAGCTGGTGCTGGTGCGGCGGCTGCTGGGAGCGTGGGGGTAAGGCAGTGGTCAGGGGTCAGGGATCAGGGTTCAGGTGCAGGAACCAGCGTCAGCCTGTCTTTGCTGACCACTGTTCACTGATCGCTGATCCCTGCTTTTGGGACGCGGTTTCAACCTTTTGCCGGGGTGGTTCGTCTACGCAATGAGGGCTGGTGTCTTTCTCCTCCGCCAGCGCTCGACGATTGAGGAGCAAGAACTTATGCGATTGGGAACGAAGATGCGCGGGGCCGCCGGTCTGGCGCTCGCGGCGCTCTGGGCGGCAGCCGCGCCCGTGGCGCCTGCGCAAACACAGCCGGCGCAAACACAGGTCGTCCGCTACCTGGGCACGGTGACGGCCATCAGCGGCGACACACTGACCGTGAAGACCGACGCCGGCCAAGTGAACCAGGTTCAGGTTCCGTCGACGGCCCAGTTGAAGCGCATCGCGCCGGGGCAGACCGATCTGAGCAAGGCCGAGACCCTCGACTTCGCGAGCATCGCCGCGGGCGATCGCGTGCTGGTGACGCTTGATCCAAATGCGACCGGGGGCGCGACCGGCGCCACGCCGCAGGCGCTGCAGGATCATCGCCATCAAGCAGGCCGACGTAGCCAAAAAGCAGCAGACCGAGGCCGCGCGTGGAACCAGGGCGTGCACGGGCTGGTGAAGAGCGTCGATGCCGCGGCCGGCGTCATTCTGGTGAACACGCGCGTGGGCGCCCAAACCAAAGAGGTCACCGTGAACACCACGCAGGCCACGGTGCTCAAGCGCTACGCTCCCGGCTCGGTGCGCTTCGATCAGGCGCAGCCCGCGCCCATTACGGCCATCCAGCCCGGCGACCAGTTGTGGGCGCGCGGAACGAAGAACGCAGACGGCACGGCGATTGCGGCCGACGGCGTGGTTTCGGGCAGCTTCCTCAGCATCCCCGGAACGATTCTCTCCACCGACACTTCCGCCTCGACGCTGACCGTGAAGGATCTGGCCACCAAGAAACCGACCACCATCCGCATCACCGCCGACGCGCAATTGCGGCGGCTCGACAGCAATTTGGCCACGATTCTGGCCGCGCGGCTCAAGGGTGGACAGGGAGCCGCGGGCGCAGGTGCGGCAGGCAGCGGTGCAGCCAGCGGTGGAGGCGCGCAGCGCAGCTTCAGCCAGGGCGGCGGAGGCGGCGCGTCGCACGGCTTCAATCAAGCTGGAGGCGCGTCGAGAATGGACCTCGAAACCGTGCTGGAGCGCGCGCCGATCATTCAACTCGCCAGTTTGCAGAAGGGCGAAGCGGTGATGATCGTGGCCACCGAAGACTCTTCCGGCGTGAGCGCGGTCAAGCTGCTGGCCGGAGTCGAACCGCTGCTCGAGGCTCCGGAGGCGCAGGACCTGCTTTCCAGCTGGAGCCTGAGCTCGGGCGATTCCGAGGGCGGCGTCGAGTAATTCCATCAATTTTTCATACATCCGCAAGCGAGGAAATTTTGCCTTCAAAATCGCACCACCTGATCGCTTTCATCGTTGCCCTGGCGCTGGCGTTCGCTGGCGCGGTATCGCAGGCGCAAACGACGCCCGCCAATCCGGCTCCCGCAACAGCATCCGCGGCACAAGACCAATCGGCACCGGCGGCAACACCGGCACCGCCGCAGGCCGCACCCGCATCGCCGCCAGCGGCCGCTGCTGCGCCACAAAACACGCCGCCTCCCGCCGCACCGCAAGCTCCGGCCTCCGGCGCGCAGGCTGCTCCAAATTCTGGCGCGCAGACCGCAACCGCGCCAACCGGAACGCTCCACGGCCACATCCTCGACCCCACGGGCGCGCTGATTCCCGGCGCGCAGGTGACGGTGACAACGGCAGCCGGCGCCAACGTGGCCAACGCAACCGCCGACGCCGCCGGCGGCTACCAGGTTCGCGGGCTTGCGGCAGGAAGTTATGTGATCGAGGCCAGCTTCGCGGGCTTCGCGCCCTTCGTCTCTGCGCCGATTCCGTTGAACGCCGGACAAACCAAGAACATCGACATCAAGATGGCGATCGAAGCGGCGCAGCAGCAGGTGGTAGTCACCGACGAAGGCGGGCCGACGGTGAGCACGGAAGCCAGCAGCAACGCGAACTCCATTGTGCTCAAAGGCAGCGACCTCGATGCCTTGTCCGACGATCCCGACGAGCTGTCGAACGAACTCACCGCGCTGGCCGGCCCCTCGGCAGGCCCGAATGGCGGACAGATTTACATTGACGGCTTCACCGGCGGGCAACTGCCGCCCAAGTCGGCCATCCGCGAGATCCGCATCAACCAGAATCCGTTTTCGGCCGAGTTCGACAAGATCGGCTACGGGCGCATCGAGATTCTCACCAAGCCCGGAACCGACACGCTGCACGGGCGCGTTCTACAGCCAGGGAAACGACAACGCCTTCAACACCGGCAACCCGTTCACCGCCAATCTGCCTTCCTACTACAGCTTCCAGTACAACGGCACGCTGAGCGGCGCGCTCTCCAAGTGGGCTTCGTTCTTCTTCAGCGTGGAGCAGCGGAACACGCAAACCGACAATGTG
Source organism: uncultured Acidobacteriaceae bacterium (assembly GCA_963835895.1). Lineage (GTDB taxonomy): Bacteria > Acidobacteriota > Terriglobia > Terriglobales > Acidobacteriaceae > Telmatobacter. The sequence goes on along the minus strand of CAWIHC010000009.1, from coordinate 51,270 downwards.
TACTCGATTCCCAACGGTCCGGTTTGCGATGCGGCCACGAATACGGTTTGCGATCAGGCCGCAAACACGTGGTCGATCAGTTCGGGCACGGTTGCGGGCAGCCTCTTCAGCCCCGCCAACCACCTCAATGTTTCGCCGCGCATCGACCTGCAACTGGGCCAGAAGAACACGCTGACCATGCGCTACCAGTTCTACCGGAACAATGTGAGCGGCTCGCTGGGCCAGACGTCGCTTCCCTCCACGTCCAGCACCTCCGACTCGCTGGAGCACGACATTCAACTGGACGATACGCAGGTGATCAGCGACCGCATCGTGAACGAGACGCGCTTCGAATACAGCCGCGCCAATTCGAGTTCGACACCGGTGAGCACCGATCCCAGCTATGGCGTGCCCAGCGTGTTTTCGGCGGGCGGTAACGGAAGCCAGTCGTCCAGCACGCACTCCGATCACCTCGAGCTGCAGAACTTCGTCACGCTGAGCGAGGGCAAGCAGGCCATCAAGATCGGCGCCTGGCTGCGCGACGACCGCAACGCGACTTCGACAGACGGAAACTTCAACGGCAGCTTTACCTTCCCGTCGGTCACAGCCTTCGTGGACACATGGAACGGCGTGGAAGCAGGCGAGACCATTCAGGACATCGCTACGGCCTGCCCTGCAACGCAAGCGGGCGGATGCGTTCCCACCAAGCTCACGTACACCACCGGACCCATTGCCTTCAAGGGGAATGTGTTCAACGCCGCGCTCTACTACCAGGACGATTGGACGGTAAACAAACTCCTCACGCTTTCCGGCGGGTTGCGCTGGGAGGGGCAAAACCACATTGCCGACCACAGCGACTGGGCCCCGCGCGTGGCGTTCGCCTACGCTCTCGACGGGCACAAGAAGGGCGCCGTTCCCAAGACCGTGCTGCGCGGCGGATTCGGATTCTTCTACGACCGCTTCGGCGTGGGGAGCCTGATGAATCTGGAGATGCTGAACGGCAACACCTCAAAGAGCCAAACCAGGACCACCATTACCGACCCGATCTGCTTCGATGGCACGAGCCTGAACAATATAGATGGCGGCGACCCCGCCGACTTACCCACTTATTGCGTTAACCCTCTGTACCCCGCGTCCTCCACGCAAGTGATCTACTCGCTCTCGCCCACCTACCGCTCGCCCTACATGGAGCAGCTCGGCGTGAGCCTGGAGCGGCAGGTGACCAAAGCGGCGACAGTCACGTTCACCTATATGCACTCTTCCGGCTTCCATCAACTGGTGGTGCGCGACTCGAATGCGTATTCGCCTGGAACGTTCCAGTACGGGAGCACGACGCTCACCGGGACGCGGCCAATTTCGTCGCTGGGCATCGTGAAGCAATATTTCCCTGAGGCGGTATTCAACGAGAACCAGGTGATTGTGAATGTGAACGCACGTTTTTCAGCCAAGCTCAGCCTGACGGGCTTTTACGCAGGGAGTTGGGCCAACTCGGACGGCGGCGGCGGATCGAGCCCCTCCAACTCGTACAACCTGCGGCAGGATTACGGGCGCGCGGCGTTTATCCGGCCGCAGTGGTTGTTCCTGATGGGCAACTACACCGGCCCGTGGGCGATCACCTTCAATCCGTTTCTCATCGCTCAGGCCGGGCAGCCGTACAACGTCACCTCGCCGTACGATCTGACCGGCGACGCCTTCTTCAATGACCGGCCAGCGTACGCAACCGCGCCATCGAGCCCGAGCGATGTCGTGCAGACCAGCTTTGGCGCTCTGGATGTGGTTCCGCAAAGCGGTGAGACGCTCGTTCCCATTTCGCTGGGCAATAGCCCGTCTTCGGTCGCGGTGAACCTGCGCGTGGGCCGGACCTTCGGGATCGGCCCCAAGGTGGAGTCGCTGGGCGGCCCGCCTCCGGGCGGTGGCGGAGGCGGACGCGGAGGACGCGGAGGCGGTGGTGGTTTCGGCGGCGGCTTTGGTGGAGGACCATTTGGCGGCGGCGGTGGCGGGCGCGGCCGCATGGGCGGCGGTGCGAATACGAACGCGAAGAAGTACTCGCTGAACTTCAACGTCCAGGCCCTGAATCTGTTCAACGACATCAACCTGGGCAAGCCGGTGGGCGGCATTCAGCCCACGTTCAATCCATCCACCGGGCTTTATGGTCCGGGTGCGCAGTTCGGCAAATCGAGCGGCCTTGCCGGGGGAATCTTCTCCACCAGCTCGGCGGCGCGGCGCATTTTCTTCCAGGCAGCGTTTCAGTTCTGAAAGCAGGGGTCAGGGATCAGGGGTCAGGGGTCAGAGAACAGAGATCGGAGAGCAGTGAGAACGGACACTCGTCGTTGCTCACAACTGAGAACTGTTGGCTGCCCGCAGTCCATTGTCAACGGTTAACGCTTCGCGATCAGCGAGTTGTAGAGCGCTTCCCACGCTTCAGCGGTGGCATCCATGCTGAAGTGATCGACGATGCGACTGTGGGCGGAACGTCCACGCGCAGCGAGCGCTTCCCTGCTCTCTTGCATCGTTGCGAGCATCGCCTCTGCCAGCGCCGCGGAATCCTTGGCAGGAACCACCACGCCCGCGTCTCCGACCAGCTCGCGCACGCCGCCCACGTCGGTGGCGACGAGAGGCTTCTCCATCGCCATCGCTTCGCCCACCGCCAGCGGCATCCCCTCCCACGCCGAAGCGGAGACGAAAGCATCGGCCGCATCGAGCAGTGCAGGTATGTCGCGGCGCAGGCCAAGCCAGCGGACGGCCCCATCGATGCCAAGCTCTTTTGCGTGCGCCTCCAGCGGCGTTCTCTCGTCGCCGTGCGTTTCTCCGGCGACCCATAGCCGCGCGCCGGGCCTCTTTGCCTGCACAGCCGCAAAGGCGCGCAGCAAATTTGGATAGTCCTTTGCCGGAGCGAGGCGGCCCACGGCGAGCCAGGCAAACTCCGCGTCTTCTGCTGCGATTCCCATCTCCGCGCGCGTGCGTGCTCTCCGCTCCGCATCGGGAACGAATCCGTCGACGTCGATTCCATTCAAAATGACGGAGCATTTGCGCAACGGCACGGCCTTGAGACGCGTGAAGTGCTGCCGAGCAGCCTCGCTCACAGCGACGGTGCGCCGGCCGGCTCCGTCCGTAAGCCGGTAGGCCACCATGCGCCACCAGCCGCCCTCATACACGTTATGCACGGTGGAGAGCACGACGAACCGCGGACCGGCTAGCCGAAGCAAGCGGGCAAAGATGTTGGCGTGAAAGCTGTGGCTGTGCACGAGGTCCGGCCGGAACTCGCGCAAAAACGCGCGCCCGCGAATCAATCCCCTGAGCACGCTCCCCGGCGTCTTGCGCACATCGAGGTGAAGGGTGCGAATCGCGGTGGGCCACTCTTCTGCCAGGCGCGGCATCAGCACCAGAACCGCGACCGTGTGGCCGCGCTTCACCATCCGCTCTGAGACAGCGAGCGCCTGCTTTTCTGCCCCGCCCACGCCGAGCGACGTGAGCAGGTAGACGATGCGCATGGGACCCGAACCTTATTTAAAGATTGATCGGATCGATGATACCGCAGAGTGCGCCGCTCTGACCGGCGGCGAATGGCGTTGGGGAGGGACGATTTCCGAACGGCTCCCTGCGGGGATTCCGGGCGCCTGTGGCCATGGCCTGAGGATTAGTTTTTCAAGCTCAAAGAAATCCTTGTAGGAATTCACGCGGGCGGGCTGTACAATCCCACACAAGGAGACCTATGGCCGGAGATATGCAAATTACGTGCAGCGACTGCGGGCAGGAATTTACCTTCAGCGCTGCCGATCAGACGTTCTTTCAGGAACGCGGTTACTCGACCCCAAAGCGTTGCAAGCCTTGCCGTCAGGCAAAGAAGGACGATCAGGGGGGATCCGGCCACCGTTCGGCTCCTTCACAGGGAACCCCTGTGATTTGTTCGGGGTGTGGCCAGCCAACGACCGTACCATTTGAGCCGCGTGGCGATCGCCCGGTCTACTGCCGGGATTGCTATACGGCGCGCAAGGGCACTGGCGGCGGCCCCCGGGGGCGCTGACCGCGGGTAGTGCGCCGGCCGGTTCGCCGGCTCAGCAACCTACCGCCTGATCATTGCCATTTCGCATCGGCACGGCAGCGGCATGAGTGCCCGACGCACGAAGGGATGGTTTTGTGTGCCCATGCCGCCTGCTGAAGGCAGCGGTCTGTCCCGTGCCGATTCTTCTCATCCTGATGGCGAACAAGCGTGGTGCGACGGCTCTCTGAGCGTGCCCGATGCGGGTTAACTTGGCATGTTCGATCCGCCGCCGCGGGCCGGAGCCGGAATTGCACAGATGCCCCTGCGCTCGATACACTAACCCTCACGGACCCCCTCCACATCCGTGCGCATAAGGACGTTTCCCAAGGCCATGGCCGCCCAGCTCTCGTTCACCGGATTCGCCTGGAAAAATCTGCAGCGCCGGCGCCTCAGAACCCTGCTGACCCTGTGCGGAATTACGATGGGTATCGGGGCATTCGTGGCTCTTGTGGGATTCTCGCGCTCCTTTGAACATGAATGGCTGCGGCTCTACCAGAGCTCCGGCACCGACATCGCCGTCCTCGAATCGAACTTATTCAATAGCTCGCTGGATGAGTCGCTGGGTGCGAAAATCAAGGCTCTTCCAGAGGTGGCCGCGGTTGCGCCACTGGTCCTCAATCTGATGGATCTGACGCCGGACGTGAATGCGCTGGTCTACGGATGGCCGGCCGATTCTTACGAGATGGATTCTCTCAAGTTCACGTCGGGACGGACCTTTCGCGCCGATCGGCCTGAGGTCGTGCTGGGCGATCTTCTGGCGCAAAATCTGAACAAGAAACCCGGCGATACCCTCACCATCCTGGGAGAGACCTTCACGGTTACCGGAATCTTTCACGGGGGCACGGCGTTGGAAGCCGGCGCGGTGATCATGCCGCTCGATCAGATGCAAATCATCTCCAGCAGAGAAGCAAAAGTCACGGCGTTTCATGTGCGGCTTCGCCCCACGCCGGCCGGCGAATCGTATGAGCACTACGTCGCGCGCGTGCAGGCGGAGATCGATGCCCTGCAGCCCGGAGTCCGCGCCGCGGCTGCCGCGGAGCGCGCCGCCAACAACCAGATCGTCGACATGGCCCACTCCGTGGCCTGGGGCACATCGTCCATTGCTCTGCTCATCGGCATCGTGGGCATTGCCAACACCATGGCCATGTCGGTTTTCGAGCGCACCCGCGAGATCGGCATTCTGCGCGCGCTGGGCTGGAAGGGCCGGCACGTGATTCTGCTCATTCTTACTGAAGCCACGGGATTGGGCTTCGCCGGCGGATTGCTGGGCATCGCTGTGGGATGGGCGGCCCTGCGCATTCTCTCCATCATGCCGCAGACCGCAAGCGTGGTTTCGACCTCCGTCTCGCCGGTTCATCTGGCCGAGTCGCTTCTCATCGCCGTCGCCTCGGGGCTCGTGGCGGGAGCGTATCCCGCATGGCGAGGCGCACGGCTTTCGCCGGTGGAGGCGTTGCGCTATGAGTAGCCCCATCCTTGAAGCACGCGGGCTGGTGAAGAGCTATGACGACGGGCGCGTCACGGCCCTGTGCGGCGTGGACATCGCGATTGAAGCCGGCGAGTACGTCACCATCAGCGGACCGAGCGGAAGCGGCAAATCCACTCTGCTGCATCATGCTCGGCGGACTCGACTTGCCCACGAGCGGCGAGGTTTTCTTTCGCGGATCTCTGCTCGGTTCGGCCGTAGATCTGGACACGTTATCGTTCCCAACAGGTCGGATTCATCTTCCAGGCCTTTTACCTGCTGCCCACGCTGCGCGCTGTCGAAAACGTGCAGGTGGCCATGCTGGCGATGAACGGGCGCGCCAACCACCGCGCTGGAGCGCGCCGCAGCCCTGCTCGAGGAAATGGGCCTGAAGGATCGCATGAAGCATTATCCGAACGAGCTCTCCGCCGGCGAGCGGCAGCGCGTGGCCATCGCCCGCGCCCTGGCCAACGATCCGGCCATTCTCCTCGCCGACGAGCCCACCGGCAACCTCGATAGCGTCAATGCGGCTCACACCATGGAGATTCTGCGCGGCATCCGGGAGCAGCGCGGCATGACGCTGGTGATCGTGACCCACGAGAACGAAATTGCCATGAGCGCCCCGCGCCACATTCGCATCCGCGACGGAAGGATCGAAGCATGAGGGCGCTCCGGATGCGGCATGGATCGCCGCGCTGGTCCCGGCTTTGTGGGCGCAGACCGCAAATGTCAACGATCTCTTCGCCACGGCTCGCAAACAGATCGAAACCGCCGACTTTCGCGTCACCGGGCATCTGGTCGCGATCGACGCGACTGGCGCGCGCGTGAACTATCCCGTCACCATCAAGACGCACTGGTTCCCCGGAGAGCTGCGCGAGTTTGTCGATCTTGGGCAGCCGCCCTCGACGCACGGCGATCTGCGCGAGCATATTCTTTTAGAGATGCGCGCCGACGGCCACCACACGATCCAAATCGCTCATCCCGGCGAAACATTCGCCCATATCGTGCCCTTTGAAAAGTGGGACGCTCATCCGCTCGGTCCGGGATTCAACTACGAGGACTTCCTCGAGCAGCAGTATTTTTGGCCCGGACAAACCTCCGAGGGCCAGGCCAAGTTCGGCGCGCGCAATTGCGACGTCATTAAGAGCACACCCGGCCCCGCCGATCGAACCCGTTACGCGCAAGTGAGGACCTGGATCGATCCCAGCAGCGGATTTCCTTTTTACATGGAAAAAACGCTCAAAGACTCCGGAACAGTGAAAGAATTTACATCGTACGGCGTGCGCCAGGAAGAGGGCCATTGGTTCGCGCACCAGGTCGAGGTCAAAACACGCGGCCAGGCAGGTTCAACATTGTTCATCTTCGACCGCGGCAGCGCCAAGGCGAAACTTACTCTTGCCGATTTCAGCCCGGCCGCGCTTACACACTTCTAGGAGACTCATGCACGCCGCTCTTTGGATCGCCGGCATCGCCGCAATCATCCTCGTGGCGGGTGTGCTTTATCAGTGGATCGGCAGTTGGCGCGACCGGCGTCGCTACGCCGCTTCGGGGCGCTTTGTGACGATCGGAAATGGATCCAAACTCTTTCTCTTTGAATTGGGCATGGGCGAGCCCACGGTTCTGTTTGAAGCGGGCATCGGCGCCACGCATCTCAACTGGCGAACCATTCAGGAGTCGACCGCGGAGTTTGCTTCCGCCGCCTCCTACGATCGCTGCGGGTTGGGCTGGAGCAGCCGTTGCCGCACGGCCCGCACTCCCGGCAACATTGCCGTCGAGTTGCACCAGATGCTGAATCGCGCCGGGCTCAAGCCGCCCTTCATTCTGGTTGGGCACTCCTTTGGCGGGCTCGTGATGCGCCGCTACGCGCTGCTCTATCCCGGCGAGGTCGCCGGCGTGGTGCTCATCGATCCCATGCGCTGCGATCAATGGCCGCCGCTCGACCCAACCAAGCAAGCGCAGCTCGATTTGGGCCGCAGGCTCATCCGCTTCGCCATGCCCGTGGCTTCATGCGGCTTCGCGCGGCTGCTGGTCAGCTTGTTGTTTTGCCGCGCAGGCCAGGTCTCCGACCAGATTGTGGGCGCCGCCGGCGCTCACAAACTCCACGTCCTGACGCGCATCAAGACCGAAGTGCGGAAGATGCCGCGGAAGGTGTGGCCGGCGGTTGCTTCGCACTGGTCGCGCCCCGGATTCTACGCCGGAATCCGCAGCCATCTGGCGTCCATCCCCGACACAGTGGCGGAAATGGATTCAGTCGAGCCGATTCCGGCCATTCCCGTCACCGTGCTGACGCCCGGCAACTCCGCGCCGCTCACGCAGGAACATCTCGACCGCATTGGCGACTGCGCGCAACAGGTCATCGCCGAAAAGAGCGAACACTGGATTCATCTCGACGAGCCCGATCTGGTGATCGAATCCATTCGCGCCATGGTGGCCGCCACAGTGCCTGAAACCACCGCCGCCGACTAGAGCGGGTTGCATAAATCCGGCCTCGAAGGGGCACGACTTCAGTCGTGCCGTGAAAGGCGCATAAGATCTGGGGCTTTAGCCCCTGACGGGTATCGCCGCTGCCCGAGCAGCATTGATGCAACCAGCTGTAAGGCGATCGCCGCGCTCCCGGCGCGCCAGCCTTCCGGCAAAGAAGAAAACTCGCTATCCTGTAACAAATCACCTTTTTCATGGCTTCTTTCAAACAGGAAGCGAGGACTTTATGGAAGTGAAAGTCTGCCAAATTGAAGGCGTAAGGTTTGACATTCAGGCGCGAACGCACACCATCACCTGCGATCAACCGGCAGAGAACGGCGGCGCGGATTCCGGCATGACTCCGCCCGAGCTGTTGCTGGCGTCGCTGGGTTCCTGTGCGGCTTTTTATGCCGCGGAGTATTTAAGAACGCGCAATCTGACGCGAACCGGAGTCGAAGTGACGGTCACTGCGGAAAAGCTCAAGCCTCCGGCGCGGCTGGGCAACTTTCACGTGCAGGTCGCGAGCCCCGTCCCGCTCACCGAGGAGCAAACCGAAAGCATGATGCGCTGCGTGCGCCAATGCCTGGTTCACAACACGCTCTTGTCGCCGCCCGAGATCAACATCGAGATCGCTGCCGGCGTCCTTCAGTAGCTTCCCGGTCGCCGCCGCATGGTAAACTGCCGCTATGTCGGGATCGTTCCCCGCTTCCCTATTCCGCCGGAGCACACCGCTTGCCTTGGCCCTCTGTCTGCTGGCATTTCTCTTTGCAATTGAAGCCAAAGCAGCCTGGTACGGGCCGGCTGTTGGCTTCGGCAGTTGTGTCCGCGCCGCAAAAGCGCAGCCCGTGGCCACACCCAAGGTCGTGGAACACGGCATGCCTGCGCCGGATCCTGCGCATCCCCACGCCTGGTTTGCCGCACCGCCGCCGATTGCTGTGGCACTGTCGCTTTCTTTCCCCGTGCAGACCCGCGGCGAAGTTCTCGTCAGCCATCGTTCGCAATTCCCTGCCGCCGGTTTTTCGTTTGCCAACCTCTTTCGACCTCCTCCGGCTTATTAACTCGTGATTCATTGCGTCTTGATTCCGTCGTGGTCCACCTCCGGCGATGAACCTTACAGGATTGGTCTGTCCGGACTCATCCCGGTGCAGCGTGTTCTCGTGAAGAAACCATCGCGGCCTGCACAGGCGGCACACGCCACAATATCCAACCACTGGTCAACCAGCTTTCAGCGGGCTGCATCCAACCCAATGCTACCCGTTTCCCTTTGGTTCAATTCCCAATTGATTCCAGGCGCCGCGGCGGTAGACGGTACTGGGAGTCAGGAGCAAGTTCGACATGCAGAAACGAACTCTTCTCATGACGGCAGTGGCGTGCGCGGCCATGGGCATCACCTCGTGCCGCTCCGGCGGCTCCGGCCCCGAGGCGAGCGCCGCCGCCATGCCGTCGGCCCGGGTGGCTGTTGCGCAGCGCGGCGACATCTCCCACGTCCTCACGCTGGCCGGGCAGTTTCAGCCTTATCAGGTGGTTGACGTTCACCCCAAGGTGAGCGGCTACATGAAACGCATCAACGTTGACATTGGCGACATTGTGCGCGAGGGGGAGACGCTGGCGGTTCTCGACGTTCCGGAACTGAAGGCGCAACTTGAGGAGACCGCGTTCGAGCTCAAGCAGAGCCAGGAGGAGATCGCGCGCGCGGAGCACGAGCTGAAAAGCGCCGAAGCGCTGAACTCCGCTCTTCACGCACAGTCCGTGCGCTTGCAGCAGGCAGCCGCCACGCGGCCCGGCCTGATTGCCCAGCAGGAACTGGACGACGCGCAGGCCAAGGACCTGAGCTCGCAGGCGCAGGTGGACGCCGCCAAGTCCGCAATGGCCGCGGCGCAGCAGCACGCCGAGGCAGCGCGCTCCGACAATCAGCGCGTGCAGGCGCTTGAAAACTACACCAACGTCACAGCGCCCATTTCGGGCGTGGTCATCTGGCGCTACGCCGATACCGGCGCCCTCATCCAGGGCGGCACCAACTCCAATGACCAGACCCTCCCCATCGTCCGCCTCTCGCAGAGCAGCCTGCTCCGCCTGCGCATTCCCGTGCCGGAAGACGACGTCAAATATGTTCACGAGGGCGATTCTTTGCAGGTCCGCGTCGACGCCATCAATCGCTCCTTCACCGGCAAAATCGTCCGCTTCACGCGCGACGTGAACTTCGAGACGCGCACCATGGAAACCGAAGTGGACGTGGAGAACAAGGATCTCTCCATCGCTCCCGGCATGTACGCCAACACCGCGCTCGAACTCGCGCAGCGTCAGGAATGTGGTCACCATTCCCGTTGAAGCGCTGGTGCTGAATGCGCAACAGCAGGAGACGGTTTACGTGCTCGACCGCGAACAATCGCATTCACATCCGCGACGTTCAGGTGGGCTTGCAGGGGTCGAAGCTGGCGGAGATCACAGCCGGCCTGAGCCCGGGCGACCGTGTGATCCTTGGCGGACAGGAAAAGTACCACGAAGGCGAAGAGGTGAGCCCGATCCTCGCCTCCGACGCCCGCTTCTGAAACCGTGCAGGAGTCGGGCGGCATGATCGACCTGAAAGCCGGGGCCAACGGAGGAGGCCAATAATGCCAAAGTTTGCCCTGCGCTATCCGTTCTTCATCCTCATGCTCTGTCTGGTCGTGCTGCTCGTGGGAACGGTCACCGTGGCGCGCATGCCAGTCGACCTTTTCCCGCCGATCGATATGCCGGTGGTGGTCGTGGCCACGTTCTACAACGGCATGCCGCCGGAGCAGATCGAAGCCGACATCACCAACACCTTCGAGCGGTTCTTCACGCTGGCCGCCAACGTGGACCACAGCGAATCGCGCTCGCTGACCGGCGTCAGCCTCATCAAGATCTACTTCAAGCCGGGCACCGATCCCAATGCGGCGCTTGAGCAACATCGCCAACCTGGCCATGGCCGACCTGCGCCGCCTGCCGCCCGGCACGTTGCCTCCCGTGGTGCTGGGCATGACCGCTTCCACGCAGCCGGTCTGCCTGGTCACGCTGAAGGGCGAGGGCCTGAACGAAACTCGCCTCAAGGATCTGGCGCAATTCGAGGTGCGCAACCAGATCTCCAACGTGCAGGGCGCTTCGGTTCCGCAACCCTACGGCGGGACCTATCGCCAGATTCAGATCTACGTCGATCCGCTGAAGCTTGAAGCGCGCAACCTGAGCCTGAATGACGTGGTCACCGCGGTCAACAACTCCAACCTGATCCTTCCCGCCGGCGATGTGCGCATCGGCTCCAAGGACTTCAACATTTACGCCAACAGCCAGTTCCCCGACGCGAAGCGCGATGAACGACATGCCGCTCAAGTCGGTGGGCAACTCGTCGGTGCTGGTGGGCGACGTGGGCAAGGCGGTGGACTCCGGCGCCTTGCAGTACAACATCGTGCGCATCGACGGCCAGCGCTCCGTCTATGTGCCCATCTTCAAGCAGGGCGGCGACAGCAACACCATCGAAATCGTCGACGGCATCAAGGCGGCGATCAAGAAGCTCGTCGATATTCCCGGCAATCTCAAGACCGCCGTGGTCTTCGATCAGTCGGTCTTCGTCAAGCTGGCCATCGCCAACGTCACGCGCGAGGCGGTCATCGGCCTGGTGATGACCGGGGTCATGATTCTGGTCTTTCTGGGCAGCCCGCGCGCCACCGTTGCGGTGCTGCTGGCCGTTCCGCTCTCCATGCTGGTCTGCCTGCTGATTGTCAACTTCATGGGCGGCTCCATCAACACCATGATCCTGGGCGGACTGGCGCTGGTCTTCTCGCGCCTGATCGATAACGGCGTCATCGTGCTCGAGAACATCTTTCGCCACATGGAGATGGGCAAATCGCCGCAGGTTGCCGCCGAGGAAGGCGGCACCGAGGTCTCCATGGCGGTGCTGGCCGCCACCTTCACCACCGCCATCGTCTTTTTCCCGGTCACCTCGTTCAGCGGCGTGAGCAAGTACATCTTTACGCCGCTGGCGCTGGGAGTGGTGCTCTCCATCTTCGCGTCCTACTTCTTCGCCATGACGGTGGTGCCTCTCTTCTGCGCGAAGTTCATTCGCCAGGATCCGCATGGGCATGGAGCACGAAGGCGACATCGATGCCGTTGAAGGAAGCAAGCCATCGTTCTTCAAGCGCTTTCTGATCGTCTTCAATCACGCACTTCCAGCGGCTTCTCGATCGCTATGAAGCGCTTGCCTACAGGGTGCTGCGCAGGCCGGGATTTGCCACTGCGGTCATGCTGGGCGGGCATGGCTCTGCTTCTGGCTGTGAGCTTTCCGTTTCTCGGCCGCGCCTACTTTCCCGCGCACCGATCCCGGCCAGTTCATCATCAACGTGCGCATGCCCAGCGGCACGCGGCTCGAAGTGAGCAACGACTATATCGCCAAGGTCGAGAACATCATCCGCAGCGTGGTGAAGCCGAAAGACCTGGGCATGATCGTCTCCAACATCGGCGTCTATCCCGATCTCTCGGCCATCTACACCACCAACGCATCCATGGACACGGCCTTCGTGCAGACGAGCCTCAAAGAAGACCACAGCATCGGAAGCTATGAGTACATGCGCCGCGTGCAGGCCGAAGCTCTCGCGCCAGATGCCCGAGCTTTCCACTTACTTCCAGGCCGGCGGCCTGGTCGACGGCGTGATCAACCAGGGACTTCCCGCGCCCATCGACATTCAGATCAAATCGAACGACATGGACAGCGCCTACAATCTGGCGCGTCAACTGGCCGCGAAAATTCAGTCCATTCCCAACGTGAGCAGCGTCTACATCCCGCAAAGCGTCAACTACCCCGGCCTGGCGCTGAACATCGACCGCGAGCGCGCCAGCCTGATCGGCCTGTCGACGCGAGGATGTGGTCGACGACGTGATCACCGCGCTCACCTCCGACGGCATGGTGGCGCCGAGCTACTGGATCGATCCGCGCACCGGCAACAACTACATGGTCACCGTGCAATACGCCAACCAGTGGATCGACAACATGTCGCTCGAGGACATGAAGAACATCCCGCTGCGCGGCGTGCGGCCCGCCGGCTACAGCTCCGATGCAGGAGGGCCAGGAGGCCGATCCCGCTTCGTCAGGACCTTTGCGCGGCGATCATGCCGCAGGCTACGTGCCTCTGGGCGAGGTGGCCGACATTTCTCAGATCAACACGCCAACCGAGGTCGATCACTACCAGATTCGCCGCGTGATCGACATCTATGTCGCCACCAAAACCGAGGCTCTGCAGGGCGTGGGCGCGCGGATCAGCCGCTTGCTGGCCGCAGACCCCGCACGACCGCAACACGGTGATCGACATGCGCGGCGCCGTGATCAGCATGAACGAGGCCTTCCACGACTTCGGCTTCGGCCTCATCATCGCCGTCCTGCTGGTCTACCTGATCCTGATGGCCCAGTTCACCTCCTTCATCGATCCCTTCATCATCCTCCTGGCCATTCCGCCGGGCCTGGCTGGGAGTGGTTCTGATCCTGCTCGTCACCGGCAGCACGCTCAACATCATGTCGCTGATGGGCGTGATCATGATGGCCGGCATCGTGGTCTCGAACAGCATTCTGATCGTGGAGTTCGCCGGCATCCTGCACAAGCAGGGCGAGCCGCTGCTTGAAGCGACGGTGGACGGCGTGCCGGGTTCGCCTGCGGCCCATTCTGATGACCTCGCTGGCCACGCTGCTGGGCATGATTCCACTGGCGCTCGGCCTCGAGGCCGGCAGCGAGCAGTACGCGCCGCTGGCCCGCGCCATCATCGGCGGACTGGCCGTTTCAGTGGTCGTCACCGTCTTTCTGGTTCCAGCCGTGTATCTGCTCATCCACGGCCGGCGCATGGCAGAGACCGCCGCCGCGGAGGGCAATCGACCATGAGTAAGCAAAGCAACAACCCGCGCCTCTTCGCCGTTTGCGTTGCCCTTCTGGTCGACACTGCCTGCAGCCGTTCGCGGCGGCGCAAAAGCCGCCGCTGCCCGACGCGCCGGCATCGCAGCTTATCGCGGCTCTGGCTCAGAACTCCGGCTCCGCGCCGCAAGTCCGCAAGTGCCGCGCCAGCCGGCAGCGCCGGCGCGCCAGCGCAAACCGGCCGGCCCAACGCTGACCATCGCGCAAGCCGAGCAGTTGGCCATCCGCAACAACCCCAACATCAGCGTGGCGCGGCTGCTGGCGCTGGCGCAGGCGCAGGTGACGCGCGAAGTGCGCTCGGTGGAGATGCCCATGGCGACCGGCGATCTCACCGCCGTCGACGCGCACGAGAATAGCCGCATCACCGCGGGATTGCTGAACAATCCCTCCGTCTACGACCGCGCGGCAGGCGGCCTCACAGTCAGCCAGTTGATTACCGACTTCGGCCGCACGCACAACCTTGTGCTCAGCGCGCAATCCACTGCGAAGGCGCAGCTTGAAAGCGAGCGCGCGACGGAACTCGACATTACGTTGACCGTCGATCAGGCCTTTTATCAGGCGCTCACCGCGCAGGCCGTGCTCAAGGTGGCGCAGGAGACGGTCGCCCAGCGCCAGGCGACGGCGGACGAGGTGGGCGCACTTACCAAGGCGAAGATCCGCTCCGATCTCGACCTGAGCTTTGCCGATGTGCAGCTTTCGCAGGCCAAACTGCTGCTGCTCGACGCCGAGAACAACGCGCAGGCTGCCATGGCCGCGCTGAACGACGTGCTCGGCTCCGAGCAGGATCAGCAGTACTCTCTCGTCGACGAGACCAACGGCAATCCGCCTCCCGCGCCTGACGATCCCGAAGCGCTGGTGAGCAGCGCGTTCACCGCGCGCCCCGACCTGGCGGCGCTGAACGACAACTTCCTCGCCGCCCGCCAGTTCTCCACCGCCGAGCGCGATCTGTGGATGCCCACCGTCTCTGCCATGGCCGCCGTGGGTGGTACGCCGGTGCGCGCCGACCAGATCGAGTCCTCCTGGTACGGCACCGCGGGGGCCAACATCAGCATTCCCGTCTTCAATGGATTTCTCTACAACGCCGAAGCCAAGGATGCGAAACTGCGCGCACAAGCCGCCCAGGAGAACGTGCGCAATCTGCGCGACGCGATCGCGCGCGACGTGCGCACGGCAGTGCTGAATGCGCAAACCGCTTATCAGCGCATCTCGGTCACCAGGCAGTTGCTCGATCAGGCTAACTTCGCTCTTGACCTGGCCTCAGCGCGCTACAAGATCGGCTTGAGCGGCATCGTCGAGATCAGCGAGGCGCAGCTCAACCAGACCCAGGCCGAAATCGCCAACACCAATGCGCGCTATGCGTATCAGACGGCGCTGGCCGTGGTGCGCTACGAGATCGGGCAGTGAAGAAACAAGGAGTAGGGCGTAGGTAATAGAAAAGGCCCGATGACAAGAATCACGATTCAACTCTCTGCGCTTCGGTGCCCGGCGCATTGCGGATTACGGGAGGATGACGGCGAGGAGCTGTTTTTCTACTCCCTACTCCCTGTTCCCTGTTTTTACGAGATGCGCACGCTCTTGCCGCGTGAAAGCACAGCGGCCTTGCGCCGATCGCTCGAGGCGTGGTCGATCTTCTTCCAGAAGCCGATGAAATAATCGATCGCCGAGATGGTCGCGACCAGCGCGGCAAAGTAGATGGCCGCGATGGCATACCAGTTCACCGGAATCGTGATCACGCCGATCTGCCAATGATGCCAGCGGTGAGCCAGGATGGCCGAAACCACCGAGACGATCTGGACGACTGTCTTCAGTTTTCCCAGTTCGCTGGCTGTGATGGTGAACCCTTCAGACGATGCAATCGATCGCAGGCCGGAGATGAGGAACTCGCGGCCGATGATCACCACCACGATCCACACCTTGACCACCTGCGGATTGTAGGCAACCAGCGCGACAAACGCCGCCGTCACCATGATCTTGTCGGCCAGCGGGTCGAGCAGCATGCCCATGGTGGTGATCTGTCCGCGCTTGCGGGCCAGATAGCCGTCCAGTCCATCGGTGATCGAGGCCAGCACAAAGAGAATCGACGCCAGAATCTCCTGCGTTCCACTCGGTCCCTGCCACGGAAAATGCGGCGACAGAATCCACAGGAACAGCGGGATCATGATGATCCGCGTCATAGTGATGGAGTTGGGCAGATTCATCTCGGGCCGCGCCACACTCTCTCTTCGCTGGTAGCGTGACACCATTATTGCACCGACGCAAATCCGCCGCTTCCGGCCTTCGCCGGGCAGGCGAAAAACCCGGTTCACGAAGTGATATGGGAGCAATTGCGGACGCCCAAAGGCTATGGTAGGTTGATATAGGACTAAATCGGTCGTATTTAGCTTCTGCACTTCATTTACAAACAAGCGGCGGCCCCGGCGAACGTCTTTTGGCGAGGCACCACCAGGGCCGCTGAACCGGCAACTCGTGAGCTGACGGTTTCCTAAGGATAGCGGAAACCTCGGCCACCATCCATCCCAGAGAGGAATTTGATGGCTCAGTCTCCACACCCCGTTTTTGAATTCCAAAGTACACAGGAGCCAGGTCCCCGCCCCGGGAATCCTTCCGGCGGACTTCGCGTTCATCGCCTCTTCGCGCAAGTCCTTTGTTGTCAGGGGCTGGCTCTGCCCTTTTTCTTGCTGCTCTGCATCGCAGCATCGCGTAATACGGCCCGCGCGCAGGAGCCGCCTTACTTCGTCACCTACTCCGAAGTTCTGGAAGAACCGGGAAATCTCGAAATTGCACAAAAAGGGACGACCGGCTCTCCCAAGGACTCGAATGCGTTCTACAGCGCCACGCTGGAGTTGGAGTACGGCGCCAAAGCCTGGTGGACAACCGAGCTTTACCTGCAAGGCCAGGCGACCGCGAACGACTCCACCATCTTCACCGGATTCCGCTGGGAGAACCGCTTTCGCGTGCTCCCGACCGAACACTGGATCAACCCCGTTCTTTACGTGGAGTACGAGGATGTGAACGGAGCCGACAAGAGCGTTCTCGAAGTGACCGGGCACGACAGCATCGCGGATTTTCAGGGGAGAAACGCTGCCAGCCGCGGCGACATCTCCCGCACCATGGAGGGGAAGCTGATTCTTTCCAGCAATCCGAAAGGATGGAACGTTTCGGAGAACTGGATTATGGAGAAAGACATGATGGGCGGAGCCTGGGAGTTCGGCTATGCCGTGGGCGCAAGCCGGCCGCTCGCGCTGGCGAGCTGCCAGCCGCAGTTGCACGTTCTGCCGACAGAACTTCAGCGCCGGCGCCGAGGTCTACGGAGGACTGGCGACCGTGCACGACTTCGGTTTCCACGACACGTCGCAGTACGCCGGCCCCACAGCCTACTTCAATATTCCGCACGGCCCCACGCTCGGCTTCTCGCCGCAATTCGGACTCAGCAGCAACAGCGCAGGCGTTTTGTGGCGCCTGAAAGTCTCTTACGAGATTCAGCAGTTCCGCGACCTCTTCAGCAAAAAGGAGGCACGATGAGACAGCGGAGAATTTTGTGGCTAGTCCTCATTCTGTTTTTTGTCTCCACGGCGGCTTTGATGGCCGCTGATGGCTCGTGGTTGCGCAAGGTTCCGGAAGCGGACCGCGCGCGCGTCAATCCCTACGCGGGCCAGCCTGAAGCCGCTGCCGCGGGCAAGCTACTGTTTGAAGAAAATTGCGCGAAGTGCCACGGCAGCGATGCCGAGGGACGCCACGGGCGGCCAAGCCTGCGCAGCGAACGCGTGGCGCACGCAACCGACGGCGAACTGGCCTGGTTGCTTCGCAACGGGAGCCTGCGCAAAGGAATGCCCACGTGGAGTTCGCTTCCCGAACCCGAGCGCTGGCAGCTCATCGCGTTTCTGCGCAGCCTGCCGCGCGACGGCGCGCCCGCGGCCTCTGCGGCTCACCCCTGACAGAAATGGCGGGAAAAGCTCTGCGCTCTTCCCGCCACGTTTGTTGCCTCGCGTCCGACGCACTACGCGTAGAAGCCGCGTTGCTTGATGGTGTACGCCACGCGATCGATGGCCAGCATGTAGGCCGCGATGCGATTGTTCACGTCGTGTGCCTCGGCATAGCGCACCACGTCATCGAAGCTGTCGCGCAGGATGGTCTCCAGTTGCTCGTTCACCTGCGCTTCTTTCCAGAAGTAGCCCTGGCGGTCCTGCACCCACTCAAAGTAGCTGGCGGTGACGCCGCCGGCGTTGGCCAGAATGTCGGGCACGATGAAGATGCGCTTCTCAGACAGAATCTCGTCGGCCACGGCGGTGGTGGGCCCGTTGGCGCCCTCCACCACAATGCGCGCCTTGATCTTGTCGGCGTTGCGGCTGGTGATCACATTCTCGGTCGCGGCGGGAATCAGAATCTCGCAGTCCATCAGCAGCAGCTCTTCGCTGGGCATGGCTTCCGCCCCATGGAAACCAAGAATCGTATTGTTGCGGTACTTGTACTCGAGCAGTTGATGAATATCGATGCCGCCGGAGTTGTACAGGCCGCCGTCGCGTTCCGCGATGCCCACAATCTTGAATCCCTGCTCCTGCATCAGCCGCGCGGCATTCGATCCCACGTTGCCGAATCCCTGAATGACGACGCGGCAGCCCTCAACGGCCATATCCAGGTGGCGCAAGCTCTCCATGCACACCACCATTACACCGCGCCCCGTGGCCTCGATGCGTCCCTGCGAGCCGCCGATGTTCAGCGGCTTGCCGGTAACCACGCTGGTCACCGTCTGGCGCATGTGCATGGAGTAGGTGTCCATGATCCAAGCCATGGTTTGCTCGTTGGTGTTCACGTCCGGCGCGGGAACATCCTTCTCCGGCCCGATGAACTCGATGATCTCCGACGTATAGCGGCGCGTCATGCGCTCCAGCTCGCCGCGGCTCATGTTATGGGGTTCGCAGATGATGCCGCCCTTGGCGCCGCCGAAGGGAATATTCACCACCGCGCACTTCCACGTCATCCAGCTCGCCAGCGCGCGCACTTCGTCCAGCGTTACATCCGGCGCGTAGCGGATTCCGCCCTTGCACGGCCCGCGCGCCATGGAGTGCTGCACGCGAAAGCCGGTGAACATGTCGATCATGCCACTGTCGAGGGCCACGGGAAAGTGAACGATCACCTCCCGCGACGGCGAGCGCAGCACCTTCCACAGTCCCTCATCGAGATTCAGCTTGCGCGCGGCAAAATCGAAGCGCGCGCTTTGCGCCTCCCAGGGATTGATCTCCTGGTCCAACGTAACACTGGTATTTCCGGTTGCCATATCTGGTCTCCCCTTGTCCCGCCGATCTTTCGAATTCGGAATCAAGCTCCGCTTCCCAAGAATACAGTCGAGGCAGCGATCTTTCCTTGGTTTTTCGGCCCGGCTCCTCGAACTCGCGCGGCTCTCTGCTTCTCTCTCGCGGTCGCATTCGGTTCGCCTGCAATCGCCCGTTAGCCCAAACCTCAGTGAGTCTAGGCCACCTCAAGTTTCCCGTCAAGCCGCTGGGACACACGATCCGGCAGCCGTTCCGCGCCGGCTTCCTGTCGCCAACGGCCAATCCGAACCGGGAACCCCTCGGCAGCGGTCACCGCGCACCAGCAGTTACACTTAGGCTGTGAAAGCAACCCAGCGATCCGCCCAGCCCAGCCGCAAGGAATTTCTGGACCTCGCCCGGACGCACACCCTTGTGCCCGTCTGCCGCACCCTCATGGCCGATCTCGAAACGCCGGTTTCGGCCTTTCTGCGCGCGGCATGGCCGGAGCGCGAGTGCTTTCTGCTCGAATCGGTTGAGGGCGGAGAGCAGGTGGGCCGCTACACCTTCATCGGCCTCACGCCGTTCAAGCGCATCGTGGCCCGCGGGCGCGAAATCGCGATCACCGAAGGCCGCAAGACCACGCACATCGAGGGCGACATCTTTGCCGTTCTGCGTGACGCGCTCAGCGGCCACAAACCCGCGCGGCTGCAGGGACTGCCCCCGTTCACGGCCGGAGCCGTGGGATTTTTCGCCTACGACGCGGTGCGCCAGATCGAGCGGCTGCCTGAGTCGGCCAAAGATGAGCTGCACGTCCCCGACGCCTGCCTTCTCTTCTTCGACGAAGTGCTCGCCTTCGATCACGTGCGCAAGGAGATCATGCTCGTGGTCACGGCGGATGTGGCGAGGACCAAGGCTCCAGCCGCCTACGATCGCGCCGTCAAGCGTCTCGAGAAGCTCGAGAAACGCCTCGCACAACCGCTGCCGAACCTCGGCCGCAAAAAGCCGCGCAAAATGTCGAAGCTCGAAGTCAGGCATCGCACCACGAAGAAGGATTATCTGGCCGCGGTCGAGCGCACCAAGGAGTACATTCGCGCAGGCGACGCCTTTCAAGTGGTCGTGTCGCAGCGATTCGACGTCGACCCCGGCGTGGACAGCTTTCAGGTCTATCGCGCGCTGCGCACCGTCAATCCCAGCCCTTATATGTTCTTCCTGCGTTTCGCGCCGGAGGGGCCGCTGGGAGCGAGGGCGAAAGGAAACTTGTCCAAAAGATCAAAAAGTTCGGAGAACCCCCCGCTGGAGTTGGCGGGATCATCGCCCGAGCTGCTTGTCCGCGTGCATCAGGGCACGGTGGAGTACCGGCCCATCGCGGGCACGCGCCGCCGCGGCGCAACCGAATCCGAAGACAACGCTCTCGCCGAGGAAATGCTCCACGACGACAAGGAGCGCGCCGAGCACGTGATGCTCGTCGATCTGGGGCGCAACGACGTGGGCCGCGTGAGCCGCTTCGGCAGCGTGAAGGTCGACAAGCTGATGTTCGTCGAGCGCTACAGCCACGTGATGCACATCGTGAGCACGATTGAAGGCAAGTTACAACCGGATCTGACAGCGGTCGATGCCCTCCGCGCCTGCTTCCCTGCCGGCACGCTTTCGGGCGCGCCCAAGGTTCGCGCCATGGAGATCATCGAAGAGCTGGAGCCTGCGCGGCGCGGCACCTACGGCGGCGCAGTCCTCTACGCCGACTTCTCCGGCAACCTCGACTCCTGCATCGCCATCCGCTCCATGCTGTCCGTCGGCGGCAAAGGCTCCGTCCAGGCCGGCGCGGGCATCGTCGCCGACTCCGTGCCCGAACTCGAACACCAGGAATCGCTCAACAAAGCCCAGGCCGTGATCCGCGCCATTGAGCGCGCGAGAGAGATGTAGCGCAAACGCCACGCGCGACCATCAGGAATCCGTGAGCGGCAACGACCGCATGTGCGTCCAAGTAGAAGGAGATTCGCATCAGGAGGACGTAATGGAGAAGGCGTGGGAGTGGGCGAGAAATGGGCTGGCGCTCATGGGAGTGCTGGCCTTCGGATTCTGGCTTGGAGCGGGACGCACGGTAAGCGCGTCGAGCTATGAATCGGGTGGAGGCGATGTCGAGTTTCAACTCACCGGGATCAATCCGACAAGTTCACTACTTGTCTATCAGCCGGGAGCGAAGACTGTGTACGTCTATCAGGGAGCCACAACGGGGAATGCAGCGTTGCAATGCTCTTATATGTTTCAGCTCAACAAGCCGGGCGAAGTCATCCGACGCATTCCCTGCGCGGTGCAACAGTTGATTCCGTAAAAAATCACTCCGCGCCATCGCGCGCCGGAGATGTAGCGCCGCGCGCCATTTTCTATTCCTGTTCCCTGATCCTTGTTCCCTGTTTTTTCACTCGGCGCCGAAGATGCGCTTGAAGAATCGCCCGATCTTGCGGAAGAATCCGGGCTTCTTCTGCGCGCCCGCCGCTTGCGCAGTCGGAGTTGCCGCCGCCGTGGCAGCCGGCACGGCGGCTGGCGTCGGGACCGCGACCGTCTTCGGCGCATGCTCGCTGCTCTTATACACAAGAGTTGTTGCGGCCTGGCCAGTTCCGGCAGTTTGATTTGCGCTGGTTGCGGGCGGCGAAGCCGGCGCAAGCCCCTCGCTCTGCGCCAGCGGAAAATCGTTGGCCTCGGACTTCGCCGGCGGTGGGCAACCGCACGGCTCTTTTTCCTGGTCAACGACCGTCTGCAGGCTGCCGTGCTCGAACATCACCCGCTGACCCGGCTGCACGCGATAGAGGCCGCCCTCAAACACGCTGGTCACCACGACGTAGGGCGCGTTCGCTCCCGCATTATCCACGCAGGTGTCGCCATTCTCGCCGAGGCGCACTTTCACGTCGGCCGGGTTCGGACCGCCGATCATAATGCGGAAGTAGGGCGTGAGCAGCGTGTCGGCGTTGCGCTCGCGCGCAGTGCTCGCCGCAAAGCTCATCTCCACCGCGCCGTGATCGAGCGCGATCAGCAGGCCTGGCACTTCGCCCGCCGGGGCGCTCGAATCCGCCGCCAGCTTTACCGTGCCCGACGCGCAAACATGCAGCGTGCCACGATACGGCAACGTCACCTGAGCCGTCGCATCTCCGGCCGTGATGGTTCCGCTGCCCGTGATGTACGCTCGGCCGTTGAACGCCTGCAGCGGCCCCGCGACGGAAAGCGCCGCGCCGGGAATGGATTTGTCCAGGGGAACGATGGCCATAGGAGGTGAGCTCAACGCGGGAGCCCTGCCGCTCGCAGAGGGTGGCAGCGCCGGATCCGCATCCGGCGCGCCGGGAGCGGCTTGAGCCGGCGTTGTGGGTTGCGCTGCTGGCGCTTGTGCGTTCACCGCCGGTGACGCAGACAAAGCCGCCCATACGGCCAGCGCTAGAACCGCCATTGGCGCGCGCAGCCCAGGCGCGGGACGAATCATCGCGTTCAGCGCGGCGTGCATCGGTTACATGTCCAGAAAGTTGCGGATCATCTGGTGCCCGCCTTCGGTGAGCACGCTCTCAGGATGGAACTGCACACCCTCGACGGGCAAGCTGCGATGCCGCAGGCCCATGATGACAGATTCGCTTTTGGGGCCCGATCCGCTCGCTTCGGTCGTCCGCGCCGTCACGGCAAGCTCGGCCGGCAGCGACTTCTCTTCCACGATAAGCGAGTGGTAGCGCGTGCAGGTGAGCGGCGTGGGCAGCCCGGCAAAGATGCCTTTGCCGTCGTGTTCCACCGCGCTGGTCTTGCCGTGCATCAGCGTTTGCGCGCGGACCACTTTGCCGCCAAACGCTTCGCCGATGGCCTGGTGGCCGAGGCAAACGCCCAGAATCGGCGCCTTGCCCGCCATGTGCCGGATGAGCGGCACCAGAATCCCCGCCTCGTGTGGCGTGCATGGCCCCGGCGAAAGCAGGATCCGCTCCGGCTTCATGGCTTCGACTTCTTCCGGCGTTACCTCGTCGTTGCGCCGCACCACGACCTCCGCGCCCAGCTCGCCCAGGTACTGGACGAGGTTGTAGGTGAAGGAATCGTAGTTGTCGAGAACGAAGACCATGATGAACTCCAGTGTAGCGCGTGCAGTGCGGCAGCCGAGCTCCGTGACGCGCCGCCGGGCGCACTCCGGCCGGGGCTGTAGGCTGCTTGCGCCCGCTCGCGCGCATCTGCAACACTGGCAAAGGCAGACGATCATGGTTCTTCATTTCCTGATCCAAGGCCGCGTGCAGGGGGTCGGCTTCCGCTGGTTTGTGCAGCGCGAGGCCGGCGAGCTCGACCTGCGCGGATGGGTGCGCAACACCGAGGACGGCGACGTGGAGGTCGTGGCGGCCGGCGACGCCGGTAACCTCGACGAGCTGCGCGCCAGCCTCCGCCGCGGCCCGCGCGGCGCTCGCGTCGACCGCATCGTCGAGCACACCCTGGCCGAAAGCGAAGCCGAAGACCTCAGTCGTTCCAGATCGATGGCGCGTGGTGAAAAAGCAGGGAACAGGGATACAGGGATCAGAAAAACGCCGTGATTCTGGCGACGGTGATTTCCGACTGTAATCGTCGCTAAATTTCGCCGCGTCCGGCAAATCTGAATCTGACGAGACCTCTTTCCCTGTTCCCTGTTCCCTTGTTCCCAACCTCCGCGCTATAAACTGGTAGCTGACAACTGAAAACTGAGAATCTGAGAACTGGAGTCGACGCACTGCCATGCCGGAAACAGCAAAGCCCGTCAACGTGGAGGATCTGAAAAAACTTGTCCGCACCGTGCCGGACTTTCCCAAGCCGGGGATTCTCTTTTACGACATCACCACGCTGCTCAAGGACAAGACGGGATTCGCGCAACTGATCGACGCGATGGCCGCGCATTACATCGGGCGCAACATCGACCTGATTCTGGGCATCGAGGCGCGCGGATTCATCTTCGGCCCCGCGCTGGCCTACCGTCTCAACGCCGGCTTTGTTCCCGTCCGAAAGCCCAGAAAACTGCCCGCGCCCGTGGCTCGCGTCACCTACGACCTCGAGTACGGCTCGGACACGCTCGAGATCCACGTGGACGCGATCGCGCCGGGACAGAGCGTGGTGCTGGTGGACGATCTGCTCGCCACCGGCGGCACCATGGAGGCCACGGTCAATTGGTGAAGCAATTGGGCGGCAAGATCGCCGGGCTGGGCTTCGCCGTCGAACTCGACTTCCTGAAAGGCCGCGAGCGCTTTAAGGAGTACGACGTCTTCAGCCTGCTGCACTACGACGAGTAGCGCGGTCCCACAACTCATGTACCCTTTCCGGCGTCTTGCAGGGTGGCGTTTACTTCCACCCCAGCGGCGAAGACCTGCCGCTGGGGACCCCGGGGGTGATGAAAAAGCCACTTGGCGGTTGCCGCTTCTGGTAGAGCACTTGTGGAACCGCTATAGCGCTCGCCGATCGAATCCCTGCCGCCGCCTGCAGTTGCATCAGAGAGCATCCTCCGGCTTGTGTTCGTCCTCCGGCGCCTCACCTGCTACGGCGGATCCGTCCTGGAACATCTGCGCATCGGCAAAGCGGTAGCCCACATAAACGTCAGTGAGCAGATACAGCGGATTCGACGGGTCGTCCTCGATCTTCTTGCGCAACTGGCGGACGAAAGTGCGCAGATACTCCACTTCCTCGCGGCTTTCCGCGCCCCACACCGCGGTCAACAGCTTGGCATAGGTCACCACGCGCCCCGCGCGGCTCATCAGGCAATACAGAATGTCGAACTCCTTGCGCGTCAGCCTCACCGGCGCGCCGCGCTTGGTCACCAGCCGCTTCACCGGCTCCAGGCGAATCTCGCCGATCTCGATGGGCGCATCCTCGGGCCGAGCCGGAGCGCGCACGCGGCGCACCGCGGAGCGGATGCGCGCGATCAGCTCGCGCGTGCTGAACGGCTTGGTCACGTAGTCGTCGGCGCCCAGTTCCAGCGCCTCCACCTTGTCCTCTTCCTCGTCGCGCACGGTCAGCATCAGCACCGGCAGCCGCGGCGCAAAGGCGCGAATCCGCTTCAGCGTCTCGATGCCGCCGATGCCCGGCATATTGATGTCGAGAAGCACCGCATCGTATGGAGCGGCACGCAGCGCCTGCAGCGCCTCCTCGCCGCGCGAGGCCTCGGCCACCTGAAATCCAAGCTCCATCAGAGGCGGGCGCAGCGCGCGGCGAATGGCCGGTTCGTCGTCGACCACGAGAATGCGGATCGCTGGCTGCATCATCACGTGCTCTCCTTCTCCGTTGTCAGCGGAATTGCGGCAAAGAACGTTGTGCCTTCCTCTTCATCGCTGGTTACCCAGACATAGCCGCCGTGAATCTGCGCCGCCCGCTTGGCCACCGAAAGCCCGATCCCCGTGCCGGGAGCGCGGTTGGCATAAGTCGAGGAGCGATAGTAGCGGTCGAAGATGCGCTCGCGGTCCGCCATGGGAATCACCGGCCCGAAGCTGTGCACGGAAAAGATTGCCTCCGCCCCGGCGACCAGCACCCGGATGGTGATCGTGGTGCCGAAGTTGGAATACTTGCACGCGTTGTCAATGTACTGGGTCAGCAGCATCACCATCAACTGCCGGTCGCAACTCAGCACCAGGTTCTCGTCTTCAATCTCGATGGCCACCTTCATGCTGGCCAGCCGGTCCTTGAGCGCGGCCACAACCTCTTCGATCAGCGTGCCGACGCTAACCTGCTCCACGTGAATGGCAACCTCGCCCGCATCCAGCCGCGCCGTGGTCAGCAGGCGCGTGGTCAGCTCGCCCAGCAGCCGGGTCTGCTCGTCGATCAGCCCCACCAGCTCCGCCTGCCCCGGCGAAAGATGGCCCATCTCGCCAAGCCCGTCGAAGCCGCGCGAATCGCCGTCAGCGGAGTCTTATACGCGTGCGCCAGGCTGTCGAGCACCGTGGCGCGCAGTTGCTCGGTGCGGCGCTCGGTCTCGATGCGGCTCTCGTTGGCGAAGGCGCGGTAGCGGTCGAAGGTGATGGCGATCAGCGAAGCGATGGCGTTGTTGGTCAGCGGGCTGGTGTCGCCGCGCACCACCAGGCTGCCGACAGGCACCGTCCCCAGCCGCACCACGCGCCGGCCGATCCCGGTCTCCGGATCGTCGTCCGATGTCTCGAAGTAGTAGACGTTCTGCGCCATCTCCTGCGGGTCCACGTTCCAGTAGCCCGCCTGGTACACATCGTGCAGATCGGCGTCGAAGACCGCGACCGCTTCGAGATCGAAGATCTCGTGCACCAGCTCGGCCAGTTGCGGCCCCGGCTCCATGTGCAGATTCATCTGCAGGGTGCGCCGCGTGAACTCGTAGAGGTCCTCCATCTGCCCGCCGCGCGACTCGGCCTCGCGCGCGTGATCGGTGACTCGCGACGAAAGCCGGCTCACGGTGAGCGCCACCAGCACAAAGACCAGCAAGGTGACGGAATTGGCCGGGTTGGCCGCCAGGGCCAGCTCCGGCTGCCGCGCGGTAAACAAGCTCTGCGCCACCACCGCCGAAAGCGAAACAATCACCGCCTGCCAAAATCCGCACAGCAACGCCGTGGGAACCACGATGAGCAGATAGAGCAGCGCAGCCACGGGAAGCAGCCAGCTGGACCAATGCGCCAGCGCCGCCACCAGAACCACGGCTACGATTCCCAGCGCGCACTCCAGCGTGAACAGCAGCAGGCGCAAGCCGGAGCCGCGCGGCTGGCCGAACAAGATGACCGATCTGGCGGAATCGCTCTGTGACAAACTGCCACTCACCTTCCACTTGCGAAATGACCGCGGCAACCAGGCCCGTGCAGGAAATGAAATTGGGAAGCACAGCCGCCTGCGCCGCGTCCATCAGCTGCCCAGGGATTGATCGCGATCCAGCGCGGAGTTGCCCGCAAGGCGCAGAGTCTAGAGCCTGTTATTAACTTTCGCGCGCGCGGCGTCGCGAGGGGAAATCGAGCCAGACGAGGCGGAGCCCGAAGGCTTTGGTGGCTCCAAGGTCGAGGGCAACAACGAAGTATGGCGCGATTTCGACCGCAACCCGAAGGGCTGGGGCCAGATTTCCCGATTTCTTCGTCGCTCGTCGCTAGCAGACACCCGGTATGCGTCGCTCCTCTCTCCTCGAACTCGGAAAATCTGGCTCCCAGCGCCGCCCGCGGGAAAGTTAATAACAGGCTCTGAGCAGGGAAAATGAAATTTTATCAGGTTCTTCGCTTGCTCTTCACTCTCAGGACCCGAGGCGTTGCCGCAAAAAATCATGGAAATCGCCGCGAAGTGCAACAAACAAAACAGCCCAATCCAACTTCAAATTCGCGCATCAGAATTTTTTTTGCGTTCTTCATAGCTTCTTTATGCTTCGTTTGCGTTACTGGTGATAGCTCGTTTGAGCCAATTTACGGCGCCTATCACCACAACAAGATTGCCGGCCGTTGTCGCCGGCAGTCCAAACCTCAACCGTGCGCATCGCACTGCCGACTTTTGACGCCGGCTTCCGGCGATCGGGAGGCCGTGCAAGAGCGCGCCTTGAGTGTCCCGGTGTTATTTCCCATCATGCACAAATCTTTTCTTGGAGGTATCGTGTCGATGCACTCGAACACTACTGTAATCCTTCGATCCATTGCTGGAGCCGCGATGGCGATCGCGCTCACGGCCGGTGCGCAAACACCAGCACCAGCACCGGCACCAGCGCCAGCGGATTCGTCTTCCGCTACGCCTGCACAAGCTCCTGCCGCAGCGCCGGCTCCGGCAGCTCCCGCACCCGCACCCACATGGAGCGTAGGCCCGATGGATCTGAGCGGATTCATTGACGGCTACTATAGCTTCAATTTCAATCGTCCCAACACCACGGATGGCTACGACCAACTCAACCAGCTCTATAACTTCAACGACAAAACGGATCAGTTCGAGTTGAGCGCGGCCAAGCTGACGCTGAACCACGATCCCGACCCGATTGGCGCCCACGTCGACTTCATTTACGGCCGCACCAACAGCCTGATCAACGCTGCTCCGACGAACAGCACATCAACCGATCAGCTCAACTACCTGGAGCAGGCATTTCTCAGCCTGAAGCCGCCCAAGGCGAAAGGCTTTGAGATGGATTTCGGCAAATTCGTCACTTCTGCCGGAGCTGAAGTCATCGAGGCCAAGGACAACTGGAACTATTCACGTTCCCTGCTGTTCGTCAACGCTATCCCCTACTGGCACTTCGGCGCCCGGACCTCGATGCCCGTTTCCAAGACTGAAACCGTTGGCTTCCAACTCGTCAACGGCTGGAACAACGTCTCCAAGAGCAACGGCGGCGTCACAGGCGTCTTCACCAGCGCCTACGTCAAGCCCAAGTTCACCTGGGACCTCAACTATATCGTCGGTCCCGAGAACTACAACACGACAGCCGGGCTGCGCAACCTGATCGACACAACGCTGCTGTTCACGCCGCCCGGAAAGTTCAACGCGTACGTCAACTTTGATTACGGCATGAATCAGGATGAACTGGCGTCACAAGGCAACACAAAGCTTGTGACTTGGGACGGCGTAGCTTTTGCCTTCCACGAACAGGCGTCCGCAAAGAATGCCATCGCCGGCCGATTTGAATACTTTGACGATGCGAACGGCTTCCAGACCGGCACATATCCCACGGGAAACACCCTCTACGAAGGCACCTTCACCTATGAGTACAAGTGGGTGGAAGGCGCGCTCATGCGCGTCGAATATCGCATCGACAAATCCAACCTGCAGTACTTCGACAAGCTGGCCAACCAATTTACGGACCAGCAGCAGACGGTGACGGTGGCGTTCATCGCCTTCTTCGGACCGAAACGTTAACCAAGCCGAGTTTCTTTATTTCGTCCTGATGGGACTTTATATCGTCCTGATGGGACGGTGGATAGACTCGCACTACCGCAATGGAAACCGGGACCGGCCCAAGCCTAACCAGGCTCACCGGCAGGTCCCGCAGCAAGCAGCGCCGATGCTCGAGAGGTTTCCCGCCGCGGACGAGCACGCCGCCCATTTTACTTTGAAAAATTCCCGGGGGACGGCCGCCGGGAGCCGCGAACAGCGATTTCAGAGTTGCAGTACCTCGGAAGCACTGACCCCAAGCGGCATTTTCCTCAACCGGGTCACAAACGGCAGGTCTTCGCCGTTTGGGTGGAAGTAAATGCCGCCTTCCGCAGAGCTGAAGAGAGCACTTGAACTCTGAAATCGCTCAAAACGAACCTCAAATCTCAGGAGAATGCTCATGGCAGATCAGAAAGCACCTCAGATGCAGGCCACGCTGGGCCTAACCCAGCTGACCGCAAATGCAATGGCGCTCATCGCCCCCGGCGCCTTCCTCTGGCTCACCTTCTACATCCAGGCGACTACGGGTGTTGCGGGCCAGCCATCCACCGCTCCATCCATGTGGCTGGGCATCTTCGTTTCCCTGCTGCTCTGCCTGGCCACCGCCGTATCCTACGCCGAGATCTCCAAGCTCTATCCCGGCACCGGCTCCAGCTACTACTACGCCGAACAGGCCATGCTCTCCAAGGACAAGGCCTTCAAATACGCCCGCATCGCCAAGTTCGTCGTCGGCTGGGGCTCGCACCTCTACTACTGGGTCTATCCCGGCGTGATGGTGGCCGTCACCGGCGTCTTCGTCGGTTACGTGGTCGGCTTCCTGTATCCCACCTTCATGAGCGGCTCCAACCCCGGGCTGCTCTTCATGTCGATCGTCGCGGTGGTCTTCTCCTTCTTCGTCGCCTGGATCGCCTCCAAGGGCGCCGGCGCCTCCTCGGCGGTCAACATCGCCATGAATGTGATTCAGATCTCCGCCCTGATCGTCTTCAGCGTTCTGGCTCTCGGCTATCGCGCCAACCATCCGGAGGGCACGCCCGGCTTCCAGTACGACACGCAGACGCAGGAGACCTTCACCTACCAGTTCGCCACGGCCAAGGACGGCTCCATCATGCGCGACTCGAGCGGCACTCCGCTGCCGCTGCTCGATTCGGCCGGCAAGCCCGTTCCGTTCACCGATCACCTATCAGGAGACTGACTCCAGCGGCAACTTCCTCGCCCATCCCAACGCCGCTTCGGTGGTTGGCGTGCACAAATGGAGTTGGGTTTTCATTCAGTCCACGGTCGCCATTCTCATCCTGGTCGGTTTCGAGTCGGTCACCTCGATGGGAGGCGAGGCAAAAAATCCGACCAAGCATATTCCCATCGCCGTCATTGCGTCGCTGCTCATCCAGGGGTTGTTCTGCTACCTGTTTGAGTACTTCTGCGCCAACTACTTCCTCAACTCGGGGTATACCATGCAAAGCGCGCTCAGCTCGGCCGCGCCCATCGGCGACATGATGATCATCGTCGGCGATCAACTGCTCGGCCAGGGCCACGGCAGGTACTTCATGCTGGCCGAAGCCGTCACGGTCTTCTTCGCCCTCATCGGCACTACGCTGGCCTGCATGAACACCGGCGCCCGCGTCACCTACGCCATGGGCAAGGACGAGGAGGTTCCCGAGCACTTCGGCATGCTGCACGCCGAGTCCCTGTCGCCGCGCAAGTCCATCTGGACGCTGGCCTGGATCTCCGCGGTCATCGGCGTCATCGCCATCTCGCTGATGTTCGGCGACGCCGGCGCGCCCGACCGACGCCACCATCGCCGCTCTGCCTCACGGCATCTTCTCCAGCTTGGGGCTACCTGCCGCACGACACGCTGGCCAAGCTGCCCAACTCGCTGCTGGCCTTGACGCTGACCTCAAACTTCGGCACGTTCATCCTCTATGGGCTGAGCTGCCTGCTGTGCATCGTGGCCTATCACAAGCGCCCCGATCACAAACTCGTTCGCCACACGCTCATCCCTGCATTTGGGCTGATCGCAAACCTGACCTGCATGGCGTTCTACCTGGCCGGCCCGTTCTTCAACCTCGGCACAAAGATGGAACCGCTTACGGCGCTGGGCATCTCGGCCATCTGGGGCATCTATGGAGCGATCTACTTCCTGCGATCGTCGAAGGCATCGGGCAAAGCGGTCCTGCTGAGCTCGAAAGGCGCCTAATCGACAAACAGTCAACCAAGTCAAAAATCAGGGTGGATCCTCTCTTCAGCCTCGATGTGAGAGGCTGGGGAGAGGGAACCACCCATCGTTGTTTTGGGGGTCTGACCCCTGAACCTTGTTCGAGAACGGCATCTCCCCCGCGCAAGATAGCAAAACCAGAGTTGGAGATTTTCGAAGCCACGGGTCTCAAGTCGATGCGGCCACCCCCGGGTCCCCAACGACAGGCCTTCGTCGTTGGGGTGGGACCATCAGGGAGCAGCGACGCGGGACTGAACCTTAGAGAACACCGTTACTCCGGTTTTGCCGTTGGTGCGAGATGCTTCACGCGGCGGCGCATATGTTGGACGTACAGTTCGGCCAGGCAAGCGACTTCGGCAAAGTCCGCACCAACAACGAAGACGCCATGGGCTCCTTTATCCCTTCCACCCGCCAGCAGGCGCGCTCCCACGGCTTTCTCTTTGTGGTTGCCGATGGAGTCGGCGGAATGGATCTGGGAGAGGTCGCCTCGGCCACAGCCGTCTCGGTGATGACCGAGCAGTTTGCCAAGGCGCAATCCGGCTCCATGCTCATCAGCCTGTTGCCGCGGCTCGATCCAGAACGCCAACGCCGCGGTGCACGATCGCAGGCTGGAGCCGGAATACCGCGGCAAAAACATGGCCACCACCCTCGTCGCCTGCGCCCTGCGCTACGATCAGGCCGTGGTCTCGCATGTCGGCGATTCCCGCTGCTACCTTGTTCGCAACGGCCAGGCCCGGCAAGTCACCCAGGACCACACCTGGGTCAACGAGCAGCGCAAGATGGGCCTGATCTCCGCCGGCGAAATTCCCTCCTCCGATTCCCGCCACGTCCTTATCCGCTCCGTCGGGCCGGAGATGTTTGTCTCTCCCGACACCACCGCTCTCACCCTGCAGCCGGGCGACGTTCTGGTCCTATGCACCGACGGCCTGCACGACGAGATGGGCGAAGCCGAGATCGCCTCCATCGCTTCGCAAAAGAAAGATGCCTCTCAGATCGCCCACGAGCTCGTCACCCGCGCAGTCGAAATCGACGGTGGCGACAACACCACCGCGCAGGTGATTCGCGTGCGCTCGGTGGAGCAGGTGGGAATGTACCGCGGCCGCCCCTACCGGCTGCCGGTGTGAATCTCAGGGACCAAGGGAACAAGTGACCGAGGGAACCCTGGGAAAAGGCATTGCATCGTATGTTGCCTTCTTGGTCCCTCGTTCCCTGCTCCCCTGTTCCCTGATCCCAGGTTTCTTCGGTCCCTGCCTTACACAATCCTTATTACTTCCGGGGCTAACACCCGATACAGTAGAGAAGGCCCCGATGGAGCGTGTTGCACGATGAGTTATTTCGATGTCCTTGAGCCGGGAACGCAGCTGGATTTCTACCGCATTGACGCGCCCATTGCCAAAAGCGGCATGGCCACCATCTTCCGCGCCACCGACACGCGCGACGGCCGCACTGTTGCTCTCAAAATTCCCCATCCCGATATGGAAGCCGACCCCATCCTCTTCGACCGCTTCAAGCGGGAAGCGGCCATCGGTGAACGGCTTCAACACCCCAATGTCATGCATGTGTATGGCGGAGAGAAGCGTTCCCGCATCTACATGGTCATGGAGTGGTGCCCGGGCCGGCTGCTGCGCCAAATCCTCAACGAAGGCCGCCTTCCCCAGGACCGCGCCATCCGCATCGCCATCGAGGTTCTCAAGGCGCTCAATTACATCCACGCGAACGGCGTGGTGCACCGCGACCTCAAACCGGAAAACATCATGGTCGATGGCAACGACCACATCAAGCTCATCGATTTCGGCATCGCCGGCGACACGGCCTCCCGCCGCCTCACCTACGCCAATTTCACCTCCATGCTGGGCACGCCCGATTACATTGCTCCCGAACAGGTGAAGGGCAAGCGCGGCGACGGCCGCACCGACATCTACTCCATGGGCGTCATCCTCTACGAGATGCTCACCGGCAAGCTGCCCGTTCTCCGGCCCATCGCCCATGGCCGCCATGAATGAACGCCTCCTGAACCATCCGTTACCGCCGAGTGTCGCCGACCCCTCGGTTTCCCCGCAGTTGCAGGAGATCCTGTACCGCGCTCTGGAGCGCGACCCCAAGAATCGGTACGCCACCGCCCAGGAGTTCATTCACGACCTTGAGCACCCCGACCAGGTGGGCATCGAGGAACGCCCCGAACTCCGCGACTGGCAGAAGCGCAAGTCTCAGCTATCCCGCAAAATTCTCTACTACACGGGCTGGCGCTGATCCCGGTCGTGATCCTGCTCATCATGGTTCTTATCTCCCACTATCACTGACCGGATAATGTTGCAAAATGGCGTTGCGTGGGAATCTGTGCGATTTGAATCGCATCTCAGTCGCTCGCGCCCTTATGGTCTCATAGCATCGGCAACGCGCTGTCCAGTGCTCTCTGTCCGGACATGGGAAGTAAAGTTGTGTCGAAGCGATTCAATCTGGGAACGGGGCCGCTGGAACCGCCGGGCGCTTCCGACGCCTGCAAGAGAAGAGTTGCGAGCAGCGCCACGAGGGCCTGGCGGATGTCCTTTTCCTCGACGGACCGTTTCTCTTTTGTGGCCTTTTTCACGACTTGTCCGACGTAAGAATCGCAGAAGACCATTGACCATTCGGCTGGCATCAAGGCAGTTTGCCCGTGACCGTCGAGGTGCGCGACGGAAGGCGCAGGAAGATTGTCGGCGAATCGGATCGCCCCAGGTATTGGGGCACACTTCATCTGATCTGGCAAACGAGATTCAACCTGCTTGAGAAGCTTCCCGGCCCGCACCGCGAATTTCTCGGGGACCATTTCCAAAAGGATGATGTCGGCGCTGTCAACGCTGATCTGCTGCCCGACCATCGGATCATGGGCGTTTCTCGCCCGCGCATAAACAATGCTTGCGGCGCGGGCCAGATCGCGATCAACGTCATCCAGGTGTTGCGGGCTGGGAGACATGCGCGCGTAATATCGATACCTCGCCAGGTAGGAAAGCTCCGCCTCCGATCCTTGAAAATGTTCATATTGATACAGAAGATCTTCCTCAAGCGACGAGAGCCCTCTCGCCCTCGCTAGCGTGGCATACCACTTGAATGCTTTGTGCAGGTACCAGCCGTGTGTTTTATACAGGCGGTCTTTCCCCGTATTTTCACCGAAGATGTTGAAGCTCAATTGGTCGAACATCTGGATGTAGTCTTCCCGCTGCTGCACGATCACGTCAGACCACCGCAGCCTGGCCGATTCCAGGTGCCGATCGAGCGAGCCCTCGGGAAAATAGGCGAAGTGCGGAGAGTAGCCGCCATCGCGATGGATATTTCCCCGGACGAACCCTGGCTTCATCGCGATCAGAAAGAAGTGAAACCCGTGGACGTCCTCAGTCTTCTGGTCGCGCAGTTGCACCTGGGGCAGTCCTTCCGCATCCTTCCCGCCCAACAGCGGAAAGAGATCGTATTCGTGAAGCTTTTCTGTCAGGTTCTGCTCCAAATACGATTTGAAGCCGGACACATGGCCGATCTCGGGAGGCAAAAAGATTCGCCAATCGAGATCGCGCACGTAGTCCCAATCCACCTGCCCCCAGCGGCTGACGCTCAAGCCCAGGCTTCCGTAAGGGGAGATGGGAGTTTTCCCCACATAGTCCAAAAGATGCGGGCTCGTATGAGCGTAAGCACGAAGCGTCTCATCCACGGCATGGCGGACCAAAGGCAGCCAGCGCAACGTCCTGGGAGCCTCCGAATCTTTCCTTGGGCAACAGAAAAGGCTCTGCGCTGAAAAGGTTGCGGTGCGCCGCAACGAGAGGTTGAATCCGCAAACCCTGAAAGGACAAGCTCTCTGCCGCGTTTGGGAAAAGGAATTTCAGCGCTCCCAGAACCGCGGGATTTCGGGAGAAAACCGCTCGCAGAGTATCCTGCAGGATCGATCCGTTGCTTTCTACCGAAGGTCGGCGCGTAACCATAGCCTTCTTGCCGGGCGGCTGTTTCATTGTAGCCTTTACAGGCGCGCTTGTTCTGTCCGGTCCACGGTATCGATTCGTTTGCCCGGCTCCGATCGCGACGTCCGGGGAATCAGGGACGGGAACGTAGGCCTGGAAAACTGCCGGGTAACCGGGTTTTCCACATCCGAAAACTCCCAAATCCTCACGGATTCTTTATGCTGGTGGCACTAGGATTCTTCCAGATTCCGGGCGCGTATCCAATTTGCGTTGAACCGGTACCCGGTACCCGCTGAAGCCAAATGTCCGCTGTTCAGTTCGCGGCTGAGGCGGAATCCTATCCTTATCGCACTTTTTTCAAAGAATGCCGCTGTTTGGCTTGACCTCCACAACTTAACTCGTGCTTGTGTTTGACAAGACCAAGCGAAAGGAGAACTTAGAATGCCGCGTACTCCGAATGACGTGAAGAAGCTCGCCAAAGACGCCGGGGTGAAAATCGTCGACCTGCGATTTATCGACTTGCCGGGAATGTGGCAGCATTTTTCCATCCCAGTGGAAGACCTTGAGGACGATCTGTTCAGCGATGGTATCGGCTTCGATGGTTCGAGCATCCGCGGATTCCAGCAGATTCATGAAAGCGACATGCTGCTGATTGCAGATGCGGATACAGCGGTGTTGGACCCGGTTCTCTCGGTCCCTACGATGAACATCATTTGCAATGTCTTTGACCCCATCAGCCGCAAGCCTTACAGCCGCGATCCGCGCCACGTGGCGCAGAAGGCCGAGGCGTATCTCAAGAAGACCGGAATTGCCGACATCAGCTACTGGGGCCCGGAGGCGGAGTTCTACATCTTCAACGACGTCCGCTACGACCAGACGGCGCACAGCGGCTACTACTTCGTTGACTCAAAAGAAGGCATCTGGAACACAGGCCGCGACGAAGGCCCCAACCTCGGCTACAAGCTGCGCCACAAGGAAGGTTACTTCCCGGTGCCGCCGAACGACACGCTGCAGGATATTCGCTCGGAGATCGTTATCGCGCTCAGGGGCATGGGCGTACCCGCCGAAGTGCACCACCACGAGGTAGGAACCGCCGGCCAGGGTGAGATCGACATTCGCTACGGTCCGCTCGTCAAAATGGCCGACAACATGATGAACTTCAAGTACATCATCCGCATGATCGCCAAGAAGCACGGCATGACCGCGACCTTCATGCCTAAGCCGCTTTTCGGCGACAACGGCTCCGGCATGCACGTCCACCAGAGCCTGTGGAAGGGCGAGAAGAACGTCTTCTTCGATGCCAAGGGATACGCGTTGCTCAGCCAGACCGCGAAGTATTACATTGGCGGCCTGCTCAAGCATGCGCCGGCTCTGCTGGCCTTCGCGGCGCCGACGACGAACTCGTATCGCCGCCTGGTGCCCGGCTTCGAGGCTCCGGTGAACCTGGCTTACTCGCAGCGCAACCGCTCGGCGGCCTGCCGTATCCCGATGTACTCCACCAGCCCCAAGGCCAAGCGCATCGAGTTCCGCTGCCCCGATCCCTCCAGCAATCCCTACCTCTGCTTCCCGGCGCTGCTCATGGCCGGACTCGACGGCATCAAGAACAAGATCGATCCCGGCGCAGCCGCTGGACAAGGACCTCTACGAGCTTGAGCCTGCGGAAGCCAAGAAGATCAAGAGCACGCCCGGCTCCCTGGGCGAGGTTCTCACGGCCCTCGAAAAGGACCACGAATTCCTGCTCGAAGGCGGCGTCTTCACCCAGGACCTGATCGAAACATGGATCAGCTACAAGCGCGAGAAGGAGCTGGCCCCGGTCAATCTGCGCCCGGCGCCGTACGAGTTCTTCCTCTATTACGATCTGTGAGGAGATCTCGGACGTCACCGGACAACAATGGGTGCCCCATCCTAAGCGCGGTCTCATCGCGCTTAGGGTGGG
This sequence comes from uncultured Acidobacteriaceae bacterium, assembly GCA_963835895.1. Classification (GTDB taxonomy): domain Bacteria; phylum Acidobacteriota; class Terriglobia; order Terriglobales; family Acidobacteriaceae; genus Telmatobacter. Next base: position 14,288 of record CAWIHC010000009.1, on the reverse strand, counting down.
ATAGCACGAACACTCGCGGCCAGCATCATTTGATGCTGGCCGTTTTTATTCCCGCCTCGATCTTTTCTGTCAGCGCTTCGGCCGCGTCGATGCAGTCGCCCCGGCTCACGTCGCGATGCGTCACCAGCTGCTTGAGTCTTGTGCCCATTCTGGGAACATGATAGGATTTCGTAGTGCGCATTATCGCTCGGAGCACATTGGTCCGGTTTATCGCGAGATTGGCGGGCCACAAAGAACAGCGTGCGGTCAAGGCGGCGCTCGGCTCCTGGTTTCAAGAAGTGCGCAAGGCACAATGGAAGAGCTCAGCCGACGTGAAGGCGAGTTACGCTCATGCCAGCATCGTTGGGCCGGATCGCGAAGTCTTCAACATCAAAGGCAATGCCTATCGCCTGGTGGTTGCGGTGGATTATCGCAGGGGCATCGTCTTCATCAAATGGCTCGGTACACATGCGGCATACGACAGAATCGACGTAAAGACGGTGAAGTATGAATCTGAAACCAATCAAGGATGATGCCGGCCACGAGGCCGCTTTGCGCGAAATTGAGCGCCTGTGGGGCGCTGCGGAAGGCACCCCGGAAAGCGATCGCCTGGAAATCCTCACCACACTGGTGGAAGCCTACGAAGAGACGCGATTTCCCATGGATTTGCCGGACCCCATCGAGGCCATCAAATTCCGGTTGGAACAGCAGGGCAGGGATCACAAGGCTCTCATCGGGATTCTCGGAGGCCGCACACGCGTCTATGAAGTGATGCGCCGCGATCGGCCCTTATCGCTGGCCATGATCCGGCGACTGAACAAACAACTCCGCATCCCCGCCGAAGTTCTCATCCGTCCCGTGCGGAGCCGAAAAAAGAAGGCAGCCTAGCAAGGAGTCTGGCTCGTCTGTATCTCATCGGTCAGTGCTTCGGCCGCGTCGATGCAGTCTTTGCGGCTCACGTCGCGATGCGTCACCAGGCGAACCGCATCCGGCCCAAACGCGCCCGCCAGAACCCCGCGCGCCTTCAGCCGCGCCACCAGCTCCGCCGCGCCCTTCCCTGCCACCAGTCGGAAGACCACGATATTCGTCTCAACCGACTCGAGATCGATCGCCACGCCCTCGGTATGCGCCAGCGCCTCGGCCAGCAGGCGCGCGTTGGCGTGATCTTCGCCGAGCCGCCCCGGCCCGTCTTCGAGCGCGATCAGCCCCGCCGCGGCCAGCACGCCCGCCTGCCTCATGCCGCCGCCCAATGCCTTGCGGTAAACCCGCGCCCGCGCCATCAATTCCGCCGAACCCACCAGCATCGATCCCACCGGCGCGCCCAGCCCTTTCGACAGGCAGAACATCACGGTGTCGAATCCGCGCGTCAGCTTCTTCACGTCCACGCCCAGCGCCACAGCGGCGTTGAAGATGCGCGCCCCGTCCAGGTGCAGCGGGAGCTTGTGCGCTCTCGCCCCATCCCAAATCTCCTCCAGAACTTCGAAGCGCGTAACCCGCCCGCCGGCCAGGTTCGCGGTGTTCTCAATCTCAATCAGTCCCGTCGCCGCGCGGAACCCGCCATACGGGCTGATCGCCGGCTCGATGTGCTTCCACGTCAGAATGCCGCCCTCGGCCGGCACGGCGCGGATCAGGCAGCCGGAAAAGACCGCCGTCGTCGCCATCTCGAAGTCCAGAATGTGCGCCCGCGACTCGGCAATCACCTCCTGGCCGGGCTGCGTCAGCAGTGCGAATCGCGATCTGGTTGCCCATGGTGCCCGTAGGCACAAACAGCGCCGCCTCGCGGCCGAAGATCTCCGCCGCGCGCCGCTCCAGCAGATTGACCGTGGGGTCCTCGCCGTAAACGTCGTCGCCCACCTCTGCCGCCGCCATCGCCGCGCGCATCTCCAGCGTCGGCTTGGTCACGGTATCCGAACGCAGATCAATCATTCCTGGCAATCGCCTCTGCCTTTCTTTTTCAAGCTGGTCGGCCAGCCCGCGGACCATCAATGGCCGCTTTTATCTGTTCCCTGTTCCCTGTTCCCTGTTCCCTGTTCCCTGCTCCCTGCTTTTACGGTATCTCCTTCATCGGCAGCTCCATCACCGGCGTGCGCTTCCCATCCTTCTCCGCATAGGCCCACAGCCCGTGAAAGTTCGCCCGGATTCCCGGCTGCGCCTTCAGGAACGCGCTCATCACAGCAGTCGCCTCGGTGCGCAGCGCCGCCGGATCGGTGACGCCCGTCGACTCATACACCACGCCAAGATCGGGCTCGTGCAGCGACGGATCGAGACCCACCGCCTCGATCTTCCACGTGCGGTCGCCATCGGGCAGCGACAGCGGAAACTGGCTCTGCGGCGAAGGCGTGATCAGCGACTGCTCCTGGCGCAGCTTGTCCAGATTCGGCGAGGAGAGAAAATCCACCGGCAGCAGCAGGTAGCGCGCCGCGTCGTAGCTGAACCACGCGCTCCACGGATCGGTCTTGGCCAGCTCCCGCCCGCGCACCCAGTACCACACGCCGTCGTGTCCGTCGAAGACTCCCGGCCGCACCGTCAGTCCGGCCAGCTTCCACGCGGTCGCGGCGCCGTCCCACGCCAGGACCAGCCCCATCTGCCCGGCCAGCGGCGCGCCCACCGCATCGGCCAGCACCACGGCGTATCGCCCCGGCGGCAGCGCGTTCATAGTGATGGTCACGGTCAGCGAGCCGTTCGCATTCGAGCAGAAGAACTGCGTGTCGGCGGGCGCGGTCTGGTCGCTCGCGTCCAGCAGGTACACATCGCGCAACTGGAAGTTGCCCGCCCTTGACCAGCGGCGCAGCCTGCTCCACCGCGGCGCGAATGCCCTCCCACTCCGAGGCCTCCTGCGGCAGCAGATTGGCCTGCAGTGCGTTGAAATCCTGCGCCAGAACGGCGGTCGCCAGTCCGGCCCGCGGCCGCCGCCAGCGCATCGCGGTCCAGCGAGCCCAGTTCCGCCTGCGCGGTGCAGCTCGCCGCCCGGCTTTGCAGCGGCGCCAACAGCAAGGCCGACACCACTACAGCAGTTCTCCAGTTTCTCTGGGCCGAAGCCGCAATTCCTGAGTGGCTTTTTCTTGAGGAGAAAGCCCGTTTGCGCGGCGCTGGAAATGCCGCGTATGAACCGGAAAACTGCTCTAAAACCCTCCACCCGATGCGCATTCCCGCCAGCATCCTCTCTGCCCCCAGAATCTTCTTCAAGCGCTCTTTCGAGCGTCCATCGGCCACTGCTAGTCTAGTACAGTGGAGCAGCAGTCGAGCGCCGCAGCCCGGCGCACAAGCGCCGCGGCCAAACGAACAATCGGCCAGCGGCAATCGGCTGTTGAATAGACTCGAAGGAGGCGATTCCGATGCGTTCACTGGCCTCGCTGCAAGCGGAATCCTCGCGCCGTTCCGCCTTCTCGCGCGATCGGGCCGCTGCGCCCGCGGACCAGCCGCGTCGCTGGCCGTGTGGGCCGCCCTATGCGCGGCTCTGTTCTTGCTGTCCAACGCGCTCCTTGCCGCTCAAACAAGTCCAGCGCCGGCTCCGGCCACCAAGCCCGCGCACAAATCCGCCCATCCGCACAAGAAACCCTCCGCTGCCGCCGCTCCTGCGCCCCAGGCGGCTCAGCCGCCCGCGCCGGTCATGCCCAAGCCGCCCAATTGGCCCGCCAACGATCTCCCCGCCGCGGCATCCGTCGTCTTTGACAGCCATGGCCTGCTCATCGTCGCCTCCAATTCCAGCCTGGCGCAGATTCTGAAGGAAGTTTCCACCGACACCGGCGCCAAAGTGGAAGGCATGGGCACGGATCAGCGGATCTTCGGCACCTATGGCCCCGGGCCCGCACGCGACGTGCTCTCGCAGCTTCTCGATGGCTCCGGCTACAACGTCCTGATGGTTGGCGATCGGGGCCAGGGCACGCCGCGCCGGATCGTGCTGACCATCCCGCCTGGAAGCGCCTTGCAGAGCACACCCAAAAACGCTGCAACGCAGGTGAGCGAGAACGACAACGACTCGGACCAATCGGAACCGGAGGCTGAACAGGAGCAGCCGCAGCCGCCGCAAAACAGCGTTGCCCCTCCCGTTCCCGTGCGCACCCCTCAGCAAGCCATCCAGGACTTTCAGGAGCGGGAGCGCCAGGCCAATCAAAATCAAAATGGGCAGCAGAACCCACAAAACTGACGCAGAGCCGACCAAGCTGGCGTCGAGTTGCGAGTGAATTACTGAAGGGTGATCGCTGAAAGTTGAGCGCTTGCTTTTATGAGATGCGCGCGACTTCGGTTTGCGGCTTCACTGGCGCAGGCGTCCTGCGTGGGCGCATGAACGCAAAGACCACGCGCAGCACCGCATAGGCGGCCAGAATTCCAAACGCCATCGCGCCCAGTGACGCGCAAATCAACATCGCCAAATTCAACAAGTCCGCCATTCCAACCGCCTCTGTGGATCAATCCGATCGCTTGCCGCAACGTGCGCGTCGTGCCGCCGGACAATGCTCCGCGGCAGCCCGGCAATCGCCTATGCGATTGTCGCAGAAGATGCGCCGCGTTGACCCTGATTTCTGTTGGCAAATAGAATACCCTCTAGAGCGTTGTTCTGCGTTGTGAAGGCGCAGCCGGCAACACTCCTAAGTACCCGCCGTCTTCGATGAACCCATCCATGCCCATCACTCACATCTCGGTGCGGGGGGCGCGCCAGCACAACCTGCGCGACATCAGCGTGCGCATTCCCCGCAACGCGCTCACCGTGGTCACCGGTCTCTCCGGCTCGGGCAAAAGCTCGCTCGCCTTCGACACCATCTACGCCGAGGGCCAGCGCCGCTACGTCGAGACGCTCTCCGCCTACGCGCGCCAGTTTCTCGACCAGATCGAGCGGCCCGACGTGGACTCCATCGAGGGCCTCAGCCCGGCCATCTCCATCGAGCAGAAGACCACCAGCCGCAGCCCCCGCTCCACGGTCGGCACCATCACCGAGATCTACGACTACCTGCGCCTGCTCTACGCCTCGGTGGGCACGCCGCACTGCCCCAACTGCGGCCGGCCCATCGCCCGCCAGACCGCCGACCAGATCGTCCAGCGCATCCTGGAGCTGGGCCGCGGCGAGCGCGTCACGGTCATGGCGCCCATCGTGCGAGGCCGCAAGGGCGAGTTTAAGGATTTGCTGGATCAGCTTGATCAGCAAGGCTTTCGCGCCCGCGTCGATGGCGAGGTCACGCGACCTTTCCGAGCCGCTTGCGCTCGACCGCCGCAAGAACCACACCATCGAAGCCATCGTCGACCGCGTCCTGCTCAAACCCGAGGGTGCCCCATCCTTGTCGACGGCTTCATCGTCGACAAGGGTGGGAGCCAACGAAGCTAAACCCGCCACCGCCCCCGGAAAACCCTCCGTCGAAAAGCGCCTCGAGCAGGCCGTCGCCAAAGCCCTCCAACTCGCCAACGGCCTTGTCCTGGTCGCCTTCAACGACGGCAACGAGCAGTTGTTCTCCTCCTCCATGGCCTGCCCCGACTGCGGCCTCGACGTGCCCAAGCTCGAGCCGCGCAGCTTCTCCTTCAACTCCACCTTCGGCGCCTGCCCCAACTGCCACGGCCTCGGCTCGCTCTACGACTTCGACCCCGCCAAGGTCATCACCGACTGGTCCAAGCCGCTGCTCGACGGCGGCCTCGGCCCCGGCTCCTCGTCGCAATACCTCCTCAAGCTCATCCAGCTCGCCGCCGACCGCTACAAGATCGACCTCAAAGTCCCCTTCGAGGATCTGCCGCCAAAGCAGCAGCACATTCTGGTCTACGGCCCGCCCAAAGGCGAAGCGCCGCGCACCGGCTTCCACGGCATCCTCAGCTACCTGCGCGACAACGCTGAGGAAGCGCGCAGCGACAGCTATCGCGAGTACATGATGAGCTTCATGTCGGCCGCGCCCTGCCCGGTCTGCCGCGGCAAGCGCCTGCGCCCGGAGTCGCTGGCCGTCAAAGTCGGCGGCCTTTCCATCGCCGACTTCACCGCCCTGCCGCTCAACCGCGCGCTCTCGGCGGCCATCAACCTCCAATTCACTGAGCGCGAGGCGCTGGTCGCCGAGCGCATTCGCCGCGAGATCGCCGAGCGCCTCGAATTCCTCTGCGCCGTCGGCCTCAACTATCTTTCGCTCGACCGCAACGCCGCCACGCTCTCCGGCGGCGAGGGCCAGCGCATCCGCCTCGCCACGCAGATCGGCTCGCGCCTGCGCGGCGTCCTCTACGTGCTCGACGAGCCCTCCATCGGCCTGCATCAGCGCGACAACAACCGCCTCATCCAGGCTCTCGAGAGACTCCGCGACCTCGGCAACACCGTCCTCGTCGTCGAGCACGACGAAGAGACCATCCGCCACGCCGATTATGTTCTCGATCTTGGACCCGGCGCGGGCCGCCTGGGCGGCAACGTCGTCGCCGAGGGCACGCCGGCCCAGATCATGGCCTCGCCCGCTTCGCTTACCGGCCGCTATCTGAGCGGCGCCGAAACCATGCTGCAGCGCGCCAAGCCGCGCCCGCTCACCGGCAAGTGGCTCACCGTCACCGGCGCGCGCGAGCACAACCTGCAGGACCTCAACCTCCGCATCCCGCTCGGCGTCATGACCGTCGTCACCGGCGTCAGCGGCAGCGGCAAAAGCACGCTCGTCAACGACATTCTCTACCGCTCGCTCGCCAAAACCATCTACGGCTCGCGCGAGGAGCCCGGCGCGCACGACGCCCTCACCGGCGCGGAGCAGATCGACAAAGTCGTTCGCATCGACCAGTCGCCCATCGGCCGCACGCCGCGCTCCAACCCGGCCACCTACACGCAGGTCTTCTCGCCCATCCGCGATCTGTTTGCCATGCTGCCCGAGGCGCGCGAGCGCGGCTACAAGCCCGGCCGCTTCAGCTTCAACGTCACCGGCGGCCGCTGCGAGGCCTGCCAGGGCGACGGCCAGCGCCGCATCGAGATGAACTTCATGCCCGATGTCTACGTGCAGTGCGAGGTGTGCAACGGCCGCCGCTACAACCAGGAGACGCTGGCCGTAAAATTCCACGGCCACTCCATCGCCGACGTTCTCGACCTCACCATCGAAGACGCGCTGCCCTTGCTCGCCGACGTGCCGCAGGTGCGCCAGAAGCTGCAAACGCTGGTCGATGTCGGCCTCGGCTACGTGCACCTGGGCCAAAGCGCCACCACGCTCTCGCGGCGGCGAGGCGCAGCGCATGAAGCTGGCCCGCGAGCTCTCCAAGCGCCAGACCGGCAAGACCCTCTACCTGCTCGACGAGCCCACCACCGGCCTGCACTTCGACGACGTGCGCAAGCTTCTCGAGGTCCTGCACCGGCTCGTCGATCTCGGCAACTCGGTCATCATCATCGAGCACAACCTCGACGTCATCCGCAACGCCGACTGGGTCATCGATCTCGGCCCCGAGGGCGGCGAAGACGGCGGCCGCATCGTCGGCGAAGGCCGCCCCGCAAAGATCGCCGCCACGCCCGGCTCCTACACCGGCCAGTTCCTCAAGCGCTACTACAAACTCTCGAACGGCCGCCTCACGCCCGCCGAACCGGAAGAAGAACTCATTCCCGCCGCGGATTCAAACGGCGACGGCCTCAACTCCTCCGCGTCGGGAGCAGGCGGCGCCGATCCTCAACCCGAGCCGCGCGCGAATGGGAAACGCGTGCGGCAAAGCACCCAAACCGCAGCCGACGCTCGCCGCTAGAAGAAGACAGGACGCCCATGACCAACCTCCCCGACGACGAATCGCGCCAGCCCTCGAATGGGCCGGCTGACGACTCAGCGAGCCCCGCGCCAACCCCGGCTCGCGCCGGCGCCGAAGAACAGCCCCTCGAACTTACGCCCGCCGAATTTACGCCGATCGAACACGAGTCCGGCAATCCCCTTCCGCACACGCTCGACGCGCCCCCCTCACCAGCACCCGCCTCACCTGCGCCCGACGCGCTCTTCGTCCCGTATGCGCCGCCCTACGCCGAGCCACCACTCTTCCAGTCCTTTGCTCAGCCTCCAGTTCGTCCGCCCGCGCGCATCCCGCACTTTGGCCACCTCAGCCTGCTCATCCCGATCGGTGGAATCGCCTTCGCCTGCACGATCCTGGTTCTGATTCTTCCCATGCGTTTCCACTGGTTCGGTTGGAGTCTCTCCACCCAGGCCGCCACCAACATCCAGCTCATCCTTGCCAGCGAGGCAATCCTCTATCTCATCGCCTTCGGCATCAGTCTATGTCGTCTTCCCGCTCTTTTGGAACGAGAACTTCTTTGCCGGGTTGCAATGGCGCGGCGCGGTCGCGCTCAGCAGGTTTTGGCCGCTCGCCGCCACGGCCCTGGGCTGCGCCGGACTGGCCTTACTCGATGAAGTGCTCATGCCCGGCCCCTCCAACGCTCCCATTGAAAAAATGCTGCGTGCTCCGGGAGCCGCATGGCTGATGTTCGCCTTCGGCGCCACCCTCGCGCCGTTCTTTGAGGAGATGTTCTTCCGCGGCTTTCTTCTGCCCGCTCTCTGCACGGCCTGGGACTGGTCGATCGAACGAAGCACCGGCAAACCTGCGCCGCCACTCGACGCCAACGGTCATCCGCAGTGGTCTCTCTTCGCCATGGTCGTCGGCTCCGTCCTCACCAGCATCCCCTTCGCCCTGCTTCACGTCGACCAGCAGGGCCATTCGCTGGGACCGTTTCTCCTCCTGATTCGTTGTCAGCCTGGTTCTCTGCACGGTGCGCCTCAAAACCAGGTCCCTGGCCGCCAGCACACTGGTCCACGCCTGTTACAACTTCATTCATTTTTTCCTCTGGCGTTGATCGGCACCGGCGGCTTCCGCCACTTCGACAAAATGTGAGAAAGGCAGGGAACAGGGATCAGGGAACAGGGAACAGAGTTTCAGTGATACGTTGGCTCCACAGCCGAAACAATATGAAGCGCTTTGGGACAGCAAGGAGTTAGGAAATGGGCGATTCGTTCAAGGACCTCGTTGTGTGGCAGAGAGCGATTCAGTTGAGTTTAGCGATCTACAAACTCACTTCGTCGTTCCCGGACTCGGAACGATTTGGCCTGACCAATCAACTACGCCGCGCATCCGTCTCTGTCGCCAGCAACATCGCTGAAGGGTACGGCAGATCAAGCAGAGGAGAGTACCTCCTTTTTCTTGGCCATGCGCGGGGTTCAAATTTCGAGGTGCAAACGCAGCTCGTCGTCGCAGATGGGCTTGGTTTCGGCAATGCGTCCGCGCGTCGGGCGGCGGGAGAGCTCTCTGAGGAAGTGAGCCGGATGCTGGTTGCGATCATGAACAAACTACAGAAACGGCCATAGAGCGTCCTTCTGTTCCCTGTTCCCTGTTCCCTGTTCCCTGTTCCCTGTTCCCTGTTCCCTGTTCCCTGTTCCCTGTTCCCTGTTCCCTTACAATCGCATTGATGCCCACCCCCACCCACGCCCAGCAGCTTCTCTCGCTTCTCGCCCGCACCAGCTTCAAGCTCGGCCAGTTCAAGCTCTCCTCCGGCGGCACCAGCGACTACTACATCGACTGCCGCACCACCACGCTCCACGCCGAAGGCGGCCGCCTCACCGGGCACGCCATTCTCGAACTGCTCGAAGCCAACAAGATCGACGCCGAAGCCGTCGGCGGCCTCACCATGGGCGCCGACCCCATCGTCTCCAACGTGGCCACGGCCAGCGCCTGGCGCGCGCTCTCGCATCCCCATCGCTCGCCCACCGCTGCTCCACGGCTTTCTCGTGCGCAAAGCCGAAAAGGCTCACGGCACCGGCCGCCGCATCGAGGGCTTCTGCCGCGAAGGCGCGCGCGTGGTCATCGTCGACGACGTCTGCACCACCGGCGCCTCCACCATCGCCGCCATCGAAGCCGCGCAGGAAGCCGGCATGATCGTCGCCGCCGTGGTCTGCATCGTCGAGCGCGAAGAGGCCACACGGCCGCCCCGCCGTCGAAGCCGCTGCGCAGCCAGGCGCGCCCTTCTCTGCGCCTCTTCACCGCCAACGAAGTCCGCGCGGAGCACGTGAAGCAGCTTGCCGCCGCGAAGTTCCTGAGCCGCACCGCAAACACGAAGGGCAGACCCCTCGGGCCTGCCCTTCGTCCTTCCACAAGCAATCAACCGTCCTCGGAAATCCGTCTCTCGCGTTATTCGGGAACGGTTGACGATGCAGCCTGACCAGCCGGCGGCGCTGGCCTGGCCGGTCGTGCCGCGGCTGACCCTGCGCCTGCGTGTTGGCCGCTCATATTCGACAGCAACTGCACCTGCACGCGCCGGTTCTCCTTGCGCCCTTCCGCCGTATCGTTCGACGCCACATACTGGTCCTTGCCGATGCCGATCAGATAGAAGCGGTGCGGCGCAATGTCGTACTTCGCCGCCAGGTACTGCACCACCGCATCGGCGCGGCGCTGGCTCAGGTCGTAGTTGTACTGCGCCGGCCCCACCGAATCGGTTCCGCCGGTCACTTCCAGAATGTAGCTCTTCGCCGAGCCCAAGCTGGCCGGCAAAGCTGTCCAGCTGCGCCTTGTCGTCGCTGGTCAGCACGGCCTTGTCGAAGCCGAAGGTCACCGAAACCTTCGGCCACCTGCTTGTAGTTGTCCAGCCCCTTCACCACGCTGTCCAGCGTGTCGGCGCGGTGCGCCACGTCGTTGGCCGCCGTGTCGGCCGCGTTCGCCGCCTGGCTGCGCGTTCTGCGCATTCTGGTTGGCCGTGTCGGCCGTGCCCTGCGCCTTGCTGATGCCCGCCTGCGCGCGATCGTCCACGTCGTGAATCTGCCGGTTGTTCTCCGCCGTCTTCTGGTCCAGTTGATCCGGTGTGATCGATCAGCGGCCCCGTCTGTGTGCGCACGTAATTCTTGGTGGCGCATCCCGTCACGCCCAACGCCATCAGCGCCGCGGCCGTCAACGCAAATCCAAATCGATGCATTGTCATTGTCCTCACCTTTCCGTTCCCTGCCGGCGTCCTGTCGCGCTCTTCCGGCCGGGAAGGTACTCCTTCTTCTGCCCTATGAAAGTGCACGCCGCCATCCATTCGCCAGGACCTATGCAACACGTTGAAAATAAGCAGCATTACGCCTCTCTGCGCAATTCCGCCTCACCCGCGAAACCATGTAATTTTTACCGCACCCGGTAAGGATTGCCCTGATTTCAGCCCGTCCCCGCGCGGACCGCTGCCGCGCCAAGCATGCCCCGCGTCGCATGCATCCGCATCCGCCATTCCCGCTATCCTAAGAACTGGCCTCTGCGCGCGATCCGCGCCTGCGCTCATTCATGGATCTCTACGAGAAAATCCGCACCCTGCCCACCCAGCCCGGCGTGTATCTCTACAAAAACGCCGAGGGCGAGGTCATCTACGTGGGCAAGGCCAACAACCTGCGCTCGCGCGTGCGCTCCTATCTGCTCGAAGCCTCGCAGGCCAACGCCAAAACCGGCTCGCTCATGCGCGAGGCCGTCGACATCGAATACCATCCTCGTCGCCAACGAGCACGAAGCCCTCGCGCTCGAAAACAATCTCATCAAGCAGCGCAAGCCGCGCTTCAACATCCTGCTGCGCGACGACAAGACCTACCCCTACGTCAAGCTCACCCTCGCCGACCGCTTCCCCAAGGTCTTCGTCACGCGCCGCCTGCGCAAAGACGGCGCGGCCTACTACGGCCCTTACTTCCCCGGCAACCTCGCCTATCGCGTGGTCGAGCTCATCCATCGCAGCTTTCTGCTGCCCAGTTGCAAGGTCGATCTCTCGCGCTACCATCCCGCGCGCCTGCCTGCAGTACTACATTCATCGCTGCCTCGGCCCCTGCGTCGAAGGCCTCACCACGCCCGAAGCCTACAAGGAAGCCGTCCGCGACGCGCAGCTCTTTCTCGAAGGCCGCCACGCCGAGCTGGAGCGCACGCTCACCGCGCGCATGATGGCCGCCGCCGAAGCCGAGCAGTTCGAAGCCGCCGCGCGCCTGCGCGACCAGCTCTCCACCGTGCACCAGCTCCAGGAAAAGCAGCGCATCGCCACGGCCGAGCTCGACGACGACGCCGACGTCTTCGGCTACCACTTCGAAGACGGCTGCTGGCCGTCAATCTCTTCCACATGCGCAACGGCAAAATCGTCGACCGCCGCGAATTCTTCTGGGAAGACCTGCCCGCCTTGATGGAAGCTTCGCATTGGAACGAGCGATCCAAACGAGCATGAAGCACTGGGTGCCCCAGCGGTCCCGCGCGACTCGGCGGAACCGGGGATAGCACGACCAGCCGGCTCGACAGCCGCCTTCCACGCCGGCGCAGTCTTCTCCGCCCTCCTCAAGCAGCTCTACATCGACCAGCACTACGTCCCGCGCACCATCCTCGTCCCCGTCGACTTCGACGACCGCGAAACCCTCGCCGCGCTGCTCACCGAGCGCACCGGCCACAAAATCGAAATCGCCGTCCCCCAGCGCGGCGAAAAGAAGTCCCTCGTCGATCTCGCCGGCCAGAACGCCAAGCCAGTCCTACACGCAGCGCTTCCGCGTCCTCGAGCCCTCGCGCAAGGCCATTCAGGAGGCGCTCGCCGACGCGCTCATGCTCCCCGAGCTTCCCCGCCGCATCGAGTGCTTCGACATCTCGCACATTCAGGGCGCGGAAACCGTCGCCTCGCATGGTCGTCTGGGAAGACGGCAAGATGAACAAGTCGGCCTATCGCAAGTTCAAGGTGAAGACCGTCGCCGGCGTCGACGATTTCGCCTCCATGCGCGAGGTGGTCGAGCGCCGCTACCGCCGCATCCGCGACGACGCAGCTGCGAGATCCAGATCGAGAGGCGCAAATGGCCGCAAGTCGAAGTCCGGTTTTGAAAGGGCACGACTTCAGTCGTGCCGATCAGACGAGCGCCGAAGACGATCGGGGCTTTAGCCCCTGAGGGAAACCCTCCGGAGCAAAGAACCCACCACCATGCCCTCGCTCGTCCTCATCGACGGCGGCCTGGGCCAGCTCCACGCCGCGGCCGAAGCCCTCGAGTCCCTCGGCTTCACCTCGCAGCCGCTGGCCTCCATCGCCAAAAAGGAAGAAGTCATCTACCTCTACGGCAACGAAGACGAGCCCATCGTCCTCGACCGCCGCTCGCCCGTGCTCCATCTCGTCCAGCTCATCCGCGACGAGAGCCATCGCTTCGCCGTCGGCTATCACCGCCAGCGCCGCGCCATGCGCGACCGCGACTCCGAGCTGCTGAACATTCCCGGCGTCGGCCCGCAAACCCGCCAGCGCCTGCTCACGCACTTCGGCAGCCTGCGCGATGTGCAGCAGGCCACGGCCGAATCGCTCGCCGCCGTCGTCTCCCGCAAAACCGCCGAAACCATCTGGCAGCACTTTCACCAGGACTGCCAGGATGCTTCCTTGCGCGACGAGACTGATTCGTGGAACTGTGCCGGCGTCGAATTCGCGTAGAATCTGTTAACCCACCACAGAGGAGTTCAACGCCGTGCAAGATGACCTTCCTGCTGTCCCCGCGCGAGGCCCCCTCCGCGCAGCGCTGATCCTCGCCGCGCTCTTCGCCACGCTTGCGTTCCTGATCCATTTCGTCAGCTCGCTCTGGGGCAGTCCATCTCGGCTACGGCTTCTTTCGCGACGAGCTCTACTTCCTCGTCTGCGGCCATCATCTGGCCTGGGGATATGTCGATCCGCCTCCTCTCGTCGCCGTGCAGGCCCGCCTTGCCGAATTGCTTTTCGGCCTCTCGCCCACTTGGCATGCGCATCTTCAGCTTCGCTGCTGCGGGCATCAATGTCGCTCTCTCCGGCTTGCTCGCCTGGCAGCTGGGCGGCAGGCGCCTCGCACAGATTCTCGCCATGATCGCCGTCCTCGCCGCGCCCGTCTTTCTCGCAACTTCCAACTACCTCTCCATGAACTCCTTCGAGCCGTGCTTCTGGATGGGCGCCGCTCTTCGTTGTCCTGCGCATTGCCGATGGGTCGGCCAGCCCCCGCGCGTGGCTGCTCTTCGGTCTTGCTGGCCGGCCTGGGCATTGAGAACAAGCACTCCACTGTATTCTTTCTCGTCGCGCTGCTCGCCGGTCTCCTGCTCAGCCCGCAGCGCCGCATCCTCTGGTCACCTGATTGCCTGGCCGGAGTCGGAGTGATTTTTCTTCTTTCGCTGCCGAACTTCGTGTGGCAATGGATTCACGGCTTTCCCACTTACGAACTTCTGAACAGCATCGCGCACAGCGACGAGAATGTAGTTCTTCCGCCAATTCAGTTTCTGATTGCACAGGCCGATATTCTTCTTTACGCCGCGGCGCCATTGTGGATTGCCGGCCTGGTCTGGCTTGGCTTTGCGCGCGCCGCACGGAATGCCCGCTTTGTCGCGCTCGTCTACATTGTCTTTCTTGCCATGATGATGCTTCTCCACGCGAAGCACTG